>JBKBRF010000091.1:0-1413 GCA_046292385.1 Armatimonadota bacterium | reverse complement strand
TGGTATGTTGGGCGGGTAAGTAGGAGAGGGTGCCGGTGACGCCGGGAGATCCTTCAGTCCAGGCATTTCGCAAGGCTGTCAGTGAGATAAGCGCCCGGCACCCTCTCCTACGGGCTCCCTACAGGCCGGACGGTATCTTATGGCCCCGGTGCTGGTTTCCGACCCAGCGCACCGGTGAGCTTGCATTCACCAGGCTGACCGCGGGATCCCACTTTACTCTACCGCGTCTGGAGGACCGCACGCTCATGGATGCTCACGAGTTCGTTCCCGTCGGATTAGATCTCGCCAAGGCTTCTTTTGTGGCCATGCTCCGGCTTCCGTCCGGGAAGTACCGGCAGCGGAAGTTCGACAATGCTCTCGGAGGCTTCCGAGACCTCCACGCTTGGCTGCAGCAGCACCTCCCGCCGGAGCTGCAGCAGCACGGTGCGAAGGCGATCCACGCTTGCATGGAAGCGACTGGCACCTACGGCGAAGCCCTCGCGGCCTTCCTTTATGATCGCGGTGGTCGGGTGAGCGTGGTCAATCCGCGACAGATCGCCCACTACGCCAAGAGCCGGCTCTCCCGGGCCAAGACCGACAAAGTCGACGCCCGGCTCATTTGCGACTTCTGCCAGAAGGAGCAGCCGCGCTTGTGGAGCCCACCCGCCCCGGCCTATCGGGAGCTCCAGGCACTTCTGCGGCATCAGGAAGCCTTGACGCAGGACCTGCAGCGGGAGCGCAACCGTCTGGGCGCCGCCGAGCATCCCTCGACGGTGCGGCAGTCTCTCGAAGCGCTGATCACCTTCCTGGAGGAGGCCCTCGCGAACGTAGAAGCGGACCTCCGGGCGCACTTCGAGGCGCATCCGGAGCTGAAGAGGCAGCGGAAGTGGCTGGTGTCCATTCCGGGGATCGGGGAAGCAACCGCGCGGTGGCTCCTGGGCGAGTTGGGCGGGGCGCACGGGTTCCGCAACGCGCGGCAGGTGGCGGCCTATGCGGGCTTGGAGCCACGGCTGCAAGAGTCCGGTCCCTGGAAGGGGCAAACGCGGATCAGCAAGCAAGGGAACGCCTGGTTACGAAAGGCGCTGTACTTCCCAGCACTCAGCGCGCTCACCTGGAACCCCCTCATCAAAGCTCTCGCGGACCGCCTACGTCAACGGGGCTTGGTGCCGATGGCGATCGTCGCGGCGGCGATGCGAAAGCTGTTACATCTCGCCTTCGGCGTGCTGCGTCACCGATCCGAGTTCGATCCGCAGTGGGCTACCTAACGCCGCGGCCGGTGGCCAGCAGTGGGGTGCTGGAGGACAAACTCGACTTTTCTTTGGCCGGAAGCACCCCACTGCGGTCGGTAGCCGCGAAAACTACGGTTGACAGCCAACACGGTATCTCACTGGCGTTCAGGATGACTACTTTCGGGGAGCGGGAGTCTCGGGACGG
>JBKBRF010000090.1:0-2591 GCA_046292385.1 Armatimonadota bacterium | reverse complement strand
CTCGTCCGTCAGGAGCAGCGGGCGCATGGGGCGGCCACGGGAAGACCGCTCGGTAGGATGGCCTACAGACAATCGTGTCATTTGAAACAATTATACACGCTCTTTTACTTTATTCCCATCAATGCCTCGCGGCCCGCGGGTACCCTGCAGCACCACCCGGGCGAGGAGCTTTCATCTCCATCTTCCCTCTCCCCTCTTGCCAGAGCAGGGTCAGAAGCGGCTCTTGCGCAACAAGAGCCAGGGGCGGGCACCTGGCCGGCCGATGCAGATTGCGGGGTGGGGAGTGAGTGGAATGAATTGCGAGTTGATCCCGGGCGCCGTCGCCCTGGTTACCGGCAGCACGCGCGGCCTGGGGCGTGCCATCGCCCTGCGGCTGGCGCACGCGGGGGCGGACGTGGTCCTGCACGATCTCGACCCGGAGCAGGCGGGGCGCTTCGGGGAGGCGAAGGGCCCGGAGGAAGTGGTCGACGAGATCGAGTCGCTCGGGCGGCGGTGCTCCATCGTCTTTGGGGATCTCACTTCGCCCAGCGCCTGCGAGGCGCTGACCCAGGCGGCGCTCCAGCGGCACGGGCGGATCGACGTGTTGATCAATTGCGCCGGCGGCGACATCGGCGCCAGCGGGAACAAGCCGGTGCCGAACGAGTGCCTCGGCATCCCGGACGAGGACGTGCGGGTGATCCTGGACCGCAACCTCCTCTCCGTGATGAACATGTGCCGCGCCGTCGCGCCCTCCATGGTGAAGCGGGGAGAGGGGAGCATCGTCAACATCGCCAGCTCCGCCGGGCTGATGCCGTGCGACGAGGGCAGCGTCTACGCCGTCGCGAAGGCTGCCGTGGTCCACTGGACCAAGTGCCTCGCCAAGCAGCTCCGGCCGCACGGGGTCCGCGTCAACTCCGTCTCCCCCGGCCCCACCAAGTCCGCGCGGTTCCTGGTGACCCGGCACCTCGACGAGGAGACGCTGGCGGATACCGGCCGCCTCACCCGCCTGGGAGAGCCGGACGACATCGCCAGGGTCTGCCTCTTCTTCGCCAGCGACCTCGCCGGCTGGGTCTCCGGACAGAACCTGGAAGTCAGCGGAACCGGGCGGTAGTTTGGCTCGTCGGCGGTGGGTGCCGGGCGGTTGAAACCGCGGCAACCACGGCACGAAGTCGGCCTGCGCCGACTCCGCTCCCGTCGGCCAATCAGGAATTCAGATGGAGTTGGATGACGAACGGAGGCTCGCGTATCGCGCCCGGGTGAGGGCGATCTTGAAGCGCTTCGAGCGAGAAGTACCTTCGCTCGGCTTCACCCGCGCGAAGAAGCAGCTCTACGTGCGAGCCGGAGAGCACTGGGCGCACTGGATCTCGCTTCGGGTGCCCGCCTATCCCGCGCGATCCTTCGAGCTCGAGTGGGGCGTCCGAGCTTACAACGACGAGTTCGAGGCGCTGCATCTAAACGGCGGCAGATACTCCGGCTCGGACAAGCCGTTCGACACGTGGTTCGTCGATTCGGACGAATCCGAGGACCGCTGCGCGGGAGACCTGCTGAAGGTCGTCGAGAAGATCATCATCCCCTGGGCCGAGCGGACCTCCAACGCGCGAGCGCTGACCGGCTGGCGGTCTCCCCTCATGCCAGCCGCGCGCCGTTCACTGCAGGCCGCACTCGACGGTCGGTCGCGCGACGAGTGGATCCGGCGTTCCCGCGCGCTCCTGTTCCAGAGCTGAGCCATCGAGACGAGGAGACGCAAAATGGCCCCTGCGCCTGCCTCCGACAACGGAGTCGGCGGAGGCCGACTTGGTGCCTTCGTTGCAGCGGTCTCAACCGCCCGGTACAGCCAGAGACAGAGGAACAAGGGGACGGGAGGTCGACCTCCCTAAGCGCGCTTCAGCGTCCTTCAGGGTCCGGCAGCCGGACCCTGAAGGACGACCGCAACCAGCCGAGTCGTCTCCGAGAAGGAGAGCGAGAATGAGAAGGAGCGGGACCTCCCGCTCACGGTGCTTCGGGCTTTAGCCTTTAGCCTTCTGCCTTTAGCCTTTGAGGGCTCTCACTCGGCCCGATCACAGGCTCTTCAGGAACGCCGCGAGCGCCTCTTTCTCCGCGGGGCCGGCTTCGATCGCGAAGCGGTCGTAGTAGAACTCCACCACCTCTTCGAGCGTCGCGGCCGAGCCGTCGTGGAAGTAGGGCGCCCGGCTGGCGAGGCCGCGCAGGCCGGGGACCTTGAACTTGTTCAGGTCGGCCCACTTGCCGGTGATCATGGCGCGGCCCGGGTCGGTCGTCTGCACCGTCTCGCCGGTCACCTTGTTCCGCAGCGTGTAGAGCGGCTCTTCCGGGGTGCGCCGGAAGACGCGCTTCACGCCGATGTCCATCGGCAGGTTCAGCGAGAGGGTGCCGACGTTCGGAACGTTGTGGCAGCTCGAACAGGTGGCCACCACGTTGTTGCTCCCAAGCACGTCGTTGAAGCCCGGCACGTCGGAGACGATGAACTCGCGGCCGTTGAAGATCTGCTCCCCACGGGCGATGAGCCGTCGGTTGCCCTTCAGGCCCTTCGCGGTCTTCGGCAGCTTGCGCCAGCTCTTGAACAGCTGAAAGACCTCCGGTTTGAACCGGGACTT
>JBKBRF010000089.1:0-3595 GCA_046292385.1 Armatimonadota bacterium | reverse complement strand
TGATTCCGGCTGTAAAGCGAGTACCCGCCCTGCAGCCGGCAAAACATACTCTGCGCCCCGGGGCGCACCAACTTTACAGCGTGTGACACAAGCCACCGCACTCCACAGACTGCACCGGGGCCGTCTCCCTTTCGACGAGAGGGAATCTCTTCCGGGCTAGCCTGTGGAGTGCGAATGCTTGCTTTCGCGCCCCGCGCCAGCGGGGCACCGGAGCAGCTTCCCGATTTCGCCAACAGTATCCTTGCGCGGCCCTTCTTGCGTGGTGAAGTCGGCTCCGTCTTGCGGGCTCGGCTCGACGAAAGCGCGCGCCAGCACGGGATCTAGCTTCCGCGGGGAGCGTCAGTCCTGTCACCACCTAGCGGATACACCACTTAGCGTCCGGCTTACACAAAAGTTTTTTCGCGGCCCTTATGTCCCGAAGGCAATCCCGCTAAACGTTAATGTGCGCGCGTGGGCGGGGCGGCTCTCCGCTCGTCGCGAGGCGCGATGATAGACTTAAAGCCGGCGCGCGCCAGGGTTGGCGAGCGTTCGGTGCCACGCCGGCGTGGATCCATCACTCTCTACCCTGCATTGGAGAACGCATGAGCGGGAGCACTGCCCGACTTCAGGCCATCAAGGCCGTAACGGAGTACCAGCCGATCACGCCGTCCGCGGATTTCGCCGAGATCCCGTCCGGCAAGACTTTCGGCACCAACGTCTTCACCCTCGCCGAGATGGAGCGGCGCCTCCCGAAGGAGACGTTCCGCTCCCTGCGGCGGACGGTCGAGAAGGGGGAGAAGCTCGATCCCAGCGTGGCGGACGTCGTCGCCGCCGCGATGATGGCGTGGGCGATCGAGAAGGGCGCCACTCACTACGCGCACGTCTTCTTTCCGCTCACCGGCCTCACCGCCGAGAAGCACGACAGCTTCCTGGTGCCGGACGGCCGCGGCGGCGCCATTGCCGAATTCTCCGGTAAGAACCTGATCCAGGGCGAGCCGGATGCGTCCAGCTTCCCGTCCGGCGGCCTCCGCGCCACCTTCGAAGCGCGCGGCTACACCGCCTGGGACGTCACCAGCCCCGCCTATATCCTCGAGAACCCCAACGGGACCACGCTCTGCATCCCGACGGCGTTCATCTCCTGGACCGGCGAGGCGCTGGATAAGAAGACGCCGGTGCTGCGCTCCATGCAGGCGCTGAACCAGCAGGCGCAGCGGATCCTGAAGCTGTTCGGTCACGCTGACCCCGGCATGATCAGCACCACGGCGGGCCCGGAACAGGAGTACTTCCTGATCGACCGCAACTTCTTCTTCGCCCGGCCGGACCTGCTGCACGCGGGCCGCACGCTCTTCGGCTGCAAGCCGCCGAAGGGCCAGGAGTTCGAGGACCACTACTTCGGCGCGATCCCCGAGCGGGTGCTCGCCTTCATGATGGAGGTGGAGCGAGACCTGCTGCGCCTCGGCGTGCCGATCAAAACGCGGCACAATGAGGTGGCGCCGGCCCAGTACGAGATCGCCCCCACCTTCGAGACGGCGAATGTCGCCACCGACCACCAGCAGCTGATCCAGATCACGCTGCGGCGGGTGGCGGAGAAGTACGGCATGGCGTGCCTGCTGCACGAAAAGCCGTTCGCGGGCGTCAACGGCTCCGGCAAGCACGTGAACTGGTCGCTCGGCAGCCCGAAGCTGGGCAACCTGCTCGATCCGGGCGAGACCCCGCACGACAACGCGCAGTTCCTGGTCTTCTGCGCCGCCGTAATCCGGGCGGTCCACAAGAACGCGCGGGTGCTGCGCGCCGTGGTGGCGCATGCCGGTAACGACCACCGCCTCGGCGCCAATGAGGCGCCTCCGGCGATCATCTCGATCTTCCTGGGCGACCAGCTCACCGAAGTCTTCGAGCAGATCCGCACCGGCTGCACCCTGAGCTCCCGCCAGAGGGGCACGCTCACCGTGGGGGTCGACGTGCTGCCCCCGCTCCCGCGTGACGCGGGCGACCGGAACCGCACCAGCCCGTTCGCGTTCACCGGCAACCGCTTCGAGTTCCGCGCCGTCGGCTCGAACCAGTCGATTGCCGGCCCGATCGTCGCGATGAACACGATCGTGGCCGAGTCGCTCGACTACGTCGCCAGCCGCCTGGAGCAGGCGACCGGCGGCGACTCCTCGAAGCTCAACGCCGCGGTGCAGTGCCTGCTGAAGGAGATCCTGGACGAGCACAGCGCCATCATCTTCAACGGTGACGGCTATTCCGAGGAGTGGCACCAGGAAGCGGAGCGCCGCGGCCTGCCGAACCTCCGGACCTCCGCGGACGCGATCCCGGCCCTGGGCGAAGAGGAAGCGCTGGCACTGTTCGAGCGCTACGGAGTGCTCTCCCGGCGCGAGCTGGAGAGCCGGCGCGACATCTACCTGGAGCAGTACTGCAAGACGATCAACGTGGAAGCGCTGCTCGCGGTCCGGATGACGCGCACGATGATCTATCCCGCGGTGGTCCGCTACCAGGGCCTGCTGGCCACCACCGCCGCCAACCTGAAGGCCGTGGGCATCGATCCGGATACCTCCGTGCTGCAGCGCGTCACCGGCCTGCTGCGCTCCCTCGAGGCGCTGGCTGCGGAGCTGGACGCGAAGGCGGCGCACGAGAACGGTCATGACCTGGTGGGAGAGGCCCGCTACTACTGCGACCAGGTGATTCCGGTCATGAACGCGCTGCGCGCCACGGTCGACGAGCTGGAGACGATCATTCCGGACCACGACTGGCCGCTGCCGACCTACCCGGAGATGCTCTTCATCAAGTAGCAGCCGCCGGTTGTTCTTGCTGACGAACGGGGGTCCGCCGGATTGCCGGTGCGGCCCCCGTTTTGCGTTGGTCGGTGAGGGCGCCGCTCGAGAGAAGTGGCTTCGACGTCAGGTTGCGCCGCACTCTACAAGCCGTCCCGACGGGCGACTCCCCCTCACCGCGAGCAGTGCTGCTGTATCATTGCCGGAGCAGGCGACTCGCCCAACTGACGGGGCTTTCGAGAGGAGATTGGGATGGCTGATCGATCGCGGTTCGTCTACGTCACCTACATCCGCACCACGCCGGAGCGGCTGTGGCAGGCGCTGATCGAGCCGGAGCTCACCCGGCGCTACTGGGCGGAGACCTGGCAGGAGTCGGAGTGGCGGCAGGGCGCGGCGTGGCGGCTCATGATTCCAGATGGCCGCGTCGGCGACACGGGCGAGGTGCTGGAGATCGAGCCGCACCGTCGGCTGGTCCTCTCCTGGCGGGTCGACCACATGCCGGAGTTGCAGGCGGAGGGCCACTCACGCGTCACGTACGAGCTGGAGGAGATGGGCGCCACAGTGAAGCTGACCTTCACGCAGGAGATGGATCGCCCGGACTCGCAGGTGATCGCGGTGATGTCCGAGGGATGGCCCCACCTGCTCGCCAGCCTCAAGACGATGCTGGAAACCGGCGATCCGCTGATCGAGACCACCAAATGGCCGGAGGGTCATTGAAGCGAGTCGTCGGAGCTCTTGTCAATAGGTGTGTAAAAGCGGATCAGGCGGCGACCTTCTCCCACTCGCGTTCCGCTGCCCGCTCGCGGCTCATCGCCGCCAGGCACTTGGTGCGTTTCCCATCTTCAAAC
>JBKBRF010000088.1:0-5567 GCA_046292385.1 Armatimonadota bacterium | reverse complement strand
CGCTTCCAGCGTGCGGACCTCCGGCCCTGATTCCGGCTGTAAAGCGAGTACCCGCCCTGCAGCCGGCAAAACATACTCTGCGCCCCGGGGCGCACCAACTTTACAGCGTGTGACACTTGCTGCCGCTTTCGCCGCTGTCTCCGCACACGGACCGCTGCCGACTGCGAAAGCTCGCTTTCGCCCGGATACACCCCGCGTGTAGGGGAGGCTCCCCAAAGCGGAAGCGAGCTTCCGCACTCCATAAGCCGCCCCGATTCGCTGGTCCCGCGCGCCCCGGAGTCAGGTGTGAAGGACCGGAGGCGGCGAAGCCCACCCAGCGGCCTGCCGCCTGGGCCAAGCATTCGAGGACACGCCTGAGCATCGGAGGTCGCCAGCGAGCAGGAGTAGGAGCAAGAGCAGGAGCAGGAACGACCGCGTCCGGATGGCGCATCCCGCCCCCGCTAGCCCTACACGCTACACCCTAAACGCTACCCCCTAGCGAACGGAGATCGACCACTGGTCGAACCGCGCTACCGTGTCCCCCTGCGTCATCAGCCCCACGCGGCCGCCCTGGTAGGCGGGCAGCGGGCGCTGGAGCTGGGGGAGCGGCTTGCCGTTCAGCGAGACCTGCACCTCCTTTTCGGTCAACTCGACCGAAAGCGTGTGCCACTCGTTGAGGGGGACCGCCATCGGTACGCGGGCGAGGAGGGCGGGGCGGGTACCGTTTACCTCGTACAGGAGCACGTCCGTGGGGGTGACGCGGACGCCGTAGTAGCTCTGGGGGCTGCGGTAGCCGAAGATCAGCCCCGCCGCCTTCTTGCCGCCGCTGATGCGGAATCGGGTGGCGACGGTGCCGGAGCGGACCAGTCCGGTGTTGTCGATCAGCGCGGGATAGTGGCTCTCCGGCGCTTCCTTCATCGGGGCGACCCACGCCGCCTTGCCGGCAGTGTCCGCCTGCACCGACCACGGGATCGACGCATCGCCGCCGAGCGTCAGGTCGACCCACTCGGCGGGCAGCTTGCCGGCGTCGGCCGCGCTGAAGACCGCCTTGCGCGAGGCGGCGGGCGTCTCCACCCACTCGATCTGGCGCTCCGGGCGGTTGAAGCTGTCGAGGAATCCCAGGACGGCGCGGACCTCCTGCTCGTTCAGCGCCGCCCCGCGCACCTTCACCATCTCGTTCAGCAGCTTCTCCCACTCCGCGCGGCTCCGCTTCGGCTCTTCCGGGTCCGGGAGGGGGTGGCAGCCGTCGCAGTTGCTCCGGAAGAGATCGAAGCCGCTCAGCGCCTGCGCGCCGGACGAGCGCGGCGAGAGCGCCGTCCCGATCAACAGCGCGCCGAGGAGCGCGGCGCCGGCGGCGAGACGGGCGGGGGAACGCATGACGGGGTCTCCGGGAGGGCTACCTGGCTACTTCTTCATACACCTAAACGCACCTCCCCGCCGGCAAGTTCACTGGCGCTGCAGAACGACCGGGGGCCGGCAGCATCCTGCCGGCCCCCGAAAAGCAAGCGCGGACTCCGAGCAGCTACTGCTTGAGCACCACCTTGAGCGCGCCGGTCTCCCCCGCGCGGCTGAAGACGTCGTACGCCGCCATCGCCTCTGCCAGCGCGAAGGTGTGGGTGGCGAAGAGCGTGGGATCGAAGCGTCCCGCCTGAATCAGGCTCATGAGCTGCGGCACGCTGACCGTATCGACCAGCCGCGTGGTGATCGTGATGTTGTGCGCCCAGAGCCGCTCCAGGTGCAGGCAGACCGGCTTGCCGTGGACGCCGATGTTGGCTACCCGCCCGCCCGGCTTCACCAAGTCGGTGCAGAGCTCGAACGTCTCCGGGATGCCGACCGCCTCCATCGCCACGTCGACTCCCTGGCCGCGGGTCAGCCCCATGATGCGGTCCTTCACGTCTTCCGTCCCGCTGCGGATCGTCTCGTCCGCCCCGAACTGGCGGGCGCGCTCCAGCCGCGCTTCCTCCAGGTCGACGGCGATGATCAGCCCCGGGCTGTAGAGCCGCGAGAGGAGGATCGCCGCCAGCCCGATCGGTCCCGCCCCGATCACCGCGACCGTGTCGCCCGGCCGCACCTGCCCGTTCAGGACTCCGCATTCGTAGGAAGTGGGCAGAATGTCCGCCAGGAAGAGCACCTGCTCGTCGGTCAGCTCTTCCGGCACCCGGTAGAGGCTGGTCTCCGCGTACGGCGCGCGGACGTACTCCGCCTGCAGCCCGTCGATCAGGTGCCCGAAGATCCACCCGCCGCTGCGGCAGTGGGAGTACATCCCCTGGCGGCAGAAGTCGCAGTGCCCGTCCGCGGTGATGGCGGGGATCAGCACCCGGTCTCCCTTCTTCAGGTTGGAGACGCTCGGGCCGGTCTCTTCCACGATCCCGATCGCCTCGTGCCCCAGCACCGTCCCGTCCTTCACTTCCGGCACGTCGCCCTTCAGGATGTGGAGATCGGTGCCGCAGATGGTGGAAGAGGTGATGCGGACGATCGCGTCGGTCGGCTGGTCGATGCGCGGATCCGGCACCCGCTCCCAGCTCTTCTGGCCGGGTCCGTGGTAGACAACTGCGTTCATAGCGCTGGAAAGCTCCCGGGGGATGCCCCCGATGAAGGTCGTGAACGGCGCTCCCATCCGGCGCGCCGAGCCCAGGATACCCGGCTCTCATGTCCTCACTCGGTCGATTCTGTCGCGCCAGGCGGAGCCTAGGCGCGTCGGCCGGTTCCAGAGCGGGCATCCTGATTGGGGGATGGGCGCTCCGCAGCTTGCGCCTGCCGAAGGCGTGCTGTGGGGTAAAGAAACCTTGGAGCCGCGCGCAGGGGCTTTGGAGACGGTGCGACGGGGGCGTGAATGGAGAAGCTGGGACTGACGACGAGGGAAGCGGAGGCGCGGCGGAACAAGTACGGGCTGAACGCCCTGCCCGAAGCAGAGGGCGAGCCGCTCTGGCGGCGGGTGCTGCGCCAGTTCCAGAGCCCGCTCATCTACATCCTGCTCTTCGCGCTCGCCTTCGACCTCTTCGCCTGGGTCCGGGACGGCATGCGCGGGTTTCCGGTCGAGTCGGCCGCCATCGCCCTCATCCTGCTCCTGAACGCCGGGCTCGGCGTCTTCCAGGAGTACCGCGCGGAGTCGGCGCTGAGCCGCCTGAAAGAGCTGGCGGCGCCGCAGGTCTGGACCTACCGGGACGGCCAGATGATGCGGGTGCCCAGCACGGAACTGGTGCCGGGCGACGTGGTGCGGCTGGAAGCGGGCGACCGCGTCCCCGCCGACGCCGAGCTGCTCAAGACCGACGGGCTGATGGTCGACGAGGCGGTGCTGACCGGGGAGTCGATGCCGGTCGACAAGTCGGCCCACGACGAGCTGCTCAGCGGCACGCTCCTGGTGCGAGGCAAGGGGTACGCGGAGGTCCGGCGGATCGGCTCCGAAAGCTCGCTCGGACGGCTGGCGGCGATGCTCGGCGGCATCGAGGCCGGGAAGACGCCGCTCGAGCGCCGGCTGAACGTGTTCGGGCACCAGGTGGCCCGCTGGATCTTCGGTCTCGCGCTGGTGCTCGTCGCGCTCGGGCTGCTGGCGGAGGGGCTGGACCAGTTCACGCGCGTGATGTTCTTCGCGGTGGCGCTGGCGGTCGCGGCGGTGCCGGAAGGGCTCCCGGCGGTGCTCACGCTCACGCTGGCGCTTGGGATCGAGCGGATGTCCCGGCGGCGGGCGGTGGTGCGCCGCATGGTGGCGGTGGAGGCGCTCGGGTCGGTGACGGTGATCGCCACCGACAAGACCGGTACCCTGACCGAGAACCGGATGCAGGTGCGGGGGCTCGACACGCCGGACCCGGAGCGCGCGCTGCGGGCGATGCTGTTCGCCAACGACGCGGAGCCGGAGACCGGAGTCGGGGACCCGCTGGAGGTCTCGCTCTTCGAGTACGGACGAGGTCAGGGTAAGGATCCGGAGCAGCTCCGGGAGGCGCATCCCCGCCACTCCACGCTGCCGTTCGACAGCGACTCCAAGTTCATGCGGGTCACCGTCGAGGAGGCGGGGCAGCACGTCAGCTACCTGAAGGGGGCTCCGGAGGTGATCCTGCGGCGCAGCCGGCTCGATCCGGCCGCGCGGGCCGAGTGGGAGCGAAAGGCGCAGGCGCATGCGGCGGAGGGGTTCCGCGTGCTGGCGCTCGGCTGGCGCATGGGCGAGGGGGAGACCGAGCTGGAATTCGGCGGCCTCGTCTCGCTCTGGGACCCGCCGCGGCAAGAAGTGCCGGAGGCGATCCGGCGCGCCCAGGGGGCCGGGATCCGGGTCATCATGATCACCGGCGACCACCCCGCCACGGCGCTCGCCGTCGCCCGCGAGGTCGGAATCGAGGCGAG
Organism: Armatimonadota bacterium; assembly: GCA_046292385.1. Taxonomy (GTDB): domain Bacteria; phylum Armatimonadota; class SYMT01; order SYMT01; family SYMT01; genus JBKBRF01. The sequence goes on along the minus strand of JBKBRF010000088.1, from coordinate 1,253 downwards.
CCGCGCGCTCACCGGCGAGGAGCTGAAGCAGCTCTCACCCGACGCGCGCCGCCAGGCGGTGCGGGAGGAGAACGTCTTCGCGCGGGTGGCGCCGGAAGACAAGCTGCATCTCGTTGAAGCGCTGCAGGCGAGTGGTGAGATCGTCGCCATGACCGGCGACGGCGTGAACGACGCCCCGGCGCTGAAGCGCTCCGACGTCGGCGTGGCGATGGGTCAGCGCGGCAGCGACGTCTCCCGCGAGGTGGCCGACCTCGTACTGCTGGACGACAACTTCGCCACCATCGTTGCCGCCGTGGAAGAAGGCCGGAGCATCTACGAGAATATCCAGAAGTTCATCCGCTTCCTCTTCTCCACCAACCTGGCGCTGCTCTTGCTGGTGATGGTGGCTGCGCTGGTCGCGGTGCTGACCGGCGCGCGGGACGACACCGGAGCGCTGCTGCTGCCGCTGACGGCGGTGCAGCTCCTCTGGATCAACGTGGTGGCCGACGGCCCACCGGCGCTCGCCCTGGCGCTCGACCGGAACGGCGGCGTGATGCAGCAGCCGCCGCGCGATCCGCAGGCGCCGCTCCTTGACGCGCCGTCGCTGCGGTTCGTGCTCACGACCGGCGTGATGAAGGGCCTGGTCGGCCTGGCGCTCCTGCTGCTGATGCCGCGGCTGGGCCTCAACATCGCCGCCACCATCACGGTGGTCTTCCTCTACGAGTCGATCGCGCAGCTCGTCTTCGTCTACCCGTCGCGCCACGTGACGGTGCAGCCGCAGCCGAACCTGGTGCTGCACGCGATCGTGGCGGCGAGCATCCTCCTGCAGATCCTGACGGCGATCCTGCCCCCGCTCCGGCAGATGCTCGGCCTGGTCCCGATCGGGGTCACGGGAGCCGTGTCGGTGGCGATCGGCGTCCTGCTCACCTGGGGCGCCGCGGAGCTACTCACTCAGCTCCAGTGGAAGGCCGGCAGCCCCCGCCGCACCCGCGCCGGGGCGCTGTAGCGGGAGGGATCGCGAGAGGAGATTCGGACCGAGACGCGAAGGCGCGAAGGGAGGGAAGAACGCGAAGGTGGCGAAAGCGGGTGGGAGCCCGCCGGCCCGCGCGCGAGTGAACTCGGCGCTACACAGAGCGAAGCCCAGCCCCCGTATGCTCACATTTCGCAGATGGAGTTACGGTATCGCTTGTTGCGCTGTGCGCAACAAACTCCCTTGATGAAGAAGCAGGGAGCGGGGGCATGATTTGGCCCGCCACGCGGTGAATCTCTCTTCG
>JBKBRF010000087.1:0-9137 GCA_046292385.1 Armatimonadota bacterium | reverse complement strand
ATCCCGAACACGGCAGTTAAGCCCCACTGCGCCGAGAGTACTGCTCCTTATCAGGAGTGGGAGCGTAGGTCGCCGCCAGAATACTTTGCGAGCCTCCACCCTTACCCGGTGGGGGCTCGCTGTATTTCTGCCGCCGGCTTTCCGGCCGCGGTGGTGCCCGGAGAGCCGACATCCGACAATCCCGTATGGCATACCCGGTTTGCCGCGCGTTGGAGAAGCCACCCGGAGGCGCCACGCGGGCCGACGGTGCGCTTCGCTCTCTACCGGTCCCGGTCTAAAGCCGCTGCCTTTGATCCAGTTCTTTCGCAAGCGCACTCACCAGAAACCGTCCGCCACTCCGGAAGCGCTTGCAGAGGAGCTGGCGACGCGCGGGCTCGATCTCGTCTATCGTTACGTGTCGCGGCGCGTGACGCGGCGTGAGGACGTGGAAGACCTCACCAGTGAGATTTTGCTGCAGGCAGCGGCGCAGGTCCCCCGGTTTCGCGGGGACGGCCCCGTCGAGGCGTGGCTCTACCGCATCGCGCAGCGCACCCTCGCCGGATTCTTCCGGCGTTCTCGTTCCAGGCGGGAGACCAGCCCTCTCTTGCCCGGTCTAGAAGAAGCGCTGCCAGGTGCGCCGCGTGATGACCCGGCCAGGATGGCCCTGCAGCGAGAACGGGCCCAGAAAGCGAGAGAGATCCTGGAAGCGCTGCCGGCAGACCAACGGGAAGTGCTGCTGCTAAAGTACCTCGAGGGACTGAGCCAGGAGGAGATCGGCCGGGTGATCGGTCGTTCTCCTGCCGCCGTCAACAGCCTGCTGCAGCGGGCGAGGAAGGCGGCGCGACAGCGTGGCGAGAGCTATTTCCTCGCGCCGGACGAGCAGGAGGTCAGGCGATGAGTCGCGATCGATCCAGCCTGTCCGAGGGGGCTGCTGCAGACGAGCGCTGGGACCAGAGCTTCGGCGATGCCGTGCGTGACGCCTACCCGGACGCGGAGCCGTCCGACGAGCTCCGGGCGCGCATTCGCCTGCGGCTGTCACAGCAGGCTGCGACCGGCCGCTCCCGGATCTGGCACCCGGCACTGCGGTTTTCCCTGGCTGCGGCGGCCCTACTGGTCCTGCTGCTGTTCCTGATCCTGGCGCCTCCGCGCAGCGTCGATGCGGGACTGCTAGATCGCATCGTGGAGGCCATGGCCCGTGTCCGGACCGGGCACCTGGTCTTTATGCGGATCACCGACGACGGGCGAATGGTCTACGAGCGCCAGCTCTGGTATCGCGAGGGACTGTGGCGCACAGAAGATGAGCGCTTCAACGCCATTCATACCCCCGAGGGAGTGTGGGTCCAACGCCGGCCCAGCGGCCGCTGGATCCGCAGCAAAGAGAAGTCGAGACTGGGGAACGACCTCAGCGAGCTCGCCCCGGCGGTGCTCGGACGGAAGTTCCAGGAATGGGGCCGGGGGGCTCAGGTTCGCCATCTGGAAAACTGGGGCGGGCCGCCCGGCTCCGTCACCGTGGCCGTGGAGCTGCATGATGAGCCGGAGCGACTGGTGCTGACGGTAGACCGCGTCACCAACCTGCTGATCTCAGTGGAGTTTCAGAGTCGCCGAAACGGAAAGTGGCAGTCGACGACGCGCGTCAAGGTCGAGCTAGGGAAGCCTGTTTCTGCAGGATTGTTCCGCCCGGTCGAGTCCGGCTAGAAACCCTGAGCTGTCCGCTGCCCCACCGCCAGGTCTCAGGAGAGCGACGGACCGCTCATGTGGCGGAGGGTCGTCTCGAGCTGCCGATCCCCGCTTGTGAGGTAGAGGGTTCCCCCGCTGACGGTGAGGCTCCAGGTGATGACGCGGTCGAGCAGCGCCACGAGCTGGTCCAGGAAGGGGAGCTCCACGGCGGTGACGGTGATGTTCCCTGCCGCGCCGAGCAGCGCGCCGTGCTCCGCATCCCAGTCCGGGAGCCGGCGCCCGTAGGCGAGGAGGACCACCCGCTCGCAGTGCCGGGCTGCCTTGGCGAGCCGCCGCGGGTCCGGCAGCCCCACCTCGATCCAGACCTTCACGCGCCCTCCCGGCTCACGGACCCAGACGTCCGGCTCGTCTCCCGCACCCACGCCGCCCGTGAAGGCGATGTCGGGCTCGTAGCAGAGGCAGTAGGCGAGGAGCCGCGCCACCAGGCGGTGCGCCGTCTCGCTCTCCGCCCGCGCGATGCTGAGCTGGAGGTCTTCATAGACCTGGCGGTCGGTATCGGAGAGCTCAATCCGGACGCGGTGGATGGTGGCTTTCTGGGACATGGCACGGCGAGGTTATCACAGTGGCGGACCCGCGGCAGACCGGGCGCCCGCGACCCGCGGTTCGGCGCACGCACCCGGGCGGAGGGAATCCGTGGGTCAACTGCGGCCGCACCGGGCATCCTCCGGACCAGGACCGCGGTGCGTGTCCGGGGTGCCGGCAGCCTTCGTCGCGACAACCCGGCTTCGCACCATGCCGCACCGCTCCCCTGCGGGCAGGAGAACCTGACGATGACCGTGGTGAGCACGAACTTCACCGGCCTCCGGGGCAGAACGCAGGGGGAGCTGGTCGTTCCGTCCGATGAGGCGTACGACGGCGCCCGGCAGATCTGGAACGGGATGATCGATAAGCATCCCGCGGCGATCCTGCAATGTGCGGAGGCGGGAGACGTGATCCACGCGGTGTGCTATGCGCGCGAGGCGGGGATGCTGCTGGCGGTCCGCGGCGGCGGGCACAACGTCGCCGGGAACGCGCTCTGCGACGGCGGGCTGGTGATCGATCTCTCCCGCCTGCGGGCGGTCCACGTGGACGCGGTCCGCCACCGCGCGATCGTCGAGGGAGGCGCGACCCTGGGGGACGTCGACGCGGCGACCCAGGCGCACGGGCTCGCCACGCCGCTCGGCATCAACTCGACCACCGGCGTCGCCGGCCTTACCCTGGGCGGCGGCTTCGGCTGGCTGAGCCGCCAGTACGGCCTGACGGTCGACAACCTGGAAGCGGCCGAGGTGGTGACGGCGGACGGGGAGGTGGTCTACGCCAGCGACTCGGAGCACTCGGACCTCTTCTGGGCGCTGCGAGGCGGCGGCGGCAACTTCGGGGTAGTGACCCGCTTCGAGTACCGGCTCCATCCGGTCGGGCCCCAGGTGCTGAGCGGGCTGATCGTCTACTCCCTGGAAGAGGCGCGAAAGGTGCTGCCGCAGTACCGGGAGTTCGCGGCACAGGCCCCGGAGGCGCTCTCCGTCTGGCTGGTGCTCCGTCAGGCGCCGCCGCTGCCGTTCCTTCCGGAAGCGGTGCACGGACAGGGGATCCTGGCCCTGGCGCTCTGCTATGCGGGCGACCCGGAGCAGGGGGAGAGCCTCGTGGAGCCGCTGCGGCACTTCGGCTCCCCGGTGGGCGAGCACGTCGGCGCGCAGCCGTACACCGCCTGGCAGCAGGCGTTCGATCCGCTCCTCACCCCCGGCGCCCGCAACTACTGGAAGACCCACAACTTCGCGGAGTTGCAGGACGGGCTGTTCGACGCGATCGTCGAGTACGCCAAGAAGCTCCCCACGCCCCAGTGCGAGTTCTTCATCGGCGCGCTGGGCGGCGCCGCCAGCCGGCCCTCTCCGCACGCCACGGCTTACGCCCACCGCGACGCGCGCTTCGTGATGAACTTCCACGGCCGCTGGGAGGACCCCGCGGACGACGCGCGCTGCATCGGCTGGGCGCGGGAGTTCTTCCAGGCCTCCGCGCCGTTCGCCACCGGCGGCGCGTACGTCAACTTCCTCACCGCCGACGAAGCCGGCCGCGTCCATGCCGCTTACGGGGAGAACTACGACCGCCTGGCCCAGGTGAAGCGCACCTACGACCCGACCAACCTCTTCCGCGTGAACCAGAACATCGAGCCGGCATAGGGCTAGCGGCGGATTCAGCTACCTCTGGTAAATTGGAGTGGGCGCAAGGGAGAGTGGGGGAGTGAGAGCTCCGAGCCCCTCCCTCGGGTACATCGACTCCTGATTATTCTCGAAGTGTCTTCGCCAAGACATCATCATACTGGTTCGGTCTCGCCCACTCTCCCACTCAGTCCCGAACTACTGGCTCGGGAGCGGCCGGGGCCGCAGCAGTCTCCGGGGTCTCGCGCATGATCCAGACGTAGGCGTCTTCCAGCGTCGGATCGCGGAGGGCGGCGCCCGGGAGGTCGACCTGCTCCGCGACCAGCCGCGCCAGCAGGCCCTCCGCCTCTCGCTGCACCTCCACCACGGCGTACTGCTGCCGGAGCTTTGCCAGCCCTTCGTCGTCGGTCAGCACCTGCCAGGTCTTGCCGCGCACCGTCTCCACCATCCGCGCGGGCGCATCGTCGAACAGGATCGACCCGCGCCGCATCACCGCGATCCGCTGGGCGGCACTCGCCACGTCCGCCACGATGTGCGTGGAGAGGATCACCACCCGGTCGCCCGCCAGCTCGGAGAGGAGGTTCCGGACGCGGATCCGCTCCTCGGGATCGAGGCCGGCGGTCGGCTCGTCGAAGATCAGCAGCCGCGGCTCGTGGAGGATCGCCTGGGCGATGCCGAGCCGCCGCTTCATGCCGCCGGAGAGGGCGCCGACCTTTCGCCCGCGGAATTCGGTGAGGTTCACCTGCTCCAGCACCGCGCTCATCCGCGCCCGGCGCTCCTTGGCGCGGCTCATCCCGGCCAGCAGGCCCATGTAGTCGAGGCACTCCCAGACGGTGAGGGAGGGATAGAGCCCGAAGTCCTGCGGCAGGTAGCCGAGGAGCCCGCGCACCGCCGGCTTATCGAAGCGGATGTCGTGCCCGTCCACCAGGGCGGTGCCGGAGCTCGGCTCCATCAGCGTGGCCAGCATCCGCATCAGGCTGGTCTTGCCCGCGCCGTTCGGGCCGAGCAGACCGACCACGCCATCGGTCCAGTCCAGGTTGAGCGACCGCACGGCGGTCACGTCGCCGGGGTAAGTCTTGGTAAGGTTCAGGGTCAGGACGCGCACGACATCCTCTCGCAGGGCGGGGCGGCGGAAGCGGGCCGGTCCCAGGAGAGTATACGGGGAGAAGAGCCTCCAGCCCTCCCCCGACGTGGTTCGGGGCTGATGCTGACGTCCAGCAGCGACCATCCGGCGCAGTCGGCGTTCACACCGCCGTTCCCACCCCAAGCCCTCACTCCGGGAGCACTCCCTCCCGCGTGCAAGGCCAGATGGGGGCTTTTCACGCCCTGCGGGCTAGCAGCCCCAATCTGGAGTGCATACCGCGGCCATCTTCCCGCGACACAGCCAGAGCTCCGCCCGGAGGCTCAGTTCACGGGAGTGCTCCCTCCGCTCAAGCTCGCCCCCCTCGCCAGGGGGGCGCACAACTGTCCGCCTCAGCCGCTGTCGCGCCTCCGCCGGACTCTGGCGGCCATTGCACCTCCCCGCTAGTTTCCCTTCCCGCCTGCTGCCGCAGTCTGGCCCCCGACCCCTGGAACCCGCCCCCTGGCCTCTGCGCAGGTCAATCGGCCGGGAGGCGCTCGGCGAAGCGGTGGAGGCGGGCCGGGCGGTGGGCGCCGTCGCGGCGCTCGCGGGCGGTGGCCTCCAGCAGGCCGCCGGCCAGGATCCACTTGCGGAAATTCCGCTTGTCCAGCGCCCGGCACTGCACCACCTCGTAGACCTGCTGGAGGTCGGAGAGGGTGAACTCCGCCGGAACCAGGTAGCGGGCGGCGTCGGTCTCCTGAACCAGGCGGGAGAGGCTGCGGCGGGCACGCTCCAGGAGATCGTGCTGCCGCGCGCCCAGGCGAGGAAGACGACCCACAGGCCACCACTGCGCCCCCGCGGCCGGCGGCGCGCCGGCGGCGGAGAGGGAGAGGTAGCCGATCTCCAGCTCCCCGTCTGGATCGCGAGAGGGGCGGAGCCACGCCTGGAGCTGAACCAGGTGGATCTCGGCCGGTCCGAGCAGCGGCTCCAGGCTCTCCCGGGCCGTCTGCTCCAGGGTCCGTCCGGGGGGCAGCGTGTGGGACGGGAGACGCCACGGCGTGGAGGCGCCCGGCTGCAGCAAGCAGCAGAGCTCGCCGCCGCGCACGCTCAGCGCGGCGACAGTTGCCACGACAAGGGGCCGCAGCGACTCCCGTTCGCCCGGGCGCTCTCCGCGCCGCACCGACTCGGTACCGACCCCCATGGGCGAAGCCTTCCCAGTTTCTTTGCGGGCGTCCCGTGCCGCGCACACCGGTACATAGCGAGAAGCCTCGCCGCGCTTAAACAGCGGCCGGCGGGAGCCCCTTGGAAGGAACGTGAGCCGCGCGCGGCCGAAGCTCTCCATGCGGGCCGGGGTGGGCCTGCCTGACTGCCGGCAGGGCGCGCGGAGGGAGAGGCGATGCGGGACGTGGGAGTGGGGATCATCGGGAGCGGCTTCGTGGCGGAGATCCATGCCGAGGCGCTGAAGCGGGTGCCGAACGCGCGCCTCGCCGCCGTCGCCTCGCCCACGGAGGCGAACGTCCGCCGCTTCGCGGAGCGGTTCGAGACCCCGCACTGGTACACCGACTACCGCGCGCTGCTGGAGAACCCGGAAGTCGACCTGGTGAGCCTCTGCCTGCCGAACGACCTCCACTGCCGGGCGGCGGTCGACGCCGCCTCCGCCGGCAAGCACGTGATCTGCGAAAAGCCGCTCTGCCCCAGCCTGGCGGAGGCCGACACGATGATCGGCGCCTGCCGGGACGCGGGCGTGAAGCTGATGTACGCGGAAGAGCTCTGCTTTACGCCGAAGTACGTCCGCGCCAAACAGCTCGCCGACGAGGGCGCCCTCGGGCGCGTCTACCTGGTGAAGCAGAGCGAGAAGCACGACGGCCCGCACGCGGACTGGTTCTGGGACGTTCAGCGCTCCGGCGGCGGCGTGACGTTCGACATGGGCTGCCACGCCATCGAGTTCTTCCGCTGGATCCTGGGCAAGCGGCGCATCACCAGCGTCTACGCGCAGATGAGCACCCACGTCCACCGCGACCGCACCGAGGGCGACGACGACGCGATCCTGATCCTGGAGTTCGAAGGCGGGGCGATCGGCATGGCGGAGGAGAGCTGGGCCAAGCCGGGCGGGATGGACGACCGCGCGGAGATCTACGGCACGGAGGGGGTGACCTACGCCGACCTCCTCTACGGCAACGCGATGCGCACCTACAGCCGCGGCGGGTACGGCTACGCGGTGGAGAAGGCCGGCACCACCGCCGGCTGGAGCTTCACCATGTTCGAGGAGATCTGGAACTACGGCTTCCCCCAAGAATTACAAGAGGCAATTTCCGCCGTGCAGGAGGACCGCCCGTTCCAAGGTCCCTCAGGTGAAGACGGGAAGGAGGTGCTGCGCGCCATCTATGCCGCCTACGAGAGCGCCCGCACGGGGCAGAAGGTCCTTTACCCCTACGAGCCGCCCGCGTGGGCCACGAAGCCCATCTACTGCTGGAAGCCTTGGCTTGCTCCTGATGCGCCTGCGGACCTGAAGGCAGAAGCCATCGAGAGGGGGAAGCAGACGGGCAACTACAGAGTAAAGTGAGCCAGGATAGAAGGCGGATGCACTCCAGCAACCGCATTCATCGATTCGAACCAGACAGTCGCTGTTGTGGGCGACAGCAAAGCGCATCCCTTGCGTGCCTTTGCCGTTAATGCTCATGCGAGGGCATGAGATGTTGGGCTATCTGCTGGACAGACTGAAGCTGGTTGGTTGCGCTATCATATGCGTGCTCGGCGTGTGGGCGTTCATGGCGTGCATTAACGCGCTCCCCCAGTCTGCACAGATACCTGCACTCGTGCTCGTCTTGGCAGGCGAGTTCATCGTAATTCGGCGCATTTGTCGAAAGAGAGGTCTTTCTCCCTGGACGGGGAAGCCGCTTCAGCTACCCTCTGACGAGCAGGCCGCTGCGAAACCTGACGAACTATTGGATTAGAGGCTGCCGTCGAGCGACGGGGTACTACCACCGTTCTTGTGGCTATTCGATAGCTTGCTACGGCTTCCCGCAGGAGATGCAGCACTTCGTCGACTGCGTCCAGCACGACACCACCCCGCAGGAGACCGGCGAGGACGGCAGGGCGGTGCTGGAGGCGATCTACGCCGCCTACGAGAGCGCCCGCACGGGGCAGAAGGTCGCGCTTCCCTACACCCCGCCCGCCTGGGCCACCAAGCCGATCTACAACTGGAAGCCGTGGCTGGCCCCGAACGCCCCGAAGAGCTAAAGCGCTGTTCCGTGTTCGTGTGGAGAGGTTGTCAACGGTTTCACCGGGCGAGCCGTCCCTGGAACTCCCGGCACCTCTCCGAATATACTCAGAAGGTGCCGGTAACTCCGGAGGAGCGGATATGTGGAGCGAGGCAACACGAGAGAGATTTCAGGCTCTTCGAAGCCGGGAGCTTGCGGGCGAGCTCACTTCAGACGAGCGACTGGAGCTGGCTGGTCTGGTGCGGGAGTTGGAGACGGCGGAAGCGAGCAGGCTCGATGCTGCTGCCGAAAGACTTCGCCAGGAGCGGCAGCGCACCGAAGCTCAGAATCAGGCACTTGCGGAACTGGTGCGGCGTCAGGAAACCCTGGCCGAGCGCTTGCGAAACGTGCTCCAGGAAGCGACGGCGGAGCGGCGCGCCATACGGGAAGAGGCCGATCGCTTGTTGGCTGGACGGGGTTCCTGAGGCCCGAGCCGGGTGAGAAGTCGTGAGCGACAGGCGCTCAGGCAGCGATTTCAATTCCGTTGCGGCTACTGCAGTGTGTCCGAGACGGATGTAGGAGCCGAGCTCACGGTTGATCACTTTCAGCCGAGGTCCAAGGGCGGGCTGGATAGCGCCGAGAACTGGGTTTACAGCTGTCACGCCTGCAACGAGTTCAAAGGCGACTACTGGCCGGCGCCTGGCGGGGAACCGTTGCTCCACCCCGGGCGGGATCCCATCCAGGAACACCTCCGGGAGCGAACCGATGGGGTGCTCGAAGCGCTCACCGAACGGGGCGAATTCCACCTCTCACGCCTGCATCTCAATCGGTCAGCCCTCGTTGCCTATCGCCGCGAGCGAGCGGCGGTGGCGATGGCACGCGCGGAGCAAGCAGATCTCGTCGCCCGCCTAGCCCAAGTTCCGCAGTTTGTAAGAAAGATTCAGCCTCGCGGTGGCTGCGAAGCATCAAGCGAGGCTGAATCTTTCCACTACACTTCGTACATCGGCATGGTTTCTGGCAGGTGCAAGC
>JBKBRF010000086.1:0-9909 GCA_046292385.1 Armatimonadota bacterium | reverse complement strand
ATTCCGGCTGTAAAGCGAGTACCCGCCCTGCAGCCGGCAAAACATACTCTGCGCCCCGGGGCGCACCAACTTTACAGCGTGTGACACAAGCCACCGCACTCCACAGACTGCACCGGGGCAGACTCCCTTTCGACGGGAGGGAATCTGTCCCGGGCCGGCCTGTGGAGTGCGAATGCTTGCTTTCGCGCCCCGCGCCAGCGGGGCATCCGGGGCAGCCTGCCGATTTCGCGAACAGCATCATTGCGCGGCATCCCTCTCGGATTGGCAACTGCCTGCGCCGTGCGGATGCGGTTGGAGGCCTCCCCTCTTCCGTGCCTGCGGTACAATAGACCCCGAGTTCCCCGCGCCCGCAGTCTCGCCGGCGCCTTTCAGGAGAGAGCCCTGTTCGAGCTGCTGAAGACCGCCCCCGACTGCGCCGCGCGGCGCGGCCGCCTGCGCCTGGCCCATGCCGTGGTGGAGACTCCCACCTTTATGCCGGTCGGCACGCAGGGCACCGTCAAGGCGCTGAGCCAGCAAGAGGTGTGGGACCTTGGCTACCGGCTGATCCTCGGGAATACCTACCACCTCCACCTGCGGCCCGGCGAAGCGCTCATTCAGCGCGCGGGAGGGCTGCACCGCTTCATCGGGTGGGACGGCGCCATCCTGACCGACAGCGGCGGATTTCAGGTCTTCAGCCTGGAAGACCTCCGCAAGATCACGGAAGAAGGCGCGCTCTTCCGCAGCCACATCGACGGCTCCGAGCACTTCTTCACGCCGGAGAACGTAGTCGACATTCAGCTCGCCCTCGGCTCCGACATCCTGATGGCGTTCGACGAGTGCGCCCCCTACCCGTGCGAGCATTCCGCGGCGGAAGAGGCGATGGAGCGCACCCATCGCTGGGCGGCGCGCTGTCGGGACCAGTGGCTGGCCCGCCGCGACGCCGACCCGGCCGTGTACGGACAGCTATTCGGCATCGTCCAGGGCAGCGTCTACCCGGATCTCCGCACCCGCAGCGCCCACGCCATCGCGGAGCTCGAGACGCCGGGGATCGCCATCGGCGGCGTCTCCGTCGGCGAGACGCGCGACGAGATGTTCGAGGTGGTAGAGCACACCGCCCCCCTCCTGCCCCAGGACAAGCCGCGCTACCTGATGGGGGTCGGCACCCCGGTAGATCTGCTCGACGCCGTCCTCGCCGGGATCGACATGTTCGACTGCGTGCTGCCGACCCGCCTGGGCCGGAACGGCAGCGCCTACACGTCGCTCGGGCGGATCAACGTCAAGAACTCTCGCTACACCGACGACTTCAACCCGATCGATCCGAGCTGCCGGGAGTGGTGCTGCCGCCACTACTCCGGCGCGTACATCCGCCATCTCTACAAGTCCGACGAGATCCTGGCGGCGCGGATCCTCTCCTACCACAACGTTGCCTTCTACGCGCGCCTGATGGAAGGGGTGCGGCAGGCGCTGGAGGAAGACCGCTTCCCGCAGTTCCGACGAGAGTTCCTCGCCCGGTACCGCAGCCGCTCGGAGGCGTAGCCCGCCGCGCGCACCTCGCTCGACGCGAGTTCGCCGCTCCCCGTTTAGACCTGGCCCGTTGGTGAAAAGCTCCCATGCAAGGGAGGAGTGCATGTCCGACGTTATCGGTTCGTCTGTCACCGGGAGTCCCGTCGCCGGCGCGGCCGTGGTCTGCCTGCTGCGCGACCAGGTGCTCCTGGTCCGCCGCGGAAAAGAGCCGAACTTCGGCCGCTGGAGTTATCCCGGCGGGCGGATCAACCCGGGCGAGACGGCGCGGCAGGCGGCGGTCCGCGAAGCGCTGGAGGAGACCGGGCTGCGGATGCGGGTGCTCGACGTGATCGACGTCTACGACGCGATCTTCCCGCCGTGGCACTACTGCGTAGCCGACTTCCTGGCCGTTCCGGAAGATGAGACGGCGCCGATGGCCGGCGACGACGTGCTGGAAGCCCGCTGGGTCCCGTTCGAGGACCTGCACCAGTATGACGTGACCGAGGCGATGGAACGGGTGCTGGACCGCGCCCGCTGGCTCTTCTCCTTGCAGCCGAATACACCGCCGAGCCTGGGGATGGAGCTGGAGCCGGTCGCGCCGCCGGGCTTTTCCTCCCGCGCCGAGCTGCGCCGGCGGGTGCGCGGGCTCTACGTCATCACGGACGACAGCCGCACCGGAGAGCGAGGCCACGTGGAGGTGGCGCGAGCCGCCCTCAAGGGTGGTGCCCGGCTGGTCCAGCTCCGGGACAAGCGGCGCGACACCGGCGAGCTGCTTCCGCTCGCCCGCGAGATTCGCACGCTCTGCCGCGAGGCGGGAGCGCTGTTCATCGTCAACGACCGCATCGATCTCGCCCTCGCCGCGGAGGCCGACGGCGTCCACCTCGGCCCGACCGACTTCCCGGTCCGGGAGGCGCGCCAGCTCGTGGGGCCGGAGCGCCTGATCGGCGTCTCGGTAGACAGCCTGGAGCAGGTGGAGGCCGCGGAGGCGGAGGATGCCGACTACCTGGGCGTCGGGGCGGTCTACGGCAGCGGCACCAAGCTGGACGCGGGCGACGCGGTGGGGCCGCAGCAGGTCTCCCGCTTCCGCGAGGCCTCCACGCTCCCGATCGTGGCGATCGGCGGGATCACGCTGGAGCGGGTGCCGGAAGTGCGAGCCGCCGGGGCGCACGCGGTGGCGGTGATCAGCGCCGTCTCTGCCGCGGAAGATCCGCTCTCCGCCGCACGCGCCCTTTCGGAGGCGTGCGAGGCGCCGCTCCCCGCCGACTGAGCGGCGCCGCGAGAGGAGTACGGGCCGCCGGCGGGGAACTCCGGGAGGTTCCCCGCCCACGAGGTCTCGCATGCCGCTGTCCCCCGTCCGCCTCTCTGCCGCCCTCTCGCTCCTCGCCGGCCTCGCCGCCCTGCCGCTCCTGGCGGCGGAGCCCGACGTCGTGATCGCCGACTTCGAAGGGCCGGACTACGGGGCCTGGCAGGTGGAGGGCGAGGCGTTCGGCCCGGGACCGGCGCGCGGCACGCTGCCGAACCAGATGCCGGTCTCCGGATTCCTTGGGCAGGGGCTCGTGAACTCTTTTTTCAAGGGCGACGATACCACCGGCACGCTCACGTCGCCGGAGTTTCGGATCAACCGGCGCTATCTCTCGTTCCTCATCGGCGGCGGCCACCACCCCGGCCGCGCGAGCATCGACCTGCTGGTGAACGGGCAGGTGGTCCGCACCGCCACCGGGCCGAACCGCCAATCGGGCGGCACGGAGCGGCTCGACCCGCACTTCTGGGACGTCGGCGACCTGGCCGGCAAGGCGGCGCGCATCCGGATCGTCGACCAGGTACAGGGCGGCTGGGGGCACATCAACATCGATCACCTCGTCCTCACCGACCGCCGCCCGACATCCCTCTTCGCGGACCAGAGCCGGGAGATCGTCGCCCGGCGCCGCTACCTCCACCTCCCGGTGAAGAACGGCGCGCCGAAGCGCCGCATGCGGGTTGACGTGGACGGCCGGACTGCACGCGAGTTCGAGATCGAGATCGTCGACTCCGAGCCGGACTTCTGGGTCTTCCTCGATCTCCAGCCGTTCCAGGGCAAGACGCTGACGCTGCGCCTGGAGCAGGTGCCGGAGAGCTTCCGCGGCCTCCACAGCGTGAGCCAGTCCGACGAGCCCCCCGGCGGCGGCACCCTCTACCGGGAGGCGCTGCGCCCGCAGCTCCACTTCACCTCCCGACGGGGCTGGCTGAACGATCCGAACGGCCTGGTCTATCTCGACGGTGAGTGGCACCTCTTCTACCAGCACAATCCGTACGGCTGGGAGTGGGGCAACATGCACTGGGGTCACGCCGTGAGCCGGGACCTCTTCCACTGGCAGGAGCTGCCGATCGCGCTCTACCCCCGGAGCTACGGCGACTGGGCCTTCTCCGGCAGCGCCGTGGTCGACCGCCAGAACACCTCCGGCTTCCGCACCGGAAAGGAAGAGCTGCTCGTCGCCGCCTACACCAGCACCGGGCGGGGCGAGTGCATCGTCTACAGCACCGACCGGGGCCGCACCTGGACCGAGTACGCCGGCAACCCGGTGGTGCGCCACGCGGGCCGGGACCCGCGCCTGCTCTGGCACCAGCCCTCTCGCCAATGGGTGATGGCGGTCTACGACGAGACCGACAACTCCCAGAACATCTCCTTCTACACCTCCCCGAACCTCAAGGAGTGGTCGTTCCAGAGCCGGATCGACGGTTTCTTCGAGTGCCCCGAGCTGTTCGAGCTACCGGTGGAGGGCCGGCCCGGAGAGCGCCGCTGGGTGCTGTACGGCGCCGACGGTCAGTACGTGCTGGGCGACTTCGACGGCCGCCGTTTCCGGCCCGAGCCCGGCCGTCACCAGCTCTGGTACGGCAGCTTCTACGCTTCGCAGATCTACAGCAACGCCCCGGACGGCCGCGTGATCCAGGTCGGCTGGAGCAGAGGCGTCTCCCATCCCCGCATGCCGTTCAACCAGCAGATGAACCTGCCGGTGGAGCTGAAGCTCGTTCGCACCCCGCGCGGGCCGCGCCTGCAGGCGGAGCCGGTGCGAGAGCTCCGGCGGCTCCACCAGCCCGGAGCCGTTCAGCGCTGGGCCGGCGTCGCCGTTCAGGAGAGCACGCGCCTGGGGAGCATCCAGGGTGACCTGCTCGACTTCACCGCCGAGCTGGAGCCGGGCGACGCCTCCGAGGTGACGCTCGACCTGGGCGGCGTGCGCATCCGTTACGACGCTCGCAAGCAGGAGCTCTCCTGCGCCGGGGTCACCGCCCCGGCTCCGCTCGCCGCCGGTCGACTGCGCCTGCGCGCGATCGTGGACCGCGCCTCCACGGAGATCTTCGCGGAGGGCGGACGCGTGGTCCTCGCCACCGGCGCCACCCTCTCCGCGGACCCCGTCTTCACGGTCTCCGCCGCCGGCGGGCGGGCGCTCCTCCGCTCCGCAGCCGTCCGGCCGCTGCGAGCAACCCGGCCGTGACCACCGGCTCGACGGCACCGCGCGCGCTCCCCCTCCAGGCCGCACCTTAGGGTTGCCTAAAGAATCGCCTGGCATGCAGCCAACCTCCCGGGTGTCAGGCGGGCGGCGCGCATCTAAGTAAGTTCTTAATAACGTCCCGATATGATATAGGTGTTCTGGTGGATTTCCACGCTATCGTCCTGCAATCAGCAGCCGCCCCCGGCCGCGCTTCCCGCTCGATCGTGCCTGTTCACCCGGTTAAAGAGCAGTGTTCTCGAGTTCAGAAGTGAAGCGTCAGCTGGCATTGGCGCGTACGTAACGCCGACGGCGTTTTCCTGGCCCGATTCCCCCATCGCAGGAAAGGCGCAACAAATCCTCTGCACCCGGCACCCCGAGGAGGGATCCCCAGGGAGCGCTTGAACGGTATACTGTGTTGATTGACGGCTATCGCCGTCGGGTTTTGGACCTCTCCGTCCAGAAAGGAAAACCGTGCGAAGACGAGGTTTTACCCTAATCGAGCTACTCGTCGTGATTGCCATCATCGCGATCCTGGCCGCAATCCTCTTCCCTGTATTCGCAAAGGCACGCGAGCAAGCTCGGAAAGCTTCCTGCTTGAGCAACCTCAAGCAGATCGGCACCGCCGCCATGATGTACTCCCAGGACTATGACGAGTACCTGCCGTCGGTTCCGTTCGGCAACTACCCGGCCGGTCTCTGGGGCTCCCCGCTCTGGAACGACTACGGCTGGACGTACATCTTCCCGCTGCTCGACCCGTATACCAAGAACACGGGAATCTACGGCTGTCCGTCCGCTCCGAAGCAGTTCTTCGGGCCGGCGAACAACCGGGCGAACATCACGTACGCCTACAACGAGTACCTGTACGACATGAATCGCGGCCAGAACAGCCTGGCCTACCTGACCGGTACTCAGCACGGCGTGGCGAACATCGCCATCCTGGCCGACTCCCGCTTCGCGGGCATCTTCAACGACTGGGATGCGGGCGGCACCGGCACCCCCGGCTACCCGCAGGTGAACTACCTCGCGCGGGTGCAGCTGGCCAACGGCAGCAATCCCCGGCACGAGGGCAGCAACTTCCTGTTTGCGGACGGGCACGCCAAGTTCTACGGCACGGGCCAGATTGTCTGCCCGCAGGCGCAGGGAGCCACCGGGCAGCGCCCGATCGTGAACCCGAACGCTCCGATGATGCCGTAGTCTCGACCTGACCGGCATGGGCGGACTGCTTCGCCCGGGAACCGTGGGACGGCGATATGCTGGAGGGGTGTGGAATCGCACCCTTCCGGCGGTATCGCCGTCCCCTTTTCATCTCCGGCTCCAGGTGCTGGCCGCGGCGCTCGGCGCCGCGCTCGGCCTCGTCTCCATCGCGGCCGCGCAGCCACCTTCCGCCAGGGTGACCGTCGACTTCTCCCGGCCCGCCGGACGCCTTCGGCCGCTCCACGGCATCAACAAGGGCCCCCTCGGCCCCGGAGGTCTCCTCGACCTCACCGAACGGCAGCGACAGCTCGAGCTCCCTTACACGCGCCTCCACGACTGTCACTGGCCGAACCCCGACGTGGTCGACATCCACGCCGTGTTCCCCCGTCCCGAGGCCGATCCGTCCCGGCCGGAGAGCTACGACTTCCGGCTCACCGACGAGTACCTGGCGGCGGTGCGAGCCACCGGGGCGGGCATCGTCTACCGCCTCGGCGAGAGCATCGAGCACACGCGCATCAAGCGGTACGTGCACCCTCCCGCCGATCCGGCGCGGTGGAGTGAGGTGGCGCTCGGCATCATCCGCCATTACAACGAGGGGTGGGCGAACGGCTACCGGCACGACATCCGCTACTGGGAGATCTGGAACGAGCCGGAAAACCGCCCCGCCTGCTGGACCGGCACCGACGCGGACTACTACCGGCTCTACCGCACCGCCGCGACCGCCATCAAGACCCGCTACCCGGCGCTGAAGGTCGGGGGCCCCGCCGTTGGCAATCCGGGCGAGCTGGTGGAGGGGCGGCTGATCCCCACGGAATTCGTCCGGGGCTTCCTGGAGCTTTGCCGGCGGGAGCGGCTGCCGCTCGACTTCTTCTCCTGGCACTGCTACACCGACGACCCGGCGGAGCTGGTGACGCGGGCGCGGGAAGTGAGACGGCTCCTCGACTCCCACGGCTTCCGCGAGACCGAGATCCACCTGAACGAGTGGAGCTACCTGCCGGACCGCTCCTGGGCGCCCCTCGCTCCGACTGCCCTGCCAGAGGATCGGCAGCGGTTCTACGAGCGGATGGCGGGAGCGCCTGGCGCCGCGTTCATCGCCGCCGCGCTCATCGAGCTTCAGGACAGCCCCGTCACCGTCGGCAACCTGTTCCACGGCGAGGCAGGCGGCTTCGGGCTGTTCAGCGAGCATGGGGTACCCTACCGGAGCTATCACGCGGTCGACGCGTTCCGGCGCCTGCTGGAAACGCCGGAGCGGGTGGCGAGCACCGCCCCGCCCGGCGTGAGCGCGGCGGCCGGGCTCAGTCCGAACAAGGACCGGGCGCAGGTGCTGATCAGCAGCCGGGCCGAGGGCCCGGGCCAGCTCCGGGTGCGCCTGGAGCACCTGCCATGGAATGGCCCGGCACGCTGGGAGGTGCGGATCCTCGACCGCAGCCGCCCTCTACAGGCGATCCCGGTGGACGCCTCCGCGGCAGCCGGCGAGGAGCTGACAATCGGAATCGACGGTCCGACCGTCGTGCTCGTCACCCTCCGCGGCGCGTCGGTTCCGGAACAGCGGCCCAGGGCCGTCCCGGCACGTCCGGCCCCGCTCGCCGCCTACGACTGGAGCAGCCTCCGCGCCGCCGTCATCTCCGGCGAGCCGTAGAGGTCCATCTCCCGCCGGACGATCTGCAGGCTCAGCACGCAGCGCTCGAAGTTATCCGCGAGCTGGCGCAGGACCGGCGCCTCGTCGCCGTACGGGTCGTGGTTGAACGTAGCGGCAATCTCATACGAGCGGCGTCCCTGCTCCACGTAGTCGACCAGGTGATCGCGGCGGGTCGCCGCGCGCAGAACGCGAAGCATCTCCGGATAGACGCCGGTCCAGAAGAGCGTGAAGTCCCCGATGTGCTTGTGCACCTCCCGCTCCCGCTCGAAGGAGGTGGCATTCAGCGCCACGTCGCCCTCCAGCATCATCTCCGCGACCTGCTCCAGGCGGCGGCCGCGGAAATCTCGGATGCGGAAGAGCTGGTCGCGGTGGGTGAACTCTACCAGCACGTTCGCCAGGTAGCGCACTATGCGCGGATCCGCAGAGCCGGACTGGCGGAGGAGCGCCTGCTCGACAAAGTTGTGGAACAGGGCGCGGATCGGGTGGTTCGAGGAGATGTTCGCGCGCACGCAGCAGTACCTCCGGGGGAGGCAGCGCCTTCCCCCAACACGGAGGGTCCGTGGGGTCGCGAGCAGCCACTCTGCGCCTGGGTGAGAGTGCTCACCGGCAGGGAAACTCCACTGCCGGCGCCGCTCTCCTGGATCACTGCCAGAGCTCCAGTTCCCTCCACCGGCATCGCGCGCGGTAGAAGAGCCGACCCCTGGGGCCCTTACCGGACAAGAAAGCCAGCGGCCGTTTCGCCTGCCAGCTTCCGGGTTGTTCATTATCGGTCGCTGTCCCGTTCTACCTGAAGGCCACCACGCTCAAACGGCATTCGCCCGGCCCTCAGGCGGTAGCCACCGATACCTTACAGACCCCGGCCGGCAACCCCGCGTTCCCCCTCTCCCCGACAGGCTCTCCTCCATAAGTGCCGCCGCCCAGCGACTCGCGCAGTCGGATGAGCTCCACCGCCCGACGGCTCCTGGTGCACCCCATGGGCAAGCACCCTCCGAGCCAGTAGCTGTAGCGGAATGGAACGTGCCACGACATCGGTTCGCGGGAGGATGCTCCGATGAGGGCTGACGAGGCTTACGAGTCCGACATCCCGCCGGAGGCGGAGCCGCGCGTCCTCCTCCGGCACGCGGACGGCGCACCCGAGCAGGTAGAGTACTGGCTCGACGGCGAGCAGGTCGGACTGCGCTACCTGCGCCCGGACGGATCTCTGGAAGCCGAGTGGCCCTATCGGCGGGGAGTGCGGCACGGGCGCGTCTATCGCTGGGACGAGCCGGGAGTGCTGCTCAACATGGAGCCGTACGTCGACGGGCTACCCCACGGCACTGCGTACCAGTGGACGCGGGACGGCCGGGTGATCGGCACCTACACGATGCACCGCGGGACCGGCATCGACCTCTGGTGGCACGAGGACTTTCATGGTCGGTACGTTCTGACGGAGGTGCATCCTCGCCTCAATGGCCCCCTGCACGGTTGCCAGTGGTGGATCAACCACGACCAGGTGACCGTCCACGAAGAGCGCCACTGGCTGCAAGGCGAGCTGCACGGCATCGAGCGGGTGTGGAACCATCAGGGGAAGCTCCGCCGCGGTTATCCACGCTACTGGATCCGGGGTGAGCGCACCGACAAGCGCCGCTACCTCCGCACCGCCGCAAAGGACCCCGTGCTGCCGCCGTATCTTGAGGAAGACCAGCTCCCTGGCCGCACCTTCCCGCCGGAGATCGCGCGGCATCTAGGTCCCCGGGAGCCGCTCCCTGCTGGTGAGGCCTCGTGAGGGCGGCTCCACGCGCCGGAGGACTCCCCCACGCACCCCGAGACCTGACCGCTGCGTGGCAGCGGCAGAGGCCGCGCCCCGAAACGAGGACCGTCCAGGCAGCCGCACGTCGGCTGTTCTCCAGTGCGCCGAGGTGGTGATCCAGAGGAGTCGAGATGCTGCTGGCGAAATCAGCGGGGCAGGAGGGTGATCGGCGGACGAGCCCTTCGGCGGGATTCCCCTGGCGGGGAAGCGGTGGCTCGTGTCACACGCTGTAAAGTTACGCCGCTGGTGGCGCAGGAAGGTTTTGCCGCATCGCTCGCTTGCGCGAAGGAGGCCGGGGATGCGCTACCTGCAGGCCCACGATCCGCTCCGCCGTGAGT
>JBKBRF010000085.1:0-10736 GCA_046292385.1 Armatimonadota bacterium | reverse complement strand
CTTGCACCTGCCAGAAACCATGCCGATGTACGAAGTGTAGTGGAAAGATTCAGCCTCGCTTGATGCTTCGCAGCCACCGCGAGGCTGAATCTTTCTTACAAACTGCGGAACTTGGGCTAACTGCGGCGTCGGAGCTTCGGTGAACCGTTTCAGAAGCTCACCTTGAAATCTTCGTCGGGGCTCGCGCAGACCAGGGGGTTCGCAGGCAGCAGCCTTCCTATCCACTGGCGCGCGAGGCTCCGATCACGCGAATCTCGAACCAGTGAAGGGGGGACTCGAATGGATATCGCGCATCGACGTACTCGCGAGGTGCTGACCAGCATCGACGGCGACAGCCTGGCGCGCGTCAAGCTCGCCGGCGCGGCGCTCGCCGGAGCCGACCTGCAATCGGCCGTGCTTCGCAGCGCCAACCTCCAGAAAGCGGACCTTCACCTGGCTGACCTGCGCGACGCGGATTTGCGGGAGACCAACCTGCGCGGCACCAACCTCCGCGGTGCCGACGTGCGCGGCGCCGACCTCCGGGACGCCGATCTCGGCCGCGCCGACTTCCGCTTCGCGCTCTACAGCAGCGACACGCAGTGGCCCAGGGGCTTCGATCCCCACCTCCACGGCGCGGTGATGGAAGACCGGTAGCCTCTGAAGGGATGAAGGATGAACGATGAGGGATGAAATCCGAACCATTCGGAGGCGGTGACGCCTTCGCTCAATCCTGGCCCCTCACCGGAACGGGACGGTTCGGACTCATCCTTCATCCCTCATCCCTCATCCTTCATCCCTCAGAATTGCCGCGTGCTGGTGCTCTACGCCGTGGGCGTGGTAGCGGAGGCTGTGCGGCACTTCCAGGCCGGTGCGCTCCATCAGCTCCGCGTCGGAGAGGATCTCGCGCGGAGTGCCTTCCGCCGCCAGCTCACCTTCATAGAGCACCGCCACGCGGTCGAAGAGCTCCGCGGCGAACTCCAGGTCGTGCGTGGCGATCAGCTTCGTCTGCGGCAGTGACGCCAGGAACGCCGCCAGCTCACGCCGCCCCCGCGGATCGAGACCGCTGGTCGGCTCGTCCAGAACCAGCACCTCGCAGTCCATCGCCAGCACCGTCGCCAGCGCGACCCGCTTCTTCTGCCCCAGGCTCAGGTGATGGGGCGGCCGCTCCGCGCAGTGGCTCATCTCCACCACCTGGAGCGCCTCCTCCACCCGCCGCCGCACCTGCTCCGGAGAGAGTCCCTGGTTCCGCGGGCCGAACGCGACGTCTTCCCGAACGGTCGGCATAAAGAGCTGGTCATCGGGGTTCTGGAACACCAGCCCCACGCGGGAGCGGACCTCCGGCAGCGTGCGCTCGGTGAGCGTCAGGTCCCCGATCGAGATCCGCCCGGAGCCACGCAGCAGGCCGTTCACCTGGAGCAGCAGCGTCGACTTCCCCGCCCCGTTCGGACCGAGCAGTCCCAGCGTCTGCCCCGCCGGCACCTCCAGCGTGATCCCCCGCAGCGCCACCAGCCCATCCGGGTAGGTGAACGAGAGCTGCTCCATCCGCACCGGCGCTACCGCCATACCCACACTCCCATCAAGAAGCAACCCAGCCCGATCAGGAATCCATAGTCGGCCAGTCCCGGCCGCGCCAGCGCGAACGGGATCAGGTCGCCGCGAAAGCCGCGAGCCACCATCGCGCTGGAGACCCGGTCGGAGCGCTCCCAGCTCCGGAGAAAGAGCGAGCCGACCATCCCGCCGGTCGACTGCGTCCGCAGCGCCAGCGTGGCGCCGCCGCCGCGGCAGGCGCGGGCCTGCAGCATCCGCCCCGCTTCCTCCCCCATCACCCGCAGGTAGCGCAGTGCCAGCGCGATGGTGTGGCTGAGGCCGCGCGGCAGCCCGAGGGAGCCCATCGCCGCCAGCGCCTGTGGCTCGGAGGTGGTCGCCGCGAACGCCGCGGTCGCTGCCAGCGAGACCCCTGCCTTCAGGAAGAGCAGCCCATACCAGGAGAGTCCCGGACCTCCCGCCTCGCGTAGCTGCGGGGCGGAGAGCGCGGCAAGCCCGACGAACGGGAGCAGCAACAGCGCGCGCCCCAGCAGCCACCGGGCGGGCACCCGGGAGAGCGTCACCCAGCCGAGCGCCAGCGCCAGCAGCAGCCACAGCTTGCCCGCCTGCCCGGCGGGAAGCAGGACCGCCGTGAAGACGAGCCCCAGCGTCCCGAGCAGCTTCACGCGCGGATCGAGCGCCGCGTGTGCCGGCGTGGCGCGTCCGCCGACCGATCCCCGCGCCAGCACGGCCAGCGGCGCGAGGGCGGCGAACATGATCACTGCCCCCAGCACGCTCACCAGCGCCGGCACCCAGCCCGCCTCCGTCCCCGGCAGCGAGTAGTCCGGGAACGGCCCCGGCAGGCCCGGGTCCCGCGCGTGCTCCTCGAACCCGAGGCGTCCCGCCACCCACTCCAGCCCGTCCGGAGACGACGACGCAAACGGCGCCAGCACCGCTACCAGCGCCAGGCCGACGGCGACCCAGGTCCAGCCCGTGCGCCGCTCACCGCTCTCCGCGCGGCCGGTCAGCAGGTCGGGGCGCACCCGCCAGAGCAGCGCCACCGCCGCCACCGTAATCGCCGCCTCCCCCGCCCCGATCAGGGCGTGGACCCCGACCATCGCCGGAAAGACCAGCCCGCCGGCAATCGTCCCGGAGAGCGCAAGCTGCGCGGCGGTGAGCACCGCGCCCAGCATGACGGAGAACCAGGCGGCGGCCCCCGTGGCCCAGAGGCTGCGGCGCGGCGTGGGCGCGGCGCCCGCAATCGAGCGGTAGACGGCATAGCCGCCGTAGGTGCCGGCGATCCCCATGTTCAGCACGTTGGCGCCGAGCGCCGTGTGCCCGCCGTCGAGGAAGAAGAAGGTCTGGATCAGGAAGACTGCCGCCATCACCACCGTCGCCGCGTGCGGCCCCAGCGCGATTGCCGCCAGCGTGGCGCCGAGCAGGTGTCCGGAGGTGCCCGCCGCCACCGGGAAGTTGACCATCTGCGCCGCGAAGACGTAGGCGGCCATCACCCCCATCCGCGCCGCCAGCTCCGGCTCCGCCTCCGGCCGCACGCGCCGCAGCGCCGTGCCGACCACGCCGGCGGAGATCACGCCGGTACTCGCGGCAACCGGGACACTCAGGAAACCATCGGGGATGTGCATGGGGCGATCAAACGGAGAGAGGCAGTCCGCACGGGTGGGGCCGGGCCAGAACAGTCATACCAGCCTCGGGCCGCGGAGGCAAGCGACGCCCGCGTTTCAGCCGCTCGCGACCCGGGTGAAACCCAGCAGAAGGCGGAGCGAGGAGCGAGCATGGAAGAGCCTACCCACGCAGAGCTGATCGAGGCCTCGGGTGAGTCAGAGGACCACACCCCGGAGATCCTTCCGGAGGGTGGGAACCTCTATCACCCGCGGGAACCGGACCGGATCATGACCAGCTCCGGAGAAGCGCCCACCGGCGGCATCCCCGTCGGCGGCGCGTCCGACCGCGTCATCCCGGACCGCGCCGTCCGCGAGGCGGCCAGCGCCACCGGCGAGCCGGCGCTGCGGCACCACGAGGAGGTGCCGCACATCCCGGCCGAGTGATTCCGAACCGAACGCGAAGGCGCGAAGATAGCGAAGAACGCGAAGGGAACCTGATGGGGACGGACGAGGCGCTCCGAGCACGGGGTTCGACAGCCCGCGCAGGCGGGCTTTGCTCTATGTAGGCCCGAGTTTACTCGCGGGCGGGCGAACTCAACCCGGCCTTTCAGCTGTCTCAGCCGTCCTTCGCGTCCTTCGCGTCCTTCGCGTGACCTTCGCGCCTTCGCGTTCGTTCGGACACGCGCCGCTCAGGCCTCTGCATTCCGGTCGTAGGGGATGATGTTG
The DNA here is from genome assembly GCA_046292385.1 of Armatimonadota bacterium. Classification (GTDB taxonomy): domain Bacteria; phylum Armatimonadota; class SYMT01; order SYMT01; family SYMT01; genus JBKBRF01. The sequence goes on along the minus strand of JBKBRF010000085.1, from coordinate 6,885 downwards.
TCCCACTCGTCCGCGCTGGAGCGGGCGACTACCGCCACGACCGGCTCCGTGTCGCTCACGTTGAACACCTCGTGCGGGACGCCCGGCTCGATGAAGATGAAGTCGCCTGCCTCGTTCTCCACCACCTGCTTCAGGCCGGGGCCGTATTCGTGGCGCACGCGGCCTTCCAGGATGTAGAGCATCACTTCGAAGTCGACGTGGATGTGCGCGTACGCCACCCCGCCGGGCGGGATCGTCGCCACGTTCATCGAGAGCGCCTTCGCGCCGACGTTCTTGCCGGACATGCCGGTGCGATACCGGATGTTGTTCCACTGGCGGTGTCCCCCACCGCCGCGGATCACCAGCACACCGCCATCCCCTTCCACCGGGGCAGTCAACTCTTCCACCGCCTGGCTCACTGCGGACCTCCTTCCTGCACGATGACTTTTTGAGAGAGGAACCCCCGGCGGAGCTCACTTGCCTTTGCTTCCAGAGCGCGGAAGCTCCCGCCGCCCCTCCAGGGCGGATCTATTGGGCCGGCGTGAGTCCGGGGGCGGCGCTGTGCTTCGCCCCCGGCTACCGTCTCGCGCCCCTCCGGGGCGCCATCCCCGCGTCTCTCCGTCTCTCCGTCTCTCCGTCTCTCCGTCTCTCCGTCTCTCCGTCTCTCCGTCTCTCCGTCTCTCCGTCTCTCCGTCTCTCCGTCTCTCCGTCTCTCCGTCTCTCCGTATCCGAAGGTCGTACTCACGGCGGGACGGTTCCTCCCGGCACCGTCGGCGGCGCTCCGTTCTCCACCAGCTCGACCGGCAAATAGACCACTTCGGCGGAGCCCTCGAAGACCTTGCGCCAGCCGGGATGGGTGGCGAGCGCAGCCGCCAGATAGCCGTTCTTGTTGGTCAGCACCATCTGCACCCCGCGCCTCTCCAGCGCCGCATCCCAACCCGGCTGCGCCCGGAACAGCTTGATCTCGTCGTCGAAGACCTTGCCGGGGTAGTACACCTCCGCGCGGCCGTCGATGAAGACCTTGCGCTGCGGCCAGAGCATCCAGGAGATGAAGCCGCCCCAGGTGTAGTCGATGTAAGCCCGCTCCGGCCAGTTCACCCCGGCCCGCATCTGCGCCACGGCGTCGTACGGAAAGTACTTTAGGTTGGCGCCGTACTCGTACCAGCGGTCCGGCGGCACCTTCACCCAGCGCTGCTCCGCCGCGATCCACTCCTTCGGGTATTCCCGGGGGATCAGATACAAACCGAGCGCCAGCGCGAGCGTCGCCGCGCCGAGCGCCCGCACGAACGGCTCCCGGGAGATCTCGCGCAGCGGCGCCAGGAGGTCCGGCGCCTTCCAGGCGGAGACGAGCGCTCCCGCGGCGATTGGGGCGGCGACGATCCCGAAGGTCGCGGTGTTGCGCTGGGCGGTGAAGGCGGCGTGGGTGACCGCCAGCAGCAGGAGCGTCTCCGTCACGCGGACCCGGTCCCGCCCCCGCGACAGCAGCCCGAAGCCGATGCACGCCATCAGCAGGTAGCGGAACGCCTGCATCGCGGGATTGTGGAAGTTCGGCGAGTACCACTCGGTGATGAAGTCCATCACCTCCGGATGCTTCAGCACCTCGAAGGGATAAGTGTAGACGTGATAGCCGTTCGGATTGAGGAGCACGGCGAAGAGCGAGGCGCCGACACCCACGGCGAGCGGCACGAGCTCCGGGCTCTCCTCGTCGAAGAGCCACGCCCCCACCGCGTCCCCCACCACCCAGACGACGGCGAGGATCAGCCCCACCACCACGCCGCCGTGCAGGTTGGCCCAGAGCGCGAAGAGCGGCGGCAGCACCCACGGCAGCGCTCGCTCCAGCAGCGGCGAGCGGGAAGTCCGGTAGAGCTCCAACGCCAGCAGCAGACCCGCCAGGAGCACGAAGCTGACCATCTGCGGCCGCAGGTCGGCATAGTGGCGCACCAGGTAGCCGGCCCAGACCGCGGCGACGATCGCGACGGCGATGCTGCCGGAGCGGACCCACGACCGCGCCAGCACCAGCGCGCAGGCGAGCGCCGCCAGGCCCGCTTTGTACGCCACCAGCACCCACTCCGGCAGGTACATCAGGGCGTAGTAGAAGAAGACCTCCGTCAGCCACTCGTGCACTACCCAGGGCTGTCCCTCGGCGGTCCAGCTCAGCACGTCCCGCTTCGGGATCTCCCCGGTGCGGACGATGATCTCCCCCGTGCGCGCCTGCCACCAGAAGTCGGTGACGGCGATCGGGTTCAGGGCGGCGAGGAAAACGACCACTAGGCCGAGCAGGGCGGCGATGCCGAAGAGCGCCCAGACCAGCGGCTGCAGCGGCGGGCGCGGAAACCGGCCGGCGGTCTCCTCGGGCACTTCGTGAGGTACGGTGACTGACATCCGGATGCGGCTGCGGCTAACTGAGGCGCACGAAGGCGTTGCCGGGGAGCCGGCGCGCGCAGCCCTTCATCTCTAGCATAAGCAGCCCGGCATTTACCTGTCCCGCCGGCATGCTCGACTCCAGGATCAGGTCGTCGACCGGACGCGGGTCCTCCGTCAGGAGCGCCAGCAGCGCCGACTCCTCCGGGGTGAGCTGCGGCGGGGCCGGGGCCGCCGGCTCTTCCAGGCCGAGATCGAGACGCGGCTGCGTCTCGCGGCTCTCCAGCACGTCCAGGATGTCCTGCACGCTCTCCACCAGCGCCGCCCCGTCCCGGAGCAGCGCGTGCGCCCCCTGGTTGCGGAAGTTGTCGACGTTGCCGGGGATGGCGAACACTTCCCGGTTCTGATCCACCGCGCACTCGGCGGTGATCAGGGCGCCGCTGCCGGCCGGCGCTTCCAGCACGACCACCCCGAGCGAGAGGCCGCTGATGATCCGGTTCCGGCTGGGAAAGTGCCAGGCGTCCGGCGGCGCCATCATCGGGTACTCGGAAACCAGCGCGCCGCTCTCCGAGACCGACTGCGCCAGCCGCCGGTTCTCCGGCGGATAGACGACGTCGACGCCGCACCCGAGGCAGGCGAGGGTTCGACCTCCTGCCCGCAGGGCGCCCTGGTGGACCGAGGTATCGATGCCTCGCGCCAGCCCGCTCACGACCGTGTAGCCCGCCTGCGCCAGCTCCATCGCCAGCTTGTCCGCGATCCGGCGCCCGTAGTCGCTCGCCCGGCGGCTCCCCACGATCCCCACCGCTTTGCAGTCGCTCGGGCGGAGCGTCCCACGCACGTAGATGGCGGGGGGCGGGTCCGGGATCTGCGCGAGCAGCGCCGGATAGGCCGGATCTTTCCGGGTGACCAGCTTCGTGTTCAGGCGCTCCATCAGCTCCAGGTCGCGCTCGGTGGCGGCGTAGAGCGGATCGAGCAGCTTCTCCGCCACGGAGACGGAGCAGCGGAGCGCGGTGGAGAGGCTCGCCGCGCTCGTTCCGAAGATCGCGTCCGGGGAGCCGAAGTGCGCAAGCAGAGTATTGAGCCGCCGCGCGGAGGCGCCGGTCTTCGTCAGGCGGATCCAGAGCCGGAGGTCGTCCATACGGCGGCGGGGCAGAGAGGGGGAAGAATAGAATGAGACGCGGATGCCGGTTCGGCGGTCCGGCCCATCATCCCTTCCGGTCCCCAGCCGGCGCGGTCCGCTAGGATTGGCAGTCTGGGGGATGGGTTGCCGCCGGAGGCGCCGGAGGCGGGAGCTCGGCCTCCGACCGGAGACCGCAGTCGTGTCAGCTCTGCAGGTGCCCACAACCGGCGCACCAGAACTTACCGCCACTGACGCGCCGGAGCATCGCCAGGCCACAGATTTCACATTCCGGAGCGTCCATAGGTCGCTAAACTGTATCGCGGCCGAACGCCGCCGGTTAGAGCAGCATCCTCGCGGGGAGCGGGTTCGGAACCTGGAAACCTGGTAACCTGGAACCTGCAGGGATTGAGGTAAGGACCAAGCATGCGGCGATGGAATCTTCGGGAGCCGGTGAGCGGGCTTTCCCACCTGGGAGGCGCGGGTCTGTCGGTGGTAGGCCTGGTAGCGCTGCTCAGCCTTTCGCCCGGAAAGCCGTGGCACCTGACCGGATTTGCAGTCTACGGCGGCAGCCTGGTCCTGCTCTACCTCGCCAGCGCGCTCTACCACCTGCTGCCGGTGAGCCCCCGCCGCGTGGGACAGCTCCACATGCTGGACCAGATCGGGATCTACCTCCTGATCGCCGGCACCTACACGCCGCTCTGCCTGGTCTCCCTGCGCGGTCCGTGGGGCTGGAGCCTGCTCGGCGTGGTCTGGGGCCTGGCGCTGGTGGGGATCACCCTCCGCGTCGCCTGGCGCGGAGCCCCGCACTACGTGAGCCTCCTGCTCTACCTGGTGATGGGATGGCTCTGCGTGGTGGCGGTGCAGCCCCTCGTGCAGGCGGTCCCCCCGGCCGGACTGCTCTGGCTGGTGCTGGGCGGGCTCCTGTACAGCGTCGGCGCGATCGTCTTCGCCACGGAACGCCCGCGGCTCTGGCCGGGCCGCTTCGGCGCGCACGACCTCTGGCACTGCTTCGTCCTGGGCGGCAGCGGCTGCCACTACGTGGTGATGGCCGGATTCGTGGCGCCGACCCCCTGAGCTCTCCACCTGCGGCTCGCCTCCGGCCGGTGACTCGGAATCGACCGCTGCGGCATCTTCCTAGAGATTCCAGCAGCAGGTTTCCGCGCGCGCCCGGCGGGCTAAGAGCTTAACCGGACAGTCCCGGTTGAGCGAGGCCAGGCAGGCCGGGTGAGGGTACTCGGCGCGTCCCGCGGACCGGCGAGCACTGAGATCTGGTTGCGGCCGGGGCTCGCGGAACTTTTCACAATCTTGCTCCGATAGAGCAAGCGGGGAAGGGATTGCATCCCCTTTTGTCCAACGGCTTCAGTATCCCGGAGAACAATCCTATATACTGACTGGCAGCGGGCTTCGTTCAGCGGGAGAGACGGGGGAATCGGTTTCGAGATGAGCAAGTGGATCGCAGGGGTTTCCATACTCGCCGCACTGCTTGCGTCCCCCTCCCAGGCCGCCTTCCAGCGCCCGTACGACAAGGTCTTCCCCTCCACTCCCGCCTACGGCGCGATCCAGCAGCTCGAGGGGAATGGTCTCTTTACCGGCTATCCGGCCGGCTCCTTCGCCGGCAAGCGCGCGCTGACCCGCTACGATTTCGCCGTCGCCACCGAGCGGCTCCACCGCGAGCTGCAGCCGAAGGTCGCGAGCGCCGAGACGCCCGGCCGGCTGCGTCAGGACCTGGAGGCGCTCCGGGTGCTGATGGACGAGTTCGGTCCGGACATGGTGGCGCTCGGTCAGGACCTCGAAGAGCTGGAGCGTCAGTTCGAGCAGATGCGGGAGCGGGTGACCCGCCTGGACGCGGCGGCCCAGGCGCCGTCGGCTTCCGATTCCCCCAACAGCGAGGAGATTCTGGCCGCCGCGCTGAGCAGACCTCGCCTCTACGGCGTGCGGAACGCGCTCCGGAACGCCCGCCGCAACTCGCTGCTCTCCGTGACCCGCGCCGACACGCCGCTCAAGGGCCCGGCGGCGCTCACCTCCGCCGCCGCCTTCACCGGCTCCGTCGGCCCCGCCAGCGTCAGCGTGGGGATCGAAGGGCCGGACCGCCTCCACAACGACCCGAGCCTGCCGCTGCAAGACCCGTCCACCGCGCTCGACTACCACGCGCAGCTCGACCTTCCGTTCGGAAGCTACACCCTCAGCGCGTTCTACAGCCGCGCCGCCGGGATGTGGGACTACTACGGCCTCAGCGGGCTCACGATGCCGGCCGGCCCGGTGGAGGAGGTCGGGGGCGCGCTGACCCGGGAGCTGGGGAACCGGCTCGACCTGCAGCTCGCCACCGCCAGCATCAGCTCGCTGGACGACGATCTCGCGCGGATGGTCTACTGGAAGGGCATGCTCCATTACGACCTGGGCCGCGGCTTCTTTATCGGCCTCGGCTACGAGCGCACCCGCCAGCTCGGTATTCCGGGGCTCGCCCTGGACAGTGCCGCCTACACGTTGCGGATCGACCGCAGCCTGGGCGACGTGCAGCTCGGCCTGTTGATCCGCCGCCACGACACCCCCGGCAGCTCCGGCAGCGATCTCCGCAACGCCAGCGCCATCACGCAGATCAACGTGCGGTTCTAGCCGGCCCTCCGGCGGGTGTCTGTCCCGAGCTCCGCTGAAGGATTGCTCGCCGACCGCAGCTACCAGCCCCCGCAAAGACCGGTTAGCAGAGGGGTCCATCCGGGAAGTACTCACCCCTTTGCGAAAGCAGGAAGCGGCGCGAGAGGGAGGCCGCGCAAGGATACTGTTGGCGAAATCGGGAAGCTGCTCCGGTGCCCCGCTGGCGCGGGGCGCGAAAGCAAGCATTCGCACTCCACAGGCTAGCCCGGTAGAGATTCCCTCTCGTCGAAAGGGAGCCGGCCTCGGGGAAGTCTGTGGAGTGCGGTGGCTTGCCACCGCTTCCCCGCCAGGGGAATCTCGCCGGAGTGCTCGATAGCCGGTAATCCTGCTGCCCTGTTGATTTCGCCAACAGTATCCGCAAGCGCGTCACTCCGGCAGTACCGCCTGGCTCCGCCCCGAGTCGAGCGGACGCTACGTCCCGGTTGGCTGCCGTCGTACCGACACGCCTCTCGTCTCTTTGCGGAGTGACGAGCTTGCTCGGCCCTTCCGGCGGGGTGAAGTCGACTCCATCCTGCGTGCTCGGCTCGACGAAGGCGCGCGCCAGCACGGCGAGCGACAGATCCGGGCCAGGGGTGCGACGTAAGTACCGCCGTGGTTTCGGCTCGGCAGGTCTGAGCCCGCGCAGGCGGGCTTCGCTCTCTGTAGCCTCGACTTATGGGAATAAAGTAAAAGAGCGTGTATAATTGTTTCAAATGACACGATTGTCTGTAGGCCATCCTACCGAGCGGTCTTCCCGTGGCCGCCCCATGCGCCCGCTGCTCCTGACGGACGAG
>JBKBRF010000084.1:0-12061 GCA_046292385.1 Armatimonadota bacterium | reverse complement strand
GCGAGCGATGCGGCAAAACCTTCCTGCGCCACCAGCGGCGTAACTTTACAGCGTGTGACACAAGCCACCGCACTCCACAGACTGCACCGAGGCCGGCTCCCTTTCGACGAGAGGGAATCTCTTCCGGGCTAGCCTGTGGAGTGCGAATGCTTGCTTTCGCGCCCCGCGCCAGCGGGGCCCCGGAGAAGCTTCCCGATTTCGCCAACAGTATCCTTGCGCGGCCTCCCTCTCGCGCCACTGCCCGCTTTCGCAAAGGGGTGAGTACTTCCCGAGCTCCACTCAGTTACTCCCCCACTTCAGCAGAACAGAGGTGGCTGGACCCGCCACTAGCCACCGCGGCGGGCGCGGCGGAGGCGGCGGCGCAGCCATTCGTCGAGGCGGGAGGCCTCCGGCAGCTCTCCGGTATCGAGCTGGAGCGACTCCTCTTCGCCGATCGACTGGTGCGTGCGCCGGGTCCAGTCGTAGTAGCGGCGGCTGGAGAAGCCGACCCGCTCGGCCGGGACCCGGTAGAGCCAGAGCGGGCGCGGAGAGACGGTGGAGGCGATCTGCGGCAGGTCGGCGACGCGCAGGAGGTTCGGGATGACCGGCAGTCCCTCGCCGCCGTCCCGGTAGGTGGTGCCGCAGCAATCCGCCACCACTGCGCCGACGCGCTCGTCCAGTCCCCCGGCCAGCAGCGTGACCACCCCGTGTCCTTCGCAGCCGAGGAGGACGATCGAAGCGGGATCGACCTCCGGGTGGCCATGCAGCCAGTCGACGCAAGCCAGGAGGTCGTCGACCGCCATCCCCACTGCCGGCCGGCCCCAGAGAGCCGGCCCGTCTCTCCACTCGCGGGAAAGCTCCCCGCAGAGCCGCAGGTCCGGTGCCAGCAGCGACCACCCCGCCGCGGCCAGCCCGGCGGCGGCGGGCTGGCGCAGCGCCGCCTCCTTTCCCTCCGGATGCGCGACTACGACTACCGGGCGAAGCCCCTCGCCGCCTTCATGGCGCCAGAGCACGGGCACGCGGACGTCTCGCTCCGACCGCAGGGTCAGCCGCGCGGCGCCCTCGATCTCGCCGTCGGATCGAGGGTCGAGGGTCACCCGGCACGGCTCGCCGAGCAGCGCGCGCAGCTCCGCCCGGGTCCGCTCCTGGTAGGAGCGGCGCGCCGGCTTTCCTTCGAGCTGCGGGGGCTGCGCCACCACGCGCCGCCGGTGCCAGTCCAGGATCCCCTCCACGCCGCGGTCGCCTTCCGGCGCGCCTTCCAGCTCCGCGAGCGTCTCCGCGCTCTCGATCGGGGTCTCCCCCAGCGGCCGCGGCTCCGCGCTGCGGTCCCGGCGGAGCTCCCGCTCCAGCCAGGCGGCGATCACCTCGGGTGCGTCCGCGGAGCTGAGCTGCCGGTAAGCCAGGCGGTCCGGCTGGCCCCACAGCCGGAAGATCGAGAGCAGCCGGTTCCGCTCCTCCTCCGTGTCGCGGCCGGCCGAATCCGCCGTCCCCAGGATGAGGAGCGCCCGCGGTGAGGCGAGCGCGCACAGCTCCACCGGATCGGTGAACGGCAGCACGCCCGGGACGGGGATCGGCTCGGGAAGCGCGTGGAACGGAACGAGCGCCGCCTCCGGGATGACCGCCGCGCGGAGCCGCTCCTCCGCCGCGAGCAGGTAGCGCGCTTCCTCGGCGGCGCCGGCCGGGGCCGCCAGCCCGATCTTCTCCCGATCGACCTCCGGCAGGGCCGCAAGCAAGTCGAAGGCGCGCATTCCGGTGTAGGTGGAGACGGTGGCCCGCGTCAGGCCGACCGCGAGCTCCCGGACCTCCAGCGGATCGATCGCCAGCGCGGTGTAGCCGAGGAGGGCGAGCGCGGCGAGCCGTGCCTGCGCCTCCGCGTCGAGTCCCCCTGCGGAGAGCGGGTAGAGCACGGCGGGGCCGGGTGAGGCCGTCTCCGCCGGAGCGTAGAGCCAGCCGCTCGCCCAGACCTTCGGCCACGTCTGCCAGTAGACGCGGTGCACCCGGTAGCCCTCTCGCTCCAGCGTGCCGGAGGTGTGGAGCTCTCCCGGCAGGCGGTCCGGCAGCGGATCCAGGCCCAGGGCGCGGAGCAGCCGCTCGCGGACCGCGGTCCGCCGCGCGATCCACTCCGGCTTCGTCGCCGTCCGGACCGGCGCCGTCTCTCTCATCCGGTGGAGGTACGCCTCCAGCGAGGCGGGGGAAGATTCAGTGTGGGGGGTAAATCGGGTCGCTCGATCGGTCACGAGAGGTTTCCTGACTGGCTAGCGGCCAAGCGGTTGGAGCCGGGATGTTTCAGCGGTCTGTGCCGCGGGTAAAGCGGGCAGAGGATGCCACTGCCTGCCCGGGGAACCTGCGGTCGGTAGCTCGCTGGCTCCTTCCTCCCCTTTAACCCCGCTGGGGTGATTTCTTCCGGCCGGTCCCGGCCAGAACGGTTGCTTGAGCTATGACCGAAGCCCATCTGGAGAGTTATATCCGTCGCGAAGACGGGCAATTGCTGCTGGCCCTCGACGGCACGCTCGATCTCGACACCTCCGAACGGACCCGGGGAATCCTGCTTCGCCACATCGAGGAGCATGGGCCGAACGTGGTGCTCGACACCAGCCGGCTCAACTTCATCGACAGCAAGGGGGTGGGTGTTCTGCTCGAAGCGCTCAAGGCGGCCCGCCAGGGCGGCGGGACGATCTACATGCAGAACCCCACGCTGCCGGTCCGGAAGATCCTGGATACTTGCGGCCTCACCAGCCTCTTTCCGCCTCCCCCGGCCCGGGAGAAGGCGAGCGCTCCCGCCGCTCCCGCCGCGGCGCCGGCGCGGTCGACCACCCGTACCACGCGCCGCCCCTGAGCCGATTGACCGGTCACAGCCGCCGCCACAACGAGTCTGCTCCGCACGCGCCCCGGAGGCGCAATGACATTTTCGCTCCGGGATGCGTAGAACTAAACGGGTAGCATCGCGTTCGGGCCGGAATCTCCCGAGATCCGGCCGGCGCGTGCGGAGTAATCGTAAAGGGTGTGCGTCCCATGAAGGCCGGTCGTCTCCTCCTCTGGTTCCTGCTTCTGTTCGTCGCGCTGCCGGCGAGCGCGGCTCCGCCCGACCCGGTGAAGTGGTCGGCGCGGCTGGAGCCGCCTACCGTGCGCCCCGGCGAAACCGCGCAAGTGGTGCTGGAGGCGACGGTCGAAGCTCCCTGGCACATCTACTCCGTGAACAAAGTCGACGCGGAGCTCGGGCCGGTGCCGACGACGATCACCCTGGACGCAGGCCAGGCGCTGGAGGCCGCGGGAGATGCAGTCCAGCCGGCGCCGGAGCGGCACATGGATGCCGGCTTCAAGATCGAGGTGGAGTACTTCGAGGGCGCCGTGTCGTTTGGCCTGCCGGTCAAGGTGACCGCCTCCGCTCCGGGCGAGCAGCAGGCCACCGTGAAGGTGCGCTACCAGGTCTGCCAGACCGACGGCGTCTGCCTGCGGCCAACCACCGATACCGTCCCGGTCAGCTTCACGGTCGAAGCCGGTGCCGCCCGGCCGGAGCTTGCGGCGGCCGCGGTTCAGCCGCCGGCGCAGCCCGAGGGTTATCAGGCCCCTGAGGGCGCGGAAGCGCCCCCGGCAGCCGGCTCCACGGGAGGCGGCACCCCCGGCCCGGGCGGTGCGGAGGACGTGAGCGGCCAGATCGCCGCGGCCCAGAAACAGGGCTTCCTCGCCTTCCTGTGGCTCGCCTTCACGATGGGGCTGCTGGCGCTGCTCACGCCGTGTGTCTTCCCGATGATTCCGATCACGGTGAGCTTCTTCACCAAGCAGCAGGAAGTGAGCCCCGGGTCCGGCCTGCGGAGCGCGATCGCCTACTGCCTCGGCATCATCGGCACCTTCACCGCGCTCGGACTGGTGATGAGCCTGCTCTTCGGCGCCGGCAGCATCTCCCGGTTCGCCACGCACCCGGTCACCAATCTGCTGCTCGCCCTGCTCTTCATCGTGATGGCGGTGAACCTCTTCGGCGGCTTCCAGATCCAGCTGCCCACCTGGATGCTGCAGAGCGCCCAGGCCGGGTCGCAGCGCGGCGGGCTGGTGGGCCCGCTCCTGATGGGCCTCACCTTCACGCTGACCTCCTTCACCTGCACCTTCGCCTTCGTGGGGACGCTGCTGGCCACCTCCGCCAGTAACTTGCAGTGGACGGTCCCGGGAATGCTGGCGTTCAGCGCCGCGTTCGCCTCCCCATTCTTCCTGCTGGCGCTCTTCCCGCAGTGGCTCGCCAAGATGCCGCGTGCCGGCGCCTGGATGGTCACCGTGAAGGCCTACATGGGCTTCCTGGAGCTGGCGGCGGCACTCAAGTTCCTCTCCAACGCCGACCTCGTCTGGCAGCTCGGCTTCCTGACCCGGCCGGTCTTCCTGGCGATCTGGTTCGCGATCTTCATGTTCGCGGGGATCTACCTGCTCGGCCTCATCAAGCTGCCGCACGACGATGATGCGCCGGTCGGCTGGTTCCGCCGGACCTTCGGCGCGGCGACGCTGGTCGCCGGGAGCCTCTTCCTCCTGGCGATGAACGGCGTCCCGCTCGGCCAGATCAACGGCTTCTTCCCGCCGCGGGAGTATCCGGGACAGGAGTCGCACGTGGCGGAGGGCGGCGTGCGCTGGCTGGAGAACTACGACGCCGCGCTCCAGCAGGCGAAAGCGGAAGGAAAGCCGGTCTTTATCGACTTCACCGGGGTCACCTGCACCAACTGCCGGGTGATGGAAGACACCGTCTTCCCGCTGCCGGAGGTCTCCCAGGAGTTCCAGAAGTTCGTGACGGTGCGTCTCTGGACCGACAAGGAGACCGACGAGTCGCGCCGCTACGCCGACCTCCAGCTCGAGAAGTTCGGCCAGACCACCCTCCCGCTCTACGTGGTGATCACTCCGGAGGGCGAGAAGCTGGCGGAGTCGACCTTCAACACGAACGTCGACCAGTTCGTCGGCTTCCTCCGCCGGGCGCGCTCTCTCCACGAGCAGCAGGTGGCCCGGGGGGAATAAGCCGCGAACGAACGCGAAGGCGCGAAGAGGACGAAGGACGCGAAGGGGACCGGAACGGAACAGGCGTGGCCCTCCGTGTACCGGCTGCGGTAGCCCCGAAAGCTTTCGGGGCTACCGCTCTGAGTAGCGCCGAGTTTACTCGCGCGGGCACGCGTGGCTCTGGTACTGCCTCGCGTCCTCCGCGTCCCTCGTGACCTCGCCTCCGCCTTCGTAGCCTCGCGTACCGTTCGGTTTACTCCTCGGGCGGCAGTAGGAGCCGGAGCTGCTCCGGCAGGCGGCGGATGCGGGCCGGGGTGTGGCCGATCAGCTCTCCGTCGAGGGTGACCGGCTGTGGCGAGGCGTGCACCTCGATCTCCGACACGCGGAGCTGCAGCACGCGGGGGTGGCGGACGTGTCCGCCGGTGAAGAGCCGGGGGAACTGCCAGAGCAGCTCCCACTTCGGCACGTCCTGGACGATCACGACCTCCAGGCAGCCGTCGTCCGGAGCGGCGCCGGGGGCGATGCGCATCCCGCCGCCGTAGGACTCCGCGTTCCCGAAGGCGACCAGCCAGACTCGGCCCTCCCACTCCCCCTCCGGCCAGGTCAGCTTCATCTGCTGGGGCTTGAAGCCGGGGAGCACGCGCAGCACGGCGCCGATATAGGCCAGGGTGCCGCCGATCGCGCGGAAGGAGCGGTTCACCTCCGCGGCGACCGCCGCGTCGAGCCCCACGCCGGCGACGTTGACGAAGAGGGTACCGTCCCACGACCAGACGTCGAGTCGCCGCTCCCGCTCGCCTAACGCCGCCCTCGCCGCCGCCTCGACGGTGCGGGCCGTCTCTACGGAGCGGGCCAGGTCGTTGCCGGTCCCGCCGGGCAGGATCGCCAGTGGAATGCTGGAGAGGGCGGCGGCCTGGTGGAGGCCCTGGACGGCGTCCCGGACCGTACCGTCACCGCCCACTACCAGGATAGCGTCTACCCCCTCCCGGGCGGCCGCCTCCGCCAGCTCGGGGGCATGGCCGGAGCGCTCGGTGCGGAGGAGCCGGACCTCGGCGCCGAGGGCCTGCAGGGCCCGCTCCGCCTGCGTTAGCAGGCGCTCGCCGCGTCCCCGGCCGGAAGCGGGGTTTCCCAGCACCGCCACGCGGCGAGCAGGCATCGGTGGCGGCTCCTCGGGAAGTCTACTTCCGGGCGGGCGCGCCCGCGCCCGCGGGCACGTCCTGGATCTTGTAGCCCTTCGGAAGGGTGAAAGTGGAGGCCGGAATCGCGCCGTTCAGCTTGATGTTGGAGAGAGCGACGCTGATCGACTCGCTCAGGTTGGCGCCCGGCTTGGTCACCTTCATCTCGACGACGGCCTTCACCGGGAACTTCGGCTGCATCTTCTGCGGCACCCACACCATGACGGAGCGGCTCGCCTCACCCTTCGTCTCACTCGACTTCACTACGTCACAGAGATAGCCGGCCGCATTCTCCGTGCGGAGCTTCTTTCCACTCTTCAGCACGCCTCTGGCGTCGAAGGCGAAGCGGCTGATGAGGAAGTCGAAATTGTCTTTACTCTTCTTGATCTTGTCGGGGAGCGGTATGCGGATTCCCTGCTTGGTCCGGTGGTTGAACTGGTAGAGATTGCCGCCGGTCACCAGCCACGTGCTGTTTCCCTGGAGCGGGTGCTTCAGCTCGATGCGCGCCTGGGTCTGCGTGATCCACACCTGGCTGGTGACCGTCACGTTGCCCCCGGTTGCCTTCTGGACGGTGGTGACGTTGAACCGCGCCGTCTTGCCGGCCGATTCTGCCGGGGTAATCGCTGGCCCCAGCGCACACGCCGCGGCCGCCAGGCCGGCCAGCCCCCACGTTCGAAGTGTTCCCTGCATTCCCTATCCCCTCTCCGACCCGCTCTGCGAGCTATCGGGTTAGTATACGGCGATCCCCGGCGGAGCGTTGCCGCTGATCCGGCGATCGCCACTTCGGTCGCTCAGGAATCCTGTTTGTCGGAACAGGAGCTGGCCGGAATCACGACGAAGCTTCCGACAGAGACGTCGGCCCCGACGCCTGCCGTGCTCATCCACGCACCACGGTGGAGCTCCCTCCATTGGTTTGCTTGCCCGGTTTACTGCAGGGCAGGCGCCCTTTCGCCGTTGACGCTTGCCATGAGGCGCAGGTATAATCCGCTCGAGTGGTGAAAAGTGGTCCAGTGGTGGAAGAATGTGGGAGAGTTGCTCCAGTTCCACCCGATAATGGTCGTAAGGCCGAGTTCCCGCGGTGGCTGGTGGGCCCAGGGTGCGCCGACGGATGTCGGAAAGGTGGTGTGAGATGGCAAGGGGCGGATCCCGACAGGCAGAAGTCTCACGTGTGCTCTACTTCCCCGCGCAGGAGGGAAGTCGCGCCATCTTCCTGGCGGAAGCTCGGGACAAGCGCGAGATGAAGCAGATCCGCGAGTTGTTCGACATGGTCGGCCATCTCGCGCAGGTCGTGCCGATCTCGCACGGGCCGCTGATGAGCTACGCCGTGCAGTGCTACGACGACGGCGCTCTCTTCGGCAAGGTAGAGTGGCTGCTGAAGACGCAGTTCAGCTTTTCCCTGGTGGAGCGGAACCTGAGCGACGTGACCGTGCACCTGATCCGCAGCCTCTGCAGCGATTCCGGGAGCGAGATGATCGAGCTGCCCCAGTGCGGCATCTGCAGCGCGGCCGACCCGTTCGCCACGCGCGCTACCGTGGAGTTGGGCGAGACGGGGGAGCCGCTGCACCTCTCCTACTGCGCCCGCTGCACCGCTACGCACGCCGATACCGACGAGCAGAAGAGCGTCCGCGCGCTGCTGCGGCACGACCGCCGCGGCCTCAAGGTCGGGCGCACGGTGCCGGTGGTACCCGTCCCCGAGATCGTGGAAGAGCGGCCGGAGTGGGATGCGGACGCGCTGGTAGCGGTCGGGTAGCGCGACGGCCGTGTTCCAGGGCAGCTTTCCCTACCACGTCGACGACAAAGGCCGGCTCAAGATGCCGGCCGAGTTCGTCCCTGCCCTCGGCAACTCCTTTACCGTCACCCGCGGCGCCAGCGGCTGTCTCTGGGCGATGCCCGAGGCCGAGTGGCAGGCTGTGGCCGCCCGCCTGCGCGGGGAAACGCTGGTCGACCAGCGCCTGCTCACCCTTCAGCGCTACTTCATCGGCTCCGCCGTCACGGTAACGCTCGACGGCCAGGGCCGCCTCTCGCTCCCGGGCGTGCTGCGCGAGTTCGCCGGCATCCAGCGCGAGGTGATTGTGGTCGGCACCGGCACGCGCGTGGAGATCTGGTCGCGGGAGCGGTGGGATCAGTACGAGCAGCAGCTCTCCGACGAGCTGATCGAAGAGCTCGCCCGCAGCGCCGGACTCTAGCCGCCCGCCCCGGTGGGAACGAGCTTGGTCAGCCGCACCAGCATGCCGGTCTCGTCCCGGAAGAACTCTACCCGGTCCATCACGCCGCGCATGATGCCGACTCCGTAACCGTGCTCCGAGAGCTCCTCCGGCGAAGCGGCGTGGAGTCTGTCGGGATCGAAGCCGGGACCCTGGTCGGCCACGTCGACCACCAGCGCGCCGCGCTCCACGTGGAGCGAGATCCGGACGTGGTTGCGGGGGCCCTCGGGCGAGCCGTGGAGGATCGCGTTGGTCACCGCCTCCCCAATCGCGAGCTGGAGCTGCGCCGCCGCCCGCTCATCGCCGATGATGCCGAGAAGCACCGCGCTGGTGACGGCGCGGACGCGCGGGAGCTGGTCGGCGGCACTGCGGACGTAGAGATCCAGCAGGCTGGCAGCCTGCCCCAGGAGCCCACCGGTTGCGGCCCCGAGGGAGCCGCAGTGCCGGACGCCGCCCTCCAGTCCGGACAGCTGGAGCTGCCGGTAGAGTTGATCCGGACACCGCACCAGCGAGACGGCGCACCCGCGGCGCTGCGCGTCCCGGATCGCCGCGGTCAGCGCCTCCGCATCCGCAGCGGACCACTGCTCCGCGCCCGAGAGATCGAGCACGAGCTGGTCCGCGCCGCCGGCGGCGAGCCGCGGGTCCAGCTCGGCCTGCAGGATCGCTCCGCTCCCGGCCGTCCCCGGCCACCGCGCCAGCAGGTAGCCGCGGTGCTCCTCGACGAACGCCGGCGACTCGCCCGGGAGCGGCTCAGAGTCAGTACCGATCGAAGACTCCTGCACTCAGAACCTCCTGCAGAACACCGGCGGGACACTACAACGGAGATTTTCGCGCCGAGCCGGCGCGGCGGGGATAGGTCCGAGGGGTGGGACGGACCTTGGGGATCGCCACCAGGCTGCGGCGAAGGTCGGACCCCGGAAGGGTTAGCTCGGTGGCGGCAGCGGCACCGCCTCCGAGCAGTTGTATCGCGCGCCCTGCCTCGGCGGTCTCCTCCGCGACTTCGGGGCCCTTCATCGCCAGCGCGACGCCGCCGACCCGAACGAACGGGAGCAGCCACTCGCTCAGCACGTTGAGCCGCGCCACGGCCCGGGCGGTCGCCACGTCGAACCGCTCTCGCAACGCGCCGGTCGGCACCTCGCGCGCTCCGGGCGGCGTCTCGCTCCGGCGCTGGGGCGCGCGCCAGGTGCCGGTGGCATCCTCGGCGCGGCTGTGGACGGTCCGGACGTCGCGCAGCGAGAGCGCCTCGGCCACCCGGTCGAGAAACGCCAGCCGCTTCTCCACCGCGTCGAGCAGCGTGACCTGCAGGTGGGGAAAGACGATCTTCAGCACCATCCCCGGAAAGCCGGCGCCGGTTCCTACGTCGACGAGGCTCCGCCGCTGGGAGAAGTCGACCACGGCCGCGCAGGAGAGGGAGTCGAGGAAATGCTTGGTGAGGATCTCCTCCGGATCCCGGATGGCGGTCAGGTTGAAGCGGCGGTTCCACTCCACCAGGAGCTCCAGGTAGATCCGCAGCCCCTCGACTTGCTCCGGCTGGAGGTCGGTCCGAAGCTGGCGCGCCTGCTCGGCGAAGCGCTCCCACTGCTCCGTGCCTGGGAGCAGGGCCGGCTCGTCCGACATCAGGAGCCCGACTGCGCGCTCGGAGCGTTCTTGAGCACCACGATGGCGACGTCGTCCTTCAGCACGCCGCCGGCGTACTCCATCGCCCGGGCGTTGATCGCGGCGACGATCTCTTCGGCCGACTTCGCGGCGTTTTCCCGGACGACCTCGTGGACGCCTTCGTTCTCAAGCATCCGGTCGCCCATTCGCGCTTCGGTAACGCCGTCCGTGACGAGAGCGATCACGCTGCCCGGCTGCAGCGTGACGCGGCCCTCCCCGAACTCCCACCCTTCGATCGCGCCGACCATCCCGCCGGTCGGCTTGAGCGCCTCGAGTTGCGCGGTCTCCGGATGGTAGACCACGGGCGGCGGGTGCCCGGCGTTGGTAAAGGTGAAGCTGCCATCCTGAAGATCGAGCACCCCGTACGCCATCGTGATGAACATGCCGTCCGACATGTGCCGGTAGAGCGCGTCGTTCAGCCTGCGGATCACCTGAGCCGGAGAGGGATGCTCGTTGGCGTAGGCGCGCAGCATGTACTTCGCCATCGCGGCGTACTTGTGGGCAGAGAGCCCCTTCCCGCTCACGTCGCCGATCACCACGCCCAGGCGGTCCCGGCCCAGGGGGATGAAGTCGAAGAAGTCCCCGCCGAAGCGCGCCACCTCGAACTCGGTGACGAGCCGGAATGCTATCTGGAGCCCCGGCACGTTGGGGGCCTCGCTCTGGAAGCTCTCCGCGAGGGTTCGCGCTACGTCCTGCAGCTCGGCCAGGAGCTTGCGATTCTCCTGCTCGAGCATCTGCTCCTTGAGCGCGCGGCGCACGGTGCCTTCGACGTCGCGCAGCTCGAACGGCTTCTGGATGTAGGCGTAGGCGCCTTCGTTCAGAGACTGCCGGGCCGCTTCGAAGGTGGCATCACCCGTGACCATGATGCACTTGGTTTCCGGCCGCAGCTCCCGCATCTGCGCCAGCAACGCGGTCCCGTGCATGTCCGGCTCCGCTCCGCGCCGGGAGGGCAGCCAGATATCGAGCAGCGCCACGTTGAAGAACTGCTCCTGAACGCGCTCCAGAGCCTCCGAGGTGGTAGAAGCGGTGGCGGTGTGAAAGCCCGCGTCTTCGAACATGTCGACCAGCGTCTCGAGCGTTCCCGGGTGGTCATCTACCAGTAGGATGCTGGTACGCTGCGGGATCTCGCGCGAGGAGGGACTGGACACTGCTTCTGGGGAAGGTTCCTGCATGGAGTTTGAAGACCTGGAGCCGGTTGACATTATACGAATCGGAAGCCAGTCTCGTCCAACGACTTGCGACCGGCGCAAAAGCTGCTCCTACACCAGGCGGGCGGGCACCCCCCTGGATTGACACCCGTTCCAGCGATGAAGTACACTTCGTGCCAATGGAGACGTGCGTTTGATGCGAGGTGAGGCCCCGCCCGAGCTGAGCGAGCTCTGCTCCCGGCTGCAAGACTGCATCGGCCCTTTCGCGGGGAAGGTGGAGTACGGCAACCTGCGGAGCCGGATCGACCAGTGGGACAGCGGGTGCGACCAGCCCGTCACCAACATCGCCCTGGTCTATGAGACCCCCGGGGGCTCCACGGACCAGATCAATATCTCCTACTACCACCAAACCCGCGCGTTTACGCTTATCGACGAGCATGTCGGAGAAGTGGACGCGGCCAGTGTGGACGAGGTGATGGCGCGGATTTCGCCCCGGGTCCACGGGATTCCGGCGAAGCGGCGCCAGGCCCTCTACGACGAGATCCGGCGCCAGCTCGACAGCGGCAACAGCACCGCTGGAGTAGTCGGCCACCTGAACCGCATGATGCAGTCGTCGCTGCTGGGCGGGAGCATCACCCACCACGAACTCCGCGACGGCATGACCTACGCCGTGCAGTACATGAAGGACCGTCCCGCGGGCGGCGCCTGATCACCGCCGATCTACTCGAACGGCTTCGTTCAGCAGCCGAAGACCGGGCCGAAATCCGGCTCGAACTCGGAAACAACGGCGAGCCCCCACCGGGTGAGGGTGGGGGCTCGCAAAGTATTCTGGCGGCGACCTACGCTCCCACTCCTGATAAGGAGCAGTACTCTCGGCGCAGTGGGGCTTAACTGCCGTGTTCGGGATGGGAACGGGTGTGTCCCCCACGCTCTA
>JBKBRF010000083.1:0-12726 GCA_046292385.1 Armatimonadota bacterium | reverse complement strand
GGCAATGCGGCGGCAGCCATGCCTGTAACTCGGTGGAGACCTCGTAGCGCAACCGCCAGTCAGGCACGAAAAAAGGTGGTGGCAGTAATCTGCCACCACCAACTGCGGAACTTGGGCTAGCCCGCAGGGCGTGAAAAGCCCAGGCTCTGCCCCGCACGCGGGAGGGAGTGCTCCCGGAGAGAGGGCTCGGGGTGGGACAGTCGGCTCGGGAGACGATGGCGCGGGATGATGAGAGCCCCCGAGGCAGCAATTCCGACGCTCAGAACAGCTCCCGAATCGGCTCCCCCTGGTTCACCGCCATCGGACGGTCCTGGAGGTCGATCACCTCGGTGCGGGGATCGATGCCGAGCGAGTGGTAGACCGTGGCGGTGAGGTCGCACGGCATGTAGCCCTTCGTGACCGGGTGCCCGGCCCACTCGTCGCTCTCGCCGACCACCGTCCCGCCGCGCACGCCGGCGCCGGCGAAGACGCCGCTCCAGACCCACTGCCAGTGGTTGCGGCCGTCCGGCTCCGCCGCGTTCATCGCGGCGCCGGTCACCGCCTTGCCCAGCACCGGGTTCCGTCCCATCTCGCTGGTGCAGATCACCAGGGTGTCGTCCAGCAGGCCGCGCTCGTGCAGGTCCCCGACGAATCCGCTGAACGCCTGGTCGAACTGCGGCATCATCGTGTCCATCAGCGCGTCTTCCCGGCTGTGGTAGTCCCACGCGTTCAGGTTGCCGAGGTTCACCTGCACGTACTTCACGCCCGCCTCCGCCAGGCGCCGCCCGAGGAGGAGCGACTGCCCGAAGGTGTGCCGTCCGTACCGCTCCCGCAGCTTCTGGGGCTCGCTCGCGAGGTCGAAAGCGCGGCGGGTCTCCGCGGAGGTGACCACGGTAAAGGCGCGCTGCTGCACGTCGGAGAGCTGGCGGATGCTCAGGTCGGCATCCAGGTCGCGGCGGTGTCCCTCCACCTGCTCCAGGAGGCGCTTGCGGCTATCGAGGCGGTCGACCGTAAACCCGGCCATCGGCACCAGGTCCGGCACGCGGAAGCCCTCCGCATTCGGATCCCCCTCGATCACCCACGGATCGTACTTGCTGCCGAGCCAGCCGGCGCCTTCCCCCGGCACCGGCGCGCCCTCGAAGCGGATCCGGTAGGGAAGGTGGACGGCGGTCGGCATCCCGTCCCCATTCGGCTTGATCGCGGTGATGACGGAGCCCATCGAGGGCCAGTCGTTCCGCGTCGCGAAGCTGCGGAAGGTGGAGGAGATGCGGTTCACCCCCGCCAGCACCTCCTGGTGCCCCGGGATGTGGTTCTCGTCCTCCGCGTCGAGCGTCAGCGTGCGGACGATGCTGCAGTGGTGCATCACCTTCGCGGTGAGCGGAAGCCGGCTGCCGATCTCCACGCCCGGTGCGCTCGTCTTGATCGGCACCGCCGTCCCCCGGCACTGGGAGGGGGAGTCCGGCTTCAGGTCCCAGAGCTGCATCTGCGGCGGCCCGCCCGGCATCCAGACCAGGATCACCCGCTTCGCCCGCGCCGCCTTCGCCGCCCGGTCGACCTGCGCCGCGAAGGCGCCTTCCATCGAGAGCCCCAGCGCCCCCAGCAGCCCGACCTGCAGCACTTCCCGCCGGTAGATCCCGGTGCGGTGGACGTGGTACGTTCCCGGCTTCTGACGGTGCATCGGCAAGCTCTCCGGCGCGAGTTCCTTCCCCGCTTAAGAAACCGCGCATCCCCAGCAGTTGCAGCTGCGTCCCCGCAATGGAGGTCGAGTAACCAACCGGGCCGAAGGTTTCTGTGAGATGCTCCACTGACCGCGAAAGGACCACGAAGTATGCTCCCCGTGTCCCGGTCGGCGATGGCGGCGGTGGTCCTGCTGATCATCGTCGGCTTCGTGCCGTTCGCAGCGGCAATCGACGCCATCCCGTCGAAGGGCGGCGGCGAGGAGAAGGCGCTGATCGCCTTCGCACAGACGCTGCCGTTCACTCTCATCCCCCTCGCATTCGTCTGGTGGCGAAGCTCCTTGAAGGGCCTCTCGTTCTGGGAGGGGCTCTGCTACATCTCGGGGCGGATGATGTGCGGCTGCGCCAACCTCACGGTGATCTACCTGATCCCGGTGTTTTGGGTCGTGCTCACCCTCATGCTGGTCCACTCCGTGATCGGGCTCTTCGTGGGGAAGGCGTACACCGAGCGACGCTGGCTCGGAATCCTGCGCTGGTTCCGCAAGCACGGCGGGGTGACCGGAGGACAGCAGGACGCGGAGGAAGCGCAGTTCTCCGCCTTGCTGGATTCATATGAGCCAGCCGCCGGGTAGCGGTAGTGCGGCATCCGCCACCCAGCGGGAGCCGCCTGCGGTGAAGCTTGTGGAGTGCGGTGGCTTGCCACCGCTTGGTAGGGCTCCTCGACGTGGAGTGCGGTTCCCGCAAGACGGCGGTTGATTACCGAAAACGGCTGCTGCTATCGGTGCCCCGCTGGCGCGGGGCGCGAAAGCAAGCATTCGCACTCCACAGGCCGCTACCGGAGGGGAGCGATTCTGCACCGAGAGAGGAACTATCCGTGAGGCGATGGTACCACGCTCCTGCACATGCGCTGAGCGAGTCCGGCGCGTACATGATCACGGCTGGAACCTACCAGAAGTCCCGCCTGTTTCACGATGCGGAGCGGCTCGACCTGCTCCACGACACCCTCCTGCAGCTCGCGGACGACTACGAGCTCCGGATCCAGGCGTGGGCGATCTTCTCCAACCATTACCACCTCGTCTCGGAAGCTCCGAAAGACGCATCACGGCTGGGGGTGTTCATCCGGCATCTTCACTCCGCCTCCGCGCGGGCGCTGAATGCTCTCGACGGCACGCCAGGAAGACGGGTCTGGTACCAGTACTGGGACACGCTGATGACGCACCAGACTTCGTACCTGGCGCGCCTCAACTACGTGCACCACAATCCGGTGAAGCACGGCCTGGCAGCGGACCCGGAGACGTATCGGTGGTGTTCCGCGGGGTGGTTTCGGCAAGAGGCCCGCATCGACATCTACCGTCTGGTTCAGAGCTTTCCCACCGACCGGGTGCGGGTCATCGACGACTTCTAATCGCCTCCCGCCCGACGGGAGCCGCACGCGGGGAAGTCTGGGGAGTGCGGTAGCGCAGCCAGCGATGAGAACGGGCTGAAGATCCAGTGGGATCCGGCCCCGGGGAAGTCTGTGGAGTGCGGTGGCTTGCCACCGCTTGGTAGGGCTTCGCGAATCTTGCCGAGGCTGACGCAAGACGGGATCACGGATGGTGCCGGCTGCTTCTCCCGGTGCCCCGCTGACGCGGGGCGCGAAAGCAAGCATTCGCACTCCACATGCCGGACCGGAAGAGGGGACGCTCTGATCGAAAGAGCGGATCGCGTCGCGCCGGTCCCGGATCAGCTCAAGCCGGAGGGCCATCATGGAGCCGGAAGACAAGGCGGCGGCGCGGGAGCGGGAGCGGATCGCCTTGCGGACCCTCGGGGTGCGCGCGCTGGCGAGCGCCGCGACCGTGGCCGGCGCGTTCCTGGCGCTCGGCCTCTCCCTCTTCTTCATTCTGTGGCTGGCGCTGCCGGTGGGGCTGGTTGCCGCCGCGCTGGCGAGATCGTGGGTCGTCGCGTGGGCAGCGCTCGCCGCGTGGGGGACGGCGCTGCTGCTCGTGAGCGTAGGGCGCTGAACCAGCGCGAGGGCGGAGAGGTCGCTCCCCGCCCTCGTGGCACGGTCCTTATGCCGCCAGCGGCTGGCTGGCTTCTTCGGCGGTCTCGAAGACCAGCTCCCCGGCGGGCGTGGCGTCCACGCGGATCCGGTCGCCTTCCTGGATCTCGCCGTCGAGCAGCTTGAGCGCCAGCGGGTCCTGGATCCGCTTCTGGATCGCCCGCTTGAGCGGCCGCGCCCCGTAGACCGGGTCGAAGCCCTCCAGGGCGAGCAGCTCCTTCGCGCGGTCGGTCAGCTCCAGCGCCAGCTTCCGCTCCGCCAGCCGGCGCTGCATCTGGGTGAGCTGGATGTCGACGATCCGCTTGATCTGCTCCGCACCCAGGTTGTTGAAGATCACGATGTCGTCGACCCGGTTCAGGAACTCCGGCCGGAACTGCAGCCGAAGGGCTTCCATCACCTTCAGGCGCATCTCCTCCCCGTCGATGTGCGCCAGCTCCTGGATCCAGGTGCTGCCGACGTTGCTCGTCATGATGATCACCGTGTTCTTGAAGTCGACCGTGCGCCCCTGGCCGTCGGTCAGGCGGCCATCGTCCAGGATCTGGAGCAGGATGTTGAACGCGTCCGGGTGCGCCTTCTCGATCTCGTCGAACAGCACCACGCTGTAGGGCCGGCGCCGCACCGCCTCGGTGAGGTAGCCGCCTTCTTCGTAGCCGACGTATCCCGGCGGCGCGCCGATCAGCCGCGCCACGGCGTGCTTCTCCATGAACTCCGACATGTCGAGGCGGACCATCGCCCGCTCGTCGTCGAAGAGGAACTCCGCCAGCGCCCGCGCCAGCTCGGTCTTCCCGACGCCGGTGGGGCCCAGGAAGATGAAGCTGCCGATGGGACGGTTCGGATCGGAGAGGCCGGCCCGGGCCCGGCGGACGGCGTTGCTCACCACGCCGATCGCCTGCTCCTGGCCCACCACGCGGCGGCGGAGGTTGTCCTCCATCCGCAGCAGCTTGTGCATCTCGCCTTCCAACATCCGGGAGACCGGGATGCCGGTCCACTTGGCGACCACCTCCGCGATGTCCTCGGCGTCGACCTCTTCCTTCAGCATCATGCCCTGCTTCTGCAGGTCCTGGAGCTTCTCGTTCGCCTCTTCCAGCTCCTTCTGAAGCTGGAACATCACGCCGTACCGCAGCTCCGCCGCGCGGGTCAGGTCGCCCCGCCGCTCCGCCTGCTGCTCTTCCAGGCGGGTCTGCTCGATCCGCTCCTTCAGGTCGCGGACGCGGGTGATCACTTCCTTTTCGTGGGTCCAGCGCGCCTTGAGCTGGTTGCTCTTCTCCTGCAGGTTCGCCAGCTCCGCCTCCAGGCGCTCCAGCCGCTCCTTCGCCGCGGGGTCGTCTTCCCGCTTCAGCGCCTCGCGCTCGATCTCGAGCTGCCGGATCCGCCGCTCGATCTCGTCGATCTCGGTCGGCATGCTGTCGATTTCCATGCGGAGGCGGCTCGCCGATTCGTCCACCAGGTCGATCGCCTTGTCCGGCAGGAAGCGGTCCGCAATGTAGCGGTGGGAGAGCTGGGCCGCCGCCACGATGGCGCTGTCGGTGATCCGCACGCCGTGGTGCACCTCGTACCGCTCCTTGAGGCCGCGGAGGATGGCGATGGTGCTCTCCACGTCCGGCTCGGAGACGAAGACGGGCTGGAAGCGCCGCTCCAGCGCCGGGTCTTTCTCCACGTGCTTGCGGTACTCGTCCAGGGTGGTGGCGCCCACGCAGCGCAGCTCGCCGCGGGCCAGCATCGGCTTGAGCATGTTGGAGGCGTCCATCGCCCCCTCCGCGGCCCCGGCGCCGACGATGGTGTGCATCTCGTCGATGAAGCAGATGATCTGCCCTTCGCTCTCCGCGATCTCCCGCAGCACCGCCTTGAGCCGGTCCTCGAACTCGCCGCGGTACTTCGCCCCGGCGACCATCGCCCCGAGGTCGAGCGCCACCACGCGCTTGTTCTTGAGGCCTTCCGGCACGTCGCCGGCGACCACGCGCTGGGCCAGCCCCTCCACGATGGCGGTCTTGCCCACGCCCGGCTCGCCGATCAGCACCGGGTTGTTCTTGGTGCGCCGGGAGAGCACCTGGACCACCCGCCGGATCTCCTCGTCCCGGCCGATGACCGGGTCGAGCTTGCCGCGGCGCGCCGCGTCGGTCAGGTCGCGGCCGTACTTCTCCAGCGCCTGGTACTTGTCTTCCGGGTTCTGGTCGGTCACGCGGGCGCTGCCGCGGATGTCGACCAGCGCCTGGAGCACCCGGTCGCGGGTGACCCCCTGCGCGCGCAGGAGCTTGCCGGCCGCGCCTTCCTTCTCTTCCGTAATGGCGAGCAGCAGGTGCTCCGTGGAGACGTATTCGTCCTTCAGCTTCTGCGCCTCGCCCCACGCCGCGTCGAGGCTCCGCTTCAGCCGCTGGGAAAAGTACTCCCCGCCGCTGACACCGGAAACCTTCGGCAGGCGGTCCAGCTCCGTCCGCAGCTCCGCCAGCACCTGCTGCGGCTGGCTCCCCAGCTTCTGCAGCAGCGGCGCGACGATGCCGTCCTGCTGCTGGAGGAGCGCGACCAGTAGGTGCTCCGAGCTGATCTCCTGATGTCCCAATTCCGAGGCGACGGAGGGCGCATGCTGCAGCGCCTCCTGCGCCTTTACCGTGAGCTTATCCAGTCTCATCCTCTTGGTTCCTGATGCGTTTGATTACTTCCGAGCTGCGGAGCCCTCACCGGAGGTGCGGCTCTACGGTGAGGAGGGGCGTATTGCGTATTGCGTATTCCGTAGCAGTTGGCTGTTACCGTCTGCCGTTACGTCGTGCCGGGCGAAGCGCTGAACAGAGCGCCTCGCTCGGCGGAACGTACCGAGAAGCGATGAGCAAGGCGCCTCGCTCGGCACGATGTACTGGAGAAGCGCGGAATGCATCCCGCTACGCAATACGGAATACGCAATACGCCTTCACGCACCAGCCGGCCGCCGCCTCCGCTTTGAGCCGCACCATCCGCAGGCGAGCCAAACGCAGCGCCCCAAGTACAAGCTTTCCCCGTCTGCGACGCGCTATGCGTCCGAATCGGTGCGCACCGCGATCTTGCGCGGCTTCACCGTCTCCGCCTTCGGGAGCACCACCGTCAGCACGCCGTCGCGGTAGGTCGCCTCCACCGCGTCGCCCTGCACCGGCACCCCCACTCGGAACGCGCGGTGGAACTGCCCGTGCGGCCGCTCTGCGTGAATGCAGGCGCCCTGCTCCGGCGCCACCCACGGGCGCTCTCCCCGGATCACCAGCTCTTCGCCCGTGAACTGCACGTCCAGCCGGGAGCGGTCCAGGCCGGGGAGATCGAGCCGCACCGTCAGCGCTTCGGAATCCTCGAAGACGTCGACGGGCGGACGCCAGAGACGGCTCTCCTGGCCGCGCTCGGCGGTGCCGGAGCGCTCCTCGACCAGGCGGCTGATCTGCTGGCCGAGGCGGGAGAGATCGGAAAACGGATCGAATACCGACATGCCTTCCTCCACTGACCTCATCACCTTACTACAGCACCATCCTACGTCTTTAGTGCGTTGATGTCAACTTCTCTAGTGACCAGATGCTGATACCGCGTCTTCCGGGATCCGGAGAAAAATATTTCGTCTAAGCCCTTGCATTCTCTAGCTGAATGCGAGACAATGCTCCCGTAGGCTACCTGTTGATGGCGTGCCGTTCGCACGTCTCCGCGGTATACAGACCGCCGGGCGCCTCCGCCCAATTCCCGGACCGGTTCCTCTCCCCTCCGCCAAGATGAGCTCGGAGAGACCGACGTCCTTTCAAAGGACCCTGACTCCTTTCCATCGTTCTGCGTGCATTCTGCCGTAACGCCCCAGGGGCTAAGAACCTGACCTGGCGCACGCAGACCTCATTGCGCCCCATGCGCTGCCATCTGGATTTCATCCTGACCCAACCCCTGGAGGTTGCTGGTGCCTAGCCGGACGTCAAACCGTCGCTCGTCCGCCGGAAACGGCGATGAGGGCGCCGCCCGCACATCGCGCGCGCCCCGCAGACCTAGAAATAACGCGAACGCCGGGAATCAAAACCCGCCCGCGCAGATGCCGAACGGCGGAAACACTTCCGAGCCGGTAGACGGCGTCCTGGAGCTCAGCTCGCAGGGGCACGGCTTCCTCCGTCGGGACCCGAACTGGATCCCCAGCCGGGAAGACCTTTTCGTGCCGAACGGGCTCATTCGCCAGTTCGGCCTGCGCACGGGCCAGCAGCTCAAGGTGAGCTGGCGGCCTCCGAACAAGGGCCAGCGCAGCTCCTCCGCCAGCCAGGTGCTGGAGATCGAGGGCGAGCCCCCCGCCATTGCCAAGGACTGGCCGAGCTTCGAGCGGCTCACCGCCGAGTCGCCGTCCCGCCGGATGCAGCTCGAGCGGGGTCCGGAAGACCTCTCCGGCCGCGCGATCGACCTCTTTGCGCCGATCGGCTTCGGCCAGCGCGGGCTCATCATCGCGCAGCCGTTCGCCGGTAAGACCACGCTGCTGCGGAACATCGCGCAGTCGATCGCCGAGCGCTACCCGAGCGCCGAGCGGTTCATCCTGCTGGTCGACGAGCGCCCCGAAGAGGTGACCGACTTCCGCCGCGCCGACGTGGGCTACGTGATCGGCTCCAGCTTCGACAGCGGCGCGGAGAACCACCTCAAGAACGCGGAGCTGCTGCTCCAGCGGGCGCAGCGGCTGGTGGAGACCGGTAAGGACGTGGTGATGCTGGTAGACAGCCTCACCCGCCTGGCGCGCGCCTCCAACCTGACCGGGAAGCAGTCCGGCCGGACACTCACCGGCGGCCTGGACCCAGCGGCGCTGCAGTTCCCGCGCCGTCTCTTCGGAGCCGCCCGCGCCACCGAGGCGCACGGCAGCCTCACGATCATCGCCACGGTGCTGGTCGATACCGGCAGCCGGATGGACGACATGGTCTACGAGGAGTTCAAGGGCACCGGCAACTGGGAGCTGCGGCTCGACCGCAAGCTCGCCGAGGCCCGGCTCTTCCCCGCCATCGACATCCCGGCCACCGGCACCCGCCGTGAGGAGCTGCTCTACACGCCGGAAGAGCTGGCCGCCGCCCAGCGGCTGCGCCGGTTCCTCCACGGCCAGAGCGGAGACCGCCAGGACCAGCTCGACATGATGCTCAAGTGGCTGAAGAAATTCCCCACGAACGAGCAGATCATCCAGGCGATCTCACAGATCTCCAAGCAGTAGGCAAGAGGGCCGCTCCCACCCCGGGAGCGGCCCTCTTCGATTCCGCGGTTTTCCTGCCACACTGCGCCGGGACTCTCCGGAAAGTAGTGGGCCGCTCC
This sequence comes from Armatimonadota bacterium, assembly GCA_046292385.1. Classification (GTDB taxonomy): domain Bacteria; phylum Armatimonadota; class SYMT01; order SYMT01; family SYMT01; genus JBKBRF01. The sequence goes on along the minus strand of JBKBRF010000083.1, from coordinate 3,771 downwards.
GGACCGCGAGGGGCGGCGGCCCGGGGGCGGGTTTCCTCCCGTATCTCTCCCGGGGAGATTCTGAGTGACTTATCGAATGCTTCACGCACAGGGACGGCAGCCATAATGCCTGGTCTACCGCGCGCGACCGAGATTCTCTCCTCTCCGGTTCCGGTATGTCTCTCCCCCTCCCCGCCGAGACATGGATTGCGCCGCTAACGCCGGCGGAACAGTCTCTCCTGCTCCAGGAGAGCACCCGCGATTGTGCCCTATTTGACCTGGATCCGGACGGTCGGATCACCCGCTGGAGCCCGGCCGCGGAGCAGATCACCGGCTGCTCCGCGGCCGGGCTTCTCGGCGAGCCCCTCTCCCGGCTCATTTCCACCGAGGATGAGGCGGCGGGACGGCTGGGCGCGGTGCTGCGAGAGGCCGCGGAGCGCGGCCGGGCGGAAGCCGAAGGATGGAGCCTCTCCCGGGGCGGCGCCGGATGCCGTGTCCGGCTGGTCCTCACCCGGCACCTGGATGAGAGCGGCCAGCCAGCGGGTTACCTGGGACTGATCCGCCGTCTCCACGCGGAGCAGGATGAGCCGTCGCAGTCTCCCGGGAGCCGCGAGGATCGCGAGCGGGCGCTGTGGGCGAGCACGGAGCGGTACCGGCTCGTCACTCGCGCCACGTGTGAGGTGATCTATGACTGGGATCTGACCACCGATCATGGCATCTGGGAAGGGGCGATCGAGGCGACCCTCGGCTATGCGCCGGCGGAGGTCGGCAGCACGCTTGCCTGGTGGGCGGAGTGCATCCACCCGGACGACCGGCCAAGAGTGATGCGGGTCTTTGAGGAGTGGCTGCAGAGCTCGAACCTGTTCTGGACGGAGGAGTACCGCTACCGCCGGGCTGACGGCAACTACGTGGTCGTCCTGGACCAGGCGTATGCGATTCGGGACGACGCCGGCCGGGCGGTGCGGCTCCTCGGATCGATGACCGACATCACCGACCGCAAGCGAGCGGAAGCGGAGCGAGAGCAGCTGCTCGCGCGAGCGGAGGCGGCCCGGGCGGAAGCGGAGATGGCCCGGCAATGGCTCGCCCTGCTGGCGGAGGCGAGTCGCACCCTGTCCTCCTCGCTGGAGTACGACGTCACCCTCGAGAGGATCGCCCGCCTTGCGCTTCCGGATCTGGCCGACTGGTGCTTCGTCGACGTGCTGGAGGCGGACGGGTCGATCCGCCGTATCGTGGCCGACGGAGCCCGGAGCGAGCTGGCGGAGGCACTCGCTCGCATCCCTCCCGCCACGAGCCCGGCCGACTCCCCGGCGCTGCGGGTGATCCGGACGGGCCGGCCCGAGCTGGTGCCGGAGGTAACGAAAGCGCATCTCGATGCGGCGGCGCGCAGTCCGGAGCACCGGCGGCTGATCCGGGAGATTCAGCCCCGCTCCTCGATGATCGTCCCGCTCCTGGCGAGGGACCGCCCCCTGGGGGCAATGACGTTCGTTTCCACCGCCGTGGGGCGCCGGTACGGGCCGGAGCACCTCCGCCTGGCACAGGATCTCGCGACGCGGGCCGCGCTGGCGCTGGATAACGCCCGGCTGTACCGGCAGCTCCAGCGAGCGGACGAGTACAAGAACCGCTTCCTGGCGCTGCTGGGTCACGAGCTGCGCGGTCCCCTCGGCGTAATCCGGAATGCGCTGGAGATCCTGGTGCAGCTGGGGCTGCGGGACGGTCCGCGCCAGCGCCGAGCGCTGGAGACGATCCGCCGGCAGGTCGGCCAGGAGGCCCGCCTGATCGATGACCTGCTGAACCTGAACCGGATCGCGAGCGGGAAGCTCCTGCTCTGCTTCGAGGCGGTGGAGTTGGGAGAGCTGATCCGGCGGACCGCAGACGATCACCGGGACACGCTGGAGACGGCCGGCCTCACGCTGGAGCTGGAGCTGCCGGAGGAGCCGGTCTGGGTTAATGGGGACCCGGCGCGCCTGGCACAGGTCCTGGGCAACCTGCTGCTGAACGCACGGAAGTTCACCGACCCCGGCGGGCGGGTGACGGTGCGGCTGGAGTCCGCGGCGGAGGCGCACTGGGCCACGGTCACCGTCCGGGACACGGGGATCGGCATCCGTCCGGAGGTGCTGCCCCGGATCTTTACCGCGTTCGCCCAGGACGAGCAGCACCGGGAGCGCAGCGGAGGACTCGGCCTGGGCCTCTCGCTCGTCAAAGGCCTGGTGGAGCTGCACGGGGGCGAGGTGTGGGCGTCCAGTGAAGGGCCGGGGCGCGGGTCGGAGCTCGGGCTCCGCCTGCCCCAGGTGCCGGCCCCAGCGGCGCAGGCGGCGATGCCGGACTCTCGGGGGCCTGACAGCGCCTCGCCGCTCCGGGTGCTCGTCGTGGAAGACCAGCCCGAGGCGGCGGAGACGGTGCGGGATCTGCTGGAGCTGTTCGGCCACGAAGTGGAGACGGCGGCGTCCGGGCCGGAGGGAGTCCGGTTGGCCCGGGAGCTGCATCCGGACGTGGTGCTCTGCGACATCGGCCTTCCCGGCATGGACGGTTATGCCGTCGCCGCGGCGCTGCGGGACGATCCGGCCACCGCCGGGATCCGGTTGATCGCGGTGACCGGCTTCGGCCAGGAAGAGGACTGCCGGAGAGGGCAGCAGGCGGGGTTCGATGCCCACCTGGTCAAGCCGGTCGACCCGGAGGAATTGAGGCGGCTCCTGGAGCGACTGACGTCCCAGGGGTGAGTGGCGGGGCGACGTGGCTCGGAACGGGGAAGCTGCCTCGGCGGGATGCGATCGCCGTGGCAGCATGAGGATCTCACAGCGAGTGGAGCGGAACGCTACTCGCGCCGCGCCAGTCCCAAGACCAGGAAGGCGGCGCCGCCGACTGCCAGCCCGGCGAGGATTCCCCAGTCGAGAACGGGATCTCGCTTCGTGCTCCCGTGCGCTCCCTCGGCGACGGCGTTCTGCGGATCACTCGGCAGGTAGCGCACCTGGACCTTCTTGCCCGCCCGGATTCCATTCCAGACAGCCTGGTCATACCGGTTGGCCACGCGCTGCAGCTTACCGCCCCGGTCCTTGAACTGGACGGTCGCCAGGAAGTGTGTTTTCCCCCGGCGACCCGCCTCGGTATCCTTGCCGACGATCCGCCCCTGACCGATCACGGCCTCTTTGCCGTGAAGCGCGTTCCGACGAGGCATGTCGTAGAGCCCGTAGTAGAGAGCTCCGACAAGCAGCACGATTCCCACCAAGAGCAACCGGAGTTTCATCTCATGGCTCTCCCGCGGCTCTGCCGCAGCAGGTTTGTTCATGAGGATGGTTCTCTGGCCCATGTAGATTTCCTACGTTATCCACGATTCCGGTTTATTTACCTAGCCTACGCTCCAGCGCCGTCCTGCACTCTCTGCCGCAGGAGCGGCTTGCGCAGCGCGGATAGGGCGCGGGCGGCTCAGCCTACGGGATTTCACCGCAGCTGATCATCGACAGGTTGCGCCGGAAGCGCTCCGGGGGCGCGAAGCGGGAGTGCGCGCTCTCATTCGGGCAGTGGATCTCCAGGTTGACCTGGCTCTTCTGGAGATGGTCTTCGTACGGAGCGCCCGTGAGCGGGCAGAGCCTCTTCGGCCTGAGATCCGGTCGCCAGGCGACCAGCGTCTCGAGGCGCAGAAACCTGCCGTTCCGCAGACCGTAGTCGCTTTCCGCGCTAGCCCAAGTTCCGCAGTTTGTAAGAAAGATTCAGCCTCGCGGTGGCTGCGAAGCATCAAGCGAGGCTGAATCTTTCCACTACACTTCGTACATCGGCATGGTTTCTGGCAGGTGCAAG
>JBKBRF010000082.1:0-14555 GCA_046292385.1 Armatimonadota bacterium | reverse complement strand
CCCCTCTCCTGTTCTTTTCCCCCCCCCCCCCCCCCCCCCCCCCCCCCCCCCCCCCCCCCCCCCCCCCCCCCCCTTCCCCCCCCCCCCCCCCCCCCCCTCCCCCTTTTCCCCCCCCCCCCCCCCCCCCCCCCCCCCCTTTCTCGTTTTTTTTTGTCTTCCCCCCCCCCCCCCCCCCCCCGGGGCAGCGCCCCACGCGGCCGAACGTGGTGCTCTTCTTCTCCGACGACCAGGGCACGCTCGATCTCGGGTGCTACGGCTCGGACGACCTCCACACGCCGCATCTCGACGCCCTCGCCGCGCGCGGAGTGCGGTTCACCCAGTCGTATACCGCCAGCCCGGTCTGCTCCCCCTCCCGGGCCGCGCTGCTCACCGGGCGCTACCCGCAGCGCGCCGGTCTCACCACCAACGCGCCGCTCACCCGGGAAGGCGGCATGCCTGGCTCGCAGGTCACCCTGGCGGAGCTGCTGCGCGACGCCGGCTACCGCACGGCGCTCTTCGGTAAGTGGCACCTGGGGAACGGCGCCGAGACCGACCCCAACGGCCAGGGATTCCAGCAGTTCTTCGGGCACCGCGTGGGATGCATCGACAACTACTCCCACTTCTTCTACTGGAGCGGGCCGCACTTCCACGATCTATGGCGGGACCGCACCGAAGTCCACGAGGACGGGAAGCACTTTACGGAGCTGGTGGTGCGGGAGGCGCGCCGGTTCGTCCGGGAAAGCGGAGAGCGGCCTTACTTCCTGTACGTCCCGTTTAACGTGCCGCACTACCCGATGCAGCCGCAGGCGAAGTACCGGGAGCGCTACGCCTCGCTGCCGGAGCCGCGCCGCTCCTACGCCGGAAGCATCACTTCCATGGATGCGGCGGTCGGTGAGATCCTCGCGGAGATCGACCGGCGCGGTCAGCGGGAGCGGACGCTCGTGCTGTTCCTGAGCGACCACGGCCACTCCACAGAGGAGCGTGCCGGCTTCCAGGGCGGAAACGCCGGGCCCTACCGGGGCGCCAAGTTCAGCCTGCTGGAAGGCGGCATCCGCGTGCCGATGATTGCCGCCATGCCGGGCCGGATTCCCGCCGGCGCGGTGCGGGACCAGCTCGTCACCAGCGTCGACCTCTTCCCGACGGTGGCGGAGCTGACCGGTACGCCCCTGCCGCCGCGGCGGATCGACGGCCGGAGTCTCACACCCGTCCTCCGCTCCCGGTCCGCGCCCTCGCCGCACCCGGTCTTCCACTGGCAGCTCGGCGACCAGTGGGCCGTCCGCCAGGGCGACTGGAAGCTGGTGGTAAACGGCGTCGACACCGATCACCGTCAGAAGCTGCAGGGAGACGAGCGGGTGATGCTCTCCAACCTGGCAGAAGACGCCACGGAGCGCCGGACCCGCGCAGCCGACTATCCCGAGCGGGTGCGCCAACTGACCGAGCTCCACGAAGAGTGGACCCGCGAGGTGATTCGGCAGTAACGACGCGTTAGCAGGTTGGCAAGTTACAGGTTGCAGGTTAGCTTCCGGCCGGTGGGTTCGGATCAACCTGCAACTTGCAACCTGGAACCTGCAACTCCCGCGGACTACGGCTCCGGGTCGTCGCGGCGATGGACGCGGACGTAGTCGCTGATATCCAGTTCGCCGTCCAGCACGCGGCCGATGAACCAGCCGGCGACGATCATCGCGAGGACGAAGACGGTCTTGAAAAAGCCGTATTCCACGAAGAACCAGGCGAGTCCGAATGCCGCCAGGGCACAGATGTGCTTGCTGCTCAGGTACATCAACGCAGTCGTCTCCGTCCGTTCTCCGCCGTGTCGAGGTGGGTCTGCACGTCCAGCCGCAGCGAGGCGACCGGATGCCCGGAATGGTGCCGGACCGCCGCGTCGAGCCGCTCGCGGATCTGCTGGGTGACCTCCGGGATGCTCGCTTCCGGCGCCACGTCGACCCGGCAGCGGAACCCCACGCCGCTCCCCTCGGGCCGCGCCTCGGCGACCACTCCCATCACCCCGGGGACCTGCCCCGTTACATGTTCCGCCAGGCGGCGCAGCCCCGCCACCGAGAGCCGCACCGAGCCGTCCGGGCCGCTGCACAACACGAGATCTCGCGGTCGCCGCGGGGGCCGCACCTCCGCCGCGAGCAGCACGAGCCCGGCCAAGACGCTGGCGATGCCGCCCCCCGCCGTCCAGAAGAGCGTCATTCCCGGCAAGGAGGCGAGCGACATCGCCAGCGGCCGCAAGAGCGGCGCCGACTTCAACTCCGCGTCACCAATCCACCCGCTGGTCGCCGCCACCACGAAGGCGCCGGCGCAGGAGAGGAGGAACGCGAGGCAGGTCATCGCCAGCCGGTTGAAGAGGTTCATCGGACGGCGGGAGTGGCTCCGGAACGGCTACTCGGCGGCGCGGACCGGCTCCAGCGAGTCCTCGCTGGGGAAATAGAGGTCCACGATGCGGACGTTCACTTCCTTCACGATGAGCCCGGTCATCGACTGCACCCGGTCGATCACGTTGTTCCGCACCGCGGCGGCGACCGCTTGCAGGTTGACGCCGTAGTCCGCACAGAGGCGGACGTCCACCGTCGCTTCCTTCTCCCCCACCGCCACCGTGATGCCGGTATCTCGGCTCTGCTGGCGTGAAACGGCCCGGGCTAGCCCTACCACGCTCTGGGAGAGGCCGGTGCTCACCAGACTGTGCACGCCCTCGATCTCCCGGGCGGCAAGCCCCGCGATCTTCGCCACCACGCTGTCGGCGATGATCGTATTCCCCTTCTCCGCCACCAGGGTGGTGGCATGCTCGTTCAAGGTCGCGGCATCGTTCTCGGCCATGACTGTACCTCCCGCTGGGGTTCGGGTTTGCGCGGGCCGACGCTCCGGCCCGCGGCTCTTTCCCTGGTGTTCCGGCTGCAGAGGGGTTGCTCCTGCCCCATTCGCGAAATGCTGACGGGGGGAGTGCCGCAGCTCCGGGGAAGCCGTACGCGTGCCCAGAAAGCGGGAGGCGCCGGGGACAGTGCCCCGGCGCCCCTCGTTCTTATGCCGTGGTGGGCCCCGGACTAGCCGCGACCATTACCCCGGCCATTGCCATTGCCGTTGCCGCCGCGGCCCTTCTGGACCGTCGCGTGCACGCGGAGAGCGGCGTTGGCGCCGGAGCGGGCCACGTACTGCCCGTTGACCTTCACCGTCTTACCGGCGGCTTCGGCGTCGGCCAGCGCCGTTGCGAAGGCGGCGAGATCGACGCGGCGGCCGCGGATCCGCAGGTCGGTGCCGGTGGAGACGGTCAGCACGACCGACTCACCGCGCTTCGGCTGGATCGTGAGCGTGCCCGCGAGCGGGTCGACCGCCACCAGCGTGCCGTTCACGTTCTGGGGCCGGCTCGTCTGGCCGCTTGCCACCACCTGCAGCGCGAGGTTCACCACCGGGTCGCCGGCCTGGATGAACTGCACGGTGACCTGGTCGGCTCCCTCAAGGGTGGAGAGCGGCACGATCCGGCCGCGCAGCTTCACCTCGGCGCCGTCGGCCAGGTCGAACAGGACCGACTCTCCGTTCACGTTCACGGTGAGCGTGCCCTCAACGGAGTCCACGCTCTCCACCGTACCGGTGGCGCTGAGGACGTCCGCGTCTTCCAGCTCGGCGTGGATCTTCTGCGCCACGAAGGTGACGTTGTCGTACTCCGTCTCCACCGTGAGGCCGACCAGCAGGCCGACATCTTCGGTGGCGAGCGGGAGCCGGCCGAGCCGGAGCTCGGTGGCGGAGTCGACGGTCAGGTTCAGCTCGGCGATCGTCGGATCGTTGTTGGTGTCGATCGAGACCTGCCCGGTTCCGGTGAGCTCATCGAAGCTCGCGGCGGTCACCACACCGGTGGCTTCGACCTCCGTGTCCGGCTCGTCGAGGTGGATCTGGAGGGCGTTTCCGGTGCGGAGCTCGTACTTCGCGCGGGCGTCCGCGCCCACCACGAGATCGGCCAGGGAGCCGCGCTCGTCGTCCGCGATCACCTTCGTGGAGGTCGAGACGTTCAACACCACGTCGGCGCCGGCCGCAGGGGTGATGGTGACCGTAGCTGGGACGACACTGACGGCCGAGATGGTGCCTTGAACACGACCGAACCGGGGGCGGGCCTCGCTGGGGACAGCCAGGCAGAGCAGCGCCGCCGGAAGCAGCGTTAAGAGGAATCGTTTCAACTCAGTGGGCTCCTACATGCGGCGCAGGGCGCGCCTGCATACGTAAAGGCGTTCCGTTATCTCCGAGCCCGAGGGGATGGCTACTTCGTTTACCGGGTAAAGAGCGCTTGCCTTGCGAGCGCCTGGTTATCATTACCCGAGCAGGAAAGTCTCAAACATGGAGCCCGCGGGGTGGGATGAGGAGCTGTAGAAGGGGTTCCGCACCTGCTGGACCCGGCCTACACGGTTCCGGTTCCCATCGAGCTCCGTCCCCGGGAAAGCCGAAGCCCGCCCGCCGCGCGGGAGCGCAGTAGAGGACCCGGCATCTCCCCAGTCGCCGGACATCCCGGGCGGGCTTCATAGTGTAGTATTCTGGTCTGTCCCTCCCGGCCGCGATCCGACATCCGGTTAGCCCCCGGGCGCCTGCCTGTCATCCTTTGGTGGAGGCAGCCGCCTGGTAAGCCCCGCCAAGGGAACGCCGCGGCGGCTGACGAACAGTCGGCTACGATGAACCGGCGGACTTTCCTGGCGCAGGCAGCGGGACTCTCGGCGGCCGCCGCGCTGGCCGCGGGCGGCTCCGGCTGCGCGCCGCCGGTCGACCCCGACGCCCTGATCCTGCGCGGGTGGCCGTACGAGCCGGACCTGGTGCGCGCCAACCTGAAGCGCCTGAGGGAGCTCGGCAGCGACCTGGAGGTCGACTACGCCGCGATGTCCGGCGCCTACCACGACAAGATGGTGGCGCAGTTCCTCGCTGAAACCCCGCTCGACCTGGTCTACGTGCGGGACGACCATCTCGCCGAATGGGCGGAGGCGGGCTGGCTGCAGCCGATCGACGCCTTCCCCGGGGCGCTCTCCTACCGCGAGCAGGTCTTCCCGTTCAACTGGGAGGCGCTCACCCTGGGTGAGCGGCTGTACGGGCTCCCCTATTACTCCGACTTCGCGATCTGGGTCTGGAACCGGCGGATGCTGGAGGAAGCCGGCTTCTCAGAGTGCGGGCGCACGCTCGATGAAGTGACGGAGCAGTGCGTGAAGATCCGGGAGCGGCGGATCTCCGGCCCGGCGGGACCGGTAGAGCATCCGCTGGTGCTCGGATTCAAGCAGGCACCGCTCGGGATGAACGACTTCTGGGCGCTGATGTACGCCAGCGAGGCAAAGCTCTTCACGGCCGACCTGGAGCCGATCTTTCCGGACGACCCGGACCGCCGCGCGGAGCGGGTGCTGCAGTGGCTGGTGGATGGCATCCACCGGCATCGCATCATCGACCTCCCCGCCAGCTTTACGACCGCGCTGGTGCGGGACCTGTTCGCCGCCGGCTCGCAGGCGATGGTGGCGATCAGCAAGTACGACCTCCAGTACCTGAACGACCCGAAGCGGAGCGCGGTCGCCGGCGAGGCGGTGATGGCGCCCTACCCCTCGCTGGAGCCGGGGCTGTCCGGCACGCTCGGCTGGACGCGGATGTACGGCGTCCCGACTTCCTGCCGCCGCCCGGAGGAGACCTGGAGGCTGCTGGAGTATCTCGGCGGGAAAGATCCGCGCGGAGAGTATTCCACCGCCCGATTCTGGTACCTGGCGAAGGGCCTCGGGTTCGCCTTTCCCTCGTTGATGGAGGACCCGGAGGTCGTCCGCTCCACCGCCGGCTGGGGCGAGATCGACAAGATCCGGAGCCAGGCCGCCACCGCGCGCCCGCGCGAGTGCATCAAGGCGCCCTGGTTCGCGGAGCTCGACGCGTTTTACCAGGCGGAGATCCAGGAGATCCTGCTCCGGCGCGTAACCCCTCGAGACGGGCTGGCGCGGATCGCCGCCGAGTGCCGCCGCCTGCGAAGCCGATGGCAGTAAACATCCCTCCCAAGCAGGGCCGGCGCCCCTGGTGGCAGACGGACGGCGGCTGGGTGGCGCTGCTCAACGCGCCCTCCGTGCTGCTGATCCTGGCGCTGGTGCTCTATCCGGTCGGCTACAGCTTCTGGATGAGCCTGCACCGGTACAACCTGCGCCGGCCGGCCGACACCGCCTTCGTCGGCTCGGAGAACTACCAGCGGATCCTGCAGGATCCGCAGTTCTGGGACGCGCTCCGGGTGACGCTTGCCTTCGCCGGGATGTCGGTCGCCGGCGTGCTGCTGGTTGGCCTCGGGCTGGCGCTGCTTCTGAACGCGGAGTTCAAAGGCCGCGCCTTTCTCCGCGCCCTGCTGCTGATCCCATGGGCCATTCCGGGGGTGGTAAACGGCCTGATGTGGGCGGGCATCCTGGGGAAGAACGGCGGGGTCAACGCGGTGCTCGGCGCCCTGCAGCCGACCTGGCTCGGAGCCCTGCTCCCCGCGAAGCAGACCTGGCTCAGCGACGCGGCCGCGGCTCTCCCCGCGGCGGCGGCGGCGCACGTCTGGAAAGAGGTGCCGTTCGCCACCATCGTCTTCCTCGCGGCGCTGCAGGCGATCCCGGCCGACCAGTACCGCGCGGCGCGGGTCGACGGCAGCACCCCCTGGCGGACGTTCCGGTACGTCACCCTGCCCTGGCTGCTCCACCCGCTGCTGATCGTGGCGATCTTCCAGACGATGGGCGCATTCCGAACCTTCGACCTGATCTACACCCTCACCGGCGGCGGCCCCGGGCGGGCGACTCACGTCATCGCCTGGCAGACCTACAAGTCGGCGTTCAGCTTCCTCAGCTTCGGGCACGCCAACGCCTATGCGTACCTGATCGCGCTGATCACGCTCGGCATCACCGTCGCGTACATCCGCCTCCTCTACCGGCGGGGAGCGGTACAGGCATGAGGCCCTCCCGCTGGAGCGCCCTGGCGACCTACCTGCTGGCGCTGCTCGCCACCGCGTACCTGCTGGCGCCGTTCGCCTGGCTCGTCGCCGCCAGCTTCTCCACGGAGAGCGAGCTCAGCCTCGGCCGCCTCGTGCCGACCCGCCCCACCGCCGACGCCTACGCAGCGTTCCTGCCCGCGGCCGCCGCCCCGGCACCGGAGGACGCGCGGGACGGAGCGTTCCTGGGGCAGGAGAATGCGCGCGGGTTCGTGCCGGCGCTGATGACGAGCGTGCTGATCGCCCTCTGCGTGACGCTGGTGAACCTGTGCTTCGGCTCCCTGGCCGCCTACGCGCTCGCCCGCATCCCCACCCGTGCCACGCTGCCGCTGCTGCTCTTCTACCTGGTGAGCCGCAGCATCCCGGCGGTCGCGCTCATGATCCCGATGTACCTGCTGATCAAGAACGCGGGACTGCTGGACCAGCCGCTCTCCGTCATCCTGGCGCACAGCACCTTCACCCTGCCGTTCACCATCTGGCTCCTGAAAGGCTACTTCCAGACCGTTCCGCTCGACCTGGAGCGCGCCGCCCGGGTCGACGGCTGCTCCCGGCTCAAGTCGCTGCTCCGAGTCTTCCTCCCCGTCACCGCGCCGGGGCTGGTAGCGGCGGGGATCTTCTCCTTCATCTTCTCCTGGGGCGAGTTCCTGTACGCCTTCCTGTTCACCACCCGCCACGCCCGCACCGTCACCGTGCTGGTGAGCGACTTCGTCTCCGAAATCGACATCCCGTTCCCGCTCATCGCCGCCGGCGGCGTCCTCGCCGTCCTCCTCCCGGTCGTCCTGGCGTTCCTCTTCCAACGCTACATCGTCCGCGGCCTGGGCGGGGCCGTTACCGGGTAGCTGTTGGTGTAAGAAGGGAGATGAGGGGGATGGGGGGAGATATGGGGATGGGACCTGCAAATTGGCACCCGACCATTGGCGTTGCGTTCCGGCAGATTCGGGCGCTCGCTCCAGAATCGAGGCTTCGTGATGGATGATGCAGCACTTACCCGACTCGTGATCAGTGCGATCATTCGGGTGCACCAGGTGCTCGGACCTGGATTTCTCGAGAACATCTATCGGGAGGCGCTCATTCTCGAGCTGGTGAAGCGTGGCTTGCGGGTGGAGAAGGAGAAGTCGATTACCGTCGTCTACGACGGTGAGGAGGTGGGGACACACCGGCTCGACATTCTGGTGGAAGGCAGGATCATCATCGAATTGAAGACGGTTGAAGAGCTCAGCCGGGCTCACTACGCGCAGCTCCGGTCCTATCTGAAAGCCACCGGACTCGAGCTGGGGATCCTGGTGAACTTCGCGAAAGAGAAGGCCGATTTCCGGCGAGTCGAGGCCCTTAAGAGTCCCATCCCCTTATCCCCCCACATCCCCTCATCCCCCTTCTTACACAAAGAGCGATCGCATGGCTGAAGTGATCCTGGAGAAGGTCCACAAGCGGTTCGGCGCGGTGAGCGCGGTGGAGTGCCTCGACTTGCGGGTGCGGGACCGCGAGTTCCTCACCTTGCTCGGGCCTTCCGGGTGCGGGAAGACGACGACGCTGAACCTGCTGGCGGGGCTGGAGGAGCTGACTTCGGGCAGCATCCGCTTCGACGGGGTGGAAGTGGGGCATCTGCCGCCGGAGAAGCGGGACATCGCGATGGTGTTCCAGACCTACGCGCTCTACCCGCACATGACCTGCCTGCAGAACATCACCTTCGGGCTGCTGAACCGGGGGATGAAGCGGGCGGAGGCGGAGGAGCGGGCGCGCGCCGCGGCGGAGCGGCTGGAGATCTCTCACCTGCTGGACCGCCGCCCCCGGCAGCTCTCCGGCGGTCAGCGCCAGCGGGTGGCGCTGGCGCGGGCGATCGTGCGGGACCCGCGGGTCTTCCTGCTCGACGAGCCGCTTTCCAACCTCGACGCGCGGCTCCGGATCACCATGCGCACGGAGCTGAAGCGGCTCCACTACGAGCTGGAGAAGACATTCGTCTACGTGACGCACGACCAGGCCGAGGCGCTCACGATGAGCGACCGGATCGCCGTGATGCACGGCGGGCGGCTCCAGCAGCTCGGCACACCCGACGACATCTACCGCCGCCCGGCCAACGAGTTCGTCGCCGGGTTCATGGGCAGCCCGCCGATGAACTTCGTAAGCGGAGAGCTGGCGGACGCGGCGTTCGTCGCCCCCGGCATACGGGTGCCGCTCTCCCAGGCGGTCCGCGAGCGGCTGGGGTCCCCAGAAAAGGTGCGCCTCGGGATCCGGCCGGAAGACGTGCAGCTCGCCGGAGCAGAGGGACCCACCACCGACCCCTGGATCGACGGACGGGTGACGGTGCGGGAGCCGGTCGGCTCCGACGTCTTCCTCACGGTCACGGTGGAGGGCGAGACGCTGCGGCTGCGCGCCGATCCGGACTGCCGGCTCGACCGCGGCGACACCGCGCGCTTCCGCTTCCGACCCGAGAAACTCCATCTCTTCGACGCCGCTTCCGGGGAGAATCTCCTGTTTCACGTGCCGTAAGATGAGAGACTCGAAAGGAGGAGCAGCAGTGCCGCCCCTCCCTTGCGCCTCCTATCCCCCCGCCCTTCGCCACGCTGCCGTCGTGCTGCTGCGGTACGGCGGCCCTGAAGTATGTCCCTGCCGAACCGATCCGCAACGCCGCTGACGGTGCTCCAGTACCGCGACTTCCGGCTCCTCTGGATGGGGCAGGTCTCTTCGCTGGTCGGCACCCGCATGCAGAGCGCGGCACTGCTCTGGCACGTCTACGAGCTCACCCACTCCGAGTACGCGCTCGGCTGGATCGGCCTGGCGCGGCTGCTGCCGCTCATCGCCTTCGCGCTGATCGGCGGCGTGCTTGCGGACGCACTGAACCGGCGAATGCTGATGCTCTTTTCCCAGAGCATGATGGCGCTGCTCGCCGGCTGGCTCTCGTGGGCGACGCTGAACGGCTACGACACGCCCTGGCTCATCTACGCGGTGGCGGGGTTCACGGCCGGCATCGGCTCGCTCGACGCCCCGGCGCGGCAGTCGCTAACCCCGCTCCTGATCCCGCGGGAGCTGCTGGCGAAGGCCGTGAGCCTCAACTCGATCAGCTCCCAGCTCGCCTCGATCGCCGGGCCGGCGCTGATGGGCCTGGTGGTGGCGCAGCTCGGAGTCGGCTGGGTCTACGCGGCCAACGCCGTGTCGTTCGGCGCGGTGATCGCGGCGCTGCTCCTGATGCGGCCGGTCTCGCCCGGCTCCGACGCTCCGCGCCCGCGCGTGAGCTTGCAGTCCGCCGTCGAAGGACTCCGCTTCGTCCTCAACTCCCGGCTGCTGCTCTCGCTGATGGTGCTCGACTTCCTGGCGAGCTTCTTCTCCTCCGCCAGTATCCTGCTGCCGGTCTATGCGCGGGACATCCTGAAGGTCGGGCCGGCGGGATACGGCTGGCTCTCGGCCGCGGCGTCGGTCGGGGCGGTCGCCGCCGCCCTGGGGCTCTCCCTCGCGCCGCCGATCCGCCGTCAGGGCGCTGCCGTGCTCGCGGCCGTCTTCTGCTACGGCCTGGCGACGATTGCCTTCGGCCTCTCCCGCTCCTTCTGGATCTGCTTCCTGGCGCTGGTCGGCACCGGCGCGGCCGATACGGTGAGCATGGTGCTGCGGCAGACGATCCGCCAGCTCTACACGCCGGACGAGATGCGCGGCCGCATGACCGCCATCAACATGCTCTTCGTCCGCGGCGGGCCCCAGCTCGGCGAGCTGGAGGCGGGGCTCGTGGCGGGCTGGCTCGGCGCGCCGTTCTCCGTCATCTCCGGGGGGATCGGCTGCCTCTTCGTGGTGCTCGGCATCGCTTCTCGTTTCCCCCGGCTCCTCCACTACAAAGACGGCGAGTCGGAGCTTAAGTAGATTCCACTACCCGGCTGAGCACCCCGTCGACGAACTCTCTCGGCGGCTGGAACTCGATCGTGTCGCCTTCTACTGCTGCCGGCAGGCAGGTCAGCTCTCCCCGGTGCCACCAGAAGAGGTGCGGGCTGATCGAACCCGGCCCTTCGTCGTACATCCCCAGGGTGATCGGGAGCAGCGATTGGATCGCGGGGAGCACGGAGGAGTCCCGGATTGGGTAGACCAGCAGCGCCTCCCGGTGAGGGATGGCGACGATCGCCCCCAGCTCCGGGATCGGATCCAGGTAGTCCTCCAGCACGAGCGCGCGGGTGGCGGTGAAGAAGTCTTCTGCCTCCGCCTCCAGCACAGTGATCCGGACCTCCTCATCCACCGCGACCTCCTCCGCTTGCAGCCGCGTGGCCCGGACATTCTCCAGGCCGATGCGGAACAGCTCTTCCGGCTCGCGGCCCCAGGCCTCCACATGATCGGAGCTCACCGTCGCCACCGTGGTCGGAAGGTCGAAGGTCAGCGCGGCGACTATCCCGTCTGCCGGTCGCCAGTAAACGTGGCTTCCCTCCGGCATCTCAGCGAGGGCCGCGGCGTCGTAGATCCGAATCTTGAGGAGCTCTCGGGCCTTCTCGAAGTCGTTCTTGAGCGACTCCAGGAATGTCTGGCTTGACTCGATCGAGACGAGAGCGCCCACGTGCTTGGCCACCACATCCGGCCAATCAGCCTCCGAAGTCTGCGCGCACCGCTGCGCCAGGTTAGTCAGCCCCAGCTGATGCGAGTCCTGCCGGCCCTCCTTCCTGGCGGCGATCACGCCGGCGCTCCGGTCCGTCTGGAACGCGAAACCGAGACGTCGAAGCTCCCGCTCCACCAGGGAGATGAACCGGTCGAACTGCTCCGGCTTGAGGAACGACGCCCACTCCGGCACGGGAGGATGGCCGAAGAGGCGCTTGAGGAACGACATACGGACCTCCGGATGTACGGACGGCACAGCCGGGGAGGCTGTGCCGTCGTGGAGAGCGAGTTGGGAGCGCGGGCTAATTTTCGTAGCCGCACATCTGGCGGTAGAGCCGCGTGATCTTCTTGACGTAGTTCTGGGTCTCGCGGTACGGCGGGATGCCCTTGTACTTCTTCACCGCGCCGGCACCGGCGTTGTAGCAGGCCAGGGCGAGGCGGATCGCCTCCTCGGTCGGCTTGCCGTCCTTCGACATGTTCTGGATGTGCCGGCTCAACAGGCGGGTGCTGCCCTCCAGGTTCGACCGTTTGTCGAACGGGTTCGCGACACCCAGGTCGCCGGCGGTCCCCGGCATCAGCTGCCCCAGGCCCTGCGCGCCGGCGTGGGAGACGGCGCCGGCGTTGAAGTTGCTCTCCACGGCGATCACCGCCATCACCAGCCGCGGGTCGAGGCCGTAGCGGTCGGAGTACTCGAGGATGATCCCGGCGATCTCCTTCGACTCCGGCACGCTCAGGCGCCGGTTGAAGTAGCGGACGGCGTTGCCGTAGACATCGACCAGCTCGTGCCGCGTGTAGGTGCGGCCCGGGGCCTGCGGCGCCGCTTTCGGGCGGACCGGCGCCTGGCGGACCGCCGAACCGACGCTGTGACGGCTGGTGAGCGGCTGCTGCCGCTGCAGCGCCTGCTTCCGCGCTTCCGCCGCGCGCTTCGCCTCCGCCGCCTCGCGGGCGCTCTGGCGGGACTGGTCGATCGCCGCCGCCTCGTGCTCCTTCACCACACGCACCAGCTCCAGCGCGCCGCTGGCGGAGCCTTCCAGGGTCACCACGCGGCAGAGCGCGCGGATAGTGTTGCGGACGTCGAGGAATTCGGTTCCGGCGGGCTTCTTCTCGGAATTCACCAGCACCGTCATCGCGGGGGAGCCGGGCGCGGGCGGCTGGATCAGGAGCGTGAGCTGGCTGCCCGAGTCGACCACGGCGGAGATGAGCCCGCGCACTTCCAGCAGCTTGCCTTCGAACTGCTGCGGCTGCGTCTGCACCTCGCCTTCGCTGAAGTCCACCACCACCTGCGCGCGGTCGCGCAGCTCGAAGTAGGCGTCGGCGAGCTTGTAGGGGCTCGACCATGCCGCGGCTGAGGCTCCGAGCAGCAGAGCGGCGAGCGACACACGAAGTACAGGGCGCATCCGGTGGGTACTCCTGAAGGGGATGGGCGCAGGGTAAAACGAGGTGGACGATTCATTCTAGACCGAATTGTCCACTGCAGCAATAGAAGTAGACGCACGCCGGCCCCCAGCGGTTCACCCCCGCGCGTGTTATGCTCAGGCTGGGGACCGGTCCACCTCTATTCCGATGCCGATCCGAAGACTGCGCCTGATCCACGCGCCCAGCTCCGACTGGGAGCGCCTGCGGGAGTTCTACCGCGACGTGCTGCGCCTGCCGGAAACCGGCGGGTGGGACCTGCCGGGCGACCGCGGAGCGTTTCTCGCCGCCGGGGAAGCAGAGGTCGAGCTGATGGAGCAGGACCTCGCCTCCGCCGGGGTGCTCGATACTCCCGCGTCGGGCTGGCAGCTCGCGCTGGAGGTGGACGATCTCGACGCGGAGCACGCGCGCCTCGCCGCGGCCGGAGTGGAGCTCCTCCGCGGCATCCGCGAGCATCCCTGGGGCAGCCGGGACTTCGTGGCGCGCGACCCGGCCGGCAATCTCGTGTTGATCTACTCCGACCCGGCCCGACCAGAGGAATGACGATGCCTTACCACCGTCGAGCGCTGTTGTCCGCCGCGGCTGCCGCGGCGGTGCTGCTCGCTACCGGCTCCGCCGCGCAGCAGCCGAAGAAGTACACGCTGAAGGAGCTGGTCGCCGCGGGAGACGTCAGCACCAACGAGAGCGTCATGGCGGTCTCGATGGACGTCACCCTGAGCGGCTCCGGGCTCGACCTGCCGCCGATCCGGTACGCCTCGCGGGAGCGAGAGAAGTATACGGAGACGATCCTGGCTGCCGACTCGAAAGGACCTTCCGCGCTCCGCCGCGTCTACTCGATCGCCCGGGTGCAGGAGACGAACGAGGCGGGGCAGCCGGAGACCCGCGTGCTGGGTCGCCAGGGCAAGACCGTCACCGTCCGCCGCTCCGGCGGGAAGACCACCGTCACCGTGGCCCGCGGCACGCTTGCGGCAGAGGAGCGCGACGAGCTGAAGGGCGCCCTGGAGGACTCCGGGTTCCACTTCTTCCCGCCCCGGGCGCTGGCGGTGGGAGAGGAGTGGGCCGTCGACCCGAAGGCCGCGCAGCGGCTCTTCCAGGGCGCCACCAAGGCGGAGCTCACCGGCAGGCTGGTAGGGATCAAGCCGTTCGCCGGCCGGCAGTGCGCGCACGTCGCCATCACCCTCGATCTCGAGGCGGCGGAGGAAGGCGCGCCCGGCCCGCTCAAGGCGCAGCTCACCGGCGACCTCTACCACGCGCTCGACCTCCAGCGCACCCTTTCCGCCCGCCTTCGGGGTCCCGCCGGAATGACCGGCACCATTGACGAGGACGGCGTGAAGGGCGAGCTCAACGGCCAGGGCACGATGGAGCTGAGCTGGACGTCCTCATGGCAGAAAGTCGCCGGAAAGCCGGTCCCGGCGAAGAAGTAAGACGGCACCCTGGAAGAGGGTGAGCCGCGGCGGCACACGCCTGGAGCACCTGCGGCGAGGCCACCCCTCTGCGTGAGGGAGTGCATTCCGGAAGGGAGGCCGCGCAAGGATACTGTTGGCGAAATCGGGAAGCTTCTCCGGTGCCCCGCTGGCGCGGGGCGCGAAAGCAAGCATTCGCACTCCACAGGCTAGCCCGGATGAGATTCCCTCTCGTCGAAAGGGAGACT
>JBKBRF010000081.1:0-16124 GCA_046292385.1 Armatimonadota bacterium | reverse complement strand
GCGGACCTCCGGCCCTGATTCCGGCTGTAAAGCGAGTACCCGCCCTGCAGCCGGCAAAACATACTCTGCGCCCCGGGGCGCACCAACTTTACAGCGTGTGACACTTGCCACCGCTTCCCCGTCAGGGGAATCTCGCCGGAGTGCTCGCAGCCGGTGATCCTCCTGCCCCGCTGATTTCGTCTACAGTATGTCGCCAGGGCTGGCGCCGGAGACAAGGGCTCGGGGTCGACCCTCGGTGAGATACCGGGGCTCCTGGAACGGGAGCGGGAGACAATGCCCCGGGGTCATACCACGGCGGAGCGGTACCCAACGCCCGGAACACGCTATCCCAACGCCAGCCGCTCCAAACAGCTCCGCAGGATCTCCGGCTCCCACGGCGGGCGCTCCGGGCTCCGGGGGTGCGTGCGGGCGGTGGCGAGGCGGCCCTGCAGGTGGAGGAAGTGGGCGGCGGAGTGCTTGTACGCCGGCACGGGGCTCCGGAAGGCGACGTTCCCCAGGTACTGCAGCGCCTCCGCCAGCTCCAGGTAGGCGGGATCGCCCGCGGCCCAGAGGCGGTCCCGCTCCGCGAACTTCTCCGGGCAGAAGGTGGCGAGCCCGAGGAGGTAGTCGCTGCCGTACTCGATCATGTCGATCCCGAGGTCGTTGCCGGTGTAGACGCGGAACTCCGGGCGGAGGCGATCGCGCAGCTCCAGGCGCTTCAGCTCCTCCACTTTGCTGAGCGAGGAGTGCTTGGCGCCGACCAGCTCCGGGATCTCCAGCATGCCGCGGAACGTCTCCTCGTCCCAGATCTCCCCGTTCGGAGCGAACATCTTCCCCAGCTCGAAGCCGAGCACGCGCCCCTGCCCGCGGCAGACTTCTCGGTAGAGCGCCACCTTCTCGGACGGCGACCTGCCGTGAACCCGGCTCGTCTGGAAGAGGATCGGGGTGCCTCCGAAGGCGTGGATGCGGTCGATCTCGCGGCGGTAGAGCGCCGCCACCTCCCCCTCGCGCCCCTCTACGAAGGCGCCGGCGACGAAGTCGACCTCCGGCCCCAGCGCCTCGCGCGTGACGCGGAGCACCCGCTCCTTCTCCTCGTCCGAGAGCAGGTTGGCGTAGCCGGTGTCCATGTTCACCGCGTTGGTGAGACCGGCGGCGTGGGTTGCCTGGAGGTGGCGCGCGAAGTCGTCTTCCGCGATGCGGCCGTCCTCCCGGAACGGGAGGAGCGCGGCGGCGATGCCGTGGATCAGGCGGCCGGGGCGAATGCGGGAATAGATCTGCTCGAGAGAGGACATGGCGGGCTCCTGGCGGCCGGATCGGCCGCAGGGGAGTTCGCGGTTTCGAGGCGGCACTCCTACCCGCCGCGAGCGAAGCAGCTCCCGATGCGGCTCGCCTGGGAGGGAGCGTCCGCCCGGCGCCGAACACCATTTCAGACTCTTCTAGGAATGGGATGCCGATGAAACGGAGCCGGATGCAGGTCAGGAGAGTGGCGGTCGTGCTCGCGCTCGGGCTCGCGCTTGCCGGGGCGGATGCGGCGCTCCGGCAGTGCAGCGTCCAGTATGCCCTGCTGCGCGGCGGCAGTCTGGCCGGCGCCCGGCTGACCGGGCAGAACCTCCGGCAGCGCGGGCTTTCGGGAGTCGACCTCCGCGGCGCCCGCCTGGAGGGCGCTGTCCTCGCCGGCGCGGACCTGCGGCGGGCCGTCCTGACCTCCGCCGCCGCCGCGGGGGCGAACCTCGCGGCGGCCGACCTCACCGAGAGCAACCTGCGCGGCGCCAGCCTGCGAGACGCGCGGCTCCAGTTCTCCTTCGCCCGGCGCGCGGACCTGCGCGGCGCCGACCTGCGCGGCGCCGATCTCCGGAATACCGCGCTCTTCGGGGCGGACCTGCGCGGCGCCGCACTGGACGGCGCCGCGCTCACCTCCGCGCTCTACGACGAGCTCACGGTCTGGCCGGAGGGCTTCGATCCGGCGAGCCACGGCGCCGTCTTCCGGGAAGACCGCTGGGTGGAGCTCCCCGCCGGCCTGGAGTCGTTCGCCACCGAGTGATGCCTCTCCGGTGCCCGGCTCGCTACCGGTGGCCGGGGGAATCCTCTCCCCGCGCGGTGAACTTTCCCTCCAGACCGGCTTCGGCCGGCAGAGGCGTGGGAAAGGACAACGAAGCATGCGATCGGGTATGGCTCGGCTCGGAATGGCGGTCCTCGCCGCGGCGGCGGCGGCGCTGGCGCTGGGGGCCTCGAGCGGCTCCGCGGCGGGGCAGCCGGGGCGGCAGGTGCTCTTCAACGGCAAGAACCTGGACGGCTGGTACACCTTCCTGGACGGCGTGGGCAAGAACCAGGACCCGCAGGGCGTCTTCAAGGTCGAGGACGGGGTGATTCACGTCAGCGGGCAGACGTTCGGCTACCTCAGCACGGAGCGGGAGTACGAGAACTACCGGCTAAGCGTCGACTTCAAGTGGGGCCAGAAGAAGTGGCCGCCGCGCGAGAACGCGGTGCGCGACGCCGGCCTGCTCTACCACGTGGTCGGCCCGGACCTGGTGTGGGCCAACTCCTACGAGCTGCAGATCCAGGAGGGCGACACCGGCGACATGTGGTTGATCACCGGCGGCACCGAGGCGCCGTCGCTCTTCGTGCTCGGCAAGAAGCTGGGCGGCGGCAAGGACTACCAGCGCGCCGTCAAGTTCGCCGACCACGAGAAGCCGCACGGCGAGTGGAACACCGTGACGGTGGTGGCGCGCGGTAACCGCGTGGAGCACTGGGTCAACGGCAAGGTGAACATGGTCGGCACCAACCTGAGCCGCACCCGGGGCAAGATCAACCTGCAGTCCGAGGGCGCGGAGGTCTTCTACCGCAACATCGTGCTGGAGCCGCTCGACTGACGGCGGGCGTCCAGCTCCAGAGCACGGATGGCGGGCGGCAGCCTGCCCGCCATCTCTTGCCGGCGGCGGCCGGGCACAGGAGCCAGGACAGGTGAAGCTTCCTCGCGGCGCCTACGTCCTGCTCGTCCTCGCGCTGCTCGCCGGAGCCGGCGCCCTCTTCCTTGAACGAATTCCGCGTGGAGCGTCCGACCCGCATTGGCACCCGTTGGAGGCCTCTCCCCAGCACCAGCCGGTCGTGACCGCGGAGGTCGCCGGCGGCCAGCACCTCCGCCTGGTGGTAGACACGGCGATTCGCCACTCGCAGGCCAGGGCGACCGTCGCCGGGCAACTCGGATTGCGCCCGAAGCGCTCGCTCATGCAGCTCCCGCGGAACCCGAACACCACCTGCGTGACGATCGACCGTCTGAACATCGCACCGGTCGTGTTCCGGAACCTGCCGCTGCTCCTCTACCGTCAAGATCCCGGGCCCAGCTATGTCTCTCACACTCCGCTGAGCAGGCGCGGGATCAACGAGCCTTCCTTCCGCCTCGTCAAAAGTGGTGCGGAGTGGCCGGTTGACGGGGCGCCCGACGGCAGCCTGGGGACCGACGCGCTCGAAAGGACCGCGTGGGTCCTCGATCCGGAGCTTTCCCGCTGCGCGCTTCTGCCTCAGGTCTCCCGGCGTGAGCTGGCGGCGCTCCAGTTCGGCGATCCGATCCCGATCACCCGGGCCTCCGGAGGACTCTTCTGGCTGCTCGTTAACTTCGGCGGCATCGAGCAAGCCGCGGTCCTCGACACCGGGTCCTCCATCACCTTCATCACCGGAGAGATGGCGGAGGCGCTGCGGCTGAAGCCTGACGGGTTGATAGAGCCGTACTCCAGCGGCTTCTCGGCAGAACGGCTGCGCCGCACCCGCATTCCGACCATCCGCATCGGCCCGCACACCATCTCCGGGCCCGAGGTCGCGTACTTGGAGGGGGAAGGCGCCGCTTCACCGATTACCCTGGGGATGAACGTTCTGTCGCAGTTCCGGATGCTCATTGACTTCCCGAACCGGAACCTCTACCTCGCCCCGCTTACTCCGCCCGGGCAGGAGAAGCTGAGGCTCGCTTCCGGTGAGAGCCGGCGCCTATCGCACCATTGACGCGAGGTTGGAGAGCAGGCGGCACGGCTCACAGCGGAAGTCGAAGAGGCGGTGCAGCGGCTCATCCAGGCGCCAGGGCTGCCCACACCCGGGGCAGGGCCGCTCCCGCTCCCGGCGAGCGCTTACTCCGTAGTAGCGCAAGAGGTAGTAGAACGTCGGCAAGCCGGTGCCCGCCTCGATCTTTCGACAGATCTCCAGGCCGCGGCGGGAGAGGCTGCTGTCGAGCCGGGACAGCTCCCGCAGTCCGAACCGCTCTCCCGTGCGGCAGTTCATCTGGAGCTGGTCGCACGCCTGGTAATCGCTCTGCCAGGAGAGAATGTCGTGGTATTCCGCGTCCGCCGTCGCGGGAATGGTGTAGAGCGGCACCGGGTCGAAGCAGTCCCCGCACCGCAGGCACGATTCCAGCGAGACATAGGTGGTGTAGAGGATGAGCGAGGTACGCTCCTCGCACGCGCAGGGATCGCGGGCGTCCGGGGCCTCACCCAGTATCGAGATCACCGGCGCGTGATGCGAGATCCGGCTGATGTCGGCTAGCCAATCGGCAACCCAGCGGTTGGCATACCGCGGCTCGAGAGAGTCCCGAGCGGGCACCAGCACCACCGCCCGATAGGCGCCGTCCCGCTCGTACAGCGGAAACTCCCGGCCGAGCGCCTGGCCGTTCAGACGGTAAGCACCCAGGAGGTTACCCAGGGCCTCCAGTCCCTCCTCGCCTGTCTCCGAACTGAGCGCGACCTCCGCGATGTGCACGTCCGTGGCCCCTGTCTACCGGCGTACTGCGATCCGGTATCATTACAATTGTCGGTAGTCTACGCGTGAGGATGCCCGCAGTCGTGGGGGCAGAAGGAGGTTAATGAGTCACCCGGATGCTGAAGCGCTCTTCCGACGAGCGCTGAAACTCTCCTGCCGGAGCTCCGGTGAGGGAAACGAGCCGCAGGCATGGCGCTGTCTCCTGGAAGCACTCCAGATCGAGCCCGATCACCTGGAGGCGCTGACCCTCGCTGGCGATCTCGCCCTGCTGGAGTGGGACGACATCGATTGTCCCGAGATACGGGACGCGAAAACCGGCTGCGCCATAGCACTCAGCTACTACGAGCGCGCCCTGGCCATCGAGCCGCGTCACGCCGATCCCTGGGCGGGCAAGGCGCTGGCACTGGTCTGGCTCGGCCGTTTTGAAGAGGCCCTCGCAGCGGCAGAGAAGGGTCTCGAGGTGCTGCCGCTGCGTCTCGGCGATCTCGAAAGCCCCGAAGTCTACCAGAACGTCGCCGAGTCGCTCTACAGCGATAGGGCCCAGGCACTGCGCGGGCTCGGGCGGTGGGACGAGGCGCTGGCCACCCTCGACGAGGGTCTCCGGCTCTATCCGGACAGCCGGCTGCTGCGCGGCTACCGGCCCGAGATGGTGCGGAACTGACTCGGATCGGTAGCCGCGGCGAGCCCCGGGCGAAAAGCGCTGCCTACCCGATGATCTCCTTCACCACGTGGCCGTGCACGTCGGTGAGGCGGAAGTCGCGGCCGGCGTAGCGGTAGGTGAGCCGCTCGTGGTCCAGGCCGAGCAGGTGCAGGATCGTGGCGTGCAGGTCGTGCATGTGCACCTTGTTGTCGACCGCGTAGTAGCCGTAGTCGTCGGTGGCGCCGTAGGTCATGCCGCCCTTCACGCCGCCGCCGGCCAGCCACATGCTGAAGGCGTGCGGGTTGTGGTCGCGCCCGTCGTTCCCCTGCGCGGTCGGGGTGCGGCCGAACTCGCCGCCCCACCAGACGAGGGTATCGTCCAGCAGGCCGCGCGCCTTCAGGTCCTTCAGGAGACCCGCGATCGGCTTGTCGACTTCCTTCGCGTTCTGGCTGTGGCCGTTGCGGAGGTCGCCGTGCTGGTCCCACTTGTAGCTGTGGGTGCACTGGATGAAGCGGACGTCCCGCTCCGCGAACCGGCGCGCGAGGAGGCACTGGCGGCCGAAGTTGTCGGTCGGCTCCTCGCCGATGCCGTAGAGCTTCAGCGTCTCCGGCGACTCGTCGGAGATGTCCATCAGCTCCGGCGCGGCGCTCTGCATGCGGAACGCCAGCTCGAACGAGTTGATGCGCCCCTCGAGCTGCGGGTCCGGCCCCATGCTCTCCAGGTGACGGCGGTTCATCCGCTCCAGCATCTCCAACTGCACCCGCTGGAGGTCGGCGGTGGTCTCCGGGTTCCGGATGTACTTGAACTGCGCTTCCTTCGCCTTCACGCTGGCGTTGCCGATGGGGGTGCCCTGGAAGTCGGCCGGTAGGAAGGCGGAGCTCCAGTTCTGCACGCCGCCGTGGCCCAGGGTGGGGCAGATGGTGACGAAGCCGGGCAGGTTCTGGTTCTCGGAGCCGAGGCCGTAGGTGACCCAGGAGCCGATGCTGGGCCGGACGAAGGTGTCGGACCCGGTGTGGAGCTGCAGCAGCGCGCCGCCGTGGGCGGAGTTATCGGCGTGGATGGAGCGCAGCACGCAGAGGTCGTCCACGCAGGAGCCGGTGTGCGGGAAGAGGTCGCTCACCGGGATGCCGCTCTGCCCGTACTGCTTGAACTCCCACGGCGACTTGAGCAGGTTGCCGGTCTGGGCGAACTGCACGCGCGGCTTCTGGCCGGGATACGGCTTGCCGCTGTCCCGGGTGAGGAGCGGCTTGGGATCGAAGGTGTCGACCTGCGACGGCCCGCCGTGCATGAAGAGGAAGATGATCCGCTTCGCCTTCGGCTTGAAGTGGGGCTGCTTGGGGCTGAGAGGCGTCACCGGGGCCGCCGCGGGCCGCGCGCCCGCCTTCGCCGCCGCCTTCTGGGCCGCGCGGGCCTCGTCCTGGAAGAGCGCCGCCAGGGCCATCAGGCCGAAGCCGTTGGCGGAGACCTTCAGCAGGTCTCGCCGGCTCTGCACGGGGATAAACCGATTGCAATTCACGGGTCGCTTCTCCCTGTCCGCCATTCCGGACCGATCTCTTCCACTAACGATGTTCCGCGGGCGGGGAGATCCGCCGCCCCTCCGGGGCTGATCCGTCACGGCCGGCCCTTTCGCACGCGATGGACCACCCCTCGGCTCCGGCCTGTGGAGTGCGGCAGCTTGCTGCCGCTTTCCGACCTCCGAGTCTTAGCCCGGCAGCCGAAAGCGAGAGCAAGCTCTCGCACTCCAAAGACTGCTCCGAACGCCTCTCTCGAGCACCGCTCAGCGGATCGCTGCACGGGACCCTAGACCCTAGACCCTAGCCCCTGGCCCCTGGCCCCTGGCCCCTGGCCCCTGGCCCCTAATTCACGTAGATGAACTCGCTGGCGGCGAAGACCACCTGGCACAGGCTCTGCCACGCCCGCTGGCGGCGCGCCTCCGGGTCCTTCTCCTCGTCGGCCAGGCGGTCGGCGTAGGCCTTCAGGTACTGCTGCGCCGCCGTCACCTCTTCCGCCGCCGCGGGTCGGCCGAATGCCTCCAGGTAGAGGGTGCGGACCCGCGCGCCGTCATCCCCGGGCAGCTTCAGCATCCGCTCCGCCAGCGCCTTCGACTGGTCCAGCACGAACTGGCCGTTCAGCAGGAAGAGCGCCTGGGGGGCGACCGTCGTGCTGACCCGCTTGCCGTTCAGGAAGCTCGGCTCCACGAAGTCGAAGATCTGGAAGACGTCGAAGACGGCGTTCCGGATCACCGGGAGGTAGAGGCTGCGGCGCGGTGCGTCGTACTGGGCGCCGTTGCCGGACTGGTCGTTCGTCACGTAGTCGAAGTTCTTCGTCCGCAGCAGCGTGCCGCCCATGGTGCGTTCGAGCCGGCCGGAGAGCGCGAGCATGCTGTCGCGGATCGCCTCCACCTCCAGCCGCCGCCGGTTGAATCGCCAGAAGAGCCGGTTCTCCGGGTCGGCCAGCGCCGCCTTGGCATGGTGCGCGGTACTCATCTGGTAGGCGTTGGAGAGGATCATCAGCCGGTGCATCGCCTTGACCGACCAGCCCTTCTCCACGAACCGCTTCGCGAGCCAGTCGAGCAGCTCCGGATGGGTCGGCTTCTCGCCGAGCAGCCCGAAGTTGTCCGGCGTGCGGACGATCCCCTCGCCGAAGTGGTGCTGCCAGATGCGGTTCACCATCACGCGCGCGGTGAGCGGGTGGTCCGGCTCCGTCAGCCACTCCGCCAGCTCCAGCCGGCCGCTGCGGCCGGCGGGGACCGGCTCCTGCTTCTCGCCCGCCAGGATCACCGGGAAGCGGCGGGGGACCTCATCTCCCAGCGTCAGGTGGTTGCCGCGGAGGTGGACCTGGCAGTTGGCGATCTCCTTCGCCTCTTCCACCGCCAGCACCACCGGCATCGGCGGCGCCTGCTTCTGCAGCTCCTCCACCTCCGCCTTCAGCTTCTTGACCGTCTCCGCGCTCGCGCCGGCGTAGAGCCGCTCCGCCTTCGCCAGGCCGAAGGCGCCCTGCTCCTCGTAGAGCGCGGCGCGGAACGGCTCCAGGCCCGGATGCTCCAGCTTCTTCGCGTCCGGCTTCTCCGCCAGCAGCCGGATCCAGGCGTCGTTGGCCTGGCGGAACAGCTCGCGGTAGCGCTCGGCGGTCTCCGCCAGGCTCTTCGGCGCGCTGGAGAAGGCGCCGGCGAGCGCCGGGCTCCAGGTCATCAGCTTGCCGGACGCCTTCCACTCGTTCACCAGCCGCTCCGCTTCCGCGGCGAAGCGGTCCTCCGGCAGCGCGGCGAGCTGGTTCCACGGCTCCCAGATGGAGGCGCCGGGCTGCTGGCGCGCGGCATCCAGGTAGGCGGCGGAGCGCCGCAGCAGCGCCGCGTCGAGCGAGTGGCTCTTCGCCAGCTCGGCCGGGGAGAGGGTCCGCGGGCGGGCGCCGGGGACCGGCGCGGCGTCCGCGACCTCCGGCAGGAGCGCGAGCTTATCCAGGTGGGGGAGTGAGGCGGAGCGCTGGTCCATCCGCAGGAGGTGCTTGCCCGCGGCGAGCTCCACCGCAGCGATCCGCTCCCAGCGCTGGTTCGGCGGGTTGAAGCCGCCGGTGGCGCCGTTCAGGGCGCGGTCTGCGACCGCCTTCCCGTCGATGCTGAGCTGCACCGGCCGGGCCTCGCCGGAGGCGTAGCGGACCGCCAGGGAGTACCGCCCGGCCTGGGCGATCTGCACCTCGTACTCGGTGAACGCTTCAGAGCGGCCGGCGCTCTCGATGATGCCGATGCCCTCGCCGTAGCCGCTGGTGCTCACCTGCACGTCGCCGCGTGTGAACTTTTCCGCTTCCAGCACCACCGCGCCGGGCCGGGCCAGCTCCGCGTCGGTCACCGCGCCGCCGGTCTCCAGCTTCGCCTGCAGGCCGGCGAGCAGATAGCGGGGGAGGGCGTCGACCACCCGGCGCGAGACTTCCGCGTCCGCCTGCAGGGTCGCCTTCCGCAGCTCTTCGCGGCGGGCGGCCACCTTCTGCTGGTGCTCTTTCCGCTGCGCCTCCGCTTCGGCGTCGGGGATCGGCCGCTCCAGCGCGCGGGCGACGGTGTTGAGCGTCTCCATCGTGCGGGTGCTCTTGAAGATCCCCGCGAGGGCGTAGTAGTCCTTGGTCGGGAGCGGGTCGAACTTGTGATCGTGGCAGCGCGCGCAGCCGAGGGTGAGGCCCATGAACGCCTTGCCCACCGTGTCGATCTGCTCGTCCACGATGTCCATCACCATCTTGCCCTTGTCCGGCTCCGCCAGCACCTTGGGGCCGAGCACCAGGAACCCGGTAGCGGTGAGCTGGTCCACCGTCTGCTGATCGTTTGACGCCGGGAGGAGGTCGCCGGCGAGCTGCTCCTTCACGAACTGGTTGTACGGCTTGTCCGCGTTGAAGCTGCGGACCACGTAGTCGCGGTAGCGCCACGCGTTCCCGAAGGCGGTGTTCTCATCCAGGCCGTTGCTGTCGGCGTAGCGGGCGACGTCGAGCCAGTGGCGCCCCCAGCGCTCGCCGTAGGCGGGAGAGGCGAGCAGCCGGTCGACCACCTTCGCCAGCGCCTGCGGGGAAGTGTCGGCCAGGAACGCGTCGATCTCCGCGGGGGTGGGGGGCAGGCCGGTCAGGTCGAAGGTCACGCGCCGGATCAGCGTCCGCTTGTCGGCCTTCGGGGCGGGAGCGAGGCCCTTCGCCTCCAGCTTCGCCAGGATGAAGGCGTCGATCGGGGAGTGGACCCACGCGGCGTTCTTCACCTTCGGCACCGCCGGGTCTTTCATCGGCTGGAACGACCAGTGCGACTCCCGCTCCTTCGCGCTGCCGGCTGCCGGCGTCTGCCCGGGCCACGGCGCGCCGATGCGGACCCATTCCTCCAGGTCCGCGATCTCGTGGGGCTTCAGCTTGCCCTGCGGCGGCATTTTCAGGTCGCCGGTGAAGCGGATCACCTGGATCAGCAGGCTCTTGTCCGGATCGCCCGGCACCACCGCGGGGCCCAGGTTGCCGCCCTTCAGGAGCGCGGCGCGGGTGTTGAATTCCAGCTTCCCCTTCGCCTTGGCGCCGGTGTGGCACCCGGCGCACTGGGTGCTGAGGAGGGGGCGGACCTTCTTCTCGAAGAACTCAAGCGCCTTCGGATCGGCCGTTCCGGCCTCCGGCGCCGGCGCGGCAGGCTTCGCCGTAGTAGGCTTCGCCGCGGCAGGCTTCGCCGCCGGCTTGACCCGGGCGGGCGCGGGCTTTTTCGGCCTGGCGGCAGGGGCGTTCAGCGCCGCCGCGGCGGGCAGCACCAGGCTGATAGAGAAGAGGGTCCAGACTCCGGCACGCATGCGTATTCCCTAACCCCAAGCGACGCGCACGCCCGGCCGCGCAATGCGCGCCCGGGCCCGTTCGAGACTAACTCCAGCATACCACGCGACCGAGCACGCAGCGGAAGCGCCTTCTCGACTACTAGGCCGCTGCAGCGCCCCCGGAGTTTGAGGCGATTCTATGGAGAGCCGCACGGCTGCCACTCACACTACGTGCCGCCTACCCGTCGTCCGTTCCCGAGCGCCCGCCGGCAGCCTGTTACGCCGCCCGGCCGGCGGCGAGATGGCCGGAGAGTGGACGGGGGAGGTTGGCAGGTTAGCAGGTTGCTGCTGGGCGCCTCCGGGATACGAGGTCCGGAACCTGCAACTTGCCAACCTGTAACCTGCTAACCCCGACGCGATACTCCCTCGCCGCAGGAGAGGAGCGGTCCTGCCGCCGAACCTCTTCACCGGATGCAGGCGGCCCGAACAACCGTCCGGCGCTCCGCCGGATCGCCTCGAAACCTCGCGGGCCGTTGCCGCGATCTCGTATTGAGTTTTAGGGAATTCCGCCGCACCCTCCTCTGCGCGTTGTCGTACGGGGCGGCGAGCTTCGTAAGTAACTGAGTGATCTGCCGGCCTGTCCCCGGCCCGGCGGCGTTCCGCTTTCCGATTCTCCATCCGCCCCCAAGAGGTTGAGCCCAGCATGAAGATTCGCTACGCCCTGCCCCTCCTGCTGCTCGCGGGATCGGCCGCCTATGCGGAGCCGGTCAAACGCACCCGCTATCCCAGCCTCTCCCCGGACGGCAAGCAGATCGCCTTCACCTATCGCAGCGATCTCTGGACCGTCCCGGCGGAGGGCGGGCGCGCGGAGCGGATCACCGCGCATCCCGCGCGCGACATCCAGCCGGTCTACACGCCGGACGGCAAGAGCATCGTCTTCGCTTCCAACCGGTTCGGCAGCTACGACCTCTTCGTGATGCCGGCGGAGGGCGGGACGCCCCGGCGCCTGACGCATCACAGCGAGGCGGAGTACCCGAGCACAATCACCCCGGACGGCAAGTGGGTGATCTTCTACGGCGGCGCCTACGGCTCGCTCGACCTCTACCGGATGCCGCTGGCGGGCGGAGAGCCGGTGCGCCTCACCTGGGACCG
The DNA here is from genome assembly GCA_046292385.1 of Armatimonadota bacterium. Classification (GTDB taxonomy): domain Bacteria; phylum Armatimonadota; class SYMT01; order SYMT01; family SYMT01; genus JBKBRF01. Next base: position 4,358 of record JBKBRF010000081.1, on the reverse strand, counting down.
GCTGGAGCGGGAGTACTTCGGCAGCGTCTCCCCGGATGGGCAGTGGATCGTCTACAACCACAACGGCGCGCCCGGCTCCTGGCGGCGGCGGGCCTACGAGGGCGCGGGGAACGCCGACGTCTGGATCGCGCGCTTTACCGCCCCGGTCTCCGAGCCGAAGCGGGTCACCACCCACGCGGGCCACGACCTGCTCCCCCTGTTCGGCAAGGACAACAAGACGATCTACTACGTCTCGGACCGGAACGGGCAGGTGAACCTCTGGAGTATGGACACCCGCGGCGGCGCCCAGAAGCAGCTCACCTTCCACGAAACCGACGGCGTCCGCGTGCCGAGCTACGCCCCCAAGGCGGACAGGATCGCCTACGAGTTCAACTCCGAGATCTGGCTGCTCGACCTGAAGAGCGGAAAGACCCGCGCGGTCCCGATCGAGGCGGTGACGGATGACGTCCGCAACCTGAACGGCGAGCGGACCGTGACCTCCGACCCGACGGAGTTCACCGTCTCTCCGGACGGCAAGAAGGTCGCGCTGATCGTCCGCGGCGACCTCGTCGTCGTACCGGCTACCGGCGGCCTGGCCCGCGTGCTGGTCTCGCGGCCGGAGAGCCGGGAGAGCCACATCGCCTGGATGCCGGACAGCAAGACGATCCTCTTCGTGACCGACCAGAAGGGGCAGAAGGACCTCCGCAGCATCGAGATCTCCGGCGAGAACGAAAAGTCGCTGGCGGAGAGCGGGGAGGACGAGACGAGCCCGAAGTCATCGCCGGACGGCAAGTACGTGGCGTTCCACCGCGGCGATAAGGCGATCGTCGTGATCCCCGCGGGCGGCGGGCAGCCGGTGGCGACGATCCAGGGCGACTTCCTCGACGTGAGCCGCGGCTACGGCGCGCACTTCGAGTGGTCGCCGGACAACAAGTGGCTGGTCTTCGAGCAGACCGGTGACCGGATGGAGCAGGCGATCTACGTCGCTTCCCTCACCGATCCGCAGCCGCGCCGCGTGAGCCGGCCGTTTCGCAGCGTCGGCTCGCCGCACTGGTCGCCGGACGGCACCATGATCTACTTCAGCGGTATGGCGGTCGACTCGTCGAACCTCTACGCCATCGACCTCGACGAGGGCGAGGCGCCGGAGTTCGAAGAGGACGCGCTCGATCAGCTCGACATGCCCCGGCAGCGGCCCGACCGCCCCAGCTCCCCGGAGGTGAAGATCGACTTCGACACCGTGGAGCGCCGCCTCCGCCGCGTGACGCTCGGCGCGAACGTCTCGGATGCGAACATGGCGCCGAACAGCCGGACCTTCTTCGTGCAGGTCGGCTCCAGCCTCTTCACCGTGCCGGCGGACGCGAAGGATGCCCGGGGCAGCCTGCTGGCGGAGAACGCCATCGCCCCGGAGCTGCCGCGAGACGGCAGCCGCCTCTTCTTCTTCAGCGGGGACCAGATCCAGTCGATCGGCGTGGCCCAGCGGGACCGGCGCACCACCAGCTTCACCGCCACGCTGCCGGTGAGCCTGACCGATGAGAACCGGCAGGTCTTCAACGAGGCCTGGTGGCTGATGGACCGCTACTTCTACGATCCGAAGCACCACGGCGTCGACTGGCAGGCGATCCGCGCCAAGTATGAAGCGCTGCTGCCCCACGTGCCGTACAAGGACGACTTCTACGACATGATGGCGGAGATGGTGCAGGAGCTGCGCGGCAGCCACCTCGGCACGACCGGCCCCTCCGACTACTCCGCGCCGGTGCCGTCTTCCACCGCGTTCCTGGGCATCGAGCCGGACTGGGCCGTGCTCGACGCGCAGGGCCTGGTGAAGGTGGCGCACGTGGTGAAGGACAGCCCCGCCGACTCGAAGTGGAGCAAGATCAATCCCGGGGAGTACATCCTCGCGATCGACGGCACGCCGCTGGGGCAGGGGACGACCATGGACGAGCTGCTCGACCGGAAGGTCGGTCGCCGCGTGGTGCTGACGGTGAACGCCTCCCCGAGCATGGACGGCGCCCGCCAGGTGGCGATCAAGCCGATCAGCCAGTCGGCCGGGGACGAGCTCCGCTACGAGGAGTGGGTGGCGAGCCGCCGGGAGCTGGCGCACAAGCTGAGCGGAGGCCGCGTGGGCTACCTCCACATCGAGCAGATGAACGTCCCCTCCGAGATGCGCTTCAAGGAAGAGTTCATCGGCGAGGGCACCGGCCGGGACGCGCTGCTGGTCGACGTCCGCTACAACGGCGGCGGCAACACGCAGCACCGGATGCTCGACATCCTGCGCAAGAAGCCGTACGTCCGGTTCCGCTCCCGCTCCCTGGCGAAGGACTACTATGCGGACTGGTTCGGCGAGTACCTCTGGGGCAAGCCGTCCGCCCTGCTGGTTAACCAGGACTCCGCCTCCAACTCCGAGATGATGGCGGAGGGCTTCAAGGCGCTCGGGATCGGGCCGGTGGTCGGCACCCCCACCGCGGGCGCGGTCATCGCCACCGGCAGCTGGCGGTTCCTGGACGGCGGGACCATCCGCGTCCCGAACTCCGGCGTCTACAGCGCCAGCGGCGAGAACCTGGAAGAGAAGGGCCGCCAGCCGGACCTGATGGTCCCCTACGACCCGATCGCCAGCAAGGAAGGCCGCGACCCGCAGCTCGAAGCGGCGGTCAAGGCGCTCCTGCAGCAGCTCGGCGCGAAGTAGACCTCGCGAGGGTGTAGCGGCTAGGGTGTAGGGTGTAGGGCTGTGTGCGATGGTTCGCCATTCGCGCACAGCCCTTTCTCTTTGGGCAGGACTGCCCCAGAGACGGCGCGTAGCAGCCGCCATCCCGCCGCTCTGGGGTGGCGGACCTGCGCTTGCTTCATCGATGCAGGAACGATCGGCGCTCCGCCTGAAAGGGACGCTATCTTCGCGACAGCCTTCTGGAGCGCTGGAGGAAGTTCTCACCCTCGAAGCGGCACCACGCCAGAGCGTTCTACCCCCTGGCCGCACCCCGCCCTCTCCAAGAGGCAGCTCTACCCCGGCACGCCCATGGCAGACACGGAGCTCACACGGCAAAGACTAATTGACCTGGTGCGCGAATTCATCGCGCACCCCAAGAGCCAGCGCAGGGCCGATAGCCTGTTGTTTGAGATCAGGTTTGCCGTGGCGCACCACGCGGTGGGTGAGGTCATCGATCGGCACTACGGGAGGTTTCCGGAGCAAGTCTTGAGCGAGCTTCTGCCGCCGTCGACGTCTCAAGAGCAAGGGGGCGCACTCCACGCCGAGTTAGTGGATTTGGTCCGCCAGTTCATGACCTGGCAAGACCGGCCAAAGAAGATCGCCACGGCGCTTGCCGAGATCGCTGCCCGATCCCACAATCCCGACGCAGTGGCGATCTTGCGACAGCGATATGCGGAGTTGCCGGAGCAGATCGTCGACGAGCTGCTTGCATATCAGCCCCTTGCTCTGCCGCCTCCGTCCGACCGGGTCGGGCTCCCGTCTGCAGAGCACGCCAGCGCGGCCTCGCCCCCTCCGCGGTTGGCACCAGATCCGCAAGCCTCACCGGGCCAACGAACAGCAGGCGGGGAACCGATGGCGTTTGTCTACTTCCAGGCCAGTCCGGAAGAGATGGACGACTGGATAGAGGACGGGCCGCGGCGCTGCGATCTGTGTGGCCGGGTCGGCGACTGCTTTGTCCTGGATTCGGCGAGCTGCTCGGAGATTCCCGAGGATCGTCGAGAGAACTCCGTGGGCTGTTATGCCTGCCTGCGGGAGGGGCGTTTCGAGTTCTGGCACGACACCGAGGCGGGACTCGTGGACGAAGATGGGCTGCACGATGAATTGCGGGATGGAGAGAGTGCCCCGGTCTATCCGGTCGACGCGTTTGGCTTCATCCTCGATGCACTCCCTTCGACGTCTACTCCGAAGTCCGGCATCCCGCCCGAAGCGATAGTCGAGCTTCGCCGCACGCCAACCTGGTCCAGTTGGCAGGGCAGCGTCTGGCTGTGCCACTGCGACGATTTCATGGTCTACCTCGGCGAGTGGATCGCGGCGGACTTCCGGGAGCAGGCGGCGGACGGAGACGGACGCGGTCTCTTTCTGGCGATGACAGACCCGGATCTGGCCTTACTCTGGACACCGGATGAGGTCGAGCCGGAGTGGACCGCATCCTACTACGCCTTCCGCTGCCGCCACTGCGGCACCCTGCGCGGGTATTGGGACAGTTCGTAGAGGGCCGAGAGCCAACTGGCGTCGTAGGGGCAGAACGAGAGGCGGAGCTCACAGAACGGTCCCGAATTTGGAGTGCGGTAGCTTGTGTCACACGCTGTAAAGTTACGCCGCTGGTGGCGCAGGAAGGTTTTGCCGCATCGCTCGCTTGCGCGAAGGAGGCCGGGGATGCGCTACCTGCAGGCCCACG
>JBKBRF010000080.1:0-16768 GCA_046292385.1 Armatimonadota bacterium | reverse complement strand
ATGGGGAAACGAAGGCGGCCGAGCTTTTCCCGCCCCTCCCGAACCGCGGACGGCGGCAAATCTCGCCTGCGCCGCCAGTGGTGTAACTTTACAGCGTGTGACACTTGCCACCGCTTCCCCGCCAGGGGAATCTCGCCGAAGCGGTCGGCCACGAAGATCCTCCTGCCCCGCTGATTTCGCCAACAGTATCCGCGAGCGCGTCACTCCGGCAGCACCGGAAGGTGTTTTCGCTCTTCGTGAGATGCGGGGTTTCCCGGGTTGCCACAGCCAACTGGGCTCCCGATCTACAGGTGCCGCCCCAGGAACTCCAGCACCGCGTCGTACCAGGCGATCACGTTCCGGGGCCTGAGAATCCAGTGGTTCTCGTCCGGGAAGATCACCATCTCCGAGGGGACCCCGTGGTGCTGGAGCGCCTCGAAGAGCGCCAGTGCCTCGCCGATCGGGACGCGGTAGTCTTTCTCGCCGTGGATTACCAGGGTCGGCGACTTCCAGTGCTGCACCCGCGCGTGCGGCGAGTAGCGGTCGTAGGCGCCGGGGTCGGCGTACGGCGCGCCGCCGATGTGGCGAGCGAACCAGACGGGGAAGTCCGTGGTGCCCTGGAACGCCAGCAGGTGGTAGAGGCTGGCGTGCGTGACGAGGCAGCGGAACCGGTCCGTGTTCCCGCCGATCCAGTTGGTCATGTACCCGCCGAACGAGCCGCCCATGGCGGCGATCCGCGCCGGGTCGACCTGCGGCAGCCGCTCCACCTCGTCGGTAACGGCCATCAGGTCGTGGTAGCACTGGGCGCCCCAGGAGTTGCCCCAGATCTGCTCCACCAGCGCCTGCCCGAACCCGGTGGAGCCGCTGGGGTTGGGGAGCGCGACGACGTAGCCCTGGGAGGCGGCGACCAGCGGGTTCCAGCGCCAGTGCCAGCCGTCCGACCACTGTCCGATCGGCCCGCCGTGGATCCAGAGCACCGCCGGCAGCTTCTTGCCCGCTCCGGCGGGGGTGACGACCCACCACTGGATCGGAACGCCGTTGGTCGACGCGGTAGTCCGCGACTCGACCCCGGCGATCCGGGCGCCCTCTTCCACTGTAAAGCCGCTCAGGCACGCCAGCAGCTCCGGCCCGGCGCCGGGGCGCAGCGGGATCCGGCACGGCTCCGGCGGGTGCAGGGTGTGGTGGCGGATGCCGACCGCCGCCTCCGCGCCGGGCACCACGCGAAGGCCGTCGTGCACGCCGCCCAGCCCCTCCGGCGTGAGGCGGGTCACCGCTCCGCTCTGCGCGTCGACCCGGAACACCGGCACGGAGCCGCCGTCATCTGCCGTCGCCAGCAGCGCCGCGCCGTCCGCGGTCCAGCAGTGCGGGTTCGGCCAGCGGTCCCACTCCTCCCCCACCGCCCGGCCGCTCCCGGAGTCCCGGTCGAAGATCCAGAGATCCGGCTTGCCCACTGCGTGCGCTGTGCGGGCGTGCCGCACCGCCGCGATCCGGGCCCCGCTGGGATCGAAGAGCGGGTGCTGGACACTCACGGTCGGAGCGCCGCCGAGGGTGCGGGTCTCGCCGCTCTCCAGGTCGATCAGCAGCAGGTCCGCATCTTCCATCCGGTCTTCGCCGGGGATGGCGCGGGTGATCGCCGCATACCGGCCGTCGGCGCTCACGTCCCAACCGGCGTTGCGGTGCTCCCGGTCCGCCTGCGGCGTCAGGTCGCGCCGGCTCTCGCCGTCCTCGTCATACGCAATCAGGTGCGGGGCCGCGGGCGCCAGCCACTGGTCCCAGTAGCGCACCGGCATCCGATCGTAGCGAAGCGTGGAGGGGCCGTGCTTCCGCCGCTCCGCGGCGTGGGCGCGCTGCTCCTCGTGGGGGACTCCCGGCAGCACGTCCGCGACCACCAGCAGCCGGTCCGCGGCGGCGGCAAACCGGAACGAGGCGACGCCCAGCGGCTCATCCGTGAGGGGACGGGGCTCCCCGCCGCCCGCGGGCAGGAGCCAGACCTGGCTCCGCTCCTCGTCGCCTTCCTCCGGCTTACCGGCCCGCGGATTCCGGTTGCTCAAGAATCCGAGGCTGCCGTCCCGCCGGAAGCAGGGCGCGCGGTCATCGGAATCGCCGCGGGTCAGCGGGACCGGCTCGCCGCTCTGCAGCGGCACGCGCCAGAGATCGGAGACGTAGCGGGAGCCGTCCGCATCGAGGCGGGAGACGGCGACGGCGGCCCAGGTTCCGCACGGCGAGGGCACGACCGAAGTGACGCGGCCGAGCGAGACCAGTCGCTCGGCCGAAAGGAGGGGCGTATCGGCGGGAGTGGACATACTCATCCAATCCGCGCCGCCGGCCCTCCTTCCCTTCTTGCTCGATCCGATACCCGGTTCAGGTACCTGGTTCCGGCCCCCGACCGGGGGCCCGGCTCCTATCACCCGAGCGGATCGCCGAAGAGGTACTCTGCCACGATCAGCGTGCGCCCGTCCTCCGAGAAGGTCACCGCGGCGCTCTCGAACCGGACTTCGACTCCGGGTGCAGAGCGTGGGAGGTACTGCTGCGGGTGGCTTCGCCGCCAGTGCATCGGCACCCGGCGCCGGCGTCCCGTTTTAGCTTCGATGAGTACCAGCTCTTTGATCCCAGCTCCGGCAACCAGGCGCTGATCCGGGCTGATCCCCCACGCTTCGATCGGCGTGACGTGCCGGATGCGCTTCCCCTGATCGTAGGAGACGAGGCGCATCACGCGCTCTCCATCGCCGGTGTAGACGAGGTGCCAGCCGGAGGGCGCGCGGAGCGCATCGAGTGCCGCGGGCATCAGCAGGTGCCCCGGCGGCGTGAGCTGCGCTGCCGGACGCAGCGTTTCCGCATCGAGGATTCGTGTCAGGTACCTGGTCTTCGCCGAACGGTGGTCGCGGTAGAGGTCGGCCAGGACCAGGCTGCCGTCGAAGTTCAGTCCCGGCTGGTCCAGCTCCCAGCCGGCCGGGCGGGAGAAGGAGCGCTCGTCGCTCGAGGTCGCCTCGGCGCGGACGATACTGCCGCCCCGCCAGAGCAGGATGCCGCCCGTGGGTGTGCTGCCGAGCAGCGCTCCCAGAACGGTCTTGAGCGGCCGGCCAGCCTCCGGATCGATAACCAGCGTTTTCGGTACACCCCCTTCAAACTGCTTCGGGAGCGCGACGTGCTCGCCGGTTACGACGGGTTCCAGTCCGCCCACTTCCATGGGCCGCCGATCCACCTGGCCGGTCAGAGGCCGCACCGTAAGGAGCGCCGTCTCCCGTTCGTCGTAGTCGAGCAAGTAGAGGCGGTGCCCGTCCGGCCTCCATGCGCCATCCCTGGGCAGATCGAAGAACTGGTCCTTCACCGCGGGATACGACCAGTACTTCGGCTGCGGGTGCAATTCAGTCCGGGTGATCCCGGTATCGGCCACCGACCAGAGGGTTCCGGCACGCGCAATCCCGCCGTGCTGTCCCTTTGCGGCGATCCGCTGGGTTACCCGTCGGGTGGCGACGTCGATGAAGACCCACGAGGCGTGCGGCTCCAGATCCTCCGCCCGCATCCAGCCGGTGGCACCGCGGAGGCCGGAGACGCGCCACCAGGTGCGGCCTTGCGCCAGCACCCGGGTCCGGTACCCTCCCGCGAGATAGAAGGCGACCGGCGCGGAAGGCTCCGGCGCCGCCCTGGCGGCGGCCCGAGATCGGATGACGTAGGCGTGGGGATAGACCTGCTTCCACCCCCGGGATTTCCACTCGGCAGGGTTGGCCGCCGGGCGTGGGGGCGTGGACGGTGGAGGGCCCGCGGCGAGCGTAGCGGCTGCGAGCGAGGCGAGGAGACCGGCGGCGATCGGGGCGAGCCTGCGCATGCGACACCCCCTGCTGGGATGGAGGCGAACACGAGAGCGGAGGGCCGGAACCGGGATCCTGTCTCCCGTTCCGGCGCTACTCGATAGGTGGCCGCGGCCTCCGCCGAAGTTCACCGCCGCCGCGGGCTATTGCACGGCGGTGTAGACGAGATCGTCCAGGTAGACCACCTGGGCGTTGCCGTCCACGCGGGTCGTGATGAACCCGAACCGGTCCAGGAGCTTCCCCCGGGCGATGAAGTCGGCGGGCACTGCCTGCGTGACGGAGTTGCCGTCCAGCCGCACCGTCATCTGGCCGTCCTGCCCCGGCGCTCCCGGCGTGTACTCCAGGCTCCAGCTATGGCTGGTGCCGTCCGGATAGATCCGGTTCGGCTGCTCCGCGCGGGAGGCCTCCTGGTGGTCGCCGCGGATGCGCACCGCGGGGTAAAGCAAGAACCCCTCCGAGCTGGGTCCCTCCAGCGCCACGCCCAGGAACGGGTCCGGAAAGCCGGTCGCCTGGGCGGTGTCGACTTTCGTCGTCTCCGTCGAGTGGAAGAAGCCGAAGAGGGTAGTGCTGTCGCTGACTCCGCGATGGAAGCTGATGCGCCCCGCGGCGCGGATCGGCCGCTGCAGGGTGAGGGGGCCGACCCGGTCCGCGTAGTAAGCGATCCGGTCCTCGTCTCGGCCGTCTCCCCGGTAGAGCAGCCCGCCGATCTCACCGGTGCGGGTGCCGCCGGCATGCCCGGTGCGGCTCCAGCCGAAGTCGAAGCGGAAGCGGACTTCCTTCGAGGCGTAGATCTGCCGGTTCCGCCGCGCGTCCCACCGTGGGTCCCGATCGAAGCGCTCGGTCTCGCCGTTCACGGTGAGGTCGTCCAGCCACACCTCCCCACCGCCGTCCGCCGACTTTACCACGTTCAGCAGCCCGAACCGGTTGAACGTGGCGCCGTCCTGCTTGTGGCCCGGGTCGAGGTCGCAGCGCGCGGTGCGGTCGCCGATCGTCGCGAAGATCGAGCCGCGGCCCTCGTTCGCATTCGGATCGTAGCGGAGCGTCCAGCGGTAGACGTTCTTTCCCGCCGGGAACTCGATCGGATCGGTGCGGCCGGTCGCCGGGTTCCGGACCATGAACCCCTGCGGGGAATCCGCCCCGGCGCGCCACTTGCGGGTGCAGTACTCCACGTAGGTGTAGAAGTTGTCGCCGCGACCGTAGAGCCGCAGGGCGAGCGAGCTGGGCGTGCGCCATTCGTTCAGGGTGCCGGCGTTGAAGAAGCCGACCAGCACGTTGAAGTTGCGCCCCTCCCCCACGAACACGCCGGAGGCGGTCAGCTCGTCGTTCAGGCTCCGCGGCTCGATCTCCCGCGCGTAGTAGGCCGGCTCTCCGGAGGGAGTTACCACGCCGCCGAGCTCGCCCGGCTCCCCTCCGGTATGGGAGGTGCGGCTGTAGCCGAAGTCCTGCACGATCGTCCGCGGCGGCAGGGTGCTGCGGTTATTCCGTCCGTCCCATCCCGGATCGGCGTCGAACGACTGCCGCCGCTCCAGCGGCTCGCCGCCGCCCGCGAGCGCCGCCCCCGCCACCACGGCGGCGGCCAGAGAGAGGAGAATCGGGTGCGGGAATCGGTCGCGGTCGGCTCGTTTCATACAAATACCCTCGGGGAAGCCGGCGTGCGGCGGCACGCGCCGCAGAGGCCGGTCTCAGGCTCTTGCTGCTGAAGTCACTCGCCCCTGGCCGGCAATCCTCTTTTCCCCCGGGTACCGTGGGACGGAGCGTCGGGCGCGTTCGTTCCCCCGGCCGCGCCAGCCGGTTGAGGGAGTAGCGCTCGCCCGGGCGTGGGTAGAGGGGAGACGGCACGTCGAATCGTCCGCCTCCCCGCCGGGGCGGAGCTCGACCAGCGGTCCCGGAGCCGCGTCCCGCCTCCGGGTGGCAGGAGCTCGGACCCCGGATCTCTCATGCGCACGCACTGGATCGAACTGCTCGCCTGTCCGCGCTGCGGCGCCGACCTCCAGCTCTCCCATCCGGCACCGCCGGTTCCGGACGAGATCGCCGACGGCGACCTCCGCTGCGTCCGGTGCGAGGCGGAGGTGCCGCTCCGGGACGAGATCCTGCACTTCCTTCCGGAGCCGGAGCTTACCACGGAGGAAGCCCGGCTGAAGCGGAGCGAGCAGCAGAAGCGGGACGAGGAGGCCGCCGCCTACAACTCGATGTTCGACGACTTCGAGGAGGAGGTGGAGCGGGAGGCGGTGCTGGAGCTGCTCCGCCCCGCGGCAGACGACCTGGTGGTCGACGTCGGGATCGGCACCGGGTTGATCGCACGCGCGTACGTTCCCCGCGTCCGCGGCGTGGTGGGGGTCGACTTCTCCAGGGAGAGCCTGCGCGTCGCGCGGGACGTGCTGCGGGGCGGGGGAGGTGACTTCTGCCTGATCCACGCCGACGCCTGCAGCCTGCCGCTGAAGCCCGCCCGCTTCTACAAGGCGATCTCCACGCAGGTTTTCGAGCATCTTCCCAGCGCGGCGCTGCGCGGCGAGGCGCTCTCCGAGCTGGCCCGGGTGCTGCAGCCCGGGGGAGCGCTGGCACTGAGCGCCTACTACCACAGCCCGGAGCGGCGCCTGACCCACCGGTTCCGGCCGGGACACCGCACCGCCAAGGAAGGGCTCCACTCGGACGGCGCCATCTACTACTACAGCTTCGGCGCGCGGGAGCTCCGGAGCTTCCTCGGCGCGCACTTCCGGGTCACCCGCGTTCGCGGCATCATGCAGCGCCGTCCCTACCTGCCCCGGTTCGGGAAGGCGGGGCTCCTCTACGAGCGCCTGGCGCAGCGCAGCCCGATCGGGCTGCTGACCGGAAAGACCGTCATCGCCCGGGCAGTCCGCCCCGGCGGCTGACGCCTCAACGCACGTAGACCGGGTTCGAGAAGATCCAGGGCCGCAGCTCCTGGGGACGCGAGCGGAAGAGATCGGTAAGGCTGCGCGGCCGCCGCCGCACCCGGTCCAGGAGAGTGTTCCCGCCGGATCCCTCCACCGCGTAGACCTCCACCCGGTACGCGCCGGGCTGCGTGGCGGTCCACTCCAGCGTCTGTCCTTCCGCGGTTTTCACCTCCGCCGCGTCCCGCAGGAGCCGGATGACCGGACTCGCGTGGTCCGGAGCCTCCACCCGCAGCACCGCGCGCTGCGCCAGGCGGAGCGGCTGCCCCATCGTGGCGGTCCGGCCGCCGGAGGTCGCGGTGAACCGGAACCCGGCCGCCGGCGCCACCCGCGGGTAAGCGGCGAAGATCCGCCCGTTCCGGTAGGCGCTGTAAACCAGGCGCCGGTCGCGCTCGAAGCTCCGGCTGAGGGGCTCCGTCGTGACGGCGTAGGTGCTCACCGACTCGAACGCCTCCTGATACGTGGGGACCTTCAGCACCTGGCGGCCGAGGGGCACCCGCGCGTGAGCGTCGACTGCGCCGGTGCTGATCATCTGACGACCACGGCCGAGGAGCTCGGACCATTTGCCCCGCTCCGGTTCCACGTCGTTGTTCGTGATCGTCTTCATCACCCCGTCCGGATCGGTGGTATACCGCCGCGCGAGGCGCAGGAGCCGCTGCACGCTGCGCTGCTGGATCCGCAGCCCTTCCTGCGCGTTCATCAGATCGTCATCCACCAGGCTGGAGAGGTTGATGATCTCGATGCCGGTGTAGCCCCGCACGCTCCAATCCCGCCAGAGCCAGCGCGGCGACATCGGGTGGGCGATGACGGAGAAGCCGCCGGCCGCGCGGACGCGATCGATTGCCTGCTGCGGGTCGCGCGTTTCGAACGGGAAGCTCTCCGGGAGATCGAGGCCCAGGACATGCCCGGCGTCGGTGCTGATCTCGGTTCCGATCAGCACCAGCAGGTCGTCCCAGTACCGCTGGTGACCGTCTTTGACCGGCTGCAGCGTGTTGTGATCGCTCGCGATGATGTAGTCCAGCCCGGAGGCGCGCGCCGCCTCCACCACTTCCGGAAAAGTGCCGCTGCCGTCGGAGTACTCGGTATGGATGTGGATCGCGCCGCGGTAGACGTGGTAGGCGGGCGCATTCTGCGCCTGGCCAGCCGCCCTGGGCACGGTGAGCGCGAGCGCCAGGGCCGCCGCGGCCAGCGCGGAGCCGGCCCGGCATGCAAGCATCGGACCGCCTCGCTGCAAACGTTTCACGCCGGAGCCTCTCTTGAACGTGGAGCGGGTCTGGAAGCCTCATTGCCACGCCGCCGACCCGGTCAAACGGCATTGCCCCACGGGCGTCCGCCGAGAGACGCCGATCGAGGGGTGAGCCGGCTGCATGGCTCGACAGCAACTGCCGCGCTTCGCAGCCAGCACGAGAACCGCTCACGGGCGCGGTAAAGAAAGATTTCGCCTCGACTAAAATCTAATCGCTAACGCCCTGACGTCCCAATCCTTTGATGCTATAAAGCGATTCGTAGCCTTACCGCCCAGAGTGTCCTACTCTGTGCTTCAACCGCTCCGCAGCTTGTCGTTATGGGTCGTCTCCGCCGGGTCATCTTCTTCGTCCACCTCTGGCTGGGACTGCTGCTCGGCGGTTGGGTCGTGCTGATGGGCCTCACCGGCACGATGCTCGCGTTCATGCACGAGCTCGACGGCCCCACCGATCCGCAGCTCACCCGCGTGGCGCGGGCAGGTGAGCGGGTGCCGCTGCAGGGAGTGCTGGAGAGGGTCCGGGCTGCCTATCCCGGCTGGACGGTCAGCCGCCTCACCTTCTCGGAAGAACCGGAGGGCACCTACGCCTTTCGGCTCACCCGCAAGGGCGGCGAGCCGATGCGCCGCGAGAGCCTGCGCGAGGTGCGGGTCGATCCGTACTCCGGACGCATCCTGGGCGACCGCCCGACGTTTGGCTGGTGGCTCAACGTGGTGCTCTACCTGCACCTGAGCCTGCTGGCCGGCGAGCCGGGCCGCCTGATCAACGGCTACGGCACGCTCCTTTTCGGGCTGCTGCTGCTCTCCGGCCTCTACCTCTGGTGGCCGGCCGCGTGGCGCCAGCTTCGGCCGCGGCTGACGATCAAGCGCGGGCGCGGCTCCCGGCGGGTGATCCACGACCTGCACAACGTCTTCGGCGTCTATGCCTTCGCCATCCTGACAGTCCTGGTGGTCTCCGGCGTCGCCATGGCGTTCAAGGAGCCGGTCCAGGGAGCGGTCTACGCGCTGACCCGCACCCCGAAGGACACCCCCGCTCCGAAGCTGGCAGCGGCGGTCGAGTCGCCGCGTCCGCTGGACGAGCTGCTCGCCGCCGGCCGCGCGGCGCTCCCGGAAGCCCGCGTAGAGCGCATCTTCTTGCCGGCCTCCCCCACTGCCCCGCTCCGGCTCACCGGGGAGCTTCCCGGCGCCGGGCCCGCCGCAGGGATCACCCAGGTCTTCGTCCACCCCGGCACCGGCGAGGTGCTGCGGGTCGACGATCCTCGCCTGGCACCCGCCGGAAAGCGGGTGATGAGCTGGGTCGGCCCGCTCCACTTCGGCACCTGGGGCGGGCTGTGGGGGCAGGCGCTCTATGCCCTGGTCGGACTGACACCGCTGGGGCTGTTCGTCACCGGGTTTCTCAAATGGCGCGAGAAGCGCCGCGCCCGCGCTCGAAATCGCGTCCGCCATTCCGCGGTCGCCGGAGCCGGCCCGCCGCTTCTCGAGCTCGAATTGCCTGAACTGGAAAGGATCTAGACCCATGCTCAAGCTGAATCGACCGACCGCCGCGCCTCGCCGCGGCTTCACGCTGATCGAGCTGCTCGTGGTGATCGCCATCATCGCCATCCTCGCCGCGATCCTCTTCCCCGTCTTCGCCCAGGCCCGGGAAGCGGCGCGGAAGGCGTCCTGCTCCAGTAACCTGAAGCAGATCGGAATGGCGCTCCTGATGTACGTCCAGGACTACGACGAGGTCTACCCGAACCGCCGCTCCGGAGACGCGGCCAATCCGAACGGGACCGACACCCTCTCCTGGCGGACGCTGATCCACCCGTACATGAAGAACACGCAGATCCTGACGTGTCCTTCGAACCCGGACAAGAACACCCTCTCCCGGGACAACGATCCCCCGACCGCCTTCGGGATCTCCTACGGCTGCAACTTCAACTGGGGCGCCAACCAGAACACCGAGCCGGATCCGTTCGCGTCGATGGGCAAAGGCGTGTTCGGCAACCAGAACGCCCCCGGCGTCCACATGTCGATGATCGACTCGCCCGCGCAGACGATCGCCGTGATGGAGATGTACCGGGTTCCGTTCGTCAACTTCGTGGTCGACTTCGTCGGCGGAGCCTGGACCGATCCGGCCACCGGCCGGAGCTACCGCTACTACGAGAACACCCTCTTCACCGGCCACAGCGGGCGGAGCAACTACCTCTTCGCGGACGGCCACGTCAAGGCGCTCAAGCCGAGCCAGACCTACCAGCCGATCAACCTCTGGTACCGGGACAACTCTCCCATCTCCAGCAACGGCAAGTACCTCCTGGATCAAACGGAAGCCCAGAGCCGTTAGCACCCGTCAGTCCGAGGGAGAGTGGGAGGCGTCTGTCGCAGGTTAGCAAGTTGGCAGGTTGCAGGTTGGGAACACGGGGAGGCGGGGCTCGGAACCTGGAACCTGCACCGTGGGAGCGGCTCTCCCACTCACCCACTCTCCCTTGCGCAGGCTCAGTTCCGGAAGACCCGGCTTCATCCCTCATCCCTACGAAGACGTGCCGGAAACACCCGGTCGCCAGCGAGCAGGAGCAAGAGTAGGAGCAAGAGTAGGAGCAAGAGTAGGACCCTCCGCGCACGGAGGGTTCGGACTTCTGCCTTTAGCCTTCTGCCTTTAGCCTGTAGCCTTTAGAACCCACTCTCCCTTGCCCCCACTCCCACTGATCCGAAGCAGCCGGTCGAACCACCGCGTCAGCGCGCCGCGCAGCGCTCAGCTGACCCGGGCTCGCTCTTGCCCCGGGGCTGCCGCCATCCTGATCTCGGCCGCGGATTCTCCCGAATTCGCAACACAATTCCGCCCCGGTGCTGCGTCTAATCGGCTGAGCAGCGGCAGCATGCCTGCTGCTTCTGCAGTCCCGGCAGCCCACTTAGCTCCAGATGGCGAAAAAGAGCGCGGGGTTACCCGAAACTCTCTCGCGGTGCCGGGTGTCGAACGGGTGTAAGTTCGAGGGGCAGACGCGGCCAGATGGGCCGCTTTTTCCAGGCCTCTATCCACTATGGGCCTAGTACTAGGGGGCTAGTAGACACCTCGATGGACAGCTACGGCGATATCGGCTCCCTGCAGATCCGGGTGCTCCGCATCCTGTGGGAGCGGGGGGACGGGACCGTGCACGAGGTGCTGGAGGCGTTTCCCGCGGCGGACCGCCCGGCTTATACGACGGTCCTGAACGTGCTCCGCACGCTGGAGCGGCGCGGCCTCGTCTCGCACGTCCAGCAGAGCCGCCAGTACCGGTACCGTCCGCTGGTCGACTCGGAAGAGGTGGAGGCCGGGGCGGTCCACTCGCTGTTGTCCCGGATCTTCGCCGGCTCCGCCCATCGATTGGTGGCCCGACTCCTGGAGGCGGCGCCGCTCGATCCGCAGGAGCTGGAGTCGATCCAGCAGCTCATCGAAGCGCGCGAGGCCGAGCTCGAGGCGGCGGACGGGAGGTCCGGATGAGCGCCCCCGTTCCGCTGGAGCCATGGCTTGCCTACGGGGAGGCGCTGGCCCGCTTCCTGTTCCTGAACTGGGGGGGGCAGGCGACCTTCCTGCTCGCCGCGGGCCTGCTCCTCAGCCGGCTGCCGCGCCTGAGCGCCTCCGTGCGCCACGCGGTGCTCGCCGCCGCCCTCGCGGCCTCGGCCCTCTGCCCGCTCCTGGCCGGCGCCACCGCTCCGCTGCATTACCGCGTCGACCCCGCTCCTCCGCTCTCCACAGCCGCCGGCGAGCGGGCCGGCGGGGAGCAGCTCCGGCCGCGGGCGCAGCTGGACCGGCCGGCCGCCGGCGGCCGGACTTCCAACGGCGTCTCCCCCGCGGAGTTGGCGGTCCGTCACGCCGGTCTGCTGGCGGCGCTGCTCTGGCTGCTGGGGGTGGCGGCACGACTTGTCTGGCTCGGGACCGGCGTACGCACCGTGCGCGGCTGGGTGCGGCGGGCGGTGCCGGTGCACCGGCACCGGGTGTATGACGCCTGCGGCTGCGCGCTGGCGGACGTGCGCGTGCTGGAGAGCGACGCCGTGCCGGTGCCGTGCGTGGCCGGCTTCCTCGCCCCCTGTGTCCTGCTGCCGGAGGGGCTGATGGAGACGCTCGAGCCCCGCACGCTCCGTCACGTCCTCTTCCACGAAGAGGCGCACGTGCGGCGGGGGGACGCGCTGGTGCTGCTCGGCGCGGAGATCTGCGGCGCGCTCCTGTTCTGGCACCCTTTCGCGTGGGCCGCGCGCCGGGAGCTGGAGGTCGCCGCGGAGGACGCGTGTGACGCGCACGTCCTGTCGCGCGGCGAAGCCGACATGGGCTACGCCCGCACCCTGCTGGCGATGGCGCGAGAGGTCGACCGTTCCCGGCGGCACCCGGCTCTCTGCCCGATCGGCGCGAGCGGCCGCGATCTGACGCGGCGGGTGCGCCGGATCCTCGCGCGGCGGTCGGCCCCTTCCGCGGCATTGGGAGCGGTTTCCGCGGCAGGGCTGACAGCCGTCTGCGCCGGAGCGGTGCTCGCTCAGGTCGGGGAGGCGCCCGCACCGCCGAGAACCCCGGCTCCGAGGGCGGCGCAGCGCCGTTCGGCGGTGAGGCCGGCGCGGACACTCCGCTCCGGGAAGCCGTTTCGCGTGGCCCGGGTCTTCCTTCCACCACGCGAGCAGAGCTCGGCGCCCGTGGTGGTGAGCGTTCCGGCCGCAGGGCTGGGCGCCGCGCCGGACCTGCTTCGGCTGGATGCGCTGGAGGGGTGGCAGGGCGAGGCCCGGGACGCGCTCCCGCGGGAAGACCGGGTGATCGTCTTCGTCCTCGACAGCACCCCCGCGATGCGGCCGTTCCAGGAAGGAGCCCGCCGGGAGATCGTGGAGCTGGCGCGCGCGCTCGCCCCGGAGGACCGGTTCAACGTGGTGGCGTTCTCCGGGGAGACGGTCCAGCTCTCATCAAAGCCGGTTTACCCCACCGAGGAGAGCTTCGCGCAGCTCGACACCTGGCTTGCCGGCCTGCCGGAGGGCGACGGTGCCAGCGTGGAAGGAGCGATGAGCCGCGCGCTTTCGGTGCCGGACGTCACCTCCGTGGTCCTTGTCTCGGACACCGAGAGCCGCACCCCGTGGCAGGACCGAAGGCTTTCGGAGTTGATCGCCCGGGAGAGCCGCGCCGCGGTGCAGATGGTGACGGTGACGTTCGAGGCGCCGGCCGCGGCAGCGGGGCCGGACTGGCCGTCGGTGCCCGCGCCCCGGCCCGAGGAGATCCAGGCAGAACGGGGGCGGCCGCTGGCTGCGCCGTAGCCCGGACCAGTCACGAGGGCTTCGGAAGGAGCGTGTTATGAAGCGAGTCCCCGATGCGAGCGGCGGAGAGCCGCCGGAAGCGGACTTCAGCCTGCGAGAATGGCTGCTCGCCCTCGGATCGGTGGGGGCGGTGCTCGCGGGAGCGGTCCTGGTCCTCGCGATCGCTTACTACCTGCTGCGAGGGCTTTGAGACGAGGTCGGTATGCAGCATCTACGACTGTTCTTCACCCTTCTACTGACGCTGACGGCCGCGGGCGCCGCGCCGGCGCTGGCCCAGAGCCCGGAGGAGCAGCTCGCCGCGGCTTCCGCGCTCTTCGACGCGAAGCGGTACGCGGAAGCGGCGCAGAAGCTCGACGCCTTCCTCGCCGTCCACGCCAGGCACGCGAAAGCGGGAGCCGCGGCGCTGGCGCTCGGCCGGTGCCGGTCGGAGCTGCGCGACTATCCGAAGGCGCTCGCCGCCTACGAGAAGGCGGTCGCCTCCAAAGACCCTGCCGTGCTCACCGCCGCCCGGCTGGGACTGGGTGAGGCGGCGATCCGCACCGGGCAGCACGCGAAGGCCGCCGCGGCGCTCGGAGAGGCGGTGAAAGGCAAGCTCGACCCGGAGCAGGCGCCGGTTGCCTGGTACTGGCTGGGGCAGTCGCGGCTGGAGCTGAAACAGTACGGCCCCGCGGAGGAGGCCTACCTCCGGGTCACGCGAGACTACCCGAAGGCGGAATTCGCCGACGGCGCCTACTTCGGGGCCGGCGTCGCGGCCCTGCGGCAGGGCAAGGCCGATGCCGCGCGCGGTCACTTCCGCGCGGTGGTCGACCGCTTCCCGAAGAGCGCCGACCGTCCGCAGGCGCGGCTGCTGCTGGCGGAGATCGACTTCGACGCGAAGCGGTACCGCGAGGCACGGTCCGGCTACGAAGCGCTGCTGAACGACCCGGCCGCCAAGGGCGCGGGGCTGGAGCGGGCGGCGGAGGACGGGCTGATCGGCACGCTCCTGGAGCTGCAGGACTACCCCGCCGCGGCGACCCGGCTGGAGGCGAGCCTCGCCCGGCTCCCCGCCGCCGATCCCCAGCGCCCGAAGGCTCACCTCGCGCTCGGTCACTGCCGCTATCGACAGAAGCAGTACGCCCCGGCGCTCGCCGCCTACCGGGAAGCGAGCAAGTCGCCGGACGCGGCGGTCGCCGGTGCGGGCCTCTACTGGGCCGGTAACGCCGCCCTGGCGCTGGAGAAGCCCGCGGAGGCGGCTCCGCTCTTCACGCAGCTCGTCACCCGCTACCCCAAGCACGAGCTGGCGGCGAAGTCGCAGCTCAAGGCGGGCGATGCGCTCCTCTCCGCCAAGCAGGCCGACGCCGCGGCGCAGGCCTATCGCGCGGTGATTGCCGCGTATCCCCAGTCGGATGAGGCGGGCGAAGCGCGGAAGGCGCTCGGCGAGCTGACCGCATCGATCTTGGACCCGGCCCAGCTCGCGCTGGCGCTCAAGGATGCCCCGCCGGCGGAGCGAGCCCGCGGCACGCTGCGGCTGGCCCGGCTCCACCTCCAGGGCAAGAATTATGCGGAGGCGGGCGCCGCCCTGGCGGAGCTGCTGAAGGCGAAGCCGGAGCCGGCGGTCGCGGGCGAGGCGAGCTACCTCCTGGGGCTGGCGCACGAGGCGCAGTCGAAGGCCGCTCCCGCCGCGCAGGCGCTCGCCGCGGCGCTGGGCGCCGCGCCCGGGGCGGAGTGGGCCGCCGACGCGCACGGCCGCCTCGCCTGGCTCTACCTGGAGCTGAAGCAGCCCGCGAACGCGGAGAAGTCGGCCGCGGCGGCGCTGGCGCTGAAGCTGGACGACGAGGCCGCGACCCAGGCGCGCCTGGCGCAGCTGCAGGCGCAGCTCGACCAGCAGAAGTGGGAAGCCGCGCTGGAGGGCTGCCGCGCGCTGCTGGAGGGGAAGCCGTCCGCGGAGACGGTGGCGACCGTCCTCTACACCCAGGCGTGGATCTACGGCAAGCAGGACCGCGCCGCCGAAGCGCTGCCGCTCTGGGAGCGCCTGGCCGCGGAGCACCCGCGGAGTCCTCACGGCGCGGAGGCGCTGCTTCGACTGGGTGACGCGAGCCTGCAGGCGGAGAAGCTCGAAGAGGCGCGGACCCGCTACGCCGCGCTGCTGTCCGCGCACCCGCAGAGCCCGCTCGCTCCGGAAGCCCGGTTCAAGCTCGGCAGCGCGCTCTACAACCTGGAGCGCTACCCCGAAGCCGCCGCGGAGTGGGAGCGAGTCATCAAGGAGAAGTCGGCCGGCCCCTACCTCCCGGAAGCGCTCTACTGGGCCGGAGCCGCCTACGAGAAAGCCGGTAAGAAGGAGCCGGCGATCCAGCGCCTCACGCGCCTAATCACGGAGTTCCCCAAGCACGAGCGGGCCGCCAACGCCCGCCTCCGCCTCGCCGCCCTCAAAGCGGTCAAGTAGTTGTTCAGGGACCAGGGGCCAGGGGCCAGGGGTCAGGGGTCAGCTCAGGACCCGCTATCCAGGTAGCTGACCCCGTCCCATGGCCTGGCCCCTAGCCCCTAAACCCTAGCCCCTAGACCCTGAATTGACCCTAAACGGGAGATCCGAAATGCTTGAGTTGTTCACCAAGGCTGGATGGGTCGCATTTCCGCTGGGGCTCTGCTCCATCCTGGCGGTGGCGGTGATGCTGGAGCGGGCGATCACCCTGATGCGCCTGCGGCAGCTCGAAGAGCGGGCGTTCATGATCCTGCAGCTCGCGATGGAGAAGGGTGACGACGCCGCCGCGCGGGACGCCGCCATCGCTTCCGCGCCGATCTCGCAGGTCATGGACTCGCTGCGGGAGTTCCGCGGCGCGGAGCTGGAGGCGATCCAGCAGGGCGCGGAGATCGCGGTGGCGGTGCAGCGCCTCCGGCTGCGGCGCTACCTCGGCACGCTCGCCACGATCGGAAGCATCTCCCCGTTCATCGGCCTCTTCGGGACGGTGCTCGGCGTGATGACCGCCTTCCAGGGGATGAGCCAGAGCGGCCTGAGCGGCGAGACGATGGCGGCGGGCATCTCCGAGGCGCTCTCCGCGACCGCCCTCGGCCTGCTCGTCGCGGTGCCCGCCGTGATCGCCTACAACTACTTCCTCGGCCGGGTCCAGGGGCTGCTGCTCCAGATCCAGGGCCACGTGGCGCGGCTGACCCCGCTCCTCCACCAGGCGCCGCGCGAGCAGACGGAGGCGTAGCGATGCACGGCGGCCTTTCCCACGAAGACGAGCCGATGGCGGAGATGAACCTGATCCCGCTGATCGACATCGCGCTGACGCTGGTGATCATCCTGATGGTGAGCACCGTCTTCATCAAGCAGCCGGGCGTGAACCTGAAGCTGCCGCAGACGGTGACCCGCGAGGGCGCGCCGGAGACGCCGAAGGACGTTACCGTCGCCATCACCGCGGACGGCGGCGTCTACCTGGACGGCGAGAAGCGCACCGCCGCGGAGCTGCAGGCGCACCTGAAGCAGGTCGCCGGCAAGAACAAGCAGGCGCGGGTGCTCGTGAAGGGCGACCGGGACGTTGTCTACTCCCGCGTGATGGAAGTGATGGACCAGGTGCGTCAGGCCGGCCTGGCGCGCGTGGTGCTGCCCA
>JBKBRF010000079.1:0-18149 GCA_046292385.1 Armatimonadota bacterium | reverse complement strand
GCGCGGTAATCTCTTTCATGGCGGTGTTTCCTTCCTTTGCCGAGTTGGCCCTCGGCTGCTTCTAGTCTCTAGAAGGAAGGTTCACCGCCTTCACCGTTTACACACCTTCTGATGGTAGCTCAGTCGTCGCCGGCGGAGGACGAGATGGCATTGAGACAACGCGGAGAGTATTCGTACGGCGATGCTCAGGCGGACATCCGAACCTATCTACTTGAGTACAGCGACGCGAATGCCTACGTCGCCGAGCACTTCGCTGATGCGAAATGCAACTGTAGCGGCGGGCGATTTCGTTTGCTGGTGGACGAGAACGTAGGTGCGGCGGTCCGGATCTGCGCCGTGTGCCGTCACGAACACCCGATCGGGGACAGCGAGGATTACCTCGAAGAGGCGGACCTCGAAGAAGCCGAATGTCTTTGCGGCACAGAGGAGTTCGAGATCACGGTCGGGGTCGCGCTCTACCGCGAATCCGAGGACGTGAAGTGGCTTTATCTCGGCTTGCGCTGCCCGAAGTGCCGCCTGGTCGGATGCTACGGGGACTGGAAGAACGAGTACGAGAACTACCGAGAGCTCCTGAGTCGCGTCTGAAGTTGCGTGCCATTAGCTACCGCGGCCGCTCCACAAGCGGCGGAGGCACCACGCCAGCAGTCGCAGCGGCAGCGCCAGCAGTAGTGCCAATACGAGCGTGAGCAGGTCTCCCACGCACCCGGCACTGCTCGGCGTGGTGAAGCCGGCATCGACGATGCGCCCGGCGAGGCGGTCGAGGCGGCCCGCCCAGGATGGGTCAGGTTCAGCAGCCATCTTGGTGAGCTAGTAGGTCCGGCGCCAGGCACGGTAGGCGTGCCAGAGCATCCCGGCGCCGGCGGCGGTGACGAAGAGATTGAAGCACGTTAGCCAGAACACGGACGTGTGGAAGGCGGTCCCGTTTCGCACGGTGGGGATCAGGCCGTGGGCGCCGCGCTGCTGGTACTCGGCGATCCCCCAGAGCGTGAGACAGGCCCCCCCAACAAGAAACACTGCACCTGCGGCGGCCGCGGCTGCTCGCTGCCAGCGGCTCTCCAGCCCCGGCAGCTCGACGTCCCTATCCACGTCGCTCTCGCGGTCCGCTTCCACCCGCAGCCGGGCTTCAGCATCGTCCAGCAGCCCGAGCGCCTCCACACAGCTCGGCTCCGCGCTGAGGATCGCGAGCAGCTCCTCGCGGGCGCGTTGATAGTCGCCGCGCTCGACCAGCCGCCGCGCCTCCGCCAGTCGAGAGTAGAGGGTTGCTGGCGGTGCGGCCACTACCCGGAGGTCTCCCGCAGCGCCATGGGGCGGTCGTCGCCGGACTGCGCTTCTTCGGCCTGGCGGCGGGCGCGCTCCAGCACCTTCTCCGGGGTGCGGAAGAGGATGCCGACCAGGAAGACCACCAGCGCGCCGATCAGCGCGTACCAGGTGAAGGAGACCTTCGGCAGCCAGGCCGGCGCTGCGAAGGTCGTCGGCTCCATCCCGAAGAGGGGGGCGGCCAGGTTGGCGAAGTAAATGTGCAGCTCGCCGGTGACGATCGTCGCCGCGAGGCCGCAGGTCACCGCGATGATGTTGCCGGTGTCCGACCCCCGGTTCGGCGTGAGCATCCCGATCAGGAAGACGCCAAGCATCGGCCCGATGATGAAGCCGGCGATCCCGAGCACCACCGGGATGATGCGCACGTCCGGGTTGGTCACCTTGGCGTAGGCGAAGGCAGCGGCGATGAGGATCATCAGGATCGCGAAGATCCCCGTGAAGACCCGCGCGGCGTTGATGTAGTAGTGCTCTTCCTTGCCCCGCACCTTCGGCAGGAACCAGTCGTTGGTCGCGCTGGTCGCGAGGGCGTTCAGCGCGGCGGAAAGCGACCCCATGGCGGTGGCGAAGACGCCCGCCAGCACCAGGCCGCGGATGCCGACCGGCATCACGTTGAGGATGTAGGAGCCGAAGACGTCCGCGTTGGCCGCCGGTTGGTGGGTGGGGTCCTGCTGGTAGTAGACGTAGAGCAGGATCCCGATGAAGGTGAACGCCGCGGCGATCGGGATATCCACGAAGGCCGCGGTGATCAGGCTGCGGCGCGCCTTCTGGTAGGTCTCCGCGGTGAGCATGCGCTGGACCATGTCCTGGTCGGTCCCGAACATGCCCATGTTCATCACGGTGGTGCCGATCAGCGCGGAGAAGAGGGTGTAGTCGCTCGCCAGGATCAGCTTCACGTACTGCCAGAGGTCCATCTCCTGGACCCCCTGCTGCGCCTTCCACTCCGCGATCCGGCTCGCTTCGAAGCCGGTCAGGAAGTAGCCCTCGATCCGCGTCATCTGCGGCACCGCCTGCGCCACGGCGTCGAAGCCGCCGACCTGGTAGAGCAGCGTGCCGATGGCGACCAGCGCGCTCCCGAACATCAGCGTCGCCTGGATCACGTCGGTCCAGATCACCGCCTTGATCCCGCCGAGCGCCGTGTAGAGGCAGGTGGCGAGGGTCAGGAAGACGATCGCCACCAGGTAGGGCTGGACCTCCGTCACGGCGTTCTGGCTGAACTGCACCCCCTCCGTGCCGCCGGAGAACATCCGCCACGCCAGCACCATCACCAGCGAGGGCACGAAGAGGCGCGTGCCGGAGGCGAGCGTCCGCATCACCAGGAAGAGCGCGGAGATGTAGCTCTTGCTCATCGGCCCGAAGCGGATGCCGAGGTAGTCGTAGACGGTGTAGACCTTGTAGAGGTAGTACGGCTTCAGGAAGACGTAGCCCACGATGTAGCGGCCGATGATGAGGCCCAGCACCAGCTGCACGTAGGCCAGGCTGCGCTTCTGGAACCCCTCCCCCGGGGCGCCGAGGAAGGTCGCCGCGCTCGTCTCCGCCGCGATGATCGAGGCCATCACCGCCCACCACGGCACCTGCCGGCCGCCGAGGGCGAAGTCCTTCAGGTTATCCTCGCGCCGCCCCATGTAGAGGCCGATGGCGATGATCCCCACGAAGTAGAGGATGATGATCGATCCGTCGACGACCAGACCCATACGAGAGCTCCGAGAGTGCGGAACCG
The DNA here is from genome assembly GCA_046292385.1 of Armatimonadota bacterium. GTDB lineage: Bacteria > Armatimonadota > SYMT01 > SYMT01 > SYMT01 > JBKBRF01. Next base: position 15,115 of record JBKBRF010000079.1, on the reverse strand, counting down.
CTCCTGCGGCGGCAACTGAAGATTGTAACGCGAGGAGAGCCAGGCGAGGCTAGATACCGAATTCGAACAGGTAGACGGTGTCGCTCGACCGGTCGACGTACACCTCGACCGAATTCATCCCCGGCTCGCCGCGAGAATAGGTCTCGATCCTCTTCGCGCGGTAAAGCTGATCCCACTCGAGGCGTTCTGCCGGGTCGAAGCCTAGCCGCGTGGGGTGCCAGATATCGCTCTTGCTGAGGTCCGGACCCCCTACGGTGCCGGTGCTGGAGAAGCCCTGCAGGATTTCGGCGAGAGTGCCGCGCTTTGCCCGGTAGCGAAGCCACACGTTCGCACCACCGATCCACTTCATTCCGATGGCGCGAAGGTCGGTCACCCCGGCCGGAGCGGGCCGCTTGAAGATGTCCTGAAAGGCGCGGGAAGGGGCTCGGCGGGAGTAGTCGGTCTCGAGGATGCCATCTGAAGCCTCGTCGAGACAGCCGCGGACGGTCGGCACGACCAGCAGCAGCGTTCCCAGCAGTCCCGCACCGAAGAGCAGCCATCGCAGCGGTCGCCGTCGCACGCTCACCATTGTCGGCAGGGCGCACTCGGAACCCTTACCCGCGCGGCTGGGGCAAGGGTTCCGGGACCGCACGGCTCCGCGCTACTCGCTGCGCTCGGCGGGCTGGCGGAAGGATCGCTCGACCATGTCGCTCGGATCGGTGGAGACCGGTCCGTCGCGCCAGAGCCAGCGCATCATCTCCGGCATGATCATCCCGCCGTACTTCTGCCCGTGCAGGTTCATGCTCCAGGAGTAGTTGACGTCGTAGCCCTTCTCGGTGAGCGCCTTCATCAGCCGGACGTTCTGGTGGAACCAGTCCATCTTCTCGTCGTAGACGCCGCGGCGGACGCCCCGGTTATCGTTCCGGCCGTCGCAGAGAAACACGCGGAGCGGCTTCTTCTCGCTCTTCAGCACCAGGTCCGGGTAGACGTGCCCGCCCCGCAGGTTGACGAAGCTGCCGACGTTGCTCAGCACCTTCCGGAAGGCGTTGGGGCGCTCCCAGGCAACCGTGAACGCCGCGATGGCACCGGAGCTGCTGCCGCCGATGCCGTGCATCTCCGGATCGCGGGAGAGGTTGTACTCCCGATAGAGCACCGGCATCAGCTCTTCGGTGATCACGCGTGCGTAGCGGTCGTCCAGCGAGTTGTACTCCGTGGGGCGGTTCGTGTTGCGGTCGCCCCAGTCGCTGGGTGTCGGCTCCGGCTGGTCCGGGCGGCGGCCGGGGTTGATGAAGACGCCGATCATCACCGGGATCTCGCGGCGGTAGATCAGGTTGTCCATCACGTTCTGGGCGCGCATGTCTCCCGTCTCGTGCTTGAACGCCTGGCCGTCCTGGAACACCATCAGCGCCGCCGGCACCTTCGGATCGTACTGCGCGGGGACGTAGACCCAGTAGGTATGCTGGGTGCCCGGATAGACCTCGCTCGGCAGCGTGAACGGGCCGCGGATCTCCCCCTTCGGCACGCCTTCCTGCGGCAGGGAGTCGGGCCCCAGGCGGTACTGCGAATCCGGGCTCGGCCCCGGCGGCGTCGGGGCGCGGGTCGGCCGAGGCGGCTGCGCCTGCCCCGCCGGCGGAACTGCCTGCGCGAAGGCGACGGCCGCGGCCGTCGCAGTTATAAAACCGGCCAGGAACGCTGCTGCGCCTCGCATCTCAAGGGCCTCCCCGGGTGCCGCTCACCCGCCGCTGAACATGCGTTGCGCGCGAGCCCGGGGAGCTCCTGCCGCCGGTTTGCGCGGGGTGGAGTGACACGGCTTGACACCCCAGCCGTGAGATTGACGAAGGTCGGGCCAAGCAACCTGGCCGACCTGGCTTTGAACCCATTGCGGTCTGCTGGCTTGGACCGCGTGCGAATTCAAAGGAATGGATTGTGCAAGTTGATCATCGGCTCACTCGCAGAACCTTGCTGAAGTCGGCGGCGGTCTCCGCACCGCTGCTCGGCATCGGGGCTGCGGGGATGCTCGCGGCCCGGAAGAAGGCGCCGCTCGGTATGAACGTGGTCGTCTTCCTGACCGACCAGGAGCGAAAGACCCTGCACTTCCCGCGAGGCTGGGAAGAACGGAATCTCCCCGGGCTGACCCGGCTCAAGCGGCACGGATTGAGCTTCGAGAACGCCTTCACGAACGCGTGCATGTGCTCTCCCGCGCGGGCTACCTGGCTAACCGGGTATCTCCCGGCCCAGCACGGCGTGCGGTACACCCTGGAAGAAGACATGCCAGCCGGCGAGTACCCGCAAGTGGAGACGCCGACGGAGCTGAAGAACATCGCTACGGTGGCCGCCGCCGCCGGCTACCAGGTGGTGTACAAGGGCAAGTGGCACCTCAGCAAGCCGGAGGGCGCCGAGTGGGGGCCGTCCGATCTCGAGAGGTACGGATTCCACCGGTGGAACCCGCCGGACTCCGGCGCCAACCAGGACATCGAGCAGGCGGGCGGCGGGGTGACCGACCACGACGGGCGGTGTATCAACGATGACGGAGACCTGGAGACGGGCCACGAAGGCGTGCTCGCTTACCTCCGGAGCCAGGCACTGGCGCAGCAGCCGTTCTTCCTCATCATCTCGCTGGTCAACCCGCACGACGTCCTCTTCTACCCGACGGTGTACCAGGAAGCGGGCTACGATGATTCCTGGCTCGAGGGCGAGATCGACCTCCCGGCAACGGTTGGGGAGGAGCTCGACAACAAGCCGAGCGTCCAGCGCCAGTTCCTGCTGCTCAGCCAGGCCCTGGGGCCGCTCCCCACGCCGGAGATGAAGCGCAAGTACCTGAACTTCTACGGCAACCTGCTCAAGGCGTCGGACAACTACCTGGTGCAGGTGCTCGACACGCTGGAAGAGCTGGGCCTGCGCAACGACACGCTGGTGATCCGCACCGCCGACCACGGTGAGATGGGCCTGACGCACGGGGGCCAGCGCCAGAAGAACTTCAACTGCTACGAGGAGGCGATGCGGGTGCCGCTGGTCTTCTCCAACCCGAAGCTCTATCGCAAGGCGTATCGCTCGAACGCGCTCGTCTCGCACGTCGACTTTCTGCCCACGCTCGCCGGCCTGTTCGGCCTGCCGAAAGCGGAGAAGGCGAACTGGCAGGGCGCGGACTACTCTCGGCTCGTCCTGAACCCCACCTCCGGCGGGAAGGTGCAGGACTACGTGGTGTTCACCTACGACGACTACCAGTCCGGGCAGAAAACCGGTCCGTACCCCACGCCCCCCAACCGGATCGTCGCCATCCGCGAGGGCCGTTATAAGATCGCCGAGTACTACGACGCAGACGGTCAGGTCCCCAGCCAGTGGGAGATGTACGACCTCAAGAAGGACCCGCTGGAGACCAGGAACCTGGCGCACAACATAGGGCGGCGCTCGAAGTCGATCCGCGCGGAGTTCAGCCGCCTCCGGCGACGGCTGAGAGCGGTGCGGGAGAAACGGCTCCGGCCGCTCGCGTAATGGTCCGACCCGGAGCTCTCGCCCCGCACAGCGGGAGCTCCGGGCAGTCCGGTCAAAATCACCCTTGCCGCCGCGTGCCTCCCTGCTCTACACTTAAGCGAACTTATGTTGTATTCGCGAGGGGGTAGAGCGGAATGGAAGACCTGAAGACGGTAGCGGTGCTGGCGCGCTGGGCGGCGGACGACACGATCCACCAGCTCCAGTTCATCTCGGACGACCGGCTCGACTGGAGCCCGGCCGAGGAGATCAAGAGCGCGCTCAAGATCGTAGGGGAGATCGTGATGGTGCTGCGGATGATGCAGCCCGCCTTCGAGGGTGGCGCCTGCGTGGGAGGGGAGTTCCCCCTGTTCCGCAGCCGGGAGGAGGCGGTCACCGCGCTTCGGGAAGCGACCGAGAAGTACGCCGCTGCGCTGGAGGCGGCCGGGCCGGAGCTGGAGCGGATGCTGGAGACTCCGGTGGGGCCGCTCTGGGGGCCGCGCGCCGTGCTCTTCCCGGCAATCGAGCTGCTGCACCACCACGGCCAGATCACCTACATCCAGTCGCTGCTCGGCGACCACGAGTTCCACGGGGACATGGAGGCGATGCACGCCTACTTCGGTCCGGGTGCGGCCCCTCAGCCGCAGACCTCTTGTTGACAGGTTAGCAGGTTGCAGGTTCCGAACCCTGGCGTCCGGGGGAGCTAACCTGCAACCTGCTAACCTGTCAACCTGCAACCAGGGTCTCCCACTCTCCCTTGCGCCCACTCTCCCACTCTCTTGTTTGACGGGAAGGGGAGCCGGGCGCCGGTGGCCGAACGCCCTTGCGGTACCGGCGCCGGCATTCGGCGTCCAAGGGCTGCCGGTAGGGGAGGTAGAGGCGTGCGCTCACGAATCAGGACTCTCATCTTCGCAGCGTGCCTCGGCGGCGCGGCAGCTGTCTCGGCCGGCGAGGCGGCGAAAGGCTGGCAGGCCGACCCGAAGCTGCTGGCGGAGCTGGCGCAGAAGGGGACCGCCTGGATCTTCCGCGAGAGCGACGTTCCGAAGTACACGCTGCCGGATCCGCTGGCGGTGGTCCCCGGCACGCCGGTTCGGTCGCGGGTGGAGTGGGAGCGAGTGGCGCGCCCGGCTACGCTGGCGCTCTTCCGCGACCTCGTCTACGGCCGCAGTCCGGAGGAGCAGCCGCGGGTGCGGTTCCGGGAGGTGCGGACCGATCCGGCGGTAATGGGGGGCCGCGCCACGCTGCGGCAGGTAGAGATCACCGCCGAGATCGGAGAGGCATCGTTCACCTTTCCGGCGTCGGTCCTGGTGCCCAACCGCCGGAGCGGCCCCGCGCCGGCGTTCCTGCTGATCAACAACCGTCCGGAAGCGAGCGCCGACCCCACCCGGCGGGAGCGGACGGGGTTCTGGCCAGCGGAGGAGATCCTCGCGCGCGGTTACGCTGCCGCGGTCTTCCGCACGAACGACGTCGACCCGGACCGCGACGGGGCCGCTGCTCGGGAAGGCGGGGTGCGCGGCGTATGGCCCGCCGGCAGCGGGGTTCCGGGCCGGAACGCCTGGGGCACTCTGGCGGCGTGGGCCTGGGGTGCCAGCCGCGTGCTCGACTACCTGCAGCAGCTACCCGAGGTCGACTCGCGCCGCGTGGCGGTGGTCGGCCACTCCCGGGGCGGCAAGACCGCGCTCTGGGCGGGAGCGCAGGACCGCCGGTTCGCGCTGGTGGTCTCCAACGACTCCGGCTGCGGCGGCGCCGCCTTGAGCCGCCGCCGCTTCGGCGAGACGGTGGAGCGGATCAACACCGGCTTCCCATACTGGTTCGCGCCGGCGTTCCGGCAGTTCAACGGACGCGAGGACGAGCTGCCGGTCGACCAGCACCAGCTCCTCGCGCTGATGGCGCCGCGGCCGGTCTACGTCGCCAGCGCGGACGCCGACTTCTGGGCGGACCAGCGCGGCGAGTTCCTCTCCCTGGCGCACGCCGCTCCGGTCTACGCGCTCTACGGCCAGCCCGCACTCGGCGCGAACCAGATGCCGCCGCTCGACACGCCGGTCCGGCGCGGTCGCATGGGCTACCACATCCGGCGCGGCGGCCACGACCTGACCGCTTACGACTGGGAGCGCTTCATGGACTTCGCAGATTCCCAGTGGAAGGTGGATCGCGCGCCGTAGCTGATGGCTCGGCAGGTGTGGCTTACCGTCGTGCCAGGAAAGGGTGAGTGGGAGCAAGGGAGAGTGGGGGAAGGGAACCCCTGCTCTCGTGAGTGGGCTCTCAAGCTCGCCCACTTTCCCTGGCGCCCACTCCAGCAGTTCCGGGCCGCTCACTTGGCGGCGGGGGTCTGGCCGCGGCGTCCGAAGCGGGCGAAGCGGCGCGAGACGGCGTCGAAGACAAACTCCGCTTCCGGCACACGCATCAGCTTTACTGCCGCGAGGTAGACCACGCCGCCGACCCCGCTGCAGAGCAGGATCTCCGCCAGCGTTCCGAGAGTCCGCACGCCGCCAGGGCCGTACGGCACGAGCCACTGGTGGAAGAGCCCCTGCGCGCCCCAGGCCGCCGCGCCCATCAGCACGGAGGCGACGATCACCCGCACCACGGAAGCGGCGATCTCCCGACCGCGGATACCGCCCATCGCCCGCTGGAAGAGGACCAGCAGCACGGTGAGGTAGATCGCCATCGCCAGCACATACGCCAGCGCGAGCAGCTTCGACCCGTGCACCTGCTGCGCGAAGCTGACGACCGACTTCTGTCCTGGGATTCCGAGCAGCAGCACGTTCAGCGCCAGGAAGACGAAGGTGGCGCCGGAGCCGACCAGCATCGGCGTTACGGTATTCTGCCGGGAGTAGAAGCCCCGGTTCACTACCTGCTGCGCGGAGACGGCGAAGATTGCCAGCGCGTAGACGCCGGCGGCGGAAGCGGTCGCCACCGTGTCTTCCCAGGTTCCCTTGCCGTGCTGGAACAGGATGGCGGAGAGCGGCACCGCCAGGATGATGATCAACACCGCGGAGGGAATGGTCAGGAAGAGCACCGAGCGGATTCCCAGGCTGAACTGCTTGCGGAACCCGTCCCAATCCTGCTGCGCCGCCAGGGCGGAAAGGGTGGGGAAGATCGCCACGCTCAGCGCCTGGGCGAAGATGCCGAGCGGCATCTGCATCAGCTTGTTCGCGCGGTCGAGCCAGGTTACCGGCCGGTCGCCCAGGTCGCTGGCGAACGGCGTGCTCAGGATGACGCAGAGATAGGGGAGGGAGAGGCCCAGCAGCACCGGGAGCATCAGCTTCGCCACGCGGACCACGCCCTCGTGGCGCACGTTGAGCGAGAAGTGGTAGCGGACTCCCAGGCGGCGCAGCATCCAGAGCTGCATCACCACGTTCCCGAGGAAGGCGCCCACCACCACGCCCCAGGCCAGGCCGTCGATTCCCCGGACCGGCCCCCAGAACTGCCCGCCGATCGCGCCGCCGATGATGATGGCGATGTTGTAGACCACCGGTCCGAGTGCTGGAAAGAGGAAGTGCTGCCGCGCGTAGAGCGTGCTCATCATCAGGCCGCCGATGAAGAAGCAGAGCTGGGCCGGCAGCACGATCCGGGTCAGGTGCACGGTGAGCTGGAACTTGCTCGGATCGTCCAGGTAGCCGGGCGCCAGCGGCACCAGCAGCCACGGCGTAAAGATCCACCCGGCGACGATGATGAAGGTAAGCAGGAAGGTGAGCGCCGTCCCGAAGACACTGAAGACGTGCCACGCGCTCTCCTCATCGCCCTTGGTGAGGTATTCCGTGAAGACCGGAATGAACGCGCTGCTGAGCGCGCCGCCGGCGATGAGGAAGTAGAGGAGGTCAGGTAGTCGGAATGCCGCGATGTAGGCGTCGGTGACGTCGCTCGCGCCAAAATAGTAGGCGACGACGATGTCACGGACGAGGCCCAGCACCCGGCTGAGCAGGATGGCCGCCACCATGATGCCGGCGGCGGAGGCAATCCGGGTACCGGTGCCGGCGCGGGGAGAGGCGTCGCCGGCGTCCTCCGGCCCAGGGGTTGCACTCGCACTCATCGTTCTGATATATTCGTGAGGTTTTCCGCGCGAGGAGAGTAGAAACGTGGCCAACCTTCGGTCTGCAATCAGGGATATCAGAAAATCGCGACGGCGTGCCGAGCGGAACCAGTCGGTCCGCAGCGCCATCAAGACGTACATGAAGAAGAGCCGCACCGCTATCGAGAGCGGCGCGGAAGAGACCGGTCAGGTGGTGAGCCAGACCAGCTCGATCCTGGACAAGGCCGCGAAGCGCGGCATCATCCATCCGAACGCCGCCAACCGCCGCAAAGCGCGCCTGGCGAAGCTGCAGAAGCAGCAGGCCGCTACGGCCGAAGCGCAGACCGCCTAAGCCCCGCCGGGCGACGGTCGCCAACCCAACCGAATTCACCCAGGCTCTCGATCCCGGCCCCGCTGCCCTTAGTGGTAAGCGCGGCGCCCCGGGTTCGAGCCTGGGTTTTCGTTTCTCAGCGCCCTACCAGCTCCACAAGGCACTTCCTACGCCACTCCCCGCAGGGCACCCGTTCCCGCACGGAGAACACTGTGGTGATCGATGCGGATCGCCGGCATCCGGAACGAGCCTGGCTCGAGCTCCCGAGGACGCGCCCGAACTCCAGGTCGCCAGCGAGCAAGAGCAGGAGCAGGACCCATCGTTCACGGCGGGTTCGAATTCATCCCTCATCCTTCATCCCTCATCCTTTGAGAGCTCCCGGCTCGCCCGCTCCCCAGGCAAAAAAACGGGTGAAAAAGAGTCACGGAACCGCTCCGCTGCTCCGTCCCTCCTTTATGGAGGCGGAAGATTGAACGAGCATCTCCCGGATGCAGAATTAGTAGACAGGGCCCTCCAGGGGGACCCGAGTGCGTTTGCTGCGCTGTGTGACCGCTATCGGAAGCGGGTCTGGCGAATTGCCAACTCGTTCGCGCGCGGCGCCGACGCCGAGGACCTGGCGCAGGAAGCGGTGCTTCGCGCCTACCGCGGCCTCCGCAGCTACCAGCGCGGCGCGCCGTTCGACGCGTGGCTCTGCCGCATCGCGCTGAACGTGGGGCACGATCACCTGCGGTCGGCCTGGAAGCGCCGCGTCACGCTCTTCGATTCTCCCTCGGGAGGCCCGGAGGAGGCGGGGCCGGACCAGCCGGCGGACGAGGCGCAGCTCCGCGAGGTGCAGCGGCGCGTGCGGCAAGAAGTAGCATCGCTGCCGGAGCCGCAGCGAGTGCCGATCTGGCTCCACTACTTTGAAGGGTTCACCCTGGCAGAGGTGGCGCGGATGGAGAGGATTCCGGAAGCGACCCTGCGCAGCCGGATGCGGGCGGGCTTCCGCCGCCTCTCCGGGCTGCTGAAGGACCTGGGCCCCTACGGCGTCGATGAGATGCTTCCCATCGAGCGCAAACCGAAAGGCTGCGAAGCGTGAGTCAACTACAGAAGGGCCAGGAAGAAGAGAGCGCCCGGCGAGTAGAAGACCTTCTACGCGCCGCGGCCGATTTCGAGGCGGACGAGCCGGTGCCTGCCGACTTCGTCTGGAAGGCGCTGGAGCCGTCCGCGCAGCAGTTTCGCGAGCGGAAGCGGCGGAGGCGGCCTTCGCTGATGGTCTGGATGCTCGCCGGCTCGTGTGCGGTGCCTGCCGCGCTGGCCGTGGCGATGGTGCAGGGCGGCGGCGAAACCTGGCCGTCCCCCTACCTGCCGTCCGATCCCTACTTCCGGCCGTCGCTGCTGGAGCGTGAGGCTCTGCGCCCGCGGCCGTCGGCCGATAGCTGGCCTCCGGTGCTGCTGACCGCTTACTCCCCGCGAGGGGAGGGGGACGCGGAGCGGGAGAGCCAGCAGGCGGAGCGGAGAGTCGCCTCTCCCCAGCGGCACGCGCCGGTGTTCACCAGTACGTCCCGGGAGCGCTCGGCAGGCCGGATCATCCACCGCGCCGCTCCCGCGCCGGTGCTGAAGGCGCGCTGGGAAGTGGAGACGGTGCGGCAGGAAGAAGCGCGTATCACGACCCCCGGCTGGGTCGTGGAGACCGACCCCGAATCCGGCCTGCTCATCGCGCAGCCGGGGCGGGTGGAAGCGACGGTGCCGCTTCCGGACTCGGCCTGCGGCTGGCAGGACCCTGCGGACGAGGACTGGCAAGACCCCTCGGACGAACCGATTCAGGAGAGTGAAAAGTGAAGTGGACTCCCTCCTTAACCGCGACCCTGCTCTTTGCCGGAGTCGCCGTGGCCGCCCCCAAGGTGGCGCCGAGTCCGGGCCCCGTGCCGGGGCCGAAGGCCGGTCCGTCACCGCGGATGGCCGGTCCTCGCGCGGCAGCGCCGCGGGTGGTCTCCGGGCCCGAGGCAGTGGCTGGGGCCCGCAGCACCTACGCCGTCGCCGCGCTCGCGCCGCTCCTCGCGCATGTCTATTTCGTGGAAGGCGCCGAGGTGGTGGAGCTGCAGAAGCTCCAGGGGAAGTCCGAGCTCACCCCCGAGGAGCGCACCCGCATTGAGGAGCTGGTGGCGCGGAGCCGTAAGCTCGCCGAGGAGCTGAGCGCGCTGCAGCGGGAGAAGAACCCGACCGCGGAGCAGAGAGCGCGGTTGGAAGAGCTGCTGGCACAGCGAAAGAACGCCTTCCAGCTCCGGGAATTCGTCCGCACGCCGCTGGCCGGCTCCGCCTCCGCTACGCTGCTCGAGAGCCTGGGCGTGGGACAGTTCCAGCAGCGGATCGACCTGGACCTGAAGGAGGCGAGCGTCCAGGAGGCGGCCCAGCAGATCCTGAAGCTCTCCGGTCTGGAAGCCGAGCTCAAGCTGGATGAGCCCTCCATGCCCGCGAAGCTGACGCTCCAGGTGAAAGGGATCCGGGCGTCGACCGCGCTCGACGTGGTGGCAGATGCCGCCGGAGTCCGCTGGGGCGTGGAGCGGAAGGACGGCAAGACGACCCTTCGCATCGGCAAGGACGCCGGGTTCCCGTTCTACCGCGCCAGCGCGAGCGGTACCCCCGCTGCCTCCGCGTTCGTGTACCGCGGCGACGCGCGGGCCAGCGAGCCGTTCTTCGTGCCGCTGCAGCAGCTCCCACAGGGGCAGGGGACGGTGCACGTGTCGCCCTCTACCATCGCCCGCTTCTCCTTTACCTGCCCACACTGCACCGGCCGCGTGAGCATGATCCGCCGCTCTACCGATCCGGACTGCGGCAAGTGCGGACAGCGGTTCCAGCGAGACTGGAAGTTCTGCCCCGCCGACGGCACCAAGCGGCCTTCGCCCCAGCCGGACGTGAAGTTCTGCCCCCTCTGCGGCAAGCGGGTGGAGATGGAGCGGGGCAGCAGCCAGGGCGGCCCCAGCGCGCCGGTGGTGTCCGACGTCAAGGAAGAGGATGAGGTCGTCTTCCAGATCGAGGGCGACCCGCGCCAGCCGCTGGTCCAGGTCGATCCGGAGCGGCCGTTCCTGCTCCGCGACCCCTCGTTCGAGCACTAACGGCGATCCCGAATCCGGAAACCACGTGCGGGCGCCTCCTCCGGGGGCGCCCGCGCTTGCATTCCGGCCCTGTTCGCGGCCTCGGCAGAGGAGTTCCGGGCCGCCAGCGCCAACTGTTAGCCGGGAAGCACCCTTTCCGCGGCCCGGGTTTCCAAGACGAGCGGGCGCGGAGAAAGGCAAACTCGTCCTTGGCAGTCGATCCAACTCTCGCCCTTGCGGAAGCAGCCGCCTGGCTGGAGTTCGCGGGGTCCCACTATCCGGACGGCAGAATCCCGCCGCTGGATGGGGGTATCTGGCTCAAAGAGATCTCCAACGCCACCGGCTGCCCCTCGCAGCACGTGCTGGCCCTGGCCACCGAGATGGGCGTGTGGACCTCCACCCCGCACGACGTAGACGTGGCCCGCCGTGAGCAGCGGCAGCCGCTCTCCGACACCGCGGAAGAGCCGGCCGTGGTGGACGACGAAGCCTCCGAATAGACGGTTGCACGTCGGAAACCGCGAGGGTCGGATCTAGTTGCCAAGATCGCCCGATTCGAGTAGTATACCGCTACAAGTTCAGACCGAGTTCGTAGCGCATTACCGTTTCGGAAGACCCAAGCCCTCTCGATAGTGCCTCCGCGGCGCCGCGAGGGCTTTTCTGTTGCTTCTGGTAGCCGACTGCCCGCGTCCCGTCTGTCCTGTTCCCATGCGGCTCGGGTCTTAGAGCCGCCTCTTATCCAGGTACCGATACGGACCGGAAAGGCAACAACCGTGAGCAAGCGACTTTTCGTCGGCAACCTCTCCTACAACACGACCGAGTCTGATCTCCAGGCTGCGTTCGAGCAGTTCGGGTGCCAGTCGGCGGTGATCCCCACCGACTACGACGGCCGCGCCAAGGGCTTCGGCTTCGTGGAAGTGGACGCCGAGCAGATGAACAACGCCATCTCGGCGATGAACGGCAAGGACCTGGGCGGCCGCACCCTCACCGTCAACGAGGCGCGCCCGCGCCCCGAGCGCACCGGTGGCGGTGGCGGCGGCTACGGCGGTGGCAACCGCGGCGGTGGCGGCGGCTACGGTGGCGGCGGCCGCAGCGGCGGCAACCGCTGGTAAGCACGGCGCCCAGCGTCTAGCGTAACAGAAGAGGCCGCTGCGATCCGTTCGCAGCGGCCTCTTCTCATTTTTCGGGCTGCAGGGGACGTCTCATTCCGGCTGCTGACGGGCGCCGGGCGCAGGCTCGCCAGTGCAGCAAGAGCCCGAGCAGCAGGACGGCCGTGGTGAAGATCAGGTATCCGGCGACACCGTTCCAATTCCTGATCGTGCGCTCTCCGTCGAGCCAGATGAGGAAGAACACCCCATAGAAGGTGGAGGCGATCCAGTAGGCGCCTAGATAGGGGAGGGCCGCCCACCGCCTCCTGCGCAGCTCCAGGCGAAACACCAGCACGAATGCGATCATGATCGCGTAGAACGCGCACGCGCCCGGCCCGAACGAGAGCCCCATCGCTTCGCCTCACTGGTCGTGGCAGGGAAGTCATTCCCTATTGCACCACCTGGTCGCGTTACGCCTTCCAGCTCTCGACGGCGCAGACCTGGATGCCTCGACCTGAGCTTAAAGCTTGGGGTAAGGGAGACGGCAAAACGGCCGCCTCGCAAAGAGCGAAGGCGGCCAGCGCCGGCACGGAGGGAGTGGGATTCGAACCCACGGAGACTTGCGCCTCACCTGTTTTCAAGAGGGGCTTTTGGCGCTACAGTTCGCGCGGATCGGCCTCGTTTCGCGCGGATTTGTGCCTGAACCCAGCCTTCGGAGCCCGGGTGAATGGCAGTTGGTGCGGGTGGGTAGCTGCTCGCGCGTTAGCATTTGGTTAGCAACTCGTTAGCAACTTCCGGGGTCCCGCTCCCACCGGTCGAGCGGCACCAGCTCGTCCGGAACCCCCGCCTGCTCCTCGGAGATGACCCCGAAGATCTCCACCTTCCGGAACTTCCCGGATGCCCGGAGCACCTGCAGCAGTTCCCTCGCCTCTGCCAGGTAGACGTAGTGTAGCTGCTCGTCGACGTTATCGTCCCAGCGGATCAGATACGCGGGGAACGGCTCTCCAGCGGGTTTGCGGTGCACGGCGGTGTCCTCTCCCCAGGGTGACGCCTGCCGCTGTCGCCGGCGTCCGGTCGGGAGCACGATCCCGACCGGGTTAGCCTGCCTGCGGTCTACTCACGATCTCGCAGGTGAACTCCATCCCGGTGTTGGGCCTTCGGGCCAGGAGCTCGTAGAGCAGCTCGAAGTCTTCCTTCTCGCGCTGGTGTGAGAGCCAGATTGCCCCAGGGTCGCCCACCACCAGATCGACGTAGCCGCCGAGGCTCAACTGCAGGCGGTTCCCGGCGCTGGCATGGGAGAGTGCCGCGCGCACCTCCGGCGAAGGGTTCCGTATCGCGATCTGCCGCTGGTTCAGGTTTCCCGCCTGGGCGTGGTTCACGACCGCCTGGGTTACGACCAACGTCACCGTAGACATTCCCTCTGCTCCTTCACCCAGCTTCGGTCCGGGCCATCGAGCCGCCTGCGGGGGCGGATTTTTCTCCACTTGCCGCTTGCTCTCTTAACATTAACGCACTCAACCAGGATAGAGCCCACCAGGCGGGTCTCCACGGCTGATTCGTGCCTGGGAGAACGCTCCAGCGCTCTGGGAGTGGCTCTCCGGCTCCCCGGATATTCGCGGGATTAGGCCCTGTTTTTCGGTGGGGCAGTTTCCGGAAGTGTCCACCTACTGTCCCGGGGTGGCCGACCTCGAACTTCGGTCCGGGAGTTCAAGAGTCGCCTCACAGCACGTCCCACCGCCAGGCGTTCTGCGCCAATCAGGAGTTACGCGGTTCTGGTAGGAGATGTGCGACGCAGGAAGGAAGACTCGGACAAGCCCATGGCTCGCCACTCGCTCGGCACTAATCTAACTTCCTCTCGGTTAATCATGAACGAATCTGCGCAGGCTCTCTTCTCTGCGATCGCTGACGGAATCTATGGCCCTGCGTCTCTTTCCGACTCGCTAGTCTCCGACGTCGAGAAGTTCCTGGGCGGGGAGAAGTTATCGCCGGAGCAGCGTCTCGAGTTGAGAAGACTAGTAAGCGAGCATCTCGAAGGTTTCGGTTGGTTCCTGCTCGGCCAGTTCGACAACGTAGGCTGCGGGCTTCCAGAGGGAGTCCTGGGATACCGGATCGTCGCGAAGCCGTCTAAAAGACGTGCTGATGGCGAAGTCGACTCACTGCCAGAAGAAGACATCCGCGAGGAGTACCTGGACTACGCTGACATGTGGCTTGACTACGTCGCCGGCCTACCAGATCGCGCACCGCAACTGTGATGGGATCGCAGTCGCTCAGGGGTGTCTCGGCAGATTTGTGCTTGCGAAGGAACTGGCGGGCTGGAGATTGCTGCCGGTGCCCGTTGATCCCGCTGAGGTCGACGAGGATGTCGGCCAGGCAGTGGCCCGCGTCGGCGGCTCTGCAGGCTAGCGGGAAGAACTTCACTTCAGAGCGTGGTGTGGACGGAGTAGTGGCCGCAACCCTTGCCTGGGACGGAGTATGTGACGTGGTGGGGCGCTTGCGCCGAACACGCTGAGGGGCAGCATGGGTAGCTCGCGTTCCAGGGCAAAGGGACTCTCGGCGCTCCGGTGGGGACTGCTGGCGCTGGGCATCTCACTACTGGCGTATGCCGCCTACCTCTTCCACAGCCCGGCGGCGGTCACTCCGGAGCCGGAGCTACGCCCGCTGAGTGTCCCGTTGGCGCTCCAGCCTGGAGCGACCACAAGCACGGATTTCACAGCCAAGTACGACACGAGCTACGAGTTAGCCGTGGAGTACGCACGGGGCAGTCCGTTCGAAGACCACGCGGCACGTAATCCAGTGCAATTGGACTGGTCCGTGGAGACGGGAGGCAAGAGCGTTGGTCAGCCCGGTTCACACAAGTTCTTTGGAAAGACCGTCGGCTTCACGCTGGGACGCTTCGAGGCGGCACCGAGTCAGAAGTTCATGGTAAGAGCCGTCACCAGAAAGGCGCGCCCGGAACTTCAGCCGTTCGATCCGAGGCTGTCGATCTTCATCGCCGCCCAGGATCAGAAGAACCTCTACTGGCGGCTTGCACGTCCGGGTATGCGGGTAGAGCTACCATCAGAAGGTGTGTAAACGGTGAAGGCGGTGAACCTTCCTTCTAGAGACTAGAAGCAGCCGAGGGCCAACTCGGCAAAGGAAGGAAACACCGCCATGAAAGAGATTACCGCGC
>JBKBRF010000078.1:0-18373 GCA_046292385.1 Armatimonadota bacterium | reverse complement strand
CACGGGCAATGCGGCGGCAGCCATGCCTGTAACTCGGTGGAGACCTCGTAGCGCAACCGCCAGTCAGGCACGAAAAAAGGTGGTGGCAGTAATCTGCCACCACCAACTGCGGAACTTGGGCCAGTACTCACGCACCCCTGCGGCTTCGTAGTCGCTGTACTTGTCCCGCCAGTCCCGCCCCACGCTGTCGGGAGAGACGATCTCGAAGGCGGCGTCCGGAGCGCCTTCCAGATACGTGCCTTTGACGCGATCCAGGTGCTCTTTCGAGACGAAGTGGAGGTCCGGCAGGCAGCGAAGGCCAGGCCGGAGGCGCGCCTCAAACCGTGGGCCGGCTAACCGCCCCTGCGGTCGCAGCTCGAGGTAACCGCCAAGCAGCGAGGTGAGGAAGAGCTGCAGTTGATCGTGTTCAGCCGGCACCGGAGAGATCACGACCACCCTCCCGTTTACGAGCTCCGCGCGGACCTCTTCCGTGCACCAGCGCTCGAACTCATCCTCGGTGAGCCGCGCGGGCACTGCGGGGCGGGACGTGGCAAGCGACATCTCTCCACCTCCACCGGTACGAAACGGACCGGCGTGGCTCTCCACCGCCGGCCCGTCCGTCTCGCTCTCTAGTACTTCGGCATCGACGGGTCGATCTCGTCGGACCACCGCAGCGTGCCGCCGGGCAGGTTCTTCACCTTTCCGTAGCCCTTGCTCTGCAGGAACTCGGCGGCCTTTTCGCTGCGGCCGCCGGAGCGGCAGTAGACCACGATCTCGGCATCCGCCGGCAGCTCCGGATAGCGGCGGTCGAGCTCCGGCAGCGGGATCAGGTTGGCGCCCTCCAGCCGGGTGATCGCCCATTCTTCCGGATTGCGGACGTCGAGCAGGTAGGGCCGGTCGCCGCCGCGCAGCCGCTCCGCCAGCACCTTCGGCTCGATCTCCTCCACCTTCGCGGTATGGGCTGCCTCCTGGCCCGTCGGCATGCCGCAGAACGCCTCGTAGTCGATCAGCTCCTTGATCGTGGCGTTCTCGGAGCAGATCGGGCACTGCGGGTCCTTGCGGAGCTTCAGCTCCCGGAAGCGCAGCTTGAGCGCGTCGAACAGCAGGAGCCGCCCGACCATCGGCTCGCCGATCCCGAGAATCAGCTTGACTGCCTCGTTTGCCTGGATGCAGCCGATGATGCCCGGCAGGATCCCCAGCACGCCCCCTTCCGCGCAGCTCGGGACCATTCCCGGCGGCGGCGGCTCCGGATAGAGGCACCGGTAGCAGGGACCCTTCTCCGCCCAGAAGAGCGACGCCTGGCCCTCGAACCGGAAGATGCTGCCGTAGACGTTTGGCTTGCCGGTCAGCACGCACGCGTCGTTCACCAGGTACCGGGTGGGAAAGTTGTCGGTGCCGTCGATGACGATGTCGTACTCCTTGACGATCTCCAGCGCGTTCTCCGAGGTGAAGAGCGCCTCGTACCCTTCCACGTTGGTGTGCGGGTTCACGTCGAGGATCCGGTCTCGCGCCGACTCCAGCTTGGAGCGGCCCACGTCTTTGGTGCCGTGGATGATCTGCCGCTGGAGGTTGCTGTAGTCGACCACGTCGAAGTCGACCAGCCCCAGCGTCCCCACGCCGGCGGCGGCGAGGTAGAGACCGAGCGGGGAGCCGAGGCCGCCCGTGCCGATCAGGAGCACGCGGGCCGACTTCAGCCGGCGCTGTCCTTCCATCCCCACCTCGGGCATGATCAGGTGCCGCCCGTACCGGAGGATTTCTTCGTTGGACAGCGTTACGTCCGCGCCCGGAGGCGGGATCGGCGAAAACCCGTTCAGCTCACTCATCTCACTTGCTCCCGGCGACCCAATCGCCGTCTGGACTACTGCACGGCACTCGCGCGCGTGATCAGGAAGTTCCGCCACACGCTCCGCGCCAGGCGGACCGGGCTGAAGCGCACCCCGATGAGGTACGGGTGCACGAAATCGGGCACCGTCAGCGCTGCCAGGCTCTCGCCGCGCAGCTCTATTGTATCCGCGTCCGGAGCGCCCAGTCTGAGCTCGCGGCACGCATTCAGGATCAATCGGTCGGCGCGCGGCGCGCGGATCATCTCGGCGATCACGGCGTCGACGCCAGCCGGGTCCACACCGGCTACCAGCGCTCCCACCGGGCGCGGATCTCCCCCGGACGGGCCGTCCCGCTCCATCGCGACGACCGCATCGACGACGTTGAGCGTCGAAGCGACCGTGTAGGCGAAGGCGGCCAGGACGAGGGCGAAGTCGTCATCGCGGTTCCCGCGCGCCATGTGGTAGTACGCTTTTCGCTTGCCGGGCATGCAGCCGTACAGGTTCTTCAGCGCCGCGGTGAAGCCGAGCTGCCGGTGGGACTTCAGCTTCGGCACGTTGATGACGGCGTCCGCCTCCAGCACCTCGCGGTCGATCATGAACCGGCGCAGCACCTCAGGGCGCGCGCTCGCTACGGCCTCGGGGCGGTTGAACTCGACGACCGGCACGCCGTACCGACGGGCTACCTCCCCCACCCCACAGCCGTCTGCCACGCGCGCCGCCCAGCCGAACGCCGGCGAGTCGCCGATCCGTGGCCTCGCGCCGAGATCGACTAACCGGGCCAGAAGCGCGTCGATTACTGCCGGGTGGGTGGTGGCGGCGTTCTCCGGCGGCTGCGCCGTTAGCAGGTTCGGCTTCACCAGCACGCGGTCGCCGGCTCGGACGAAGCTCTCCAGCCCGCCGAGCAGGGACAGCGCCTGATCGAGCGCGGCACCCACCCCCTCCGGCGCATAGCCGCCGCAGCGTGCCAGGGCGACCCGGCTCACCGCCGCCTCCGGTTGAAGCGCGCGGAAGGGTCTTTGATCACGTCCATGTTCGCCTGCGCGTAGAGCTCCGGCGCTACGTACCGGTACTCGCGCGTGCCGTCCGGCCGCTCGCTCCGTTCCAGCACGCCCTGGGCCGCAAGCGCGTCGAGCGCCTCCCGGATCGCCTCGACCGGAAACGCGGGCAGCCGCTCCGCAAGCGACTCGGCGGTATGAGGGCCGGGGCTCTGGATCAGCTCCCGGAGGGATTCGGACACGTCTGACCTCCTTCTCCACTCAGCGTGGGGGACTTCCGGGGGAGTTGCTCCGCTGGCGGTGGGTGCGTATCGAGTATTGCGTATTCCGTAGCGGAGTGCTTCGCGCGCTTCACCGATGGATCCTGCCGGGCGATACGCTGAACCGGGCGCTTCGCCCGGCACGATTCATGGTGAAGAGATCGCAGCGAGCCGCTACGCAATACGCAATACTCGATACGTCCCCACCAGGGGTGAGCCTACCTGGCGTGCGCCAAAAGCCATAACCGCCGCCGGTACCTTATCGCAGACCTCGCTCGCGAAGAAGCGCGTCTGCCCAGGCCTCGTCGTCCGGCGGGAGCGGCGGATTCGGCGGGGCAGAGTAGTCGAGGATCAGGGAGAAGCCGCCGGCGTCGTAGACCTCCACCAACAGCGCGGCGAGGTCGATCGTCGGCTCTGCTTCCCCCGGCCGCAGCGGGATCGGGACCGTGGGCGCAGCCTCACGCAGCGTGAACGGGTAGAGAGCAGCCCGTGCCGCACGCGTCGAGCGGTGGATCAGGACGCTGTAATCGTAGCCGGACGGCGCTCGCAGCACCGGCATTCGCTCCCCGTCTCGCAGCAGGTCGATCTCTACCAGATTTGTCCGGCTGCCCAGGATCGCTTCGCGCTTCCGGAGATAAGCCTCACGGCCAGGCCCCGGGCGCTTGTTGCTCGGCGAGAGCAGCCCGATCGCGGTGATCACTTCTCCAGTGCGGGGCTCCTTGATCTCCAGGTACCGCTCCCGGACCTCCTCCGGCACCGGCACCGCCACCTCGACGGGACGAGATTCTGCGGCGACACTTGCCAGCACACTCGCCCGCCGACTTCCAAGCAGGAATTCCTCATCCGGAACGGCGTGATACAGGATCTCTTCCACCGACACCCAGTAGCGCGGATCAACCTCCCGCTGTATCCGGTTCGCCATACTCACCAGCAGGTGCGCGCGTAGCGAGCGCCACACGCCGCGCTGCTCCAGATTCGGGTCCATTCCAGGGAACGGAGACGGCATCGGATTTCTCCTACTGGTCCAGGCCCGGCATCCGCACCTCCGCCAGCAACCCCGCCGCCCAGGCAGCGTCCTCGCTCTCCAGCACCGGATCGGGGGGACGGGAGTAGTCTACCCGCGCGGCATAGCGGCCGCGGTCGTAGACCTGCGTGAAGACGGCGCCGAGGTCGACGCGCGGCTCGGGCTGCCCCGGATGGAGCGGGATCGGCAGCGGCGGAAACGGCTCGCGCACGCTGAACGGGACCAGCTCGGCGGCAGGCCGGCGCTCCGCGCGGCTCACGAGAATGCTGTAGTCCCATCCTTCCGGCGTTCCCAGCGCCGGCATCCGCGGTCCCTGGCGCAGGAGATCGACTTCCACCCGGTGGCTCCGGCTGGCCAGGACCGCTCCGCGCTTCTCCAGGTAGTCGTCGCGGCAGGGGCCGGGCCGCTTGTTGGTCGGAGAGAGCACCTCAAGGACCGTCACTACCGGCTCGGAGCCGCCGAGCTCGCGGATCTCCAGGTAGCGCTCCCGCAGCCGGTCCGGAGCCGGAACCAGCACTTCATACGAGCGCGGGAGCACGCCGACGCCGGACCCCGCCTCCGCCCCCGGCGGCGTGGGGCTCACCACGACGACGTCCGGGATGCGCTGAAGCTCGGCGCCGTCCGGCAAGGCGATGTACGTGCGCTCCTCGACGGAGACGTAATAGCCGGGCGGCAGCAGCGGCTCGATCGCATCCGCGATGCCGGTGACGAGCCGCGTATGGAACGAGTGCCTGCCGGAGCCCTGCTCCAGATACGGGTCCATTCCAGGAAACGGCGACGGCATCGAGTCCTCCGCGGGAGCGAGGGGAGGGCACGCCTCCCCTCCTCATTCTACGCGAAGGCGAAGAACCCGAACTGAACGCGAACACGCGAAGGTTCAGGCGAAGGTCGCGAAGGATCGGAAGAGCGGGTGTTGGTGGACGAATGCAATCCCGTGCGGCTGAACTCAGCATTACGTAGAACCGAAGTCCCGAGAGCTTCCGGGACTGCCGAACCGCCGGTCGCACGAGAAGCTTTGTCTGTTCGCGTCAGACCTCTTCGCGTTCTTCCCTCCCTTGGCGCCTTCGCGTTCGGTCGGATTACGTCTGCGGATCGTAGCCGAGGTTGGGGGCGAGCCAGCGCTCCACTTCCTCGACGCTCATCCCCTTGCGGCGGGCGTAGTCTTCCACCTGGTCGCGCCCGATCTTGCCGACCTGGAAGTACTTCGACTCCGGGTGCGCGAAGTACCAGCCGGAGACGGAGCTGGCCGGGTGCATCGCCAGGTGCTCCGTCAGTCGGATGCCGGCGCGGTCGGGCACGCCGAGGAGGTCGAAGATTGTCCACTTCTCGGTGTGGTCCGGGCAGGCGGGGTAGCCCGGCGCCGGGCGGATACCGCGGTACTCCTCGCGGATGAGCTGCTCGCTCGTGAGTGCTTCATCCTGCCCGTAGCCCCACTCCGCGCGGACTCGGCGGTGGAGGTATTCGGCGAACGCTTCGGCCAGGCGGTCGGCCAGGGCGGCGGCCATGATCGCGTTGTAGTCGTCGAGCTCCGCCTTGAAGCGCAGCACCAGCTCCTCCAGGCCGTGGCCTGCCGTCACCGCGAACGCGCCTATGTAATCGACGCGGCCGCTCTCTTTCGGCGCGACGAAGTCGGCGAGGGCATAGTTCGTCGGCTCCGACTGCTGCTTGTCGATCTGCTGCCGCAGGGTGTGGAACCGGGTCAGCACCTCCGCCCGCCGGTCGTCCGTGTAGAGCTCCAGGTCTTCGCCCACGCTGTTGGCGGGGAAGAGCCCGTAGACTCCCCGGGCGGTCAGGAGCTGCTCGTCGATGATCCGGCGCAGGAGCCCCTGCGCGTCGTCGAAGAGCTCCCGCGCGCGCTCCCCCACCACCTCGTCCTCGAAGATCTGCGGATAGCGCCCGCGGAGCTCCCAGGTGTGGAAGAACGGCGTCCAGTCGATGAACGGCACCAGCTCCTCCAGCGGCAGGCGCTCGATCACCTGGATGCCGGTCTGCTCCGGGCGAGGGATGTCTACCGTCGTCCAGTCGGTCTTCAGCGCGCGCCGGCGGGCCTCCGCCAGCGGCAGGATCTTCACCTGGCTGCGCCTCGCCGCGTGCTGTTCCCGGAGCTGCTCCTGGGCGGCGGCGTTCTGCCGGATGAACTCGTCCCGCTGGTCCTGGCTGATGAGCGACGACACCACGCCGACCGCGCGGGAGGCGTCGAGCACGTGGACCACCGGCCGGTCGTACGCCGGGGCGATCTTGACCGCCGTGTGCGCGCGGCTGGTGGTGGCGCCGCCGATGAGCAGCGGGACTTCCAGGCCCCTCCGCTTCATCTCGCGCGCTACGTGCGCCATCTCGTCGAGTGACGGGGTGATGAGGCCACTCAGGCCGATGATGTCCGCGTTCACTTCCTTCGCGGTGTCGAGGATCCGGTCGCACGGCACCATCACCCCGAGGTCGATCACCTCGTAGTTATTGCAGCCGAGCACCACGCCGACGATGTTCTTGCCGATGTCGTGGACGTCGCCCTTGACCGTCGCCATCACGACCTTGCCCTGGGCGTCGTGCCGGCCGGTGGCCGCCTTTTCCGCTTCCATGTACGGAAGCAGGTAGGCGACGGCGCGCTTCATCACACGGGCGCTCTTCACGACCTGAGGCAGGAACATCTTGCCCGCGCCGAAGAGGTCGCCCACCACGTCCATGCCGGCCATCAGCGGCCCTTCGATCACGTGGAGCGGCCGGTCGTACTTCTGCCGCGCTTCCTCCACGTCGGCCTCGATGTAGTCGACGATCCCCTTCACCAGCGCGTGGGAGAGGCGCTCTTCGACCGTGCCCGCGCGCCACGCCTCGTCCTTCACCGCGGCGGGGCCGCCCTGCTTTACCGTGTCGGCGAACGCCAGGAGTCGCTCGGTAGCGTCCGGACGGCGGTTCAACAGCACGTCTTCTACCAACTCCAGAAGATCGGCCGGGATCTCCTCGTAGACCGCGAGCATCCCGGCGTTCACGATCCCCATGTCGAGACCGGCGCGGATGGCGTGGTAGAGGAAGGCGGAGTGCATCGCCTCGCGGACCACGTTGTTGCCGCGGAAGGAAAAGGAGATGTTGCTCACGCCGCCGCTCACCATGCAGTGCGGCAGCGTCGCCTTGATCTCACGCGTCGCCTCGATGAAGGCGACCGCGTAGTCGTTGTGCTCCTCGATGCCGGTAGCGACGGTGAGGATGTTCGGGTCGAAGATGATCTCTTCGGGCGGGAAGCCGACCTGCTCCGTCAGGATGCGGTAGGCGCGAGTGCAGATCTCGACCTTCCGCTCCTTCGTGTCGGCCTGGCCCTGCTCGTCGAACGCCATCACCACCACGCCCGCGCCGTAGCGGCGGACCAGGCGCGCCTGCCGGATGAAGGCTTCTTCGCCCTCCTTCAGGCTGATCGAGTTGACGATGCACTTGCCCTGGACGCACTTGAGCCCTGCCTCGATGACCGACCACATCGAGCTGTCGATCATGATCGGCACGCGGGAGATGTCCGGCTCCGACATCGCCAGGTTCAGGAACCGCGTCATCATCGCTTCCGAGTCGAGCATCCCCTCGTCGAAGTTGATGTCGAGGATGTTCGCGCCGCTGTCGACCTGCTGCCGCGCGATGGCGAGCGCCTCTTCCAGGTTCCCCTCCCGCACCAGGCGGGCGAACTTGGGCGAGCCGGTGACGTTGGTCCGCTCGCCCACCATGATGAAGTTGCTGTCCGGGCGGATCGCCAGCGGCTCGAGACCGCTGAAACGCGCCAATGGCGCCGGCGTGGGCGGTACCCGGGGCGGGCAGTCGCGGACGGCCTCCGCGATCAGGCGGATGAACTCCGGCGTGGTGCCGCAGCAGCCGCCCACGATGTTGAGCCAGCCGCTCTGCGCCCAGTCGCGGACGAATGCCTGCATCTCCGGCGCGGAGAGGTCGAAGCCGGTCTCGCTCAGCGCGTTCGGCATCCCGGCGTTCGGGTAGCAGCTCACGAAGACCGGCGCGAGGTTCGAGAGCTCCTCCAGATACGGCCGCATCTGCTCCGGTCCCAGGGCGCAGTTGAGCCCCACCGCCAGCAGCGGCGCGTGGGAGATGGAGGCCCACGCCGCCTCCAGCGTCTGTCCAGAGAGGAGGCGGCCGCTGGCGTCAGTAATCGTCAGCGAGGCGATGACCGGCACCCGGGAACCGGTTTCGTCGAAGTAGCGCTGGACCGCGAAGAGTGCGGCCTTCAGGTTGAGCGTGTCGAAGGTGGTCTCGATCAGCAGCAGGTCCGAGCCCGCCTCCACCAGCGCGCTCACCTGCTCGTAGTAGGCCGCCTCCACCTGCTCCCAGGTCACCGCCCGGAAGCCGGGATCGTTCACGTCCGGCGAGAGGGAGAGCGTGCGGTTCATCGGCCCGATCGAGCCGGCGACGAACCGCGGCCGGCTGGGGTCAGCGGCCAGCGCGGCGTCGACCGCCGAACGCGCGATCCGCACCGCCTCGAAGTTGATCTCTCGCGCCAGCCCCTGCATCTGGTACTCGGAGAGGGAGATCGCGTTCCCGTTAAAGGTGTTCGTCTCGATGATGTCCGCGCCGGCGTCCAGGTAGGCCCGGTGCACCTGCTCCACCAGCTCCGGCCGCACCAGGTTCAGCGCTTCGGTGTTGTTTTTCAGGTCGACCGGATGCGTCGCGAACCGCTCCCCGCGGTAGTCGTGCTCCTCCAGCCGGTGGCGCTGGAGCATCGTCCCCATCGCGCCATCGATCACGAGGATGCGCTGCCGGAGCAGCTCGCGGAGCCGGTTCTCAATGTTCATCGTGGGATCCAGGTGTGGGCGGGGTCCTGCCGAGGCCGCAGCTTAGATGCCGGAAGTTATCCATCCGTTTATCCGGATAGAGTGTTGCATATCGGGATGGTGAGTGTCAAGAAACGGAGCGCCCGTGGATCGAGCGCGGGGCGGTGGAAACTCCTCGGGGCAAGCGCAGCCGAGCCCGACTGGCGGGATCCAGTCGGGCTCGGTGAGATGCGGAAATGGAGAAGCCGTCTAACGCGACAGCGACAGGCACCACGCGCGCTCGTCCGCGGTCGCCGCGAAGTAGTCGGCGCAAGCCTTGTAGGCGGGCTTTCCGATGCGGCGCACCGCGTTCATGCCGGGTGGAAAGGCCACCTCTGCCTTCATCCACTTGGCGTGGCCGTCACAGAAGACGTAGTTGGCTCCGCCGTTGTGGATGTCCGGCCACTCCCAGCCATTGTTTCCGAGAGAGCTGGATGAGGTGGACCCGACCCCCGGGTTCGGAACCTTTGAGGTAGTTCCGCCGCGATCAAAGGAAGTCTGGCCCCAGAACGGCGGCGCGAGACGGCCGAAGCGGCCGCCGTCTCCCACGAATACGGTCTGCGCCGGGGCGTCCAGTACCGCTAGCGAAACGGCGCGGTAGTAGCTCACCCCATTCTGCAGCGGCCACGGACCATACATCAGCGACTGGCTGTATCCGTAGCTGCGATAACTGGCCGCATTACGGGTGGAAGGGCAGCGCCACACACCGCCGAACACCGCCTGTCCGACCGGGCGGTCGGGCGCGCCGCTCTTCACATAGGGCTGCAGCAGCGAGTCCCAGTAGTAGAGGGGCTGATCCCAGTTCGCCAGGCGAGCGACCAACCGGGCGTTCCACGGCACCAGCATCTCATCGTAGTCTTGCGTGTACATCTGGAGCGCGGTGCCCATCTGCTTCGCATTGCTGAGACAGCCGATGGAGCGCGCCTTCTCGCGTGCCTGTGCAAAGACCGGGAACAGGATGGCGGCAAGTATCGCGATGATCGCGATAACAACCAACAACTCGATGAGGGTGAACCCTCTTCTTTCGGATCTGGACATGCGTCGGAACCCTCGCTGGAGTACGGCTGCAAGCCTGGAGAGCCGCAGCTTGTTTGCTTGCCCGACCCACTGGCGACGGGCTTAATGAAATCTGTATAACCCAGGCCCGCCCGCATGGTCAACATGCTTGCAGCAATACGCCTATATTTCAGTCGCAGGCTCGCCTGATCCCTGGTCAAGCGGCGGACGGAGGGCAAATCCCGACGTAGGAGGCCAGGAGGCGCAGGTAGGTCCGCGCGCCGCGGGAGAGCTCCGCCTCGGAGACTCGCTCGACGTCGGCGTGCGCTCCTTCCCCGGCCAGCCCGTGGTAGAGACAGGGGATGCCCGCGGCATGGAAGACGCCGGCGTCCGCCACCACACGGGAACCCTGGACGGGGAGATCCTCCCCGGTTTCCTGCTGGTAGGCGAGCCGCAGCGCCCGGGAGAGAGGGTGGCTTTCATCGATCCGGCAGCCTTCCCGGACGCAGTGGAAACTCAGCTCCAGGGACACGCCCCGGCGGGAGGCGACCGGTTCCAGGAGCGCGCGCAGCTCCCGCTCCGCATCCGCCGCGCGCCGTTCCGGAGAGTAGCGCCGGGTGCCCTCGATCCAGGCGCTCTCCGCGTGGCGATTGTAGAAGTCGCCGGCGTGAATCTGCCCGAGGAAGACACTCTCCCGGCCGGCATGCGGAATCTCTACCGCCCGGAGCCGCTCGTCGAGCTCTTCCAGCGCCAGCGCCGCCTCCGCCGCAGCGAGGGCGGGGTTCGGAGTCCGGTCCGGTGTCTTCAGCTCGTGGGTGGCGGCGCCGGCCCGGCGGAAGACGGCGCGGAAGATGCCCATGCCGAGCTGAACCACCACGAGCGAATCGTGTCCCAGCTCCAGCACCACCGCCGCGTCGCCCTGCACGGCGCCGTCGGCAATCGCTGCCGCCAGGTCCTCGGAGGTGCCGCCCGGCGCCTCGTGCAGGCCGTGGGCACAGAAGAGGAGGTCGCCGCGGAACTGCAGTCCGGCCACACGAGCGGCGCGCACGGCCTCGACCGCCGCCGCAATTGGCCCCTTCATGTCGGCGGCGCCGCGGCCGTAAACGAAGCCGTCGCGCCGCTCCGGCTCGGCGTGCGGGATCGGCACCGTGTCGAGGTGCCCGTTCAGGATCAGGGTGGGGCCGCCGCCGGTCCCGCGCAGCCGGCCGATGACCACCGGCGTCTGGCGGTAGGCGTCGTGGAGCTGCGTCTCGAAGCCGAGGCTCCGGAGCTCTTCCACGAACCGCTGGGCGACCTCCCTCGTCTCCCCGGTGTAGCTGCGGATGCGGACCAGGTCGAGCGTGAACGCCGCCGCCCGCTCGGCGGAGACGGCGGCGAGGGCCGAGGCGAGCGGGTCGGAAGCACGGTCGCGCATGCGGTCCTCCTCTCCCAGTCCGGCGTCGGAGCTACGCCGGGAGGTCTGTTGGAAGCCTGCCCCTCAGGTCGCGGCGTCCCGGCTTGAGTTGGCGAGGACGTGCCGGTGGTACCAGGTCGCCAGCGAGCAGGAGCAGGATCTCCCGGATACGGAGGGTCCGGATTTATCCCTCATCCTTCATCCTTCATCCCTCGGTAAGCTCTCCCTGGAAGACCTCCACGGCCGGTCCGGTCATGTAGACGTGCCCGTCCTCGCCCCACTCGATCAGCAGATCGCCGCCCGGCAGGTGGACGGTCGCGGTCCGCTCCGCGCGGCCGGTGAGCGCCGCTGCGACCACGGAGGCGCAGGCGCCGGTCCCGCAGGCCAGCGTCTCACCGGCGCCGCGCTCCCAGACGCGCATCTTGAGCTCGGCCGGACCGAGCACCTGGATGAACTCGATGTTGGCGCGCCGCGGGAAGGCCGGGTGGTTCTCGTAACCGGGACCGAGCTGGGTGACGGGAAAGGTCTCCACGTCGTCCACGAAGGTCACCGCGTGCGGGTTGCCCATGGAGACGCCGGTGAACGTAAGGGTAGTCCCCCCCACCGTCAGCGGCTCCTCCACGGCGCGGCTGCCGGGATCGCCCAGCATTGGTAAGGATGCGCGGTCGAGCTGGGGCTCGCCCATGTCGACCCGCACCGCTTCCACCACGCCGTCCGCCACGCTGAGCTGCAGCACGTTGAGGCGGCCGACCGTCTCCCCGGTGATCGTCGAGCCCCGCGCGAGTCCCCGCTCGTAAACGAACTTGGCGATGCAGCGGATGCCGTTGCCGCAGTGCTCCGCCTCGCTTCCGTCCGCGTTGATCAGGCGCATGCGGAAGTCGGCCTTCTCGGAAGGCAGCGCGAGCAGCAGGCCGTCCGCGCCGACGCCGAAGTGGCGGTCGCAGATCCGGCGCGCGAGGTCCGGCAGGGTCGCCTCGTCAAAGCTGCGGACGAATCCGTCGACTACGACAAAATCGTTCCCCAGCCCCTGCATCTTCGCAAACTTCATCCGGCTGGCACCTCTTCGGGCTGGCCTTCCGCCGCAGGCGCCGGCGCGGCCTGGGGCGCGCCTTCCTCGCCGCCGTTGCCGCCGAGCAGGCTGGCGGAGTGACGCTGCGGAGCTACGGAGACGATGGAGTGCTTGTAGACGAGCTGCGGCGGCTTGCCCTGTCCCTCCAGGATCACCGTGAACGCGTCGAAGCCACGGACGTGGCCGCGGAGCTGGACCCCGCTGGTGAGATAGAGGATGACCGGGATGCCCTCTTTCCGGAGCTGGTTCAGGAAGCTGTCCTGCAGGTTGATTTGCGATTTGCTCATGGTTGGCTCTGGCGGTCCTGCTGCAGCCTCAAGTCCGGCACCGGCCGGTCTCCCGGCGGGCCGGAGGCTGCGGTCAAAAGAAGAAGTAATCGTCGCGGGCGCAGTCCCGCGCTCGTGCGTTCCGTGGTTACCGGCGGTATGCCGCCGCGCGGCCCCTGGAGCCTGCCCGGAGGAAGCCCTTAAGACCTCGCTTAGTATACCCACAGCCCGGAATCCCTTCAATCAGGCGCCCGTCCTGTCCTGCGCCGATTTTCGCGGCACCGTACCGCAGCGGCAGCTCAGCATCCGCTGTCGGCTTCCCGCTGGATCAGCTCGCAGCGGTTCCCGAACGGGTCACGAAACTCGAAACGCCGCAGCCCGGGGATCGGCACACCGTCTTCTGGCGCGATGCCGCGCTCCTGGAGCAGCCTTCGCCAGTGCTCCAGGTCAGCCACCTCGTAAGCGAGGTGGGCCTTCGTGGCGGTCCGGTCGGCGCCCTCCTCCGTCCCTACGTGGATCTCCTGGCCGCCCAGGCGGAGCCAGAAGCCGCCGCGCGCCAGCAGCGCCTCCGGCTTCGGAATCTCTGCCAGGCCCAGCACGCCGCAGTAGAACTCCCGGGCCGGCTCCTCTGCCCCGCGCGGCACGGTGATCTGCGCGTGGTGCAGTCGCAGCAATCGCTCCGCCATTATCCCTCTCCACCTCCACAAAGCGCGGCTGCACCTGCGACGAGAGCGATGCAGAGCACGCCCGCTCCGATCCACCTGGCGCGAATCAGCGGCATTCTAACCCTCATCTACCGCCTCCGGCATTCCGGCGTCGACTGGACTCTACGCTCCGGTAGCTCGTGTCACACGCTGTAAAGCTACGCCGCCGGCGGCGCAGGCGAGCTTTGTCGCAGCCCGGCGTTCAGGGGCGGCGGGAAACGTTCGGCCGGCTCCGAGTCCCTACCCCTGTCATCCTGAAGGAACTGAAGGATCTACGTCGTCTCCGTCGCGCCGGAGCGGGACGCCTCGCGCTCGGAAGAGCACCGGCAGCGGAGTCCGCGTCACCCGCCTGCGTACCCCGGGACCCACACGGCTGCCGAGATCCTTCACTCCGTTCAGGATGACTGGGGTAGGGGCACGGAGCCGGCCGAACGTCCCCACGGGCAGCACCGGCGCTGCGCCCTCGGTGCACCCACCTTCCAGCGTGCGACAATTCTCCCCGGGTTGGTTGTACAGAGCGACGGGCGAACGGGGTGCCGGGTTTCGCCGGGCCGCGGGATGGAGCGCCGCTTCAGTCCTCTCTTCCGCTGGAGAGTCGCGCCGTGATGCCGACCTGAGACGGTAGGACCTGCTTCCCCGGGCGGACGCCCCCTGCTCTCCCGGTTACCGGGCCGAGAAGGGCATCTCCGGCCGGGGCTCGAAGTGGGCCCCGGTTCCCCATTCCGCCCCGCGCCGCTCCGGGCGGGGCTCCGAGCTCAGGAGGCACGTCTTGCTGTTCCGTCGCCGCATCCTCGCCCTCGCTCCCCTTTCCCTCGCTGCCGGGCTCGCGCTGCTGCTCTCGCCGCGGGTGGCGCCCGCCGGTCCGAGCGCGGAGCCCCCGGCCCCGCCGGCGGTTGCCGAGCGGATTCCGGACGAGGTGCGCGGGATGTGGGTGGTACGGAGCGACCTCACCACGCCGCAGGCCGTGAGCCGGGTGGTGAAGCACGCCCAGGCGAATGGGATCAACACGCTGTTCGTGCAGTGCCGCGGCCGGGCCGATGCCTACTACCAGAGCACCCTGGAGCCGCGGGCACCGGCACTGGCGAAGGCACCCGCGGGATTCGACCCACTCGCGCGGGTCATCGAGGAGGGACGCGCGGCCGGGCTCCAGGTCCACGCCTGGGTGAACGCTTGCTACGTCTGGGGCGACAGCAAGCCGCCCGCCGATCCGTCCCACCTGGTGAACGCCCACCGCGACTGGCTGGCGGTGGGACCCACCGGCCGCCGCTGCACCATCGGCGACAAGGAAGTCTTCATCTGCCCCGGCAACCCGGAGGCGCGGCGGCACCTGGCGCAGGTCTGCGCGGACATCGCGGCGAGGTACGACGTGGACGGCATCCACCTCGACTACATCCGCTACGCCGACGGGAAGCTCTGCTACTGTAACGGCTGCCTGGCCCGACTCGAAGAGTCGCTGGCGGGAAAGGTGGCGCCGGAGAAGCTGGCCGCGCTCAAGAAGAAGGGGCGCACCGGGCTTCCGACGGGCTATGCCTGGAGCTGGAAGCAGTTCCGGCGCGACCAGGTAACCGCGCTGGTGCGGGAGGTCCGCACGGCGGTGCGCTCTGCCCGTCCGGAGGCGATGCTCAGCGCTGCAGTGATTGCGTGGGGCCGCTTTTCCGGCGACTTCAAGAAGTCGGACGCCTACAACGTGGTGGGGCAGGACTGGTACGGCTGGATCCGCGAGGGGCTGGTCGACGCCGTCTGCCCGATGACCTATCACGCCGACCTCCCCAGCTTCCAGACGTGGGCGAACGGCGTCACCCGCGACCATCCGGACTTCCCGGTCTGGTTCGGCATCGCCGCGTATCTCTTCGGGCCGGACCGCGCCGCGCTCAAGGTCGACGCGGTGCGCGGCCGGAGCGGTAAAGGCTGGGTGCTCTTCAGCTACACTGCCGTCACGAAGGCCGGGACGAACGACGCCTACCTGAAGTCGCTGAAGTCCCGCGTGGCCCGCACCGCCTCGACGAAGTAGCGGAGAGAGCCGGAACGATGCAGCGCCTGCAAGAGATGCTGGAGGAAGGACGCAGCCAGGGGCTCTACCCCGGCGCCTCGTTCCGCGTCTTTCGCGCGGATGGCGAGATCCTGGGCGAAGGGGTAACCGGCCTCGCCGACCCCGAGGCACAGGCGGCGGTCACCCCGGGCACCATCTGGGATCTCGCCTCGCTCACCAAGCCGGTCGCCACCGCCACCTCCGTGCTGATCCTGGCGCAGGAGGGTCGGCTGCACCTGAACGAAGAGGTCGCCCGCTACCTGCCCGCCGACCTTCCGCCGGTGCCGGGGATCACCCTGCGGCACTGTCTCACGCACACCTCCGGGCTGAAGCCGTGGGAACAGTACCACTCGCAGGCGCTGTCGCCGGACGAGATCCTGCGGAGGATCGCCGCCTCGGGGCGGCAGGCGGAGCCGGGGGAGGCGTACGCCTACAGCGACCTCGGCTACATCCTGCTCGGGGAGGTGGTCCGCACCCTCGCCGGCTACTCCGTGGCGCAGCTCGCCCGCGAGCGGATCTTCGCGCCGCTCGAGATGACCGACACCGCCTTCACTCCCCCCGCCGAGTGGCGCCCGCGCCTCGCCGCCACCCGGTGCGCCGACCGGGGGTGGTCGCTGGTCGGCGAAGTGCACGACGGCAACTGCGACGCCCTGGGCGGCGTGGCCGGACACGCGGGGCTGTTCGGCACGCTGGACGACCTCCAGCGATATTCGGAGATGCTGCTGAACGAAGGCGCCGCCGGCGCCACCCGGGTGCTCGCGCCGCTCGCCGCGCGGGAGATGGCGCGCAACCAGAACCCGCCCGGACTCAACGGCCACACCCTCGGCTGGTTCACCCGCCCCAACGGCTTCCTGCCCGCCGGCGACTTCCTGCCGCCGGATACCTTCGGCCACACCGGCTTCACCGGCACCAGCCTGCTCCTGAGCCCCTCACTCCGCCTCGGAATCCTGCTGCTCACCAACCGCGTCTACCAGGACCGGGACGCCGCCGACTTCCTCCGCTTCCGGCGCCGCTTCCACAACGCCGCCGCGGGCTTGCTGGGTCTCTAGGCAGTCACGCACTTTTTCGCACCGTCCCGTTTAAGCCTGGGAACCGCCCGGTATTACGGGGTGGCGGCGCTTGCCGGGCAAGCCCTACCGGTCCAGGCCACTGTCACGTCGCAGTGCGCCAGGACGGACGAGCTGCCGGGCCTTTCCCCCGCCGCGGAGAACGTGCGATGGAAATCAAGAAGAAGCTCTTCCCGACGATACTGTGCTCTCTGTTGGCGAGCGCCGCCCTGCTGGCGCCCGCTTCCGGCCAGGGTCAACGGCCGCAGTACCCGGACCTGATCCCCTGGGAAGGCTCCGGCCGGAACTACTTCGTGGAGCAGGTGAACGGCCGCAAGCTGCTCCGCTTCAGCGCCGGCATGATCAACGTGGGGGATGGCGACCTGACGGTGACCGGCAAGGCAGGGAAGAAGAAGTCCCGCCTCAAGGCCGTGCAGAAGATCAAGAAGCAAGGGACTTCCCGCCGCATCAACCGCCCCGTCGGCGAATTCGTGTACAACCGGGACAAGCGGAAGTGGGACGTGCTGACGCTGGCGGAGTACCGGCTCCTCGACGCGAGCGGCTCGCAGGTGATGGCGACGACCAAGATCTCGTTCTGCACGGTCGACGTCATGCTGGCGCGGCCGCAGATGCAGGGCGTGAACTTCAACGGGAAGTACCGCTCCTGTCCCGCCGGCCGCAAACAGAAGAAGATTACCGTAGGCCTTTCCATCGGCTGGGCCGATATCTACAGCGAGAACCGGGACGGGCAGGCGATCGACGTGACCACTCTTCCCTCCGGCAACTACACCCTGGAAATCGAGATCAACCCCGGCGGCATCCTGCTGGAGAGCGACATGGACAACAACACGCTCCGGCTGCCGGTCACCATCTAACGCGCGCGGGAGACGAGGCGATGACGAACCGAACCACTCGCAATCCCCGCCCTCCGCTGGTGCTGGCCGTGGCCGGCGCGATGGTAGCCGCCCTCACCCTGGGGGCGGCCGCCCGGCCGCGCGTCCACAAGGTCTCCTCGGAGAACCCCTCCGGAGTGGCGACGACCCTTTCCACCCGCGGTCCGCTCGACCTGCAGCACCCGTTCTTCCGGAGCACCGGGACGAACGGCCGCGCCTGCTCGAGCTGTCATGACCCGGCGGACGGCTGGACCACCACCCCCGCGCGGCTGCAGGCGCGCTTCGAAGCCTCCGGCGGCCTGGACCCGGTCTTCCGCGCGCACGACGGCGCCAACTCGCCGCTTGCCGACACCAGCACGGTAGCGGCCCGCCGGACCGCGTACAGCATGCTGCTGCAGCGGGGTGTCTTCCGGATCGGCCTGCCGATCCCGGAGGACGCTGAGTTCACGCTGGAGCACGCGGACGACCCGTACGGCTACGCCGGCGCCGCGGAGCTCTCCCTGTTCCGCCGCTGCCTTCCGGCCACCAACCTGCGCTTCAACAGCACCATCATGTGGGACGGTCGGGAGACCCACCCCGGCGCCACCCTGGCGCAGAACCTCGCCAGCCAGGCACAGGGCGCCCACAAGGGGCACAGCCAGGGCACCGTGCCGCTGACCGACGAGGAAGTGGCGCAGATCGTCGACTTCGAAGCCGGTCTCTTCACCGCCCAGACGCAGAGCGCCGTCGTCGGAAAGCTCGGCAAGAAGGCGGGGCCGAAGTCGCTCACCAAGACGCGCTTCGTGGAGGGGATGAACTCCCCGTTCGCCGGCGGGAAGAAGTCTCGCTTCAAGCCGGAAGTCTTCAACCTGTTCAAGAGCTGGCGGAAGCTGCCGAAGTCAGCAAAGGGCCTGAAAGGCAACCGGCGGCTCATCGCGCGTGGGGAGCAGATCTTCAACGGCCGCGAGTTCATCGTCTCCGACGTGCCCGGCTTTAACGACGTGATCGGCAGCAACAACGTGGTGGCGACCTGCTCCACCTGCCACAACGTGCCGAACGTCGGCACCCTCTCGCTCAACCTGCCGATGGACATCGGCGTGAAGCGGCTCTTCCGGCGCACCCCG
>JBKBRF010000077.1:0-18714 GCA_046292385.1 Armatimonadota bacterium | reverse complement strand
AGTTGCCGCACGATTTCGAACTTGAACGCGGCTGAGAACCTGCGAGCCATAGCAACCTCCCTCCGACCCGTTGGTCGAAATGAGGGGTATTGCCTGTCCGCTCTCAGGGGGTAACTCCAGAGGGACAGACTCTGTGCGTGCGCTGCCAGCTACTCGCCGGCGGCTCTCTCCGTCTCTCCTTCACTCCGTCCCTCTATCTCGCTATCTATCCGTTCCCGACTGCATCCCGGCGGCGAAGCCGCGGAGGAACGCCTTCTGCGGCTCCCGCTCGACGCCGGTGGTGGTGGCGATCGCCTCCTCGACCGGCGTGCCCTGCCGGATCCGATAGGCCGCGTAGAAGGTGCCGGCGCGGCCGCCGCCGCCCTGGCAGTGCAGCAGGACCGCGGGCGCCTCGTCCGCGCGGCGGGCGATCTCGTCCAGGAGCAGGGTCAGCCCGGCAGGCAGCTCCTCGGAGAAGTCGGTCAGCAGGAACGGCCGCCACTCCATCCCCCGCTCCCGCAGCCGCGCCTGCGCCGCCTCCGGGATCGGGTGCAGCGAGACGACCGTCCGGATTCCCTGGTCGTACAGCCAGTCGACCGCCTCCTCCGACTCCGGGAACGCCGACCGCGCGATCCGACCCTCTTCTTCGAAACGAAAGTTACGTACCATCACTTGAATCCACCACAGAGAACACAGAGCGCACTGGGGAAACCGAACCGGGATCCGAACCGGACTCACCGCCAAGAGCGCAAAGGACGCAAAGAGGGACCAGAAGAGATAAGCCTCCGAGGCCGCTGAACGGTACTCGGCAGGTGGTGCAGGCCTAAACTTCTCTGGTTCCCCTCTCTGCGTTCCCTCTGCGCCCTCAGCGGTCTCTGCGGTGAAACCCGGTCCGGACCGTGGCCGCAGCAGGGCATCGCAAGGCGGACCAGGCCCGTCCCCCTGGTTCCTCTCTGTGTGCTCTGTGTGCTCTGTGGTGAGTAAAAGTTCGGCAGACTCCCCTACGGCAGCTCGCCCCCGGTGCCGGTGCGGATGCGGTAGAGACCGGAGCGCGCCGTCATGTAGAGCGTCTGGCCGTCCGCGCCGCCCCAGCCGCAGTTGGCGGGGACTTCCGCCGGCTTGATCGTGCCGAGGTGCTTGCCCTCCGGGCTGAAGATCCAGACGCCGCCCGGGCCGGTGGCGAAGACGTTTCCTTCGCGGTCGACCTTCATCCCGTCCGGGGCACCATCCTCGGTGTTCGAAGTGACGTCCGCGAAGACGGTGCCGGGGCCGAGGGTGCCGTCGCGTCGCACCGGGTAGCGCATCCAGATCTTTCGGGCGGAATCGGAGTTCGCGACGTAAAGGAACTTCTCGTCGGGCGAGAAGGCCAGTCCGTTGGGCCGGGTCAGCTCGGTCGTCAGCAGCGTGAGCTTTCCGTTGTGGAGCCGGTAGACGCCGTTGTGCGGCAGCTCCTTGTTCGGGTCCTCGTCCTGCCGCCCAAGGCCGTACGGCGGGTCGGTGAAGTAGAGCGCGCCGTTCCGTTTGATCACCACGTCGTTGGGACTGTTGAGACGCTTGCCCTCGTACTGGTCCACCAGCGTGGTGTAGGAGCCGTCCGCTTCCTGGCGGGAGACCCGCCGGCCGGAATGCTCGCAGCAGATCAGGCGACCGCGCGAGTCGAGCGTGCTGCCGTTGGTGTTGCCGGACGGCTGGCGGTACGGCGTGACGCGGCCGGTGGCGGGGTCGTACTGCTGGATGACGTTGTTCGGGATGTCGCTGAAGAGCAGCGTGCCGCCCCGCCAGACCGGCCCTTCGGTGAAGGTGAAGCCGCTCGCGACCTTTTCGACGCGCGCGCTCGCCGGGACGATGCGGTTCAGCTCCGGCGCGGCAATCAGCACGATGCCGGCGTCTCCCCCACCCTGCGCCAGGCAGGCGGCGGCGCTGGTGAGCGCTCCGGCGAGGCAGAGGCCGCGGAGACCGAGTTTCAGGACAGTTCGCACGGAAATCCCTCCGGGACCGGTCGTACGATCACCCCGCCGCAGTGCGGGGGAGTTCCGGCCCCGAAGGGACTATTACCACGCTGCGGCGGCGATCCCTTCAGACATCCTTCTTGCCGCCGGTCGGGTGCAGGTCTGCCTCGTCGAGGTACTGGGTATGGCCCATCACGCGCTGCCCCTCGATCGAAGCGCTCACGTCGGCCGGCGAGAGGCTGGCGTCCGGCTGTGCCGGCTCCACGTGCTCCGTCGGGTTCCGCAGCGCGGCGTGGGAGATCGTCGAGGGGGCGCCCTGGGCCAGCTCCGTGCCGAGCCGCTCGTCGTAGTGATGCAGCCCAATCGGGTGCGCCTTCGCGAGGGCGGCCTCCACTCCGGTAGGGTCGCCATTCGGATGGACGAAGACGAGGGTCCGGCCGGATTGCAGCTGGCGCGTGTACTCCTCGGCGGCGTGGGACGGCAGCCCCATGCCGACCAGAATACCGACGAACCCGCCCACGGTCGCCCCGCCGACAGCGCCCACGACGGCGCCCACCAGCGGGCCGGCGGCGATGATCAGGCCGGCGCCCGGCACCAGGAGGCCGGTGGCTCCCAGCAGCCACCCCGCGGCGCCGCCCAGCACGCCCCCGGCCAGGATGCCGGTCGCGCCCGCTTCCACCACCCGCACGCCGATCTCGTCTCCGAAGCCTTCCAGCTCACGCGGGTCCGGCGCGAAGATGCTGATCTGCTCCGGATCGACGCCGCGCCGGCGAAGCTCCTGCACCCCCTCGACGGCGCGGGCGTGCGTATCGTACACCGCGACCAACGTCTCCGCCATTTCCAGCCCTCCCGTTCAACTCCCGCAATGCCTTCCTACAAGAAGGGTTGCCGAAATCGGGTTGCTTGAAACGGTCGGACGGCCGAACGGGAGGCGAGTAGCCGCCGCTGCCGGGGGCTGAGTGGGAGAATGGGGGCAAGGGAGAGTGGGAGAGACTGCCTGTGGGAGCGTGGCTCGTTTGGCCGAAGCATCGGCTGACCGGGCGAGCGCTCGAGAAAGAGAAAGAGAAGGAGAACGAGAAGGAGTAGGAGTTTCCGTACCGGGAGGTTCGGATTCATCCCTCATCCTTCATCGTTCATCCCTCTCCCTCCCCCACTCTTCCTTGCGCCCACTCAGTCCGAAAGCACTCCTGGAGCGAGCTCACGAGGTCGCGCCGGTGTACCGCGGGTCGCCAGCGAGCAGGAGCAGGACCTCCCGTGCACGGAGGGTTCGGACTTTAGCCTTTAGCCTTCTGACTTTTGCCTTTAGGATCCCTCAGACCTCATCCCTCGCCTTCCTAGAGCCGCAGGTCGTCCGGCAGGTCGTACCGGGAGCGGCAGGGGCCGCGCGTGCTGTCCAGCGGGAGCGCGTCCGGATCCGCCGCGGCCGCTTCGAAGGCGAGGCGCCGCTCGCGCTTCGCCCGGTTCGTCATCAGCATGGGGAAGACCACCACGCCCACGGCGACCAGGCCGAAGACCACCTGCATCACCCGCTCCCAGTCGTTCTTGAAGAACCAGACGAGGCCGGTCGCCACCACCGCCATCCCAATCACGACGGAGGTCAGGTAGCCGTCGGCGCCGCGCGACTTCGGGTACGGGAACGACGACATCATCAGGAGCGCTGTTACCGCGATCAGCGGCAGCGCCAGGGCCGCCGGAACGCGCGCCAGCACCGCCAGGCAGATCACCATGGCGCAGCCGGGCGAGGGGAAACCTTGGAAGGTACGGGTGTCCTTCTCGTCCGGGTTGGCGCTGAAGCGGGCGAGCCGCATCGCGCCCATCAGGAAGATCAGCGACCCGGTCATGAACCCGGCCAGCCGCGCGGGGCCGCTGTAGTAGGTCATCACCAGGAGCGAGGGCGTCACCACGAAGGTGACCGCGTCGGAGATCGTCTCCAGCTCCCCGCCCAGGGCCGAGCCGCCCTGCTTCCGGGCCACGGCGCCATCCAAATTGTCCAGGACCAGGCCGAACGTGACCAGCACCGCCGCCAGCAGGAAGCGGTTGTCCGCCAGCGCCGGCCAGAACTGGTGCAGGGCGGGGAAGATCGGCAGTTCCGAGACGGGGAGTACCCCCGTGAGCACGCCGATGGCGAGCAGGCCGCAGAAGCCGTTGGCCAGGCTCAAGACATCGGCGGGGGTCAGTGTCGTCGCCGGCCGGCGTGGGGCGCCGTGGGATGCGGGGCGGCGGCCGCGCTCCGGCAGCCGGCGGAGGCGCCGTTTGGCGCGCTGGTAGAGTTTCAAGTGTCCAACCTCGCCAGCGTCGTCACCCCCGCGCGGACTCGCTGCCCGACGGAGACGGCGACCGGATACTGGCTGGGGATGTAGAGATCGACCCGGGAGCCGAGACGGATCATACCGATCCGCTCGCCCTTTCGGAGCGTGGTGCCCGGGCCGTGGTAGGGAACAATGCGGCGGGCGACGGCCCCGGTGATCTGGACCATGCGGATCGGCCCGATCTCGGTCTCCAGATCCCACTCCAACCGCTGGTTGTCGTGGGCGTCGTCCCGGTACGCAGGCACGTAGCCGCCGCGGATCTGCTCCATGCGGAGCACGCGCGCATCCAGGGGGGCCCGGTTCACGTGCACGTCGAGCAAGTTCATGAAGGTGATGATCTGCCGGACGCCATCCTTTTCGTGGATGGCCTGGATCACGCCGTCCGCCGGCGCCACCAGCCCCGGTGCGGGGGGCCGCTCCGGATCCCGGAAGAACGCCGTCAGAATGCCGCAGCTCACCCCCAGGGGAGCCGCCAGCAGCCAGAGCCAGGGATTGACCCAGAGAGATCCGGCGAGCGCCAGCAGCGTGACTGCGTACGCGCCGAAAACAAGCTGCTCTCCACCCCTGGCCAGACGCATCCGTGGATCACCTCTCGCCGAGCCGACCCCGCCAGACGGCGGCGGGAACTGCGGCTGCGGCGTGCTCGACCGGGTGGTGCTCCCGGCCACGGAACGCCTTACCTTAACCTTTGCTGCGTGGCTTGTGAAGTCCTGTTTTCTTCGGGAAAGTAAGAGAGTGGGCGTGGGATTGGCCGGCATGAAGGGCCTCATTGTGACGCGCCGCCGGGGCGGAAGCAGGGATCTCCCGGTGTTTAGCGGCCCCGTACGCGCTGGTCCGACCCCGCGCCCTCGTCTGCCGCTTCAGCCCTCCCGCGCCCGTGCCCTCCACGGCCCTCCCACGCCTCCGGGCTCTACCGCCCCGGAAGCAGGGTTCACGGGTTGAATCAGCCGCCTTCGAGCGACCCTGGGCCCAGGGGAGGTCACAGGTGGCGTCCTCCGGTTCAGCCTCCGGCTGCTCCTCCGGCCGCCTCGGTTTGGACCGCCTCTGGGCCGGTGGAGCGCTCTGTGAGAGGAAGCTCCAGTGGGCAACCCGAACTCTCAACGGTCGAGAGCCGGCGGGATGAGGCCCCGCCGAGCCAGGATGGAGGGGGAATGGAACGGCTCTGGGCGCCCTGGCGCATGGCATACATCGAGGTCCCACCAGCGCAGGGCTGCATCTTCTGCACCAAGCCGGACGCAGGCGACGACCGGCAGCAGCTCATCCTCTACCGGGGGGAGCACTGCTTCATCATCATGAATTTGTTCCCTTACAACAACGGTCACCTGATGGTGGCGCCCTACCGCCACACCGCCGACCTGGTGAGCCTGAGCGCGGAGGAGCAGGCGGAGATGATGCGGCTCACCCGGTACTGCGTCCGCGTGCTCTCCGAGGCAATGGGTCCGGAAGGGTTCAATATCGGGATGAACCTGGGGCGGACCGCCGGAGCGGGCATCGCGGACCACCTCCACATGCACGTGGTGCCGCGCTGGAACGGCGATACCAACTTCATGCCCGTGCTGGGCGAGACGAAGGTGCTGCCGGACGCGCTGCACGGAACTTACGACAAGATCGCGGCGGTGATCGCGCGCACCGCCGCTCCCGAGTAACCGGCGAGGCCGGGCACCAGCAGTATGGCAAGCCAGTTCTCTCTCTTCGATGACGACCTGAACCCGGCCGCCGACGCGCCGCCGCCCCCCGACGCCAGCGCAGCCGCGGCGGAAGCCCCGTTGGCGGCGGAAGCTGCTTCGGTGGTGGAACGGGCCTCGGTGCCGGACGAGCCGGCGCCGGATCCCGCCGCCGCGCTGGAGCTGCTGCGCGCGACCGCCTCCGAGTGCACCCGCTGCGGCCTGGCGGCGGGACGCACGCACGTCGTCTTCGGCGAAGGGAACCCGGCGGCGCCGCTGGTGCTGGTGGGCGAAGGCCCGGGCGAGAACGAGGACGCCACCGGCCGGCCGTTCGTCGGCCGCGCGGGGAAGCTGCTCGACGAGGTGCTTCGCCGCAATGGCATGACGCGTGCCCACGTCTACATCTGCAACGTGGTGAAGTGCCGGGCCTACCACCTCCAGGGCGGCCGGCGGATGAACCGCCCGCCCGAGCCGGAGGAGATCTCCGCCTGCAACCCGTGGCTGGAGGAGCAGTTCCGGATCATCCGCCCGCACGTGGTGGTCTGCGTCGGCGCGCCCGCGGCGAACACGATCATCCACAAGGGATTCCGCATCACCTCGGAGCGGGGCCGCTGGTTCACCAACAGCCCCTACGCCGGCTGGGCGATGGCGGTCTTCCACCCGGCTTACATCCTCCGCCTCGAAGGCCCGGCTTACGAGGCCGCCCTGGAGACGCTGGTTGAAGACCTCGGCCGCGCGCGGCAGAAGGTGATCGAGGTGAAGCGCCAGCTCCGGGAAGCCGCCGCCGCCGCTCCCCCACCCCGTTCACTCTTCGACTGAGCCGCTGACCGGAAACAGCACAGGCTGCTGTAGCCGTGGCGGAGCACGACGGTCACCAGCGAGCAGGAGCACGACCTCCCGCTGACGGAGGGATCGGCTTTAGCCTTCAAGAGTATGGATCTTCTCAAGCATCTTCAGAGCATTCCCGGGCCGGCCGGCGACGAAGGCGAGATCGCCGACGAGGTCGAGCGCCTCTGCGAGTCGATCGGCGGCGCGCAGCTCCATCGGCATGGCGACCTCCTTCTGGCGGTGCGCGGCCGGCCGCGAGTGGCGGTCTTCGCGCACCTCGACACCACCGGCTTTACCCTGGGTTACGACCGCACCCTGATCCCGATCGGCGGCCCCCACGTGGAAGGCGACGAGAGGCTGCGGGAGGTCGGCGGCGCAGGTAAGGGCCGGATCAAGGTGCGGGCGATCGACAACGGCACTCGCTGGACGCTTTCGGGCAAGGCCGGTGAGCCGGGAAGCCGCTGGGTCTTCGCGGAGCCGCTGATGGAGCGGAAGAACGAGCTGCGCGGACCCTACCTGGACAACCGCGCGGGGGTCTGGAACGCGGTGCGCGTGCTGGAGAGCTGCGAAGACGTGGCGGTCGTCTTCACCCCGGGCGAGGAGCACTCCGGCCGGGGGGCACTCATCGGTGCCCGGCTGGTCTACCAGGAGCTCGGCATCACCCAGGCGCTCATCTCGGACATCACCTGGCATACTGCGTCGGTGAAGATCGGCAAGGGGCCCGCCATCAGCTTCCGGGATCGGTCCCTGCCCCGCCGCCGCTTCCTCGACCGGATTCTGGAGGCGGCCGGCGCCAGCGGCATCCCGTTCCAACGTGAAGTAGAGAGCGCCGGCGGCTCCGACGGCAGCTCGATCGAGCGGAGCACCTTTCCGGTCGATTGGGTCTTCATCGGCGCCCCGGAGAAGCGCCCCCACACGCCGCGAGAGGTCTGCCGCACCGACGACCTGCAGGCGATGGTAGAGCTCTACACCTACCTGATCCCCGCCCTATCCCGGTGATCGGATCGGGTTGCAGGTTAGCAGGTTACAAGTTGCAGGCTGCATCGGGCGCCGAAGGGGTTCGGAACCTGCAAACCTTGCAACTTGCCAACCTGCCAACCGTTAGGTAGTGGGGGCGCTGAGGCGGTAGGTGACGCCGGGGACGGCGCGGCTGAGCTGGGGACCGGAGCGGGTCTGCTGCACCTGGCACTTGCTGGCGGCCCAGCCGTCGCGGGTGCGCTCTTCCACGCGGATCTCGTTTGCCTTCCAGGCGGCAGTGAAGGCGGGCCAGGCGACGTGCGCCGGCTTCCCGCTCTCCGTGGCGAGCACGGTCAGCTCCAGCTCCCGGGTGGAGACGTGGGTCAGGCGCACGTCGGCGCGCTCGGAGAGGCGGTACTCCTCTTCCGCCACGCTCACCTGCCGGCAGCCGATCAGCACCACGTCCTGCCGGCCCGGCACGGCGCTCTTGAGCAGGGCCACGGCGCCGTCGACCTGCAGCTCCCCCACCCGGCGGCTGCCGCGCCCGCGGGTGTTCAGGTAGGTGTAGCGCTCGCTGCGGCAGTAGTCGGCGTGCTGCCCCGAGACGAGGGCGGACCAAGCCTCGAGCTTGTGCCGCGGACTGAGGGCGACGAAGCCGCCGGGGGGCAGGTCGTGCTCCGCCCCCTCTTCCGTGACCACCCGCCACCGGTCCTTCGCGGACCGGTTCACCCAGAGCCGCAGCCCGGCGGTGTACTCCACGTGGAGACGCGCCTGGGAGAGGTCGAGGTTCCGCTGGAGGGCGGTCGCCAGGTCGACCAGCTCCTCGCCGTCCAGGTAGCTCACCGCGCGGACGGTCGAGCCGGCGTAGATCTCCTGCACGGCGCGGATCAGGAAGTACTCCCGGGCCAGCAGCGCGGCGCCGGGCGGGATCTCCTCCCCGCGGCGCGGCTTGAGACCGTAAGTGCCGAGATACCCCAGGTGCCCCAGGGCGAGCGTGGAGGCGCGGTAGCGGTCCCACTCCATCACGCCGAGGTCGACAGTCTCCCCGCCCGCCTGTCCGTGGAACTGCCGGTAGGCGCCCGCGCCGATCCCGAGCAGCGAGGGCCGCAGCTCGGTCAGCTCGTAGTCGACGATCAGCGGACCGGCGAGACCGTCTTCCGGCCCCCGCACCACCGCCTCCGCCATGCCGCCGACGAGTGCGTCGAAACGCGACGCGCCCTGGCCCGCGCCGCCGAGGACCGGGCCCTCGTGACACTCCCGCAGGAGCTGGAAGAGCGCGTCGACCTCCGCGATCGCGCGCGACTCGCTGGCGCCGTTCGACTCCCGGGAGACGCTGATCTGGCGCAGGCCGTCCTCCGGGTTCCAGGCGGTGTGCGCGTCGGCGAAGACCGCCAGCGGGCCGTAGTTGCGGCGGATGTCGCTCGCCTGGAGCCGGGCTACGTCGGTCATCCGCCCGGCTGCCACGGCGAAGGCGCCGCCGCGGGACGGTCGCGGCTGCCCGTCGATCCACCGCGCGAGCAGCGCTTCGTGCCAGAACGGGCTGTCCGGCTTCATCATCGCGTACTCCTCGCGGAGCGCGACGAGCCAGCCGCCCTCTCGCGCGGCGTCGAGCAGCTCCCGGAAGCTCTCCGGGTCTCCCCGCTCCGGGTTGGCGGGGTAGAGATACGGATCCCGCCGCCGGTAGCCGAAGTGCTGCCAGTTGCGGTAGATCAGCAGGATATCCTGCAGCCCATAGAGCGAGAGCATGCGGAAGCGGCGGGTGTCTTCCGCGTACGGCGCCTCGCTGTACCAGTCGAGCGTCACCCGGCCGGTCACCGCGGCCCGCAGGGGGGCCGGGGCCTGGCGCTGCGCCGGGAGCGGGTCGAGCGGGTCGGCGCTGATCGTGACGTAGAACGTCTCCCGCACCGGCGGCATCTCGCCGCGGTGGGTCGCCCGGTAGCGGGCCGCGCCGGGCGGGTAGCAGAAAGCGTCGCCCAGGAACCGGTCCGCATAGGCGGCGGCGAAGCCGCCCTCCGGCAGCACCAGCAGCGGATCCGGCAGCCCGGAGACGTTCACCTCCCGCGCCCCTTCGGAGCCGATCTCCCCGAGCGTGAAGCCGCAGAGAGCGCGGTCCGCCGGCGCTTCTACCGCCAGCTCCAGCGAGTCCCCGGTCAGCCGGAGCTGGATGCTGCAGCGGACCTCCGGCCCTCCCAGCGGCTGCGAGTAGCGCAGGCTCAGGATGCGGCCGCGCGCGGAGTGGCGCAGGTCCGCCGGTCCGAACCGCTCCTGCTGCTCGCCCGGGGCGAGCACCGCTCCCCCCTCCTCGCGGGCGAGCGGACCCGCTCCACAGACGAGCGGCTGCCACGGACCCTCGCCGACCCGGCCCTCGATCCGGAAGAGCGCGGGGCCACCCTCCGGCGCGTCGAACGGCACGCGGTACTGTACGCCGTCCGCCGGCGCGCTGGAGAAGAGGTAGGCGGCCGAGCCGGCGTCCCACTCCAGGGAGCCCCGGGTGGGGTGAGTGGTGGCGATCGGCGCGAGCGACTTCTGCGGGCGCCCGGCGGCGCGCGAACGGGAGCTGCGGT
The DNA here is from genome assembly GCA_046292385.1 of Armatimonadota bacterium. Classification (GTDB taxonomy): domain Bacteria; phylum Armatimonadota; class SYMT01; order SYMT01; family SYMT01; genus JBKBRF01. Next base: position 8,464 of record JBKBRF010000077.1, on the reverse strand, counting down.
TCATAACACTAAGAGAGTATCCCAAGGGCGCTCGCGCTGCGCCTCGAGTTCAGCCTCTACCGGGATGAGGCGGTGCGGCTCGGGCGGACCTCGGCGCCGCCCTGGCCCAGACGGATCGATGCCGAGCCGGAGGCCCGCACGCGGCCTTCCTGCACCAGCACGCTCTCCAGCCGCGCCGGAAAGTCGAGCTGCTGCAGGTCCAGAAGCGGGTTGACGCGGTCCTCCACGAACCGCTCTCCAAACCCCTCCTGCCGCAGGAAGGAGACGTCGACTCTGTCCGCCTCAAAGATCAGCAGCCGCCCCTCCTGCATCACCAGCCGGCCGCTGGCACGAATGCGGGTTGGCTCGCCGAGGAACGGATAGGTGATCGCCGCGTGGACGCGGCCCGCCTCGAAGCGGAATTCCGGCTCCTGGCGCGGGTGAAGCTTGCGAAGGTAGTCGTTCAGGGCGTCGTCCGTGAACTCGACCTCCAGGTCGCCCCGCCGGATCGTCAGCAGCTCCGGGTCGTCTTCATACCGGAGGTCGTCCAGCGTCACGCGGACCCGCTCCAGCAGCATCTGGCCGCGCGCCAGCACCCGAGTCCCCTCGATCTCCGCCCGGTTCACCCGCCCTCGCGCCAGCTCCGCGCTGCGCGTGCGCAGGATGCGGCAGCGGTAGCGGTCGGCCGGACCGAGCACGGAAGTCAGCCGCTTCTCCACGCGCCGCTCCACCCCGCGCTGCACGACGGAGGTGGTGCAGCCGCCGAGGACGAGCGCGGAGGCGGCGAGCGCCAGCAGCCGGGGCAGCGGGGAGCACGGGACCATCGACGTCAAAACTTACCGGTCTCGATCTTCGCCTGATTGCGGAGGCGGATCATCAACTCCTGGAGCTTCTGATTGCGCGTGCCGGCCAGGAGCTCGCGATGGATATGCTCCCGCACTTCCTCCAGCGGCAGCGCGCGGCCCGGCTTCCGCTCGTCGACTTTCACCACGTGGAAGCCGAGCGACGAGGGGACCACCTCCCCCACCAGGCCCTTCTCTGCATTGAAGACCGCGGCCTCGAACGCCTCGCCGAACGGATGGGTGCTGCGAGTCAACTCCAGCGGCACCGTGCCCCCGCCGGCCGCGGTGAGCTTGTCGTCCGAATGCTTCTTGGCCAGCTCCGCGAAGTCGCCGTCGACCTGAAGCTGGGTCAGCAGCTTCTCCGCGGTTTCCCGCGCGGCGGCCTCGCCCTCTTTCCGGTCGCGGCGGATCAGGATATGGGAGATCCGCACCGTATCCGGAATGGTGAACCGGGCCTGGTTCTGCGTGTAGTACTCCTGAACCATCTCCGCCGTCACGTCGGACGGCTTCACCAGCGACGCTGCGAGCTTCTCCCGCAGCACGGCGACGGGAGCCTGGTCGCGCAGCACCTTCTTGTAATCCGCCAGGGTCCAGCCGCGCTTCCGCTTCAGCTCCTCCGCCAGCTTCTCCTCGGTCTCCAGCGGCGGGCGCAGCGTCTCGCGGTAGCGGCGGTCCGCCGTCGCCTGGATCTCTTGCGCGGTCGCCGTGATCTTCCGCTTCTTCGCCTCCTGCCGGATCAGCGCCTCCTCCACCAGCATCTCCCGCAGGTCCGGCCCGAAGGTGAGACTGAGGCGGTCGACGTAGGTGGAGACCGCGATCACCTCTCCGTTGACGGAGAAGGCCGGGGCGTGCGGCTTGAGGGCGGAGGGGAGATCCGGCCCGACGCCCGCCGGGCTTTTCGGCGCGGCCGGCTTTGGTGCCGGTTTGGCTGCGGGCTTCTTCGCAGGGGCCTTAGCGGCCGGCGCGGCGGAGAGCGGTGCCACCGCCAAGGCGAGGGTGACGGCGGCGGTAAGGGTGGAGACGGTGCGGAAGCGGGACGGCATGGGGGCTCCTCACGGCCCGAACGAGGCTGGCGGGCCGCCGCCGAATCGTACCGTGGCCCGGATGGCGTGTCAACCGCGCACCCGCTGGCGACCTCAGATCTGTTAAGGGCCGCCTAAGCCGCGGCGGATATCCTTAGGTGGACGCAGCCGGTCTACCTGCCTTCCGGCCGCAACGACCATAAGCCATGAAGTCACGCTCCACTTCCCTTCTGCTCTCCTTAGCCGGCATCGCGACGCTCCTCTCCGCGGCGGCGCTGCCGCAGCCCCCCGCCGCTGCGCAGGAACCGGCGCGAAAAACGGTGATCGCCCACCGCGGCGCCAGCGGCTACCTGCCGGAGCACACGCTCTCCGCCTACGCGGCGGCCCACGCGCAGGGCGCCGACTACATCGAGCCGGACGTGGTCCTCACGAAGGACGGCGTGCTGGTCTGCCTCCACGACCTCTACCTGGAGACGACGACCGACGCCGCGGCCCGCTTTCCCGATCGGAAGCGCGAAGACGGCCATTGGTACGCCCTCGACTTCACGCTGGAGGAGATCCGCACGCTGCGCGTCTTCGGCCGCGTGCCCGCCGCGGAGCGGGACCGGCTGCCGTTCTTCCGCGTCCCCACGCTGGAGGAGCTGATCCAGCTCGTCCAGCACCTGAACCGCACCACCGGCGGGGAGTGCGGCCTGCTGGTGGAGACGAAGGCGCCGACCAGTTTTCACGAAAAGCACGGAAAGCCGCTGGAAAAGACGCTGCTGGCGCTGCTGGCGCGCTACGGCTACACCGGTGCCGCCTCCAGGGCGATCATCCAGTCGTTCGAAGCGCCGAGCCAGAAGAAGCTGCGCTTCGAGCTGAAGACGGAGCTGCCGCTGATCCAGCTCTCCGGCGTGCCGGTCTCCGACGAGGCGCTGAAGGAGATCGCGACCTACGCCGTCGGCTTTGCCCCCAACCGGCGCGCGGTGGTCGACGCCGGCGGCCGCCCGCTGAATGATAACGCCCTGGTGAAGAACGCCCACCGCCACGGGCTGAAGGTGTGGGTCTGGACCTTCAACGCGGAAGAGGCGGAGATGCGCCGGTTCCTCTGGGAGCTGGGCGTGGACGGCGTGATTACCAATCACCCGGATGTCGGCCGCCGCGCCGCCGCCCCACCCCCTGGCCGCGGCTAACCGCCCGGGGACCAGGCGGGCGCCGCGCGGAATTGACAGGCGGCGGAGGGAGATGGTAGTATCCACCGTCCCAGGAGAGGTGTCCGAGTGGTTGAAGGAGCCTGTCTCGAAAACAGGTGTGGGTGCAAGCTCACCGCGGGTTCGAATCCCGCCCTCTCCGTAAAAATCGTGCCTAATCGTAAGGCCCCACACAGCGATTTCAAGCCGCTGCGCGGGGCCTTTTTCGGTCGATGCTAACGTTTTGCTAACCTGCTGCTAACACGAGGGTCCGGGCGCGAGCAGATTACAAATCCCACGAGTGTGCGCCATGAACCTACCAGGGCATCCACTGAAGTTCGATCAGGAAGCCGCGACGAGTGACGAGTCGCTGCCGGCCTTTCTGGCTCCGCCGCCCGGCGCCGCCCCCTACCACGGCTTTCCGCTGATCCCGGAGACGTGCATCGATGGCTGGTGCTACGGCGCGATTACGGAGTTCATTGACCCGGAAAACTACCCTGCGGGTTGCGACTCCGGCGATGGTTTCGTGCAGGCGCCGGACGGCACGCGTGCAGGACTGGTTTGGTGGACCGAGTGCCCGGAGGAGATCATGGAGGTCTGTCCTCCGGAGCCAAACCGATGGGGTGTTTGGGAGGTCCGCTTTAGCCGGCCCGTTAACTCCCTGGAAGACCTCATCTTCAACTTCACCCAGGTGCTTCCACTACTGCAAGCCAGGTATCGCGCGATATTCCAAGCCGGCGACGTGGAAGCACCGAAAGAGGCCCAGCAGAGGTAGCCGGCACCCTTTATCCCCCGGGCTCGCAGCGGCGGCGTTCTGAGCTTGTGCCCGGAGCAGCGTGAAGTCGTGGATCGCGGGCGGAAGTACGTGCTTCGACCGACGCGATGTACCGCTGCATGCGGTAAGCTCAGGGGTTGCGGGAAGTCACGGACACGTTTTCCGGTGGAGTTCTGAGCCCGCGCAGGCGGGCTTCGCTCCGTATAGCCTCGACTTTAGTCCGAGGCGAAAGCGGCCCATCACTCCAGCGGACCCCTTAGCCGATAGCACCAGCGGCATTCAGGAGTTTCACTACCTCGGAGTGTCCCGCTGCTTTCGCCAGTCTCACCGCGCTGACACCGGATCCGTCTCGGATCTCGGGATCGGCTCCATTGGCTAGCAACAGTTTCACCACGTTAGAACATCCGATCTCTGCTGCGATCACGAGTGCTGTCTTTCCAGTGATGTTTCGTCGACCGAGGTTCCCTCCCTTTTCGATCAGAAGGCTGACGATACCTGAGTCGCACCGCCTGGCGGCTATAAGTAGTGGGGTGAAACCGTACCTGTCGTGCGCCTCGGTTTCGGCAATGATCGGGACTTCTTTGGCTTCTCGGGCATTCTCCTGATACCTCTGATGCGGCGGCCTCACTTAAGGGATGTTCCCATTCCCCGCCTCCGGATAGATACTCGCTGTCCAAGTCATCTCGTACTGGCCGTAATGATCGCTTGATTGGGGCAGCTGCGGGAAGGATTGTGCCGAGGGACCGCCGCGAAGCCTCGCCAGAGCGGCCACTCAAAGCACGGCTGGAGAGCGCTAAACTTCAGACGTTGGCGCCGCCTCAGCGAGGATCTCCTGGAGACGCAGGTGCTGACGGGCGGCACGCGCGGCGGCCGTAAGCCCCGAGCGATCCCGGATGCTTGGATCCGCGCCCCACCGGAGCAGGTCCGGTACCAGTTGGGGAGCGTAGTCGACCGCCAGCATCAGCGGCGTCTCCCCGCCCGTGTTCGGGAGGTTCGGATCGGCCCCTGCCGTCATCAGCACGATCGCGCAGACGGTCTGCCCGTGCATCACCGCCTCGGTGAGCGCGGTCGAGGCGATCACCATTTCGATGCTGCCCTGCTCGTTGAGGAGGTTGGGATCGGCCCCGCCGTCCAGCAGGGCTTTCACCAGATCGTTGGGGCCACGCCGAGCCGCCCACATCAGCGGGGTCTCTCCCTCGTCATTCCGGGCGTTGGGATCCGCGCCGTGCTGGAGCAGTAGCTCTACGAGCTGCACATTTGCCGGCCCCCACCTGACCAGGATGTGAAGCGCGGCCAGCCCCCAGGGCTCGCGATGGTTGGGGTTCGCCCCGCGCTCCAGCAGCAGCCGCACCAACGGGTTGAGGCCCCCGATCGCCCGGGCGAGAGCCGCTCCCAAATAATCCAAGGCCGGATCGGCCCCAATTCCCTGTGCGAGCAGGAACTTCACTGCGTTCCAGTGACCCGCGCCTGCGGCGACCGCAAGCTCGTCGTGGGACGGCTGTGCTCCGGCCCCGAGAAGAAGCTTCAGGACCTCCACGTCGCCTCGCTCGGCGGCCACGTAAAGTGGGGAGTGGTGGGTACCGGCAGGAGAGCTCTTCGGATCGGCACCGTGCGCGAGCAGCGCCGTCACCTCTGTCGTATTGCCGGCGCTCACTGCCTCCAGGAGGGCGTGGGCTTTCAGCTCTGCATCCATGGAGCACCCCATGATTCCCCACGTGCGGGACAGTTCGACTCCCCTACTACGGGAGGCTCCCCACCCGTGTAACAGCTACCGCGCAGGCACACTACTCCGCCGACGTGCACCGAGGATCAACCGGACTGCCGTCAGGGTGCTGGCGATACCTACGACGGCGAGCAGGAAGGCGTTGGTTCTCACCGTCCTACCGGGTCGCCCGAGCCGCCAGTAGAGATCCTTCTGCTCTTCGGCCGCGATGAAGATGGACAGCCTCGGCTCGAACGGCTGAAGCTCCGGACGCGCCCTTCTGGTGATGGCTCTCACCGTGAGCTTCTGCCCCGGCGCCGCTTCGAAGCGGCCCAATGTGAAGCCGATCGTTTCTCCCCAGAACCGCGATGAATCGGGCTCTCCGACTCTCTCTCCGCCGCTCTCGACGGACCAGTCAAGCTGCACCGAATTACGTATTCCTTCATCGTCGAACGGGTTACCCTCGAACGGGCTGCCGCGCGCGTACTCCACGGCCAATTCATAGGTCGTCTCGTACTCGGCGGTGAAATCGGCGGTTGTCGTCGCGCCGGGATCGAGCGCTAACGGGACACTCAGCGGTCTTAGCTCCGGAACGAGCATGACTGCCTGTGGGCTCTGAAACAGGTAAGCGGCATACGCCAGAAGTAAGAGGCCCACCGCCAGCAGGCCCCACCGAAGCGCCGAGAGCCCTCTGGTCCTGTGTTCCGTGCCAGCCATCCTGCCCACCTGTGCCTGAGGTCGGCGCTGCGCGCCTGCGAGCCATTGCCATCGGCGCGCGCCGCTATCGCCAGTTCAAGCCCAACCCTCCGGGCTCATTCGATGGGCGGTGACTCTCGGCTGAAGCTCGGAGAGCGCTCCCGATCCGTGGAATGTGGACCGAGGACGAGCACCTCCTCGATCCAGGTAAGCAGTTCCGGAATTGCCTGCGTCTCCAGGTATTCACGGGCACGGAGACCCTCGCAGCCGGAGCCGCTCTGGCTATCATATAGAGACGCTCGTAATCGCCATTCTGGTTCGGCGGCCAGTAGTAGACCTTGAGGCGCCAGTGCGGCTCCGGGGCGAGGGTGGTTCTCGCTGGAGCACTTCGCGGCGATACGCCGCTCAAGCACGTCGCCAGAGGCGACGCTCCACGTCGAGCACGAAGGCGCCGGAGCTCGGTCCCCAGGACTTCCCGCCGGCGCGGCGAACGAGGACCTCGCCGCCCTCGACCCGGATCTCGTGCGGGCTGATTGCGACCGCCCGATGGCCGTAGATCCAACCGGGAGCCTCGCCGCGCGTGTCGATGCGGTCGATCCGCAGGGTGTTGAGGTCCAATCGAAAGACCGGTGTCGTGCCCGGCTGACGCTGCTCCGGGTAGCCCAGGCAGCCGATCACGTAGATGCAGCCGCCGAGCAAGGTGGCCGTATGGAAATCGGTGGGCGGGAACACGGACGACGGATAGCCGTAAATCGTCACCGATCCATCCGGCCCGTGAACGAAGACGTCATTGTAGATGCAGAAGTCGGGATCGTAGTGGTCCTCGTGCTCACCGCCGATCTGGATGGCGCGACCATCGGGGAGCAGGGTCAAGGACTGACCAAAGCGCCGCGCGCACCAGACCGGTTTGTCGATCGATCCTAACGCCTCCTCAAACCGCAGGCGCGCGGCGTAAGCCGTGGCTCCGCAGCGAATCATTGCCTCCCTGAAAGGAACGTTCATTCGCTCGGGATTAGCCCGACCAAACGCGGGGGCGAGTGCCTGCCGAGCGTCGCGTCGCGAGAGGGCGGCGAGTGCCTCGTCATCGATCTCCGGGAGGCCGAGCACCGTCCGCTGACCTTCATAAGACAGGGACGCCGGGTCGGCGCCGGCGTCCAGCAGGCGCAGGATCATCTCGCGCGATCCCGCTTGCGTCAGAGCCGTACCGCCGGTGGAGGCCCGGACACTCGCTCCCGCGTCGAGGAGAATCTCGACACACGCGAGGTCGTCCCCCTCTACCGCCTCCATCAGCGGCGTCGCGCCGAGCTCGTCCGTGGCGTGCAGGTCAGCCTGGTGCTGGAGCAGCCAGCGCAGCATCTCCGGATGGTGCCCCCGGATCGCATAGAACAGCGGCGGGCTACCACAGTGACCCCGCGCGTCGGGATCGGCACCCCGGTCCCGAAGCAGACTCGCCCTGGCGATGTCGCCCGTCAGGAGCGCGATCAGCCAGGGGGTTCGCGACCAGTAATCCCGCGCTTCGAGATCAGCACCCTGAACCAGGGCCGCCTGCACGTCGGCGATCGATCCCAGGGCCACCGCTTCCATGAGCGGCGTCCACCCGAGGAGGCTCCTCTCGGCCCCCGTGTCCAGAAGCAGCCGGACTCCATCGAACCGTCCCAGCCCGGAGAGGACGTTGAGAGCCGACTCTCCATAGGTGCTGACCCCGGAGGGATCGACCCGGTGCTCCACCAGCAGGGCCAGCAGCTCCAGCAGGCGTCCGTCCCGGGAGACGTCTCGACCGTGGACCGCGTCCAGGAAGGCGTCGTAGCCGTGCGGCCGCGTGTAGTGGATGTCCGCGCCCTCCTCGATCAGAGCGCGGACCTTATCGGGATCCCCTTCACTCAGCGCCGCATAGAGGCTCGCCCAGGGTTCCGGCTCCGGAGGCGACGGGCGCGCCGTATCGCTGCTGCTGGACATTCGTACGACCCTCGCGGCTCTCGCCGCTCCCCACTCCGCCACCGCGGCGATGATCCTTTGAATGAACAGGGGTACCAGGTTTTCGTTGCAAGCGAGAACCTGGTAGCGCGAACCCTGTCGCGGGCGGCACCGAGGGGTGGGCGGGAAGTGCTTCCAGAAGCGCGCCTCGGACTAAAGTCAAGGCCCCAAAAGGCGAAGCCCGGCCCCCGTACGCTCATATTTCGCAAAGCATCGGAGACGTGCGGGCGGGATGAGGAGCGCCCGCCGCGCGTGCTGGTTACCCGGCGCGGGGGATCGCTACCCCCGCGAGCCGATACAACTCG
>JBKBRF010000076.1:0-18895 GCA_046292385.1 Armatimonadota bacterium | reverse complement strand
ACGGGCAATGCGGCGGCAGCCATGCCTGTAACTCGGTGGAGACCTCGTAGCGCAACCGCCAGTCAGGCACGAAAAAAGGTGGTGGCAGTAATCTGCCACCACCAACTGCGGAACTTGGGCTGGTGATCTCACTGGTGCTTCGGCGGGCCGCACTAAGCCGCGACGCCCGGGTCTTCATCGGGTGGTTCGGGCCTCGCGGATTGAACTCGCTCCTTCTGGTGCTGCTCGCGGTCCACGCGCACGTCGCAGACGCCGAGCGACTGATGGCGATTACCGGCGGGGTCGTGATCGTCTCTATCGTGCTGCACGGCGTAAGCGCCACGCCGCTCTCGAGCTGGTATGCGGAACGTGCCAGCCGCGCGACGCTCCCGGAAGAGCGGGAGAGCACGCCGGCGGGCCTGTTCCAACCGGACTCTGGTGGAGCTCGGCGGATCAGCGCCGAGGAGCTGTACGCGCGGATGGCAGGACCAACTCCGCCGCCGGTGGTGCTCGACGTCCGGAGCCGGTCGGGATACTACGGAGACCGGATCCCCGGCAGTATCCACGTCTACCCGGACGAGCTCACGCGGTGGGCGGCCGCACAGCCGCGGGAGCGGGAGGTAGTCGCTTACTGTACGTGACCGCGCGAAGGCAGCAGTGCCCGTGCGGCACGTCAGCTTCAGAAGCTGGGCTTCACCGCCAGCGCCCTATCCGGTGGGTTAGACGCCTGGCGCGCGCGGTACCCTGTAGTACCGCTCCAGGCTGACAGGAGGACCCAGGATGGATAGCGAGACCTGCACGCATCTGGACCAGGTTCAGGACGTGACACCCAGTAGCAGCGGCTGCGAGGACTGCCTTCGGATCGGCGGGCGATGGGTGCATCTCCGCCTCTGCCGCACGTGTGGACACGTCGGGTGCTGCGATTCCTCACCCAACCGGCACGCGACGAAACACTTCCACGCGACGGGACACCCGATCATTCAGTCGTTCGAGCCCGGCGAGGAGTGGGGCTGGTGCTACGAGGACGAGATGGAGGTGGAGCTACCCGACCTGGTAGCTCGCTCGTAGCAGCCCAGCCCTCGAGGCGCTTCGGGCTTACTCGGGAGAAAAGCCGATCCCAGCGATCTTGCCGTCTGCGTCGAGTGCGAGGCTCACCCGCATCGGGGTGTCTCCGAAGAGCGCGCGGTAGGTGAGTTGCCGGTGGTCGTCCGTCTTCTGATGGGCCACCAGGCGGAATTCTCCCAGCTTGCCCAGCTCGCCCAGGTGCCGCTGTCCTTCACGGATGCGGTCCGGAAAGAGCGCCTTGCGCGTTTCGGGCGCGAACTCGGCTTCGTCGGCGGTACCGGCGGCGATGCCCTCGACGATCTTCCGCAGCCGGGCGGTGGTGGCCGGGTCGGGGTCTTCGATCGGCTTCGGAACGAGGTCGGTCACGTACTCGGCCGCGATCTGGTTCGTCAGGAATCCCGCGTGCCCGCCGTCGAGGTTGCAGAGGACGATGACGGCGAGGTCGTCATCCGGGTAGTAGGCAATGTTGGTGCTGAACCCCGGGATGCCGCCGCCGTGGTGGTAGCGCGGGTGGCCCTGGTGCTGGTCTACGCTCCAACCGAAGCCGTAGGTGGTCGGCTTGCCGTCGTTGAGCCGGTAAGGACGGAAGATCTCGGCCCACGACTCCTTGCGCAGGATCTCGCGCGCCCGGACCGTCGTGGCCCACCTGACCATGTCGTGGATGCTGGAGACGAGCGCACCGGCGGCGTACGGTTGGGTGGGGCTGACGTACTCGCCGCGACGCAGCTCACGCCCGGAGAGGGTGTAGCCCTCGGCCCGGTTCGGGATCACGGCGCGGAGGTCGTTCACCCGCGTCGTGCTCAACCCGAGCTTTCCGAAGATCCGCTGCTCCAGGAACTCGCCGTAGGAGACGCCGGAGAGCTTCTCGATCAGCATCCCGAGCAGGTAATAGCCGCTGTTGTTGTAGGCCCACCTCTCGCCCGCCTTCCACTGCAGCGGGAGGTCGCGGACCAGCCCGAGCAGCTCGGTGCGGGAGTAATCTTTACGGAAGTCGAGCGGCAGGCTGGTGTAGCTGGTGATGCCGGAGGTATGGGTGAGGAGGTGGCGGACGGTGACCTCTTTCCACGCCTCCGGGAGGTCCGGCAGATGGCGGGTGATCGGGTCGTCGAGCCCGAGCTTGCCGTCCTGCACCAGCAGCATCACCCCGGCGGCGGTGAACTGCTTGGTGACCGACGCGAGCTGGAACACCGTGAGCTCGCTGACCGGCACCTTGTGCTCCACGTCGGCGTAGCCGTAGCCCTTCACGAAGACCGGGCGGCCGCCCTGGATCACCGCTGCGGCTACCCCCGGAATCCGCCGCGTCTTGAGGACGTTCTGCAGCAAGGCCTCGACGCGCTCCGTGACCCTGGCGGGGGTTTCCGCGCGCGGCTCCGCGGCGGGGCGCGGTGCCGCCGCCACCACGGAGCAGGGCACCAGACCGGCCGCCAAACCGACAACGACAAGCAGGTTCCCGATCCGGTTCATCCGTGTCCCTCCGCGGCCCACGCCGCCCACAACTTTCCGCGAAGCCAACCGTCCGACTATTCCGTTATAGAGACGGAGCGGATTTTCGCCTGGTTATCCGGTCAGGAGCGCAGATGATGTCGGAGACAGTGCTGGAGCGCAGGATTTCGCCGCGCGCGTTTCTGGGACACTACCTGGCGGCAGCGGTGGTGGGGTTGGTGCTCGCCGTGGTGCTGATGCTGATCCCCGGCCTCGGCATGCTCGCGCCGCTCGGCCTCGTGCCGATCGCGGGGGTCTGGCTCTACGCGCAGCTTGCCCGGGCCAGCCACTGCTACCGCCTGTACGAGGAGCGTCTGGAGGTAGAGAGCGGCATCTTCTCCCGGTCGATCGACAACCTGGAGCTGTTCCGGATCCGCGACGTCAGCATGCGCCAGACGCTCTACGGCCGCTTCGCCGGGTACGGGGACGTTATCGTCCACAGCACGGACGCCAGCACCCCGCAGATCGTGATCCGGGGCATCGACGCCCCGGACGAGCTCTACCGCCAGCTCCGCGAGCACGTCTCCCGCAGCCGCGCGCAGAACCGCACCGTCATCGTAGAAGACGGCGAGTTCGCACATGGATAGCCCGAACGTGTAAGTAAAGGGGATAGGGGGATGAGCTGGGGATAAGGGGATGGAATTGCCTTTGGCTCACTTGTCGTGAAGCGTCAGCGGCCACATGGCAGATTCGCCCTCATATCTGATCGCGGGTAGAATTGCGGCGCCGCAGAGTTGACCTGCTCAAAACATCCCCCTATCCCCAACACATCCCCTTATCTCCTTTTCTTACACTTGATTCTGCGTTCGGGAGAGGCGAGCTGCGGTGAGGGTGTTCTTCATTAGCATGGTGACCGTCATCGGTCCGACGCCGCCGGGGACGGGGGTGATGGCGGCGGCGACCGGCTCGACGGAGTCGAAGTCGACGTCGCCTACGACTTTGCCGTCGACGCGGTTGATGCCGACGTCGATCACCACGGCGCCCGGCTTGACGTATTCCGCGTTCACCATCCGGGCGCGGCCCACCGCCACCACCAGCACGTCGGCGCGGCGGCAGACGGCGGGCAGGTCGCGCGTGCGGCTGTGGCAGAGCGTCACGGTGGCGTTCTGGTGGAGCAGGAGCATCGCAATCGGCTTTCCGACCAGGTCGCTCCGGCCCACCACCACCGCTTCCTTCCCGGTGAGGTCGACTCCGGTGCGGCGCAGCATCTCCATGATGCCGGACGGCGTGCAGGGCGCGAGCGGCGCCTCCCCGATCATCAGGGCGCCCATGCTGTACGGGGTCAGGCCGTCGACGTCCTTCGCCGGATCCAGCGCGCTCAGCACGGCGCGCTCGTCCAGGTGCGGCGGCAGCGGAGACTGAACCAGGATTCCGTGGACCTTCGGATCTTCGTTCAGGGAGCGGATGAGCGCCATCAGCTCTTCCTGCGAAGTGGAGGTGGGCAGGATGTGGTCGCGGGACGAGATCCCCAGCCGCTCCGCCGTCCGGAGCTTGTTCCCCACGTAGATCTGCGAGGCAGGATCTTCTCCTACCAGTACCACCGCCAGGGTCGGCTCCACGCCGGCGCTCCGAAGCGCCTTCGCCTCCTCCGCCAACTCCGCCTGCATCTCCGCCGCCAGCGCCTTGCCGTCGATCCGCGTCGCCATCTACGCCCCCTTACCCCGCAAGCTCTCGTGGCACGGCCCGCTGAAAGGCCTCGAGCCAACCCGGTGTTTGAGTTCTTCGCTGCAGGGTACAATGGCACGGACCACAACAGTGGGCCATGGCAACTGCAGCGGTGTGGGGGAGCGAAATCCGCTCTGAAGTCCCTACCGATTATACTCCGCCGGACCGCTGCAGCCGGGAGTGAACCAGGCGCGGGAGCACCGACTCGCCGCCCGCGCGGAACCCGCCAGAACAAGACGCCGGAACGACAGGGAGAGCCGATCGCCGGTCGGCTCCTGGCTCCACAGCTACTCGGCGAGGGCAGGCGGAGGCCGCTCGCGCAGGCTCGGAGACGGAACGGGAGCGGAGCTTGCCTCCGCTCCCGTTCCGTGATTCACCGGCCCTTTTTCGCGGCGGTCGCCGCCGGGCGGAGCCGGGCCGCTACCCCGTCGACCCAGATATCCGCCGCTTCGTAGACCCCCCAGAGCAGCGCCGCGAAGACGACGATGGAGAGCAGGGCGGGCTGATGCGTGAGCGCCGCCTGGACCGCCTCCCACGCCGGCCCGGGCCGCCGTGCCAGGTCCCAGGAGCTCAGCCGGACCACCAGTCCCAGGAAGACGCCGAGGGAGACGAGGAAAAAGAGGAACGGCGCCACCGCGTACGGCTTCACCTTCCAGGCGCGCAGGCGCTGCTCCAGCGGTCGGACCGCCAGCACGAGCAGCAGCACCCCGGCGCCGCTGTAGGCGAGGAAGAGGAGCGACCACTTCGCCGTCTCCAGCATCGCCTCGCGGTCCCGGTTACCGACTTCGAGAAGCGGCGCCCAGCGGCGGTCGAACAGCAGGTGTCGCCACTCGGTCAGCAGGTAGCAGGTGTTCGGGAGCAAAGCGAGCCAGGCGAGCGCCAGCGGGAGGCAGAGGAGCCACTTCAGCGCCGGGTACTTGAAGCGAGCGCCGAGCAGCCACGCCAGCCCGTAGCCCAGCACCACCGGCGTCACCGCCAGCAACAGGTTCCATCCCACCCAACGCCACATCTACCACTCCCTGCGTCCTCTCGACGGTTCGCCAGATTACCAGTCGGCCACCCGCAGGGCAACTCCACAGGCCGATCTCCAGTGCCCACCGGGGCATTTCAGCGCAGGGCAGTGCACGGGACGGGCGAACGGGGCAAAGTACCTAGGCAGCGGCACCGAAAGCCGCGGGTACGGAGCTACGGGCCGGGGTCGCGCTGAGTGGTGGAGCGGGAGCAAGCTCCCGCACTCCAACGCCTTCGGCCCGCGGATGCGAACGCTCCGGATCCTGCATCGCGCCCGGTGGGAGGCAAGCGCTTGACACTCGCGGCCGGGATATGGAACACTTCATCCGGATAGACGGATGGAAGCGGTAGGAGTAGTGCGTATCGAGTAGTCCGCAGCGGTGAGTGCATAAGCCTTCCGCCTGGCACGACGTCTGGCGAAGCGGTCGCAGCCTATCGCTACGCAATACGGAATACGCGGTACAAAGAGGTCCACGATGCGCATCATCGATTGTTTCGGCCGCGGCGAGCCGGTCTTCTCGTTCGAGTTCTTTCCCCCGAAGACGGAGGAGGGAGTCCGCAGCCTGTTCCGCACGGCGGCGGAGCTCGCGGAGCTGAAGCCGTCGTTCGTCTCCGTGACCTACGGCGCGGGAGGCAGCACGCGCGACCTGACGATCGATCTCGTCTCTCGCATCAAGCGGGAGCTCGACCTGGAGGCGATGGCGCACCTCACCTGCGTGGGGCACACCGCGGACGAGCTGGGGGGCGTGCTGGACCGGCTGCGCGACGGCGGGATCGAGAATGTCCTGGCGCTGCGCGGCGACCCGCCGCGAGGGGAGAGCGCTTTCGTCCGGACCGACGGCGGATTCGGCTATGCCAGCGAGCTGGCGGCGTTCATCCGCTCCCGGGACGGGTTCTGCATCGCCGGGGCCTGCTATCCCGAGTGCCACGTGGAGTCGCCGGACGCCGAGAGCGATCTCCGCCACGCCCGGCAGAAGGTCGATGCCGGGGTCGAGTTCCTGATCACCCAGCTCTTCTTCGACCCGGACTGCTACTTCCGCTACGTGGAGCGGGCGCGCGCGGCGGGGATCCGGGTGCCGATCGTGCCCGGGATCATGCCGGTGACGAACGTCTCGCAGCTCGAGCGCTTCACCTCCATGTGCGGCGCGAGCATTCCGGAGGCGCTCCGGCAGAAGCTGGATCGCGTGCGGGACGACGAGCAGGCGGTGATCTCCGCCGGGATCGAGTGGGCGACCGACCAGTGCCGCGCGCTCCTGGAGGGCGGCGCGCCGGGGATCCATTTCTACACCCTCAACCGCTCCCTCTCGAGCCGGATGGTCTACCTCAACCTGCGAGCGGCTTAGCGCCGAACCGGCGAGCACGCGACCAGGAAACTTCGAGCCGATCCGCAGCCGGATCGGCTCTTAACTTTTCCCGGCGAATCGGCATAGAATTAGGCCAACCCGTTTCGTGCACTTTTTCACAACGCCGGGCCGGCGGCAGGGGTCGAATTCCGACCCGCCGGGGATAACCCGGGACGTGGAACGGTCCGGGCCGGCCCGGAACGGGGGTTGGGGAAAAGGACTCAGGAGGCAGAGATGTCGTTGATGACGCTGGGCGGGCTGACGCGGCAGGCGACGCAGTCGCCGGTGCAGGAGCCGCTGCCCGATTTCTACTTCGAGGCGTCGGACGAAGAGACGAGCCGGAAGATCGCGGACGCGAAGGCGGCGCTCGGCTCACGGCTGGTCATCCTGGGACATCACTATCAGCGGGACGAGATCATCCGCTGGGCGGACTACATCGGCGACTCGTTCAAGCTCGCGCAGTACGGGTCGCAGCGCCGGGACGCGGACTACATCGTCTTCTGCGGCGTCCACTTCATGGCGGAGAGCGCCGACATCCTGGCGGCCGACCACCAGCACGTCATCCTGCCGAACATGACCGCCGGCTGCTCCATGGCGGACATGGCGGACATCCACCAGGTGGAAGACTGCTGGAGCTACCTGACGCAGGTGGTCAGCGAGAAGATCATCCCGATCACCTACATGAACTCCGCCGCCAACCTCAAGGCGTTCGTCGGCGAGCGGGACGGCTCGGTCTGCACCTCGTCCAATGCCCGCACGGTGCTGGAGTGGGCGTTCCAGCAGGGGCAGAAGGTGCTCTTCTTCCCGGACCAGCACCTTGGGCGGAACACGGCGCTCCGCATGGGCATCCCGGCGGAAGAGATGGTGGTCTGGGACCCGTGGCAGCTCGCCGGCGGCACCACCACCCCGCAGCTTCGGAACGCGAAGGTGATCCTGTGGAAGGGACACTGCTCCGTCCACGCCCGCTTCACGGTGGAGCAGATCGAGCAGGCCCGGCAGCAGTATCCCGGCATCAAGATTATCGTCCACCCGGAGTGCCCGCGCGCTACCGTCGACGCCGCGGACGACTTCGGCTCCACGGAGAAGATCGTCAAGGTGGTCAACGAGGCGCCGGCCGGGAGCGTGATCGGCATCGGCACGGAAATCAACCTGGTGAACCGCCTGGCGCACCAGCACCCGGACAAGACGATCTTCTGCCTCGACCCGGTGGTCTGCCCCTGCAGCACGATGTACCGCATCCACCCGGCCTACCTGCGCTGGGTGCTGGACAACCTGCTCGACGGCCGCGTGAAGAACGAGATCGTCGTACCGGAAGAGGTCAAGCACGGGGCCAAGCTGGCGCTGGACAGGATGCTTGCTCTCGCATAATTCGGACTGGCCGCCGCTTGCAGCTCGAGCGACCGGCCCGGAAAAAAAGTCCGTTTCGCGCTCTTCCTTCCTGGGTAGAGTCAACAGATCGGACTGACTCCGGGCTCCCGCTCGAAGATCAGCAGGCGGCGGATGCCCCAGTCTGCCGGCCGGAAGCACCTCCGGTCCCCACCGCGACCCCCGCGGATTTCTGTTTCTCGCCCGTTCCCGCAGTAACTGCCCGCGGTGGCACGCGCCCTGGAGGCGCGCGGCCCGTGCCGGGCGTGGCTGTGTCGGTCTTCAGCCACACGGCATTGATTCGGTTGAGGTAGTTAGGAGAATCCGGATGCCCACCCAGCAGGCGCAAGATAGCCTTGACCTGAAGGAACTGCTTACCGTACTCACCGCCATCAAAAAGGGCGATTTCGGCGCGCGACTGCCGGTCGACCGCACTGGCCTGGCGGGCAAGGTCTGCGACACGCTGAACGACATCATCGAAGCGAACGAGACGCTCTGCAACGAGCTGGAGCGGATGAGCAGCGTGGTCGGCAAGGAAGGCCGCACCTCCGAGCGCGTCACGATGGGCGGCAGCGCCTTCGGCGGCTGGGAGCGGTGCGCCAATGCGGTCAACACGCTCATCGTCGACCTGGTTCAGCCGACCACCGAGGTGGCCCGCGTGATCGATGCGGTGGCGAAGGGCGACCTGACGCAGAAGATGGCGCTCGACATCGACGGTCGTCCGCTCACCGGGGAGTTCCTCCGCACCGCCAAGACGGTGAACACGATGGTCGACCAGCTCGGCTCCTTCTCCGCGGAAGTGACCCGGGTGGCCCGCGAAGTCGGCACCGAAGGAAAGCTGGGCGGCCAGGCCGAGGTGCAGGGCGTGGCCGGCACCTGGAAGGACCTGACCGACTCCGTGAACTTCATGGCGAGCAACCTGACCAGCCAGGTCCGGAACATCGCCGAAGTGACCACCGCGGTGGCGAACGGCGACCTCTCCCGCAAGATCACGGTGGAAGTGCGCGGCGAGATCCTGGAGCTGAAGGTGACGATCAACCGGATGGTCGATCAGCTCAACGCGTTTGCCTCGGAAGTGACCCGCGTCGCCCGCGAAGTAGGCACGGAAGGAAAGCTAGGCGGCCAGGCGGTGGTGCGGGACGTCTCCGGCGTCTGGAAAGACCTGACCGACAACGTGAACTTCATGGCGAGCAACCTGACCAGCCAGGTGCGGAACATCGCCGACGTGACCACCGCGGTGGCGAACGGCGACCTCTCCAAGAAGATCACCGTCGAAGTGCAGGGAGAGATCCTGGAGCTGAAGCAGACGATCAACCGGATGGTCGATCAGCTCAACGCCTTCGCCTCCGAAGTCACCCGCGTGGCGAGGGAAGTGGGAACGGAAGGAAAGCTCGGCGGCCAGGCGGACGTGAAGGGGGTCTCCGGCACCTGGAAAGACCTGACCGACTCCGTGAACTCGATGGCGAGCAACCTCACCGCCCAGGTGCGAAACATTGCGGAGGTCTCGACCGCCATCGCGAAGGGCGACCTCTCCAAGAAGATCACCGTCGATGTCCGCGGCGAGATTCTCGAGCTGAAGAACACCATCAACACGATGGTCGATCAGCTCAACGGCTTCGCCTCCGAAGTCACCCGCGTGGCGAGGGAAGTGGGAACGGAAGGAAAGCTGGGCGGCCAGGCGGAGGTGGAAGGGGTAGCCGGGACCTGGAAGGACCTGACCGACTCCGTGAACTCGATGGCGAGTAACCTGACGGCCCAGGTGCGAAACATCGCCGATGTCTCCACCGCCATCGCGAACGGCGACCTCTCCAAGAAGATCACGGTCGACGTCCGCGGCGAGATCCTGGAGTTGAAGCAGACCATCAACACAATGGTCGACCAGCTCAACGGCTTCGCCTCCGAAGTCACCCGCGTGGCCCGAGAGGTAGGAACCGAAGGGAAGCTCGGCGGCCAGGCGGACGTCCGCGGGGTTTCGGGCACCTGGAAAGATCTCACCGACTCGGTGAACTCGATGGCGAGTAACCTGACGGCCCAGGTGCGAAACATCGCCGACGTCTCCACCGCCATCGCGAACGGCGACCTCTCCAAGAAGATCACGGTCGACGTCCGCGGCGAGATCCTGGAGTTGAAGAACACCATCAATACGATGGTTGACCAGCTCAATGCCTTCGCCTCGGAAGTGACCCGCGTGGCGCGAGAAGTCGGCTCCGAAGGACAGCTCGGCGGCCAGGCGCAGGTGAAGGGGGTTTCCGGCACCTGGAAAGACCTCACCGACTCCGTGAACTCGATGGCGGGGAACCTGACGGCCCAGGTGCGAAACATCGCGGCGGTGACCACCGCGGTGGCGAACGGAGATCTCTCGAAGAAGATCACGGTGGAGGTGCGGGGCGAGATCCTGGAACTGAAAGAGACGATCAACCGGATGGTCGATCAGCTCAACGCCTTCGCCTCGGAAGTCACCCGCGTGGCGCGGGAAGTGGGAACGGAGGGCCAGCTCGGCGGCCAGGCGGACGTCCGCGGGGTTTCGGGCACCTGGAAAGACCTCACCGACTCGGTGAACTCGATGGCGAGTAACCTGACCGCCCAGGTGCGAAACATCGCGGCGGTGACCACCGCGGTGGCGAACGGAGATCTCTCGAAGAAGATCACGGTGGAAGTGCGGGGCGAGATCCTGGAGCTGAAAGAGACGATCAACCGGATGGTCGATCAGCTCAACGCCTTCGCTTCCGAAGTGACCCGCGTGGCGCGAGAAGTAGGCACGGAAGGGCAGCTCGGTGGGCAGGCCGAGGTGAAGGGGGTCTCCGGGACCTGGAAGGACCTGACCGACTCCGTGAACCAGATGGCGGAGAACCTGACCAACCAGGTGCGCGGCATCGCCCGGGTGGTGACCGCGGTCGCAAACGGAAACCTGAAGCAGAAGCTGGTCTTCGAGGCGAAGGGTGAGATCGCGGAGCTGGCCGAGACGATCAACGACATGATCGACACCCTGCAGGCCTTCGCCGACCAGGTCACCACGGTGGCCCGCGAGGTGGGGATCGAAGGGAAGCTGGGCGGCCAGGCCTCGGTGCCCGGCGCCTCCGGAACGTGGCGGGACCTGACCGAGAACGTGAACCGGCTGGCGGCCAACCTGACTACCCAGGTCCGCGCGATCGCCGAGGTGGCGACGGCGGTGACCGCGGGCGACCTCTCCCGCTCCATTACGCTGGAAGCGGCGGGCGAGATGGCCGCGCTCAAAGACAACATCAACGAGATGATCCGCAACCTCCGGGATACCACGCGGATCAACACGGAGCAGGACTGGCTCAAGACGAACGTGGCGCGCTTCACCCGCATGCTGCAGGGCCAGCGCGACCTCCTCACGGTGTCCCGGCTCATCCTGTCGGAGCTGGCGCCGCTGGTCTCCGCGCAGCACGGCGTCTTCTTCCTGCGGGACCAGGCGGCCGACCAGCCGGTGATGCGGCTCCTGGCGAGCTACGGCTACCGGGAGCGGAAGCGGCTCTCCAACACCTTCGAGCCGGGTGAGGGGCTGGTGGGACAGGCGGTGCTGGAGCAGCAGGCGATCCTGGTCACCGACGTCCCCGAGGACTACGTGAAGATCAGCTCCGGCCTCGGCGAGGCGACGCCGCGGAGCATCGTGGTGCTGCCGGTCATCTCCGAAGGGGAGGTGCTGGCGGTGATCGAGCTGGCCTCGTTCCAGCAGTTCAGCCCGATCCACCTGAGCTTCCTGGAGCAGCTCACCGAAAGCACCGGGATCGTGCTCAACACGATCCAGGCGAACATGCGGACGGAAGAGCTGCTCAAGCAGTCGCAGTCGCTGGCGACGGAGCTGCAGAAGCAGCAGGACGAGCTGCAGGAGACCAACCGCCAGCTCGAGCAGCAGGCCCGCACGCTGCAGGCCTCGGAGGAGCTGCTGAAGCAGCAGCAGGAAGAGCTGCAGCAGACCAACGAGGAGCTGGAAGAAAAGGCGCAGCTCCTGGCGGAGCAGAACCGGGAAGTCGAGCGGAAGAACCGGCAGATCGAGCTGGCGCGGCAGGAGCTGGAGGAGAAGGCGGAGCAGCTCGCCCTCACCTCCAAGTACAAGTCCGAGTTCCTCGCCAACATGTCGCACGAGCTCCGGACCCCGCTCAACTCCATGCTGATCCTCTCCCGCCTGCTGGCGGAGAACAAGGACGGCAACCTGACCGGCAAGCAGCAGGAGTATGCGAGCACCATCCACTCCTCCGGCAACGACCTGCTGGCGCTGATCAACGAGATCCTCGACCTGGCGAAGATCGAGTCGGGCACCATGCAGCTCCACGTGTCGCACGTCCGCCTCGGGGAGCTGCGGGACTACGTGGAGCGCAACTTCCGCGAGGTGGCGCAGGACAAGGGGCTCGACTTCGACATCGAGCTGAAGGAGGGCGTGCCGGACTCGATCCGCACCGACGCCCAGCGCCTGCAGCAGGTGCTCCGGAACCTCCTCTCCAACGCCTTCAAGTTCACGGAGAAGGGGGCGGTCAAGCTCTCGGTCGAGACCGCGGAGAGCGGCTGGAGCCGGGACCACAGCATCCTGAACCAGGCGGAGCGGGTGATCGCGTTCTCCGTGATCGACACCGGGATCGGGATCCCGCCGCACCGCCAGCGGATGATCTTCGAGGCGTTCCAGCAGGCGGACGGCACCACCAGCCGCAAGTACGGCGGTACCGGCCTCGGCCTCTCGATCAGCCGCGAGATCGCCAAGCTGCTCGGCGGCGAGATCCGGCTCCAGAGCGTGCCGGGCCAGGGAAGCACCTTCACCTTCTACCTCCCGGAGAACTTCACGGTCCCTATGGAGCCGCAGGAGACTCCGGAGCGCGGCCCGGGCACGGAAAGCGGGTTCGAAGGGGACGGCGGCAGCTCGTTCAACCTGGGAGGCGCGCCGGTCCGGACGCCGATGCGGCCGGAAGAGTCGGAGCTGCTTCCCACCGCGAGCGAGTTCACCGACGACCGGGGCGAGATCCGCACCGGCGACCAGGTGCTGCTGATCGTGGAGGACGATCCCGCCTTCGCCAAGATCCTGCTCGACCTGGCGCGGGAGCGCGGCTTCAAGGGAGTCGTCTCCCCCTCTGGTGAGGCGGTGATGACCCTGGCGCGGCGGTTCCGGCCGGACGCGATCACGCTCGACATCGGCCTGCCGGACATGGACGGCTGGGCCGTGCTCGACCGGCTCAAGCACGATCCGGAGACGCGCCACATCCCGGTCCACATCATCTCCGGACAGGACGAGCTGCGGCGCGGTCTCAAGCAGGGGGCGATCGCCTGTCTCTCCAAGCCGGTGACCCCGGAAGCCCTGGAGGCGGCGCTCGCCAACATCCGCGGCTTCGTGGACCGGAAGCAGAAGCGCCTGCTGGTGGTGGAAGACGACGAGGCGCAGCGGAAGAGCATCGTGGAGCTGATCGGCAACGGCGACGTCTCTACCGTGGCGGTTGCGAGCGGTGAGGAAGCGCTGGAAGCCCTCAAGTCGGAGCGGTTCGACTGCATGGTGCTCGATCTGGGGCTGCCGGACATGACGGGCGGCCAGCTCGTGGAGAAGATCCGCAAGGAGTCGGACCACCAGGAGCTGCCGATCATCATCTACACCGGGAAGGAGCTGACCCGGAAGCAAGAGACCGAGCTCCGGCGGCTCGCCGACACGATCATCGTGAAGGACGTCCGCTCCCCGGAGCGGCTGCTGGACGAGACGACGCTATTCCTGCACCGGGTGCAGGCGAACCTGCCGGCACCGCAGCGGCAGATCCTGGAGCAGGTGCGGCTCACCGACCCGGTGCTGACCGATAAGAAGGTGCTGATCGTCGACGACGACATCCGGAACATCTTCGCGCTGACCAGCCTGCTGGAGCGGCACCAGATGCAGACGCTCTTCGCGGAGACGGGGAAGGACGGCATCCGGATGCTGCAGGAGAACCCGGACATCGATCTCGTGCTGATGGACGTGATGATGCCGGAGATGGACGGCTTCGAGACGATGCGGGCGATCCGCGAGGACTCGAAGTTCCGGAACCTGCCGATCATCGCGCTGACCGCCAAGGCGATGCGGGGCGACCGCGAGAAGTGCATCGAAGCGGGCGCCTCCGACTACATCGCCAAGCCGGTCGATACGGAGCAGCTGCTCTCTCTCATGCGGGTGTGGCTCTATCGGTAGCCAGGCTGCCGGCCCCACCCGCCCCTGCGTAAAGCAACCGCCCCGGCCTTCGATCGCCTCGGAGGCCGGGGGGCGCTTACAAGGAGGATTTCAGGCGCGTCCGCCCGGGGTAGAACTGTGACTGACGACCTTCGGACTGGAGTGACCCCTGTGGCGGTGAGGCAACCTGGAGCGACGGATGAGTGCGCCGATGCTCCATAGTGAGCTGGAGAACCTGGAGATCCAGTTGCTCCTGGAGTCGGTTTACCAGCACTACGGCTATGATTTTCGAGAGTATGCCTCGGCATCCCTGAAGCGCCGGATCGCCGCGTTCATGACCGTGGAGCGGATTTCGACCGTCTCGCGGCTGCAGGAGTGCCTGCTGCACGACCGGGCCTGCATGGAGCGGTTCCTGATCAAGGTGTCGGTGAGCGTCACTTCGATGTTCCGGGACCCGGAGTTCTTCCGGCTCATCCGGGAGACGATCGTGCCGACCCTGCGGACCTACCCGTTTCTGCGGATCTGGCACGCGGGCTGCTCCACCGGCGAAGAGGTCTACTCCATGGCGATCCTCTTGCAGGAGGAAGGCCTTTACGACCGGTGCCGGATCTACGCAACCGACATGAACGAGGCAGTGCTGCAGCGGGCGCGAGAGGGGATCTTCCCGCTGGAGTGCATGCAGGAGTACGCGACGAACTACCGGCAGGCGGGCGGCAAGGAGAGCTTCTCGAGCTACTACACCGCGGGATACGGCAACGCGATCTTCCGGTCCTCGCTGCGGAGTAACGTCGTCTTTTCCCAGCACAACCTCGCGACGGATCGCTCCTTCAACGAGTTCAACATGATCCTCTGCCGGAACGTGCTGATCTATTTCAAGAAGTCGCTGCAACTTAGGGTCCACAACCTGCTCTACGATAGCCTGGCGATGTGGGGCATCCTGGGGCTGGGGAGCAAAGAAACACTGCAGTTCACACCGCACGAGCAAGATTTCCAGCAAATCGAGAGCGGGTCGAGGCTGTACCGCCGGATTCGGTAGATGGCCTTCGATCTCATCGTAATCGGAACCTCTCTGGGCGGGCTTCGGGCGCTGGAGACGATCGTCGACGGCCTGCCGGACGACTTCCAGGTGCCCCTGGCAATCGTGCAGCATCGGGCTACGAACGCCGGAGTGCTGCTGCGCCAGCTCCTGCAGCGGCGGACCCGCCTGCGGGTGGTGGAGCCGGATGACAAAGACGAGATCCAGCCGGGACGGGTATATCTCGCGCCGCCCGACTATCATCTACTTGTGGAACCCGGGAGCTTTGCGCTTTCAACGGAGGGCCGCGTGAACCACGCGCGCCCGGCGATCGACGTGCTCTTTGAAACCGCGTCGGACGCGTACGGGAGCCGCGTGCTGGGCGTGCTCCTTACCGGCGCGAACGAGGACGGTGCCCGCGGCGCCGCCCGCATCAAGCGCCGAGGCGGCACGCTGCTGGTACAGGACCCCGCGGATGCGGAGTGCGGCGTGATGCCCGCCTCCGCCCTGAAGTTGACCCAACCGGATCGGGTGCTGGCCCTCTGCGAGATCGCGCCCGCCCTGGTACAACTCTGCTCCGCCGAGCGAAACGATAACGATGCAGTCTGATCAGCCGGTCAACATCCTGATGGTGGATGACCGGCCCGAGAACCTGGTGGCTCTCGAGTCGGTGCTGAGTGACCTCGGGCAGAACCTCGTCAAGGCGAGCTCCGGGACGGAGGCGCTCCGTCGTCTGCTGGAAGACGACTTCGCGGTGATCCTGCTCGACGTGCAGATGCCCGGCATGGATGGGTTCGAGACGGCGCGTCTGATCCGCGAGCGGGAACGGTCGCAGCACACGCCGATCGTCTTTCTCACCGCCATCAACAAGAGCGAGAGTCACGTAGCCAGGGGCTACGAGGTAGGCGCGGTCGACTACGTCTTCAAGCCGTTCGTCCCGGAGGTGCTGCGGGCGAAGGTGACCGCCTTCGTCGACCTCGCCAAGAAGACGAAAGAGCTCCAGCTCGAGATCGAGCAGCGCCGAGCCGCCGAGACGAAGCTGGACCGCTCCAACGCGCTGCTGGAGGCGATCAGCGGGGCACTGGTCGGCTACATCGCCGGCGCCGATCCGTCGCACGCCTTCCAGCAGCTGCTGGCCAACGTGCAGTCGCTCACCGGCAGCGAGTACGGCTTCGTCGTCGAGACGGCGCAGCAGCGGGGGCGCCGGACCGTGCTGATCCAGCACGCGGAGCTGGGACTGGAAGAGGGCGAGGAGCGCGGCGGCGAGCCAGCCGGCGCGCCGCGCTGCGACTTCAACGCCATCTTCCGGAAGCTTGCCGGCTCTCGGGCGCCGCTGGTGGTGAACGAGGCCCGAAAGGTGCCCGGCGCCCGCCGCGCGCCCGCCGGGGGCGAGCTTCAGAACCTCCTGGCGCTGCCGCTGATGCGCGGGGAGCAGCTGGTCGGCATGATCGGCTTCGGGAATCACCCGGACGGCTTCCACCCGGAGCTGGTGGAGCGACTGGAGCCGCTGCAGAGCACCTGTGCCACCATCATCGAAGCACACCGGAACGACCGCCGGCGCCTGGAAGCGGAGGGGCAGGTCCGGAAGCTGAACGATGATCTGGAGCGCCGGGTCGCCGAGCGGACCGCGGAGCTCGCGCGCGCGAACCGGGAGCTGCAGTCCGAGATTGCCGAGCGGCGGCGCATCGAAGACGAGCGGGCGCGCGTGCTGGAGCGGGAGCAGGCCGCCCGCGCCGAAGCGGAGGCGGCGCAGCAGCGCCTCGCCTTCCTGGGCGAGGCAAGCGCGATCCTGGCCGGCTCGCTCGACTACCGCACCACGATGGAGCGGGTCGCGCGGCTGGTGGTGCCGTCGCTGGGCGACTTCTGCATCATCGACATCGCCGCGGACGACGGCGAGATCCGGCGCGTCGCCGCGGTGCACGCCGACCCCGCGCGCGACGGCCTGATGCAGCAGCTTGAGCACTACAGCCCCACGCTGGAGGGCTCCCAGCCGGCCTCGCGCGTGCTGCTTAGCGGGCAGTCCGAGTTGATCGAAGAAGTGGACGAAGAGTGGCTGGCCCACTCCTCTCGCGATGCGGAGCACCTGCGCCTGATGACGGAGCTCGCCCCCTGCTCCTACATGGTGGTGCCGCTCATCGCGCGGGGGAACCCGGTCGGCGTCATCAGCATCGGCACCGCGGAGTCGCGGCGGAAGTACGGCCACCTGGAGCTGCGGCTGGCGGAAGACCTGGCGCGGCGCGCCGCGGCAGCGCTCGACAACGCGCGCCTCTTCAGCGAGCTGGAGGATTCTGCCCGCCGCAAAGACGAGTTCCTGGCGATGCTGGCCCACGAGCTGCGCAATCCGCTCGCCGCGATCTCCAACGCCGATTACGTGCTGGATGAGGTGAGCTCCGGCAACGACCGGGTCTCCCGTCTCCGCGAGATCATCAGCCGCCAGACCAAGCACCTCGCGCGGCTGGTGGACGACCTACTCGACATCTCCCGCATCACCCGCGGCAAGATCGAGCTGCGGAAGGAGCCGCTCGACCTCGTGGCGGTGGTGCAGCGCGCGGTGGAGACGACCGGGCCGCTGATCGACGGCCGCCAGCACGAGCTGCACGTAGAGCTGCCGGAGAGCCCGATCTGCCTGGAAGCGGACCCGACGCGGCTGGAGCAGATCCTGGCGAACCTGCTGAACAACGCCGCCAAGTACACGGAGCCGGGCGGCACCATCTGGCTTGCCGTCCGCACCATTCCGGAGGGCGACCAGGAGTGGGCGGAGGTCCGGGTCCGGGATACCGGCATCGGCATGCACCCGGAGCTGCTTCCCCGGATCTTCGAGCTGTTCACCCAGTCCGAGCGCTCGTTGGACCGCTCCGAGGGGGGCCTCGGCATCGGCCTGGCCCTGGTGCGAAACCTGATCCAGCTTCACGGCGGGACGATCCACGCCACCAGCCAGGGCCCCGGCACCGGCAGTGAGTTCGTGGTCCGCCTGCCGGTCATCGTGAGTAATCCCCAGTCTGGCGAAGACTGCGCGCCGCGGGTCACCATCGCCGGCGGGGAAGGCGGGCGCCGCGTCCTCCTGGTGGAAGACAACACCGACGCGGCCGAGACGCTGGTCGAGATGCTGGAGCTGTGGGGCCACGAGGTGGAAGTGGCGCACAACGGCGTGACGGGGATCGAGATGGCGGCGCGCTATCGCCCGCAGGTCGTGCTGCTCGACATCGGTCTGCCGGGGATGGACGGGTACGAGGTGGCCCGCCGGCTGCGCCAGCTTCATCAGAACGGGGGGAAGAAGAAGACCTCCGCAAAGAATGGAGAGATGCTCCTGGTGGCGCTCACCGGCTACGGGCAGGCGGAAGACCGCCACCGCTCCGCCGAGGCCGGCTTCGACCTCCACCTCACCAAGCCGGTCGACCCCGCCGAGCTCCAGCGCCTCCTCGGCACCGGCAGCCTCTCCTGAGCCGCGTTTTTCGACGCAGACAGACACAGAAGAACCAACAGAGGGAACACAGCGCGGCTATCGCCGCAGCCAAACCCAGGGCGGCGGGAGAATGCCTGGTTAGTCGCGATCCGCAGCGTGCCGAGGGTCCACTCCGCGCCCTCCCCACCCGGAACGGTCCCCCCCCCGGTACTGGGGCAAGCATTCGCACTCCACAAGCTGGACCGGGAGGGAGTCCCTCGGTTCGAAGGGGAGACGGCCCCGGTGCAGCCTGTGGAGTGCGGTGGCGAGTGTCACACGCTGTAAAGTTGGTGCGCCCCGGGGCGCAGAGTATGTTTTGCCGGCTGCAGGGCGGGTACTCGCTTTACAGCCGGAATCAGGGCCGGAGGTCCGCACGCTGGAAGCGGCTC
>JBKBRF010000075.1:0-20085 GCA_046292385.1 Armatimonadota bacterium | reverse complement strand
AGGGAATCTCTTCCGGGCTAGCCTGTGGAGTGCGAATGCTTGCTTTCGCGCCCCGCGCCAGCGGGGCACCGGAGAAGCTTCCCGATTTCGCCAACAGTATCCTTGCGCGGCCCTTCTTTCGGTGTGAAGTCGCTCTCGCAAAGCTCCACTGCGAGCAGTAGGACTGAACCCCGCTACTCCTCTTCGTCCGCCGGCTCGGCCGGGGCAGGGGAGGCCTTCGGGCCGCAGCCGCCGGCGCACTTGCCGCCCTGCAGCACGGAGCAGCCGCGGACCAGCGGCCGGGCCACGTCGCCGGCGGGATACTCCCGCTCCACGCCGTCCTGGAAGCCGACGAGGACGGTCTCCTTCACCACGTTGTGCTCCACCACGCGGCCGCGGCCGTCCGCCGTGTCGACCTCCGCCCCGAGGGAGGGCATCTGCGCCTTCGTCTCGCGGTAGGTGTCGTACTCGTACCGCAGGCAGCACATCAGCTTGCCGCAGACTCCGCTGAACTTGGTGGGGTTGAGGAAGAGGCTCTGCTCCTTGGCCATCTTCATCGAGATCGGCTCGAAGTCGGTGAGCCAGGTCGAGCAGCAAAGGGCGCGCCCGCACGGGCCGATGCCGCCGAGCAGCTTGGCGGCGTCCCGCGCGCCGACCTGGTGCAGCTGGATGCGGGTCCGCAGCACCCCGGCGAGGTCCTTGACCAGCTCGCGGAAGTCGACCCGGCCTTCGGCGGCGAAGTAGATCGTCACCTGGCTCAGGTCGAACGCAAACTCGGCCCGGAGCAGCTTCATCGGCATCTGGCGCGCCGCGACCCGCTGCCGGGAGAGGGCGAGCGCTTCCTCCGCGCGCTGGCGGTTCGCCTCCAGCTGCTCGCGGTCGGCGGCGTCGGCGAGGCGCAGCACCCGCTTCAGGATCGCCGGGTCGGCCGAGGCGATCTCGCGGGCTTCGTGCTTGACGGTGCCGATCTCTTCTCCACGCGCGGTCTCCGTGACCACCAGGGCGCCGCGGCGCAGCTCCAGCCCGTTCGGATCGAACGAGTAGATCCGGCCGGCGGGGCGGAACGAGATGCCTACTGCCAGAGCCATGCGGTTACCGCCGGCGCCCGAGGGTAAAGACGTAGCGCATGGCGCGGCCGAAGCGGAGGTACCACGGCGGGCGCGGCGCCTGGTGCTGGAGGCGCTCCAGGTGCAGCCGCTGCATCTCCGCCACCGCGAGGGACCGGGCCCGCTCCTCCTCCGCCTCCGGCACTTCGATCGTCTCCGCCGTGCCGCGCATCAGCGCCGCGACCGCCAGCAGCCGCTCGCGCTCCCGGGCGGCGTCCCCGTCGCCCGGCGCGGCGCTCTCCAGCCACGTCTCGCGATCACGCGTCTCTCGAACGAAGGTGGAGGACTTCTGACTCATGGCTATCAACTCCTGCTTCCCCGCGCAGCGTCGCGGAAGCGTCGTTCGAGCGGGCCGCGGCGATCACGCTCTTCAGATGACCCTTCATACCCTGAAGGGCGCGGTGCAGCAAACTCTTCACCGCGCCTTCGGAACGGTCCAGCGCCTGCGCGATCTCCCGGATCGAGAGATCGGCCAGGTAGCGCAGCGAGACGGCGCGGGCCTGGTCGGCCGGAAGCTGCTCGATCGCCTGCCTCACCAGCGCCTGCACCTCGGATCGCTCGACCAGCTCCTGCGGACTGGGGCCGTCGTCCGGCAGGAATTCCAGGAACGAGTCGAGGTCTTCCGCCGCCTGCGCGTCCAGGGAGAGCACCTTGCCGGCGGGCCGCGCCCGGACCAGGTCGATCACCAGGTTGCTCGCGATCTGGTGCAGCCAGGGGTAGATCGTGTTCGCGCGGGTGAACTGGTAGGAGGGGAGGTGCTTCAGGGCGCGGAGGAAGACGTTGCACGCCACGTCGGCCGCGTCTTCCGCGCTGCCGAGCCGCATCATGGCAAACCGGTAGATGCGGGGATAGTAGCGGCGGTGCAGCATCTCGAAGGCGCGCACGTCGCCCGCCTTCACTCGCTCTACCAGCGTCTTGTCGCTCTCGTCGAACGGCATCGGGCTGTCACCCTCCGCATCCCGCGGAATCGCCTCGTCGCCTGCCGCCGGCTCCCGGGCGTCCGCGGCAGGTGCGGAGCGACGGCGCCACCGCCCCAGCCACCTATTATACTCCCAGCCCGCTTCGCCGGGCAAACCGGCGCCCTCTGGGACCCACGGGGCAGACGCAGCGACAGCCATCCGATCCTCCTTCCGCCTCTTCCGCTTCGCTCGGATGCAGTAGATAACGGACGCCGCGCGCCGCGGATGCGGGGGAGGGTCAGTATTTCACCCGGTAGATGCCGAACCGGGGGATTTCACCACAGAGGGCACCGAGAGGAACCGAAGGGGGAATCACCGCAGAGACGCAGAGGACGCGGAGAGAACCGGATTTCACCGCCAAGAGCGCCAAGCTCGCCAAGAGGGATGGGCCTCGTCTGCCTCACGGCTCCCAGACTACGGCACCGCAGGTTTCTCCCTACAGGTTCCTTTCTTGGCGAACTTGGCGCTCTTGGCGGTAAGTCCGGGTCGGATCCTGGTACGGGTTCTCTCCGCGTGCTCCGCGTCTCTGCGGTGAAACTGGTCCGGATCCCTCCTCTGCCCGCGGCTTACCGCTGCGACTGCGCGCGTCCGGCGGGCGTGAGGCGGAGCAGCTCGCCGTTATCGGCGTCCACGAGCAGCAAGAGGGCCCCGTCCGGTGCCTGGAGCACGTCGCGGATGCGCCGTCCCGTGTCGAGCCGCTCTTCCACGGCCACCCGCTCGCCGTCCAGCTGCAGGCGGACCAGCGCCTGCGAGGAGAGGCCACCCACCAGGGCGCTGCCGCGCCACGCCGGGAAGAGCGCGCCGGTGTAGAAGAGGGCGCCGGAGGGGGAGACCACCGGCGTCCAGGTGCGGACCGGGGCCTGGAACTCGTCTCGGGTGGGGTGGACTGGGATCGGCTCGCCATTGTAGTTCACGCCATTGCTGACGACGGGCCAGCCGTAATTGCGCCCACGCTCGATGAGGTTGACCTCATCCCCGTTGAGCGGCCCCATCTCGAAGGCCCAGAGGCGCCCGGACGCCGGATCGAACGCCGCGGCGAGGATGTTCCGATGGCCGTAGCTCCAGATGTCGCCCCGGGCGCCCTCCTGGCCGACGAACGGATTGTCGCGCGGAATGGAGCCATCCGGGTTGATCCGGACCACCTTGCCCAGGTTGGAAGCGAGGCTCTGCGCCGGCTCGAAGCGCATCCGCTCTCCGGAGGTGATGAACAGCTTTCCGTCCGGCGCGAAGAGGAGCCGGTTCCCGAAGTGCCCGCGGCCCACCGTCTTTGGCACCTGCCTCCAGATCACCCGCATGTCCCGCAGCCGGTTGCCATCCAACCTGCCCCGGGCCACCGCCCCGCCGCGGAGAATGTTGTCGGAGAGATCGGGTCCGTTCAACCGCGCGTCTCCCGTCTCGCCGATCGACTCCGGCTGGCGCTCCGCCGCCTCTGAAAAGGAGAGATAGACCAGCCGGTTCTGCGCGAAGCCCGGATCGAGCTCCACGTCGAGCAGGCCGCCCTGCTCGAACTCTCCCCCGCGGTAGACCACCTTCGGCACGCCCTGCACCGGCTCGGAGAGGCGCCCATTCTCCCAGATCCGCAGGCGTCCCGGCTTCTCGGTGATCAGCAAGCGTCCATCCGGCAGCAGCGCCATACCCCACGGGTACTGCAGCGTGGCCAGGCGCTCCACCCGCAGGTTGCCGGCGCTGGAAGAGACGACGTTCGGCGGCGCGCCCTCCCCTCGCGGTCCGTATGCCGCCGCGACGCCGGCAATCGTGAGGGCGAGGATCGCCGTCAGGCCAGTGAATGCGGAACGCATGCCGAGCTCCTTTCCCGGACGAGCCGCTGACGATTCCGCAGAGGCATGCGGCCTGTCCGTTCAGTCGAGTGAGGACGCCGCCGCGCGGCGCCTTCCAATACCCTCGGGAGGAGGCGCCCAAAACGGCGGGCGAAGCACGGAAGCCGGACGGCGGCTGCGTTCTTCCGCATCATGGAGGGAGCGTCTCTACCGAACGCCGGCATCTCTCTCCCGAGCAGCAGACCGTGAGCCCCACCCGCATCACCGTTCCTCTCGTCCTTTCCCTCGTCGCGGTGGTTTCGCCGCCCGCGCCGGCGGAGAAGCCGGCCGCCGCCCCGGTGCCGGGGAGCTTTGCGGAGCTGCTCGACCTGCGCGCGGCGAGCCGTCTCAAGCCGTGGAAGTCCCTGCAGGCCTCCGGCCACGATCGCGGCGACGGCTTCTACGACAGCGGCAACTTCCTACGGGAGGAGCCCGGGCGCCGGTACGTGCTGATGGACGAGACCGGGCCGGGCGTGATCGACCGCATCTGGATGACGCGGAAGTCGGCCGAGGAGCCGTACGAGCTGCTCCTCTACCTGGACGAGGGCGCCGAGCCGGACCTGCGGATCGACCTGGAAGAGCTCTGCAGCGGCACGCGCCCGCCGTTCCTCGCGCCGTTCGTGGGAAAGGTGAACCTGGCGCGCTACGGCTACGTGCCGATCGGCTACGCGCGGCGCTGCAAGGTGGTGCTGGTGCCGACCGCCCCGCCGGAGCGCTACCGGTACCGGGAGAACAGCGCGGGGAAGCAGATCCCGCACGTCTACTACCAGCTCACCTACCGCCGCCTGGAGCCGGGTCAGCCGGTCCGGCGGTTTACCCCGGATCTGCCGCTGGAGGAGCGGCAGGCGCAGCAGCGGGCGGCGGAGCTGTGGCGGGGCGCCGGCTCCTCGCCGTGGCGGCTCCGGGAAGGGCGCTATCGCAGGGCAGAGGTGGAGGTCGCCGCCGGCCGTCCGACGTCCCTCTTCCAGCTCGACGGACCGGGGGTGCTCTACGGGCTGCGCCTGCGTCTGCCGCCCGAGGCGCGGGCTCAGGACTTCCACCTGGAGATCACGTGGGATGATGCGGAGCGTCCGGCCGTGAGCGCGCCGGTCGGCAGCTTCTTCGGCGCGACCGATCTGCGCCAGGAGGTGCGCGGCCTCTTCCAGGGCAGCACGGACGGCGAGCTCTACTGCTACTTCCCGATGCCGTTCCGGCGCAGTGCCCGCATCTCGCTCACCTCAACGGGTGCGCAGGCGGTGCCGGTCACCGCGCTCGCCCTCTGGCAGCGCGAGACCCCGGCGGCGGACGACGCCTACTTCCACGCCCGTGCCTACGATCACCAGCCGCCGCTGGGTAAGGAAGACTACCTGGTGCTCGATACGCGGGGGCGCGGGCACTGGGTGGGGCTGGTCATGGACCGTCCCGGCAACATGGAAGGCGACGACCGGTTCCGGGTCGACGGGGAGCGGGAGCCGTCGATCCACGGCACCGGTACCGAAGACTTCTTCAGCTTCGCGTGGGGCTTCTCCCACCTCGGCTCGTTCCCGCTGCACGGGATCACCCGGCACCACGGCGCGCCGCTGCTCTATCGCGTCCATCTTCCGGCCGCGGTACCGTTCCGCCGCTCGCTGCGTCTTAGCTTCGAGCACGGCCACGGCAACGAGCACCAGGGCCGCTACTCGGGCCTCGCCACCTACTATCTGGACTCTCCTGCCCCGAAGGACCCGCCATGAACCGCCGCCCGCTCCCCCTCATCTGCCTGCTGGCACTCGCCCTGCTGCTGCCCGCCGTGGCGGCCGAGCCCCCCTACGGTCCGCCGGAGCAGCTCTTCAAGCTCCAGGACCCGCGGATCAATGAGGCGAGCGGCCTCGCCGCCTCGGCGAAGTCGGACGACCTGCTCTTCACCCATAACGACAGCGGCGACGGCGCCAACCTTTACGCTTTCGACATGCAGGGCCGCACGCTGGCGATGCTGCGGGTGAAGGGCGCCTTCGCGCTCGACTGGGAGGACATTGCCCGCGGCCCGGACGAGAGCGGCAACCCGTCGCTCTTCCTCGCCGACATCGGGGACAACTTCCGCATCCGGCCGCACCTGACCGTGTACCGGATTCCGGAGCCGGCGATCCATCCATCGCAGCCCGGCCGCGCCGGGGAGACCGCTCCGGCCGCCGCGTTCGACCTCCGCTACCCGGACGGCGCGCGGGACGCGGAAGGGCTGTTCGTCCACCCGCGCACCGGACAGCTCTTCGTGGTGACCAAGTCGGCGCAGGGCAGCGCCATCTTCGCCGCACCGGTGCCGCTAAAGCCGAAGGTCGCGAACACGATGACCAAGCTCGCGTCGATCCAGTTCGACCAGTTCGGAGAGACCGAGGGGAGCAAGCGCGATCCCTCCGGGAGCCGGCTCGCGACCGGCGCCGATATCTCCCCGGACGGCGAGCGGATCGTCATCCGGACTTACACGGACGCCTGGGAGTGGCGGGTGAAGGGCGACGACGTGGCCGCGGCGTTCCGCATCCGCCCGAAGCAGGTCCCGCTCCCCGCTCTCCGCGGCGGCGAAGCGATCGCCTACAGCCGCTCCGGCGACGCGCTCTTCGTCACCGTAGAAGGCGGCAGCCCGCCGGTTCACCGCCTCCAGCGGCGGTAGCCAATCCGCGGCGGTGCCAGGCGACCAACGCCACGAGGGGGTGCGCGGCGGCACCGGCCGGCTCCCCCTCGCTGTCTTGCCCGGGTGGACGACCGCTACCGCGCGCCGTTCTCCTTCAGGAGCTTGATGACCGCGGTATGTTTGCCCTGCGTGGCTAGCTTCAGTGCGGTCTCGCCGTCGGTGGCCTTCAGGTTGGGGTTCGCGCCCTTCGACAGCAGCAGCCGCACCATCGCCACGTCGCCCTCATCCGCTGCAGCCATCAGCATCGTGATCCGGAACTTGCCGATAACGGCGTTCACGTCGGCGCCCTTGTCCAGCAGCCGCCGCACGATCTCCAGACGGCGCTTCTTCGCCGCGGGATCATCGGCCTCATCCTCCTCTTCGGGAGGGCCCGCTAACACCATAAAGGGTGCGGTCGCCCCATCTACCCCCTTCACCTTCGGATCGGCCCCCGCGTCCAGGAGTAGCTTCACCGCCCCGAGCTGCCCGAGATAAGAGGCGGTCATCAGCGCTGTAGCACCGCCCGGTCCTCTGCGATCGACCTCCGCGCCCTTCTGGATCAGGAACGGGATTACCTCGACGTTGCCCTGGTGCGCAGCCGCCATCAGCGGGGTGAGAGCCTCCATCGACCCCGCCTTGCCGTTGACGTTCGCCCCCTTGTCCACCAGCAGTTTCACGACGTCGAGGTGCGACTTCATCTCATCGGCGAAGAGCAGCAACTGTATCAGGGGCGTAAGCCCGGCGGAGTTCACCGCATCCACTTCCGCACCGCGCTCGATGAGCAGCCGCGCGATCTCGACTCCGCCAATTCCGGCGATAAACAGGGGCGTGGCCCCGGAAGCGTCGCGCGCGTGGATGTCCGCACCGCGGTCGACGAGCAGACGCACGTTCTCCACTCCGCCGATTGCCGCCGAGAAGAGCGCGTTGGCGCCACTCGTGTCCTGGATTCGCGCATCGGCTCCGCGGTCCAGGAGCAGCTTCAACGCGTCGGTGGTAGGCCGCATCGCCGCGATCATGAGCGCCGTCTTGCCTTCACCGTCCTTTCCGTCCACTGGCGCGCCGGCATCGAGCAGCGCCTTCATGATGCGAACGTTGCCGCCGAGCGCCGCCACGTGCAGGGCGGGGGCGTCGAAGACCGGCTCCACGGCGGTCGCCTTGGCGCCTGCTTTCAGCAACTGGGCTACTTTTGCCGGGTCGTCGTCCTGGATCGCCTCGAGCAGGCGTTCATCCAGGCTCAGCGGATGGGCAGCTGGACGCTTCGGTGCCGGCTTCGCGGTTTTCTTGGGCGCGGGACGTGCTGGCTTCTTCGCCGCGCGGGCGGGAGCGGCGAGGGCGCTGCAGCTCGTCGCTACGAGCAGGAACACGCAGAGTGCGAGTCCCGAGTGTTGGGTGAACATGAGAGCCTCACTCTCCATCACATAGTGTCGCATGGGGGATTTCGGTGTGCGCCGTGGGGCTTCCTGCTCTACCGAGCGAGGATCGGGGTGCTCGGGAGCTTACCGGAAAGGCAATGGGGACCCGCTGCCTCTTCGGCGGCGGGTCCCCTCATCGAGAAAGCCGGTGCGTTGCGCGGTCTACTCCCGCGTGAGCGCCTCGTCCAGGTTGAAGATTGCCAGGCAGACGCTGGCGTAGGCGGCGTGCTCCGCCCCCCCCCCGTCGTAACTGCTATAGTTAAGCAGTAGTACGAAGTGCTGTATAATCTCAGGAACATGCGGCGTTTAGTAGAGACGGCGATGCGGATGACGAGAAGCGAAGAGCTGATCGAGCTGGCGCGGAGGGCCGGCGTGGTTCGGGCCAGGGATCTCGCCGCATCCGGTATTCCGCGCTCGTACCTTCGCCGCCTCTGCGATCAGGGGCTGCTCATCCGCACCGGCCGTGGGATCTACGTACCGGCCGAGGGACATTTCTCGGAGCACCACTCGCTGGCGGAGGCGTGCAAGCGGGTGCCCCATGGGGTGGTCTGCCTCTCCTCCGCGCTGCGCTTCCATGAGCTGACGACGCAGGACCCGTGGGACGTCTGGCTCATGATCGAGAGCCGGGCGCGGGTGCCGAGTGTCGACCATCCGCCCCTGCGGATCTTCCGGTCATCCGGTAGGTCGTTCACCGCCGGTGTGGAAGAGCATCTTATCGAAGGGGTGCCGGTGCGGATCTATTGCCTGCCGAAGACGATCGCCGACTGTTTCAAGTTTCGGAACAAGATCGGCCTGGACGTGGCCCTCGAGGCGCTGCGTGAATGCCTGCGCTCCCGCCGCTGCTCCCGTGACGAGCTTCACGAGTTCGCTCGAATCAACCGGGTAGAGCGGGTGATGCAGCCGTACCTGGAGGCGCTCTCGTGAATGGACCTGAGAAAGCAAACCTTGCAGCGTCGGTGCGGCAGCGTCTCCTGAACGTGTCGCAGCGCCGGGGTGTGGAGTTTCAACGCGTGCTGCGGCAATACGCCCAGGAGCGGCTCCTCTACCGGCTGAGCCGATCGGAATACCACGATCGCTTCACGCTGAAGGGAGCATTGCTGTTCACCCTCTGGTCGCCGGAGGTCCATCGCTCCACCAAGGACCTGGACCTGCTCGGCCGGGGAAGTCCCGCGATAGAGACGGTGGTGGAGATCTTTCGAGTGCTGTGCGCCACCGAAGTGGAGCCCGATGGACTGGTTCTACATCCCGATACCGTCCATGGTAGTGAGATTCGCGAAATGGAAGAATACGGCGGGGTACGGGTGACGTTTCTCGCCGTTCTCGACCACGCACGGATCCCGATGCAGGTGGACGTGGGGTTCGGTGACCCGATTACTCCGGAGCCAATGGAAGTCGATTTCCCGGTGCTGCTCGACCTACCTGCTCCGCGACTCCGAGTTTACCCACCCGAGACGGTGATTGCTGAGAAGCTCGAGGCGATGGTGTCACTGGGCCTGGACAACAGTCGAATGAAAGATTTCTTCGACCTCTGGCTTCTCTCGCACCGCTTCGAGTTCGATGGACGCGTTCTCGCTTCGGCGGTCGCGGCCACCTTTCGAAGACGAGGAACACGGGTACCGGTCCGCACACCGGTGGCTCTCACGGACGCGTTTAGCTCCGATGCGCGAAAGGTGACCCAGTGGAACGCCTTTCTCAAGAGGAGTGCCCCGACGAGCGACATCCCCACGCTGACGGCCGTAGTCCTGCGACTGTCCGAGTTCCTGCTTCCGATCATCCAGGCGATCGTTGAGGAGCGCGAGCTCGCCGCGCGGTGGAGCCCCGAGGAGGGTTGGCGCGGCTGATCTACTCCCGCGTGAGCGCCTCGTCCAGGTTGAAGATTGCCAGGCAGACGCTGGCGTAGGCGGCGTGCTCTGCCGGGTCGAGGGTGGGGTCGCGGGGGCTTTCGCCGGCTTTCAGATACGCTTCCGCGGCCTTGCGGTCGGCGCGGTAGGTGCGCAGGGCGCGGTCGAGGCTGCGGTTCAGGATCCGCAGCTCCTCCGCGGAGGGACGGCGGGCGCAGACGCGGCGGAACGCCTCCGTGAGCCGGGCGTTCCGGTCCGGACCGGCCTCCTTCATCACCCGCTCCGCCAGGGCACGGCCCGCTTCGACCCAGGTGACGTCGTTCAGCGTGGTCAGCGCGTGGAGCGGCGTGCTGGTGATGCTGAGGCGCACCTTGCACGCGTTGCGGACGGAGGCGTCGAACATGTTGGCGGGCGCCACCGTCCGCCGCCAGAAGGTGTAGAGGCTGCGGCGGAAGAGGTCCTTGCCGGTCGACTGCGGGTAGGTAAAGTCGCGCTCTTTAGTGATCGCCAGGCCGTCCCAGATCCCCTTCGGCTGGTACGGGTAGACCGGTTTGCCGCCGAGGCGGTCGTCCAGCAGCCCGCTGGCGGCGAGGGCCAGGTCTCGCAGCAGCATGGATGGGAGGCGGAAGCGGGTGCCGCGGGCGAGGAGCCGGTTCTCCGGGTCGCGCCGGCGCAGCTCCGGGGTGAGCCGGGAGCTTTGCCGGTAGGTGGCGCTCGTCACGATCAGCCGGTGGAGGTGCTTCATGTCCCAGGCGCGGCTCTTGCCCGCGGTGCCGTCCCGGAACTCGGCGGCGAGCCAGTCGAGCAATTCCGGGTGGGACGGCGGCTCGCTCTGGACGCCGAAGTTCTCCGACGTCTTCACCAGGCCGTTCCCGAAGTAGTGCTGCCAGAACCGGTTCACCTGGACGCGGGCGGTGAGCGGGTTCTGCTTGCTCACCAGCCACTGCGCCAGTCCCAGGCGGTTCTTCGGCGCGCCGGCCGGCATCGGCGGAAGGAAGGCGGGGGTGCCGGCCGGCACCTCTTCCTTCGGCGCTTCGTAGTTGCCGCGGTCGAGGACGTGCGTCTTGCGCGGCCGCGCGTCCGACATGATCATCACGCGCGGGAGGGCGGCCTGGTAGTCGTTCCGCGCCTTGTCCGCGGCGGCGACCTTCGCCCGCGCTTCCTGCAGTCCCGCGGGCGGAGCGCTTGCCAGGAACGCGTCGCGCAGCTTCTTCGCGTCGGCCGCGGCGCGGGCTTCCGGGGCGGTCTTCAGGATGGCGAGCAGGTCCGGCTTCAGCCCGTTTTCCAGCACCTTGAAGTAGAACCCGGCCAGCGCGCCTCCGTTCACGATCTTGAGCAGCAGCCGGTTCTCGCCCGGCTTCAGGGTGAGGGTGACCTTCTCCTGGTCCGGCAGCACGCCGCGCGTCACCTTGTTCGCCAGCGCCTGCTCGCCATTCACCCAGAGCTTGATCGCGTCGTCGCTGCCGAGCGAGAGCGTCACCTGCCCGCCGCGCTCGCAGTGGGCGGTCCGGTAGAGATAGAACGCGGTGTTCTCGCCGCCGGTCAGCTCCTGCAGCTTGCCGTCGGCCCATTCCGGCCGCGCGGCCCACTTTAGCTTGCCGTCGAGGTAGGCGGCGCCGAGGTCGACCCGCTGCTCCGGGGCAAAGGCGGTGTCGTAGGCGGCGTCGAAGCTCTCCGCGGGGAACGGGCCGACAAAGTGCCACGGGTCGAGCTTCGGGGCGGCCTCGCCCTCCCGCAGGCGGTCCGCCTCCCAGCGCGTCTGCGCCTCGGCGATCTCCGCCTCATGCTCCCGCTGCCAGGCGGCGACTCCCTGCTGCGCGGTGGCGACCGCCTCCTCCAGGCTCTTCAGCTTCGCCATCTCCTCCGGGCTGCCGGCGTACATCCAGGGATCGGCGATGCGGTACTGGCCTCCGAACGGCGGCGTTCCGGTCTCCGGCACGTTGTTGAAGAACGCCATGAAGGAGTAGTAGTCCTTCTGCGTGATCGGGTCGTACTTGTGGTCGTGGCACTGCGCGCACGCCATCGTGGAGCCGAGCCAGTTGGTGGCGGTGACGTCGACGCGGTCGAACAGGATCACGTTCCGCTGCTCTTCCGGGATCGCGCCGCCCTCGCCGTTGAGCAGGTGGAGGCGGTTGAAGCCGGTGGCGAGCTTCTGTTCGAAAGTGGCATCCGGGAGCAGGTCGCCGGCGAGCTGCCAGGTGGTGAACTGGTCGAACGGCATGTTCTCGTTCAGCGCCCGCACCAGCCAGTCGCGCCAGATGTACTGGTAGGTGTCGCCGTCCTGCTGGAAGCCGTTGCTGTCCGCATAGCGGGCGGCATCGAGCCACGGCAGCGCCATCCGCTCGCCGTAGGCGGGGGAGGCGAGGAGGCGATCCACCACCTTCTCATAGGCGTCCGGGGAGCGGTCCGCCAGGAACGCGTCGACCTCCGCTGGGGTGGGGGGGAGACCGGTGAGATCGAGCGTCACGCGCCGCAGCAGCGTGATCCGGTCGGCCTCCGGAGACGGCTGCAGCCTCTCCTGTTCCAGGCGCGCCAGCACGAAGGCGTCGACCGGGTTCTTCACCCAGGCGCGGTTCTTCACCGCGGGCACGCGTGGGCGCCGCAGCGGCTCGAACGACCAGTGCCTCGCGGCGCCGGCCTCGCTCCACTCCGCACCCTGGTCGATCCACCTCTGGACCGCGGCGATCTTCTGCGCCGGCAGCGGCGCAAAGCCGAGCGGCATGCGCGGCTTGCCGCCGTGCCCCAGCATCCGGGTGACGAGCAGGCTCTTCGCCCCCTTGCCTGGTACGATGGAAGTCCCGCTGACGCCGCCCTTCAGCGCGAGCTCCCGAGTGTCGAGCCGTAGACCTCCCAGCGCCTTTTCGGGGCCGTGGCATTGGATGCAGCTCGCCTTGAGGATCGGCTGCACCTCCCGCGCGAACTCCACCGGCGCTTTAGTCGCCGCGGCTGACGGCTTCGGCGCGGCGGCGGGACGGGCGGGCTTCTTCGGGGCGGGCTTCTGCGCCACCAGGGCCGCGGCCGGTACGCCGCACAGCAGGAAAACTCCGGCGGAAAGGGCGCTCCGGCGCCAGCCTGGGGTGAACAACTGCTTCATCCTCGATCTAGGGGGTTGACGGTCGCCGTTCAGGGCACTCGCGTCAACGAGCTGCGGGTGCGGCCTGCTGATTTCGCGGCCTCACCCCCGGCCCCTCTCCTGAGAGGAAAGGGGAGCTATCGGTGTAAAGTAAGACTGCTCCCCCTTCCGCTTCAGGGAAGGCTTGTCCCCCGAACGGGGGAGGGTTTGGGGGGTTAGGGCGCGCCGAAGTGCGGATCCCCCGCCTGTTCGTGGTCTCTGCCGTTTGCGGCCGGCGCATCAGGTGAGGTTCGGCAGCGGGCCGTCGCCGCAGAAGTCCGGGTTGCCGAACCGGGTGATCCGGTGGCCGAAGCCGTGGGCTAGCGAGAGCAGCAGGCGGTTGTGCGGCACCCGCTGGTACCTGAGCGAGCGGCCCATCTTGAAGTCGAGGCCGCCTCCCACCAGCACGAACGGGATGTTGTCCAGCGTGTGGGAGTTGCCCTTGCCCAGCTCGTTCGTCCAGACGATCAGGGTGTTGTCGAGCAGGCTGCCCTCGCCGCCCGGCTCCGGCGTCTCCGCCAGCCGCTGGGCCAGGTAGGCGAGCTGCTCGCAGTACCACTTGTTGATGCGGGTCAGCTTGTCCTGGGCTTCCTGGTCGTTGTCCGACATGTGGGAGAGGTCGTGCTGACCTTCCTGGATGCCGAGCCAGCGCATGCGCGCTTGGCCGACCGAGTTGGTGTACTGCAGCGTGGCGACGCGGGCGAAGTCAGCGGAGAAGCTGTTGACCAGCAGGTCGATCTGGAGCTTGCTGATCTTCGGGATGTTGTCGTTCTCTTCCTTGATGCCCGCCTCGAGCTGCGGGACCGGATGCCCCATGTCTTTGCCGGCGCTCGCCAGCTCCTGCTCCATCTCGCGCACCAGCGTGGCGTGCTCGTCCAGGATCTTGCGGTCGTCCTTCCCCACCTTCGCGCGCACCTTGGCCAGGTCTTCCCGCAGGTCGTCCAGCACGCTCTTCAGGCTCTCCTGGTCCTTGGCACGGCCGTAGAGCTTGTTGAACATCTGGTACGGGTTGTCGATCGGGGCGACCGGCTTGTTCGGCCCGGAGTAGGACATCCGGGTCCAGGTGTCCGCCCGGTCCGGCACCATCACGCCGAGTTCCAGGGAGCCGAAGCGGGTGCGGGTCGCCGGGTCCTTCTGCAGGAAGTTCTTGATCTCCTGGTCGATCGAGATGCCGCTGGACCACCCGGCCGGGGTGTCGGAGCCGCCCTGGATGTTGCCGGGGAAGAGCTCCACGCCGGTAAGCAGGCAGCCGATGCCGCGCATGTGGGCATCGCCGTCCCCGCGGACTCGGTCGCAGACGCCGTTCAGGATGAGGGTCCTGTCGCGCAGCGGCTCGAGCGGCTTCAGGCTCTCCTTGAACGTGAACCCGGCGCCTTCCTCATCCGGCCAGAAGTTCCACGGCACCACGCCGTCCGGGCTGAACATCACCACCAGCCGCTGCTTCCGCTTTCCTTCCGGAGCGGCGGCGAAGCTCGGCAGGTTCAGGAGAAACGGCAGCGCCGCGGTCCCGATCCCGAGATCACGAATGAATTCGCGTCGAGTGTTGCGATAGCTCACGTCCAGGCACCTCCAGCACGGCGAAACGTCACCAGACCGATCTGAGCCCGCAGGCGGGCGGAAGTTGCGGCGAATCCCGGTTCGGAACCGGACTCACCGCAGAGGCGCAGAGGACGCGGAGAGAACCCGGACCAGAACCCGAACCTTTTCACCGCCAAGAACGCAAAGGGCGCAAAGAGGAAAACTCGAAGGAGAAACGCCAGGGCCGCTGTACGATACTCGAGAGGCGAGCCAGGCCCATCCCTCTTGGCGAGCTTGGCGCTCTTGGCGGTTGAATACTGGTTCTCTCCGCGCTCTCCGCGTCTCTGCGGTGAATTACGGTTCGGGTTCCTCATCGCGCCAGGGCGGCTACCGTGACGCTCTCTACCATCTGGCGGCGGAGGCTGTACTGGTTCGCCGCGAAGGTGCGCTGGAGCTCCGGCAGCGTCTGCGGCCCGTAGGCGCGGACCGGCTGCTTGATCAGGTAGTGGAAGAGCTGCTCCACGAGCGCGCCGTGGCTCTCTTCGCTCTGGGCCAGGTACTGCGCCAGCTCGCGGGCGCCCCGGAGCTTGATTTCGGCGCCGCTGCGGGACTGGTAGCCGCCGGTCGCATCGACCGGGCGACCGTTGTCCTGCGCGCGGACGCGGCCGATCGCGTCGAACTTCTCCAGCGTGAAGCCGAGCGGGTTGATCAGGTCGTGGCACGACCGGCACGCCGCCGGCTTCGTCTGCAGGTCCACGCGCTGCCGCGTGGTGAGGTTCGGGTGCACGTCGGCGGCGATCGGGCTCACCGCTTCGGGCGGCGGCATCAGCGTGCGGCCGAGCAGGCTCCGCGCGATCAGCACCCCGCGGTGGATCGGCGAGCTGGCATCCAGGTAGGCGAAGCTGGAGAGCAGGTAGGGATGCGTGAGGACGCCCGCGCGCTCCTTCGGGTCGAGTGCCACCGGCTGGAACGGCGCGTCGGCGGGCAGGTCCACGCCGTAGAGCTTCGCCAGCCGTCCGTTCAGGGGGAAGCGCTCGGAGAGCAGCAGCTCCCGGTAGTCGGAGCGCTCGCCCCACGCCGTCTGCTCCAGGAACAGCTCCAGGGAGGTGCGGAGGTCCGCGGCGACCGCGTCGTCGAAGCCGGGATAGCGCCTGGCGTCCTTCGCCAACTCGGGCGAGTGGTCGACCTTCAGCCACTGGAGGAGGAAGTCGCGCAGCTTCGACCACGCCCGCGGGTCGGCGACCATCCGCTCCGCCTGGCGCGTCACCTGCTCCGGGGTGGAGAGCTCGCCCGCCGCGGCGGCTTTCAGCAGCTCCGTGTCCGGCAGCGAGTCCCAGAGCCCGAACGCGAGCCGCGCCGCCACCTGGTAGGCGTCCGGCGTCTCCGCGCCGACCTCCCGGTAGAGGAAGCGGGGCGACTTGAGCACGAGCAGGACCACCCGCTTCACCGAGACTTCGGGGTCGGCGGTCTGCTGGAGCTGCCGGTCGACGTAGAGCTGCTCCAGCTCCGGCGTGAGCGGCCGGCGGAAGGCCCGCTCCGCGAGCTGCCGGCAGAATTCCCGGATTCGCTTCTGCCGCTCG
The DNA here is from genome assembly GCA_046292385.1 of Armatimonadota bacterium. Taxonomy (GTDB): domain Bacteria; phylum Armatimonadota; class SYMT01; order SYMT01; family SYMT01; genus JBKBRF01. The sequence goes on along the minus strand of JBKBRF010000075.1, from coordinate 4,138 downwards.
GCCGGATCGTTCCCGCCGCCCGCGAGCTCGTTCAGATGCTCCACCACGTAGTTCGCTGTCTCGATGGCGGCGTCGGTGGTGGCCGACTCCCACTCCTTCGAGATGCTGGTGCCGCGCTCGTAGCCCACGCTGCGGTCGTCCGGCGGGAAGGGGGTTGCGGGGACGAACGTCTCCGGCATCCCCACCGGCAGGAGGTTTCGGCTGGGGATCGTCTCCACCGCCCGGTGCGGGAGCCTCCAGAGGAGACCCACCGAAGCGGGCGGCACCGGACGCTGCTTGTTCTTGTCGGAGTCGTCCACGCCCTGCTTCGCCTTGGAGAACTCAAGGCGCACGGGGTAGGCGCGCCCGCCGAGCAGGAAGAGCGAGCCGCGGAACTCCGTGTCGGAGCCGGAGCGGACCCACGCGTCGATCAGCGGCTCCTGCCGGTCGTTGACCCAGAGGCGGGCGGCGTGGTCGCTGCGGAGGACGAACTCGTACTCGCCGGTCTCCGGCGCGACGACCGACCCGGACCAGCGGATGGAGAACTCGTATGGATCGAACTTCTCCGGCTCCGGGCCGTTGGTGCCGAAGTCGAACCGGACCTCCGGATCGATCCGCTCGGTGACGCGGTCCTCCCCGCGCAGGCGCCGACCCTTGAAGTACTCCGCTCGCAGGCCCCGGCGCTCATCCCGGGCGGGAGCCGGGCGGAAGCTGCCGATCAGGTCGGTCACCGCGTGGCGGTACTGGCGCACCGTCAGGCGGGAGAGCTCCACCCGCGCCGGCTTGTTCCGCGCCTGCGCCAGCGGAGAGTAGAACGCGTGGTGGATATACTCGGCCACCTTCTGCGCGTGCGGCGCGCTGCATTTCTTCGGCCCCGGCGGCATCGTCTTGCGGATGAACTGCGCGAGCTGCCCGACCGACTGCGTTCCGACCAGCGGTTTGCCGTACTTCGTGGTTCCTTCGCCCTTGGCGCCGTGGCAGGAGGCGCACTGCTGCCGGTAGACCTGCTCCCCGGTCAGCGCCGGCGCCGCCTTTCGGGCCGGGGCGGGCGCCCGGCGCGGCCGGGCCGGCGCGGCGGCGAGCGCACCCGAGAGCGCCACCAGCAGGGTGAGGCCGGCGGCGAGCGGGCGGGCGGGAAGTGGAGGTCGTCTGGACTGCATCGGAGATCTTTTCGGGTGGATCGATCGGCGGAAATCCGCAGCTACCACTTCGGTTTGTGACCCCCGCGCCCCTGCAGGGTGTACTGCCTTTGCTTTGAGCCGCGCCGGCTGACCTCACAAATCGGAAGAGGAGGACCGGAAGGGAATGCCGTAACTGTCTACACTTTCGACCTACTCTGTCAGCCGGGAAGACGCATTGAGCACCTCACACACCTCCCCCCTGCAAGAGAAGCCGCCCGTCGATCCCGGATGTCTCCCCGCCTGGGAGATGTCCGAGTTTCCCGCCCCCGTCGCGTTCGTCCGCAAGAACCTCCTCGCGATCATCGGCCCGGGCCTGGTGTTGATCGGGAGCACCATCGGGACCGGCGAGTGGGTGGTCGGCGCCGGGGTGGCGGCGCTCTACAAAGGCGCCTTCCTCTGGGTGGCGGTGCTGGCGATCCTGGCGCAGGTGGTGCTCAACACGGAGGTGATGCGCTACACCCTCGTCACCGGGGAGCCGATGTTTACCGGCTTCATGCGCAGCAAGCCGGGGCCGCGCTTCTGGCTGATCTACTACATGGCGCTCGACCTGCTCGGCTGGTGGCCCGCGCTGGCGGGGCTGGCGGCGCAGATCCTGATCTTCACCGTGACGCGGGATACGCCCGGCGTGGAGGCGGTGCGCTGGACGAGCTGCGCCATCCTGCTCACCTGCGGGATCCTGCTCTGCTTCGGACGCAAGATCTACAACACGCTGGAGGTGGTGCTGAGCGGCAAGGTGATCTTCGTCCTCGGCTACCTTGCCTTCTGCTGCCTCTGGTTCGTCCCGTGGAACATCTGGTCCGAGGTGCTGACGGGAATGGTCGCACCGTTCCGGATGCCCCAGCTTCCGGAGGGGGAGACGATCCAGTGGGCGCTCGTCGGCTCCGTGGCCGGCTTCGCGGGGATCGGCGGGCTCGGCAACATCCTCGCCAGCAACTACGTGCGGGAGAAGGGCTGGGGAATGGGGGCCAAGGTCGGCGCCATTCCGGCCGCCTTCGGGGACCAGCACATCACCCTGTCGCACATCGGCAGCATGGCGCGGCCGGACGCCGAAGGGGTGAAGCGGTTCAAAGCCTGGTGGGGCTTCGTGGCGAAGGACCAGTTCGGCGTCTGGATGATCGGCAGCCTCATCGGCATGCTGCTGCCGTGCGCCCTGGGCGCCACCTACCTGGAGCGGAACTACTTCAACAACCGCGGCGCGGAGTGGGAGGCGGCCTCTCGGCTGGCGCTCGACTTCGGCGGCAAAGAGGGCGAGATCTTCACGCTCCTCACGCTGCTCTGCGGGTTCATCATCATGTTCCCGGGACAGTTCAGCTCCCTGGACGGGATTGCCCGCCGCTGGAGCGACGCGCTCTGGTCCGGCAGCCGGCGCGTCCGGGCGATGGATCCGGGCAAGATCCGGTACATCTACTACACCTTCGTGGTCTCCTACGTCGCCGCCGGCTTCGTGCTGAACGGCTTCGGGATCTCCGCGCCGAAGATGATGGTGATCAACGCCAACCTGGCGAACCTGGCGATAACCTGCACCATCCTCCACACGCTCTACGTGAACTGCCGCTTCCTGCCAGTCGAGTTCCGGCCCTCCATGGCCAAGCGGGTGGCGCTGGTGCTGGCGGCGCTCTTCTACTCCACCATCTTCGCCATCGTGACCAACCAGACGATCGAGAAGGCGATGGCGGGGACGCTGTTCAAGTAGTGGGGCCAGGAGCCAGGGATCGGGGGACAGGGGGCAGAGGTACGAACCTGGAACCTGACCCTGGAACCCGGAACCTCTATGAAAGCCGGTCCGGAGGGGCTTCCGAAGCGGTGAGGAGGCCGGCCAACGGCTGGCCTTCCGCCTGGCGGAGGCGCACGGTGAGGAGTAGACGGCGGGTGAGGTACTCTTCCTGCTCCTGCTCGAAGAGGCGGGAGCGCACCGGCCGGGCGGCGGAGACGAGCGCGGCGGATCCGGCGATCACCCCGCCGACGAAGAGGCCAGCGACGGCGTAGGGGAGGACGCCCGTCCGTCCGGCGCCGCCGGAGAGGGCGGCGACCAGGCTGCAGACGAAGATCGTCCCGCCGAGCGCCATCAGCAGGGAGTGGATGCGGGGCCGGCCCGCCTCGCCGGCGCGCAGCTCCGCGCGTCGCAGCTCCCAGTCGAGCTCGAGCTGCTCCAGCTCCAGCCGGATCCGCTCCGGCTCGCTCGGGGTCTCCTCCAGCTCCGGGATGTCGGCGCGGCGAGTCGTCAGCGTGCCGTCCCGCCACTGCATGCGCAGGGGAACGGAGCAGAGCGGACAGGTCAGCCGTGGAACGCTCTCCACCGCCTCGAACTCCCCGCCGCAGGCGTCGCAGGTCACCCCCGTAATGCGCATCAGGAGCAGGTTCGGCGGGGGAGCGGCACTACTCCTGCGCGCGGGCAGGCGGCAGCTCGATCCGCTCCTTGAGCTGGGGGTTGGGACGATAGAGCAGGAACGTCTTGCCGACGACCCCCGCAACCTCCGCTCCCACTTCCCCGGCCAGGCGCGCCGCCAGCTCTTTCGGCTCCTCCTCGGAGGTGTTCAGGATCCGTCCCTTGATCAGCTCCCGCGTCCGCAGCAGGTCCTCCAGCGCCGTCCGCACCCCCTCGCTGTATCCCCCGTGCCCGATCTGGAGCTGCGGGCGCAGAGTCTGGCCCAGGCTGCGCAGGTAAGCCTTCTGCTTGGTCGAAAGCGGCATCGAATCTCCCTGGGCGCACCCGCGCCCGACGCGTTTCGCAGAGTCTAGCGAACCAGCCCCTCGGGACGCAAGCGCCGAGCTTCGGAGACGGAGAGACGGAGAGACGGAGAGACGGAGAGACGGAGAGACGGAGAGACGGAGAGACGGAGAGACGGAGAGACGGAGAGACTGGACTTACCCCCTGAGGGCGGACAGTCAGTACCCCTGGTTTAAGTGAGCGGGCTTTCGCCCTCGAACTCGGCCGGGGGCCGATAGCCGAGCGCCGAATGGAGGCGCCGGCGATTATA
>JBKBRF010000074.1:0-20977 GCA_046292385.1 Armatimonadota bacterium | reverse complement strand
CGTTCAGGATGACTGGGATGGGGAAACGAAGGCGGCCGAGCTTTTCCCGCCCCTCCCGAACCGCGGACGGCGGCAAATCTCGCCTGCGCCGCCAGTGGTGTAACTTTACAGCGTGTGACACGAGCCACCGCACTCCACAGACTTCCCCGACGCAGTCTCCCTTCCGCCGAGAGGGAATCTCTTCCGGGCCGGCCTGTGGAGTGCGAATGCTTGCTTTCGCGCCCCGCGCCAGCGGGGCACCTGGAGCAGCCTCCCGATTTTGCCAACAGCATCTCGCCAGGGGTGGTCACAAGTGAAACCCTTCAGCCCTGCCTGCGGCAGCGCTTCCGGGCTTCTGAGGATCACTCCCGAGTAAGCGTCTACGCTGCTCGACATGATTCTTGAGATGAGTAGTATTGGGGGCTGCGCCTGGACTAAGGGCTGGACGCGAGAATGCCGTACGCTCGGCCCCCACCTTCCACGCGATCTTTCGCGCCTCTCGCATTGCTCCCGGCGCGGGGGGCTGCTATAATCGGTCGATCCGACGCCTTCCGCGTGGGCTCTGCGCCTGCGCGGTCCGCGGACTTCCTCAAGGTCCGCAGCCTGGCGGCGCGCTGCGCCCCCGGACGGCGCCGGTCCCTGCCCCGCTCGTACCGGGGCTGCCCAATCCTGGGTGTCCGAAGGGAGGTGAGAACCATGAATCGGTACGAACTGATGTACATCATCGACCCGATGCTGGATGAGGAACAGCAGGGGTCGCTGGTCAACCGCTTTCAGACGCTAGTCGAAGAGCAGGGTGGCAGCGTAGAGCATGTGGAGCGGTGGGAACGCCGCCGCCTGGCCTACGAGATCAAGGGCCGCCGCGAAGGCTACTACGTAGTGATGAACTACCGTGGCGCGCCCGCAGCCGAGGCCGAAGTCAACCGCGTGCTGCGCATCACCGACGGCGTGATCCGCCAGCTCAGCGTCCGCAAGGACGACAAGCAGGCAGATCGCGAGCTGGCGGAGGCGAAGGCGAACGCGGAAGCCCGCGCGCAGGCAGAGGCGGAAGCCCGTGCCCGCGCCGAGGCGGAAGCAGCCGCCGCCGCGGAAGCGGCAGCAGCCGCGCCGGCAGCAGCAGCCCCGGCAGCGGAAGCTCCGGCAGCGGAAGCTCCGGCGGCGGAAGCTCCGGCAGCGGAAGCCGCCCCGGCCGCAGCGGAACCGGAAGCAACGACGGAACAGGGAGAAGGCGAAGCTGGAACTGAGTAACGTGACACGCTGGACAGGAGGAAGACGAGATGCTGAACAAGGTTATTCTGATTGGACGCGTTGCTATCGATCCCGAGCTGAAGTACACGCCGAGCGGAGTGCCGGTCTGCACGTTCCGGGTGGCGGTGAACCGACCGTTCACCAACGCCCAGGGCGAGCGTGAGGCCGACTTCATCGACGTGGTGGCATGGCGCCAGGCGGCGGAGTTCGCCGCGAACTACCTGGGTAAGGGGCGGCTGGTGGCGGTTGACGGCCGCCTGCAGATCCGCACCTATCAGGCCCAGGATGGATCGCGGCGGCGCGTGGCCGAGGTGGTCTGCGACAACCTGAAGGCTCTGGACCGCCCCCGCGAGGGTGAAGCCGGCGGTGCCGGCGGAGTGGGCCCTGGCGGTGGAGCCGGATCCGGCTTCGACGATGTTGCCCCCTACGACGATCCTTTCCAGGACGAGTAGGCGTGGGTTGAGGAGAGACTATGCCCCCGAGAGGAGCTAGCCGCGGCCGCTTCCGCAAGACCCGGCGCAAACCGTGCCAGTTCTGCGTGGATAAGGCCGAGTTCATCGACTACAAGCAGCACCAGCGGCTGCGCAAGTTCACGAGCGACCGGGGCAAGATTCTGCCCCGGAAGACGAGTGGCACCTGCGCCGCCCACCAGCGCCTGCTCACGGCCGCCATCAAGCGCGCCCGCGAGATCGCACTGCTGCCGTTCGTAGCCGAGTAACACGGCGTTCGACGGAAGCAGAGAGGCCCGGAGCTCACGCGGCTCCGGGCCTCTCTCGTTTCTGGATGAGGGCCGCGCCCTACTGGTGTGTCCAGCTACTTCTGATGTGTGCGAGTGGGAGCAAGGGAGAGTGGGAGATCTGTTCCCGTAAGCAGCCTCTCAAGCTCGCCCCCTCGCCCACTCTCCCTTGCCAAGTGCACCCCTCCATCCCGGACTGACGGTACTACGTGGCGCCGTTCTTGAGGGTGTAGTTCTCCCGCGTGTACATTACGGAGGTGCCGGGCGGTACCGAGCGGGTGAGCCAGACGTTGCTGCCGATGACGGAGCCGCGCCCGATCACCGTCTCGCCGCCGAGGATCGTGGTGCCGGCGTAGATCACCACGTCATCCTCGATCGTCGGGTGCCGCTTGCCTCCCTTTACCGGGTGGCCGCTCTCGTCCAGCTTGAAGCTGAACGCGCCGAGCGTAACTCCCTGGTAGAGCTTCACTCGCTTGCCGATCTCCGCGGTCTCCCCGATGACCACGCCGGTGCCGTGATCGATAAAGAAGCTCTCGCCGATCGTGGCGCCGGGATGGATCTCGATGCCGGTGCGGGAGTGGACGTGCTCCGTCATCAGGCGCGGGATCAGCGGCACGTCGAGCCGGTAGAGCTGATGGGCCACGCGGTAGGTGGTGACCGCCCGCACGCCGGGGTAGCTCAGGATCACCTCGGCGTAGCTCTTCGCGGCCGGGTCGCCCTTGTAGGCGGCGATGACGTCGAGCTTCAGCGCCTCGCGGATCTCCGGGAGGCGCTCGAAGAAGGCGCCGACCACCCGCTCCGCCTCTGAGGAGATCGCCTCCGCGTCGAGAGGCGAAGGCCCCTCGAGATCGCCGGAGCGCACCGCCTCGCTCATCCACCGGAGCGGGAGGGCGAGGCGCACCTGGCGGTAGAGCAGGTCATACGCCGCCGCGAGGCGCTCGATCACCAGCGTCTCCACCGGCATCTCGGCGCACCGCTCGGAGCGGTAGCCGGGGTAAAAGATGTCGTCCAGCAGCGTGAGGACCCGGAGGACCTCCGCCTCGGAGGGCAGCTCGACCTCTTCCCCGATCGGGTTCCGGCCGTCCCGCCCGCCGTAGGTGCGGCTCAGGTTGTCGAGCGCCTGGCTCATCACCTGCGCCTTGCGCTCGATGTAGTCTCGGCTGCGCATCGTGTCCCGATCTTACCCGTTTGCCGGGAAAACGTATGGAGGTCCGGCGCCTGCCTGCGCGCCTCCGCCTCGACCCGCCACTGCTGCAGGTTCTACCCGAACTTGGAGCGACTTAGCTCAGAGCTCGGAGTCGCCGGCAGCGCCGTCGGAGGCCGCGGCGGCCTCTCCGCTGCTCCCAGTCGCGCCCATCTCTTCTTCCCGCACCGCTTCCTCGACCAGCTCTTCGAAGTCGTCGCCCAGGTCGTCCCCCATCTCCTGGCCGACCCGGCGCATCCAGTCCGCCATCGCGCGCGGGTCCTCGGGATTACCCAGCGACTCCGGGTCCGGGATGCTCTCCAGGATGTCTTCCTCCGAGCGCCCCACGCGGAACCGGGAGATCAACTTGCGAAGCTGCGCCGAGCCGCAGCGCGGACACTGCTGCGCGGCAGGCTGCGCCACCATTCCCACCAGCAGGGTAAAGCGGCGGCTGCACTCCTCGCACCGGTACTCGTAGAGCGGCATCCCTGATCTCGTGCGTCGGTCCCGGCCGGCATGCGATAGTGGCAGTTAACAGGTTAGCAGGTTGCAAGTTCCAGGTTCCCGGACTTGCTAATGCGGGATACGGTTCCAAACCTGCCAACTTGCCAACCTGCAACCTGCCAACCTGTAACCCCTATTGCGGATAAATCACCAGGCCGGTGATCGCCTTCGGCCAGAAGTAGGTGCTCTTCTCCGGCATGCGGTCGCCGGCTCCCGCCACCGCCTTCAGCTCCTCCACCTTCGGGTAGGGCAGCAGGAACGAGGCCGCGAAGCCGCCGGAGACCACCGCCTCCCGCGCCTCGGCCGGGTCGCGGGTGTAGACCACCTCGGTCCCCTCCCCCAGGTTCAACACCTCCTGGAAAACGAGCCGGTGCAGCACCGCCACGTCGAGGTCGCGCCACGCGTCGGAGTGCTCCTGGTCCAGCCGCGCCATCACTGCCGGGTCCTTCAGCGTGAGCCGCAGCGCCTCGCCGCCGGGCAGCAGCAGGCCGAGCTGGTGGTGCCGCAGGTCGTCGACGTTCTCCACCGTGGCCGGCTCGATCGTGAAGTACTCCTCCAGCGACTGCCGCAGCGCCGCGGCGTCCGGCAGCGAGCCCCGGACCAGGCGGTGGGTCGGCAGCAGCACCAGGCCGGGATCTTCCATCTCGACCAGGAAGGTCATCACGTAATCGAACGGCTGCGGCTCCGATTCCGGGGCCGCGGCGCGGCGCTCGTTCCGATAGCGCAGCGCCGTCTCGTAGCGGTGGTGACCGTCGGCGATGTAGACCTGCTTCCCGGCGAAGACCTCCGCGGCCCACTGCGTGAACTCGGGCGCGGCCACCCGCCAGAGCCGGTGCTCCACGCCTTCCGGATCGGTGGCGATGGCGACCGGCTCCCCGGAGATCCGCTCCTCCAGCCGCGCCCGCACGCCGGCTTCCGGCGCGGAGTAGAGCCCGAAGATGGGACTGAACTGCGCCTGCGCGGTGGAGAGCAGCCGGTAGCGATCTTCCTTATGCTTGGGGAACGTCTGCTCGTGCGGCAGCACCACGCCGCTCTCGAACGGCTCCACCTTCAGCGCCACCATCAGCCCGAGCCGCTCGCGCGGACCCTCCGGCGTGTCGTACCGCTGGCCGTAGACGTAGAGCGACGGCTCCGGGTCCTGCGCCAGCACGCCCTGCTCCCGCCACTCCCGGAAGAGCCGCGCCGCGCGGGTGTAGCGGTTCTCCTGCTCCGTGTCGCCCTCGCTGCTCTTGGGCAGCTCCAGCCGCACCACGTTGTGAGGATGCTGCTCCAGCAGCGCCTCGTGCTGCGCGGGCGAAATCACGTCGTACGGAGGCGCGATCACCTCGCCTGCCTGCTCCGGACGCTCGAGCTGGAACCGAATACCGGGAAAACCGCGAACCTCCGCCATAACAAAAGCTTCCTCTTCTGACCGGGACACCGCCGTCTCACCGCGGCCCACCCGCGAGCGCGGCCTCGCTGTCGCGCCTCGCCGCCGGGCAATTATCTCACCCCTCCCTGCCGGTGTGCCCCCGGCCGCGGCCGGCACGAGGACCCGTATCCGACCGCCGGTGAATGACCTCCAAACATCGGCGCGGAACTGAGGAACGAGGGGGCCGTCCTGAGATTACCCAAGGGGCCGGGTTTCCGGAGCAGAGAAGAGAAATGGCCGCACCACCCGTCGGCAAGGAACGTGTCCTGGGGTTGACCTCCGTGGTTTGTGCCGCGGCGGGGGTCGCCCTCTGGACTGCGGCGATACTCCTGAAGCTCGCGGCGGAGGGCGCGGTGATCGGGGGACCGTACCGCCAACTCGTCGAAGCAGCCGCCCTCGGCGTCTTCTACTGGTCGCCGCCGGTCCTCAGCGCGCTTTCGCTCGGAACCGGTGCCTGGGCGATCCATCGCTCCCGAGCGAGGCAGGAGGACGGCCTGGCCCTGGCCGGCACCTTCGCGGGAGCGATCGGGCTCTGCCTGGTCAGCCCCTACGTCACGCTCGTGTGGCTGGTCGACCCGTGGGTGATGAGCCGCTGACGCCCAGGACCACCTCCGAGGCGCCAGGCCGGTGATCTCTCCTCCTAGTTCTCGTCCCCCGCTCTGGGGACGTGGGAGAGGCGTTCTTGACGCCCCCCAGGAGCGCCGGTACAATGGGCCGTTGCCCGTAGAGCGACCGGGAGGGATGTCCGAGTGGTTTAAGGAGCCTGTCTTGAAAACAGGTGAGGCGCAAGTCTCCGTGGGTTCGAATCCCACTCCCTCCGTGCCTGGAACGTCCGCCCTCGTACGGTGAAAACCGCGAGGAGCGGACGTTTTGCTAACGAATTGCTAACGCGCCTGCAAGCACGGTTCAGGCACGCACCGTGCTGTCCGCACTCCGTTCACCTGCCCGAGATCTCAGCCGTCTGGCGGGAGTGTGCCCCCGTCTGCCGCTTCCGGCTCTCGCAGGTCTGCGTCGATCTGGAGCACCGCTTCCTTCTGCATTCCGGGGAGGACGTGGGAGTACACGTCAAGAGTGATCCCCACCGTCGAGTGACCCAATCTCTCGCTCACGATCTTAGGGTGGGTGCCCTGCTGAAACAGCCGAGTCGCGTGGCTGTGGCGCAGGTCGTGGAACCGGACCTGGGGTAGGTCTGTGCGGCTCACGAGCAGCCGGAATGCCTGGGTGAAGGCGGCCGGAGAGAACGGCTTGCCATCCGGACCCGCCACCACCAGATCCCGGTCGTCATAGGCAGCGCCAACTTGCTGTCGGATCTGCTCCTGCGCTTGTCTGTGAGCAACTAGGGCCGCCACTACCGTCGAGGGCAGGAGGAGCGAGCGCCGGCTCTTCTGGGTCTTCGGCTCCTTGAAGTGAAGGCCGGAGCGGGTCTGCTGAACCGATTGGCGGACGGAGATCACCCCGGCGGCCAGGTCCACGTCCCGCCAGCGCAAACCCAGGATTTCCCCCCGGCGCATCCCGGTGGAGACCGCGAGCAAGATCGGGATGTAGAGCCGGGTCTCCCTGACGACTGTCACCAGCGTGCGCATCTGGTCGACGGTGAGGACGCCGAGCTCCGTTCGGCCGGGACGGGGTGGCTGCACAGCGTCGGCGGGGTTACGGGCCAGTAGTTGCCACTTGACCGCCTGCTGGAGCGCCTCCCGCAGCACCCGGTGGTGATGGAGGACCGTCCGGGCGGAGAGGCCGCCCTTTCCATCCCGCCTCCCGGTCTGCACCGCCCGCGTGTAATAGCTCTGGATGTGCAGCGGCGTCAGCTTCGCCAGCAACTGGTTGCCGAACGCGGGGATCAGGTGTTTGCGCACGAACTCCGTGTAGTTTTCGAGCGTCTTAGGGCTGACGTTCGTCTGGGCGTAGTCCGTGAGCCAGCGCTCCAGGTACTCCGCCACTGTGAGCTTCGCGGGCTGCACGTAGACGCCGGTGTTCAGCTCATTCAGGATCCGGTTCAGCTCCGCCTCGGCCTCGCGCTTGTTGCCTTTCACCGTAAACGTCTTCTGGCGACGTTTGCCGGTCTCGTCGTAGCCCAGGTCGATCCACAGCGTCCACGACCCCTTCGCCCGCTTCCGTACATGCCCTCGCATGGTCTCTCTCCTATTCAAAGTCGCTCTCGCCCAATTCAGCTTCCGTATCCCCGTTCGCGGCTCAGTCTGGCGCAGCCGCGCGTCTCTGCTTCTGCTCCTCGCGGTACTCTCGCTGCCGCTGCACGTGGTAGCACTTGGTGGAGCAGAAGCGGTTTTTCAGCTGATCCGTGATGAAGGGCTTGCGCCGTCCCAGCCCCTTCGCGCAGCTCTCATTGCCGCAAATCCGCACGTAGTAGCCCCGGTTGATGTCGAGCCACAGCATCGTGTAGAGGGAGTCGAGCAGAGACGGAGTCGTCCAGCCCGACCTCCAGCCCGGGTCTCCAGTTGCCGTGTCCACCGGGGGAATCATCGCCACCCGGGGGGACACCCGCCGGAGGGCACGAGTGAGCTGGCACTGCGCCTCCGGCGCCTCGGAAATCCTGGTGCGGTCGTCGGTGTAGCCGGCTACCCCGGCATAGACATTCCGGAAATCCTGGAGCGCCTGCTGAACCTCCGCTACCGGTTCACACACCAGATCAGCGAGTCGCCAGCCGTCCTGGAGCGCCTCCCCCTCTGGAGCCCTGCCGGTCTCTGCCCAGAGTTGGGGCAGGTACGGACGGAGCACCCGATAGAGGGGTAGCTCTCGCAGCGTGCCGGTAACCGGATCGCTCACCAGCGCCCACGCCTTCCCCGCTTCCGCATCAAACCAGCGGCGGATACCGGCTTCCCGCAGGCGCTCTTCGATCTCCGGTATCAGCTGATCCGGGAGTGTGGCTCCCTTGCCGAACCGGAGCCGGTAGGTCCCAGGCTCGTATTCAAATCCCTGCGGTAGATCCGTCACCTCCAGCGTACCCGGCAAGCCGAACGGCGCGAGGAGCGGATGCTCCGGGCCGAGCAGGTAGCGGATCTGGACTACCTGGCGCTGGAGCAGGCCGAGCGGCCCCCAGTGGTTCGCCAGGCCCCCCAGCGTGGGCAGATGTTCCTCGTCGCTCTCCAGAAAGTCGAAATACGGCGACCGCTCCTCGGCTCCGGGAGCGCGGTAGTGCGCCAGCGGCACATAGTCCACCGCCTCTGTCTCCGGCACCGGAACGAGGTAAGGGCCATCCACCTTATACCGGCGGCGCATCCAGGGTATTCCGGTGGCCCTGATCGGAACATTTCTCCGATCTCCGGATGCTCCCAGGCGTGTTTCTTCCGAACCTGCTTCACAGTAGTCGCTCATGTTGTGTATCATTATACCAGTGGAGCCCGGAGCGTTCTACTAGGCCATCAGTGGCGTGCTGCAGTCGACGCACGACTAGATACCGGCTGAACTACTCCGGCGCCCATCTGACTCCCTGAACCGGTGATGACGCGATGGAATGGAGACCACGGAGATCTGCCATGGACGAACGACTACGCCCGATCATGACGATTCGCTGTAGAGGCCGCCGACGGGCGGCTTCTTACCACCCCGCCCCGGCCCCGGTGCCCCTTTCCCCGCCTGAGTGGCTGCGGGTCTGCGAGGCCGCCGATCTCCTGCAGGTCGGGCAGACCTCGGTTCGCGATGCGATCCGGCAGGGGGTCATCCCGGCGTTCCGCATCGGACGGCACCTGCGGATCCCCCGCACTGCGCTCACTGCCCGGCTGCTGCAGCTTACGGATCGGTAGTGCCGACGAAGCGGTTACCCACGCAGCCCAGCTCGGCTCAACACGCTGACTCTCTGAACTGGTGAATGACACTCTGGCCTGGACTAAGAGGAACCTGGAATGGATTTGAGATGCAACTGCGGGCTCGGTGGCCCGCGCCCACTCCCACCGCTTCGCGCCCCCAGTAGCGCCGCTCTCTCGCCCCGGAGCCACTGGTGCTCCCCCGTTCGGGCGAGTCTCCCCCGCCCCGCTCCCTGCTGGCTGACAGCGGGAGTCGTCGGAGCACCCACGCCCTAACCCCGGCAGGAACGGCAGCAGCAGCGCCGCCGGGGTCTGCGCGTAACCCCAACCCTCACCGCACCGAAACTCCGGTGAGCGGCACGGAGTCGCGCCCCTGTACCCGGGTAGACCTGTCCCCTGTGTTCTGGCGTGACCAGGATCAGGGGGGCTTCGTCTTCGTGCGTGTGCCGGGCTGCTGCCGTGCCTGCCTCGACCGGGCGGCTACTCCGTCGATCGGGTCCCCGAGCGGGATCTGCGAGACGGAGGTTGCCGCCGGAGAGCGCAGCGATGTACGAGACCGAGCTACTGGATGACGCCTGGCTCCCCGAGCTGGAAGCCGACCCCTTTGCAGTCGCGGAGGAGAGCTCCCCTTACTCGATAAGTGAGGAGAGTTACGACGAAATATACAGAAGCCCGCATTCGGGAATCCGTAATCACGAGAGCCTGTACCCCACGTATGGGACTGGTTCCAAAGGTTCTACTCTACGGTGGACTCACCCGAAATCTGGAGGCCGAATACTTCTACCGGAACCGCCTACCGGGACGGATGAGCTGGTCGAGACACTAGCCGGGTTACCAGACACGAATGTAGCTCCCGCAGATCTGGATGAACGTATTCGCGTGGCGGATGACTGGCGTAATGTAAGCATCCGCATCCTGGGAAACTACACCTCCGTCTACTACGGTTACCGGGGCTGGTATCTAACACCACGTGCGCGTACACAGCCTATCACTCGGGATCGGGACTCCTACCGAGACCAGGGAGATCGTAAGGCCGCCGGCACGCTCTTTCGTAAGATCCTGGCGAATGACCTGGGCATTCTGTGGACCCTCACGTTCAGTGAACCTGTCTCCGACTGGAACGTAATGTCCGACCATCTGACCCGGTTCTGGAGAAGACTGAACTACCGCCTGGAGAGGCGTGTTCCCTACCTGGCGATTGGTGCGCCCCATGAGAAGCGCACCTGTCCGGAAGGGAAACCCGCGCTGCATATTCACGCGGCCACCGCCGAGGATCTGGACCAGGAGTTACTCCAGCAGACCTGGGGCGAGGGGTTCATCCACCCTGGAGATCCTGCGAAGGCCGACCCCCTGCGCCTGGCCGGATACATGCGCCGGAACCTGTTCCAGGCAGCTGCCGTGCGGCCAGACGGTAGGATGCGCTATGCCGCATCACGCGGTCTTGAAGAGCAGACGGGTGCGACGCAGCACCTCCGGATCCTGAACCCGGATTGCCTGGGGGTTGTGCTCGCAAATCTGGGTGGGGAGCTTGTCTCCGAACAGGAGAGCAGGTCCGAACTCTGGGCTGGGCGGAGCCTGCTGCTGCGGAGAGGATGACATGTTCCGCGTGTAACTTTTGATTCTAAGAATGAGGAAGCGAAGAACTGGGGGAACTTCCGCTCCCACCGTCCGAAGCATCTTACCTGATTCCACCCGCCCGAACTCGGCGGACAAGCTCAACTGTAACCGCAATCACCAGCGTACCGGTTACAGGCACGCCAGCCCGAATTGACCACCTGATTTTGTGAGGCCGGGAGAGCTGCACGATCTGGACACCCGGCCAGAGAGGATGACTCGATGTACGACCCGCAGACGGGGGCCGATGCCCCCACCATCGACCCTGCCCAGGCAAGGGTTGCCGCCGCCACGTTCTCGCTCGATCCGCTGCTGCTGCAGCCGTCCACCCGGGAGCGAGTGCTCCAACTCTACCCGGCCCTGGCGGGAGAGGAACCACCAGCGACAGCCAACCGGCAACTGCTCCAATATCTCCTCACTAGCAGCTACCGGGAGGAGCTGACTGGCCGCTTGATCGTGCCACACGCCACCCTCGCTGCCATGTGGAACATTCACCCCCACTCCGGGGGCTTCCGCTCCGGCCGGCGACTTCGCGAGTTTGAGGAGCAGGTGCTCCCCCTCCACGAACGGCCATACGACCACGAGCGAGGTCTCGCCCGCACGGTCGAACCGGAGTTTCCCACCGAGCTGCTGAACCTCCTGGCCCACGAGATCCCGGAGGAGTTCACAAGACCGACGGAGCTGGTGGATTGGGTCACCGGCAGGCGGATGGCCGCCGGTTCCCGGGACAGCCAACTGCGCGCGCGGGAACACGAGTTGTTGGCGGACGCCGCGCCCCTCCTGACAGACCATCCCGCTCGGGAGCTGGTGGAGTTTCTGAACGCGCAGCCCCTGCACGCATTCAACCGGGTGCTCCGGGCGAACTGGGGGTCCGTGCGAGCGGAGATCCTCCAGATGCCGAGAGAGACCGACCGGGACCGGCGCCGACTGCAGCTGGCGGCCCAGATCATGCTGCGCACCGCCCAGGCCCCCCGCGTGCTCTACCGACCGGTGGAGAACTCCGTACGGATCTACCCGGCCACCCTCAGCGTGAACCAGCTACCCCGGGAGCTACGCGCCATGCTGTTCCGGGGAGCGATCCAGCTGGACCTCCGGTCCTGCCAGCTGGCGATCGTCTCAAAGCTGTGGGGACTGACCGACCTGCAGCGCCGTCTGGGTGAGGGCTGGTCGATCTGGGAATACCTGTTGGACGCGCTTGGGGTTACGGACCGCAAACCGATCCTGAAGATCTCGATCTATTCGATCCTGTTCGGGGGGAACATGGGCAAGATCCGCCAGCGCCTGGCGTGTGGCACCGCTGCCGAGCCCGGCATCGGAGAGAGTAAGGCCCGCGAGTTCGAGCACCTACCGCAGATCGAGGAACTGCTGGAAGCCCGCAAATCGGCCATGCAGCGCGTTCGGGCCGAGGATGGGGTTCGCGATGCATTCGGCCGGTGGATCGCGCTACCGAACCGATCGCAGAGGTCGGTCCGCTCACTCCTCTCCCAGCAAACGCAGAGCTACGAGCTCCGGCTGATGCGGAAACTGTGGCACGTTATTCGAGAGGAGAAAGACCTGCGCATCCTGGCCTGGCTCCACGATGGGGTGATCCTCCGGAGTACCGATCGTGCAGAGCGCGAGCGTCAGATCCACAGGATCGGCCGTGAAATACAAGCAGAGGCGATGGATCAGGGCATCCCGACCGAACTGGAGAGGAAGGACCTATAGACCAGGAGCACCAGGGAGAAGGGAGGCGGCGGCCATTAACGGATCTAGAAAGAACCAGATCTATTTGTGTCGCATTAACTCCCTCTGCCAGGCACGAATTCACCGTGGCTACGGAAATAACTCTCCGTGATCTGTGCGGTATTAGCTATTCCACGCCATAGCTCCCGAGAAGGGGTGCACCATCGCAATGAATACCCACCACGTCACGACCGTCGAGGTGATCTCCCCGGAACCGGAAACACCGTTCACCACTCTCGCGGTGCTTCGCGTCTTGGCGGGACGGCTCGACCCGGAGCACCCGCAATACCGGCACCGGAAGACCGGCGAGGTCTGGGAGCTACGGGAGATGGATTTCACCCATGACGCCGGAGTCGTACCTCCGCCCATAGTCCGCCTGAAGCCGCCCCACCCCGGGGCGGCGCTGTATGCCGGGGACCTGCTGGATGGCAGCCATGGAGGTGACGTAGACGCTGTCGACCGATCGCTCCTCCATCCGGCTCCGTAACCGGAAGTACGGCCGTGGGGTACGTCAGTCCCCGAAATCGTATGCTCGTTCTACGGAGACGATCTGCGCCGTCAGGCTGGTTCGCACCACGTCCAGGCCACCCCGGATCAGATTTCGGGCGCTCTCAGATTTTCGCAGGGTCTCCGGGTCTATCCCCTGCAGCAGTCGCTCCAGTCGCTGCACCGTCCCGGCCAGCTCCTGGTCGTCGGTCAGGTTACGCGGGTCGAAGCTCCGGATCCAGTCGAGCAGCTCGGTCACGGTCGACGATTTGAACACCTTCTTCTCGCCCGTGGCCGTGGGAGTAAGCCGTTCGGCCAGGTGCTCCACCAGAGCGTTCAGTTCCAGGCGCAGGCACTGGCGCACATACTCCCATTCCTTCCGGTACAGTTCCTCGATCTTCTCCTGCTCCCGCTCGTAGATGTCGCGTCGGAACGTCTTCAGAGAGCCCGGTACTGCCGCCGCCAGGTATCTCCACTCCAGCTCGTACCCCGCCCGGATGCGCTCCGGAGAGGGGTAATCCGACGCATCAAACCAACTCCCCAGCCGCTCTCGCGCCTCCTCGACCCGGGCAGGAAGCGCGGCCACCAGCGCTTCGACCATCTCCCGTCGCTCCTGCTGGAAGGCGAACAGGGTGGCGTCCACCTCATCCAGCGAGGCCAGCGGACAGAGGGTCACTCCTCGCCGAAACACGAGCGACGGAACCGTTTTCCTCCGCAGATGTTTCCGGATGCGACCTTCCTGCCCTCGCAGGGCGTCGACCTCCGGGCAATCCAGGATCTCCTTCCCCACGTGCACCAGGGAGCGGTCCGCGTCGGTCTCGATCCGGCTGCTCTCCACGGTGCGCCGGGTGCCGAGCGCCCGGATCGTCACCGCCAGGCAGACCGCCTTCCCAGAAAGCGGCGAATCAGAAATGACATGATCTGGTACACGCGTACCAGACTCACCAGGCTCGGCGGGAACCTCCCCCACCGGAAACGGCGGCTCCGTCAGCGCAGTGAGTACGTCCTCGTCGGTCGCGATCATTGCTTACTCCCCAGATGTGAAAACGGGAGCCCGATCTCACCAGGCTCCCAGCAAGTCCTCTATAGCCGATCCACGGAACGACTCCGGTGGACCGATACCGCGCCGGCGATCCGCGCCTACACCCGCTCGCCCGTGCCCAACTCCAGCATCCGCTCTCCACCCCCGACCTGTTTCTCCTGGTAACGGTAGAACCCAGGACGGGACGCCGACCGGAACTTTCCGTGCGCCAACTGACGGAGCCGGGTGACCGCTTCCATGTCGGTGCGGGCAGTCGGGGTGATCGCCTCGGCCGCTTCCACCAGGGAACAGCCCATCAGGTAGGCCAGCTCGCAGGTGTTCCGCACGTCCGCTCCGGTGAAGTCCGTATCCTCGGGCCGGGGCTGCTCCGGGTCGAGCTCGAACTGGCGCAGGCAGAGGCTCCAGATGGTGTCCAGCTCCTCCCGGGTCGGCAGGTCGAAGAAGTACGTTCCGAGCCGGAACCGCCGCCGCAGCTCCGGAGGGAGGGTTTCCAGCCGGTTGCAGGTGGCGAGGAAGAGCGCCCCGTCTCCGGCGATCCCGTGGATCACCCGCAGCATCGCGCGGATGCGCGCCTCGCTCTCTCCGACGATCCCGCCCTTCGCTCCCCCCAGATCCATGTTGAGGGTCGGGATCTGAAAGGTATTGCCCGCCGCTTTCGAGATCACGCTCTTCCCGCTGCCGGGATGTCCTACCGCAAGGATGCCGGTCCAGCCGTGGTCTTCCATGGCAGTAAGCAGCATCAGCAGTGCGTCCTGGGAGACCCCAGAAGAGTCGGCCTGCGGACCGGAAGCCCCGGCGAGCGCCTTCTCAATCTCGTCCAGCCGCACCACCGCTCGGAACGGGCGCGGACCCTGCTGAAGCCGCAGGAGGACTCGCTTGATCTGCTCCAGACCCCCGATGTCAGCAAAGGTCTCCCCGGACCGGTTGAGGGTCAGTCCCCGGGTCTGCTCGATCTGCCGCCGCTTGAAGCTCCCCAGCTTCTCCAGGTTCACCCCTTCCGGGGTCATCGCCATCGCCGTTGTCTGCTCCGCCGCGTAGGCCGAGAGCCCCCGCAGTAGCTCCACGCCCCGGCGCAGCAGCTCCGGCTCCGGATCGGGCACGCTCTCCCCCACGCTCGCCTGCAGCGCGGTGTACTGTCGTTCCAGGATGCCGGTGAGCTGGTCGTCTCCGGGGAGCGGCTCCTCCAGTAGGACCACGTCCTGCTGCAGCTCCGGCGGGAGCTCCAGATAAGGGCAGAGCACCACCGCCATCCGGCGGCTCGTCTTGAACCAGTCCCGCAGGTTCCAGAGCCCCTGACAGACGGCGGGGTCCTCCAGAAACCGGTGGAGGTTGTGCAGGAAGAGGACGGAGTGCGGCTCCAGCTTCTTCACGTCCTGCAGCGCGTAGAGCGGATTGGCGGAGGCCTTCTGAGCCTCGGGATCGGGATAGAGCCGCAGCAGCGCTTCCCGTCCCGGCTCATTCAGCGCCCCCAGTCCTTCCACCGTGTCCCACTGGAGGAGCGGGGTGCCTTCCTTGAGCTGCTGGGAGAGCAGGCGCTGGGTCGCGGCAGGATCGGCGGTCACCACCGCCAGGAGCGGGGTGCCGACCCGGCGGGCGGACTTGAAGTCCGCGAGGAAGTCAGAGAGCAGGTCCATTGGGAATCTCCTGTGAACGAAGAGTGAGGTTGCCTGGGATACCACCGGGCACCAGCACGGAGGCAAGGGTGTGGGAAGTGGCAAAACGACGCCGGACGGATGGCGGGAGTTGCTCCAGGATCACGGCTTCTACGCCAATGGCGGAGCCGAGGGGGTCATCGACCTCTCCTCCGAGCCGCTGGAGAACCGGAGCTTCCTGACCCGCATCCTGGACACGCTGCATCGACGGGAGGGCTGGGATCCCGAAGCCGGTCGGTTCTCTCCGACGGGTCCGTCTTGCACCCCCGAAGAGTTCGCCGACGCCTACCTGGCCCATGCCGTTCGGGGGCCAGAGGGAGAGGCCTGGCAACTCGGGATTCTCGAACCCCGGATCGCCGCCCTGGTGCGGGTCCTGAACGAGCTGGGTCTTACAACCGTGCAGAGCTGCGAGGGACACCTTCACCCGCGTGGTGCGGTGGTAATGCCGATGCTCCACTTTCAGGGAGCTACCCCCGGTGCTGTGGCCGGGTTCATCCTCAGTGCCGTGGCACGCTTTACCGATTGTTCCCTCGGCATCCTGGTGAACCGCGAGTTCGTCCGGGTGAAGTCGGAGCTCGGCCCAGACAGACCTGAGACGCTGAAGCTCGCGCAGCGCTTTCTTCAGGATGCTGCCCGCATGCTCCGGGAGCACGAGCCGGTGTGGCGCGCTTCGGTGGTGGATCTCGAACAAGTCGGACGGCGACAGTGGGTGGAAATCGGAGAGCTTCTCGAAGACTGATGAACATCAGCCCGGGTCCCGGGTCGCTCGCCGCGTGCTACTGCCTCTAGGCAGCGCCGAAGGAGATGAAGCTGGCATGCGAAAGTTCCTGCGGAGCCTGCGTGGTGGCCTGCAATCCTCGCTCCCCGGCGCATACTCGGCTCTGCCGGTCGAGCAGCAGGTCACGGTTTCAGTGCCGGTGCTGCTCTGCGACTTCTTGCGGCAGATGGTCCAGCAAGAGCTGGTTCATCCGTTCGAACCGATCCTCCGCGATCCCCACCTCCGCGACCCTCGTGGCAATCGCCGCCCTGGCGCACTGACCCCGGCCCAGCGAGAGGTGCTTGTCGCGGAGGCATTGCTGGCGTTGCTTCGATGTGGGGACGCCCCGCCGCAGTTTCGTGTCGGGAGCCAGACTCTCGCGGCAGGCGCAGTGATCGACGTGGTCGGAGCCCTGGTCCTCGCCGACCTTCGAGATCGCCGATCAGGAGTGGCCGGTTCTCTCGTACCGGCGCGCTGCGGGTACTCCACCGATGCAAATGAGGCGGGTCAGGAGCTCCTCCGCCAGTGGATGCAAGTACTCGGGCAAGTGGACCCCGTACTCATTCGAGCGCTCCGGGGTGCGGGCTTCTTCGAGGCCTGGGATCGGCTCGCCGTGGGGCTGCTGCGTGGAGCGGCTGCAGGCGTCGGCAGAGCTTCGCGCGATGAAACGCTCGAGAGGTTCGCCCGACTGTTCCCGCAGCTCTCCGAGGCACAGGCTAGCTACTTGCGGGAGTTGATCGCGGTTGCAGAGGGGCACGCATCCGCCCGGATGGAGGCGGAACCTCCATCACCGCCGAGCCCTCCGGTTCCCCGGCTCATCGGCCCGACCGAGTTCCTCCCCGACGGCACCGCCCGACTGCACGCCGACACCGAATGTTCGCACGCTCCGATGCAGCATCTGGCGCACGTGTCGCTGCCGGACCTGCTCTCACTCTGGTCCCAGGAAGGACCGGACGACTACCGCGTAGTCCTGGAGGAGTACCTCAAAGCCAGTACGGACGAGCTGCTCGCTCTCCACGAGGGGTGGTGTCGCGGCACGCTTACCAGAGAGCAGGCGGACCGCTACCGCTTCAAACAGCGGCGGTGGGCGTGGGGCTTTCTGGCCTACCTCGGAGAAGGGATCGCGCCGATCTCCACGCTACGGGAGAGCTTTGCGAGCATGCGCGAAGGGAAGCGACTGGAGATCCCGGACATGCCGGATGAGGTGAGGGCTCTCTACGCGTCAATGCTCGGAGCGGAAATGCCGGAGCGGCTCCGAGGACCGGATGCCGTTGCCCTGGTCGCCATTCGGCTGCGCTGGCTTGCGATCCTGGAGCAGTTGCGGCAGCAGCGCCTCCACCGGAACCCAGCAACACTGGTTGCCTGTGTGGCTGACGCACTCCCGCACTCTTTCGAGAAGGACACTCTGACTCTCCAGTTCCCCAGCAAAGCGATGGAGGAGCTGTTCCACGCTCGGGGCGTCCGCTTCTCGATCCCGGTCTCTGCAGCGATCCTGGAGGTCACAGGGATACCCTGTGCGGTAACGGTAAACGGGAGCGGCGACAGCCGCGTGACACTCCCGCGACCCACCTGTCCCCCACGAGCCCCAAAGCGCGCTACCTGACCTCACGCATGGGCGATTGGCTCCCGGGCACCAGGGCACCTCCATCGCTCCACCTCTACCGCGCCCCCCGCTGCACTGTGGAGACTAGCCGCCGTTGCCCCTACTCACCTCCACGAAATCTCCACGGAGGTAGAAAGCAAGCGGACGTACAAGTAACCGCTTGTGGCCCAAGCATTCCGCCGCCCCGACAGGCAGCTTTGAACGTCCGGGGTCACGGTAGAGACCACGGCCCGGTAAAGCTCGGAACACCCAATGAGCCACACACCGCAGCAGCGAGAAGCGATCGAGAGTATTGACCGGAATCTGCAGATCGTGGCGTGTGCCGGCTCCGGCAAGACCCGTGTCGTCTCCGCCCGCATCATCCACATTCTGAAGAGCCAGGCCGCAAATGGGATCACTCCCGAGAACATCGTCGCCTTCACGTTCACCGAGAAGGCGGCAGCGGAACTCAAGGACCGCATTTCGCGGCTCCACGAAGCGGAGTTCGGCCACGTTGAAGGTCTCGCGGGGATGTATGTGGGCACGATCCACGGCTTCTGTCTCGACCTGCTGCAGCGCTACCTCTATCGGTATCTGAAGTGCGACATCCTGGATGAGGTGAAGCAGCAGCTCTTCATCGACCGGTACTACCGCCAGTGCGGAATGCACTCCCTCGGCCTACGACGATGGTTGGACACCCGCCTCTTCACCGGAATCCTGGGGATGCTCAGAGGGGCCGACGCGGATCCCGAGGTCCTCGCGGATCACCCAGCGCGGGCGGCGCTGGAATCCTACCAGGCGCTCCTGGACCAGCACGGGTACCTCGACTATGACGAGATCCTGCTCCGGGCCGTCGTGGAGATTCAGACCAACGCGGAGTTACGCTCGGCTCTCTCGGACCGGGTGAAGTATCTGACCGTTGACGAGTATCAGGATGTCAACCCGGTTCAGGAGATGTTGGTGCGGCAGCTCTATGAGCTGGGCGCGAACCTGTGCGTCGTGGGTGATGACGATCAGAACGTGTACCAGTGGCGAGGGAGCGATGTCTCGCACATCCTCACCTTCACGCGGCGATATCCCAACGTGCTGCAGCGGCCTCTCGAGGCGAACTTCCGGAGTAGTGCAGCCGTCGTGGATGTCGCACGTAGGGCAGTCGAGGCAAACACGAACCGGCTGCCCAAGCAGATGGTGAGCCGGGGCTCTCAGGTCTTCGAACGAGGGGACCTGCTGGCGCTCCGATTCGACGACCCCGAAGCCGAAGCAGAGTGGATCGCCGAAAGGATCCTTTCGCTTCGCGGCGCCCCGTATCTGGAGAACGGCACGGCAAGAGGCCTGTCCTGGTCAGACTGCGCCATTCTCCTCCGCAGTGTACGGAACTGCGGCGGCCCGATCGTAGAGGCATTAAGGAAGCGCGGGATCCCCTACATCGTCACCGGGATGTCCGGGCTCTTCGATACACCCGAGGCGCAGGCGGCGGCCGCAGTCTTTCAGTTCATGGTGCGGGAAATTGATGCCGAGACGGTCAAGCTCCGGTGGCAAGCGGCCGAACTCGGTCTCAACGAGGCAGATCTCGACCGTGGAATCGCGACGCTGGAAGGGAGACGGGGCTTTGAGGCCGGAAAGCGGTTCTCGACCTACAACCTGCAGCGCACCTACCTCGACTTTCTCGAAGCGGTTCAGCTCCGAGAGGAACGCGTCCCGGATGGCCGTGGCGAAGTGGTCTACTACAACCTGGGCAAGTTCAGCCAGGTGATCTCAGATTACGAAGAGATCCACTTCAAGAGCCGACCCGAGGAGAAGTACCGGTCCTTCGTCGACTTCCTTCGCTACAAGGCGCCGGGTTACTACCCGGAAGGCGGACAGGATGTCGCCTACGCTCAGCCCGACGCGGTTCGGCTGATGACGGTCCACCAGTCGAAAGGAATGGAGTACCCGGTCGTCTTCCTTCCGTGCCTGCAGAAAAACCGCTTCCCCGGGCGAAAGCAGTTCAACGCGATCTGGAAGCACCTCCCGCGCCACGGGATCCGAAACGCGGACCGCTTCGATAGCTCCGTGGAGGACGAGCGCCGTCTCTTCTACGTAGCGCTGACCCGCAGTGAAAAGTATCTCTTCTGCTCGTGGGCGCCCGATGCCGGCAATCAGCTTTACCGAAGGCCTTCCGCGTTCTGGGAAGAACTGACCCGTTGTCCGCAGTTCCTCACCCGTGAGACCCCGTCATGTCCCGGACCCAAGCTGGAGCCGCAGCCGCGAGTACCCCTCGTGAACGTGGAGCTCTCATTCAGCGAGCTCAAGTATTTCTTCGAGTGCCCCTACCAGTTCAAGCTCCGCTTCCTTTACGGCTTCAACGCCCCCCTTCACGAGGCGCTCGGCTACGGCCGCTCTCTCCACAACGCTCTAGCGGAGGTCCACCGTCGGGCTCTAAATGGAGACGAGCTCTCGGAGAGAGACATTCCGGAACTGCTCGACACCCACCTTCACGTGCGGTTTGCCTATCCCGAGCTGGAAGCACAGCTCCGTAGCTCGGCAGAGAAAGCACTGGGGCTCTACCTTCGCGAGAACGGACCCGCTCTCAAGCGGGTGGTCCACGTAGAGGAGGTGGTGGAGATCACGCTACCCGGCGGGATCCTGGTCCACGGCCGCATCGACCTGATTAAAAAGGTAGAGACCGACGAGGTCGCCGTAGTTGACTTCAAGTCTGTGGAGCGCGCCCAGCCTGAGGATGTCACGCGAATGCAACTCCACGTTTACGCGATGGGGTACGAGCAGCGCTTCGGCGGGCACCCAGATCTGATCGAGATCCACAACCTTGATCACGGGGGCTCGGTTCGTGAGCTTGTAGACCAGAACCTGATCACCCAGACCGTGAAAGCGGTCACTACTGCTGGAGATCGGCTCCGGCAGAATCAGCTATTACCCCTACCTTCCTGGTGCGGTAAGTGCAGCACGTGTGACATGGCCGGCATCTGCCGATCCGCACCTTCCGTCCCTACTAGCGCTTAAGGATCAACGCAGGAGAAGTTCTTGATGGCGAAGTCTGATCGCTCCGAGTCCCAGAAGCGGATAACCCGTTATACCCACGAAGATGTGAAGGAGCCGCGTACTCCAGAGACGGGACACACCTCACTTCTTCCGGATGAGGAACAGACGGTTTCGTTACCTATGGATAACGGGTGGTCCGGAGCTCTTGTCAATAGGTGTGTAAAAGCGGATCAGGCGGCGACCTTCTCCCACTCGCGTTCCGCTGCCCGCTCGCGGCTCATCGCCGCCAGGCACTTGGTGCGTTTCCCATCTTCAAAC
>JBKBRF010000073.1:0-21112 GCA_046292385.1 Armatimonadota bacterium | reverse complement strand
GGGCGGAACGCTGATTCAGCGCCTCGCCCGGCACGACGTTGACGTATAACGGTAGAAGTCCGTCGTTACGCAAAACGCACTACGCAATACTCCAGCCCGCCGCCCGGCAGGATGTTGGCGTAGGACGGTAAGCACCCACCGCTACGCAATACGCGATACGCAATACGACTCGATGAGCGATCTATCCACCGGCCCGGTCCGGACCCGCTTCGCGCCCAGCCCCACCGGGCTGCCGCACCTGGGCAACATCCGTACTGCCCTCTTCAGCTGGCTGCTGGCCCGCCACCACGGCGGGCAGTTCCTGTTCCGCCTGGAAGATACCGACCGGGAGCGCTACAACGCCGAGTCCGAGCAGGCGCTGAAGGACACGCTGCGCTGGCTGGGGATGGACTACGACGAGGGGCCGGACGTGGGCGGTCCGTTCGGGCCGTACGTGCAATCGGAGCGCCTGCCCCATTACCACGCCGCGGTGGAGCAGCTCATCGCCTCCGGCCACGCCTACCGCTGCTACTGCTCTCGAGAGCGGCTGCAGGAGGTGCGCGAGGCGCGGCAGCAGGCGAATATCCACCCGTTCGGGTACGATCGACGCTGCCGGAGCCTGAGCGAGGCGGAGCGCGCCGAATTCGAGGCGGCCGGCACGCCAAGCGTAGTGCGCTTCGCCATTCCCCTGGAGGGCGACGTCACCTTCCACGACGAGGTCCGCGGCACGATCACCTACCCCACCCGGGAGCTGGACGATCACGTGCTGCTGAAGTCGGACGGCTTTCCGACGTATCACCTGGCGCACATGGTCGACGACCACCTGATGCGGATCACCCACGTGGTCCGCTCTGAAGAGTGGCTGCCGTCCGCGCCGCGGCACGTGCTGCAGTACCGCGCCATGGGCTGGGAGATGCCGAAGATGGTCCACCCCGGCGTGATCCAGGGCCGGGACCCGCACACCGGCAAAGTGAGCAAGCTCAGCAAGCGCCACGGGGCGGTCTCGGTCGGCGAGTACCAGGTCCAGGGCTATCTGCCGGAGGCGCTGCTGAACTACCTGGCGCTCCTCGGCTGGGCGCCCGGCGGCAACCAGGAGCTGATGTCTCGCGACGAGCTGATCGCGGCGTTCAGCCTCTCCGGCATCAACGCGGCGCCCTCGGTGTTCGACATCGAGAAGCTGAACTGGATGAACGGCGTCTACATCCGCGCGCTGCCGTCGGAAGAGCTGGTCGCGCGCGCCCTGCCTTACCTCCAGCAGGCGGGGCTCGTACCGGAGCAGCCGGATGCGGCGACCCAGGAGTATGTCACCCGCGTGCTGAAGCTGGAGCAGGAGCGGCTGAAGCTGCTCTCCGAAGCGCCAGCCGCGACCGAGTTCTTCTTCCGCGAGGAGCCGGAGTACGACGAGAAGGCGGTTGGGAAGTGGCTCCGCAAGCCGGAGGCGCCCCGCACGCTCGACGCCATCTCCTCCGCGCTGGCCGGCGTGACCGACTGGAGCCCGGAGCCGATCGAGGCGGCGGTCCGCGGCGTGATGGAGCAGCTCGGCGTGAAGCCGGGCGAGGTGATCCACCCCACCCGCGTCGCCGCCACCGGCCGCACCGTCGGCCCCGGGCTGTTCGAGACGCTGTGGGCGCTCGGGAAGGAGCGCGTCCTGGCGCGGCTGCGGCTGGCGCGGGAGCGATACGCTGCCGGTAGTGAAGGATAGGAGCACCGCGTGCCGATTATCGATTGCTACACCCTGATCGGCTCCTGGCCGCGGACGGAGGTCGACCTCTCCCTCGAGGCGCTCGCGGCCGGCATGCAGGCGCGCGGCGTCGGCCGCAGCCTCATCACCCACACCACCGGGATCTTCTACAGCAGCAGCCAGGGGAACGACCTGGCGGTAGCGCTGGGCCAGAAGCACGCGCAGCTGGTGCCGGTGGCGGTGGTGAACCCGCTCGACTACCCGCAGTGCCTGGACGAGGTGAGCCGCCGCCTGGCGGAGGGCGTAAAGGTCTTCCGCCTGGCGCCGCGGGAGCACGGCTACCCGTTCAGCGCGGCGGTCGGCCCGCTCTGCGACGTGCTGGAGAAGCTCTCCGGCGCGGCTTTGATCCTGGCCGACCTCACCGGAGTCCGGGAGCCGGTGATCGACCACGCCCTGGTGGAGCGGCTGCCGGTGCCGACCGCCCTCTCCGTGAGCGGCTACGAGCTGGGGACGCTGCTGAGCGCCGCGCGGAAGGGCCCGAACGTCTGGCTGGAGACCTCCGCGCTCACCGCCGGCGGCGCAGTGGAGGCGGCGGTGCGCCACCTGGGGGCGGACCGCATCGTCTTCGGCTCCCGCGCGCCGCTCGACACCCTCGGCAGCGCCGTGATGTCGCTCCAGTACGCAGAGATCGCCGATGGCGACCGCCAGGCGATCTTCGAAGGCAACGCCCAGCGGCTCCTGGGTTGAACTGAGTGGGCGCAAGGGAGAGGGGGCGCTCCCTGTTGCAGGTTAGCAAGTTGGCAGGTTGCAGGTTAGCTCCCCGGTCGCCGGCGTTCGGAACTTGCAAACCTGCAACCTGCGAACCTGCTAACCCAGAGCTCGAACGACAGACCCCTCCCCTGGCTCCACATAGGAACCTCTTATGCCTGGTGTAGACCTCGTAACGCAGCTTGGGACGACGCCGTGGACCGACGTGGACGGCGCCGCCCTGACCCGCGCGCTCCAGCGGGCCCGGTTCGACCTGATGGGCGTCGTCTCCCGGCGCGCGCTCTGCGGCGACATCACCGCGGGCAACGCGGAGGTCAAGGCGCTGGTCGACTCGGTCCCGCAGATGCGCGGCTGGGCGGTGGTGAACCCCGCCTATCCGGAGCGCTCGTCGGAGGAGATGCGGAAGTATCTCGGCAGCGCGAAGTGGCTCGGCGCGGCGCTCTACCCGCAGATGGTGGGGCAGCGGTTGAACACCGTCTCCGCGCGAGAGGTGATCAACGCCTACCGCCGCTACACCAAGCCGCTCCTGGTCTCCGTCCCGAACGGCGACGCCGTGCGCGACCTGGAGGAGCTGGCGACCGAGTTCAACACGATGAAGTTCGTGGCGGCGGGCGCCGGCGGCGACCAGTGGCAAGACGCCATGTTCGCCGCCAAGCGCGCCGTGAATATCTTCCTGGAGCCGTTCTCCGGCGGAGCCCACCGCGGCAAGCTGGAAGCGCTGCTCGCCACGCTGGGTCCGAACCGCGTGCTCTTCGCCAGCAATCACCCGGAGCGAAACCCCGGCAGCTCGATCGGCATCCTGCTCGACTCCAGGCTGTCCGAAACCGAGCGGCAGGGCGTGCTTTCCGGCAACGCCACCCGGCTCTTCAGCTTTCTACGCGCTCAGTAGCGCTGAGTAGCGCTCAGTAGCGCTCACCAACGCCTGCTCGTCGTGAATTGGGAGTAGGCGCCCGGCGGAGTGGGTAACTTTCCCTGCGCGTCGCTCCGGCGAAGCGGCCAGGCAACCGTTCAGTTGACGCGTCCTCAGCCCACCGTTATAATCCCCAGGCTGCGCCCTTCCCGTTGCCGCCTGCGGCCCGCACCGCCGCGACGATGCCATCCGTTCTTCAAGACCTGCTAGCCAACCAGCCGCTGATCAGCGCGCTGGTTGCCTGGGCCACGGCCCAGATCCTGAAGATGATCCTCTTCTCCGTACTGGAGAGACGGTTCTACTGGCGGCGGCTGATCGATACCGGCGGCCTTCCCAGCGCGCATTCCGCCTTCGTAGCGGGCCTCGCCACGGCGGTCGGCCTCGCGGACGGGCTAAACTCCTCCACCTTCGCCATCGCAGCGGTCTTCGCGTCGGTCGTGATGTACGATGCCGTCTCGCTCCGCCGGGAAGCCGGAAAGCACGCCGACGTCCTGAACGAGCTGCTCCTGCTCTCGATCATCCAGGAGGCGTTCAAAGAGCGGGAGGCGCTGAAGGAGCTGCTCGGGCATACGCCGCTGGAAGTGCTCGCCGGCGCCGCGCTCGGCATCACCATCGGGGTCCTGCTTCGTTAGCCGCTCCCGGTGGTAGATTCCGCACATCGGAGAGATGAGCGGAGCCCGTGAACGGCCCCCGCAGCCCCGGCGCCTCGGCCCTCGAGCTGGACGCTCGCCTCTCGCACCGCTGCGGCGATTCCCTCTGGAGGGTGCCATGCTGTACGTCAACGCCGACCTTTGGCGACCCAATCACGACCCCTGGCCGGACCTTCCCCTCAACGCGTGGAGCGACACGTACGCCACGCTCCACCGGTGGCTGCAGATCGTCGGGAAGATCCGGATGACGCTCAGTCCCCCCACCAATCACTGGTGGCACTGCACGCTGTTCGTCACTCCCCGGGGGCTCACGACCACGTCGATCCCGTACCGGAACGGCGCGTTTCAGATCGACTTCGACTTCATCGATCACCAGCTCCTGATCACCGCCAGCACCGGACACCGGCGCTGCTTCCCGCTCCGGGACCACTCGGTAGCGGCGTTCTACCACGAGCTGCGGGAGACGCTTGCCGGGCTGGGGATCCAGGTCCAGATCCGCCCCGTGCCGGACGAGGTGCCGGATCGGACCCCGTTCTACGACGACGAGCTGCACGCGACCTACGACCCCGGGTGTGCGGAGCGCTGCTGGCGCATCCTGCTCCAGGCGGACCGGGTGCTCCGGCAGTTCCGCTCGGGCTTCGTCGGCAAGTGCAGTCCGGTGCAGCTCTTCTGGGGCAGCTTCGATCTCGCGGTCACCCGCTTCTCCGGGCGCCGGGCTCCGGAACGCCCCGGGGCAGATGCGGTAGAGCGGGAGGCCTATTCTCACGAGCAGATTAGCTGCGGCTTCTGGCCCGGCAGCCCGCCGCTCACCGGGCCGGCCTTCTACGCCTACTCGGTTCCGTCACCCCCGGGGCTGGAGGAAGCGCCGATCGAGCCGGAAGGGGCCTACTTCAGCCGCCACTTCTCGGAGTTCATCCTGCCGTACGACGTGGTGCGGGAAGCCCGTGATCCGGACGCGGCGGTGCACCGGTTCCTGGAGAGTACCTACGAGCACGCCGCCCGAATGGCCGGCTGGGACCGGGCGCTGCTGGAGCGGCACGGCCGACCCGATCAGCCGGTCTCCGCCGCCGCGTGAGGGGCCGTCCGGATCGGCTCTACGGCCTCAGGAGGCGATCCGGTCGGAACGGCGCGACGTCCGCGGGGAGGGTGCCGCTCCGGACGCATTCGGCAACCGCCTCGCCGGTGACGGGGCTCAGGAGCACTCCGTTGCGGAAGTGCCCGGCCGCCACGACGACTCCCTCCACGCCGGGGATCGGTCCGATCACCGGGAGGTGGTCCGGCGTGTCCGGACGCAGGCCGGCCCACGCGTGGCGGAAGCTGCACTGGGAGAGCGCCGGCAGCAGCTCCCGGGCGGCGGAGAGCAGGCGCTCCACGCCGGCGGCGGTGGTGCGGCAGTCGAAGCCGGCGTCCTCTTCCGTGGCGCCGACCACCAGCGCGCCGTTGAGCTTCGGCACCAGGTAGGCGCCCTCGCCCCAGACGATCGACCGCGGGGCAGGAGTGGGCGCGTCGAGCGCCAGGATCTGGCCGCGGACCGGGCGCACCGGCAGGTCAAGATCGAGCCACCCGGCGCAGAAGCGGGTCCAGGCGCCGGCGCAGAGCACCACCTGCCCCGCTTCCATCTCCCCGTCGGTGGTGCGGACCCCGAGCACCCGGCCTCCGCGGCGGAGCAGGCCCGTCGCCGCAACTCCGGTGCGGATCTCCGCTCCCAGCGCGGCCGCGGCGCCGGCATAGGCCCGCCCGAGCTGCGGGCTGTAGACGTTCGCCTCCGCGGGTGACCAGAGTGCTCCCACGGTGCGCGGAGAGAGCAGCGGCTCGCGCTCCCGGGCGGCCCGGGCGTCGAGCCACTCCACGCCGAACCGGCCCAACCGGCGGGACCGCTCCCGCAGGGCTTCCGCTTCGGGCTCCGTCAGCGCGGCGCGGACCGCCCCGGAGGGGACGTACTGCGGATCGATCCCGGAGAGCTCGCGCAGGCGAGGCGCCAGCTCCGGAAAGAGGCCGAGGCTCCGGAGCGCCAGGCGAAAGAACGGGCTGTCGCTCTCCGACTCGCAGATCGGCGCGAGCATTCCGGCCGCGGCGCCGGAAGCATGGGAAGCGAGGCCGTCCCGCTCGAGCAGGCGGACGGAGACCCCCGCTCGCGCCAGGAAGTACGCCGCGGCAGAGCCGATCACCCCGCCGCCGACCACCAGTACTTCCGGCGAGCTCACGGCGGGTCTAGCCTCCCCCGACCATATGGACGATCTCCAGCACGTCGCCGTCCGCCAGCAGCGTGGCGGCGTACTTCTCGCGCCGGATGATCTCCCCGTTGTGCTCCACCACGATCATGCGGTGGATGGCGAGCACCTGGATCAGCTCCTCCACCGTCGAGGCGCCCTCCACTTCCCGCGGATCGCCGTTGATCGTGAGGCGCATCAGCCGAGCTCCTCTTCCTCGGTCGGGCTTGCGGCCGGCTCGGGGGCAGTCTCCGGCAGCGTAGGAGCCAGGCGCTGCGCCGCCGCGCGCGGATCGTCGCTGCCGAGGATGGCGGAGACGACGGCGATCCCGGAGGCGCCCGCCGCGAAGCAGGACGCCGCATTCTCCGCCGTCACGCCGCCGATCGCGATCACCGGCACCTGGGTGCGCGTGGAGACGTCCCGCAGCAGCTCCTCTCCGGCCGGCTCGGCGTCCGGATGGGAGGGGCTGGGGAAGATGGTGCCGACCACCAGGTAGTCGGCGCCGTCGAGGTCTGCCTGCCGCGCGGAGTTCTTCGAGTGCGCGGAGCGGCCGACGAGCATGGAGGGCGGCAGCATCTGGCGCACCGCCGCGACCGGCAGGCCGTTCTCCCCCAGGTGGACACCGTCCGCTCCGGAGAGGATCGCGACGTCGACGCGGTCGTTGATGAGCAGCAGCGCGCGCGTGCCGCAGACGCCGCGGAGCTGCCGCGCCAGCTTCAGCAGCTCTCCCGCGGGGAGATCGCGCTCCCGGAGCTGCACCACGTTGACGCCGCCCTCGATCGCCGCCTCGACCACCTCCGGCAGGGAACGCTCCCCGCACCGCTTCCGGTCGGTCACCAGCATCAGGACCGACTCCGGCCACCTCTGTCGCGCCGGGCTCATCGGACCACTCCTTCCAGCGGGCTGCTGGCAGAGGCGTAGGCCCGCGGCGGGATGCGGCCCGCCAGGTACGCCATGCGCCCCGCTTCCACGCCGGCGGCCATCGCCCGCGCCATGGTCGGCGCGTCCTTCGCCTGCGCGATGGCGGTGTTGATCAGGCAGGCGTCCGCCCCGATCTCCATCGCCAGGCAGGCATCCGAAGGCGCGCCGATGCCGGCGTCGACCACCACCGGCACGGTCGCCTGCTCGATGATGATCTTGATCTGGCTGAAGTTGACCAGCCCCTGCCCGGAGCCGATCGGGGAGGCGAGCGGCATCACCGTGGCGCAGCCGATCTCCTCGAGCTGCTTGGCCAGCACCGGGTCGTCGTTGATGTAGGGAAGCACCACGAAGCCTTCCTTCACCAGCGTCTTCGCCGCCTCCAGGGTGCCGACCGGGTCCGGCAGGAGGTACTTGGCATCCGGGATCACTTCCAGCTTGATCCAGTCCGAGAGCCCCATCGCGCGCGCCAGGCGGGCGGTGCGCACCGCCTCGTCCGCCGTCCGCGCGCCGGCGGTATTCGGGAGGATGCGGTAGCGGCTCCAGTCGATGAAGTCGAGCAGCGTCTTCTCGCCGGGCGTATCGAGATCGAGACGCCGCAGCGCCACGGTGATCATCTCGGTGCCCGCCGCCTCATAGGCGCGGTTCATCGTCTCGTAGTCCGGAAACTTCCCGGAACCCATGATCAGCCGGGACCGGAACTCCGTCCCCGCGATCACGAGCGGCTGCGGATCGCCTGCCATACTCCCTCCCGTGCCGCCATGGAGCGGTGGCGCCGCGGCAGCAAAAAAGGCGCTCCTCCGCGGGAGAAGCGCCGCACCGGAACGGGCGAAGACCGCCCGGAAAACTGACACTACCGCTTCCCTACGCCTGAATTACCAGGGTCAGGTCACAAGGGTCTTCTCTCAGCCCGGATTCCCGAGCACCCCTAGCGGCTGCGGGTAGCACGCTACCCGTTCAGAGTATATCAGCCGCCTCAGACCGGGTCAACGAGGGCTCCGGGCAGAAGGGAGTAGCGTGCAGGTTTGTGTGCGGCAGGCTACGCCATCCGTCTCCGGCTGCTCCTGCACAGGATCGGCACCCGTTGAAACTGTTATCGAACCATCACCCGCCTGTCCGGAACTATGCATCCAGCAGAGCAGAGCTCCGCTCACCGTTCCGGAGGGCAGATCGATGGAGAGATTGCTGCGTGTCCTGCTGATTTGCGGCGCCGCCGCGCTCACCTTCACCGGCCGGCCTGCAGCCCCACAGGTCGTGCTGAAGCCGCGTGGAGACAACGGCATGCCGCTCCGGACCAAGGCGGTGAAGGCGGAGGTGCGGATCGACGGCCAGTTCGCTGCGTCGCGACTGGAGCTCACCTTTCAGAACGAGACGTACGACCGGATCGAGGCGGAGTTCCTCTACTCACTACCGCCGGAGACGGTGGTCTCCTACTTTGCCTACTGGTACGGCGAGGAGAAGGTGGTCGCCCGGATCGTGGAGAAGGAGCGCGCCGCGGAGATCTACCGGCACATCACCACACGCCAGCGCGACCCGGCGCTAATCGAGATGCTGAGCGGCAACACCTTTCGCGCCCGCATCTTCCCCGTGATGCCGAACGCCGACCTGCGGGTGGAGATGCACCTGGCGCAGGTGCTCCCCTCCGACCCGCAGGGGGTCTTCTTCGATCTCCCGCTGAAGGTGGAGCCGGGGCAGGCACTGGAGTCGATCGACATCGCGATCCGTGCGGTCACCGAACCGGGCACCCAGGTCGCCAACAACTATGGGCTCCCGGTGGCGCACGACGGAGACGAGCAGCGGATCTCGCTCTCTGGGAAAAACTTCCGTCCGCAGCGTGACCTGCGCGTCAACCTGCGCCGAGGGGCGGACCCGCTGCACGCGGCACTCTACTCCGGCCGCTCCGGCGGCGCCACCGGCTTCTTCGCGCTGGCACTCACCCCGGCACAGGCGCTCACGCAGCCGAAGGTGACGATTGAAGGCGTCGCGGCGTCGGAGATCGTCCCGGCGGCGCTGCCGGACGTCCGGGCGCACCGGACGCTGGCGATCTTCGGCCGCTACCGCGGCAGCGGACCCGCCACCGTCCGGCTGAGCGGGCAGACCCCGAACGGTCCGGTCACCTACACGCGGACGGTCACCTTCAGCCGGCGCGCCGAGCCGAACCACCTCGGCGTGAAGCTGTGGGCCGCCCGTCGCATCGAGCAGCTCACCCGCGGAGGGGCCGACGCCGCGACGATCCTCCAGCTCAGCAAGCGTTACTCGCTGCCGAGCAAGTACTCGTCCTGGCTCGCCGTCCCTCGCGAAGAGATGCGGCTGTACCAGCGGGAGAAGCTGCAGTCGCAGATCCAGTCCCTCGCCGCGCGGCTGGCGCGAGAGGCGGCGCTGGGACAGGAAGGCTCCCGCGAGGCACGCGGGCTCCGCAGCCGGCTCCAGGCGCTGTGCCGCCAGGCGGGACTTCGTCCGCAGGACGTGATGGCCGGCTACACCTGGGATTCCATCTCCACCACGGCGGAGGAGCTGGCGCGAGAGGTGGAGGCGGGCCGCGGGGGAGGTGTCCGAGCGCGAAGGCTGCGCAGCCGTGTCCGGAGCCTCGCCCGACTCAGCGGCCAGGACGTGAAGGCCGCGCTGCAGTCCGCCGGCCAGGACCGGCTCTTCGAAGCCGCCTATCTACTCGTCGATGAGGAAGACCGGACCGATAAGAAGCTCTTGCGGCGCCGCATCGACCGGCTCGCAAGTTACTTTGAAATGAACAAGGACCGTGCGATGCAGGACGCGAAGGAAGCCCACGCGTGGCGCCGCGTCGTCCTCGTGCGGGACCGGCTTTACGCGGAGCGGCTCAAGCCCGAGCCGGACCCGGCTCGCGTCAAGGCGCTCGAAGAGGAGTTCCTCGAGCTGCACCGCCTCACCCGAGGAGAAGAGGAGGGTCGAATCCGCATCGAGCGACTGGCAGCGAAAACCGACCTCTTGAAGCTCGAGAACGCCCTGCTCGAGGCGCGCTCCGAATTCCGACCGGAGGCGGAGCTGGCGCAGCTCGAGCGGCAGCGGCTGGAGCTCTCCCGGCGCGAGGATGAGCTGCGGGCGCGCATGGGGGATCCGCTGATCCAGATCACGGCCCCGGCAGACGCGCGGCAGGTGGTGGCGCTGATGCCCGACGGAGAGGTGAAGCGCCTTGCCTACAACCCGGAGAGCCGCAAGTGGGAAGTGCGCTTCGACATTCCGACCTACGCCGCCGAGGGCCCGTACGTCGTCACCGTCATCGTAGTCCTGGCCGACGGTACGCGGAAGTCGCTGACCTTCCGCTATCACGTCGACGTGACACCGCCCTCCGGAAGCGGACGCGTGCACACGGTCGCCACGCCGGAACCGGTGCTGCGGCTGGAGCTCGACGCCAGCCCGGATACCGCCCGCGTCACCGCGCTACTGCCGTGGGGGGAGCAGCTCCGACTGCGAGCTACTGCGAAAGCCCCCGGGCGCTTCTTTGCCCTGGCCGCGGTCCCGGAGAGCCATCGCGGCTCCCCCACCGCGGTCACCTTCGTGCTCACCGACAGGGCACACAACCGGACGCAGCTCACCGTCGACCTCTCCGACGAGACCAGGTAGCGGATCACACGATGCGACTCCTCGGCATTCCAACAGCACCAAGCCGGATCGTCGCGCTCGCCCTTTCAGCGGGCGCGGCGGCTGCCCTCGGCTGCGGCGCGGCAGTGCTGTTCACGACACCGCCGCGGCCGGTCACTCCGGAGGCCGACACCGCCTACACGAGCACTCGCTCCGTCACGGCGCTCGCGACCGACGCGAGCGGCCTGTGGATCGCCACCCGGGGCGGCATTCTGTACCGGAGCCGGGCCGGCGAGTGGCGGCATTTCACGCGCCAGAACGGTCTTCCGTCGCACGAGGTGCGGGAGCTCCGGAGCGCAGAGGGCACGTTTTCCGCGCTCTTCCCGCGGCACTCCGCGACCTGGAAGGATGGCAAATGGCTTGCCAGCCCCCGCCGGGCGACCGAGGCCGGTCGGTCGCCCGGAGAGACCTGCGTCGCCGAGTGGCAGGGCCGCGAGTGCGTCGCCACGGTCACGGGCCTCCGCGTAAAGGAAGGCGACACCTGGCGCGAATTCCCGCTGCCGCGGTCCCGGGGCACGCACGTCAGCGCGTTGCTGCCGCGGGGGGAGCAGCTCTGGGCGGCGCTCTTCGGGGACGGGATCTGGGCGTTCGATGGCGCCGCCTGGGCTCCGCTCGACCTGAAGCTGCCGCCGGAGGCGCGGGAGATCACCGCAATGCTGGACGACGGTGCGACGCTCTGGGTTGGCACGCGCAGCGAAGGCGTCTGGAGTGGAGTGGACGGACGGTGGACGCAGTGGCTGCAGCCGGACGAGCCGATCGATCACAACGTCCAGGCCCTGGCAACCTACGGCGGCAGCCTCTTCACGAGCACGCTGGAGAGCGGCCTGGCGGCGAAGACCCGGTACGGCTGGCGCCGGTACGGCGCGGGACAGATCGCCTCCGACGCGCCGCGGCAGATGGTGCGCTTTCGGGCTTCGCTCTACCTGCGGCACGGAAACGGCCGGCTCGACCGCCTGGAAGGCGAGAGCTGGAGCCGCGACATCGGGGCGCGCCTCCCCCGCCGCCAGGTGTCCGCCCTCGCCGCGGATGGCGACCGGCTCTACGCGGCGCAGTGGGGCGGCTGGAGCGAGTACGATGGGCGCGAGTGGATCCACCACCTGAACCTGCCGGAGCTGCAGGGACTGCCGATCACCTGCCTGCTGCCGGCCGGAGAGACGCTGTGGGTCGGCACCCAGGGACGCGGACTGGCGGAGGTCCACCGCCCCTCCGGCACGGTGCGCTGGCACGACGAGCGCCACGGCCTACCGGACGACTGGGTGACGGTGCTCGGACGGACGGGCCAGACCATCTGCGCGGGCACGTTCGTCGGCGGCCTCGCGTGGAAGAGCGGTGACCGCTGGACCGTCACGCCGGAGCTGGAAGGAGAGAACGTGACCGATCTCGCCGAGGACCGTCCGGACGGCCTCTTCATCGCCACCCGCAGCGGACTCTGGCGGAGAACGGCGGACGACCGGGTGGAGCGGCTGAACGACCGGATCCCCTACCTCGACACCGAGACGCAGGCTCTACATCGGGTGGGGAGCGGCCTGTGGGTCGGTACGCGCACCGGGCTCTTCTTCCTGACGGAGGCCACGCTGCGCGAACCGAAGCAGACGGCTAGACTTCCGGAGCGGAGGCGGTGAGCTCCGCGATGCTCCAGTCCGGGAGGCGGTTGTCGCCGAGCCACTCCACGAACTGGTTCTGGCGGTCGACCAGGATCATGCGCGGCTCGACCGGCTCATCGGTGAGCACGAAGGCGGCGATGATAATTCGGTCGCCTGGGCTGAAGCGGTGGGCGGCCGCGCCGTTGACGATGATCTCGCCGGAGCCGGCCGGCGCGGGCAGGGCGTAGGTCTCCACCCGCTCGCCGTTGGTGACGTTCCAGACGGCGACCTTCTCCCCCGGCACGATGTCGACGCGCTCCATGAGCAGCGTGTCGATCGCGATGCTCCCGATATACTCGACCTCCGCCTGGGTGACCCAGGCGTGGTGGATCTTTGACTTGCAGATCGCGCGAAGCCGCATCTACCCTCACTCCCCTGCTCGAGGTGCCGCCATTCCGGCGGTCTCTATCCCATTCTATGCGTCGGGGACCTCGAGAATCAGCCCATCATACGCGAGGCGCACTCCATCGGGCAAACGGCGCTCGGCTTCCGCGTGCGCGACGGTGTGCGCGATGTGGGTCAGGAAGGTGCGCCGGGGACGCAGCCGCTCCACCACTTCCAGCGCCTGGTCGATCGAAAAGTGGGTCGGATGCGGCTCCCACCGCAGGCCGTCCAGGATCAGCGTGTCGAGCCCGCGCAGCCGCTCCATGGAACGTTCCGGGATCTCGCTGGTGTCGGTCACGTAGGCGAAATCGGCAAAGCGGAACGCCGTCACCTCCAGCTTGCCGTGGAAGACGGGGATCGCTTCGATCCGCAGATCGCGGAAGCGGAGCGTCTCCCCCTCGATCTCCGTCAGCTCCAGCCGGGGCTTACCGCCGCCCACCTGGGTCGGAACGAAGACATATTGAAAGCTCCGCCGCACGTCCCGCAGGGTATCGGTCCGCCCGAAGACCGGCATCTCCCCCGCCTGCATTTCGTTGAAGCGGCGGACATCGTCCATCCCGAAGATATGGTCCGCGTGGGAGTGCGTGAGCAGGATCGCGTCGACCCGCCGCACGTGGCTCCGGATCACCTGCTGCCGCAGCTCCGGCGCGGTATCCACCAGCAGCGACTGCCCCCGCCACTCCACCAGGATCGAGCAGCGCGTGCGGCGGTCCCGCGGATCCGGCGACGTGCAGACCTCGCACCCGCAACCGATCGAAGGAACCCCGTGAGAGGTACCGGAGCCGAGAATGGTGACTCTCATGGGGAAGGGTCTAGGGGATAGGGTTTAGGGTCCAGTTCTGTGCTGGCCGTAGTGCGCCATTCGGAAGCGGCTACACCAGTCCGGAGCCGGGCGAGGGAAACCTGCCATTCGAGCTGGATGAGCGACGCTTGCGATACCGACACCCTACACCCTAAACCCTATCCCCTACCCGATGTAGATCCCGTGCGCCCAGGGCTTCTCTTCCTGGGGGCGCTCGGCGGTGCAGGCTTCGCAGGGGCAGATCTCGCGGAGGTACTCGAGGGTGTAGATGCCGGTGGAATGGCCGTCGTCCCACACCAGGCGCAGGCCGTAGCGGCCGATCGGCTCGATGTTGACGATGCGGCCCTGGCCGCGGGCTTCCTCGCCGCTGATGACGCGGAACGGGTTGGTGCGGGCCTCCTCGCGGGCGGTCCGGCAGGCCGCGCAGGGGCACTTGCCGCGGAGGTAGCGCAGCGGGTAGCGGCTGGCGTGGCCGTCCCCCCAGGTAATCGCCAGCTCGGCCTGGCTGTCGTCCAGCTTTGCCGTCTGGATGCGGGTCTCGTCCATCTACGCTTCGCCCTTGCTCCGGGAGGCGGAGAGCTCCTCCGCCTCCAGGCCCTGCCGCTCCAGCATGCGGAGCATCGCGCGCTCCAGGTTGCGACTCACCACCCGCGTCCCCCAGAATTCGCGCGGCGAGAGTGGCGCCACCAGAATCGTGAGCAGACCGCAGCGGTTGCCGCCCCAGATGTCGGTAAAGACCTGGTCGCCCACCACCGCCGCTTCGCCCGCCTCTACCTTCATCAGCCGCAGCGCGTGGAGGAAGCCGCGGCGGCGCGGCTTGCCGCCGGACGGCACGTAGTCGATCCCCAGCGTCTCCGCGAGCTTACGCAGGCGTCCCGGACGATGCGTGTTCGAGACAATGCAGAGCCGGATCCCGGCATCGCGCAGGGCGCGGATCCACTCCACCGCCCGCGGCGCCGGGTCGTTCCCGTGCCATGGCACCAGCGTGTTGTCGAGATCGAGGATGACGGCGCGCACCCCCCGCTCCGTGAGGAGCGACGGCTCGATCTCCCACACCCGGCCGGCGCGGAGCTGCGGACAGAACTGGTGGATCAGCGATGGCATACGAACGCTACTGTGCCAGGCCGCGCGCCCGGCGGGCATCCCGCACGGCGCGGTCGTGCTCCGCGGCGGAGCTGGTGAAGACGTGGCTGCCGTCCGGCATCGCCACGTAGAACAGGTAGTCCTCGTCCGCCGGCTTCAGCGCCGCTTCGATCGCCGCCAGCCCCGGCTGGCAGATCGGCCCCGGCGGCAGTCCCTTGTGCTTGTAGGTGTTGTAGGGGCTGTCGACTTCCAGATCCTTGTAAAGGACCACCTGCTGGTGCCGTCCCAGCGCGAAAAGCACGGTCGCGTCGATCTGGAGCTTCATCTTGCGTGCCAGCCGGTTGCGGATCACGGAGGAGATGAGCGGCCGGTCCTGCGGCACCCGCGCTTCTCGCTCGATCAGCGAGGCGGCGACGACGATCTTGTCCGGCGTCAGCGACGCGCTCTTGAACAGCTCCTGGTTCGGCTCCCAGACCTTGCGCTTCCAGGTCTTCACCATCTCGGCGACGATCGTGCGAGCGGAGGCCTGCTTCGGAAGCTTGTAGCTGTCCGGGAAGAGGAAGCCGTCGCACGTCTTCCAGCGCGGGCTTACGTCCAGACCGTACTCCGACGGCGGCCGCCGCGCCGCGCGGAGAAACTCCTCCGCATCCGCAAGCCGCTCCGCCTCCAGCGCCTGGGCGATCTGCTTGAGCGTGCGGCCCTCCGGGATCACCACCCACTGCGCTTCGGAGTTGCCGGCCACGAGCTGGTCGATGATCTCGAAGACGCCGTGCTTCGGCGGGATCTTGTACTCGCCCGCCTTCATGTTGCCGCTCTCGCCGTAGAGACGCGCGGCGATGGTGAAGACGGTGGCGTTGTGGATCAGGCCCGCCTTTTCCAGGGCGTTTCCGATGGCGGACGCGTTGGCGCCGAGCGGGATGTTGACCGGCACCGGCGGCCCGGCGGTCCGCACCGGCGAGAGCAGGTAGATCGGCAGCCAGATGGCGAGGCCGAAGACGGCGAGCACCAGGCCCGCGGCGATCAGTCTTCGAAGCCAGCGTCCGGCGGCGCTGCGCTTCCGCTTAACTGGCTGCTCCGCAAATAGCTCTGAAGGATCAAAGTCGCGGCGATCTGATCGATGACCTGTCGTCTCTTCGCCCTCCGCACCTGCGAAGAGATCAGCATCTTCTCCGCCTCGGCGGTCGTCAATCGTTCGTCCCATGTCACCACCGGAATCGTGAGCCGCGGCCTCAATTGCTCGATGAATACGAGCACGCGCTGTGCGGAGGGGCCCAGGCTGCCGTTGAGGGAAATCGGCAGCCCCACTACCACTTTGCCGATCTGCTCCTGCGCCGCCAGGTCGACCAGGCGGTCGAACTCGGTCCCGTCGCGGCGCAGGGTCTCGCGGGGCGACACCGTGATTCCGAGCTCGTCGGAAACGGCGATCCCTACTGTCTTCTCCCCCACGTCCAGGGCAACTACACGCATGGTTTCTAATGCAGCCTCTGGCCGGCGAGGAAGCGAGAGAAGTTGAGGAAGAACGCGGGCTGACCGCTACGCTGTCGAACCGTCCTGCCGCGCCGCGAGAAGCGTATCCATCCAGAGATACAGCGCGCAGCCGGTAGCGAGTGCCCAGGCGATGACACCGGTGTCGTTGAGGAGCAGGGTGATCACCCCGCCGAGGGCGGAGGAAACCACCGCCGCCCGCAGCAGCGGCCGCTCCGAGAGTACCGCCCATGCCTCGCGACCGTGCTTACTATACCAGAGCCACAAAAGGGGCGTCACGGCGGCCAGCGAGCCGAGGAAGAACGGGGAGAGCGCCATCGTGAGGTTCAGCTCGACCTTCCGGCGGACCATCTCCCGCAGCGGCCCGAGCTCCCCCCGCAGCGCCCCCGCGAAAAGGTCGCCGACGTGGGTGCGGAGGTCGGGCGGACGGCTCAGGTCCCAGAGCACCACCACCGCGGCCGCGGCTGCGGCCACGCCAGCGGCCACGAGCAGGTTTCTCGGCTTGAGACCTCGTCCGCTGCCGAGGAAGAACGCCAGCACCGCGGTGGCGGCAAACGAGAGCGCGCCGCCGAAGTCGGCGCCGAAGCCGGGTGCCGCCACGGCGGCGAGGACGACCAGCCACAGCGGCGCCACCACCGCCCACCCGGCCGGTGAGACACGGGCGCAGTCCCGGCGGCAGGCCCACCAGAACGGCACGATCAGCGCCACGCCCGCCACCAGCCCCAGGTACTCGTTCCCGATCCCGTAGTAGCGCGCGCCGATGTTGGCGTAGTCGCTCATCAGGTTCCGCGCCAGCAGCCGGCCGCCGGTGAAGAGGTCCCCCAGCAGGACGAGCAGCGTCAGCGTGAAGACGACGAGCAGCGGCGGGATCCGGTGCCGCAGGGTCGCCGCGGGGAGCGTGACGAGCAGCGAGACGGCGACGATCCCGAGCATCAGCGCCCACGCGGACGGATAATCGAGCGAGGCCGCCAGCAGCATCCCCGCCGGAAAGGCGGCGCCCCAGGCGAGCACGAGGCGGCACGCCGCGAACGGCCCCGGACGTCTCCGGAACGCGCACCAGCCGCTGAGGCCGAAGGTGACCAGCAGGAACGCGCCCCACCCGAGCAGCCCGGGGGTGATCGCCGTGCGGGTGGCGCGGGCATTCGCGGCCGACCGCAGCAGCTCCGCGGCACCGCCCGAGGGACCGGTGCGGACCGCGTGCCCTTCCACCGCCGCGGGCACGGGCACCCCCAGGTGCTCCAGGAGGGTCGGCGCGAGATCGGTGTTGGCGAGCAGCCCCGCCGTGCGGGTGGTCCCGGAGGTCAGCAGCCGCCCCTCCGCTCCGCGGCCGAGCATCAGCACGGGGGAGAGCCCCTGCCATCCGTTCCAGGAGGCAAGCCCCGGATCGGGGCTCGCGAGCAGCACCAGGTCCCGCGACGGGTCGAGCACGCCCCAGACTCGCTCCGTCACCTCCAGGGCCGCGGTGGGCTCGCCGCCGGGGAGGAGCACGGTGACGAGCTGGGCCTCGTCCAGGTGAGCGCGGGCGGCCCGCGCCAGCGCCTCCGGTCGTGCGTCCGGCGGCACGGTTGCGCTCTTCGGAATCCTTAGAAGAAGCTGGTCCTGGAGCCCCGTCACCAGCGGCTCGCCGGCGAGATGGACGACCCTCGCCTCCCGCCCTTCCTCCCGCAGGCTCTCGAACAGGTCCCGCGGCTCGCCCGCGCTCCCCGGCGGGGCCGGCATGCGGCGGCCGCGCAGCAGCGCGCCGTAGGCAGGGAGACGCTCGTCGGGAGCGCCGGGGACGGCGGCGTTCATCAGCGCCAGGCCGGCCGCCGCCCGCAGGCCGTCCCAGCGCTTTTGCTGGAGCTCCGCGAGGAATGGCTCCGAGGGGGTCCCCGGGAAGAGGAGCAGCACCGCCCGCGGGGGAGGCGCGGCGCTTACCCTCGCGGCGAAGAGGAGCAGTAGCAGACCGGCGAGGGCGCCGAAGCACCCTCGCCAGAACGTCCGGGCGCGGCGCGCCGCGTCAGGCGCCAAGCTGCCGTTCCAGCAGCCCCGGCACCGCCGCGAGCGCATCGCCGATCTTCTCCGCGTCCTTCGCGCCGGCCTGGGCGAACTCCGGCCGGCCGCCGCCGCCGCCGCCCGCCAGCTTCGCCACTTCGCGGACCAGGTTGCCGGCGTGGGCGCCGCGGCCGACGGCATCGGCCGACACCTTCGCCACGAACAGGCCCTTGCCGTTCGACGCACCCGCCAGGAGGACGACGCCGCTGCGGATCTGCTCCGCCACGCGGTCGACCAGCGTCTTCAGCGCCTCCGGATCGGCGGTCTCCGCCCGCGCGGCGACGACCGTCACCCCGGCCACCTCGCGGCGGTCGGACAGGATCCGCTCCAGCTCGCCGCTGGCCGCCCCCTGCCGCGCTTCGTTCAACTGCCGGCGCAGCGTGGAGATCTGCTCCTTCAGCGCCCCGATCCGCTCCTGGATCTGGTCGACCGGTCCGCCGAGCGAGTCGGCGATCTCACGCAGCCGCTCGCCCTGCTGGCGGACCAGCTCCACGGACGCCAGGCCGGTGGCGCACTCGATGCGGCGGACGCCCGCGGAGGCGCTGCTCTCGCTCACGATCTTCACGAAGCCGATCGTGCCGGTGCTGGAGGCGTGCGTGCCGCCGCAGAGCTCCGTGCTGAAGCCGGGGACCTGTACCACCCGCACGATCTCGCCGTACTTCTCGCCGAAGAGCATCATCGCGCCCATCGCGCGCGCCTCTTCCTGCGAGCGGCTCTCGATGACGACCTGCGTGTCCCGGATCACCTGCTCGTTCACCAGCTCTTCCACCCGCTGCAGCTCTTCGCGAGTCATCGCCTGACCGTGGGCAAAGTCGAAGCGCAGCCGGTCCGGCTCGACCACGGAGCCGCGCTGCACTACGTGCGTGCCGAGCACCTGCCGCAGCGCCGCGTGCAGGAGATGGGTCGCCGTGTGCGCGCGGCGAATGGCGGCGCGGCGCTCCGAGTCGACCTCCGCACGCAGCTTCAGCCCGGTATGGAGACGGCCCTGCTCCACACGGACCGCGTGCAGGAAGAAGGCGCCCTGCTTGTGAGTGTCGAGCACGGTGGCCACGGCGGAGGCGCCGCCCTCGCCGGCGACGAGCTGCCCGGTGTCCCCCACCTGTCCGCCCGACTCGCCGTAGAACGGCGTGCGGTCCAGCACCACCCAGCCGACCTCGCCGGCTCCAAGCGACTCGACCTCGTCCTCGTCGTGGAGAAGCGTCAGGACCGTGCCCTCGGCCTCGGTCAGCTCGTAGCCCAGGAACTCCGTCGGCGGCACGGAGAGCGCGCGGACGTTCGACTTGACCGCGACCCCTTTCCCGGAGCGGACCCGGTGACCGTCTCGCGCCTGGCCGTATCCTTCCTCGTCGATCGCGGCGCCGCGCTCCTCGGCCAGCTCCCGCATCACTTCGTACGGCACGCCGTAGGTGGAGGTGATGTCCCAGGCGAAGTCGCCGTCGATGATCCCGCCGGCCTCCGCGCGCTCCAGGAAAAGCGGCACGCCGCGGTCCAGCGTGCGGCCGAACTGCGCCTCTTCACGCTGGAT
This sequence comes from Armatimonadota bacterium, assembly GCA_046292385.1. Taxonomy (GTDB): domain Bacteria; phylum Armatimonadota; class SYMT01; order SYMT01; family SYMT01; genus JBKBRF01. Next base: position 1,425 of record JBKBRF010000073.1, on the reverse strand, counting down.
CTGCTCCAGGATGATCTCCTGCTTCTCCCGCAGCTCCGGGTAGCCCGGCTCCATCTTTTCGATCACGGTCGGCACGACCTGGTGGATGAACGGCTGCTTGACCCCCAGCAGGAAGCCGAAGGTGGCGGCGCGGCGGATGATGCGGCGCAGCACGTAGCCGCGGCCGACGTTGGCGGGATAGATGCCGTCCATCACCAGGAAGGCCGCGGCGCGGCTGTGGTCCGCGATCACCCGCTTGCGCCAGTCGTCCCGCTCGCCCGCGCTGCCGCTCGCCTGGGTGATGATCTCGTCGACGCGGTCCATCATCGGCGCGAAGAGATCGGTCTCGTAGACCGACCGCTTGTTCTGCACCACGCAGGTGAGCCGCTCCAGGCCCATGCCGGTATCGATGTTCTTCGACTGCAGCGGCGTAAAGCTGCCGTCCGGGTGCTTGTAGTACTGGGTGAAAACGTGGTTCCAGAACTCCAGGTAGCGGTCGCACTCGCACCCCGGCTTGCACTCCGCCGAGCCGCAGCCGAACTCCGGCCCCAGGTCGAAGTAGATCTCGCTGTCCGGGCCGCAGGCGCCGGTCTCCAGCACCGGACCCCACCAGTTGTCTTCCAGGCGGACGAGCCGGTCGTCCGGCAGGCCGATCTCGCGGGTCCAGACGCCGTACGCCTCTTCGTCATCCGGGTAGATCGTGGCCCAGATCCGGTTCGCGTCGATCCCGAGCACCTGGGTGATGAACTCCCAGCCCCACGTCAGCGACTCCCGCTTGAAGTAGTCGCCGAACGACCAGTTCCCGAGCATCTCGAAGAAGGTGTGGTACCGGGCGAGCTTGCCCACGTTCTCCAGGTCGGTGGTGCGGCAGCAGCGCTGGCAGGTGGCGATGCGCGGATACGGCGCCGGCTCCCGGCCCTCCAGCATCGCCTGGAACGGCACCACCCCCGCGGTGGTGAGGAAGATCGAGGGATCGGTGGGGACCAGGGAGATACCGGGGTGAATCCGGTGTCCCTTCCCCTCCATAAACTCGAGGAACGTTTGGCGGAGCTCGTTACTGGTGCGCATGGGATTGAGCGCTCGCCATGCGGACGAAGAGAGCCGGCGAGACGGCTAAGAATACCATGCGGCCCCGCTTGCCCGGAAGAGATGCGGATTGGGAGCCCCGCGAGACGCAACTGGCTGCCGTGCGCGTCGGCTGACATCGGCGTGCGCATCGTAGCTCAAGGGCCACTCGCCAGGAGTTCGTGCAACCCGAGAGGTTGGCCGCGCAAGGATACTGTTGGCGAAATCAGCGGGGCAGGAAAATCATCGGTGGCCGACCCCTTCGGCGAGATTCCCCTGGCGGGGAAGCGGTGGCAAGTGTCACACGCTGTAAAGTTGGTGCGCCCCGGGGCGCAGAGTATGTTTTGCCGGCTGCAGGGCGGGTACTCGCTTTACAGCCGG
>JBKBRF010000072.1:0-23360 GCA_046292385.1 Armatimonadota bacterium | reverse complement strand
GCCGCTTCCAGCGTGCGGACCTCCGGCCCTGATTCCGGCTGTAAAGCGAGTACCCGCCCTGCAGCCGGCAAAACATACTCTGCGCCCCGGGGCGCACCAACTTTACAGCGTGTGACACTTGTTCCCGCTTTCGCCGCCGGCTGCGATCACGAGGCGTCGAAACCTGAGACAGCTTGCTGTCGCCCGAGAGCATGCTACGGGAACGGCCGGCTCCCCAAAGCGGCAGCGAGCTGCCGCACTCCATATGCCGGCCCGCGAGCTGGTCCCGCCTCACCCATGGACGTCATCCCGGTCCGCAGTCTCCGCCCGAGCCCTGGTTCAGGGCCACGCTGCCCGGCGAGGAATCGCAACCCGTTAGGTCCGTCGGCGCAGCTTGGCTAGCACACTCGAAACCTTTGCCTCTCTGCGGAGACAGAAGAGACTATGAAGACCCACCACCTTTCCCGAAGAGCGTTCCTGTATGGAACCGGCGTGACCATGGCGCTGCCGTGGCTGGAGTCGCTGCCGGTCTGGGGCGACGAGCCGAAGCCGGCGCGCGCCGGCAGCGAGGCGCCGGTCCGCGTGGCGGTGATGTTCTCCGGCAACGGCTTCCACAGCCGGGAGTGGTGGGCCCGCGGCGAGGGCAAGGCGATGGAGCTGGGTCAGGTGCTGGCACCGCTCCATCCGCTCCGGGAGAAGCTGCTCTTCATCCGCGGCCTCTACAACGAAGAGGCGCTGAAGGGGAACATCCACAGCTCCCAGACCGGGAACCTGCTCTCCGGCGCTCCGCTTTCCCCCGGCGGCGAGATCCGCTCCGGCACCAGCTTCGACCAGCTGGTGGCGCAGCGGTATGGAGGCTCCACCAAGGTCTCCAGCCTGGTGCTCGGCTGTGAGAAGTCGAACCCGAGCGTCCACAAGAACTACTCGATGCTCTACAGCTCCCACATCTCGTGGAGCAGCCCCACCACCGCCACCCCGCTGGAGCTTTACCCGGCGCTGGCGTTCGACCGCCTCTTCAAAGACGGCGCGGAGCGGGGCGACAAGAGCGTCCTCGACGCCGTGCTGGAAGACGCGAAGAGCTTCCGCGGCAAGATCAGCGCCTCCGACCGCCAGAAGCTCGACGAATATCTCACCTCGGTGCGCGAGGTGGAGCAGCGGATCGAGAACGCCGGAAAGCGCGGCGAGACCCAGGGGTGGCGGCCAACGCTGGAGAAGCCGAACGTGCCGCGCCCGCCGGACGGGATCCCGGAGAACGTGGCGGAGCACATGCGCCTGATGTGCGACCTCATGGTCCTCGGCTTCCAGACCGATGCGACGCGCGTCTGCACGCTGAAGCTGAACAACGACCACAGCGCCATGCGCTTCCCGCACCTGAACGTCGACTACATGATCCACCACCTGCTCTCGCACAGCGACACGGCGGACTGGCTGAAGGTGAACCAGTTCTTCCTGGAGCAGGTCGCATACGTGGCAAAGCGGCTCGACGCGATCCAGGAAGGGGAGCGCACCGCCCTCGACAACACCATGCTGCTCTACTGCTCCAGCATGCTCACCGGCAACCACGAGGCGAACCAGCTCCCGGTGATCCTGGTCGGCGGCGGTGGCGGCCAGATCAAGGGCGGCCGCGTACTCGACTACCTCGGCAAGCCGAACCGCAAGATGTGCAGCCTCTTCCTCTCGATGATGGACAAGTGCGGCGTGAGGCTGGAGAAGTTCGGGGACTCCACGGAGCGCCTGGCGGAGATCTGAGTTTGGTGATTCACCACAGAGCACACAGAGGGCACAGAGAGGAACTGGGATAGAAGTAAACCGCAGAGGACGCAGAGGACGCGGAGAGAACCCGAACCAGAGTCCGAACCTTCTCACCGCCAAGAACGCAAAGAGGGGAACCAGAGAGAGTTGGCCTGCACCGCCTACCGAGTACCGTACCGCGATCCCCGGGGTCTCTCCCTCTGTTCCCCTCTCTGCGTTCTCTCTGCGCCCTCAGCGGCCTCTGCGGTGAATCAGGTCCAGACCGTGGCCGAAGCAAGGGATCGCAAAGCGGTACAAGCTCGTACCCCTGGTTCCTCTCTGTGTCCTCTGTGCGCTCTGTGGTGAAATAGAGGTTCGGCAGACTACTCCACCCGGACCGGGATTGCCAGCACGTGGTTGATCATGTAGTTCCGGCGGTCGGCGTCTCGCTCCATCGGCTGGACCCGGCCCTTCTGGTCGATGGCGCGGGCCATCAGCACGTGCTGCCCGGGCGCGGGAGCGCGCCAGTCGTAGCTCCAGAGGCGCCAGGTGTACGGGGTCGGCTCCCCGTCGAGGCGCGCGCGGGACCAGGTGCGGCCGCCGTCGGTGCTCACCTCTACCGCGGCGATGGTGCCGTCGCCGGTCCAGGCTGCGCCGGCTACCGGGTACGGCTTTCCGGCAGGGACCGTCTCCTCCGGCGCAGGTCGCGCGATTTGCGCCTTGAGCTGCATCTCGGAGAGCGGCGTCAGGGAGGGGAGACCGCTCGGCCGCTGCCAGTAGGTGTAGTCGATCGACTGGAAGAAGCCGTTGAACGGCTGGTCGGTTACGATAATGCGGTGGAGCCACTTGACGGAGGCCATGCCGTACCACCCCGGCACGACGGCTCGCACCGGAAAGCCGTGGGAGGCGGGGAGCTGCGCGCCGTTCATCTGGTGGGCGAGGAGCACGTCGCCGCGGCGCGCCTTCTCCATCGGCAGGCTGCGCGCGAACTGGATCGTCCCCGGTAAGTCGCCGGCCTTGCCGGAGTCGGCGCCTTCCAGGATCACCTCTACCGCCCGGGACTTCACCCGCGCCCGCTCCAGCAGCGCGGCCAGCGGCACACCGGTCCACTCCGCGTTCCCGACGGAGCCGAGCTGCCACTGCACGCCCCGGACCGGCGGCTGCAGGAACGAGCGGTTGTTGCCGGCGCATTCCAGCAGCATCGTGTGGCTGCGGCTCGGCAGGCGGAGCAGCTCCTCGTAGGTGAGCTCGAACGGGCGCTCCACCGCGCCTTCCACGCGCAGGCGCCACTCGCGAGCATCGAGCGAGGGCTGGGAGAAGTGGTTGCGGATGTAGAACTGCTCGTTCGGCGTGATGAAGCTGCGGAGCGTGGAGAACGGAAACTCCAGGTTGCGGGGCTCCTCCCCCCGCACGATCAGGCCGCCCTCGCGTCGCTCCTGACCCTGCGCCGGCGACGCCCCCACCAGACCCGCCGCGGGCGCTGAAGCGAGCAGGGCGGCGCCCTTCACGAAGTGTCGGCGACTGGTCAGGTTTTCAAGCTCGCGCATTTCTTGCTCCATTTGCGTTCCGAACCTCTTCACGGGATGGGGGAATGTCACTGGGGATCAGGGGGATCCGCCCCTTTAAAGAAGCACCGGTCTTCCGCTTCGGCCGTCCCAATCAAGTTTACCACCAACTCTACCGCCACCTCACCGTGTGTAGGCACGGACGCGGTTCTTCCAGCCGGTGAGCCAGCGGGCCTCGCCGCGGGCGGGGGGCGAGTTCTTCACGCGGCGCGTGAGGACGGCGACGGCGCTGTCGGAGAATTCCTTCACCGGGTCGCGAGTGGTGCCTTTCATCCCCGCCAGCACCTGCAGCAGGCCCCAGCCGTGTCCCTGGTAGCGCTCCGTCTCCTTGATACCCTCGCCTTTGAAGTTGACGTAGTCGATCAGCGCGAAGGTGCCGCGGCTGCTGCCGAGCATCCGCTCGAACCCGGTGCGGACCTTCTCCCGCTGCGCAGCGGGCGCCGCCGCGAGCACCTTGGGGAGGCTCGCCTCCATCCGCTGCACGATGTACTGGGTCTGGAGCCGGATCGTCGAGGCCAGCAGGTCGCGCAGCTCGTTCATCCGCGGGCTGCGAAAATCGGCCTGGAACTCGGCGCGGGTCGACCACGGGCACGGCCGATCGAGAACCCACGCCGGCACGTCCGCGCCGTTCTCCGCGAGGTAGCTGGCGAGGCCGGGGAACGCCTCGTCGAACGGGCCGCGCTTGCCGCTCGGATACCAGATGAAGTGCCCGATGCCGAGCGAGGCAAACTGCTCCCCGGCGTTCCAGGAGGTGAGCCCGTCCCGCCGGCCCCCGCATTCGTTTTGCCAGATCCGGCGGCCGATCGAGTCGAGCTCCCGGTCGGTGAGCGGCCCGGCAGCGGCCGGCGGCGCGAGGGTGGCCAGGGCGAGCGCGGCGAGGCAGAAGGCGCGGCGAGCGAGCGGGTAGGGCATGCGGCGGTGGGCTCGGCAGGGGGCTACGACAGGGTTCAGTTTAGCGGAGACCGACCGGAAGCGCCGCCTGCTCGCGTTGCCGGCGGGTTGCCGTTCGGAGGCGGACTCGTGCGAGCCGTGCGTAGAGGTGTATAGTAAGCGGCAGCAGCAGCTATGAATATCCTCCAGATCATCACCCCCTCTCGTATCTCCGGCGCCGAGCGCTCTACCCTCAGCCTCTGCGAGCACCTCCAGGCGGCGGGTCACCGGGTGGTGGTCGGTTGCAAGGCCGGCAGTCCGCTGCTCGCGGTGGCGCGGGAGGCGGGGCTCGACGCTCGGCCGCTCTCGATCTCGGGCAAGCTGAACGCTCGCGCGCCGTTCCGGATCGCCAAGCTGGCGCGCGAAGTGGAGGCAGAGGTCCTGCATACCCAGCTCAGCTCCGCCGCCTGGCACGCCGGCTTCGCGGGGCGGATGCTGCGGATGCCGGTGGTGGCGCACGTGCGCGCGCTGAACAGCGCCTTCTGTTACCGCGGCGCGACGCGGGTAATCGCGATCTCGGAAGGGATCAAGGAGCACCTGGTGGCGCAGGGGCTCCCCCCGGAGCGGATCGACGTGGTCTACAACGGCATCGACCCGGGGCGCTACTACCTGCCATGCACGCGGGCGGAGGCCCGGCGTGCGCTCGGCTTTCCGGAAGAGGGCGAGCTCGTGGGGGTGGTGGCCCACCTGACGGCGAAGAAGGGCCACGACATGTTCCTGCGGGCGTTCCACCCGCTGGCATCCCGCTATCCGCGGGCGAGGGTCGTCTTCGTGGGCGAGGGCGCGGAGCGTGGAGCGCTCGAAGCGCAGGCGCGGTCGCTCGGGCTCTCGGAGCGGGTCACCTTCGCGGGCTTCCAGCCGGACGTGCTGCCGTACTACGCGGCGATGGACCTGGTGGTGCTCCCCTCGACGGACAAGGAAGGCCTGGGCCGCGCGCTGCAGGAAGGCGGTCTGCTGGGCCTGCCGCAGATCGGCTCGCGCCTGGGCGGCATCCCAGAGTGCATCCGGGAAGGGGAGACCGGCTTTACGTTTCCCGTCGGCGACGTCCCGGCGCTGACGGAGTGCCTCGACCGTCTCCTCGCCGACCCGGCGCTCCGGACGCGGATGGGACAGGCGGCGAAGCGGTGGGTGGCGGAGACCTTTACGGTGCGGGCAATGGTGGCGGGGGTCCTGGCGACTTACGACCGCGCCGGGGTAAGGCCTCGTCGATCCCTGGCGGTGTAGAGCCGATCCGGATCGGCTCTTAGTACTACAGTTGGAGATCTGGGTTGCGGACACCCCGTCGTTTATAGTGGCAGCGGCGTGCGGCGGCCTGGTGCTGCCGCCGCCACTGCGACCACGCCAGCACCTTTTCTTCAGGGGGTCCGAGCTGCCAGACCCAGCCCTGCAGGAGACGGCGCACTTCCGGCAGGGTCAGCGGTAGCAGGTGGTCGGCCGACTGGGTGCCCGTACGGCAATCGGTTGACTGCCCCCCTTTTTCGATGACCGCCGCCTGGTGTCGCAGCACGGTGAGGTAAGCGTGCGCGAGCAGGGCCAGGGTGATGAAGCGATACCAGCCGTCCCACTTGCGTACTTCGTATTGGTCGAGGCCGACTTCTCCCTTGGCGGTCTCGAAGCACTCCTCAATCGCCCAACGGGTTCCCGCCACCCGCACCAGGGTGGAAAGCGGCGTTCCCTCCGGCGCGAACACCACGTAGTAGGCGAGTTGCCGCGGATCACTGATGCTGCGGCGCACCAGCAGCCAGTGCTCCCAGCCCGGCCAGTGCATCCGGAACAGCTTTACTCGCGCCCAGTCATAGAGCCGGGGGCCCTTGGCGCCGTCTCCGGCTGAAAGCCGCTCCCAAGCTTCTGCCGGGAGCGCCGTCGCGAGTTGGTCCGCCCGCACCTGGCCTGGCCCCGCGTGCGTCCACGTCCAGAGGGGCTCCTTGCATGCAATCTCCAGGACAAAGGCCTGACCTTGCTCTTCAAGCCACATGCGCAAGCGCCGGTCACCCCCATAGACCGCATCCGCCGTGACCCATCTCGCCGGGATCCCCGCCGTGCGCACTCGTTCCAACATCCGCCGGGCCAGCTGCGGCTTCGTGGCAAACTCGACCCCCTCCGGCACGCCCGCCGCTTTCCGTCGCTCGGCAGCTTCCGCCCATTCTTTGGGTAGGTAGAGCTCTCGGTCCAGGAAGGTCCGGCCGTGCGGACTGGCCTAGGCCAGGAAGACAGCTATTTGGCAGTTCTCGATCCGTCCCGCGGTGCCGCTGTATTGGCGCTACACTCCGACGGAGTGCTGACCCTTCTTCAAGAACCCGGTCTCGTCCACGACCAGCACCGCCTCGGAGTCGCCCAGGTGCTCCTGGACATACGCCTGGAGATCATCCCGGACCCGGTCGGCATCCCACGTCGCGCCGTTCAGCACGCGTTGTAAGCCGTGGGGGCGGGCTTCCCCCATCTGCTGGGCCACTTGCCAGCCGTGCTTCCGTGGCACGGGCGCTAACAAGGCGGACAGGTAACCACGGACGTGTTGGCGCACTTCCTGACGGCGGATGTGTCGGTCAATCCGGCCACACAAGGCTTCAAAGGCTGCGCTTCCTTGTGCCAGGACCGCGGCGGTCGGGGCGTCCGGCTCTTGGCGAGTTACTCCTTTGGACATGGCTCCGATCCTCCGGAGCGTTCTTACCCAGGATCTCCAACTGTAGTATTAGGAGCCGGGAGTCGGGCTAGACGCCCGGCTCCCGGCTCCTCACCGGCCCCGGCTGCGGTTTCTCCGGTGCCAGATCCAAGCTGCGGAGGCGAGCAGCGCCGCCACTCCCGCGCGGAGACCGCCGCCCGTCTCCCGCCGCACACCTTGCGACGGGACGGGGCGCTCCGCACGCTGGGTAATCTCCGCGGCCGGAGCGCGCTCCGGCTCCCGGCCGCGGCGGTCGGGGCTCTCCGGGCGGTCGGTGATCCCCGCCAGGGATCGCAGAATGCTCCGCTCCAGCAGCAGCTTCTGGCGGGTGAGCACCTCCCACTCTTCGTAGGAAATCCGCAGACCCTTCAGCGCCTCTTCGATCTGGTGGAGCCGCTCGAGCGCCCGGCGGTCCTCACCCGCGGCCGGCCGGTCTCGGTTCTCCCGCCAGAGCGCATCCAGCTGATCTTCCAGCCCGTTCGCTTCGCGGGTCCAGGTCATGTAGGCCGGGGCGAAGGCGAGCTGCTCCGCCACGACGGCGCGGGCGTGCGCCACCTCCGCCTCTTTGCCGCTGACGACCAGATCGGAGGGGTGGAGCGTGACTTCCAGGTTGTCCGACCGCAGCGTCGTGAGCTGGCGCGCGACCATGTTCTCGATCGCGCCGCCGGCCAGCGCCGTCAGGACTCGCGTGGGCAGCCGGAGCATCCAGCTCGCCGGCCCCCGCCGGAGCTGCCAGCCGGTCTCTTCCAGCGCCCGCTCCACCTGCTCCAGCGTGGAGCAGTACTGGTCCGAGTCGACCACCACCGGGACGTGCTGGGTCTCCCACCGGCGGGCCAGCGCCGGCAGCTTGAGCAGCGGCGCGAACAGGGTCATCAGGACCAGGGTGACCGCGATCCCCAGCGTGTAGGGGTAGCCCTTCAGGATCACCTTCGCCTTGCCGGCGGCGTCCTCCGGACGCTGGTCCGGCTCCAGCAGCTTGAGCGCGATCCCGCCGACCAGCAGCGGAATCAGCAGTGCCGCCGCCAGCATGATCAAGCGGACCCAATTGTCGTTCACCCACTCCGGGAGCGGCACGAAGGCGAGCAGGAAGGTCCCCACCGAGGGGAAGATCACCCCGATGGCGACCACAAGCCACGCCACGGAGCCGAACGACATGATCGAAAGGTAGATCTGCCGGTCTTCGGACACCTTTCCGAAGAGAAGGGTGGTGGCCCACCCGAACACCGTATTCAGCAGCTTGCCGGCCGACCGGGCGATGACCGCCAGCAGCCCCTGGATAATCGCCATAACTCTCCGCCTCCCTTGCCCCGCTACTCGGGCATCGGGTCTCGGCCGGTCTTACCCGGATCGGACGGGGTGCAGGCGTGTTCCGGCGGGCTTCCGGAAAGCCGGCAATTCAGTCGCCGTGGGGCGTGGTACGGTCTTCAAGAGAGCGCCGGAGCTCCACGGTGCGCTCTTGCAGCCGCAGGACGGCGATCCGCGTCTCGCGGATCAGGGTGGCGGCGCCGAGGACCAGACTGCCGACCGCGAACAAGCCGGCGAGCACCGCCACCGCCTCCAGCGCCTGGAGAAGCGCCGCGGGAAGGCTCCGCGCCAGGACGGCGCCGAGCAGAGAGAGGAGCGCGGCGCTGGCGAAGCCGGCGAGTGCGGCGTAGAAATGTCGGAGCGCGGCGAGGAGCATGAAGGAGCGCTGCTCCACGGCCTCGAGCTCGCGCAGGCGGAACGGGGTCCGCTCGTCGGCCGGCGCGCTCTTCTGCTCCAGCTCCGCGGAGAGGACCCGAGCCCGGTCGACCGCCCGGGCCAGGCGGTTGCTGGTGCTCATGATCAGCACCGACGCCGCGTTGGTGAGCACCGCGGGCGCCACGATCAGCGACAGCACCGCGAATGGATTGGAGCCCTGGTCTGTGCCCATTCGTCTCTCCGGTCTCGAGAAACCCGGGGGGAGATACCCACGACACGACGCAGCGCTATCCTGGCGCTCACTCCAGCACGACGTACTTCGCGTCTTTGGGCAGGGTGAGGGTGACGGTGCCCCGCGACCGCTGGAGCGGCAGCTCGGAGCGGCGGACCCCGTTCACGTCGAGCACGATCATCCGCGTGAGGTGAGGGTTGCGGACGCTGAGCTGCATCTTGGCGTTCTGGATCAGCCACGGCTTCTCCCCGTAGCTGACGATCTCGAAGCCCTTCATCTCCGCGCCGTCCCGCGTCTTCCACGTCACCGGCTTCTGCGCCCAGCCGCGCGGACGCGCCTCCGTGCCGACCTGCACCAGCACCTGTTTCGCCTCCTTCAGCGGCCGGTCGTCGAGCGAGACCACCGTCACGGAGGCGTAGTGGTTGGTCGAGGTGAGGGTCACGTCCGAGAGCTCGAACGTCTTGCGGGCGCTGAGGAAGCCGGTGACCCCCTGCGCCTTCGGCGCGTCGAGCGTCACGATGCCCTGGCCGTAGTCCCAGGCGAGCTGCCCGGTATTCGAGCGGACCACCTGCCGCTCGTGGTCCAGGTAGGGCCCCAGGTCGGCGGCCTTGCTCCCGGCCGGATCGGCGCCGTACTCCACCTCCACCGGCCCGACGAGGAACGCGAGCTGGTCCACCTGCGTCTTCGCCCCCAGCGCCGGCGCGAAGCTGCCGCGGTCCCGGTTCGGGTCGTACGTCCCCTCCTCGGAGACGAGCGGCACGCGGCGGGTCCAGAGGTCGGCCAGCGCGCGCTTCTCCTGCACTACAGCGCGGCCCTGCGCCACGTAGCCGCGGCGGAAGATGAGGGCGGCCGCCGGGAAGTTGCCCAGCAGCTCCGGTGTATTGGCGACCCACTTGCCGAGCGAGGGGAGGTAGCCGTTGGCGGAGGAAGGCTCCCGCCACTGCGACTCCCCGATGTTGAACCAGTAGAAGGCGTCGACGCCGTTCAGCGACTGGTAGGCGCTCACCAGGAACGGCGCTTCCGACTGGTACCCGAGCGGCGGCACCCAGAGCGACTCGGAGATGATCATCGGGTGCCCGGCCACCTGCTTCAGGCTCACCGGCAGCTCGCGCGGATTCCGGACGACCGACTCGTTGCTGAACCGGTCGCCGTTCACGATGGCCCAGCCGTTGTGCTCCCCCTCGTGCACCCCGCCGTTGTAGTAGCGGTTCACGCCGATCACGTCGGTAGCGGTGTAGGAGTACCGCTCCAGGTCGTTCAGCAGCACCGGGTCGGCGGTCTTCCAGTTGCCGGCGTTGACGAGCTGCTTGGCGCCGATCTCGTCGCGGAGGAAGCGGACCACCTCCGCGTTCCAGGCGCGCATCGTCTCCGTCAGGAACTCCGCCTGGTCCGCCAGCCGCTTCGCGCGCCCGCCCTGTGGCGGCCCGAACTGCCGGATCGGCCCGGTGGTGAGATCGTAGAGGTTCCCGATCGCCACCACCCCCGCGGTCCAGTCGTCGCCCTCCAGCGCCTGGTCTTCCCAGGCCTGCCGCGCCGCGGCGGTGGAGCCGTACTTCCGGTGAAGCCACTGGCCGAACTTGCGGTGGAGGAGCAGCCGCTCCGCGCCGGCGATCTCGTTGAAAGTCCAGAAGAGCAGCGAATCTTCGTTTTGGATCTGCACCAGCGCCACCGCCGGCTCATCCTTCAGCGCCACGCCGGTGTGCGGGTTCTTCGGCTCGAAGAGCTGCCGGAGCCAGCTCTTGTAGGCGGCCTGCACCTTCGGATCGAAGAAGAGGAGCCCGGTCGTGTTCTTCTGCGGCGAGTCGACGCCCCAGCTCTTCAGCACCTTCGTCGCGTGCGGGTAGTAGGGGGAGACAGTGACGTAGATGCCTTCCTTCTTCATCGCCGCCACGTACTGCCACAGCTCCTCGCGCGCCTTCTCGTCGATGGCGCCGAGCTGCCCGCCCTCTTCCTGGAGCGGGATCTGCCCGTGCCAGCGGACCATGTTCACGCCGCGCTTCGCCAGGAACCGGGCGTGGTCCGCCAGCGCTCGCGGCCCCTGCCGGTAGACGGTGCTCCCCACGGCCCAGAACCGGATCGGCTGGCCGTCGCCGCGGACGAAGTCGCGTCCGTCCGCGGAGCGCCGGATGAAGCCGTGCTGTCCCGCCACCGTCTCGTTCAGGGAGCGGAGGTCGAGCAGCGCGTCGGGCGAGAACCGGTCCGCCTCGGGCTGGAACGCCCAGGCGCCCTCCGCCGCGACCTTTTCCGCCGCAACCGGCGCCGCTCCGGGCTTCGCAGTCCCCTTCGGCTCCCACGCCGCGTCCCGGGTAAAGACGAGGGCATCGATGGCGCCGTGGTGGTGGTTGCCGCTCTCCGCCTGCAGCTCCAGCGTGCTGGCCCCGCGCGGCAGCTCTACCGGGCCGGCGGGGATCCAACCGAGGAAGCGGAGGTCCGGCTTGCCGTCGTTCGCCACGTTCACCCGATCGACTGCGGCGTTCAGCGGCACCTCGCGCCACTCACCGCCGCCGAGCCGGTAGCGGAGCCGCGCCTGCACCGGGTTGGCGCGCAGCCAGAAGTGGTAGCGGCCGCCCTCCGCGGCCTGTACACGATAGCTCGCCTGCCCCGGCTTCTCCGCGTCCCAATGCGTGAGCCAGTCGCCCCCGGAGAGCAGCTCCGGCTTCACCGCCCGCGCGTACCACGGGTGCCCGTGTGTCATGCGAGACGAGACGGCGCTCTCCCCCTCGATCCAGATCGACGCCGGCCGGGCCTGCGCGGCCTGTCCGCCCCGCAGCGCGAAGAGGCCGGACGCGGCGAGCAGGGCGAGAGGGAAGAGACGGGCGAGCGACATGGGACGGGCTCCGGGTTGGCGAGGTGAAGGGGTGGACGAATACATTATCCGCCGAGCCGCGACGTCAAGTCCGGGCGTGAACGCTACGTGCACGCTGGGCGGGGGCGACTCCACCTCGGCCGCCCTCTCGTGGCGCGCTGCTGTAACGGCGCAGGAGCGACGCTCTCCCGCACCGAAGGAAACGCAGAGCAGCTTGAAGCTCATTCTGCTATCGGCGGCCGTTGCGGGCGCCCTGGAAATGCTCTGTGATCACGACCGATCGGAATCCCTCGAAACTGCGGCTCCCCGCCTCGTGCTGGGGACCGGCCACGAATCGGGCGTAGACGCCCTCGCCTTCTCCCCGTGCGGTAAGCTCCTGGCCACTGGCGACCGGGACGGGCGCATCCTGCTCTGGGACGTCCCCACCGGCGAGCTGCTGCTGCAGTTGCCGGGGCACGACGAGGTAGTCAAACAGCTCGTCTTTTCGCCCGACGGGGCGTATCTAGCCAGCTCGAGTCTGTGGAAGGTCGGTCTCTGGGACCTGGCGGACGGCTCCCTCGTCCGCGTGCTTCCCGATAGCGGCGATCCGGTGGCGTATCCGTCACCGGACCAAATCCTGGCCGTTCACGAGGGCAAGGTCAAGTGGCTCGACCCGCGAACCGGCGCTGAGCTCCGCCGGCTCTCCCTGGACACGCACGGCAAAGCGCCGCTGTATGTGCTGGTTTCCGCCGATGGCCGAGTGGCGGCCTCCTTCATATTGATTGGTGAAAGTCTCGTACTGCCGAGCGGGCAGGGGATCTTCCGCGGCCACCACGAGCTGCAGGTGTGGGACCTAGAGCGCGGCGAGCGAGTGGGCCGGTATCAGCCCTCCGAAAGGTACCGCCGGACCGAGGCGTGCGAGTGCTGCGGCAAGCCTCGGACGGTGACGGGCCGCGGAGTCGGAACGACCCTGCTCGCGATCTCGGCGGATGGCCGGCGCGTGGCCCTGGGCGGCCACCTGTCTCTCGCGGTCTGGGATACCCGCCGGGGCCGGCGGAGCCATTTGCTGCTCTGCGAGCGCGATGGGGCCCGGTCCGCCGCGTTCTCTTCGGACGGCAGGCTGCTCGCCGCGGGGACACTGCGTGGACGCGTGATGGTCTGGCGCCTCGGCAGCGGCACGCTACTGTGCGACACCATCGCTCACACGCCCTGGGTGAGCGGGGTCGCCCTCTCGCCGGACGGCACGCTCGTGGCGAGCGGCGGGCTCGACTCCGCTGTGAGGCTCTCCAGTGCGGTCACCGGCGAATTGCTCCAGAGCCATCCCGGGGCGGAATACGAGGCGCTCGCGGTAGAGTTCACGCCCAGCGGCGATACGCTCCTGAGCACTCACGCCGACGGCACCGTGCGGTGTTGGGATCCGGCCACCGGAGCGCTCCAGCGGACCGATGTAGATGGGCCGTGCCGATTGATGAGATCAGGACTCGCAATCAGTGCTAACGGGCGATGGTCGGCACACGTCTGGGGCGGGAAGATCCTGGAGAGAGAACGCGAGACGCCGTTCAGTGGCCTGCACGTCCGGGAGCTCCCCTCGGGCGAGCTTCTCCAGGTGATCAATGGGGAAAGCTACCCTGGGTGGTCAGTGGCTTTCTCCAGCGCCCTGGGCATCCTCTTCTGTTGTGGGACCTACTTGAACGCCTGGGATCTCGACACGGGGACGCTGCGCTACCAACTCGACGCAGAGAAGATCGCCGTTTCACCAGATGGCCTGTTGCTCGCGACTAACGTCGGGGCCAAACCGATCTTCATACGAGATGCCGCCACCGGGGAGGTGATCCGGCAAATGGAGGCGCCGGAAGTCCCCGACTGGATGGCGAGCCTGCGGTTCTCGCCGGACGGAAAGTGGCTGCTGGGCGGTTTCCTGGGCTTCGGCGTCGGCCTCTGGGAGGTGGCGACCGGCCGGATCGACTGGGAGGTCGGGACCCACGCGGACGGCGTTTCTTACACGGCCTTCTCGCCGGACGGGAGCCGCGTTGCAGTAGGGGGATCGTACGACCCGCGGATCGTGATCTGGGATCTCGCTGCGCGCCGGGAGAGGCTCACGCTGGAGGGACACTCTGGCGCCATCCGCGGCGTCAGCTTCGCGCCGGATGGTGACACGCTCGTGTCGGCAGCCACAGACGGAACCGTGCGGCTGTGGGATTCCCAAACCGGGAATCTGCTGGTGACGCTGCGGGTAGTGGGCGGCGCGCCTGGCGAGCCTTCCGACGAGTGGCTCGCGCATACTCCGGATGGTTACTACGCCTGCTCGCCGGGAGCCGACCGCATCCTCAAGTGGCAGGTCGGCGGGCAGTTGCTGCCGCCAGCGGCGTATCGAGACCGACTCCAGAGGCCGGATAGGGTGGCAGCGGCGCTCGCCTCCGCTCGTCGGGCCACGTAGGGTGGGGGGCGGCTCCAGCTCATCGTGAGGGGAGCCGCCCCGCCGTTTCGACCTATGGTGCGGCGCTCTTGCCGGAGAAGGGGACGGAGACGCTGCGGCCGTCGGTAATGACGGCGCTCACGTTCGGCGCGAGCTTGCGCGCGTATTCGTACTGCACCACGCGGGCGTTCTGCGCGATCGCCTGGCCGCGCAGCTCGATGCTCTTCGCGTCGCCCTGCGCTTCCAGCACCTTCTGCTTCCGCTCCAGCTCCGCTTTCTGCAGCACGTAGCGCATCCGCTGCGAGTCCTGCTGCGCGATCTGCTTTTGCTCCACCGCCTGGGCGAAGGCGTCCGAGAACTGGATGTTCCGGAGCAGCACTTCCTCCACGACGAGGTGGTTCTCGGAGAGTGAGCTGCGGAGGCGGTCCTCGATCCGCCGCTGCACCTCTTCCCGCTTGGCGGAGTAGACGTCGTCGACCGGGTACTCCGCAATGGCGATGCGGGTCTGCGAGCGGATCTCCGGGCGGAGGATCTTATTGACGTAGTCTTTCCCGACCTTCTGGTGCAGGCGGTAGATCTGCTCCGGGTCCGGATGGAAGCGGACGGAGATATCGACCCGCACCACCTGCCCGTCCTTGGTGAGCGTGGAGAGGCCGTCGTCGCCGTGCAGTTCGCCGTCCCGCGCCTCCGCGCTCATGGTGTAGGTGCGGCTGCGGACATCGTAGAATTCCGCGCGCTGCACCCACGGCACGATCAGGTGGGTACCTTCTCCGAGCTGGCGGGAGAGGGTGCCGCTGTTGAGGCTGAAGAGGACGGCCCGCTCGCCGGCGCCGACTTCGACGAACGGATCGAGAACGATCAACCCGAGCCCGACCACGGCGCACGCCCCGATCAGCCACGCGGCTCGAGGCCGGCGGCCGGTTCCGTCTCTACCGGTGCTCATCGCTGTCCTCCCTGCGCTTCCGCGGCGGCCGCGGGCGAGAGCGCCTCTCCCAGGTTCACCAGGGTGCGGCCGTCGGTCACCACCGTCTTCACGCCCGGCGGCAGGTTCTTCACGTACTCGTACTCCACGAGCTGAGGGTTGCGGCTCAGGGCCGCGGCCTTCAGGCGGATGCTCTCCGCCTCGCCTTCCGCCTCGATGATCTTACGGCGCCGCTCCTGGTCGGCCTGCTCCACCACGAACGCCATCCGCTGGACCTCCTGCTGCGCGACCTGCTTCTTCTCGATGGCGTCCTGGAACGCCTGGGAGAAGCGGACGTCGCGCATCAGGAACTCGTCCAGCACGATGTAGCTGGCGGCGAACCGATCCTTCAGACGGCGGTTCACCTCCTCCACGATGCGGGTGCGGCCCTCGCCATAGACCTCGATCACCGGGTAGCGGGCGACGACCATCCGGGCTTCGGAGCGGACCTGCGGCCGCACCACCTTTTCCACGTAGGCGGGGCCGATCTCCCGGTGCAGCCGCGCCACCTGGTCCGGGTCGGCGTGGAAGAGCACGGAAAGGTCGAGTGATACCGGCAGGCCGTCCGCGGTCACTGCCTCCAGCGCTTGCCCCGCCCGGCTGCCCTCGCTGCTGGAGCCGCCCATCGAGTAGGTCTGCGTGCGGACGTCATACAGCACGGGCGACTGGACCCACGGGATCTGCCAGTGGAGCCCTTCGCCAAGCTGGCCCGGCTGCGTGCCGGTGAAGCGGTTGAAGATCACCGCACGCTCGCCGGAGCCGACCAGCACGAACGACCGGGCGGCGGTGAGCAGCAAGAAGGCGGCCGGAAGCGCCCACAGCCACCTCCAGCCGAGGCGGGAGAGCCATTCCGGCGGCTGCACGTGGGGCGGCTTCTGCGGGATCTCGAACTCGAAGCGTGACGAATTGGGTCTGGGCATGCTGGCTCCTGAACGGCGGCGGTCGGTCCGCCTTTTAATTACTTAACGGCAATCCGACGGATTGGGCTCGGTCCCGCACCTGGGCGGAGGGGAAGTGGCTTGAGCAGCCGGGGCGGGATGGTCTGTCTGCGGCCGGCATTGGAGCCGGTGACCCGAGCCCCGCACCGGACCCTGGTAGGGAATCAAGTGTCGCAGCGGCCGTGCTGCCGCTAAACTAGCGAGATGTACCGCTGGAAGTCTCCGTCCGATTCGGTCCGCGCTCCCGTCGCGCGGCGTAGGCCACCCTCTCCCCGATTGATCGCGCTCCTGGCCGCGCTGCTCCTGGCCGGCTGTTCCGGGGCGGCCCTGCAGAAGCGCCCCACGCCGCCCGCTCCCAGCGCCCAGGTTGCTCCGGAGGAGGAGCCGAAGGCGGTCGACGTACGGGACTCCCGCCAGACGCTCACCTCGCTGGAGGCGAAGGACTACCTGGGCGACGCCGCCTGCGCGAGCTGCCACCAGGAGGCGCACCGGGACCACACCGGCACGCGCCACAGCGAGACGCTGCAGAAGGTGACGCTGGAGACGCACGGGGACGCCTTCCGCGTGGGCAATACAGTCCGGGACAAAGGTCGCGGCCTCTCGTATCAAACCCGAGTGTCCGACGGCAAGATGCTCTTCTCCGCGACGGATGGGAAGAACCAGGGCGAGCTTCCGGCGGACTACGCGATGGGCAGCGGTCGGAACGCCATCACCTTCTTTACAGAGGTCGATCCCAAAGCCTACATGAAGCACCGGACGAGCTTCTACACGCAGGCGAAGAAGTGGGACTTTACGCCGACGCTCCTGGAGACCGATCCGATCCAGCACCCGGGCGGCAACATCGAGGCGGGGGCGGCGCTGGAAGGCTGCCTCCTCTGCCACGTCACCACGCTCAAGAAGGACCTGGGCAAGCTGAACCTCGCCGCGTCGCAGCTCGGCGTCGGCTGCGAGCGGTGCCACGGCCCGGGCCGGCCGCACGTGATGCGGATCCAGGGGCTGGGGAAGGACCCGGAGATCGAGCGCCTAGGAGAGGCCTCGCCGGACCGGATCAACAAGATCTGCGGCGCGTGTCACCGCACCTCGGAGAACGCCGACCTGCGTAAGCCCCAGGTGCAGCGCAACCTGCCGCGCTTCCAGGGGCTGGCGCTGGAGAAGAGCGCCTGCTATCAGAAGAGCAACCAGCTCTCCTGCGTCACCTGTCACGACCCGCATAAGGACAGCGACCCGGTGCTGGAGAACAGCGATCGTACCTGCCGGAGCTGTCACTCCAGCGCGCCCGCGCAGGTGCTCTGTAAGGTGAACACGCAGTCCGGCTGTACGAGCTGCCACATGCCGGCGCAGCGGATCAGCAGCATCCCGCACGTCGTTTACCGCAATCACTGGATCAAGGTCTGGAAGGACCAGAAGCCGATCCCGGGCCATTAGTACTCCGTCCGGCCGGGGTCGATGGGCGAGTTTGACAATGGAGCGTGGGAGACTTGGAGATCTGATCCCTTGAGGCTGTTAGCAGGTTCCAGGTTTGCAGGTTCCAGGTTTCCGAACCCCGCTCACCGGGAGTTCAACCTGCAACCTGCCAACTTGCTAACCTGCAACAGACTTCTCCCACTCTCCCTCGCGCCCACTCCCACACACCAGAGCTACCTGGAGACTCACGAAAGAAGGGGAACACGCAGATGCAGCCGCTGTTGAAGAGAGCCGCCGTCACCGTCATCGCCGCGGCCGGGATCGCCGGGCTGAATGCCTGGAGCGCCGTCGAGACCCGCGCGCAGGCGCCGGTGGATACCGCGCCGGCTTCCGGGCCGCTGCGCGGCACGTGGACCCTCGATCCGCTGCACAGCAACGTCAGCTTCGCGATCAAGCACCTGGGCCTGGCGATGATCCGCGGCCGCTTCGACGAGTTCGCGGGGACGATCGTCGCCGAGGGGGACTCGCCGGAGAAGGCGTCGGTGCAGGTGACGATCAAGACCGCCAGTATCGACACCGACATCGCCGCGCGGGACGAGCACCTGCGCAGCGCCGACTTCTTCGACGTGGAGAAGTTCCCGGAGATCACCTTCCGGAGCACGCGAGTGGAGAAGGCGCGGGACGGCTTCGTCGCGCACGGACCGCTCACCATCAAGGGGATCTCCCGCGAGGTGGCGCTGCCGTTCCGGGTGGCCGGACCGATCACGGTTCCCCAGGCCGGCACGCGGATCGGCGTGGAGACCCGGACGCGGCTGAACCGGCAGGAGTTCGGCCTGACCTACCACCAGGTGTTCGATGGCGTGCTGGCGCTCGCGAACGACGTCGACGTCGCGATCAGCCTGGAGGCGGTCCCGGAGAAGAAGTAGCGCGGTCCGCCGGGATCAGAGCTCCGCTTCGATCACGCAGATCTCCGGCGGGCAGAGGAACCGCACCTGCGGGGCAGACATCCGCTCCATCCCGATACCGCGGGAGACGTGGAGCGGCACGCCGCGGTAGCTGCTCATGCCGCCGGCGTGCCGGGTGGGGAGGCGGCTCAGCGTGATGAGCGGCCCCAGCACGGGCAGCACCACCTGCCCGCCGTGGGTGTGGCCCGCCAGTGCGAGGTTCACCTCGTCCCGGCCGACCAGCTGCTGGACGAAGTCGGGCCGGTGCCCCAGCACCAGCAGCGCGTCGGCGGGCTGCGCTTCCCGCAGCAGGCGGTGGACCGGCGCCGCGTCCCGCCCGCGGCTCGTCTCGATCTCCAGCCCCACCAGGGCCAGCGTGCGCCCGTCCGGCAGCGGCGTCCGCGCGACCGAGTTCTCGAGGCAGGTGACCGGCAGCCCCTCGAAGCGTCGCTGCCAGTCGCCGCCCTCGTCTGCCTCCACGTCGCCGCCGACGGCATAGAAGCCGAGCGGCGGTCGCAGGTTGGTCTCCTCCAGCAGCCGGCGGAAGTCGGCCCAGGCCGGCTCGACCCGGCTGCCCAGGCGCGGCTGGATGTAGTCGCCGGTGAAGACGACCAGGTCCGGCCGCGTGGCGGCCGCGGCGGCGAAGACCCGGCGCTCGTAGCCTCGGATCGCGTGGGTCTGGAGGTCGGAAAGGTGGAGGATGCGGACGGGCGTCTTCGCCGGCGCGGCGGAGGTCAGCCGGTGGGTCCGCACCTGCAGGTTGTAAGGTCCGTGGTGGTAGCCTTCCCAGTAGGCGAGCAGGATTGCCGCCGTCAGGCCAAGCAGCACTCCGACCCGCACCCGAGGCGCGCGCTCCCGGAGGTGCAGGCCCGCCACGCCCAGCGCGAGCAGGAGCCCCTCGCCGAAGATCGCCTGCGACACCAGCCGCAGCGCGGCGAACGCCGGCTCCGGCACCAGCGGCGCGGTGAAGGCGGCGAGCACCCCGGCGGCGGTCGCGAAGGTGACGGAATCCGCCAGGATGAAGAGCGACCAGAGCCACCCGGCGCGCGGCTTCTTGAGGCGACCGACCCACCGCCGGGCCATCAGGGCGGTCACTACGAGCATCCCGGCGTGGAAGAGCGCCGCCGCCATCCAGAACCGCGCCGCCATCCGGCTACCCTCCCGCGGCGTAGGTCTCCAGCCGCTCGATCTCCCGGGCCGCCGGCACCGCCCGGATGGTGAAGTGCGGCGCGTCCCGCCAGCCGGCGCAGCGCTCCTTCTCCAGCGCCTGCACCGCCGCCATGTCGGGCGCGTCCCAGAGCAGCTCGCCATCCCGGAAGGTGAGATACCGGCCTTCGTAGTCGCGCAGGTAGCGGTCCCGCTGCTCCTGGTACCGCTCCACGCACCGCACGCCGGCCGCCAGCTCCGCCTCCCGGGCGGAAGCCCCCTCGCCGTATGGCTGCACCTCGAACCGCTGCCGCACCGCCGCCGGCTCCTCGCCCAGCACCTCGATCTCGTCCGGATCCGCGGTGCCCAGCCCGGCCTCGTGCGCCAGGCGGATGCTGTTCCGGCGGTACCAGTGGGGGTGGTCCGGGTAGTCGCCGAGCGGATTGAAGCCCATGACCTGCATCCCGACGCTGTCGGTGGCGACGCAGCTCTCGCCGGCGAGCAGCACGCCCGTCTCGATCGGCGTGCCGTGCCACTCCCCGTGGTTGGCGGTCATGATGCCGTCGACCACGCAGAGCGCCGGCTTGAAGTAGGCGGCGAGGTCGACCTGCACCCGCGGCAGGCGGACCAGGCGATCGTGCAGGTAGACGCGCGGCTGGCCGTAGATCCGCCACGGCGTGAGGCCGAACAGGTTCTTGATGCAGAGCGTGCAGCCGAGCGACCGGTGCGCCTTCATCTTCGCCACCGAGACGCAGGCGTCCGCCTCCGCCAGCTCGTGGTGCAGCCAGTAGCGGGAGAACTGCAGCGGCTCCCCCGGCACCTCCACTTCCACGAACGGCCCGGCCCCGAAGTCGACCATCCGCACGTTCTGGAACCGGGAGACGAGGCGGTCGTAGCCGAGCTTCTCATAGAGCGCGGCGGCGGAGTCGTCGGTCGGCGCGTCCCCGATGAGGATCTCGGCATCGGTCACCTCCCGCAGCGCCTGGAGCACGCCCTCTACCACCGCCGGCTCCGTCAGCTCGGTCTGGCGCCCGCCGGTGAGGCGCACGCGGTCGATCCCGATGTTCGGCTTGACGACGATCTTGCGCTTGCCCGCCAGCCGCTCCCGCAGCCCGCCGACCATCGTTACCGCCTCCCGCGTCCGCGCGGCGATCTCCGCTTCTGTCGCCTCCGCTCCGCACCGAAGCAGCGCGACCCGGGGTTTGCTCATCCGTTCCTCCAGTGGTGCCTCGACAGGCCAGTTCCTGACACCGCTCTTCGTACCCGCCGCGATTTACAGCACACACAGCCGCAAACAAGTTAGCCGCCGCTTTGCTGTCTCCTGTACCTAGCGGCGGGCCCGGCTCTTGCGGACGCGGAACCGCCGGTCGTGCTGGCGGTGAGCCCAGCGGACGTAGGCCTGAATGGCCGGATCGGCGCGGAGCTTCTCCAGGGAGTCGTACTCCGCGGCCAGCGTGCGGTTGGTGAAGAGCGCGTGCACCTGGCGGTGGCAGCCGGAGCAGAGCAGTACCGTCTCAACGCCTCCATGCGCTTTCGGACGGAGGTGGTGCCGGGTGAGCGCCTCCACGGCGCGGCCGCAGAGCGCGCAGGGTGTCGGTGGGGTCGAAGGATCTCCCATAGCTCCTTCATACCGCACCGGCGATTTAGCCCAACAGCCGCTGCTGCCGATCACTCCAGCGACGGTGCGCCCAGCCGGCGAAGCTGTTCGGCCAGCTCCCGGTACTCCGCTCCCGTTGCGTCATCCGCGCCGTCCCGGAGGTTGCCCTCGGCGAGAGCCAGTGCCCCTTCGGCTGCCAGCCGTGCTAACTGCGCGGCGGTGTGCGCATCCCCGGCGGCGGTTCGGTAACCGTGGGCCTGCAGCTCCGTCGCGAGCGCGTGGACCCGAAGGGCGGCCCGGGCGATCCGCAGCAAGGTGCCCGCGGCGCCGGCCCACCCGGAAGTGGCGGCCGGTACCGAGGTACCCAGTCGCCGCTGCGCGATGAGAGAGCTGACCAGCTCGGCGTCTTCCTGGACGAGTGCCTGGAGCTCCTGCCGGAGCGCCGTCGCTTCGGCACGGATCTCGTCGGCGCGCGGGCGGTACGGACCGTAGCGCTCCCGGAGCCGGTCCGGACCGGACTCGGCCTTCTCTCGGGTGAGCCGGGCGACCATCTCCACCAGCGCCGCGGCGAGGGCTCCAGTCAGCGCCAGCGCGCTCCCGGCGGCAGGCGCCGCGTGCCCCGCGGCGAGCTCCTGCAGCAGCTCGTCGGTTCGGAGTTTCATCAGCTTCTTCAACGAGGGTCCCTCCCCCGGGAGCGGGCCGACCAGACCTACTGGTGTGTCCAGGTACTTCTGAACTGTTGGAGTGGGAGCAAGGGAGAGTGGGGGAATGGGAGACCCGCTCCCGTAAGCAGCTTCTCAAGCTCGCCCTCTCGCCCACTCTCCCTTGCCGAATCCACCCCTTCATCCCGGGCTGACGAAGTACTACGCTCCGGCCGCGCCGCGTTGAAACCCGTCTTGATCCGGGTTCCTGGCTGCCAGCCAGTCCAGAACCGGCGTGGTGAGGAAGGTAGTGATCAGCGCCATCAGGACCAGCATGGCGAAAAGGGTGGGGGAGATCACCCCGAGGTCGAGGCCGATGTTCAGCACGATCAGCTCCATCAGGCCCCGCGTGTTCATCAGGATGCCCAGCACCGTGGCGCGGCGCCATGAGAGGCCGGCAGCGCGGGCTGCCAGGCTGGTGCCGCCGAACTTGCCCAGGCACGCCACCAGCACGATGACACCGCAGATCCACCACTGCCCGGGACCGATCAGGTCGATCCGGGTGCGCAGCCCGCTGAAGGCAAAGAAGGCGGGCAGGAACATCACCACCACCAGGTCCCGCAGCCGGGTCTCCAGGGAGCGCGCCAGGCGGGACTCGTGCGGGATCACCGCACCGATCAGGAACGCTCCGAACAGGGTGTGGATGCCGATGTACTCGGTGGCCATGCTGGAGACCAGGAGCATGACGCAAACCACCCCCATCATCGCCTGCTCTCCGTCCTCGCTTCGCTCATACCAGTCGGCTAAGCGCACGGCGAGCGGCCGGACCACGAGGAACATCCCGGTCACGTAAAGGGCGGTGAGCGCGGCGGTCCAGATGGCGGTATCGAGCCGGGCCTGGATGATGCCGACCACGAACGCCAGCAGGCACCAGGCGGTGACGTCGCCCACCGCCGCGCAGATCAGCGCCAGCGTGCCGGTCTCCGTGTGCTGCAGCTTGCGGTCGGACAAGATGCGGGCCAGCACGGGGAAAGCGGTGACCGACATCGAGATGCCGAGGAACAGCGAGAACGCCGTGAAGGAGACGTCCGCCGTGGAGAGCAGCGGGTAGAGCCAGAGCGCCAGCGCCGCGCCCATTACGAACGGGATCAGGATGCTGGCGTGGGAGATCGCGAGGGTCGAG
Source organism: Armatimonadota bacterium (assembly GCA_046292385.1). GTDB lineage: Bacteria > Armatimonadota > SYMT01 > SYMT01 > SYMT01 > JBKBRF01. The sequence goes on along the minus strand of JBKBRF010000072.1, from coordinate 569 downwards.
TGCGCGTCCCGCCGCAGTACGCCGAGGTCGAGCTCCAGGCCGATCACGAACATGAAGAGCAGTACGCCGACCTGAGCGAGCGTGCCGATGAGCGGCGTGACCTCGGCCGGGAAGAGGGCGGCGGAGAGCGCCGGAGAGAGCTTTCCCAGCAGCGAGGGACCCAGCAGGATCCCGGCGAGCACCTCCCCGATCACGGCGGGCTGGCGGAAGAAGCGGAAGACCGCGCCCAGCGCCCTGGCGGCGACGATGATCGTGAGGAGTGCGATGAGCAGCGGGAGCAGGCCGCTTCCGTGGGAGCCGCCGGACGCCGGCCGGGCGGCGGGAAGCGGGGCGGGCGGCGCAGCGAGACCGCTGCCGAAGTGGCGAATGAGGACGTAAGCACCCAGTCCCAGCGCCAGCATCGCCGTGTAGGCGAGCAGGAGGCGCCGCTGCCGGATCTGCGGGTTGATTGCCTGCGACACTGTCGTTACCAGCAGGCCCGGGGGGGGGGGGGGGGGGAAAAAGGGGGGGGGGGGGGGGAAAGGGAAGTCGGCAGGGCCGCGGAGGCTTCCCCCTCCCAAACCACCCTC
>JBKBRF010000071.1:0-24107 GCA_046292385.1 Armatimonadota bacterium | reverse complement strand
GAAGAGGTCTTCTCCAAACGTCCGTCCCCGAAGGGCGGCAAGTGCGGGTGACCTTCTTCTTCCTTCCCACCTGGAGCTAACATACAAGTGCGGGAGCTTGCTCCCGCTTTCGCCGCCGGCTCGCATCCGAACCGCTCCTATCTTCAAGAGCTTGCATTCGAGCGAAGACAGTGTGCGCGACCGGCACGCTCCCCAAAGCGGAAGCGAGCTTCCGCACTCCACAGTCTGTCACGCGCCAGATATTCCGCCCTACGGGAGGCGGCGCGGGGGTTGAGCGCTCCGGACTTTAGCGGTTAAGGAACACCACGTGGGACGGGTTGCCCACTGGGGCGTATTGGCCGGTGAACTTGAGGGCGCCGGTGCGGCGGTTGACTTTGAAGACGGTGACGTGGTCCGCGCGCTGGTTGCAGCAGTAGAGGTAGCCGCCGTTGGGCGTGAAGCTGAAGCTGCGGGGATAGTTGCCGCGCGTCCACTCGTCCGCCACGTGCCGCAGCGTGCCGTCGCGGCCCACCGCGAAGATGCCGATGCTGTCGTGGAGGCGGTTGCCGGCGTAGACGAACTTGCCGTCGTCCGAGACGAGGATCTCGGAGCAGAAGTTGCTGCCGGCGTACCCCGGCGGTAGGCTGGAGATGGTCTGGCGCTCCGCGAGCTTGCCGGTCTCTCCGTCGTAGTCGAAGAGCGCGACGGTGGAGCCCTCTTCCTGGATCGAGTAGAGCCACCGGCCGTTCGGGTGGAAGTGGAAGTGGCGGGGGCCGTCGCCCGGCGGGAGCGAGACGAACGGCGTGGCGGCGGGCGAGAGGGTGCCCTTTGCGGCATCGAACCGCCAGACGAAGATCTTGTCCAGGCCCAGGTCGACGTGCAGCACGAAGCGGCCGGACGGATCGGGCGCAATCTGGTGGGCGTGGGTGCGGTCGTGCCCGCTGAAGGCGAAGCTGCCCGGAGGCGCGTTGGTCGCGCGGGTGGGGCCGATCTCGCCCTCGTCCTGCTTCACGTCGGTCGCTTTGCCCAGGCGGCCGTCGCTCCGGATCGGCAGCACGGCGATCGAGCCGCCGAAGTAGTTGGCGACCAGCAAGTGCTTGCCACCGGGGTGGAGGCTCACGTAGGTCGGACCGGCGCCGCCGGACGGCACGGTGTTGAGCGGCGTGAGCGCCCCATCCGCCGGATCGATCGAGAAAGCGGTGACGGTGCCCTGCTTGTCCTCCCCGACGCGGTCGGTCTCGTTCGCCGAGTAGAGCCGCGTTCCGGCGGCGTTCACCGCGAGGCAGCTCGGGCTGGTGCCCAGCTCCTGGACCCCGAGCGGGCGCAGCGCGCCGGTGGCGCGGTCGACTTCGAACCGGTGGATGCCCCGTCCGTTACCGGGAGGCAGATCGACCTGGGTCGGCAGCGTATCTTTGAGCGGAGAGCTGAAGGTGCCGACGTAGGCGATCAGCCGGCCCTCGGCCGTCTCCGCCTCCGCCGGCGCGGAGCCCTCCGCCAGCGAGGCGGCCCCGGCGACACCGGCGGCGGCTTTGAGGAACGAGCGGCGGGAGCTGGCGTGCATGGCGGGGCACCTGGTCGGGGAGGGGATGAGGTAAGTCTACTGCATCCCGGTCAGAAAACGACGCAGGGCCGGGGTAACCCCGGCCCTGCGCCTCTCGGTGGCTCGAGAGCGGTCTACCCGCCGGCGGGCTTCTCCGCTTCGGGCTTGTCGGCCACCAGGCACTCCGTGGTGAGGAGCAGGCTGGAGATCGACGCGGCGTTCTCGATGGCGCTGCGGGTCACCTTCGCGGGGTCGACGATCCCCTTCGCGATCAGGTCGCCGAACTCGCCGGCACGGGCGTCGTAGCCGTGGCCCACCGGCAGGTTCTTCACCTTCTGCACGATGATCGAGCCTTCCACGCCCGCGTTCTGCGCGATGACGCGGGTCGGCTCCTCCAGCGCGCGGCGGACGATGCCGATGCCGACCCTCTCATCGTGGTCCGCGCCGAGGTCGTCGGTGAGCACCGGGATCAGCCGGAGCAGCGTGGAGCCGCCGCCGGCCACGATGCCCTCTTCCACGGCCGCGCGGGTCGCGGAGAGCGCGTCCTCGATGCGCTGCTTCTTCTCCTTCAGCTCGGTCTCGGTCGCGGCGCCGACCTTGACCACCGCCACGCCGCCGGAGAGCTTCGCGATGCGCTCGGAGAGCTTCTCGCGGTCGTAGTCGCTCTCGCTCTTGTCGAGCGCGGCCTTGATCTGGTTGATCCGGCCCTGGATCGCATCGCCCTCGCCCAGGCCCTCCACGATGGTGGTGTCGTCCTTCGTCACCACCAGCCGCTTGCAGCGCCCGAGGTGCTCCAGCTCCACGTTGTCCAGCTTGATGCCGAGGTCTTCGCTGATGAAGGTGCCGCCGGTGAGGATCGCCATGTCCTCCAGCATCGCCTTGCGGCGGTCGCCGAAGCCGGGCGCCTTCACGGCGATCGCGTTGATCGTGCCGCGCAGCTTGTTCACCACCAGGGTGGCGAGCGCCTCACCCTCGATATCTTCCGCCACGATGGCGAGCGGCCGGCCCTGCTGCAGGACCTTCTCGAGGACCGGGATCAGGTCCGCGATGTTGCTGATCTTCTTCTCATAGAAGAGGATGAACGGCTCTTCGAGGACCGCCTCCATCCGCTCGGGGTCGGTGACCATGTACGGGGAGAGGTAGCCCTTGTCGAACTGCATCCCTTCCACGAACTCGAGCTGGGTCTGGGTGGTCTTCGACTCCTCGACGGTGATGACGCCGTCCTTGCCGACCTTCTCCATCGCCTCGGCGAGCAGCTCGCCGATCACCGGGTCGTTGGCGGAGATGGTGGCCACTTCCTGGATGCGGCTGCGCTCTTCCACCGGGGTGGCGAGGCTCCGCACTTCCTGAACCGCGCGCTCCACCGCCTTGTCGATGCCGCGCTTCACGGCGATCGGGTTGGCGCCGGCCGCCACCACGCGGAGGCCTTCGCGGAAGATCGCCTGCGCGAGGACAGTCGCGGTGGTGGTGCCGTCACCCGCCACGTCGTTCGTCTTGGACGCCACTTCGCGCACGAGCTGGGCGCCCATGTTCTCGAACGGGTCCTCGACGCTGATCTCCTTGGCGATCGTCACGCCGTCGCTCACCACGGAGGGGGAGCCGAACTTCTTCTCGATCACCACGTTCCGGCCGCGCGGGCCGAGGGTCACCTTCACCGTGTCCGCTAGCGCGTTGACGCCCCGCTCCAGGGCCCGCCGCGCCGCCTCGTCGTAAATCAGCTCTTTCGCTGCCATCGGAATTCTCCCGTTTCTGGAGGGTGTAGGGTCCAGGGGTCAGGGTGTAGGGGTGGTGCCGCTTGCACCGCGATTTCGCGAGGGTATAGGGGTTAGGGTCTAGGGTGTAGGGGTGGTGCGGCTTACGCCGCGATCCTTCCCCCCGCGTCCGTCACCCGCCCAGACCTAAACCGTGAACACCAGGCTCCCCGTCCTCGACCCCCTAGACCCTAGACCCTAGACCTTAAACCCTAAGACTAGGCTTCGACTACGCCGAGGATGTCGTCCTGGCGGAGGACCACCAGCTCCTGGCCGTCCAGCTTCACTTCGGTGCCGCTGTACTTGCCGTAGTAGACGCGGTCGCCGACCTGCACGTCCATCGGCGCGGTCTTGCCGTTGTCCTGCACCTTGCCGGGGCCGACGGCGACCACCTCGCCCTGCTGCGGCTTCTCCTTGGCGGAGTCCGGCAGCACGATGCCGCCGGCGGTCTTCTCTTCGCCCTCGACGGCCTTCACGATGATTCGATCGGAAAGCGGCTTGAGACTGGCCATGTTAGTCACCTCTCCTGCGTGCTAAGCGTCCGGGCTCGCGGCGCCGCGAGCCATAGCGCCCCGGGTGGGGCGGAGATACCCGGCCGCGCGCCGGAGCGCCGGGCCGGAAAACCTGGGTCAAGTGGACTCTGGTTAGCACTCGCAGTAGTCGAGTGCTAAATCCGCGGTAATTCTAGTGCGAAATCCCGCCGGGGTGTCAAGTAGTCTCACGCTTGCGCCGTCGCGCGGAGTTTTCGCACCGGGGAAGGTCCTGCTCCTGCTCTTACTCTTGCTCCTGCTCGCTGGCGACCCGGTGCTTCCGCTGTGTCCGCGTGAGCTCAGTTCAAGCCGAGTGGCGTGCAGGTGGAGGAAGCTCGCGAGCTCACTCCGCGGCCGCCGAGCCCGCGGTGAAGATCTCGCGGATCACCTCTTCCGCTTCCATCTCCTCGATGGCGATATCCGCCACCGGCAGCTCCGTGAGCACGCGGGCCGCCACCTCCGCGCTGCGGCCGCGCGGCACTTCCAGGGTGGCGCTGTGGGAGCCGTAATCGAGGCAGGGGGCGAAGCGCTCCAGCCGCTCGCGGGGCACTTCTTCCTCGAAGACCAGCCGCAGCCGCTTGGTGTGGCTGTGGCGCTGGAGCAGCACCTGGAGCCGGTCGTCGAACATGATCTGGCCGTGGTTGATGATCACCACGCGGTCGCACAGCTCCTGGATGTCCTGCATGTAATGGGAGGTGAGCAGGATCGTGACCCGCTCGCGGCGGTTGTACTCGCCGATGAAGTCCCGCAGCCGCTTCTGAGAGACGACGTCGAGCCCGATCGTCGGCTCGTCCAGGAAGAGCAGGCGCGGCGCGTGCAGCAGCGCGGCGGCGAGCTCGCACTTCATCCGCTCCCCCAGGCTCATCTTCCGCACCTGTACGTGGAGGAGCCGCTCGATCTCCAGCATCTCCGTCAGCTCGCCCAGGCGGCGGCGGTAGTCCGCATCCGAGACCTCGTAGATCTCCTTCAGCATCCGGAACGACTCGGACGGCGGCAGGTCCCACCAGAGCTGGTTCTTCTGCCCCATCACGATGGCGAACTGCCGCTGGAGCTGCGGCCGCCGCTCCCACGGCACGTAGCCGAAGATCCGCGCCTCGCCGGAGGTGGGGTAGATAATGCCGGAGAGCATCTTGAGGGCGGTCGTCTTCCCCGCGCCGTTGGGGCCCAGGAACCCGACCAGCTCCCCTTCCTCCACGTCGAAGCTGATCGACCGCACCGCCTCCACCCGCAGCGTCTCCCGCCGCACGAGCGACCGCAGCGTGCCGAGCACCCCCGGCTCCTTCCGGTGCGAGAGGTAGGTCTTGGTGAGGCTGCGGACTTCGATGGCAGACATCTTCTGAGGGATGAGGGCGGAAGGATGAGGGATGAATTCGAACCGGCCGGCAACGTGAGCGCCGGTCGGGAGGCGGGTGATGAGGAAATGGGCTAACGTGCGCTCGCTGGTTAACCGTCGGGCTCCGTGATGATGCGGAGGAGGGGGACGTGCTGGAAGTGCGTGGCGTTGTGGGTGACGAGCGGCATCTCGAGGATCACGGCTGCTGCGGCGATCCAGGAGTCCTGGCTCGCGATAGGTCGGCCGGCGCGTCGGGTATGGGCGCGGATCTCGGCCCATGCGCTGCCCAGGTCCGGTGAGGATCCGACCATGGTGTAGCGCTCAAAGAAGTGGTCGAGCGCCGAAAGGCGGGAAGGTCCCCGGCCGCGGAGGCGAGCGCCGTAGCGCATCTCTGCGACCGTGACGAACGAGATGTAGAGCGAGTGATCTTCCAGATGCGGACGATAGCGGGGGACGCGGACAGGATCCTGGTTGAAAAAGAACGAGAGTACGTCTGTATCGATCAGGACTGACGGTGACGGGTGGGGTCTCACTCGGAGACACCCAGCTCGCGAGCCAGGCTTTCCTCCCGCTCACTCTCCCGCTCCCGCAGAAACTCGTCCCAGCCCGCGCGCTCGTCCGCGCTCGTGGGCGGCGCCTCCCGCTGCCAGTCCTCGTAGCGGAACGGGGCCTTCGGCGGGAACAGGCGCGCTCGCTCTTCCGCGGTGTACCGGAGCCTGCGCAGCTCCTGCTCGACTTCGATCTCGTGCTGGTCCGGCGTGATCGACACCGCGCACCTCCATTCTTTCCTCACCTCGATTATACCGGTTCGCAGCGCCTCCGCTGGTCACCGCGCCAGCGCCGGGTGTGGCTGCGGTCCCCGGCTGCGACGCGCCATGGCAGCGATCAGGGGAGGAAGCGGAGATTCGGTGCAAGAACTACCGGCGCAGGCGCGTTCTCCTTCTGTCCCCCTTTTGCTGCTCCCCGGCCGGCCTCCCGCTCTTATGCCGCTTGCCACCGTCGATAACCTGAGCGTCCGCTACGGGCGCCGCACCGTCATCTCCGGGCTCTCCATGGAGCTGCCGGAGGGCTGCGTGGGCCTGCTGGGGCCGAACGGGGCGGGGAAGACGACCCTGCTCAAGACGCTGCTCGGGTTTATCCGGCCCTCCGGCGGGCGGGCGGAGGTGCTGGGGCTCGACGTCGCCCGGGAAGGTCTGCACATCCGGCAGAAGATCGGCCTGATGCCGGAGAGCGACTGCCACATTCCGGGCATGAACGCCGTCTCCTTCGTCAGCTACGCGGGCGAGCTGGCGGGGATGCCGCCCAGCCAGGCGCTCCGGCGCGCGCACGAGGTGCTGGAGTACTGCCGCCTGGGCGAGGCGCGCTACCGCGACGTGGAGACCTACTCCACCGGCATGAAGCAGCGGATCAAGCTGGCGCAGGCGATCGTGCACGGTCCGAAGCTGGTCTTCCTCGACGAGCCGACGAACGGCCTCGACCCCGACGGGCGCGCGCAGATGCTGGAGCTGGTGCGGGACATCTCCCACGGTAAGGGCGTGAACGTCGTCGTCTCCTCGCACCTGATGCCGGACATCGAGCGGACCTGCGACCGCGTGATCGTGATGAAGAGCGGCGCGATTGCGGCGCAGGGAACGATCGAGGAGCTGCGGGGGGTGGGCGGCTCGCAGGTCGACGTGGAGCTGCGGGAGCCGTCTCCGGCGCTGGAGGAGGCGCTGCGGCGGCGCGGCATCACCATCGCCAACAGCATCGGCTCGCGGCTGCGGATCACGCTGCCGAGCCCCGAGATCCAGCCCGGGCGGCTGCTCTTCGAGGCGGCGCGGGAGGCCGGGACGCAGGTCCGCGGCTTCCGCGCGGCGCAGCGGAGCCTGGAAGACGTATTCCTGGAGGCGGTGGGATGACGCAGCATGCAGCGGTGCCGCCGGCGCCGGACGGTCCGATCGCGGACGTCAGCTACCGCAACTACGATGGGCCCCTGCTCCGGCACCCGTTCCGGCCCTGGATCATCGCCCGTGCCATGCTGCGGATGTTCGTCCGCCGCTGGCCGTACTGGGTGTTCGCGGTCTTCGCCTCTCTTCCGTACCTGCTCGGCGGGTTCCTGCTCTACTTGCAGCAGCAGGTCGCCACGCAGGCGCCGATCGTAGCCGCACCCGAGTTCAACCAGACGTTCTACCACGCGTTCGGACAGGGGCAGTTCTGGATCTTCCTGCTGGCGCTGCTGGTGGGGGCGGCGAGCATCGCCGGGGACAACCGCACCAACGCGCTCCAGATCTACCTCTCCAAGCCGATGACGAAGAACGACTACCTGGCCGGCAAGTGGCTGGGGCTGTTCTTCGCGCTGCTGGCACCGGCGCTTGTCCCCGCGCTGGTTCTCTACCTCTACTGCGCGCTGAGCTACGCCGGCCAGGGCTTCTTCAAGGACTATCCCTACCTGATCGTCCAGCTCCTGGCGATGACCTCCATGCAGGCCGCGCTTCACGCCAGCCTGATCATCGGGATCTCGGCGTGGTTCAAGCGGCCGCTGCTGGCGGGCGGCCTCTACGCGGCCTTCTACGTCGGGTCACGCATCGTGCTCCTGATCCTCTCGATGATCGTCTTCCAGACCGGAAAGAAGCAGCTCGCGACGACGATCACTTCACTCTCTCCTTCGGGGATCCTGTGGGGGCTGGCGGGGGCGGTCTACGATGGCGAGCCGACGTTCATGGGGCTCGGCGTGAGCAATCCCAACGGAGTATCCCCGGAAGACATCCTCACTCCAACAGAGTGGGTGCTCTGGACGGCGCTGGGCGTGCTGATCGTGTTGGGCATCGCGATGGCCCGTTTCCGGGTGCGCGCGGTGGACGTGGTGACCGGATGATCCACTTCGCGCGCGCCTCCCGCTGGTACGGCCAGGTGATCGGTCTGAACGACATCACCTGCCAGATCGACGCGGGCATCACCGCCCTGCTCGGACCCAACGGCGCCGGCAAGTCGACCTTCATGAAGCTGGTGAGCGGGCAGCTCCGGCCCACCACCGGTAAGGTGGAGGTACTGAAGGAGCGGCCGTTCTCCAACGCCCGAGTCTACCGCCGCCTCGGCTACTGCCCGGAGGTCGACAGCTTCTACGAAGACATGACCGGGCGGGAGTGGGTGCGCTTCCTGACCGGCCTGAACGGCTACTCCGCCGCGGAGCGGAACCGCCGGGCGGACGAATCGATCCGGCTGGTCGGGATGGAGCCGAACGCCGACCGCCGGATTGGCGGCTACTCCAAGGGAATGCGGCAGCGGATCAAGCTGGCGCAGGCGGTGGCGCACGACCCCGAAGTGCTGCTGCTCGATGAGCCGCTCAACGGACTCGACCCGGTCGGCCGCCGCGAGGTGACGGCGCTGATCGAAGGCTTCGCGGCGACGGGCAAGTGCGTCGTCGTCTCCAGCCACATCCTCCACGAGGTGGAGCAGCTGACCCGGCGCATCCTGCTGATCCATCGCGGGCGCCTGCTGGCGCAGGGCGACCTCTACCGGATTCGCGAGCTGATCGACCGCCATCCGCACCGCATCGCGCTCCTCTGCGAGGAGCCGCGGCGGCTAGCGCGCGACCTGCTCTACCTGCCATTTGTGGTGAGCGCCCGGTTCGACGACCGGGACCCGCGCCGGCTGGAGGTGGAGACGCGGGATGCGGACGCCTTCTACGCCTCGCTCGCGGACCTGGTGCTCGCGAACGATCACGTCGTCCACGGCTTCGAGTCGCCGGACAACAACCTCGAAGCGGTCTTCCGCTATCTGACGGAACAGAAGTAGGCGGAGGACCCATGCCGGATCTGCTGCTCTTCAAACAGGCTCTCCGGGACGTGCTCCGCCCCAAGCGCCTCCTAGCCGCGGCCCCGCTGGTGCTGCTGCCGGCGATCCTGGGACTCATCTGGCGCTTCGCCGCCGGGGCGAACGACTTCCAGGCCCCGGCCGCCTACAACACGCTCTCCGGGACGCTGATCTTCAACTTCATCCTGGTGGTGCTGGCGGTGCTGTTCGGCACTGGGGTCGTCGCCAGCGAGATCGAGGGGCGGACGATCGTCTATCTCCTCACCCGTCCGGTGGCGCGCGCGCGGGTCCTCTTCTCCCGCTTCGCGGGCGCCGTCGTCGGCATCACGGTCGCGATCCTCGCCGGCACGCTGCTGCTGGCGCTCGCTACCTTCGGCCCCTCCCAGCTCTTCGCGGAGGCGGTGCGCCGCGACCTGCTGGTGCTGCCGCTCGGTGCCCTGGCCTACGGAAGCCTGTTCCTGTTGGTTGCCACCGCGCTGCCGCGACCGCTCCTGTGGGGCCTCTTCTTCGCGTTCGGCTGGGAGACGTGGGTCCCGCTGATCCCGGGCTCGTTCAAGTACCTGAGCCTGATGACCTACCTCCGCACGTTGGCCCCGCACCCGATGCCGGAAGGCGCGAACGCAGACGGGGACCTGGTCGATCTGCTGCAGATGCTGAGCCCCACCACGATCACGCAGGGCACCGCGTGGACGGTCCTGGCCGGCGTAATCGTCGTCTGCCTCGCCCTCGCGCTCCTCGTCTTCTCGCGCAAGGAGTACGCCCCGCGCGAGGACGCGGAGTGAATTCGTATTCCGTATCGCGTATTGCGTAGCGATCGGCTGCTTCCTCGTTACAGAACGTCGTGCCGGGCGAGAAGCCTTTGCAGCGCTTCGCCCGGCACGACGCCCGCGCAGACACCGGCAAGCGAGCCGCTACGCAATACGCGATACGCACTACGTACTGAAACCCCTCCCGTCTCCCGGTGTCTCTCCGTATGACGCATTGTCTTCCGGAGGGGAGATGTCATGATTCGTGTGGAGGGGCGGGCCAGCCGGGTCTGTGACGGGACCACGCGCCGCGAGCTGCTGCGGTTCGGCGGGCTGGGAATGCTCGGCCTCCGGGGCGCGCCGGCGCTGGCGCGCGCCGCCGGTCCGCGCGGCTTTGGCCGGGCGAAGTCGCTCCTCTTCATCTCGCTCTTCGGCGGTCCCAGCCACCAGGACATGTGGGACCTCAAGCCGGACGCGCCGTCCGACGTGCGCGGCGAGTTCAAGCCGATCGAGACGAACGTCTCCGGCATCCGGATCTGCGAGCACCTGCCGAAGCTGGCGCGCATGGCCGACCGGTACGTGCTGGTGCGCTCCGTGACCCACCCGGACAACGGGCACGGCAGCGCGATGTACACCAACTTCACCGGTTTTCCGCACCCGATGCCGAACACCAACCCGGTGCCGAGTGTCGACGACTACCCCGCGTACGGCTCCGTGATCAGCGCGCTGCGGCCGCCGAAGGTCTCCGTCCCCCCGTTCATCGTCGTCGGCGGCACGCAGATCGTCTGCGGGAACCAGATCCCGGGCCAGCGCGCCGGCTTCCTCGGCCCGGCGCTGGAGCCGTTCGTGGTGGAAGGCGATCCGAATCGCCCCGACTTCCGCGTGCCGGAGCTCTCGCTGCCGAAGGAGATCCCGACGCTGCGCCTCGACCGCCGCCGCACGCTGCTCGACTCGGTGGAGCGGGGCGCCCGGCTGGCGGAGCGGGGCGCGCCCGCGGAGGCGCTCGACGCGATCCGGCGCGGCGCCTTCGAGCTGCTGGCGAGCCGGCAGATTCGGGAGGCGCTCGACCTCTCCCCGGAGAAGCCGGAGCTGCGGGAGCGGTTCGGCCGGGACACCTTCGGCCAGAGTCTCATCCTCGCCCGGCGGCTGATCGAAGCGGGCGTGCCGTGCGTCACCGTCAACTGGTCGCGCGGCGGCCCGTGGGACACGCACGGGAATAACTTCGCCGCGATGAAGGACAGCCTGCTGCCGCCGTTCGACCGCAGCTTCAGCACCCTGCTGCAGGACCTCACCGACCGCGGTCTCCTCGACTCGACGCTGGTGATCGCCACGGGGGAGTTCGGCCGCACCCCGAAGATCAACAAGGATGCCGGCCGCGACCACTGGGCCGGCGTCTACACCACGGTCCTGGCCGGCGGCGGGATCCAGGGCGGCCGCGTCCACGGCACCTCCGACGCCGAAGCCGCCTACCCCGCGTCAGATCCGGTCGGCCCGGCGGACATCGCCGCCACCCTCTACCACTGCATGGGCATCCATCCGGAGACGGAGGTCTACGACCGGACCAACCGGCCGCTCAAGATCTCGACCGGGCAGCCGATCGGGACGATCCTGTAGTCCGCGTGCTTTGGCCAGTGGTTGGGTCGGAACCAGCAGGCGAGCGTCCTCGCGGGTGGCTGCTACTGCGTAGTGCGTATTCCGTAGCGAAGGGCAAATCCCGTAAAGCGAGGCGTCGTGCCGGGCGAAGGGCTGTTAAGGCGCCTCGATCGGCACGACGCTGTCGGCAGCACCGGCGTGCCAAACGCTACGGAATACGCACTACGCAATACGAGCCTACGCACTACTCTGCCAGCGCGTCGAGCCGCCGCCCCAGCTCCAGGCGCGCCGCGTCCCAGGCGTCCGGGTCGCGCGCCCACTCGTTGGGCTTAGGGGTGACGCGGTTCACCACGTCGTCTGCCGGCTTCCCTGCTTTGGCCAGGAGCCAGAGGTACTCGTAGTCCTGCAGGCCGCGGCGCAGCGACTTCATCGTGAAGCCGGCAATCGGCTCCTGGAGACCCACTCCGGTACCGGGGTAGAAGAGCACGCCGTCGCCGTTGATGCGGATGGCGTACTTCTGCTTCGGGTCGCGGAACTGGTCGTAGGTGAGCGGCTCCTTCCAGGTGTCGAGCAGGTACTTCGCCGGGTTCTCCCAGATGGTACGCGTTGCAATGCGCTTGCCGTCCGGGCCGCGGAGGTTCTGGCGGTCGACCCAGTAGCACGAGTCCCAGAAGTGCCAGGCGTCGAGCTTCATCTTCCACGCCATCCAGCCCTGGCTGCGGCCGGCGTAGCCGGGAGTGTCGACATACGGCCCGCCGGCGTAGCCGAAGTTGGTCGCCCAGATCCGCTCACCCGCGGCCTGCCGGGGCGCCACCTCCGGCGCCGGCAGCTCACCCCAGGCGTTGATCAGGCCGGGCGGGAGTCGGCGCGGCTGCGTGGTGGCGACCAGCAGCGGCAGCTCCGGCCCGAGCGCCTCGCGGATCCAGCGCGCCCGCTCGGCGGCGATCTTGAACTCCTCGTCGTCCGACGGCTCGTCGTAGACGTAGCAGACCAGGTCCGGCTTCTTCGGCAGCGCCTTCCACCAGTCGTACGCGCGGCGGACGTGCGCGACGACCTCCGCCTTGGTCTCGCCCTCGCCGGTGCCGGTCACTAGCAGGTTCTGGCCGGCGCCAATCCCCGCGCGCGTCTTGAAGGCGCTGCCGTCGAGATACTTCGGGTACCGGCCGCCCCATTCCGCCGCGAGGTCGTCGTCCGCGGAGGGCTGGAAGTTGAGGCGGTGCTGGTGCGCCATCTGGAAGAAGCGGTCCTCCAGCGCCGCCAGGCCCGCTTCGTCGCCGCGGTCGAGCCCGAACGCCCACTGGAGCAGCTCCGGACCGGCGGGGATGAACGTCTTCAGGTGCGTCTCCCGCGGCAGCGTGAAGCGCCAGACCGTCAGCCGCAGCGGGAGCTTCGCCAGCGGCTGGCCGGCCGCCACCACCTCCACCTCGCCGGCGTAGTCGCCCGGCGCCTGTCCCTCCGGGATGAAGAGGTCGATCCAGACCGGCTGGTTTCGGCCGGCGGGGACGCTGAACGTCTGCCCCGGCTTGCCTTCCCGCAGCGGCACCATCTGGACCGGAAACTCGCCGGCGGCCGATTCGGGCACCGGATGCCCCTTCTCGAACTCGGAGGGGACCGTCACCTTCAGGTAGTGCTGCCGGAAGCGGTCGATGTTCTCCGCGGCGAGGGCGGCCCCGCCCGGTCCGCGGAGGGCGGAGATCCGCACCTCCACCTGCTCCAGCGGCGAGTTTCCCGCGCACGGGACGACCTGGAAACCGACGTACTCGCCGCGCGCGCCGTGCAGGGTAATCGCTCCGGTCGCCGCGTCCCAGACGCTGTTGCGCTCTTGCGGGGCGAGCTCCGGCTTCACCTTGAGGCTCTCTCCGCAGGCCCACACCGCGGGCGCGCTCGCCGCGGAGCCGTGGATCGGCGCGCAGGCGAGGCCGACCGCCGCCACGAGCGGCGCCAGGAGCCACGCTCTCCGGGTGAGCTGGTGACGCAGGGGAATGCTCATGCCGCTACCGTCTCCCAGTCGGACAGGCGCAGCGTCTCCCACCGGCGCGCGCGGCGGTGCCGAGGGGGCGCGATCTCGTAGTCGCGGTACCGGCCCGGATCGCCGTCCAGCCCGTCTTCCGCGGCGCGGAGGATGTTGTAGCTTTCCCGCGCGGTGACGTAGTGCAGGCGGTACCGGTCGCCGTCGTTGTAGCGGCGCTCCAGGTCGGTCCAGAGCCGGTCGAGCTCTCCCTTCAGCAGCGCCAGCCGGGTCGAGTCGGCGCAGCCGTGGGTGTGGAGCTTCACGAAGATCCACTCCGGCCGGTCGATCACGTGGACCCCGGCCGCGACCCAGGCGTCGACCCGGTCCGGCCGCCACGGGTTGCCGCCGGTGAGCTGACCGTCGTCCAGGCGGGGGCGGCCGCGCCCGTCCCGGTGGATCGCCACGGGACCGGGGATCAGCGGGAGGTCGCCCGGCGCCGCGCGGCCCACCCGCGCCTGCTGCCCGCGGTCGTAGGAGCGCGGCCGGTCCGGATCGTCGGTCACCCACATTACGCGGTTCACCCAGCGCGGCTGCGCTTCTCCGCCGAGAACCGGGAAGGTGAAGTCGGCGTAGCAGCCGGTGCGGGCGAGGACCCGGATCTCGTCGTTCACGCCGCAGTAGTTCCGGCCGTGCTCGCAGCGGGAGTTGTCGAGCGCCCAGTCGCCGTGGATGAAGCCGTAGGCGGCGGTCCCATCGCGGCGCGCACCGAGGCACCCCGCCTCGCGGTAGAGCCCGACCGCCTCCTCCAGCTTCGCCGTGAGGGAAGCGGAGGTATCGTCGTGGTGATGGAGGTGGACCTCCACCTCGCCGAAGCCGCTCGCGCACAGCTCCGAGAGCGCGGCCAGCTCGCCCCGGCGGTATTCGTCGTGCGGGTAGAAGAACGAATACTGCGGCGGCACGCCGTCCGCGTCTGCGTGCGCGGCGGCTGCCCGCGGGTAGAGCGTGGTCCAGTCTCGCACGCGCTCCCACGCTTCCTCCGCGGAGACGCCGCCGACGGACGGCTCCCAATGGTCGACGATGCTGAAGAGGAGGTGGACTGCAGCGCCGTCCGGCGCGCGGCGGCGCGTGAGGCGGCCGTGGAGGTAGTCCGGCAGCCAGCGTTGGGGCGCGTACTCGCCGACTTTTCTCAGGAGCTCCATACGGGGATTCCAGGGGGAGACTTGCAGAGGCGAGGGTGGGGGAGCGGGAGGGAGGGCCCTCCCGCTCCCCGGATCCGTCAGGCCGCGATCGGCTCCGCGATCGGGGCGAAGACCGGCTCCGGGCGGCTCACCCGGGCGGCGGCGTAGTGCTCGCGGCACCACTCGATCGTCCGTTTCAGACCCTCCCGCAGCGGGGTGCTGGCGCGGAAGCCGAGGATGCGGGCGCTCTTGGTCGTGTCCGGCCGGCGCCGGGCGGTGTCCTCGTAGCTCTCGCCGTAGTACTTCCAGTGCGGCTCGTAGACGATCTCGCTCCGGGAGCCGGTGAGGTCGCGCACCATCCGCGCCAGCTCCAGGATCGTCACCTCATACTCCGAGCCGACGTTGAAGACGTCCCCGATCGCTTCGGGAACCTCGTTCGCCAGGATCGTGCCGCGCACCGTATCGGCCACGAAGGTGAACGAGCGGGTCTGCTGGCCGTTGCCGTGCACGGTGATCGGCTCGCCGGCCAGGGCCTGCCGGGTGAACTGCGCCACCACGCTGCCGTAGCCGTTCTCGCTGATCCGCGGGCCGTAGGAGTTGAAGTAGCGCACGATCGAGACCGGCATCCCCTGCGCCGCGTAGGCGTAGGCGACATGCTCGTCGATCGCCTTGGAGATGGAGTACGACCACCGGTTGATGTGGGTCGGCCCCAGCACGCGCTCCGCGTCTTCCCGGAGCGGCGTGCCGTTCGACTTCCCGTACACCTCGCTGCTGGAGGCAATGACGGTCCGCTTGCCGTAGCGCGCGGCATGCTCCATCACCCGCTCCGTACCGCGGATGTTCACGATCATGCCGGTGAGCGGATCGTCGCAGATGTACTTCACGCCGACGGCAGCGGCCAGGTGGAATACCTTGTCCGCGCGGCGCACCAGCTCCGGCAACTCGGGACTGTCCAGGATGCAGCCGCGCACGAAGCGGAAGCGCGGATCGCCCTGCAGGTGCGCGATGTTCGAGAGGCTGCCGGTGCTCAGGTTGTCGATTACGCTAACCGTATAGCCCCTCTCGAGCAGCGCATCGCAGAGGTTGGAGCCGATATATCCCGCTCCGCCGGTAACCAGGGCATTCATTCTATGATCCTCCCGGGCTGGGCCCGTTGATTTACTTGAGCGAGTGAGCGGACTAAGCTGCCATCCGGACCTGCACCGGCTCCACCAGTTCGAGGAGCCCCTCTTCCAGGGTGACGGACGGCTCGTACCCGAGATCGCGGCGGGCGGCGGAGATATCCGCCAGGGAGTCCCGCACGTCGCCGGCCCGAGTCTCCAGGTAGCGGGCGCGCACCTCGCGCCCCGCCAGCGCGGCGATCTTCTCCAGGAGCTGGTTCAGGCTGATCCGCTCGCCGCAGGCGATGTTGTACACCTTACCCACCGCGAGCGGAGAGAAAGCCGCCCCCAGGTTCGCCGCTACCACGTTGCGCACGGAGGTGAAGTCCCGCGTCTGCTCTCCATCCCCGTAGATCACCGGCTGCTCTCCCGCGAGCACCATCGTGGTGAGCTTCGGGATCACCGCCGCGTACTCGGAGTTGGGGCTCTGGCGCGGTCCGAAGACGTTGAAGTAGCGCAGCGCCACCGTCTCCAGGCCGTAGTGCTGGTAGAAGAGCCGGCAGTAATGCTCCCCGGCCAGCTTCGCGGCGGCGTACGGAGAGAGCGGCCGCGGGATCATCCCCTCGTGCTTAGGGAGCTCTGGCGTGTCGCCGTATACTGAGCTGGAAGAGGCGAAGACGACCCGCCGCACTCCGGCGTCCCGCGCGGCGAGCAGCACGTTGAACGTGCCGGTTACGTTGACGTGATGGCAGGTGGCCGGGTCCGCCACGGAGCGGGGGACGGACGGCACGGCGGCCTGGTGGAAGACCACCTCGACCCCCTGCATCGCCCGGGCCAGGACCTCCGGATCGCGGATGTCGCCGTCGACGAACTCGACCTGCCGAGGGTACGCGAAGTTGCCAAGCGACCCGGAGGCGAGGTTGTCGAGCACGCGGACCTGATGCCCGTCCTCGATCAGGGTGTCCGTTATGTGAGAACCGATGAAGCCCGCTCCACCGGTTACCAGAGTCAGCATCTGGAACTCTCCATCTGTTGATCGCTGCCTGCCCTCCTGGGGCCTGGCACCCGGCTGGCGCCGGCTAATCCGTTAATCCCGGCATCGCCAGATCCTAAACCCCTCTCCCTGGAAGGGCTAACGCCCCAGGCAGGCGGGGGCTTCTTTCGAAGGATGAAGGATGAAGGATGAAGGATGAAGGATGAATCCGAACCCTCCGTGGGCGGCGGCTCGCACTCCTTCTCGTTCTCCTTCTCTTTCTCAGAGGCTATGAGGCGGGAGCGGCAGGTGGACCATCCGGCGCGGCCTAACCCCCCAAACCCCCTTCCCTGCGAGGGAAGGGTGAGGCCCCGTAAGCAGGATCCGCCGCCGCACCTTTCATGGCCGCGGGTGACCGGGAAGGTCATCGACAACTCCTGCTCCTGCTCGCTGGCGACCCCTGTGGCTCCGTCGCGTCCTTGGGAGCTTGAGTCGCTGCCGGTATGGCTACGCTCGCGATCCGGGTCCGGGGGTAGCCAGGCACGAAAAAGAGGGCGGAGCCCCTGCGGACTCCGCCCCTTGTGGTCGGATTCAAGCGTCGGATGCCGCGGCTACCGCCACTGGATGCGCGGGCCGTGCCGGAGCACGTGGACCAGCGCCACCAGGGCCGCCCAGTTGAGCATGCAGAAGGCGCCGCACGCGTTCACCAGGCGCGACCTGCGCATCGCCGCGAACGCGATTCCGAGCGTGCCGGCCAGGTAGAACGCCGTCTGCGCCAGCGCCGCCACCACGTAGAACGGGTGCGCCGCGCCGGCGACCGCGGCGGAGAGGAAGAGCGCCGCCAGCGCCAGCGGAATGAAGAGCCGGCAGACCTTGTGGCTCAGCAGGGAGAAGGCGGTGCTGCCGCGCCACGGCAGGTACATCTGCCAGAACTGCGAGAGAAGCTGGTAGTTGCCGACCAACGTGCGGACCTTCCGCCGGAACTCCGTGTACGGGTCCCGCATCACCTCGTAGATTCGCGCGCCGGGCTCCCAGCGCACCTGCATCCCGGCCGAACGCGCGTAGAGTGCCAGCGTGACGTCTTCGCAGTAGCTGCCCGCGGGAATGTCGCGGAAGATGCTGCGGCGCACCGCCAGGAAGGCGCCGGAGACGCCGCAGAGCAGGCCCAGCTCCGATTCGAGCCGGCGTACCGCCCGCTCGTAGCGCCAGTAGAGGCCGGTGCACTCGCTGGAAGCCTGGCCGCCGGCGTCCACCAGCGTCATCTCCGCGCCGACCACCCCGACCCGCGGATCGGCGAAGTGGGCCACCATCTTCCGGATCGCGTCCGGGTCGACTCGCTGCCGCACGTCGGACATCACCACGAACTCCGCGTCGAAGAGCGGCATGGTGCGGTTGATGGCGACCGACTTCCCGATGTTCTCCGTGTACTCGACCAGGTGCACGCGCGGGTTCCGCTCGCGATAGCGGCGGACGACGTCGTTGGTGCCGTCGGTCGACTGGTCGGAGGCGACCCAGATCTCCAGCAGCTCGGCCGGGTAGTCCTGCGCCAGCAGGTCGTCGAGCTTCTGCGCGATATTGTTCTCTTCGTTGCGGACGGTCAGGATCACCGCCACGCGGGGGGTGAAGGCGGGATCGGGCGGGGTCTGCTTCGCGCTCCGGACGGTCCGCAGGACCGCGAGAAGGGCCGGATAGCCGAGGTACGTATAGAAGACGTAAGCCGCTGCCAGCCAGAAGATCCACTGCCAGACGGACATGGCGTTCTGCTCCTTGTTGATTCCCTGATGACGAGGAGCGGGCCTCGTCAGCGGGTCATCCCCAGGAGCGCTTGCTCCCCAAACGCCGCCCTTAAAGGCAAAAGTATAAAGGCTAAAGGCTAAAGTTCCGAACCGGGCTTTCGCGCAGACGGGTTCCCGTACCTCTCGATACTGGCCCCATCATTCGATGACGAGTGCGGACTCCCCGCACCATGCGCAGCCCGTTCCTACTTTAGCCTTTTGACTTTTGCCTTTAGAGGCCTTTTGCCTTTAAGTAGATCTCCTGGTGACGCGAGAGCATGGCGCGGAGGCTGTAGCGGGCCTCGACGATTCGGCGGCCTTCGCTGCCGAAGAGGCGGGCCTGGGGGCGGTTCTGGATGAGCGTCAGGATCCGCTCCGCGAGGAGGTCCGGGCGCTGGGGCGGGATGAGGAAGCCGGAGCGCCCGTCCGCCACCACTTCCGGGTTGCCGCCGACCGCCGTGGCGACCACCGGCCGCTCGCACGACATCGCCTCCAGCAGCGTGAGCGAGGTGCCTTCGCTCAGGGAGGGGAGGCAGAAGACGTCGAGCGCCGGCAGTATCCCTGCAACGTCGCTGCGGTCGCCGAGGAACCGCGTCCGATCCGTAATGCCGAGCGAGCGCGCCAGCTCCTCCAAACTCCCGCGCAGAGTGCCGTCTCCCGCCAGCACGAGCCAGGCGTCCGGCCGCTCCTGGTAGACCTGGGCGAAGCCGCGGAGCAGGGTCGCCTGGTCCTTTACCGCCTCCAGCCGCGCCACGGTGCCTACGACCCGCGCTTCCGGCGGCAGCCCGAGCGCGGACCGCGCCGCGGCCGGATCGCCGGCGGTGAACTCCTCCGTATCGACCCCGTTCAAGACTGTCTCGAGCTGGTCCGCCGCCGCCCAGCGCCCCTCCTGCAGCAGGCTGGCGACGTCGCCGGAAACGGCGATGACGGCGCGCGCTCGCCGGGCCGCGAGGCGCAGCGCGGGGGAGACGGAGGCGCCGGTCCAGGGCGTGCGTCCGTGCTTGGTAATCACCAGCCGGGTCCGCGGCGCGAGCAGCGTGGCGAGGCCGCCGTAGAAGATCGCCTTCTGGTTGTGACAGTGGGCAACGTCGACCCCCTCCGCGCGAAAGAGACGGGCGAGCCGCAGCACCAGCTCCGGCCGGAAGCCCTCCGGCGCGTTCAGGCAATGGACCGGTATGCCTTGCTCCTCGAGCCGGCGGGTGAGCCAGCCTCCCCCCAGCAGCGAGATCACGATCGGCCGGAACGCCCCGCGCTCCAGTCCCTCCGCCAGGCGCGCGCAGAGCATCTCCTGGCCGCCGGTATCGAGACTCCGGACCACCTGGGCCACACAGAGCTGTGGGGAGGAAGCGAGGTGCTCGACCGGCTGCGAGGGAGCGCCGGCGGAGGAGACGAGGGACATGGAACCGCTCCGTACACGCGCGCGAGTGGGGCGGGGACGCGCCCAGCCCAGGTTTACCCGTGCCTTTGGTTCCTAAACGTGGGGCGGAGCCGTCGCCGGACGGGCGCCTGGAGGAGAGGTTCGGCGCGCGGGGTAGGGGCCGGGCCGCGGCGACCGAATATCTGAGGAATGCCCAGCCGGAGGAAAAGCACGCGATGCCGGACCTGAATGAAGTCTACCGCCTCCACGCCGATTCGCTCGTCATCGATTCGCACAACGACGCGATCGTGTCGCTGATCCGGCGCGGCGGCCTCAGCCTCTCCGCCCAGCCGAGTCCCACGCTGGCGGCGCGGGAGGGCCTCGTTTCCCTGCTCCGCGGTCCGCTGCAGCCAGAGGAGACCCTCTGGAACGGGCAGGTCTCCCTCTCCCGGCTGCGGGAAGGCGGGATCGACTGCGCCTTCTTCGCGGTCGACGTGACCCGGGCGTGGAAGAACCACCTCGCCTACGCCGTCGACGCGCTCGGCTACTTCCTGACCGACCTGGAGGAGCTGGAGGGGCAGGTGGTGGTGGCGCGCTCCGCGGCCGAGATCGAGGGAGCGCGGCGGGAGGGCCGGCTCGCGGCGGTGCTGGTCGTGGAGAACAGCGACGCGCTGGAAGGGAGCCTGAACGCCCTTCAGCTTCTCCACCACGCCGGCGTGCGCTCGCTGACGCTGACGCACAACCCCAGCTCCTGGGCGGCGGCCGGGAACGCGGAGTCGGCGAGCGGCGGCGGGCTGACGCGCTTCGGCGAGCGGCTGGTGCGGGAGATGAACCGGCTCGGGATGCTGGTCGACGTCTCCCACATCGCGGAGCGGGGCTTCTACGACACCCTCCGTGTGAGCAGCCGGCCGGTCATCGCATCGCATAGCTGCTGCGCCGCGCTCTGTCCGCATCCGCGGAACCTCTCGGACGACCAGCTTCGCGCGCTGGCCGGCGCCGGCGGCGTGGTGGGGATCACCTTCGTTCCGAGCTTCCTCTCGGAAGGATGGAGTTACGGGGCGGGAGCGGCGGAGATGCTGTCGCGGCTGCTCGACCACGTCGATCACGCGGTACGGGTCGCGGGGATCGAGCACGTCGGGCTCGGGTCGGACTTCGACGGCGGCGGCACCGCGCTGCCGCACGCCGGGGAGTATCCGCGGCTGACGGAAGGCCTGCTGGCGCGCGGGTACGCCCCCGCGGAGATTCGCAAGATTCTCGGTGAGAACACCCTGCGGCTGCTGAGGGCCGCTCTGGACCGATAGCTCGCCACTTCGGCGTGAGAGTTGCGGCACGAATGCCGCGGATCGGGTGGGTTGGAACGTTTCTTGCTGGGCTCGAACCTAGATAGCTCCCCACACACAGAACCCCTCCCCGACCAGGCTCTCCGACATGAAAGATCATGATAGCGCGCCCGCTCTCATGACCGACTCACGACTGGAAGCGATCTTCGGACAACTCGGATCCGCGGTGCTGCTGATCGATCCGCACGGCACCGTCCTCACGGCGGCTCCTCCTGCCGCGCGGCTGCTTGGCGCGCCGGACGGGTGCGCGGGGCGACCGCTCACCGACTACCTGGACGTCGAGCTGCCGAGCCCGGCCGCGCTCGAGACGGGGAAAGCGATCTCGGCTCCGGCGGCGGTGCGGAGCGGCGATCCGAGATCCGGAACGGTACTCTTCAGCCCGGTGCCGGCAGACGGCGAGCCGGACACCTGGCTCGTGTCGCTGGAGCTGCCGGGCGGGTCCAAGCCGGAGATGGAGACCCTGCTCCGCCGCCGGGAAGTGCGATTCCGAGCACTGATCCAGCACGCGTCCGAGATCATCTCGATCCTGGAGCGGGACGGTACCGTCTGCTTCCAGAGCGCCGCGCTGGAGCGCATCCTCGGCTTTACCACCCAGGAGCTCGCCGGCACCAGCTTTCAGGTGCTGGTCCACCCGGAAGACGAGCCGCGGTTCCGGGAGATGCTGGTGCGGGCGCTCTCGCTGCCGGACCAGCCGGTGAGGGCGGAGTACCGGGCACGCACCCGCTCCGGGGAGTGGCGGCGCCTCGAGTCGATCGCCAGGAATCTGCTCGAAAACCCCGATATCGCCGGAATCGTGGTCAACTCTCGCGACGTCACGGAGCAGCGGAAAGCGGAGGCCGATCGTCTCCGCAGCGAGCAGCGCTTCCGGGCGCTGGTGGAGCGCGGCTCCGAGGTCGTGTCGATCCTCGACGAGGAGGGCCGGATCCGCTACCAGAGCCCTCCGATCCGGCACGTGCTCGGGTACGAGCCGACGGAGCTGCTGGGCCGGAGCGTCTTCGAGCAGGTCCATCCGCGCGATCTGCCGCGGGTTACAGAGGCGTTCCAGCGACTTCTCGCCCGTCCGGGCGGCCTGGAGCGGGTGGAGCTCCAGTTCCGGCACGGGGACGGCACCTGGCGAGTGCTGGAGGCGATCGGCGCCAACCTGCTCCAGGACGAGGCGGTGGAGGGGATCGTCGTTAACACCCGCGACGTGACGGAGCGCCACCGGGTCGAAGCGGCGCTCCGCCGGTCGGAGCTCGACTACCGCGGCCTCTTCGAAGCCTCGCACGATGGCCTCCTGATCCTGGACCCCGACACGGAAGCCGTGCTCGAAGCGAACGAGCGTGCCTGCCGGATGTACGGCTTCTCTCGAGACGAACTGGTGGGTCGCTCCATCCTGGACCTCTCGACGAACATCCCTTACGGCCGGGAGCAGGTGGAGGCGACGCTGGCGGGCCCCGGCGTGTTCCACCACTTCGAGACGGTCCACCGGAGACGCGACGGCGCCCGGATGCACCTGGAGATCCATGCCACCGCGGTCCACTACGCCGGCCGCACCGCGATCCTGAGCGCCAACCGGGACGTCACCGAGCAGAAGCTGCTGGAGCAGCAGCTCCGCCAGGCGCAAAAGATGCAGGCGATCGGCCGCCTGGCGGGGGGCGTGGCGCACGACTTCAACAACATGCTCGCCGTGATCAACGGCTATGCCGAGTTGCTGCTGGCGGATTGGCCTCCCGGCGACCGCCGGCGGGGCTATCTGACGGAGATCAGCGCCGCCGCCGACCGCGCGGCCGGCTTAACCCGCCAGCTCCTCACCTTCAGCCGCAAGCAGATCGCCCAGTTCCAGCAGCTCGATCTGAACGAGCTGGTCCTGGAGGTCAGCCGCATGCTCCGGCGCCTGATCGGGGAGGACATCGACCTGGTGACGCGTCTCGCGCCGGCCGCCGCGTGGATCACGGCGGACCCGGCGCAGATGCAGCAGGTGCTAATGAACCTGGCGCTCAACGCTCGCGACGCGATGCCGCGCGGCGGCCGCCTCTCGATCGAGACCGAGCGGGTGAGACTGCGCGCGCGGGAAGCGGCGCGAATGGGCGACCTCACCCCCGGCGAGTACGTGCTGCTCCGAGTGACGGACGTCGGCTGCGGGATGGACAGCGACACGCTGGCGCAGATCTTCGAGCCGTTCTTCACCACCAAGCCGCTGGGAGAAGGGGTCGGGCTCGGACTCGCCACCACCTACGCCATCGTGGAGCAGTGCCGCGGTCACATCGCCGTCTGGAGCGAGCCGGGAGCCGGTACCACCTTCGAGATCTACCTCCCGGCGGCCGCGACGGCACCGCCGGCAGAGCGGCCGGCCGCTCCGGCCGCGGGCCCGCTCCCCGGAGGCCGTGAGACGATCTTACTCGCCGAGGACGAGGAGATGGTGCGGCGGCTGGTGGGTGATGTGCTGCGCGGCGCGGGCTACTCCGTGCTGGAAGCGGAGAGCGGGACCGCCGCGCTCTCCCTCGCCGCCGCGCACGACGGGGAGATCCACCTGCTGCTCACCGACGTGGTGATGCCCGGCATGAGCGGCCGCGAACTGGCGGACCGGCTGGGGGAGCTTCGCCCCTCCACGCGCGTGCTCTACATGACCGGCCACACCGACGACGCCGTCCTCCGCCACGGCGTGGAGCGTTCCGGCGCGCTGCTGATCCAGAAGCCGTGCTCACCCTTGGAGCTGGCCGTCCGCGTGCGGGAAGTGCTGGATACCAGGGACAGCTGATTTGTGGGAGTGGGAGCAAGGGAGAGTGGGAGAGCCGCTCCCTCGATGCTGTTAGGTTAGAAAGTTGCAGGTTAGCAGGTTCCAGGTTCCGAACCCCACGCATCGGGGAGCTCAACCTGCAACCTGGAGCATCCGGGAACTACTCACCCCTTTGCGCAAGCAGGAATCGGCGCGAGAGGGAGGCCGAGCAAGCTCGTCAACCCACAAAGGGACGAGGGGCGTGTCGCTCCAGCGGCACCCTTCCGGGACGTAGCATTCGTTCGTATCGGGGGCGGAGCCCGACGGTACTGCCGGAGTGACGCGCTTGCGGATACTGTTGGCGAAATCGGGAAGCTTCTCCGGTGCCCCGCTGGCGCGGGGCGCGAAAGCAAGCATTCGCACTCCACAGGCTAGCCCGGAAGAGATTCCCTCTCGTCGAAAGGGAGACTG
>JBKBRF010000070.1:0-25496 GCA_046292385.1 Armatimonadota bacterium | reverse complement strand
CCCGCCCTGCAGCCGGCAAAACATACTCTGCGCCCCGGGGCGCACCAACTTTACAGCGTGTGACACTTGCCACCGCTTCCCCGCCAGGGGAATCTCGCCGGAGTGCTCGCGCGCCGGTAATTCTCCTGCCCTGCTGATTTCGCCAACAGTATCCGGAGAAGCGGGATCGTACGGCAATCGGGAGAGGGGCCGGTCGGGGGACCAATCGAGCCCGTCGCGGCTAATCTGCCAGGAGCGTCCCCGGCTCGGCGGAGGGGAGGCCGAAGAGCTCCGCCACCGGGGCGAAGGTGACCTTGCCGTCAGCGACGTTGAGCCCCTTGCAGAGCGCGGGGTTGGCTCGGAGCGCGTCCCGCCAGCCGAGGTCGGCGAGCTGTTTCAGGTACGGCAGCGTCACGTTGGTGAGGGCGTAAGTGCTGGTGCCGGCGACCGCTCCCGGCATGTTGGCGACCGCGTAGTGGACGATGCCGTCGACCGTATAAGTCGGGTGGGTGTGCGTGGTCGGGCGGATCGTCTCCACGCAGCCGCCCTGGTCGACCGCCACGTCGACGATCACCGCGCCCTGCTTCATCAGGCCGAGCATCTCTCGCGTGACAAGTACGGGGGCGCGGTCGCCGCGCACCAGCACGGCGCCGATCAGGAGGTCGGCCTCCCCCAGCATCCGGCGGATATTCGCCGGGTTGGAGTAGAGGGTGAAGACGTTCTGCGGCATCACGTCGTCCAGGTAGCGCAGCCGCTCCAGGTTGACGTCGAGGATCGTCACCAGCGCGCCGATGCCGGCGGCGATCTTGGCGGCGTTCAGCCCCACCACCCCTCCGCCCAGAATCACGATCTTCGCGGGCGGGACGCCGGGGACGCCGGAGAGCAGGATGCCGCGGCCGAGCTGGGGCCGCTCCAGGAACTTGGCACCCTCCTGGATCGCCATGCGGCCCGCCACTTCGCTCATCGGAGTGAGGAGCGGCAGGGTGCCGTCGTCGTCCTGGATCGTCTCATAGGCGATGCAGACGCAGCCCCGCTCCATCAGCGTTCGGGTGAGCGCCTCGCTGGCCGCCAGGTGGAAGTAGGTAAAGAGCACCTGCCCCCGCCGGACCAGGGGGAACTCGGAGTCGACCGGCTCCTTCACCTTGACGATCAGGTCGGCCGCGCCCCAAACCTCGGCTGCCGTCTCCACGATGCGGGCGCCGTGGGCCGCGTACTCCGCGTCGGTGATGCTGGTGCCGAGTCCCGCCCCGCTCTGGACCAGGACGGTGTGCCCGGCCCGCGTCAGGATCTCCACCCCCGCCGGCACCACCGAGACGCGGTACTCGTCGGACTTGACTTCGGTCGGAACCCCGATGATCATCCTATTCCCCCTGCCACGCGACAGCCGCGCCCAACCGGGGTTACCCACGTCCGGTCCGCCTTCGAAACGTCGGCGGACGAGCGCTTACTGCGTGCCGGGGGCCGACACGGGGGCGCAGCAGTTGAACGCGAGCACCGGGTTGCGGGCGGCGGTCACCTCGTCCAGGCGCCGCACCGGCGCGTGGTGCGGGGCTTCCTTCGCCAGCTCGGGACTCGTCTTCGCCTCTTCCGCGATCTGGTTCATCACCGCCGCGAAGCGATCGAGCGTCTCCGGCGTCTCCGTTTCGGTCGGCTCGATCATCATCGCCTCCGGCACGATCAGCGGGAAGTAGATCGTCGGCGGATAGAAGCCGAAGTCCATCAGCCGCTTGGCGACGTCGAGCGCGGAGACGCCGAGCGCCTTCTGCCGGTCGGCGGAGAGAACGAACTCGTGCATGCAGCGGGTGCCGTGCGGGAAGCTGAATGCCTCCGCGAGCTGCTGCGCCAGGTAGTTCGCGTTCAGTACCGCCATCTCGCTCACCTCGCGCAGCCCCTCGCGGCCCTGGGTGCGCATGTAGGCGTAGGCGCGGGCGGAGATGCCGAAGTTGCCGTAGAAGCCGTGGACCTTGCCGATGGAGTCCGGCAGGTCGTACTCCAGCCGGTAGCGGTCCCCCTCGCGGACGACGGTCGGCGTTGGCAGGAACGGGGCCAGGAACTCCTTCACCGCGACCGGCCCGGAGCCGGGGCCACCGCCGCCGTGCGGGGTCGACATCGTCTTGTGCAGGTTGAAGTGCATCACGTCGAAGCCCATCTCGCCGGGTCGGGTGACTCCCAGGATGGCATTCATGTTCGCGCCGTCCATGTAGAGCAGCCCCCCGGCGTCGTGGACGATCTGCGCGATCTCCTCGATGTCGGTCTCGAACAGGCCGAGCGTGTTCGGGTTCGTCAGCATGATGCCGGCGGTCCGCTCGTTCACGACCGCCTTCAACGCCTCTACGTCGACGCGTCCCTGCGCGTTCGACTTCACGGAGACCGTCTTGAACCCGCAGCGGGCGGCCGTAGCGGGGTTGGTGCCGTGCGACGAGTCCGGCACGATCACGGTGTCGCGCTGCTCTTCGCCGCGGGAGCGGTGGTAGGCGCGGATGATCAGCAGGCCCGTGAACTCCCCGGCGGCGCCGGCGGCGGGCTGCAGCGTGGCGCGCTCCATCCCCGCCACCTCGCACAGAAGCTGCTCCAGCGCCCACATCAGCGCCAGCTCGCCCTGCACCTGCTCCTCCGGCTGGTACGGGTGGCACTCCGCGATCCCGGGGTAGCGGACTACCTCCTCGTTGATCTTGGGGTTGTACTTCATCGTGCAGGAGCCGAGCGGGTAGAAGCCGGTGTCGATGGCGTGGTTCTTCTGGCTCATCCGCACGAAGTGGCGCACCACCTCCAGCTCGCTCACCTCCGGCAGCGGTAGGTCGCCCCGCAGCGCCACGCCGGGCAAGAGCGAGGCGGTGTCCGCCGCCGGGACGTCGAGCTTCGGCAGCGAGTAGCCGACCCGCCCCGGTACCGACATCTCGTAGATCAACGGCTCGGTCGCCTGGTTTACTTCCTTCAACGGTTCCATCACGTCGCTTCCTCTACACCAGCCGTTAGATCAGGCTTTCAGCGCCTCGTAGAATTTGTCGATCTCTTCCTGCGTGCGCTTCTCGGTGACCGCCACCAGCAGGCAGTCCGCCAGCTCCGGGTAGTGCCGGCCGAGCGGGTAGCCGGCCAGGATACCGTAGTCGGTGAGGCGGTCGGCCACCTCCGCGGCGTCGCCGGGGCACTGCAGCACGAACTCGTGGAAGAACGGCGCCTGGAACTTCAGGCGGTAGCCCGGGACGGAGGCGAACCGCTCCGCCGCGTAGTGCGCCTTCTGCACGCACTGGGCGGCCACCTCGCGCACGCCCTGCTTCCCCATCGTGGAGAGGTAGACGGTCGCCGCCAGCATCATCAGCCCCTGGTTGGTGCAAATGTTGCTCGTCGCGCGCTCCCGGCGGATATGCTGCTCCCGCGTCTGCAGCGTCAGCACGAAGCCGTTGCGTCCCTCGCGGTCCTTCGTCTGGGAGACCAGGCGGCCCGGCATCTGGCGCAGGTACTTGTTCTTGGCGGCGAAGTAGCCGACCAGCGGCCCGCCGAAGTTCATCCCCAGCCCCAGCGGCTGCCCCTCCCCCACCGCGATGTCCGCCCCGAGCGTGCCGGGTGCCTCCAGCAGGCCGAGGGAGATCGGGTTGGCGCCGACCACCAGCAGCGCGCCGGCACCGTGGGCGAGGTCCGCCAGCGCCTTCAGGTCTTCGATCCCGCCGAAGAAGTTCGGCTGCTGCACGGCTACGACCGCGGTCCCGGAGCCGACCTTCTCCCGCAGCCAGTCGAGATCGGCCACGCCGGAGGTGACCGGTGCCTCCACCACGCGGATGCCGAGGCCTTCCACGTAGGTGTGCGTCACCTGGACCCAGGCAGGGTGGACGTTCACCAGCACCGCCTCGTCCCGGTTGGTGGAGCCGGCCGCCAGGATCACCGCTTCCGCGAACGCGGTGGCGCCGTCATACATCGAGGCGTTGGCGACGTCCATCCCGGTGAGGGCGCTGATCATCGTCTGGAACTCGAAGATCGCCTGCAGCGTGCCCTGGCTCAGCTCCGGCTGGTACGGGGTGTACGCGGTGTGGTACTCCCCGCGCAGGATGATCGTCGGCACCACGCTCGGCACGTAGTGGTCGTAGATCCCCGCGCCCAGGAAGCAGGCCTGGCTCCCCGCCTCCACGTTGCAGCTTGCCAGGTCCTGGAAGTGCCGCCGCACCTCGATCTCGCTCATCGCGGAGGGCAGGTCGAGCGGCCGCTCCAGCAGCAGCTTGTCGGGGATCTGCTCCTGGAAGAGCTGCTCCACGCGCTCCAGCCCCAGCGAGCGGAGCATCTCGGACTTCTGATCGGGAGTGTGGGGGGTATACGCCATGTCTAAAGGTTCAAGAATGGGAAGCCAGACGGTTGTATCCGGGCAGGGGATCGATCCGAACCAGATTCACCGCAGAGCCGCGGAGAGCGCAGAGAGAACCGGACCATGAGGGCAGGGCCGGGCCCGCTTACCGGATTCCGTGCAGCGGCTCCGGGGTTTGTCTCTTCCGGTTCCTCTTCGCGTCCTCTGCGATCTTGGCGGTTATAAAGTTCGGGTTCTCTCCGCGTCCTCTGCGTCTCTGCGGTGAATTCCCGGATCACTGCCGCTGGGCGCGGTAGAACGGCAGCTCCGTCACCACCATCTTCTCTTCCCGCTCGCGGATCACCACGGAGACTTCGGTGCCGGGCTCGGCCAGCTCGGGCGGCAGGTAGCCCATGCCGATCGGCTTGCTCAACGTGGGCGAGAAGGTGCCGCTGGTTACGAAGCCGACGTCTTCCCCGCCGCTCCGGATCACGTACTCCTGCCGCGGGATCGCGCGGGTGGTGCTGGTGAGGCCGGCCAGCACCAGCGCGGCCCCCGCCTGCACGTACTCCTGCAGCCGGTCCCGCCCGATGAACGGCCCCTTCTCCATCTTTACCACCCACATCAGGCCGGAGGAAAGCGGGTTCACCTCTTCCCAGATCTCGTGGCCGTAGAGCACGTTGCCCGCCTCGATGCGCAGCACGTCCCGCGCTCCCAGCCCGCACGGCTTCACGCGCCCGCCGCCCGCTTCCAGCAGCGCGTTCCAGAGGGCGGTGACGTCACCCTGGGTGAAGAGCTCGAATCCGTCCTCCCCGGTATAGCCGGTCCGGGAGACGACGCAAGGAATGCCGGCCACCTCTCCCGCGGCGAACCCGAAGCGGCGCAGCTCGTTCAGCGGCCCGGAGCAGAGCGGCTGCAGCACCTCCCGCGCCGCCGGGCCTTGCAGCGCGATCAGTGCCGTGACGTCGGAGGAATCCTCCAGCGTGACCCCCGGGACCACGTGCCCTTCCAGCCACTGCCGCGCCTTCTCCGCGTTGCCGGCGTTCACCACCACCATGAACGTCTCGGTGTCGACGCAGTAGACCAGGATGTCGTCCAGAATCCCCGCCTCTTCGTCCAGCAGCAGAGAGTAGTGCGCGCGGCCCGGCTGCAGGCGAGAGACGTCGTTGGTGGTGACGGAGTTGAGCCACGCCAGCGCCGCCGGTCCGCTCACGTGCAGCTCGCCCATGTGCGAGACGTCGAACAGCCCCGCGGAGGTGCGGACGGCGTTCACCTCGTCGATGACGCCGGAATACTGGACCGGCATCTCCCACCCCGCGAACGGCACCAGCCGGGCGCCGAGAGCGGCGTGGGTCTCGTAAAGCGGGGTCCTGCGGAGCGGGGTCTCTGACATGTCGACCTGCCTGGGGATCGCGGCAGCGCCAATCGCGGCGCCGCCCGAATTATAGTCGATAGGTGCCCGAACCGTTATTCACCGTAGAGACGCCGACCCATCCGAACCGGACTTACCGCGGAGAGCGCAAAGGACGCAGAGAGGGGAGCCAGAAGGAGATACTCCGGGGCCGCACATGGACTCGTCAGCGGATCAGTCCTGAACTCTGGGTGCCCTCTCCGCGTTCCCTCTGCGCCCTCAGCGCCCTCTGCGGTGAATCAGGTTCGGACCGGGGCCGCAGCACGGGACTCGCAAAGCGGACCGACCAGGCCCCATCCTCTCTGGCTCCCTCTCTGTGCCCTCGTGTTCTCCGTGGTAAAACGGTTCGGATTCTGGAGATCCAAGCCGATGCCGCAGATTGGTGACCTCGCCCCTGACTTCACGCTCCCGGCGACCGACGGTGAGCCGGTCCGTCTCTCCGACCTCCGCAGCCGGAAAGTGGTCCTCTACTTCTACCCGAAGGACCTGACCCCCGGCTGCACGCAGGAAGCATGCGACTTCCGCGACCGCTACGCCGAGCTGCAAGCCGCCGGTGCGGTGCTGCTCGGCATCAGCCCGGACCCGGTGAAGAGCCACCAGAGGTTCACGGAGAAGCACGCCCTCCCGTTCTCCCTCCTCGCCGACGAAGGCGCCGCGGTAGCGACCGAATACGGCGTCTGGAAAGAGAAGTCGATGTACGGGAAGACCTACATGGGCGTGGAGCGCACCACCTTCCTGATCGACGAGGAAGGCCGCATCGCGCAGGTCTGGCCCAAGGTCAAGGTCAACGGCCACGCCGAACAGGTGCTGGCCGCGCTGCGGGAGAGCTGATCGACAGCGCGCAGCGCCCCCCGGCTCAGGATTTGGAGTGCGGAAGCTTGCTTCCGCTTTGGGGGAGCTTCCCGGCTCCCCCCGATGTCACCGGAGATTCGGAGCTCGCCACCGCTGCGCCGCAGGCTTGCACCCCGCCCGGCAGCCGAAAGCGGGAGCATGGCTCCCGCACTCCAAAGTCTTCCGCGGGAGTGGCTTCTCTCAGACGCGAGAGCTGTCCGCCACGGGCAAGGCTGCAGGGGAAGTCGGCAGCGCGCTGTCGCTCAACTGCGGAAGCTCCACCGTCACGGTAGTCCCCTCTCCCGGGTGGCTCTCCACACGCAGGCTGCCTCCGTGGGCGCGGGCGATCGTGTCGCAGATCGCCAGCCCCAGGCCGGTGCCGCCCCGCTCGCGGCTGCGGGCGGTGTCGACCCGGTAGAACCGCTCCGTGACGTGCGGCAGGTGCTCCGGGGGGATGCCCTCGCCGGTGTCGGCGACCACCACCCGCGCGCGGTCTCCGAAGCTGTTCGTGGAGAGACGGATCGTGCCGGTCTCCGGCGTGTGGCGCAGGGCGTTCTCCACCAAGTTTCCCACCAGTCGCGAGAGGTAGTGGAAGTCGCCCAGTACCACCGGGCCGGCGGCGGGAGTCTCGACCACCAGCCGCGCGCCGCGTCCCCGGTAGGTGCGCTCCGCTTCGGCGAGCACGTCGGCCAGGCTCACGGCGCGGGTGGAGAGCGGCAGCTGCTGTGCGTCGGAGCGGGCGAGGAGCAGCAGGTCCTGGACCGTGCGGCCCATCGAGTCGGCCGCCTGGTCGGCCGCGCGCAGCGCCTCCCGGTAGTCCTCCGCGCTCCACTCCCCGCTCAGCATCAGGCTCGTGTTCGCCTTGATGACGGTGAGCGGGGTCCGCAGCTCGTGGGAGGCGTCGGCCGCGAAGCGCCGCTCCTGCTCGTACGCCGCGGCGAGACGGGTGAACGCCTCCTCCAAGCGCGCGAGCATTCCGTTGAAGGTGGAGGCGAGCTGCGAGAGCTCGTCGTCGCCGGTCACCTGCAGGCGGCGGGAGAGGTCGTCTGCCCCGAGCTGGGCCGCGGCCTGGGTCACCTCCCGGACCGGGCCGAGCGCCCGACCCGTCAGGAAGAGCGCGCCGCCCGCCGCGAGGAGCAGCGCGATCGGGACCAGCATCAGCAGCGCGCGCGCGAGGCCGCCGAGGAGGCGCCGCTGCTCCGTGAGGGGATGACCGACCTGCACGACGGCGACGATCTCGCCGCGGCGCCGCGCCGGCAGCGAGAGAACGCGGATCGGCTCGCCCTCGTC
This sequence comes from Armatimonadota bacterium, assembly GCA_046292385.1. Classification (GTDB taxonomy): domain Bacteria; phylum Armatimonadota; class SYMT01; order SYMT01; family SYMT01; genus JBKBRF01. Next base: position 17,712 of record JBKBRF010000070.1, on the reverse strand, counting down.
TTCGACGACCGAATAGACCGTGCGCCCGGAGAGCGACTGACGGAACGCGGCGGGATCCCAGGGGCCGGTCGCGTCCGGGTTGAGCGGCTCTCCCTCCCGGCTCAGCACCCGCGGCCGCCGCAGGTAGCCCTCACGGTCGGGCGCGCGGGGTCGGCCGCGCTCGCCGGGGAAACCTCCCGGCGGTCCCGGGGGCAGCCCCTGGAACCGCTCTCCGGGGCCGGGAGCCGGTCCCCTCTGGGGGAACCGCGGCGGGACGGCGATGCCCGGCTCGAACGGCAGCTCCGGCGGTCCCTCGGGGCCCCCCACGGGAGGGCGGGCGAAGGGACCCAGCGGTGGAGGTGGGGCGTTCCAGCGCCGGAGCTCGCCGCGCGCGCGGTTCAGCAGCTCCTGGTCGACCGCGGCGGAGAGGCTGCGCTCCACCGTGAAGTAGACCGCCCCCGCGAATCCGGTCAGGATCAGCGCCAGGACGGCGACGTTCCAGAGCGTGAGCCGTACTCCGAACGAGCGCCACTTCACGGCGCCGGCGCCTCCGGCACCTGGAGCATGTAGCCCATGCCGTGGACGGTGCGGATCAGCTTCTGGCCGCGGCCGGCGTCGATCTTCTTCCGCAGCAGTCCGATGTGGACGTCTACGGTATTGGAGTAGCTCTCCTCGTCCATCCAGACCCGCTCCTGGATCATCTCCCGGGTGAGAACGCGGCCCTCGTTGGAGGCCAGCGCCTCCAGCAGCGTGTACTCCCGCGGTGTCAGCGCCACCTCGGCTTCCCCGCGCCGGACGCGGCGGGCGACGGTGTCGATCTCCAGGTCGGCCACGCGGATGATCCGCGCGCGATGGACCCGCTCCCGCCGCAGCAGCGCCCGCACCCGCGCCAGCAGCTCGGTGAAGTCGAACGGCTTCGGGAGGTAGTCGTCCGCGCCCGTCTCCAGGCCGCGGACGCGGTCCGCTACCGCATCCCGGGCGGTGAGCATCAGGATCGGCACGGTGCTTCGCCGCGAGCGGAGCGTCTCGCAGATGCTCATGCCGTCCCGCCCGGGCAGCATCACGTCCAGGATCACCAGGTCGTGCTCACCGGAAAGCGCCCGCCGCAGCCCGGTCTCGCCGTCCGCGGCGACGTCGACCTGGTACCGCGCGGATTCCAATCCCCGCTTCACCACCGCCGCGATCGGGGCCTCATCTTCCACCAGCAGAATCTTCACCGCCGCCTCCCCCGTCGTTCCCGCCTACAGCTTGCGCCACCCGGATGAAAATTCCGTGAAGCCGCCCCGGCATCCTGTTCCGGGCTCCGCGGTTAGTCCCTGTTCTGGAATTGACTCGAGAAGGCGATAAGGAGCGGCTCTTCGGCGCGGCCTAACCTCCCCCCGGCCCTCCCCCGTTCGGGGGTGAGGCCCCGTCAGCGGTGGGCGCTACCGCTGTCAACCATCCGCCATGCGGCAGTGGTATTGGAACCCTTTTGGGCGGTGCTACCACAAAAGCAGCGCAAACTGGCCAGTGACCCGGGTTTCAAAATGGGTGCTTGCCTGTCGATACGCCCCCGGAGACCTCCCCCATGCGCCGCCTGCTGCTCCCGTTCCTGCTGCTCCTCGCCGCGCTCGCGGTGCCCGTTTCCGCCCAGAAGCCGGCGGCGGGGATCTGGGACCGGGAGATCATGAAGCAGCCGTTCGATACGGCCCCGTTCCGGCAGGTGCGGATCCCCGCCTGGCTGGAGGAGACGGTCGGCTGCGGCTACACCCTCTCCGCCATGGAGAGCAAGGCGCGCGAGGCGGCAGCCGCACACGGCGTCACGCTGAGCGAGCTCGGGTTCGTCGATCCGTTCTACGTCTATTACGACAGCAAGCTGCTCAAGAAGCGCAGTCCCCACGTTCCGCCGGACAAGCTCGAGCAGGACATCGCGGAATACCGGCGCCTCGGGGTGCGGATCCTGGCGATTTATCCGCCCTGTCTGCAGGGCGAGGTCTACGAGACGCGCCCGGACTGGCGCCGCATCCCCACGGACACGACCGAGATCCCGCAGATCGACATGCAGAAGTACCCGCACGGCGGGATGCTCTGCCTGCTGGGTCCCTACGGCGACTTCTTCATCGACGTCCTGGCCGAGATCCTGACGAAGTTCCCGCAGGTCGACGCCTTCACGTTCGACGGTCTGCACTACGGCGGCGTCTGCTACTGCCGGCACTGCCGCGCGAATTACCGGAATGACGCCGGCGCGGAGATCCCGCCGGTCGACATGAACAACCCGGACTTCCGCCGGTATCAGCACTGGGCGGACCGCCGTATGGAGGGATTGATCCAGCGGATGCAGACCCGGCTCAAGGGGATCAAGCCGGAGGTGGCGCTGGTAACGTGGACCACCAACGCGGGCCGGTTCGGGCACTTCCTCAGCATCCCGCGGAACATGCCGGCGCGGATGAACCTGCTGCTCGACGCGCCGGACCAGGAGTTCTGGCTCGACGAGACGAACCGCGGCGCCACCATCGTGCCCGCCTTCGCGAACGCGTACATGTGGGCGGTCACCAACCACCGGGTCGCCTTCAGCGAGCCGTACTTGATGAGCCACGGAAACCCGTACGGAAAGGACAGCTTCCCGCCGCACGAGATCCTGCGGCGGATGATGCTGGCGCTCACCTACGGCGCCTCTCCCAGCATCGCGGTAGGTCAGCCGGCGAACATGCAGCAGGAGCTGTACCGCTGTATGGACGAGGTCCAGCGCCGGAAGCCGTGGCTCACGCACAAGAGCCCGGAGCCCTGGGCTGCCCTGGTGATGAGCGACAACACCCGCAACTTCTATGGCCGCGCCGCGGGGCTGGTGGAAGAGCGCTATATGTCCGCGGTATTCGGCGCGTTCCGAATGGCGGTGGAGGAGCACCTGCCGGTCACCGTCATCAACGACTGGAATCTCAACCCGGCCGACCTGGCGAAGTACCGGGTGCTGATCCTTCCGAACACCGCTTGCCTGGACGACGCGCAGGTCTCGGCGATCGAGCAGTTCGTAAAGCGCGGAGGAGGACTGGTGGCGAGTCTCGACACCTCCCTCTTCGACGAGTTCGGCAATCCGCGGAAAAGCTTCGCGCTCGGCTCGGTCCTGGGAGTGGAGTATGCGGGCCTGCCGGACACCGCCGCCGGGATGGAAGAGATCGACGTTAACTTCGCCCAGGCGATCGGCCCCGATTACTGGGAGAAGCGCAAGAGCGTCTTCGATTTGCGCCAGGATCCCGCGTCGATTCTCAACCAGGGGCGGATGAAGACCTACGTGGGCGAGCATCCGGTCACCTTCAAGGGCGCCGCGGTGCGCGTGTCCCGCAAAGACCCCGCCGCGAAGGTGCTCGCTACGCTGCGCGCGAAGTCGGCAGACCCGGCAGCGGAGATTCCGGGCGTGGTCTCCCGCACTCACGGAAAGGGGCGGGTCGTCTACTTCGCGGCGGGGCTCGATTCCGCCTACTACCTCTACTCCTACCCCTACCAGCGCCTCGCGCTGCGGCACGCCGTCGACTGGGCGGCGGCCGGGGCGCCGCCGGTGCAGGTGGAGGCGCCGATGTGCGTCCACTCCACCGTGATGCGGCAGAAGCGGGGTGCGGGAGAGCGGCTGGTGGTCCACCTGTTCAACAACCTGAACACCACCGCCCACCACGCGCTGCCGGCGGACGACGTGCCGCTGCGAGAGGAAGTGGTTCCGATCGCCGGGATCCGGGTCACCTTCGATCCGAAGTACCGGATCAGCCGGATTCGAACGCAGCCGGAGGGGAAGATGCTGAAGCTGACCCGGGCGGCGCGGGGGACTTCTGTCACGGTGCCGCGGCTCGAGGTCCACTCCATGGTGGTGGCGGAGTTGGCGGCCGAGCCGGCGCCGCGAGGTAGAGCCGCCGCAAAAGGGCAGTGACGGGAAAACACCGGTCCGCGGGCGCTTTCGCGCTCGTCGGACCGGCTCCCTTTGACGGTACGTGCTTGGTTAGTTGCCGATCAGGCGGTCTCTTCTTCCGCCGGTTCTTCCCCCATCGTGGCCTGTTCGAGCCGCTGCAGCGTCTCCAGATGCTGCTCGAGCTTGCGGACGTGGTCCATGATATGGTCGCAGCGCTGCGCCGCCTTGCGCAGCTGGCTGGTGTCGCCGGCCCCCGCCGAGCGCACGATCTCGCGCAGCCCGACGTGTGGGTCCTCGACGCAGAACCGGATACTCCCTACCACCTCCCGGGCCGAATGCCGCGCTTCCCGTAACCGGCGCGCGATCTGCGACCGCTGGAGTTTTCCTGTTGATTCTGGCACCGACGCGTCCTCCTGAAGCGGATGTTCAATCCGTATAACACTGTTCCCTGCTCGCGGCCCAGTCCAATGATTCTATCGGCATTTTCTCCTCTAGTGATGGAATTCGAATGCATAGCATCACAGCGAGGGTGAAAGCATTACGCCGGTGCCGTGGCCCTCAGAACCCTGCCAATTCATCCATGAGTGGCTGATTCGCGGGGGGAAATGAGAGATCTTTCAGCTCCGCTGCCGGCACCCATCTCCACTCCGCCACCTGCAGCGCCTGCGGAGGTCCGCAAATGTAGTCGCAATCTATGGGATATAACACGACGCTGCGTTCCGGATAGGTGAAACGCAGCGGTGACCGGCGGTCACGCGCCCGGCAGCGTACTCCTACTTCCTCCAGCGCCTCCCGCTCCGCGCACGCTTCCGGAGCTTCTCCCGGGAGACACTTCCCGCCCGGAAACTCCCAGAACCCACCGAGGTGGACGTTCTGCGGGCGGCGCGTCACCAGCAGGCAGCCGTCGCGCCAGATGAGCGCCAGCGCCACCTCAACCGGCTGTGAAGAGCTCAAGCTGGTCCGCTCCTTTCGACACGCGGTCGGCAATCCGGCGATGAGCCGCCGGGAGTGGATAGTCCCCCAACTGCTCCGGCGCGATCCAGGCAGCCAGCTCCCCGGGCTCCGGCGATCCCTCTGCCGCCTCGCACTCCCACGCCTCCAGCGTGATCCGGAAGCGCGTCACGCCGTGGCGGATCACTGCCAGGCGCTGCTTCGGCACCGCGGCGACACCGGCGCGCAGTCGGGCCGCCCGCTCCGCGCCCGCCTCCGGGCGTTCGTCCGGCTCCAGCTCCACGTTAGGAAACTGCCACATCCCCGCCCAGCGTGGCGCGTCCGGGGGAAGCTGCACGAGGAGCAGGCGGTTTTCTCGCCTCACCACCGCGGCGGCCATTCTCACCGGGGTCGGCTCCGGGCGCGGCGCCGTCTCGGGCAGCTCCGCCGCGACCCCCAGGCGGCGGGCGTCGCACTCCGCCGCGACGGGGCACCGGCCGCAGCGGGGGTTTACCGGCACGCAGACGGTGGCGCCCAGCTCCATCAGGGCCGGGTTGAAGTCGCGCGCGCTCTCCCGTGGGACCAACAGCTCCGCCAGGCGCCAGAGCTGCTGCTTCAGCGGCGCGCGCTGCGGGTCGCCGCGGAGGGCGCCGAGCCGCGTGAGTACCCGGATGACGTTGCCGTCGACGATCGGCGCGGGCACGTTGTAGGCGATGCTGGCGATCGCGCCGGCGGTGTAGGGCCCGATTCCGGGCAGCGCCCGCAGCGCTGCGGGATCGCGGGGCAGCACCCCGGCGAGCCGCTCCACCACCTCGCGGGCCCCGCGGAGCAGGTTCCGCGCGCGGGAGTAATAGCCGAGCCCCTGCCAGGCGTGGAGCACTTCCTGCTCGTCCGCGGCGGCCAGGCTCTCCAGCGTGGGGAAACGCGCCATCCACCGCTCGTAATAGGGGATGACGGTGGCGACCTGCGTCTGCTGGAGCATCATCTCCGACACCCAGACCGCGTACGGAGAGGGATCGCGCCGCCACGGGAGATCCCGCTGCTCCCGCTGGAACCAAGCGAGCAGCTCCGTCCGGATCCGCTCCCGCCGGTCCGGCGGAAACGCCTCCTCCAGCGGGGCAGGCGGTGGCACGCCGCTCACTTCGTCCTCGCGGGCCGCCGCTGCAGGAGAGCGCCGATGGCCCAGCAGAGCACCGCGGCGCCCGCCAGGCAGCCGACGATGGTGGGGCTCGTCGGCGTGTCGACCTGCGGACTCACGGAGAGCAGCACCCCCAGCAAGGTACAGCCGACCCCCAGCAGCACCGCCAGCAGGAAGACGAAGCCGAGCCGCCGGGAGAGCCGCAGGGCGCCGACGGCCGGCAGCACCAGGTAGGCAAATACGAGGACGGTGCCCGCGACGTGGATCGAGACGGCGATCATCACCCCGAGACTGACGTACCAGAGGAGCTCCCAGCGGCTGGAGCGGAAGCCGAGAGTGCGCGCCACTTCCGGGTCGAACGAGACGAGCACGAACTCCTTGAAGAAGAGCGCCTGGATCGCGCCGACCCCGATCGCCGCGACCGTCAGCTCGATCAACTCCTCCGGCGCCACCCCGAGGATGTTGCCGGTCAGCACGTCCATCTCGTGCTGGCCCTGGGCGCCGACCTTGCTCAGCAGCAGCAGGGTCAGGCCGATGGCGCCGGCGAAGGTCGCGCCGATCACCGCCTCCCGCGGGAGCCGCCGGCTCAGGGTTTGCTGGGAGAAGAAGGCGACCGCCGCGAGCATCAGCACGAGCGCGAACACCAGCGGCTTGAAGTGCTGCAGAGGCTCCATCCAGGCGGCGCGCGCCACCAGCCAGTCGAACGCGGCGACCGCCGGGGCGGAGAGTGCCAGCGCGGCGCCCAGGGAGGCGACTTCCGCCAGTGCCGCGCCAACGAAGACGATCCGCTTCAGCACCACGTAGACCCCGAGGAAGGAGCAGACCAACGCCACGAGGAGCGCCGCCTTGAGGGCGTCCTGGACGAACTTCTCGCCCATCAGGCTCCAGACTTCGCTCACGCCGCTCCCCCGTTCCCCGGCAGGATCGCGCAGCGGCCGTTCACCATGTAGACCCCTACCGGCATTCCGTAGAGCCGGGTCAGGCGCTCCGCCGAGAGCATCTCCTCTCGCGGACCCTCCTCCAGCCGTCCGTGCGCGATGATCGCGATCCGCTGCGCGCTTTCGGCGACGCTCCCCAGCAGGTGCGAGACGAGGACCACCGCCAGCCCCTGCTCGGCGTGCAGTCGCCGCACCAGTTCCAGTAGCCCGTGCTCGCTGGGCAGGTCCATGCCGTGCGTCGGCTCGTCCAGTACCAGCACGTCGGGCTCCGTGGCGAGCGCCCGGGCAATCAGCACGCGCTGCCGCTGTCCGCCGGAGAGCTCCGTGTAACTGCGCCGGGCGAGGTCGCCGATCCCGACCTGGTCCAGGCACGCCCGGGCGATCTCCCGATCGGCCCGGCCCGGCTGACGAATGATCCCCACCCGGGCGTACCGGCCCATCAGGACGATCTCCTCCACCGGGATCGGGAACAGCGTGTCGACCGTCTCCCGCTGCGGGACGTAGCCGAAGCGGAATGGGCGCTCGTGACCGATCCGCACGGCCCCGGAAACCGGCCGCAGCAGTCCCAGGAGCGTGCGGATCAGCGTCGTCTTTCCGGAGCCGTTGGGTCCCACGATCCCCAGGTAATCTCCCTGGCGGATCCGCAGCACCACCTCCCGCAGCACCACGTCGCGGCGGCTGTAGCCGAGGTCGGCGTGGTCGAAGTCGATCAGCAGAGCGCCTCCACCGCGTCCTGCCGGGCTCGTGTCTTGTAGGGGTTCGCTCTGCATGGATCGGGAATCGGGAAGCGGAGGCCCGCCGAGGGCTGGCGGACCTCCGCGGAGCTGGCGGCTAGAGCGCCGCGGCGACGCGAGTCACCACGGCGTCCATGAACTTGAAGTAATCGTCGAGGCCCTTCTCCGCGCCGACTCCGCCCGGGATGGCGACGACCACCCCGCCCGACTGCCGGGCCAGGAGGTCCGAGTAGCGGCGGGGGCGGAAGCTCTCCGTCAGGATCACTTTCACGCCGCCCTGCTTCATCTCGCTCGCCATCCGGGCGACGTGCCCGGGAGTCGGCTCGATACCCGGCCGCGGCTCCACGTTGCCAGCCTGGACCAGATCGAAGTTGTTCAGGAAGTAGACCAGCGACCGGTGGTAGGTCACCACCTTCTTCCCCCGGTCCGCCGCGAGCTGGGCCTTCCAGCCCTTGATCGCGTCGTTGAGGCGCGACATCAGCGACTGGAAGTTCGACTGGTAGCTGCTGCCGTTCGACGGATCCACCCGCTGCAGGCCATCCTTCACGTTCTCGGCCACCACGATCAGGTTGGACGGGCCGAAGAAGTAGTGGGGATTTCCGAATACGTGAAGGTCGCCCCGGCTGGGGTCCAGCTTGCCCTGCGGCACCTCCAGCGGCTTCACCCCGCGTGAGGCGTCGACGTAGCCGGACTTGCCGGGAAGGATCTTACTGTTTCCCGAGGCGCGGATCAGGGAGTCGAACCACAGGTCGAGGTCCATGCCGATCCGCACCGCCATATCGGCGCGGGCGAGCTTGACCACCTGGCTCGGCCGCGGATCGATCAGGTGCGGGTCCTGGTTGCTGCTGGCCAGGTAGTCCACGCTCACCTGGTTACCGCCGACCGCCCGTACCACCCACGCCAGGTCCTGGTTGGCGGCCACTACGTCGACCTTGGCGGCTGCCGGACGCGCGCCGCCCGCGGCGAGAGCCACCAGGGCGAGCGCCGCGATCTTGAGAGTCTTCTGGATCTTCATGACTGCCTCCGGAACTGCAAGGCTACTGAATGGGATGCGTGTGCGGCCCCGATCCGAAGAGGAGCTGCACGTAGACAGCGTTGGTGGCGCCGAACTCGGGGAGCTGGGCGCGGCGGTATTCGAACCGCAGCGAGGTCTGCTCGTTCAGGTACCGGGTCAGGAAGAGGCTGGCGCCGTATTCTTTGCCGGCTACCGGGAACGGGTACTTCGTGTAGTCAGCCCGGACCCCGGCCTCCCAGTACCGGTTCCACCGGTACGCGAGCATGGCGAAAGCGCCGGGACGAAGCTTGCTCTCGCCATTGATCCCTTGCGTCTCATGCGCCAGCAGCTCCGCGAGGAGCCAGAGCCGCTGGTACGCGCCCGGGTAGGCGCGGTAGCTCACGTCGATGGCATTGAGCGCCTGACGCTTGCGACCGAAGTCTTCTACCTCGCCGGTGCCCCAGTACCGGCTGAAACCGATCTCCAGGTCGCGGTCTCGACCCACTTCCTTCGCGAAGAGCAGCCGCGCGCTGTAGGCGCCGTTCTGCCCCGCCCGGAACCCGAGGTCCTCTTCGTGGACGATCCCCGCTTCATGCTCTTCCTCGGCGTGGCCCTCGTCCTCGCCCTCGTGTCCGTGGCCGTGGACGGCATTCTGCCAGCGGCCGACTTCCAGCGCCGCGAAGAAGCCTCGCGTGGGGAAGAGGTACTCCAGCAGGGCGCCGTCGCTGATCAGCCCGTGGTCTCCAACCAGCGCCCGGTGTGCCGACGGCTGCGAGATGAAGAGCCACTGGTGTGGATGGAGCGCGTTGAAGCGCCCGACGCGGCTCCGCATCCGGCCCGCCCGGAGGTTGAGCCCCTTCAGCAGACCGGTCGCGGTGACGTACCCCTCCTCGAGGTGCACGTTCCAGTCCTCTTCCTTCTCCGCGGACAGAAAGGCATCGTACCGGAGGTTCGGAGCGACGGCATCCTGGAAGGCGACCTCCAGCTCCCGCAGGTGGGTGCGTCCGCGTCCCTCGATCCCCTTGGTGTCGCCGGCCGCCCCGACCAGGTTCCCGATCACGCTAATGTTCGGGAGGAAGGTCGCCCCGCCGCCAGGCGTGGGGCGGCCGGACGGTGACTCGGGGGGCGGGACCGGATCCGGCTGCGGGTCCACGGGCGGAGGCGTGGGCGTAGTCTGCTGCTTCTCCAGCTCCTCTACGCGCCGCCGCAGCTCTTCTATGACCCGCTTCAGGTCTTCGATCTCCTGCTCGCGGCTCTTTGCGGGCGGGACGGGCTGCGACTCGGCGGGCTGTCCCTTATCCGCCGGCATGGGAGCCGGGTCCTCTGCCAGCACGGGGCCAGCGGAGCAGGCCGTCAGGAGCACCCCGGCGACGCCGAGGGTGCGGACACACTTCTTCATCAGTCACTCCAGATCCAATGCGCACAAACATCGCGCGAAAGCGCGGAATGGCGGCGCCGCTCGGGAGACGGCGCGAGGCGGCCCAACGCGAGCGGTCACAGCGCGTGACACGTCGTGACGGGCGTAAGCAGGCGGCGGGGGATCAGGAGTGAGGCGGTCCGCGCGAGGCGGTGACGGCGGGAGCGCGGGAGCGCAGGAAGGGCGAAAACGGGGTGAGCCGGGCGGCGTGCGCGGCGGGGGCGGTGAAGCTCACCCGTAACGACAGCACGCCCGCGCTCGCCGACCGCTGCCAGTTACAGGCCGGACAGTCGTGTCCGGCCGGTGCCGCAGAGTCGTGAGGCTGGGAGATTCCGGCTCCCGCGGCCAGGCAGTGCGCCCGCTTGTGCGCATCGGCCGACGCGCAGGTATGGCCCCAGGCGAGGACGAGCACCGCCAGGTAGAGCGTGAGGAGCACCGGGCTGTATCGGCGCGCGGCGCCGAGTGTCTTCAGCAGGAGACCGCTCATTGGGACCGAGGTGGGTGCCGCACTCAGCGGCGGTACCTAACGCAATACTGTAGCATGAGCCCCGACTCCCGTCAAAGCCCGCGCGGCAGGGAACGCAGCGCGGGGCACCCGGGTCTCTCCTCCGGCCGCGGCATCGTGCCGCTGTCCCACCGCCCGGGGTGACCGGCATCACATCCACCGTTTGGTTGCCTCCCCGCCGGGGGTAAGGTGATACGTTCCCCTCCATGTGGAGTCGGCCCACCGCCGCAGGCCGATCGCTTGCGGCGTACCGCTCCTGGAAGAAGATTTTGGCCATGCGCGCATCTTACAGAATAGCTCTTTCGGCGACCGTCTTGCTGGCGGTCTCCTCCCTGCCCGCTGCGGCGCAGATCGGCGTCACCGTCAATGGGACGCCGGTCCAGTTCGGCGCCGTCGCCCCCGCCCGGGTCTCCGGGCGGGTGCTCATCCCGCTGCGCGCGGTGGTGGAGTCGCTCGGCGCCGACGTGAAGTGGGAGCCGGCGACGCGGACCGTCCGCGGCTCCAAAGGCCGGCTCGAGTTCACGCTGCAGATCGACTCCCGCGGCGCGACCGTCAACGGCAGCCCGGTAATGCTCGACGTGCCGGCGCAGCTCGTTCAGGGCACCACGATGGTGCCGCTGCGCTTCGTCGCCGAGGCGCTGGGCGCCGAGGTGGAGTGGAATGCGGCCGCCCAACAGGTGGTGATCCACAGTGAGGACGACGGCGCGCCCGCCGACCCGCGTCTGCTCGATGGCGAAGTAGTCGCGATCCGCCCGAATGCGGACCCGCCCACCGTCACGATCCGCTCCGAAGGCCTCCGCCGGACTTACGAGGTCCCCCGGGACGCGGTAGTGCTCCGCGGCGCCGCCGGTGAGCGGGCGCAGCGGGTGGAGCTGGGTGAGCTTCAGGTGGGCGACCCGGTCCGCCTCCGAGTGACGCAGGACGGCCGCGCGATCGATCTCCTCGAGGCCCAGGTCGCCGCCCGCCCGGACGACCACCCGCCGGCGGCGGAAGGCCCGATCGAAGGCGAGGTGATCGGGGTGGAGACGCGCGGCGGGGTTAGCCGCCTCACCCTCCGCACGGCGACCGGCCGCGTTGCTTACGAAGTTCCCGCCAACGCGATTATCACGCGTGCCCAGGGCGGCGGCCGCGCCTTCCGCTCCGAATTTCAGGACCTGGAGGTGGGCGACCGCGTGCGGATCTCCACCGACGCGGCGGGGCGCGTGGTGCGCTCCGTCGAAGCGACCGCCCGCGGCACGGCCGAGATCCCGGTGGTGAACGGTCGCGTGGCCGGTGAGGTAGTGGCGGTGCAGCCGGATGGCCGCCGTCCCACGATTACCGTGAAGAGCGGCGACAACCGCTCCACCTACGAGCTCTCCGCGGACACGGTCGTCTTCCGCGCGCAGGGACAGGAGCGGGCAGTCCGCTCCACCGCGGAGGAGCTGGAGCCGGGGGATAAGGTGACGATCCGCGTCAACCAGCGCGGCACCGTGGCGGAAGTGGTCGACGCCGTGGCTGCGGTCGACACCCCGGACGACCTCCCGGTCGTCTCGCGGGACCTCCGCATCACCTCTTTCACCCACAGCGCGCGCGGCGGCACGCTCCGCCGCGGCGAGGAGCTGACCCTCACACTCGTCGGAACGCCGAAAGCCACCGCCACAGCGGAGGTCGGCCCTCTCGGGAAGGTGGTAACCCTCCGCGAAGATCCGCAGCGCCCGGGCCGCTACACCGGCACCGTGACGGTTCCCGCCAACATCACGGCGAAGGACGTCAACGTCATCGGGCAGCTCCGGCAGGGTAACCGGATCGCGCCGCTGATCCAGGCGGCGGAGGCGCTGACGGTCGATTCCGAGCCGCCGGCGCTCACCGCGCCCGCGCCGGCGAGCCAGGCCGAGACGCGCAACCAGCAGCCGGACATCTACCTGGAGCTGAGTGACGCCGCCGGCGCCGGGATCGACGAGCGCTCGGTCCGGATGACGGTCCGCGGCAAAGACGTGACCGAGGACGTGAAGATCACGCCCCGCTTCCTGCTCTACACGCCGAAGACGCTGCTGACGCCCGGCCCGGTGCCGGTGGCGGTCTCCGTGAAGGACATGGCGGGGAACGAGAACCAGATCACCTGGACCTTCAACGTGCTGCCCGCGCCGGAAGGGTTGAAGTCGGTCACCCACGACGCCGAGACGGCCCTCCGTGCCGGCGACGTGGTGACGGTGACCGCTCGCGGCGTGGCGAAGGGCCGCGCGACGTTCAGCATCGGCGAGCTCGCCACCGGCGTCCGCATGACGGAGTCGACGCCGGGGGTCTACGTCGGCAAGTACACCGTCAAGCAGGGCGACCAGGTGGAGAAGGCGCCGATCGTAGTGCAGTTCACCACTCCGGACGGCAACCAGCAGCGCGGGGAGGCGACGGCGCCGGTGAACATCGTGACCCGCGGGCCGGAGACGCCGGAGATCACCTCTCCCCGCCGACGCTTCCGCCTCGGCAACGAGCTGGTGATCCAGGGGAACGCCGCGCCCGGCGCGAAGGTGGTCGTCGAGGTCACCTACTCCGGCCGCGCGTTCGGCGCTCTGCCGGTGGACGGCTCCCTCGGCACGCAGGAGGTGACTGCCGACCGCGACGGCCGCTGGACCACCGAGCCGCTCGACGTCCGCCTGCCGCTCGGTGTCAAGACCCCGGACCTCACGATCCGCGCGGTCACCGTCGACGCCGCCGGCACCCGGTCCGACCCCGCCGAGGTGCAGATCCGCACACGGTAACCGCCGCAGAGGCGGAACCGAGAGCGGGAGCACGGTCGAATCAGGACCGGCTCCCGCTCTCGTGCTCTGGGGTGGATCGTGGCCGCAGCGGGCCGTGAACGACCCGCCTGATGCTGCTCGGGAGGGACGCTGAAGCGCCCTGCGAAGACGCAGGGCCTTTGGTGAGTACGGCCGGCTTGAGCCAGCTTGCCAAACAGACAGGGTGCTCCTTATGAATGTTTAATAGATTACTGGGTGGCCAGGCGGAGCATCCGTGGGGTCGCGAGGCATTGAAATACCTCGCTGGACGGCCTGCGGCCACGCGTCCTCCGGACGCCGAAACCGGGCCTTCTCAGTCCGCGAAGGCGGACTTCGTGCCGTGGTTGCTGCGGTTTCAACCGCCCGGTGGCTATCACCTGACTGATTTGTAAACTCTCATCCGGGGCACCCGCCCGGTCAAAAGGCAGTCCCTCTCCGTCGAGACTCGGGCCGTGAGCCCCGATCTTGCAGCAGAGGCAGCATCACGCCGCGCGGAACACCAGCGCGGTGTTGATCCCGCCGAAGCCGAAGCTGTTGGAGAGGACCGTCCGCACGGGCTGGCGGCGGGGGCCTTCGGTCACGTAGTCGAGGTCGCAGTCGGGGTCGGGGTCGGAGAGGTTGGCGGTGGCGGGCACGAACCCCTCGTGAATGGAGAGGGCGGAGATGCACGCCTCGATCGCGCCGCTGGCCCCCAGGGCATGGGCGGTGAGCGACTTCGTCCCGCTGACCGGCACGCGCGCGGCGCGCTCTCCCAGGAGCTGCTTGAGGGCGGCGGTCTCGGTCTTGTCGTTCAGGGGAGTGCCGCTGCCGTGGGCGTTGACGGCGTCGACCTCCTCCGGGGTCACCCCCGCGTCGCGCAGGGCGAGCTCCATGCAGCGGAGGGCGCTCCGGCCGTCCGGCCGCGGCGCGGTCATGTGGTAGGCGTCGTTCGTTAGCGCGGAGCCGGCCAGCTCGGCGTAGATCGTCGCGCCGCGCGCGCGGGCCGCGTCTTCCGCCTCCAGCAGCAGGATCGCCGCCCCCTCCCCCATCACGAAGCCGTCGCGGGAGCGGTCGAACGGGCGGCAGGCGCGCTCCGGCGGGTCGAGCTGCTTGCTCATCGCCTGGATGATGTCGAACGCGCCGTAGCAGACTGGCGAGAGCGGCGCCTCCACGCCCCCGGCGAGCATGCGGTCGGCCTGGCCGAGTTGGATGTAGCGCAGCGCGTTGGAGAGCGCGATGGCGCCCGCGCTGCAGCTATCGCCGTTGGCGGTAGCGGGACCGGTGAAGCCGAGCTCGATGGCGATGTTGCAGGAGCCGGCGCCGACGAAGACGGAGAGCGCCAGCATCGGGTGGACCGCACGCCACCCGCCCTGCAAGTAGGCGGCGTGGTTCTCTTCCCCGAAGCCGACTCCCCCCAGCGCGGAGCCGACGCAGACGCCGGTCCGCTCCGGGTCGGTATCGCCGGGATCGAGCCGCGCGTCCTCCATCGCCAGCCGGGCCGCGCTGATGGCGAGCTGGGAGTAGCGGTCGAGGCGGCGCGCGCGCTTCCGGTCGAGATAGTCGGTCGGCTCGAAGTCCGGGATCTCGCCCGCCACCCGGCAGCGAAACTCCCGCGTATCGAACCGCGTGATCGGGCGGATTCCGGGACGCATCGCCAGGAGCCCGCGCTGGAACTCTTCCCGGCCGGTGCCGATCGGGGTGATCAGCCCCATGCCGGTGATCACGACCTTCCGCCGGGCTCCGTTCGCTGCGCTCATGTCGTCTCCGCCTCTCTCCCCGCCTCGACCGCCGCTTTCAGGCAGGCGAGAGTTCGCCCTGCCACCGCCGCCACGAAGACTTCCCCCACCACCCAGCGGCCCAGGGCGGTGCGGACCACCGGCACTTCCAGCGCCAGGTCGTGCCGGATCGTCACGCGCACTCCCTCCGGGGTGTCGTCGAGGATCCACTCCACGTCCATCCCGCGCGCCGGCCCGCCGATGTGCCGGAACCGCATGCGCCGCGCTTCCGGCCGCACCCAGAGGTGCGACCGCCACTTGAGCGGAATGCCGGTGCGCCAGCAGGCCATCTCCACCGTCTGGCGGTCCCCCTCTCGCTCCAGCACCGTCACCCACCGGTAGTGCGGCAGGAACGAGGGCCAGCGGGGCAGGTCGAACGCCAGGCGGATGATCTCGTCGGCGGTGCCGCGGATCAGGATCTGGTTGGAGCACTCGCGCATCGGAGGAAGCAGTACGGTCGGGGCGGCGGCATCCCTGGTATAGCCACCGACCGAGAGGCTTCAACCTTCCTTCGGCGCACCAGCCTTAGAAGAGGAGCCGCGCGAGGAACGGCGGCGCGAAGGCGCGGGAGGCGGGGAGCACGTCCGCCACTACGCCGACCAGCGTCCGCGCCGTCTCCGGCCGGCGGCGGAGCCGGTCGAGCACGCGGTCCCGCAGCGGCGCGTGGGAGAGAACGCCCTGAATCGCCTGCTGGACGCGGAGCTTCGGGTGAAGCAGCGCGGCGCGGCGGCGGGAGTACTCCGCTAGGCGATCCTCGGAAAGATCGCCCGCCTCCAGCGCGGGGAGCGCCACCTCCGCGGCGAGGGCGGCAGTCTGCAGCGCGAAGGTGACCCCCTGTCCGGTGAACGGGTCGTAGAACCCGGCGGCGTCTCCCAGCAGCAGGCAGCCGGGGGCGAGCTGACGCCGGGTGTGCCAGGTGAGTGGACCAACCGTCTTCACGGAGAGCGGCTCGCCGCGGACGCAGGCGCGCAGCTCCGGATAGCGCTGCAGCTCCTGGTGGAAGAACCGCGCCGGGTCGCCTCCGACTTCGCGTGCGCGGGAGAGGTCGACCACCATCCCGAGGTTTGCGGTGCCGTGCCGCGCCACCAGGCCGCAGCACCCCTCCCCGCCCGCGTGCATCTCCACCCGCTGCGGGGTGTCCGGCGCCAGCTCGTAGCGTGCCGTGAGCCCCAGCTTGCGGCGGCGAGGGTCGTCCGTCCCCACCCCGAGGCAGCGCGCGAACCGGCTGCGGAGGCCGTCCGCCGCCAGCGTCAGCCGAGCGCGGACCTCCTCCACGCTCCCGTTCCTCCGCACGCGCGCTCCGGCCACCTGCCCGCGCTCGACGAGTGGTTCCAGGACGGTCGCCTCCTCCCAGAGATCCGCTCCTGCTGCGATGGCGGCCGTCGCGAGGCAGTTGTCCAGCTCCTCACGGCCTATCGTGAAGGCGAGCCCGCGATCCGTCACCTCGCAGAACGGCACCGCCAGCTCCCGGCCGCCGGGAGTGCGCAGCGATAGGGCGCGGATCGGTACCGCCGCCGGCTCCAGCTCCGCCATGACTCCCAGCTCTTCCAGCAGGCGGCGGCACTCCGGGTTGTAGTACTCCCCGCACGGCTTGATCCGCGGGAAGCGGCTGCGCTCCACGATCACGACGCGCAGCCCGGCGCGCGCCAGCCGCAGCGCCGCCGCGCTCCCCGCGGGGCCGGCGCCGATCACCAGCACGTCTACCATGGCCTCGGTTTCCGGTAGAGGAGCGACATCCGGAACCATGGCTCCTTTCGGAGCTCGGCATTCTCCCACCCGGCGCTCGACGCCAGCGTCTGCAGCTCCGCGGGGCTGAAGGCGCGGCGCACGCTCACCGGACCGTCGTGCCGCGTCATCGGGTTCCGCATGAAACGGGTCGCCAGCCACACCCCCGCGTAGGCCGGCGCGCTGCGGCAGAGGTCGCTCACCAGCGCCCAGCGCCGCGTCACCCGCTGCATCTCGCGGAGTACCGCAACGGCGTCCTCCTCCGTGAAGTGGTGCAGGGCGAGGGTGCAGAGCGCCAGGTCGACCGACTCCGCCCGCAGCGGCACCTGGCGCGCGTCGGCCCGCAGGAACCGGATCTCCGGGTAGTCGCGCCGCACCTGCTCCCGGGCATAGGCCTGGATCTGCGGGTGGAAGTCGAGCGACCAGACCGTCACCGCCTGCCCCCGCCGCCGGCACTCGTCCACCAGCACCCGGCAGAGGTCTCCCGCCCCGGAGCCGAGGTCGAGCGCGGAGAGCGGCTCCCCCGGCGGATGTTCCGGCAGCAGGCGGTCGAGGGCCCGGCGCACCACGTTGCGCCCGCCGAAGAGGCGGTTCAGCGTCTCCAGGTTCGCCAGATCGTCGGCCAGCAGGTGCGGGTCGAGGTCCGGCGCGTCCATCGCCTCCGGTCGGTTGCGGCGTGCGAGCATATCGGACTTTACCCATAGCGCGCGACAAAGCCGCCACCGAACCCGCTGTCGTCGAGCGCCGAGCGGGACCATCATCTCCCCGAGGCTCCACCGTCTGCCCTCCCCTCGCCAGATACTGTTGGCGAGATCAGCGGGGCAGGAGGATTACCGGCTATCGAGCACTCCGGCGAGATTCCCCTAGCGGGGAAGCGGTGGCAAGTGTCACACGCTGTAAAGTTGGTGCGCCCCGGGGCGCAGAGTATGTTTTGCCGGCTGCAGGGCGGGTACTCGCTTTACAGCCGGAAT
>JBKBRF010000069.1:0-26073 GCA_046292385.1 Armatimonadota bacterium | reverse complement strand
GTTTGAAGATGGGAAACGCACCAAGTGCCTGGCGGCGATGAGCCGCGAGCGGGCAGCGGAACGCGAGTGGGAGAAGGTCGCCGCCTGATCCGCTTTTACACACCTATTGACAAGAGCTCTTGCGGGTACGGACAAACGCGCTGCTCCTATTGGCAGCGGGTCTCCTGTGCACCCTGACGTCAGCCTGTCTGATTGGTAGAGCGCATCGGCGGAATAGTTCGCCTGCGCGGTAGCTCCTGCGCGTGTGGTTGGGCGCAGGAGCTCCGCGTGGGCGGCGCTCTTCGGGCATTGTCGCCCGCACCGTATCGATGAGCGAGTGGACTCTTGAAGCGGTCGAGAGGGGACAGGCTCTTCCGGACACTGACGGCATTTGCGAGCGAGAGCTTCTGCAGACGGAGCCGTGATACTGCGGGGGTCGGTAAGGCTCTGGACCAGCTTTCTTCAGGCAGGAGTGACTGGGAATGAAAGAAGGGATCATGGGAAGGCAAGCACCACAGAGCCCGATTTTCTCCGCGTGGAGCCGGATCGTCTTTGACCGACGAGGCGCAGACCGCACGCTGTCGCCGGAGGCTGAACGTGAGTGGACGGGACTTTGGGATCAGCACATCGCTGGGAACGCGCTCGCGGAGACGGTGCTGGAGGATGCTGTTCTCCTGTGCACCCTCGGTTGGGAGATAGCGATGCAGCGCCAGGACTTTCAGGAAGCGTTACTGCGCGCCCGGCGCTGTTTCCAGCACCCGCATTGGGACCAAGCCGATGATGCGGACCACGAGTGGCTTCTGAGCTGCGTGGCACAGGCTCAGTGGCACCTTGGTGATGAGATCGGCGCGTTAGCCGAGTGCCGCCGCATCTTGCAGCGAAAACGTCCTTGCCATCATGTCCCCCTGCACCACGCACGGCTCCTACTGCGCGGCTGGTGCCTCACGAAGTCACCGGACGAGATCGCGCCCGCCGACTTCACGGCCATGGCAGCGGAAGTGACCTCCCAGTTCAGCGGCTGCGTCCGCCTCGCAAGGACAATGAATCCCGGCACGTCCACCTTCGGCGACATTGCCGCCGTGTTGCAGCAGACTTCGTGACGGATTAGGCGCTTCCCGGGGAGGTAATGACCTTCAGCGTAGTTAGAGCAAAGGAGTCTCCATGGCTGCTCACATGAAAGCCTACGCGCTTCTGGAAGCAGTGAGCGCCGGCAATGCTGCGGAGGTGCAGGCGCTGCTCGCGCAGGGCGTGGATCCGGAAAGGTCACCTCCCGGCACGCATTACTCCCCACTCCACCTGGCTGCAGAGCGCGGCGACGTGGAGGTCCTGAAGCTGCTTCTCGCAGCCGGAGCACAGCCGTCTCACGACGAGCTTGGGGTCGCCACTAGCGCGGGTCACTGGGATGCCGTCCATTTCCTGCTCGCGCAGGGCGTTGGGACCGATCCGACCTCGGATTATTCGGGGGCGGCTCTCGACTGGGGGGTCGGAGGGCTCAATCCATTGGTGCGTCTGCTGCTGGAGCGCGGGGCGAACCCCAACCATCGCGAGCCCTGGGGGCTGACCGCGCTTCACATCCTGGCCAGATGGGGGCCGGCAAACGTTCCACTCGTAGAGCTACTGCTCCAGCACGGGGCGGATCCGAACGCCCGAAACGATGAAGGGGAGACCCCGCTGATGTGGGCCGCTCGGCGTGGCCCTGAGGATCTGGTGAAAGCTCTACTGGACGGTGGAGCCGACCCCAATCTCTTCAACGAGCAGGGCAGCATTGAGATGGTGATCGCCTCGACCGCCCTCAACGAGGCCGTGATGCGCGGCCAGACCGTCTGCGCGGTTGTGCTGATGATGGCCGGGGCCGATCCGAACCTTCCGAACACGGCTGGGGAGACGCCGCTGATGCTGGCGGTCGACTACGCTCCCCGACTCGTGCCGAGCCTGCTCCACTGGGGTGCAGATGCGAGCCTCCGGGATCGTGCGGGGCTCACAGGCGCCGAGCGCGCTGCCCGTCAGCACCAGCGTCTCCAGGAATACCTCGCTGAAGCGGGGCCAACGTCCGAAGTTTAGGGCTTTCCATCCGTGCTTCGGTTGACTGCCCTGGTGAGGCTTCGCTTCGGTCCCTCGGCACGATCCTTCCCGTAGCTGCCTGGATCGGGCGCTCATTAGGGCAATCCCAAAATGCTTCCGACTGCGGGTACCTATTCGGAAGTGGAGAAGGGGGGTGCCTTTTAATTGAGCCCACCCCCTCCTTTCCGGGGAAGGTGAGTCCCGCCGGTCATCGGTAGGGTCTCCTTCCACTCTCTATCTCGTCAGCAGCCTCGTGCCTTCGGGCGCGGGGCTGTGCTGCTTTCTGGAGAACCCGTATGTCGAGCGTTCCCCCACGTCTGTATCCGTGCGACTCGTTCCGCCTGCTGGTGGAGTGCGCGCCGGACGATCACACTTCCCTGCAGGCTGCGCTGACCGGAACCTTCCTGGAGCTGGGGCTGCAGGGCGGAGGCCTCTGGACCCTCCCGGACGGGAGCCGCGTGCCGGTGGTGCCGCGCCCGCTCTCGGAGCTGCGTCCCCGCAAAGTCCACCTGGGTGCCGTGGCCGCTGACCCGGTGCCGGCTGGATCCGTACCCGCCTCTCGAACGTTCACCCTGCTGGAGCTGCCGCCGGACTGGGCGCGGATCTGGAGTTATGAAGCCGCGCTCCGCGAAGGCCGACCCCGCGATCCCGGTCCGCTCCTTCAGGCGGTGCGCCGGAGCCTCTGGGAAGAGACTTCCCGCCACCTGGAGCAGCACCTGCTCCGCACGCACCTCGCTCCCGGCTTCCAGGCCCAGGCCGACACCGACCTGCGTCTCTGCCCGGGAGAAGTGGGCGTCTCCCGCCGCGTGCTCCAGCGTCTCCTGCGCCATCTGGAAGTTCCACGGGTACCAGCACCAGGCGGCTCTCTTGGTTATCCGGCCGTCCTGACTCGTTTCCCCGTCGCCGGTCCGGACGGCTCTCGCCGGGTGCTCCTGCGGGTGCTGCCCGATCGACCCGAGTGGAAGCTCTGGACCCATCCCGCCGAGCTGGCCCTACTCCACGGGGGAGATACCGACGGAGATTTGCTCTACGTCTCCCTCCTACCCGAGGCTTCGGTGTCGCTGGAGCCGCTGCCCCGAACGCCGAGACTGGAGCTGACCGCTCCCGATTCGCTCACCCTGCGGAGTCTCACGGACCTCTGGCAGCCGACCACGCGGGAAGCGGCGATCCAGCAGGTGCTGGGTGCCCGGGTGAAAGACCTGACCGGGCTGCTCACCTACGTCTTTCATTGCCTGGCCCGCGCGGCAGCGACCGGGGAGAGGCAGAGCCGCACCAGTCCCCGTACCATCTACCGCGAAGTGTTCGGGCTCTATTTCCCGCTGATCGAGGCGGTAATGGATGCCCGCAAGCCGGGTGGGGCCGGTCCGCAGGCGGTGGAAGCGCTGGCCCGGAGCCTGCAGGAGCTGCTGCAGGGCGGGCCTCTCTCCCGAAACGGCTTCGCCCCGTTCCTCTCGGAAGACCAGCTCGATCAGCTGCAGCGGCTCTATGAACGCTCCCGCAGAATGCGACTGACCCGCGCGACCGCCGGAGGCTGTCTCCTGGGAGCGGGAGGGGAGCTCCCACGCTGGAGTGCCCGGGTACTCTCCGCTCTCCGAGCACGAGGACTGCCGAAGCACGCGCTGCTCTCGGCGCTGCGGGAGGATCTCTTGCTCACGCGTCCGCTCTGGCTCCCAGAAGGGACCAGCACCCTGGTGCCGCCAGCTCCGGTCCAAGAACGACAGTTACAGCTGACGCCGCCCGTGCCGGAGGTGGGTTCCTTCCCCGAGCTGTTCCAGGCGGTGCAGTACGAAGATCGTCCCGTCTTTCAGGTGCTCCGGGTAGAAGATCCCGCAGGCTATCCCGCCTTGTGGCTCCGCACGCTGCCCTGGTGGAAGGTTCGCACCGAGCGCTGCCGAGCCTATCCGGAGCTGCGGGTGCAGCTGCCGGCCGTCGCTCCCGCCGGTCCCCGGGGGCACTACCGGGTCCACCTGCCGGGCGGAAAGAAGCGACTGTTCCGGCCGGTGGTGCGGCTCACGTCCGATGGCGTGAGGGTGGAGGGTCTCTACCAGACGCTCCTGCGACAGGTCCTCGGCGTGATGGAGCGCTTCTACTCCGGGGAGATCTGGAGTGACGGGGGGAAGCTGGAGCGGGCGCTGAACCGGTGCCTGCGGGAATGGGTGCAGGGCGAAGAGCTGGACGACTCCACCCCCCAGGGAGACTTTCTGGGGCTCTCGGAAGTCCGCCTCGCCGTCCCGGAAGAGCTGGAGCTAGAGGACCGCTGGCAGGTGCTGGAGACCCTGCTCGGCTGGGCGGCGGAGCATGGCTACGATGTCTCGGCCACCAGCCGGGGTAAGCCGGGAACGCTGGCGGCGCTGGCGAATGCCCGGGGGGAGGCGCTCTACGGAGAGTTCCTGAACCCATTCTACCGGTACAGCCCGACCGGACGCCGGGGCGAGCTGCGGGGGATCCGGGAAGCCCTGCCACTCCAGAGCCCGGCCCAAGCCCTGGTAGAGCTGCGCGGCAGACCGCTCCCCCCGGCCTACCACGACCGGGTGACCGTGGTCCAGGTGGCGCTGCTCGACACGAACCACAGCGTCTTCCCCGGTCTCCAGGATCAGGAGAGCCCGACCCTCTGCTTCGACACGCTGCTGGCGACTGCGGCCGGGATCGAGCGACTGCGGGTGGCGGAAGAATGCTTCACGGTAGGGGAGACCCAGCTCCCCCGCTTCCTCCAGCGACTGCGCGACCTCGGCCTGCGGGACGAACAGCTCGACTGCCGGGAACTGCCGCACTACCTGGGCCACTGGGAAGGGGAGCCGCTCTGCGAGACCCGCTACGAGCTGCGGGTCCGAACCGGCAGCACCGACACCGGCAAGGTGAAGTCCCTGATCGGTCCATTGAAAGGCACCCTCACCCGGGTGCCGGGGCGGGTCTTTACTCTTGATCCCGTGACCGGAGCGGAGCGGGAGGTGGAGCTGGTCTGGCCTGCCACCAGTGCCCGCAAGAAGCAGGCGGTGGACCTGGGGCTGGCGCTCGCCTACGGAAAGCTCGCCCGGGCTAAAGGCACGCCGGTGGAGCTGGAGCCGGAGACGAACCTGGAGGAGCTGGTGCAACAGGCGGAAGCAGAGCTAGCTGCGGCCGGTTACGCACCGGACGGTACGGAGGAGCTCTGGGCTGAAGTCGAGGTGCCCGGTAGTGAGGCTGCCGGTGGAAAACAGACGGTGCGCTATCGGCTCGGTCGTGCCCTGGTGGGACCGCTGCCGGTCTATCGACCGCCGCACACGGAGACCCAGTCCGCCCGCTTCCTGCTCGCACCCGACGGAGTGAAGACGGAAATCCACTCGCTGATCCTGGCGGGAGAGGACGACCGGCCCCTGCCGTTCCGGGTCGATCCCGAGGCCGAGCGCCGCTGCTTCGAGCTGCTCTGCGCCATCGAGGCGACCGAGAGACTGGAGCGGGAAGCACGAAAGCCTGGCCAGCCGGTGAAGTGAGAGTGTGGCAGAACCCGCAGGACTCCGCTCGGCAGCGTGGAAGCTGGCAGTATGCCGATCGTTCTAGCTGACGAACCGCAGACGTCGAAGCCGCGCCGCCGCTGGCTTCTCTGGTTGGTGGTGAGCCTGGGAGCAGCGCTCCTCGCCGCTCTGCTTGCGCTCGTGGTTGTTCCCTTCTTCAAGCCGCTCGAGTTCACGGTAGGGGGCAACAGGGTCCTCATCTGCGGAGACTGGCCGAACCCGCTCGCGTACAAAGTCCCTCCGGGTTTCACCCACTTGTCGTCCCCAGTGGGCGCGCAACGGGCCTGGTGCTTCAGATTCGGCGCTGCGGTCTACTTCGTGGCGACGACACCCCACCTCCCCAAGTGATGCCGGCAGCATAGGCTGACAAGCCGGGCCGCCTCACCCACTTCCCTGGTCCCGATCGTGCCGCCTCCGGCGGCGGGTCACCCGGGTGCGCCCTACCGTCTCCCGAAAGGCTCCTGCGGGTCCGAGAGGGTCCTGGTTGCGGGAGTGAAACGGGGACGCCACTCCGGGCGCTCCCGAACCCTACCACGAGAGGAGATTGGTACGATGGAACGGACCCCCACCGACCTGCGCAGGGATGGACACCTGAACGGCGACCGCATGGACCGGCTCCCGGAGCACTACCGGGAAGACCTGCCGGAAAACCACCGCCTCCGACCCGGACTGCTCGACCCCGCGCAGGCCCGCCAGTCGGGGAAGGAGCTGGGGCAGAAGGGCGGCACCGCCGTCGCCTCGGTGGTCGCCTACAGCACCGGAGTGCTGGGCGGCTTCGTCCGGGGCCTGCTTCTGCGGGAGTAGACCAATCTAACCTACAGACGTGAACGCTACGGCCGCTGCTCCTTCGGGAGTGGCGGCCTTTCTTTTTGCCCGGCCGGATCCGTTCGGCGGGAGGAGCAGAGATGAACCGTTTTATCGGGATCGGCTATCTGGCCCAGGACCCGGACTTTCGCTACACCCCCGGCGGCACTGCGGTCGCCACCTTCGATCTCGCGATCCAGCGGGAGCACCAGAACAGCGAGGGAGAGCGGGAAGCAGACTTCCTACCCTGCATCACCTGGCGGGGACTGGCGGAGTTCACCGCCAATCACTTGGCCAAAGGAGCCCGTGTCGCCATCGAGGGCCGGATCGAGAGCCGCCGCTTCACCGGGCAGGACGGTACCCGCCGCAAGGTGTGGGAGTGCAAGACCGACCGGATCCAGGTCCTCACCTGGCCCCGAGAGCGGGAGGACGAGCAGGAACGCGACGACGAAGCCGAGCTCGACGGTCCGCACGAGGAAGAACTCCCAGCGCCGGCCCCTTCGGAGGACGAGATGCCGCCGGAACAGCCGCAGCCGGGGAGAACCACTCGGCCCAGCGAACCGAGACGAGGCACGCGCGTCGCTTCGGAGCCCGGAACGCAGAAACCGGCGCGTTCGGGCGGACCTCGGAGAGGAGCTTAGGGATGTCGTCCGGTCCTTACCAGCTCCCGATCTACCGGGTCTCCCTGGTGCGAGAGGGGACGCTAACCACGGCTACCGCCACGATCACCAGCCCGGAAGACGCGGCTACGATCCTGCGGGAGCACCTCGACGGAGCCGACCGGGAGATGCTGGTGGTGCTCTTGCTCGACGTGCGCAATGGAGTGCGGGGCATCCACACCGCTTCGGTGGGCACCCTGACCGAGAGCCTGGTTCATCCCCGGGAAATCTTCAAGGCGGCGATTGCCGGGAATGCAGCGGCGATCCTGCTGGGGCACAACCACCCTTCCGGCGATCCGGAGCCCTCGCCCGAAGACCTGGTCACCACCCGCAGACTGGTGGAAGCGGGGAAGACGGTCGGGATCTCCGTGCTGGACCACGTGATCCTGGGAGAGACCGGCTACGTCAGCCTGCGGGAGCGGAAGCAGCTTTAGCGGAAGACCGCTGATCTCCCCCCAGTTCGTGGGCTCAACAGGAGCTGATCCGTTAGAGGAGACTGTAAGCTGCCGCCGAAACTGGTGAGCGTCGAGCCAGCTGCCGGTGCACGTCCGGACTCGGTTCTGGCTCCTCTTATGGCACTTTGCCCGAGCGGTCGACCGGTTACGTGAACTCCACCGGCCCCCGAGGAGGTGCAGGATGCGCTGGATACTTAGCGTGGGTCTCATCGTGGGTCTCATGGCCGGCGTGGGATCGGCAGAGGGTACCGCCGCTCCGCCAGCTGCCCAGAAGTCCAGCCTGGTCTTTGCAGACGGTGGGAGTATCTGGACCATCGCTGCGGACGGCACTAACCGGCGTCGGTTGACTCCGACCGGCACCGATACGGCTCCGGCATGGTCGCGGGATGGAAAGCAGATCGCCTTCATTCGGGGAGGTGACCGCCCTCGCGGCGTCCTCTACACGATCGACTCCAGCGGCGGCCAGCCCCGGAAGCTAGTTGGGGAGACCTGCTGGTCGCCGCTCTGGTCTCCGATCCGCGACGAGATCGCCTACGTAAGATCGCAAGACGAGGGGGAACCCCCGGGCACCTACATCGGCTTCGTCGACTCTCTGGGCCAGCCGACGCGCAAGCCAGTGCTTCACGTCCTGGACTCCGGGACGCTGCATAGTAGCTCCACCGGAGAGCTCTGCGACTGGTCTCCAGATGGCACCCGCTTGAGTGTGCTGCTTCACGGCTACCTCTTCTTCGATGTCGAGACTCTACGCCTTACTCCTGGGGAAGTGGAGCGGCGGACGTTGTACTCGCATCAAACTGCGGCGCGAGGGTTCCAGAGCCTCGTCTCGCACGCGTGGTCCCCGTCCGGTGAGGATCGGGATCTTCTGGTCCGCTACGTGTTCAAACGAGACTCAAGCGCGGAGTGCGATCTGTCGGTGGGTCAGGTTGGCTCTTTCGACCGTACGATGGTGTCCAGGCCAAAGCTCGGTCGACAAGGCACACTGCCGCTTCGCGCATCCTGGTCGCCGGATGGAAAGCAGATCGCCTACGAGAGCGAGGGGAGGATCTTCCTCACCAATGTCGAAAAGCCGATGCCGCGCCCACTAACGACCGGATCTCACCCGAGATGGCGGCCAGGATAGATCGGCGGCTCCCTTCGCCGGACTCACCCTCTGGAGGCGGTAATGCAACAAGAAGAAGCCGAGAGGGTGGCCCTTGCATGGGTCCGGGAGCGCGATCCACTTACGGAGCGGTACGCGATCAGAAGTTGGCGAGAGCCGCAGTACTGGTATGTGCTGATCACCCGAGATGTACGTGACTTCGGTCAGTGGGCGGTCTACCTCTACGGCGACGGGCGGATCAAAGGGTATGTCCTCCGCTAGTGGCAGCAGACCTCACGGGTCGAAATCACGGTTCTCCGCCGTACCGGGACCGCTCTCCCCTGTACTGAAGGAACGGCACTTCGATGCGTCGCCGCCGGATCATCGGTCTTGCTCTCGCCCTGGGGGTAATACTCGGTGCCGCCTGGGTGCTCCGGATCGTACTCAGCCCACCACGCCAGGTTCACGTACTGGCTGACAGCCGGAGTGTAATCTGGTTTAACATCTTCGATGTAGAGGATGGGCTTCGGTTCTCCCCCGATGGGAGGTACCTGATCACCACGGGTGTGCCCCGGACGCGAGGCGGGTACAAGGCGGCTGTAATCATCTGGCGGGTCAATGATTGGAACCAGGTTCACGTCATTCCCGGTGCGATCCGGTTCTGGGGCTTCACCAGTGCTGGGCGGATGCTACTTAGCCATCGCAATTGGAAGGCTCGCCTCTGGAACGTCCATTCCGGCACGGTCGAACCCCATGCGGGCATACCACCGCGCCGGGGCCTCGCGGCGAGGGTCTCGCCAGACGAACGCTGGATCGCGGGCAAGAATGCAGAGGCCCAGGACGGCGTGATGTTCATCCGCAGCCTGCGAGACCCGGACTCGGGAGAAACCCAGGTTAACAACGTGCGGGAGATCCGTGGTTTCTCTCCCGATTCACGGTATCTGCTCTACACGCCTGCGTCTCGCGGGCGGAACTCGAGGGTCCAGGATGGAAAGGGAGGTTGGCTCCGCCTCCCACCGCTCAACCCCGCCATCAGGGGTTGGACGTGCGTGGCGGAAGCTGGGACCGGACGACAACTGCAGGCGTTGCCGGCGAACCTGGCTGTCTTCACTCCAAGCTCTGACCTGCTGGCGGGCGTCCGGAGCTCGGTGCTGGGCGGTGGAGCACATGTGACCTCTGGAAACGGAGTCGTGACGTTCTGGAACACGCGCTCCTGGCAGATCGAGAAGAAGCTACAGACCGGCTCCGCCGCCATCTGCGGGTTGGCCTTCTCTGGGGACGGCAAAATGCTGGCGGTCGCCAGTGAGAACCAGGTCCAGGTCTTCGACCTCGACAGTGGACTGGAGTTGCTATCGCAGCGAGTAAACGAGGGTCGTCCGGACGTAGCGCTCGCGCCGGGCGGCAATCTCCTTGCAGTGAGTATCGGTCGAGGGCAGATCGGCATCTGGTACCTCCCGCCGCGAGAGCAGCTCGTACTGCGGACCAAACTGCAGCGGTGGTTGCGGCGATAGTTGCGACCGGGCGGACAGCTCTAGCGACCGGAAGTACATCCCTGCCCGGGAGTGCTTGCACGCCGGTACACGCGTACCGGAAGGTACATTCTGTGCCTGTACTTCGGCAGCTTAACCCCACGTGATCCCCAGCCCAGCTCCGGTCCGAACGCGCCTTGGTTGCGGGAGTGAAAGGATCGGCCCCACTCCTGGTGGCCTGATCCGCAGTCGGGAGCCGCTGCCGCTCCCCTTCCCGTAGAAAGGAGCCGTTCCATGTTGATCCAGCCGGAACCCACCACCCGGGGGGCCGAGAACATTCGCCAGGAGATCATCCGCCAGGCCCGCAAGTATGTGGAGACCTGCGGCGTCACTCCCGCCGATAGCGAGAAGCTGCAGCGCGTCTTCCAGGGACCGGCCGCGCCGTGCCCGCTCAAGACCGCCAAGCTCCACCTGGGGTATGTGAACCAGGCGTGCGAAAAGCTCGGGATCCTGCTCGACCGGCTCTCCGGAGGGCTGACCGTGGAGCCCGGCGCGGGTCAGCCGCCCTACGAGGTAGCGCTCCGGAGTGAAGGAGAGCAGCACCTCTTCCTGCTGGCGGTGGAGCGGATGGGCACCGTCACCGGCGGGACGCCGACGATCTTCTGGAGCTATCACCTCCTCTGCTGCGAGACCGAAGGCGAAGGCGCGGCCCTGGTGCTGGCGCTCGACCTGGCGAACGATGGGGAGAACCTCTCCCTGCAGACCAGCCGCCGGATCTACCTCCAACGGAAGCGCAACCCGATCACCGGCGTCACCACCACGACCGACCGGCTCGCCCGGCTGGAAGGCCGCGCCAATCTCGAAGGGGTGCTCACCCACGTCATGGTCGCGGAAGGCTTCCCGTACTCGGAAGCGCGGGTGAACCGGGCCACCCCGGCGCAGCTGGCGGAGCGGCGGCGCGGCGTGGCTCCTCCGGTCTCGCTGCTCCCGGGCGCGGGTGGGGGAGTGCCCACCGGGAATGGGTACGCGTCGCTGCTCGGACCCGGGCGGGGAACTTCCCGGCTCACCTCCGGCGGCGGCTCGGCGCTGGTGGCGGACTACGCCGATCCGTTCGCTCCCCAGAAGCCGGTCTCTCCCGACCCGGGTGACTGAACCCGAGAGACGCGCTCCCCTCTCGCACGGCATCCGCTTCCTGGCCTCGGCCCGGGGGCGGGTGCCCTTTCTTTTTGCTCCGGAGATCGATCCATGAGTACTGCGACCGTAGCTCCTGATCCCCAGTCCTGTCCCCCGGAAGAAGTCCGGCTGGCGCAGGTGCCGTATCCCCCGGTGGGAGGCAGCCAGCACCTCGCACTGGTCCACCTGGCGGAGAGCGTCCGGCCGCTCGATCCCCGTTACGTCCTGCCGCTGGAGCACCTGCCGCATACGGTGCTGTCGAGTGCCTTCTATCCCGGGAGCGTGGTGCTGCCGACCCCACTCCCGGCTCCGCACGATCGAATCACGCTGCCGAGCCTGCCCCGGGTGGAACTGCGGGAGGAGCGGCTGCGAGACGCGCAGGGAGGGGTGCTGGGGATGCTGCTCCAGGTCCCCGGCCTCTTCGTCCATGCCAATCAGATTCTGCACCACGGGCTGCTCGGTCACGAGCGGTATGACTACGCCTCGGCGGTGGGCGCGATGGCTCGAGAGGCGGGACGGCTCCTGGCGGGGGTGTTGAAGCGGGGGGTGCTCAAGGTCCGGGAGAAGCCGGGGTTGATGGCCCACGCCCAGGTAGACCCCCGGCTCCGGATGGATGAGGTCGGGATCAGCCAGAGCTTCGCCCGGGAAGCGCTGCGAGAGGTGCGGCGCACGTGCCCCCTGGAGCTGGAGGACGAGACGGAGCTGGACGGCTTTCCCACCTGGACGGTGCGCTATCCGCTGGCGAACCGCTGGGGGATCCAGGAGCTGAGGCTGCGGGTGCTGCCCGGCTCCGGCCGGTATCTCGCGGTCCATCCGTTCAATCTCTCCCGCCGCTTCCTGGGAGACGTGGACGGCGATCTCCTGATGTGCCAGCTGCGGGTGCGGGAGGTTTACGCGGGAAAACTCCAGATCGACCGCTCCCGGTCCCGGCTCCTCCCCGAGACCGAGCTGCCGCCCCTGCGCAGCCGGCTCACCCTCCAGAACCTGCTCTCCCCGGAGCAGTTGCAGGCTGACGGCGTGCCGGACAAGCTGGTGGCCAAGTTCTCCCCGCCGGACCTGCGGACCCGGGAACAGCGCCTGGCGGCGATCCAGGCGGCGGACGCGCGGGAGCACGTGGCGATCTACACCATGGCGCTCGGCTGGTGGGTCTCCCGGGTGCTCGCCACTTCCGGAGAGCTGGAGACCTCGGAGGCATACCGGCGCGGCTACGACCTGCTGGAGCTGTTCATGGAGCGATGCATGGACGCGCGGAAGCTGGGCGAGGAGAGCCCCTTCGCGGGCAGTCCCTTTGCCGGTGGAGCTGGGTTCGACCCGCACCGCTTCATGCAGGCGCTGCTCGGGGGTGGGGAGCTCGACTGGGCCGGACTGGAGACGCTGGGGATCGCCCCGGAGTCGCTGGCGTGCCTGCGTCTCGCGTGGTCTCTTTCGGCCGGTCAGCTCCAGACCGCCTGCGCGCAGAGCCCGGTCTACTGGGCGCTCGTGCTCCGGAGAAAACAGTTGGAGACGAGCGTGCCGCTGATGCTGGATGCCCTGCAGGGGCTCGGCGTCCCGCCCGAGGAGCTGTACACCGCCATCGTGGAGGACCTCGCCTGCTTGCCCGGTCGAGTGCGCTCCTGGCCTGCCGATGCCCTGACCTCTTCCGGTGAGGGTGAGCCTTCCGTGGGAGTCGAGCCGGGTGGCTGGTCCGGTGGGATCGAACCCGCTTCCCCCAGCGCTGCCGGAACCTGCGCAGCTGGCGAGTCCCCGGAGTGGGACCCGTTCGTGGACTGACCCGTCTCCCAACTCCTGTTAATCACGCGTCTCGAAAGGAGTGTCCGATGCGAGCGAACTATGCCGAAGTCTTCTCGCTGGAGCTGGCCGGAGAGCCGGTGCTCTGGCTGGAAGGGAGCCCGGAGTCACACCTCGTTCAGGTGTCGCTGCGGACCTTCTGGGTGGAGAGCCCGGCCACCCTGACGGTGGAGTTGCTGGTGCCCACGGTCCGGGAGCAGCGGTTCCCCTGGGATAACCGGAGCTACGGTCTTGAGGTTACGCTCCCCGGCGGTGCCCCGCGCTTCTGTCATCCCCGGCTTCGGAGTGCCGTGGCCGACCGCTTGGCCGAGGCCGGAGCCGAAGCCGTAACGCTGATCTCGATGGTGCCGGACTGGGAGTTCCGGTGGGAAGGCTGGTACGACCGGCTGGCGGCGGCGATCCAGGCGGCGGTGTTCGCCCTCTCCGAGAGCCGGAGACGACCCACGCCCGCCCTGGTGCGGAGTTATCTGCAGCGCGCGATCTCGGAACTGGTGAATGGGGGAGCGGCCACGCCCGGGCTACCGCTCACCGATCCGGCCCTGCTCCTGCGCCAGAAGTTCGAGCTGGAGCTCGGTTATCCAGAAGCTCCGGACCTGCAGTTGAAGGAAGCGCTCAAGGCGGTCTTCCTGCGGGAAGTGGAAGACCGGGCCTGCATCCTCGCCACTGGCAAGAGCGAAGTCGGCCGGCACGTCGCGCGGGTGCGGCCGGAAGCGGTACGTAGTGCGGTGACCGGCACTCCCGTTTCCGACTACCTGCTCGCCCTGAACCCGCTGGCTCCGTTCGCCAACCCGGTCCGCATGTACCGGGAAGGGAGGGCCTTTGCGGAAGGACTGCGACTGGTGGAGCCGATTACGCCGCCGCTGCGGGCGCGGGACGTGAGCCTGCCGGAGGAACTGCGGGAGCGAATGACGACCCTCACCGTCGCCTTTGCGGACCTGCTCGATCATCCGCTGGGGAATGTCTTCACGCCGGGCGCAGAGCTGGCCCGGGAGCTGGGGATCGACCCGGACGAGGAGGAGTGTCTCGACGGGCTGCTCCTCACTCCCAGCGGAGCCCGGAAGCTCACTGCCTACGAGGAGCACCGGGAGCTCTGGCCGGCGGAAGAGTTTCTCGCGCGGCTCTCGGAGTTGCGGGAGCGGGACGGCTTCTGGTACGAGGAGGTGCCGGAGCTGGTGGAGGTGCTGGGAGACGGCACGCCGGTCTACCGCTACCGCTACCGGTACGGCTATCACCGGGCGACGGAGGCCCGCTACGACAAGGTGAAGCTCGCTCCTGGCGGGCTGAAGGCGGTGACCACCCCCATCCCCCAGCTTTACGCCAGGAGCGGAAGGGAAGAGGTGGAAGTCGACCTGGTGGTGGCGGAGACGACGGTGCTCGCCAAGGGGGCGCGGGACGCAGTGCTCTACGCGCTCGCCGGGGCAGCCGGACTCTCGGAGATCGACCCGGACTGGAGCCTGGCCGACCTGCAGCGGGAGATCGAGCTGGCGCTTCTCTCCCGGGGACTGCCGCTGGATGGGACCGTGCCAATGTTCTCGGTCACGTCAGAGGGGGAGAGGTTCAGCCTGGGGAGGTGCCTGGCCGGTCCTCTCCCGGTCATGCGGGCTCCGCAAACCGAGCGGCGGCAGAGCAGCAGCCGGAAAGGACTGGCGGTGGATCCCCATCTCGCGAACCTCTCCGGCTCGGAGCGGAGCCGCTGTCCGGGAGCGGCGGAGCTGGTGCAGGAGATCAGTGGCTTCTGCCAGGGAACGGGATGCAGGGTCTCTCCACCACTTTGAAGCGCTAGCTTTGAAGGTGGATCAGCTATCCCCAGTAGGCTGGAAGGACTCCCCCGATCGAACTGGGAAGTAGTTCGGCGAGGGTTGCCTGATTGGAGAGGAAGCCACTAGGCCTGAGAGTGAAGGGAATAGGATTCCTTACGAATGCCCACGCACGCACCACCGCAGGAAGAGCTCGAGACTTACTATTCGATCCTGGAGATCCCGGAAAATGCCAACCCGGATGAGATCCGAAGCTCCTTTCGACGTCTAATCCGCAAGTGGCACCCGGATGTGAACCAAGGGTCGAAAGAGGAAGCTCTGAAGCGCACCCGGATGATCATCGAAGCGAACAAGGTGCTTAGCTCCGCCATAGATCGGGGGGACTACGACGCTCAGCTGAAGCACTGGCGATCGACTCGAACCGCACGATCGGCTACAGCGAGCTCGACCACGGCGCAAGGGACGAAGAGCACAACTTCAGACTCAGACGCTCGGACCGGACGTACGGCCCGGACCGGGAACACTGCTCGCTCTCGACGCGCATCGGCGGAGTTCAACGAGCATTTCGCACGTACGTCCGCGTATGGACGTGCGGCGGCAGAGTACGCTAATGAAGCTGCGGATTGGGGGCTCAATGACGTCCTCGCAGCGTTCTGGACTGGTGAGCACAGCTTCCGGAAACGTGATGATCAATCGGGAGCCGTAATGTCCGGAGGTTGCTACGGGTGGCTCGCCTTGATAATCATTGTCGCCCTCTTCTCGGGAGTGTTCACCATCCCTGCCGCAGCTGCGGGAGTTTGCTTGTACCGCGCGATGGTACGAGACGGAGAGTTTATCGGAATCGGCAACGTATTGCTCGGCATGGTGGCCTGGCTGCTGATCGGTGGAGTTGGGCTCATCCTGCTCTTGGCAGTGATCTCCGGAGGCTCCACTCGATGAGGGGCGGCGCTGGAATCGGAGCCATACCGGTATCAGTATGGCTATCACCGGGCTACGGAAGCCCGTTACGCCAAGGTGAAGCTTGCTCCCGCCGGCCTGAAGGCGGTCACCACCCCCATTCCCCAGTTTTACGTCCGGCTCGGGAGGGGAGAGGTGGAATTGGATCTGGTGGTGGCGGGGACAACCGTCCTCGCCAAGAGTGCGCGGGACGCGGTGCTCTACGCGCTCGCCGAGACGGCTGAACTGTCGGAGATCGACCCGCAGTGGAGCCTAGTCGACCTGCAGCGTGAGATCGAGCTGGGGCTCGTCTCCCGGGGATCGCCTCTGGATGGGACCATGCCGTTGCTCTTGGTCACGTCAGAGGGGGAAACCGTCAGCCTGGGGAAGTGTCTCGTGGGACCGCTACCCTTCATGCGGGCTTCGCACGCAGAAGGACAGCAGAGCAGTAGCCGGAGGGCGCTGGCAGTAGACCCGCATCTGGCCAATCTCACGGGACTTGGCCGTGAGAGTCTCACGAGATGACGTGCTAATACAGGAGATCAGCAGCTTCCAGGTAACTGCGACCAGTCGCGCGGCTGCTCAGGTCAGACCGAAGGAAGCGGATGGTTTCCGGTTGCGGTAGTACCTGGTTCTCAGCTGGATCTCGCTCTTAATGATCGGAGAATGGTGCGTACCACGAAGCTTAGCGTGGTGATTGTGAAATCCTGTAACGCCCAACAGTCCGGCCTCTTCGGCTGTACTTGAACGTGACCTGGTGCAGGACTCTCTGATAGGACGCTAAAACGGTTTGGGGGGAGTGACTTCGAGGTTCCGCCTAAGGAGTCAACCTCGCCAAATGCGGCAATCACTCCACCGGGCGGTTTAGATCCGCTCGCTTCATTCCTCCTTCGTGAGGCCCAGAATGGCTGAAATCCCCGTAAGTTGCCCTGCATGTTCGCACCTGAATTATGCAGCAAGGACCCGACGACAGTTGATCGTCTGCAAAAGGTGCCAGTTACTGTTCGATGGATCGAGGGTCGAGGAGTTCAACCGAACTCCTCACTGGACTGAACGACTATCAAATGCGTATGAAGATCTCGATCAGCTCGATTACGGGAGTGCGGAGTACGAACTCTATGCTGTAATCCGGCTAGGGAGATGGGAAGGGAGAGGCGAGAATCCTCCCAGCCAGATCCTCGACGCGTTGGCCGCCGCTCAGGCTGGGCAAGATGATTATTACGGAGAGGAAAGAACCTTACTCCAACTGTTATCGATCTGGATTCAGCCACGGTCGGAATGGATCTGCACTTACGGGGAGGCACCCTTCGATCCGGACGTGGACACTCCTTTCCCTGATTATCCCAATGCGGCGCGGATTTACACACGCCTTATCGTGCGTAAGATTCAACAGAGGCAGCCCAGTGAAGCTCTGAGGTTTTACGAAGAGGCAATGGGTGTTTTCGGCAAAGGTGTGGCACAGATGGCGCGTGATTTCCCGAATGCACAGAGCGGCGACTGTCTTGCAAAATGCGGGCACGCCTTCGCAGAGGTGTTTCTGGCCGTAAACAAGTTCGAGGAATGCGCGAGGCTGCTCACAACATCCTACGAGATGCAGTTACGCAACGATGCATTTTGTAACGCTGTAACCGGTGCGATCATCAAGGACATGCTGATCTGTCTCGAAGCGCTGGGTATGGACACCTACATTCCAACTTGGAGACGAGCTCTTGCCGAATGGGAAGATCTGCAAACGAAGTACCCGAAGAAAGACGGAAGTTGGTGGACTCCGACTTGGATGCACCGGGATACGACCTGCAGCGACTGCGACAACGAAGTACACTACACGCCGGCGTACTGTTGGACGAAATCCGGCTGGATATCAGCTCCAAAGCGATGCCCGTACTGCTGGGCTCGCGGGGGGATTTCATACGACGGTGGTCACGTTCCCGAACACAAGATCAGATCGATGAGCGGAGCGCGTAACAACTGGGTTAGATTACAGGACTCGCCAAACAGTATTTATCAGGAGGTTCCAGGTTCCATGCGGCCGCTTCCGGGAGGAGGATTCTTCTTCGACGAATACGAGTAATCTGTAGCTAAGCGGTGCGGTGGAGTGACTTCGAGGTTTCCTGTAGTTAGGCACCCTCGCGAAATGTGGCGATCACTCCACCGCGACGCTTAGGTAGAGTGATTAGGCTCCAATCACCCGGTGGTCCTATCAGCGCGATGGTGCGTGAGCTGCCCACATAGTCCGAACTGCAGAGGCTAGATCTGTCGTGCAGAAGTGCCCGTGCAGGAGGTGATGGTGATGAGCCACTACGTTCGCTGCAACACGGTCTTTCGGGACCGAGAGAGCCTGGTCCACGCGCTGACGGAGCTCGGCTGGAGCCGGGAGCAGATCGAAGACCACGAAGAGGCCACGCCGCTCTACGGTTACCAGGGAGACCTGCGCCTGGAGACGGCCCACGTGATCATCCGTCGCCGCCATATCGGGGGTCTCTCGAACGATCTCGGTTTCGCGCGGCAGGAAGACGGCACCTACGCTGCGATCATCAGCGAGTACGACCGGGACAGTCTCGGCTACGATGCGGCCTGGCTGGGGAGGCTGCGGCAGTCCTACGCGGCGGAGCAGATCCGCAAGCAGTGTGCCCAGCGCCGGATCCCACTCCAACGGGAAGTGAAAGACGGCCGGATCATCCTGCGGCTACAGCCGGTACGGAGGTGAGCGCCATGAGAGATGAGATAGTGGTGGTGATCCAGCCGGACGGCACTACCGAGCTCGACGCGCAGGGCAGCTTTGCGGAGGTGGACGCCTGCCAGCTCACCCGCGCCCTACAGGAAGCGCTCGGAGGTGAGGTGCTGCTCGATCGGAAGAAGCCGGAGCTGCTCCGGAACGTGCAGCCGGAGCGGGAGGTGCGTCGTGTCCGACGTTGAGCATCTCCTGGTGGTGGAGGCGGATGGCGTAGTGCGTGGGCTCTACACGGAACTGGTGGATCTGGGGGAGGTGGGAGCCCTGGAGATTGAGCGGGCCTCGCATGTGGAGTTCAACGCCCGCAGCCAGACTTGGGAAGCACGGTGGACCGATGGTCAGTGGATCGGTGCGGCTTCAACGAGACGGAGAGTCCTTGAACTCGAGCGAAGCGAGTTGCAGCGAGCGCTACTCGGCTAGCGTGAGAGGCCGTGGTTTGAACCGTCCCCATCTGGGATGGCCGAATCAAATTGAACGGCTCCGAAGGCCGACGCGCGACTAATGGGCCAGAGTGAGCGCAAGCGGCCGGGTCGAGGGGAGGGACATACCGCCCTCCCCGTTGCAAAGTCGAGCGTCTACTTCCGGTTGCAGGGTGGGAGTCCGCCGTTGGCTAGCAGGAACTCCCAGAGTAGCCGCCGTTCGGTATAGCGAATAAACGTGTGACCGTACGGCTCCGCTAGCAGTACTGGGAAGACCGCGAGCCACAGCTCTTGAGGGTTCTCCGGATAGAGCCGGCCGTACTCCCATCCTCCGGAGTGCCCGTTCTTGCTCTGAAAGGCGGAGCGCTCGAACTGGTAAAGACGCTCTCCCAGCGTCTGGTCACATGTTTCCCCGATGTACACGATGTTCGGGTCGAGAGGGTCCGCATTTCCCTTCGGACGCCGCCCACCAGGGAATCGTGCCAGGATGTAGATTCCCGGAGCGGGCGTCATGATCGAGCGCCGCTCAGCCCAGGGGACCCAGGCGCTGAACTCTACCGACTGATCGAGCAGGCTCTTCTCGGAGACTTCTCCAGATTCGCCCTCGCCAGGATCGGGACGGCTATGCGGTGGGTGCGGTGGCTCATTGGGCTCACAGAGAGGGTCACTCGTCGCCGGCGCGAAGATCGAACTGCGGACCCGTCGCTCCACTTGCCATGAGATCGGCAGGTACCCAAGTAACCCGAGCAGTGAGCCACGGAAGTAGCCATACTTCTGCAGGGTGCGCTTTGCCCGGTCGATTGCGGATTTGACGCTAGCGACACTCCGTCCCAGGTCCCTTGCAATCTCCTCAGGCTCAAGACCGTCGAGCACTCGGAGCTGGAATGGGAGGCGTTGCCCCGGAGGCAGCTCGTCGATCCGCCGTTGAATGGCATCCAGTTCCAGGAAAACGGAGATCTCACGATCCCACGTGTGTGGGTCACTCGCGCCAGCGCCGAAGAGTAGCGCATACTGCTCGAGCCGGCCCTGCCGGCGCTCCTTTCGCCAGTGCCCCTTGAGTTGATGGTAGGTGACACCCAGCAGCCAGGCGCCGAGGTTCGAATCCCCTCGAAACCCGGGGAGTCCCTGGTAGGCT
Organism: Armatimonadota bacterium; assembly: GCA_046292385.1. GTDB lineage: Bacteria > Armatimonadota > SYMT01 > SYMT01 > SYMT01 > JBKBRF01. The sequence continues at coordinate 6,138 of JBKBRF010000069.1, read as the reverse complement.
GCAGTCATGATCTCCCCGACCAGATCGTCAACGTCTGGGTGCCAAGGCCGGAGCCGCTGCGCGACGGTGAACCTCACCAGGCGGACGTACTTCTCCCAGAAGCGTTTGAATGCCACAGGATCCTGCGCTCGGAGCGCTCGGATCCACTCCTCGTCTTCGGGTTCGCGGAAACTAGTCGGCCCGACTCCTTCCATGCTGTCATTTCTCCTTTCAAGCCCGCCCTTGAGGCGGGAGGTTCTAAGGAGTAGTGCTGGTTCGCGACCGAATCGTATCGCCGGGCCTCAAGAAGTTTTCCGTCGCTTCGTGCCGTGCGGTCTCAGGTCTGGCTCTGCCTACGGATCCGGTCAGAGGATCCCCAGCCACTCGGCCAGGACGCGGACCTGAACCTTTCCTTCGGCGTCCGGTGTGAGGGCTATCGGCTTCGCTGCCGGGTTCAGGGGGACAAGCGCTGCCTTCCGGCCGTTCCCTGCGCCGCGTGGCGACCGACGGTCTGCCGTGTACAGACGCACCGTAAAGGGTCCACCGGTATCCGGGTCGGGTTCGCCGTCATAAGTCGCGAGAACTACCCGGTCCTGCAGCTTCGCACCCGGGTCTTGGCGGAAGACGCTGTAATCCCCTTCGTGGGCGTGGGGTTCGAGAGCGTTACCTACGGTCCGGACGACGAACATCCGCTCATCGAGCCTTCCGAACTCTTCGGCCGAGATCCACCCGATCGGCTGCACCGCGCCCTCGTCGCGTAGACGTTCCACCGCTGCTTCCAGGGGATAGACGGGAAGCAGGGTCCGGAACGCCTGTCCGCTCACGCGACTGTCGTCGGATGGGAGTACTCGCGGGAGCTGTCGCTTGGGACTGCCGCCAAGGATCACCGCGAGCTGCGCGAAACTGTGGACCCCCCCGGTCATCGCCTTCTCGAACTGCCGCTGCGGCACGAAGAGGTGCCGGAAGCTGCCGTAGCTGGTGGCGCTCATCCTCTCGCACCACGTGTGGGCAGCCGCTCGCTTGAGTACCGTATTGGCGCGGATTTCTCCCTTGGTCTCCGCCACCCAGAGGACCTCACGGCCGTTCGGCTCTCGGACGAGCACCAGGAAATCCGGGAAGTATTGCCGGGGACGGCCGTTCTCGTAGTACGTGATGGAGAAACCCAGGCGCTCGTTCTTGAAGTAGCGCACCACGTCGTTCGCCCGATCCAGGAAATCGGAGAACTGGCGCTCCAGCTCCGTGTGGCACGGAACCTTGTTCGTATGGCACCGCTTCCCCTCCGCCCGGATCCCGGTCCATTGAAACCGCTTCAGCCTGCTCGTATCGAGGTACTCGGGATCGCCTGGTACCGGAATCGACTCCGTTCCGGGGAGGCCAGTCTGCCGGACGGCGTTCTCCAAAATATCTAGCGCCCGGCGGCGCCAATAATACATGCCGATGTCGCGGGGATCCATCGGAGGCGCGGCCCGCACACGTGTCCGTACGTACTCCAGAGTCAGCTCCAACAGCTCGTCGAACGTGGGGCCGATGCCGAGTTCCTGCGCGTAGCCTGGGTTGGTCGCTTGGTAGAGCTCTTCTGCCAGGAGAAAGGCGGTCCGCATCACTGGATACTCGGCTCGGAGCGACTCGAGCGTGAGAATGGCTTCCGAGGTTCCGCCCACCACCGGCTTGACCCGGACTTCCGGCGGAGTATCCGTTTCCGTGATGATCACCTCGTCTAGCTCACGAACCCGTACCAGCTCTGCGAGTGGCCGGGTGATTCCCACGGCCCAGGAGCGGACATTCGGGATCCGCAGCGCAAAGCGATCCTTCGAGGAGACGGGCTCAATCCAGATCGGCTTCTGGTCCCACCGACCGGTCGGGGCGCGCTTCTTCTTCTGCACCGGAAAGCCGACGAATGGGATACCGAAGGCATCCACCGTCTCATCCACGCCATCCGGCCGCTCGTCAAGGGGCTCGTACAGCCGGTCGTAGCTGGCACGCCGGAGACCACGGCCGATGATCTGCTCGGTCAGCAACGGCGAGCCGAATGCCCGCAGCCCGAGAATATGGGTGACACTCTTGACGTCCCACCCTTCGGAGAGCATGTTGACGCTCACAATGCAGCGCACGTGTTCCCCCGGCATTCCCCTCTTGCCAACCGTATTGACCATCTCCCGGATCAACGCCTCGTTGCCTTTCTCGGCGTTGAAGACCTTGCTGTCAATCCGGATGGTCTTCCAGGTGGCGGGATCGTCATCCTCCGGATTTCGGAGCAGGCCATAGGAGTGGGCGAGGTGTTCGAACAACCACTCGGCCTTCTGGGCGCTGTCGGCCACGACAAGCATCACCGGAGCCGGCGTGGTCCGCATCTCGTCAAAGGTGCTCGACCAATCCTGGTAGTCGTGGCTCCAGTCGCTGTAGAGACTGTCGATCGCTCCCCGGCAGGAGAGCAGGTACTCTTCCTTCGTCGATGCACCCCGGACTCGATCCCACAGATCGATGTACTGCGCGCCAGCCGACTCCGGGTCCGGCAGACGCACCACCTTTACGAGGCCGGACTCGAAGGCATCGTAGACCGAGAAATCGGAGACCATCCACTCGAACAGCGTTCCTTCGGGTTTCGGCGAGCCAGAGCCGTACCAGGGAGTGGCGGAGAGATCCACGACCAGGCTAATTCGAGCCGCCCGGTTGATCCGATCGATGATCTTGCTCCACTTGATGTGGTCCGCATCTTCTCCCGCTCGGCCGCGCTTCTGGCCGTAAACGTGATGTGCTTCATCGTTGATGATCATCACGTCCCGGATGTTGCCGATCGCTTTCCGGATGGCGGCGTTGGGATCCTGGCGAGCCCGGCGCTGCATGGCCCAGAGGACCGAAGCCGGGATGAAGCGGCCTTCGTCCTGAACGTTCTCCGAGATCCAGTCCTCGCGACTGGCCTCCAGAGAGATTCCCTGCCAGTTCCGGACCATCACGTTCGGCCGGAACTCCTCCTCGTACTCGGGGGGAACCATGTCGAATGCCGCGTAGAGGTTTTCCGCCCCTTCCGGCTTCAAGCCGTCTCCCCGGGGTTCCCCCGAGACGCGGTCGCGCACGGTCAGATTGGGGACCAGCACCAGAAAGTTGGTCGTTAGCGTCGAGCCACTTACCTTCCGCTTGTGAAGGGTCGACCAGACGATTGTAAGGGCCATCACCACGGTCTTTCCGGTGCCCGTGGCGAGCTTCAGCGCGTAGCGGAGGAGATCGCCAGTCTCCGGCATCTTCGGCCGGCCCTTCACCTCGTAGAGGTAAATGAGGGTCTCGATGGCTTCCTGCTGGCAGAAGAAGAACCGCTTCCACTCCGCCGAACGCTCCTCAGCGCGCTCGAACCACCACTCGAGTAGCCGCCGGGTAACTTCGGCGGTGCCTTGGTAGGGGGTCGACCAGGCGCCCTCACCCTGTCTCCAGGCGCGGACCTCCTCCCGTAACTCGTTTACGGACTCGTTCAGTTCGACGTCGGCCGCTGGTTCATCGAAAAGGTTCGCCTCCCCCAGCACTCCCCGGATCCCTCTGTGGGTATTCCGTGCGCTGCGAGCGTTTACCAGGTAGCGCATCGAGGGGCGACGACCGTCGACCAGACGAGAGCGTCCTCCGCCAAGAAGCTCGTAGTGTCGGCCCGGTTCCTGGAACGCGTCGCAGATGACGACGCGGTCTACCACGTAAGCCATCGTCGTCTCCTACTGCAGATCCCGCACTACAGTAGACTCGTTTCCGTACACGTCCACCACCTTCACGGCGACACGTCTGTGACTCCGCACCCGGAATGGTTGGGAAGTCAGCTGGAGTTTGTACTCGCCAGGATCTATCTCCATTTTCAGCGTCGCCTTTAGGTTCGGAGCTTTGGAAAAGTCGTAGAACATCTGGCAGTCTACGAAGCAATCTCCGTCGTAATCTTCGTCAAGATACCACGCCGCTACATATCCCTTATTCGCTGGGCGGTAATCCGTAACTCGACGTTTACGATCGAAGACACCTACGCCTAACAGTGTAACGCTGAACTGGCCGCTCTCGCTGTTGATCTGGATATCCGGGAGTGCGAGTGGAGAAAAGAGCGTTTCAGCCTGAGTCGCCTTCAATCCGTCGACTAATGTGTCCGGGCGGATGACGATCAACTGAACCTTTACCTTGCCTCTGGATTCGAGCTTCGTCTTAATCTCACCCACATTCGCTTCGAACGCCCAGCCTAGCACATGGGTTTCCAAGATCCCAGAAGAGAGCGCATCAGTAACGGCATCATTGATTTGTCTAGCCGTGACCCGACCGGAGAGTGGTCCCACTGAGATACCGATCTTCTCGTGTCCGGTCTCCGCCACCGCATGCACCATGCTGCCCGTGGGCTGTACAGCCGCTTTCTTACGATAAAGTCGGCAGATTGTTTCCACGTAATTCTGAAGCTTTCCACTGTCGGATACATAGCCGCTCCAGTCCTCTGCCGAATAACGTCCGAGCGTCATCACCTCAAATGGACCACTCACTCTAATAGTGTTTGGTACAGTTTCTGGGTGCTGCACCAGCTCTACGCGTTCTGGCTCAAGACCATACGCAAGACTCCGGAGCGTAACCCGCCGAGACGATGCAAAAACAAACCCGCTGGACGGCGTAGAGTTCACGGTTTTGAAGTGTTCGAATGTTGAGGAAAGCAGTCGCCTCCGTGCAACATTAATGGCGACGCGGGATGTGTCACATGTGATCCAACGGCGCCCCAGCTTCTCGGCACAAAAGGCTGTAGTCCCCGAACCGCATGTGGGATCAAGAACTAGATCACCCGGATCGGTAACCATCTGGAGACAGCGCTGGATTACCCCCGAATGAGTCCACACAGAGTAGAGCTTGCCTTCACCGAATCCAGTTGGACGAATGTCGTTCCAGACGTTGGAAATAGGCCGGAAGGGAAACTCGTCTCGATAAGCCTTCCACCGAAGCGTCTTCCCCACAGCAAAGAGTCTGCCAGCCGCGCCGAGCTTTTCAAGATCCTGTGGGTTGACCGACCAGTGTCTTCCCGGGGGCGGGTAGTAATCTCTACCTTCGAAATGAACAGGAACTTGGGACGAGTCATTCTCGCCCTGAGAATCGGTCGCCCGCAGGGAAAGAATTCGGCCCTCGGGTATCGGCTCGTCACCGAGTTTCTGCGCTACCGAGAGATCAATCACTTGACCATCTGGTGTCTCGACGCAGATGTAGCGTTCGTACGGATTCTCGATTTCAGCACGGCGCTCGAAGAGTTGGGTGTACTTAACGTTCGGCTTAGCCTTCGCATACCAGAGAATGTAATCGAATACCGAGGAAAGTAACTTGGGAGTAAAGCCACTTGTCTTCGTGAAGGCAATCTGACTGCAGAAATTCTCCGCTCCGAACACTTCGTCTAGGAGTTGACGAGCCAGGTGAACGTTTGTATCTCCAATCTGAAAAAACAGTGACCCGGTCTCTGATAGGAGTTCACGGCAGAGGTAGAGGCGACTCTGGATATGCGAGAGGAACGAATGGATTCCGAGCGACCATGTGTCGCGGAACGCCTTAATTGTAAGTACGTCATCTGCGCGATCTTTATCGTCGTTCTTAGGGCTATCAACTCGCTGCTGGAAATTGGATGAATAATCAATTCCGTACGGGGGATCGATGTAGATCATTTGCACCTTTCCTGAAAGGTGCTCGTAATGGAGTAAGCTCTCCATGACGTGAAGAGAGTCTCCGCATATCAGCTTGTTGCGCCAGCCTTCCTCATGAGAATAGAACTGAATGCGGCGATCTTTATCTCCGTCGCGAATCTCTTTTTCGAGTGCAGAGAACATCGAGAGCTGGTCGGAAGACGACCCTTGTCTGGCTCTCTCACGTGCACGATCAACAATCTGGGCAATTCGGGAATCCGACACAACTTCGTTGCGCTGAAGTGGAAGCAGGGGAATATCACGTCGATTCCGCTTCCCGGACCAGAACAACACCGGGTCTACGACGGGGTCCATGTCGACCACAACGGTCTTGCCTTGCGGTTCAAGGCGGCCGACCTCGAGTACCTCGGACCACCGAGCTACCATCAGAAGGTGTGTAAACGGTGAAGGCGGTGAACCTTCCTTCTAGAGACTAGAAGCAGCCGAGGGCCAACTCGGCAAAGGAAGGAAACACCGCCATGAAAGAGATTACCGC
>JBKBRF010000068.1:0-29863 GCA_046292385.1 Armatimonadota bacterium | reverse complement strand
GAGTTTGAAGATGGGAAACGCACCAAGTGCCTGGCGGCGATGAGCCGCGAGCGGGCAGCGGAACGCGAGTGGGAGAAGGTCGCCGCCTGATCCGCTTTTACACACCTATTGACAAGAGCTCAGGGAGAGTGGGAGATCCGCTCTTTCGCTGCGGTTAGCAGGTTCCAGGTTAGCAAGTTTCAGGTTCCGAACCCCACCCACCGGGGAGCTCAACCTGCAGCCTGCAGCCTGCAACCTGCCAACTTGTGAACCTGCAACAGCTGTCTCCCACTCGGAGCGGCTACTTCGAGCCGGGGCGAGCCCGGCTCGCCAGCACGATCCCCGCCCCGATCAGGGCGATGCCGGCGAGGTGGTAGCCGTGCAGCCGCTCCCCCAGGAAGAGCCACGCCAGGAGGCTGCCGAAGACCGGCATCAAGTGGAGGTACTGGCCGGTCCGGTTGGCGCCGATCAGCTCCACCGCGCGGTTGAAGCAGAGGTAGGAGAGCAGCGAGGGGAAGACCGCCACGTAGCCGATCGCCGCGAGCGCCTCGCCGCCGGGACGCAGCGGCTCCACGCGGAAGTGCTCCCACAGGTAGAGCGGCAGCAGCATCGCCGCGCCGAGCGCGAAGGTGGCGGCGATAAAGCTGAGCGGCCGTACCTCCGGCCGCTTGCGCAGCAGCACGGAGTAGACGGCGTAGCCGCAGACGGCGAGGAAGATCAGCGCGTCGCCGGGGTTGAACGCGAACTCCCGCAGCACCTCCAGGGAGCCCTTCGCCACAATCGCGACCACTCCCGCCAGCGAGATTGCCACCGCCGCGAGCTGTACCGGCCGCACCCGCTCCCGGAAGATCAGGTAGGAGCCGAGCAGGATGAGCAGCGGCATGGTCGACTGCAGCAGCACGCCGTTGGTCACGGTAGTGGAGTGCAGCCCCAGGTAGACCAGCGTGTTGAACGCCGCGACCCCGAGGCCGGAGAGCACCAGCATCAGCGGCCAGCTCCGGCGCAGCGCCGGCAGGTCCTGCCGCAGGTGCGGCCACGCGAATACCAGCACCAGCAGGAGCGCCCCGGTCCAGCGCCAGAACGCCAGCGCCACCGGCGGCACCGCCGCCTGCACCGCGCGCCCGACCACGAAATTGCCGGACCAGAAGAGGGTCGCCAGAGCGAGCAGCAGCGCCGGGGCGCGCCAGAGTCGGTGGAACATACAGCGAGAGGTGACGATGACCTGACCAGGTCACCCGTGACGATGAAATGTGGCTGCGACTACCTCTCACGCGGCCTAACCCCCCAGCCCTCCCCCGTTCGGAGGACAAACCTTCCCTGACGTGGAAGGGGGAGCAGGCTGGCTCCACACCGACAGCTCCCCTCTCCTCTCAGGAGAGGGGCCGGGGGTGAGGCCGCGCCGGAGCGCTAATCTGCCGGCCGGCACGCATCCAGAAAGACTCGCAGAGCAGGTGAATCGGAAACGGTCTGCCGGAGCAGTTTAGCGCCCCAATCTGCCGCGGGTAAGGTCCAGCCGCTCAGGTTGAAGGAAGCAGGCGGCGGCAGCGGTAACCGAACGTTGCCGCACTCTCCGGGGCGCTTCCATGTCCACCGTCGCTCTCGACTACGTCTACCGCTACTCGCAGCCCTCCGCGCTCGTGGTCGACGGCGCGCTGGAGCGGCTCTTCCTGGCGACCACTTCCGCCCCGGCGGCGGGCTCGCCGCTCTTCTTCCGGGGCACGCTCTGCCAGCCGCGGCGCACCGCCGATCTGCTCCTGGCGCTGGCGCGGGTGGTGCGGACGTGCTTCCACGTGCCGCCGGCGATGCTGGCCCGCCTCATCGCGGAGTCCGATCCCGTGGTCACCTGCAGCGAGGACCGGGTGCGGCTGGAGGGGTTCTCATCCTGCTGCGGGGTCTACGCGCGGGTCGACCTGCTGCCGCCCGCACTCGACGGGGCGCTGCTGGCGCACGGCACCACCAACGTCGACTTCAACGCGCCGATGCGGGCGGCGCTCGCCGGCATCCGGGAGCGGGAGACGGTGCGGCTCTCGGTCGGCGCGGAGGAGGTGGAGCTCTCCCGGGCGACGGGCGAGACGGTGGAGCGGAAGGTGCCGCTGCCGGTGCGCTGGCTGAAAGGCTTCGTAGAGGCGCAGGCGCACCAGGCGCGGCTCACCCGCCGCTTCGAGGTGAGCGGTGCGGAGACGCGCCGGTTCCTGCGCGGTCTGCCCCGCTCCGGCACCCACGGGCGACCGGCCTACGTCGCCGGCTCCGGCAGCGGGCTGCGGCTGAGCCAGGTCGCCGGACGGGGTGCGGTGCGGGTGGCGGGGGTGGAGCGGCTGCTGGTGCTGGACGACCTGGCGCGGCATGCCCGCCGGCTGCGGGTCTACGCGGGAGACGACACCGAGGCGAGCGGCTGGGAGCTGGAGCTGGACGACGCCCGCTTCCACCTGGTCCTCAGCCCGGAGGTGTGGCGCGGCTTCTCCGGCGAGGGACAGGTGCTGGACGAGCTTTCCGCCGCGGAAGGGGAGCGGGAGACCGCGCGAGTCCGCGCCGCGCTGCGATGGCAATCTCGTCTCGACGCGGAGAGCCTCGCGCGCGAATGCGGCCTGGAGCCGGCGGCGGTCCGGCGCGCTCTGGCCCGCCTCGGCGCCTCCGGGGTGGTCGGCTACGACCTCGCCGAGGGCGCCTTCTTCCACCGGGAGCTTCCGTACGACTACGACCGGATCGAGGCGCTCCACCCGCGCCTGCGGGACGCCCGGAAGCTGCTGGCGGAGGGCGGCGTGGAGCTGACTCGCGAGGACGAAGCCGGCGTGGAGGCGTGGGTCCGCGGGAGCGGGGTGGAGCACCGGGTCCGCCTCGACGCCCACGGGGCGCGCTGCACCTGCCCGTGGTGGTCGAAGCACGGGGGCGAGCGCGGGCCTTGCAAGCACGTGCTGGCGGTGCAGATCCTGGCGGGAGGTGAGGCATGACCCCGGAAGAGCTGGAGGCGGCGATCGAGGCAGGCGACCCGGAGCGGGTGATCGCGCTCCTGGCCGGCGCCACGGAGGCGGAGCGCCGCTCGGCCGCGGAGCGGGTCCGCGTGTTGAAGGAACGGATGCACGTTTACTGGTACGCTTCGGAAAAGAAGCGCCGGGGGATGTGGTCGCCAAAGCAGGCCGATGGAGTCGAGAAGTGCCTTCCGCTGGCGGACGCGGGTACGGGCGGCCGGCCGGAGCTCTACTACGCCTGGCACCAGCAGGGGGAGGCGATGGCGCGCGTGCTGATCGACCGCCGACCCGGCTGGCTCGCGGGTTGGGCGGAGGAAGCGCTGCGCCGGTTCCCCGGTGCGATGCGGGTGGTCCGGCCGCTGATCCGCGCCGGGCTGGTGCCCCTCCCGGATCCGGAGATTTACGTTCCGGGACTGATCAGCGCCGGCCACCCGGATGGGCCGTGGGGGCTGCTGCGGGACGACCCGCAGGCGCTGGCGGAGGTGTGGCTGCTCTTCGAATACGAGGGGAACCGCGACGCCAGCCTCACCATGGCGGATGACGGGAAGAACGAGGCCGGCTGGACCCGCACGCTGATCCGCCTTTCGGAGACGGGGACCCTCTCCCGCGACCGCCTGCTCGACGCCTCGCTCGACGCGCTGGCGCGGGATTTCGCGCAGTTCCGCGCCGGCTGGTTCACCCGCTTCCACGAGGCGCTCGCGCCGACCGTCGAGGAGCGGGAGGCGCGGCTCGACCGCTACCTGGCGCTGCTGACCAGCAGCATCCCGCCGACCGTCTCCTTCTCCGTGAGAGCGCTCGCAGCGCTGGCGAAGGCGAAGCGGCTGCCGGGCGCGCTCCTGCTCGACCACGCCGCCCCGGCGCTGGCCGCTCGGGAGAAGGGGACCGTCACCGCGACACTCAAGCTCCTCGCGGGCACGGCGAAGCGCGAGCCGGCGCTCGCCGCGCGCGCGGCGGAGGTCGCCTGCGCGGCGCTCCTGCACGAGGCGCCGGAGGTGCAGGGCGCGGCGCTCCTCCTGATCGAGCAGTATGGCGACCGCCAGGCAGGGGAGCTTCGCTCGCTGCTCCAGGAGCGGGCCGGCGACGTCGCGGCGAGCCAGCGCTCCCGGGTGGAGGCGCTGCTGGGGGCGGCGCCGGAGCCGGCCACCTCTGCGGCGGCCCAGGAGGATTCAGAGCTGGAGGCGCTGCTCTACCGCGCACGGGCGCTCCCCTCCACCTGGCGCGAGCTGGCCGGCATCGACGCCGCCCTCGCCGATCTTCAAGCGGGCACGCTGCGGGTATCCGCGCTCGACCTGCCGTTCCACGGCGTCCCCCGCCTCGACCCGGAGGCAGAGATCCCGCCGGTGGAAGCGCTCGACGACCTGATCGAGACGCTCGCCCGGCTGCTGGAGACGCACGGCCCACCGGAGGAGGTCGAGCGCGCGCTCGACGGACTCTCCCGCCTCTGCGCGGAGCGGCCGGATGACTTCGACCGCCGCGTCGGCCCGCTCCGGAAGCGGGCCGGGAAGCTCTTTGACGACGCGGAGTGGATGCAGGTCTTCCGCGGCTATCTTCGCCAGGACCTCTCCGCGCTGGTGCTTGCCTGGACTACCGGCGAGCTGAAGCCGCAGAGCCGGCAGCGGGAGCTCGATCTCGACTCGTTCCACGGGCTGCGCCTCTGGGAGCTCGCGCAGCGGGTCGTCGCCCGCAAGCCCCGCCCGCTCCTGGCGCTCCCGACCCACGCGGGCGGCTGGATCGATCCGCGCGTGATGGTGGAGCGAGTGCGCGCCGCCGGCCGCGAGTGGGACCTGGCCGACGCCGTGCAGGCCCTCCTCCGGCTGGCACCGGACCACCGGGCGGAAGCGCTGGGGGCAGCGGCCGGGCTCGACGGCGAGCTGGGCGACGCGCTACGGCACGCGCTCGGCGCCGGAACAGATCGCTCCCGAAAGTCGATTCTCTCGCGGGTCGGGATTGGCACCTCGGTTGGAAAGACCGCCGCGCTCTGGGCCGCCGCAGCCCGCGCCCGGAGCCCGCGCGAGGACGATCCGGTGGTCGAAGCGCGCCACCCGGGGCTGGGACCGGACGCCGGCCGCGCCGCTCGCCTTTCGGTGCGCGTCGGCCATAAGTCGCACGAGGCCGGGGGCAAGGTCTACCACTTCTATCCGGTGCACGTCGACCTCGACCCTCCAGTCCCGAAGAAGCTCCACGCCGAGCTGCCGACCGTACTGCACCACGTCAAGACCGAAGGCGAGGCGCCGGGACACCGCTGGGGAGCGCTCACCTGGCCCGCCGGTCGGCACGCCTGGTTCGGCCGCGGGGTAGAGGCGGTGGGCGGGAACCTCGACTGGTGGGAGGCGGAGTGGACCAACCGGGTCTACCTGGAGGCGCTGCTGGAGCCGGACACGCCGCTCTGCGAGACCGGGGTCGCCCTCCTCGCGCTGGCACTCGGAGCGAAGGAGCCCGGCGAGAGCGGCCTGGGGGTCGACGCGCTGATCGCCTCGGTGAGCGACGGCCGCCTCGACGGAGCGCGCCTGGGCTCGGCGCTCGCTGCGCTGGGCGGCACCGGTCTTATCAAGGCGGCGCGCTGGGCGAAGTCGCTGGGGGAGGGAGCCCGGGCCTCCGCGCTGCACCGGGAAGTGGTCCGCACCGCCCTGGAGGCGCTGCTCGCCGGCGCGCCGGAGCTGCGCCCCGTCGACCTGGGCGCGGTGCTGACGCTGACGCATGAGCTCTGCGTGGAGAGCGCCTCCCGCCTGCAGGACGAGCGGGCGCGCGTGTTCGTCGGCGGCATCAAAGGCGAGAAGACCGGCGCGGCGGCGAAGGCGCTGCTCGCGCTGGAAGAGGGCAGCCGGGCACCGCACCTCCGGGCCGCGGCCGCCGAGGCGCTGCGCGGCCGCCTGGAGCGAGCGGAGCGCTGGCTCGCCTGCATGCCGACCAGAGCACCGTCGGCGCGTGATGCGGGCGACGAGAACGCCACCTGCCGGGGTACCGCCGGCGGTTAACGCAGGAGAGGCGGAAGTACGAGGGATACTGATCCCGGAAAGGCACCGATGAGCGAGACATCGAAGAACACCAACGCCCTGCAGGTGATCCATCCCTACCGGGAGCACGGAACCTGGATGTTCGATGACGAGAAGACCGGCCTCGTTCGCGAGCCGTTCGTTGCCGGGATCGACACGCTCATGGACGAGCACGCCGCCGCGCTGGGCGGCACCGATCAGCTGACCCTGATCTTCAGCCAGCAGCCGTTCCCCGGCGCGAGCGTCCATCTGCAGTGGCTGCGCGAGGAAGCCGGCGGCAACTGGTACCGCGACCTGGAGAGCGGCCGCGAGGGCTGGCTCTGTCCGGCCCTGCTGCGCTACTTCCCGAAGGCGCCTGCTGATCTCCACGTGCAGGTGAAGCGGCGGTAGCGCTCAACCGCCATCCAGGCTCCTGAACAGCAGGCCGGCCCCACAATACACGTGGGGCCGGCCTGTGCAGGTGCGGAGATCGCCTTCCCGCCCCGGAGTTACTCGCCTGCCTTGACGTTGAAGCAGAGCAGGGTGTCGTGGTCGCGCAGGTAGAGCCGGCCGTTGGCGATGACCGGGTAGGGCCAGGTCGTCTTGCCGCTCCGGTCCGGCTGCTCGAAGCGGCCCTTCTCCACGTAGCCCTGCGGGGTCGCCTCCACCAGCGCGACCGGGCCGCGCTCGGAGCGGGCGTAGAGGTGGCCGTCCGCATAGGTGACGGAGCCCTTGCCGACGCTGCGGTTCGACCACTTCACCTCGCCCGTCTTGAAGTCGATGCAGGTGAGGTTCGCCTCGTCGAAGCCGTAGACGTAGCCGTCCACCAGGACCATCCCGCCGTGGTGGTTGCGCATGCTGCGGGTGAAGTAGACTTCGGTCGCGCTCATCCCGCCGTCGGGCGCCGTTTCCAGCTTCGCCAGCCCGCCGCCGGTGCTGTAGCCGGAAGCGGCGAAGACGTGGTTGTCGTGGAAGATCGGGGTGCTGCAGTTAGCGGTGCGGTTGGCGGGCGAGTTGTAGCGCCAGAGGAAGCGGCCGGTATCTGCCGCCACCCCGACCACGCCGCCGCCCAGGAACTGGATGTACTGCCGCTGGCCGTTCACCTCTGCCGCGATCGCCGAGGCATAGCCGGCGGCGTCTCCCTGCGGAACCTGCGACTTCCAGATCACCTCTCCGTTCGAGCGGTCCAGCGCCACGAGGGTCGCTTCCCGCCCGCCGGGGGTGACGATCACCCTGTTCCCGTCGACCAGCGGTGACTCCGAGAAGCCCCACTGCGGAACGGCGCCGCCGAAGTCCCGGACCAGGTTCTTCTGCCAGAGCAGCTTCCCGTCGGAGACCTGCATGCAGACCAGGTCGCCCCCCATTCCGAGGGCGTAGAGCCGATCGCCGTCCACGGTCGGGGTGCCGCCGGAGCCGTCGTGCGCCTGCCGCCCGATGTCGAACGTCGCGGCGGCGATCCGCTCGCTCCAGATCGGCTTCCCCGTCGCCTCCTCCCGCGCCCAGATTAGCTCATCGTTGCCGCGGTAGCTCATGCCGAAGATCCGGCCGCCCGACACCGAGGGGGTCGAGTTGTCCGTTCCCAACTCCGAGACATTCCAGACCAGCGCGGGACCGCCTGCCGGCCACCGCTTCAGCAGGCCGCTCTCGCGCGAGATGCCGGTGCGCTCCGGCCCGCGAAACTGCGCCCACGGACCGTTCGCGGCCGGCTGTGCCACCGCTGCCGCCGCCGTCAGTGCGGCCAGAAGAGGGATCAGGATGCCGGCAGGCCGCCGGCGTGAAGATCGCTGCATGGTTGTCCTCCGTAACTAAGCCACAGACGCGGGGAAGGTGCCCGGGTTCAGCTTTCTCCCCGGAGAGCGGAGTGCGGGCAAGCAGGCATCATTCCGACCGGTTCCGGGAAGATCCTTTCACACCAGGAAGCAAGGAGGCGACGAAAGGAATGCGACTGCTGCTGGCGAAGCCGGGGATCGAGGCGCTGGAGGCGCCGATTACGGAGCAAGGAGCAGCGGCGGACCTGATCCGGAAGCTGAAAGCCCAGGTGGTCGGCAACATGCTGCTGATCTCCAGGCCGGACTACGAGAAGCTGGTCGCTTTCTCCGGCATGAACGGGGACGAACGCCTCTCGGATCGGGCTGCCGCGCTCCTGGAGGGGGCGCAGGATGGATAGGGCGTGCTTACCGGGGGCTGCTGCAGTATGAGCGGTTGAGCGCTCCGGGCGAGGAAGTACGTATTTCGTATCGCGTATTGCGTAGCGGGGTGCTCTCGCCGCTCTCCGGTACGTCGTGCCGGGCGATGCGCCTCAGAAGCATCTCGCCCGGCACGACGCTCTCGCAGGACCGTAGAGGCGGCCGCTACGCAATACGCGATACGGAATACGCAAATACGCTCCGTCCGAAAGAAAGCCGCCACCTTCACACTCGAAGCGCCTAACCGTTAACGAAGACCAGTTCCCCGAAGCAAGCCGGCACGTGAAAGTCGGCGGGGTCTTTGTGGGTGGGCGACCAGGCGCTGAACTCGGTCACCTCTCCGCGCTCGATCCGGTAGAAGTTGGCGCGCCAGACGGTGCCGGGCGCGGGCGGGCCGGAGAGCCCCAGGTCCGCGAACGGGATCGCGATCTCGGTGATCCAGCCGAGATCGTGCGAGGAGCGGTCGTTCAGCGTGCCGGCGACTCGCACCGCCGTCCGGATCCCCGCCGCGTTCCACTGGCGGTCGACCAGCATGGTGCGGCGGTCTCCCTCCGGGTTGAAGACGTACGCGTCGAAGAGCACGTTGCAGGGACTCACTTCGATCTCGTAGTAGTGGCGCAGGTCGCCGGTGGGGCAGAGGAAGACTTCGACTACCTCCTCGTCGTAAAGAGGGTCGTCGCGCTGGGTGAAGTTGCCCCAGATGTCGCTGTCCTTGCAGGAGAACGCCACGTAGAGGTGGTGCTCGTCCCAGGCCGCCAGCACCTCCGTCTCCTGCGCGGGCTCCCCGGCTCCGGACGCCAGGCGCAGGCGGGAGAGCGGCACCGCTCCCTTCCAGCCGGGATCGTCCAGGGAGCCATCGACCGAGATCTCGCCCGCGGCCCGGCGGCACTCGTAGCGGGGCAGCGCGCCTGGAGGCGCCGGAGCGGGTGCCGGTCGTTCGGTGGCGGTTTCCGGCGCGGCGGGCGCGGGGCGGAGGTACTGGCCCTTGAGGCCGACGTAGGAGCTGGCGTTCCAGTGGATCCGCTGGATCTCTTCCGGGGTGAGGTCGCGCACCACGCGGGCCGGGACGCCCATCACCATCTTGCCGGAGGGGATCTCCATGCCCGGCGGCACGACCGTGCCCGCCGCAACGATGCAGTGCCGCCCCACGCGGGCGCCGTCGAGCACTACCGCGTGGATCCCGATCAGCACGTCGTCCTCCACCGTGCAGGCGTGGACCGTCGCCTGGTGGCCGATCGTGACGCGCGCGCCGACCACGCACGGCAGGTGCGGCGAGACGTGGAGCACGGCGCCGTCCTGGACGTTGGTGCCTTCTCCCACACGGACCGCCGCCACGTCGCCGCGGAGCACCGCGCCGGGCCAGATGCTGCAGTCTTTGCCGAACTGGACGTCGCCCACCACGGTGGAGCCGGGCGCCAGGTAGACGCCTTCACCCAGGTGCGGGCGGAGGCCCTGGAACGCGCCGCCCTGCGTCGGCGGCGCCGGGACGCCGTCCGGCGAGGGACCCGGCTTCGGCGCGGCCGGCGCGGCGGTAGCGGCGGTCTCCTGCACCTTGCGCGCGGCGGCGCCGAGCGCGCCGGAGGTGAGGTCGCGCATTGCGGAGGCGAGCCGGCGCGCCTCGTCCTTGAAGCTCCCGACCGGCGTGGAAGGCTGCGCCACCAGCGCGTCGCCGTCCACTTGGAGCTGGAGCGCCTGTCCCGGCTGCCAGCCGAGTGCGCTCCGCACTTCCGCCGGCAGCACCAGCCTCCCCTCTTCGTCCAGCCGTCCCTCTGCCATTCCGCGCTCCTCCCCCGGTGCCGGTTTTTCGCGCTGCCGTCGTCTCCCGTTACGTATACACTGGATTGAAGGAGAAAGACCCTTGCAACGCCGCCGCGCCTTCACGCTGATCGAGCTGCTCGTGGTGATCGCGATCATCGCCATCCTCGCCGCGATCCTCTTCCCCGTCTTTGCCCAGGCGCGGGAGAAGGCGCGGCAGGCCACCTGCGCCAACAACCTCCGCCAGATCGGCACGGCGTTCCAGCTCTACTCGCAGGATAACGACGACCGTCTCCCCGACCGGCGCGACCTGAAGCTCACGCTGCCCGGCGGCTACCGGCCCTGGAGCGGCTGGCCGCCCTCCGACCCGCGCGCCGGCTGGGCCGCCGTGGTGATGGCGCCGTACACCAAGAGCGGGGAGCTGTGGTCGTGCCCCAGCCTCACCGGCTCGCCGCTGGGGGAGGCGCGGCAGGTGGCGCAGTCGATCGCCGACACGCCGGACGCGGTGGTGACGCGCTACTGGCTCTGGCGCTTCGACCGCACGACGGATCCCGTGCCGCTCGACAACATGTGGGGCAAGATCGACCTGCAGGCGGCGGGCGACCTCTACGCCGCGAACGACCCGATCATCGGGCTTCCCGAGGGCCCCGCGGACGTGGAGCTGGCCGTCGACCCGTACTTTCCGAGCACGATCCCGTCGATCCCCGACACGATCCGCGGGAGGGCGGTCCACTTCGGCGGTCGGAACCGGCTCTTCCTGGACGGCCACGTGAAGTTCTTCCGCGACCGCCGCACGAACTGAGGCCGGCGGGGCGGAAGCTACGCCGCGACCGGGCTTTCCTCCGAAGGGTTGGCTGCGGCCTCCCCGGCGGCGTCCAACGGCTCGAAGCGGAGCACCACCCTCTGGCCCAGGGCCTCCGCGATGCGGCGCAGCATCGTGAGAGAATGGCCCTCGTAATCGGCGTCTTCCAGGCGGCTGATCGCGGAGGCGGTAGTATTGACCCGCTCCGCAAGCTGGCGCTGTGTCAGACCGGCGGCGGTCCGCAAGTCGTAAAGCGCCTGCGCCACGCTCATGTCGAGGTAAGCCTTCTCTGCTTCCCGGCGGAACTCCGGATCGGCTCCGTAGCGTTCTTCCATGATCACGATAGCCGACCGAACATCAAGACTCATCTCGCACCCTGGTTTCGCCGCAAGACGCAATGACGATCGTATGCTCGTTTAGCCCGAGCGGCAGGCGTCGAAATCGCGCCTGAGATCATCGATACCGTACCACTCCTCGTCGTCCGGGTAATAGAGTAGAGCGTCCGAGCAAGCTGCCAGACCTGCTGCCGCTGCCATGACGCAGGCACACTCTCGAAGGTCGCCACCCCAGCGAAAGGTGATGGCCGACGACCGGTTGCCGACCTGCTCCGCCAGTTCAGGATAGTCCTCCAGAAGGGCGGCAGCCGGCTCTGTGTAGAGCTCAAATCCTGACGGGCGGCTCTCGAGAGTGCACGGGACGAAGCCCTCTGCGCCACGTACCTTCAGGCCCGGGTCGAGCTCCACGGGAAACGCAAGCCCCGCGATAGCTACCTGCCAGTCCTCTCGTGTCGGCAGCCTACGCTCGCCGATGAAGGCATGCAGTTCTAGCGCCATCGTGGCTCTCCTTTCCTCACTGCAGCGATGGCGAACTGGGATGTGCCCCGCCGACCACCGTTACCGACCCCCAATCTTGTACGGTAGCCGCCCGTCGTATCAGAAGCAAGTCATCCTGAACGGAGTGAAGGATCTACGTGAGTTAGCTTTTGCCGGAGCGTGAGGCTTACCGTTCGGGAGATCCCCGGCAGGCCAGCCCCTTGCCACGTCAATGCGTTTCCCGTTCCAGCACGGCTGCCGAGATCCTTCACTGACGTTCAGGATGACTGGGGTGGGGTCACGGCTGCTGCCGTGCTCATCGCAAAGAGGAAGCCGTCGCAAACAGAGCGTACGCTCAGGTCTCGGCAGCGGGGAAAGGGTTCGGATTCATCCCTCATCCCTCATCCCCAGTCCCGACCGCTTACTTCCGCGGGGCGCTGCCGGTGGGCGGCGTGGTGGGGGCGGCGCCTTCGATCTTGAAGGTATCGCGCAGGCTCTCGAGCGCCTTCTCGGCGGCCTGCGCCGTCTCCGGGGGAGCATCCGCGCTCAGGAGGGTGTTGGCGGAAGCGACGAAGTTGCCCTGGCCGAGGGTGAGCACCAGGTTCCGCTTGCCGCGGTCGGTGACGGCGTACTGCACCCAGCGGGGGCCGCGGCTGCGCATTCCTTCCGCCGTCTTGTTCTTCTGCTCCGGCTGCAGCCTCGTGTACCACTGCTCCGCCTCGCGCTGGCTCTTGTGGAACGAGCCGAAGAACATCAGCTCCACCTGAGTCGGCGTGTGACGGAGCAGCGCGCGGTAGTCCGGCAGGCGAGAGCTCTCCCCGGCGTTCATCGGGACCGGCTGCCAGCCGGAGGGGAGCAGGAACTGGACTCGCGGCCGCTCTCCCAGCGTCACGCGGACCTGGCCCTCTTCCGCCGCGGCGGTGGAGACCGGCTGGGCGGGAGCGGCAGGCCCGGCAGGCGCCTTTCCCTTGCTGCCCCCCGTGCAGGAGGCGAGGAGGAGACTGCCGGCGAGGACGAGAGAGGGGAGAGCGGTCCGCATGAGGTCTCCGGGGCGCGATCAGGCGGGGCTGAGGACGGGCAGCGCGGTGGCGGTCCGCTCCAGCGGCTCACCGAAGAAGCCCCACTGGGCCGCGCGGGTGGTGCGCACGCGGACCAGCCTGCCGATCATGCCCGGGTGGCCGGGCAGGTGGCAGGTCTTGTTCTCCCGCGTGTAGCCGGTGTACATCCCCTCGCCGCGGTCGCTGGGGCCCTCCACCAGCACTTCCGCAACGCCCCCGACCTGCTCCTGGTTCTTCTCCAGGCTGATCCGGTTCTGCAGCTCGATCAGCCGGTTCAGGCGGTCGATCTTCGGCTCCTGCGGCACTTCGTTCTCCCATCCGTAGGCCGGGGTCCCGGGCCGGGGGCTGTAGGCGAACATGTAGGCGCCGTCGAAGCGGACTTCTTCCACCAGGGAGAGCGTCTCCTGGAACATCTCTTCCGTCTCGCCGGGGAAGCCGACGATGATGTCGGTCGTGATGGCGCAGTGCGGCATCGCGGCACGGATCCGCTCGATGCGGTCCAGGTAGCGCGCGCGGTTGTAGCGGCGGGCCATTCGCTTGAGCATGGAGTCGCTGCCGCTCTGCACCGGCAGGTGGATCCACTCGCACGCCTTGGGGCACTCCGCGATCGCGTCGATCAGCTCGTCGTGCATCAGCATCGGGTGCGGGCTGGTAAAGCGGATCCGCTCGATGCCGTCCACCTCGTTCACCAGCCAGAGCAGGTCGGCGAGGGTGTAGACGCGGCTGCCGGCGGGATCGTCGGCGTGGTAGTGGGCCTTGTAGGCGTCGACCGTCTGGCCGAGCAGCATCACTTCCTTCGTGCCGGTCTGCGCCAGGGCGCGGACCTCGCCCAGGATGGTGCTCACCGGGCGGCTCCGCTCCGGGCCGCGGGTGGTCGGCACGATGCAGTAGGTGCAGGCGAAGTCGCACCCCAGGATGGCGGGGACGAACGCCTTCAGCTTGCCGCGCGCGGGCGCGGCGCCGTCGGGGAGCAGGTCGACCAGGTCGGTCGTCATGTGCGGGTCGGGCGACATCCAGGAGGGCGTGCCGCGCTTCGGCATCTCGGTCGCCACGATCCGCTGGCCGGTCCGCCGCACCTCCGCCACCAGCTCCGCCACCCGCTCCACGTGGGCGGTGCCGAGCACCAGGTCGACGTAAGGCGCTCCGCGCAGGATCTCTTCGCCTTCCCGCTGGGCCTGGCAGCCGCAGACGCCGAGCACCAGCTCCGGGTTGGCGCGCTTCAGCTTGCGCAGCTCGCCCAGACGGCTGTAGACCTTCAGCTCCGGCTTCTCCCGCACGGAGCAGGTATTCAGCAGGATCAGGTCGGCCTCGGCCGGGTCGCCGACCGCCTCGCCGCCGGCGCGCTCCAGGAGCGCCGCCATGCGGTCGGTATCGGCCACATTCATCTGGCAGCCGTAGGTCTGGATGTAAAAGCGGGACATCGTGCGCCGATTATACGGTGGCGCGCATTCACGGTCAATCACGCCGAGCGGCGATGCTCCTGGCACTCGCCGAAGCGGTGGGAGGAGACGGCGGCAGATGCGTGAGAAACTCTCTCGCATCCGACTCCGTTTTCTGATGGGGGCGCGACCGCGTAAGATGAGTGGATCCCGGATCCGGGCGGGGCGGAGCGACGATGCTGCAGACCAAGCTGATCGGGCGGATGACGCCCTTCGATACGTTCCGCTTCGCCCTGCGGGCGGTGCGGGACAACAAGCTCCGCTCCGCGCTGACGATCCTCGGCATCGTCATCGGGGTCGCGGCCGTCGTGGCGGCGATCGCGGTGGGGCAGGGCGCCACCGCCACCATCACCGCCTCGGTCGGCTCGCTCGGCAACAACCTGCTCTTCATCGTCCCCAGCAACCCGCGCCTGGGTCCGGGCGCGCCGGGCGGGCTCACCCAGAGCCTGCGGCCGGAAGACGCCGACGCGATCCTGGAGCGCTGCCCGCAGACGGTGGCGCGCGTGGCGCCCGGGGTGCAGGGCAGCGTGCTGGTGAAGGCGCTGAACAACAACTGGCGCACCACCCTCACCGGCGTGCTCCCCTCCCACTTTCCGGTGAACAACGTGGAGGTGGAGCGCGGACGCGCCATCACCCAGGCGGACGACGACCTCCGCTCCCGGGTGGTGGTGCTCGGCAAGACCGTCGTCCTGAACCTCTACGGCAGCAAGAGCTACAACCCGGTCGGACAGGAAGTGGCGCTCAACCGCACCCGGTTCACCGTCATCGGCGTGCTGAAGGAGAAGGGGACCAGCACCTTTGGAGACGACCAGGACAACACCGTCCTGATCCCCCTCCGCACCGCCCTCACGCGCGTGCTGAACCAGCGCAACCTGAGCTACGTCAGCGTGGAGTGCCGCTCCGCGGAGATGATGGACCTCGCCACGGAGCAGATCCTCTCGCTCCTCCGCCAGCGGCACCGCCTGGCGCCGCCGTTCCCCGACAACGACGACTTCATGATCCTGAGCCAGGCGCAGCTCCTCACGATCCTGCAGACCGTCACCGGCGCCCTCACCGCCCTCCTCGCCAGCATCGCGGCGATCTCGCTCACGGTCGGCGGCATCGGGATCATGAACATCATGCTCGTCTCGGTGACGGAGCGGACCCGGGAGATCGGCATCCGCAAGGCGCTCGGCGCCACGGAGGGGAACATCCGCGCGCAGTTCCTGATCGAGTCCGCGCTCCTCTCTCTCGCCGGCGGCATCCTCGGCGTGCTGCTCGGCGGCGGCATCTCCGCCCTGGGAGCCCACTTCTCCGGCTGGGCGATCAGCCCGAACGTGACCAGCGTGGTGGTGGCGGTCGGCGTCTCCGCCGCCATCGGGATCTTCTTCGGCTACTGGCCCGCCAAGAAAGCCGCCCGCCTCCACCCGATCGAAGCGCTCCGGCGGGAATGATCGACTGTGTGTGGTGGCGGAGCCGCAGACACAGCCGAATTCCGAGAGTCCACCCCTGGCCCGTACCAGACGGAGCGGCCCTCCGCGGCCCTTTCACGCTCCGGCTGCGCCCCCCGTTCCGGCGGTTGGGGGGGGCCTCGCCTGGCGGGTCGCCCGCGTGCACGCGCTCCTCGCGGTAGCTGCAGGCGTAGCTCCACTCCTTGAAGACGCGGCCGTACCCGCCCGCGTCCCGCTCCACCTGGAGCCGCTGCGCCGCGACGTCGACCAGGTCGAAGCCGTCCTCGATCGCATAGCCTTCCGCTCCCGCTGGCCACAACAGCACCCGCGCCGCAGGCAAACACCGGTCCGACACTCGCCGCCCTCCTCACCTACAGGGGCGGCAGCGGGGTCGCAGCGGACACGAGTTATGGGGAACTGACGGAGGGTCAGGATGGCTCTATGAGTGCTCCGATCCGGCGAACCAGCTCTTGGAGTTCTGGTGCAATATCGTCGGCCCCAAGGTGCTCCGCGATATGAACGGTATCCTTCGGCTTCCGGTAGTTGCTGCCGAAGTGCTGGAAAACACGCTGAAGCACCTCTTCCCCCGGAGCGAGCTCCCGTCTACGCTCTGGATCAGCCCAAGCGTCCACGAGTTCTTCCTGCAAATCCTTCACGAGCGCCTCTAGTCGAAGCCCCGTAATCGCCCCCTCGACATGATTCCGGATCTTCTCTTCCGCGTCCCGGCCCAACGTCTCCGGGTTGCTGCTAGAGACTAGGTCTCGCGCACTCTCCCGTGGCAGAAGTCCTCCCACAAGCCCACCTACTTCTGCGCGAAGCCGTTTGACCAGCACTTGATCTCGCAGTTCGGATATGGCGGTTTCAATGAGGTCCTCGACATCCTCATCTGTGCTCGACTCGATGTTCTCCACGATAGAAGTATCACCAGCGTGCTTCCGAAGGAGTGCTGACCGAATCGCCCGTGGGACGAGCAGGTAATTCTCGAGTTCCCTTCGAGCGAGAACGTGGATCGTCTCTTCATGCGTCCTCGCAAGCGAAGCGATCTCTGTACGAGACCGTTCGTCCCGGTCGAGCACGATAAGATGGGGTATAGGAGCTCGCGCCGAAACCTGATGAAGCACCTCACTCCGGATCTTCGCGTGGGGTGCGAAACCTCCGCCCATCACTAGCACAGAAATGTTCTGCTCTTCGAGATCCAATCCGACAGCGCGCCCCAGGATGGGCAAGACAGACGCTTCGCCAGGACCTTCCACAAACACAGCAGCATCACTGAGGAAGAGATCGCTGTTCCGCACCCCGATGTCTGTGAGTAGCGGCGACACTCGTTCTGCTGAGTCAACTCGGCGAACGCTCGTGAGACCATCTTCGAGTTGGGTCTGGTAAAGCGAGTGTGCCTGCGGAGAATTGACGATGGTCGGCGAGTGCGTTGTGATGAATACCTGTCTGCCGCCCGAGGCCAGCCGCTCCATCAGGAATCGTTGAGCACCAGGATGAAGGTGGCTCTCGGGCTCTTCGATGAACAGCGGGTGGTCATCGGTCATAGTTGCAAGTACTGCGGCTACCATTAAGAGCTGCTCAACCCCCCCCCCACCAAGTTCTTCAAGCCAAAAACCTACCCCCAGCCCTCTCGAGTGCACCTGGATGTGAGTAGTGCTCCCATCGATGGGAGTTGATAAATCAAGGTCGCCTGACAAAGCTGATCGGAAGAACTCCTGGATCTCTTTGAACTTGTCGTGTCTGTTCAGGAAAAGCGTAAACAGGAATTGTGCGAGGTTTCCTCCGTTTGGATCGAGAGCTTGCGCTGCTGTACTGTTCATTCGTCCAGTGCAGCGGCGGATCGGGTCGAAGAAATAGCACTTTGACAACCACTCGGCTGCCTGCAACAGGAACCAACATCGCGTCGATTTCGTGAGGCGGGGCTTCTCTGCGATGAAGTTGCGTGGGAATGTGGTGGTGGCGCTAAAGCCCGGAAAGCTTGAAGAGATGTTCGCGGCTGTCGGGATGTAATGTTCCTTAAACATCCGTTCGAACTCATAGTATCGAAGGTTCCCCGATTCCTCTTGATAAAGAATGTTTGCCCACCCCCCGTCCGCTGCAATTACAGCCGTGAGATCACAGTTGAGATCACCCGCGTTATGAGGTCGGCTCCTCCACCGAATCTCGTAGCTTGAGAGAAAGGGAGAGGATAGAAGCTCTTCGATATCTCCTGGTCGACTCTCGCCGCGGAAGAGAGACAGGAACTCACGTCGTTGCTTTCGTGACAGGTTGAACCGAAGTTTAATCTCTACTACTCGGTTCTGTTGCAACATCGTCGGAACCCGATCTAGATTGGCTGCTCCTCGACCCACTGCGGCAAGGGTTGAGATCGCTCTGAAAACAGTAGACTTCCCAGAGTTGTTCCGGCCAATGATGATGTTATGCTGTTGGAGGTTGTCCAGGTGGACATCAACCAAGGATCGGAAGTTCCCAATCGAGATGCTAGACAGTTCCATGGGCTGGCTTCCTCAATCGACAAAACCGCTCTTGGGTCACGAGGGATGAATGCTTCATTCTCTCGAACGACGTAAGATCTACCGGGCTACTTGCTGGTTATAGGCATTCAACATCCGCCCCTTCTTCAAGAAGCTTGAGAGTTTAGATTGACTCGGATGCGAGATCGAGTGCGCGACAGGTCGGAGCCTACCCCAGCGGTGGCCGAGAGGCGCGGGAATCTTTGGACGGAGTTTCTTCTGAACGCCAGTGAAGCATCTCCGCAGCCGCGTTGGGTCAGGGTGCCCATGGGTGAGAGGAGGGCCTGACCTGCCCCGTGCCGCCCGGAGGGCACGGTCGGCAGCGCCTGCCGCGGGGCACCCGATTGAAGTTCTAACGATCCGCGGTGAGGCCCTGGAGCTTCTTTCGCGCCTGGAGGTGCAGTGGGTCCCTTGGGGAAGTCTCTTCGATCACCTGCCGCCACGCCTCCCGAGCTCTCCCCAGCCGCTTCGATGCGCACTCGAGGTAGAACTGTGCCTCCGGATAGGTATACAGGTCCGGTGGCTCCCGCCGGAGGATCGGTATGGCCTCCGCGTACGCCCCGGCGTGATAGAGCGCCCGGCCGTAGTCCAGGAAGTCGACCTCGTAGGAGGGGTCCGCCTTCAGCGCCGCCTGGTACGCCCGCGCGGAGTCACGATAGTAGCCCGCCTGGCTGAGGCAGAAGCCGGCGTACGCCGGGTGGTCCGCGTTGGCGAAACCGCGGTCGAGCGCCTGCCGGTACGCCGCGGCCATCTTCTCGTAGTCTCCGGCGATCTGGTAGATCTCTCCAAGAAAGCCCCAACTCTCCGCCAGCGCGGGGTGTTTCCTGGTGATCTCCAGCGCGCTTTTCTCTGCGGTCCGATGATCGTCCGCGTAAGCGGAGCAGAGGGCGAGTCCGTAGAGAGAGGGTCGTGAGCCGCCGTCGAGCTTCGCGGCGCGTGCGTAGACCAGAGCGGCCTTACGTGCGTAGGGTGCCAGGTCTTCATCGTCGTCCAGGTCCTCCCATTGCCGCCGCAGCTCGTCTCCGAGCCGCAGGTACGCCTCCGCGCTGCGTGGAGCGCAGACTGCCTGGAAGCGATACCAGGTCACCGGGCTAAGGTAACGGACACCGAAGCCTACTGCCGCCAGTACAGCGGCGAACGGCACCGCGGCCAGCAGCAGCTTTCGCGGGAGAGAGGGCATTCGAGGACTCCGGCGGCGGGGAGCTACTCCGGCGGCGGGGAGCTACTCCGGACGCAGCCGCTCCGATCGCATCTGTTGAACATCAGAATGCGTCTCCGCGCCTACCCGGCAGGGGGCCGGACCCGGCACCGGCAGCGGGCCGGCGGGCTCGTCCGGCTGCTCGCGAGGGATCGGCAGGTGGTGAGTGTCGGGGCGAGGGATCAACTCCTCACCCCGAAGGACCGCCACCTCCGCCCCGGCCCCGAGCAGCATCTCCCGCGCCCGCTCCGCCCGGATCCGATCGACGTTCCGCAGCACCTCTGCGGGTGTGGAGGAGCACAAATCCCCAGCTCCGCGAAGATCGAAGTGGGGCAAGAGCTGCTGGAGTGCCCGGGAGACCCGCAGCACTCGCGTGATGGGACATCGCACCAGCGTGACCACGTAGCACTCTTCGCCGCCGGGGTCGGCCGGAGCACTGGACTCGGGGGTGATGCAAACGTCCGCCGGAACGTCGTACTCGTGCCACACCTCGCCGGTCTGTCCCCACTGGAGCCGCACCTTCACCACCCAGGAGAGCACGCCGTCCTGTACGACATAGCCTTCCGCTCCCAGCGGCGGCACCTGAAGCTCGTGCTCCACGAGGACCTGCTCTTCCGCGGAGACGAAGCGTGCCGGCTCTGCGAAGACGGCCACCGGGGAGTCGAAGCGCTTCACTTCTGGGTGCGAGTCGCTGTCACGCGGCTCGTAAGTCCGTGTCTCCCGCAGCACGAAGGCTGTGGTCACCCGCAGCCGCGAGGCGAGGCGCACCGGTTGTAAAAAGCGGAAGTGGAACGTGTCGCCGGGCGCGAGGGTGCCCGGATCGATCTCTGCGTAGGGCTTTCCGAACCGCGCCAGCGCTGCGAGGTGGAGGATGGTGCCGCCCCCCAATACTATTCCCATGGCGCAGAGCAGCAACCCGCCGAGGCGGGCGGTCCAGCCGCCTAGAGCGGTGAGCGACCCGACCCCCCAGTAGATCAGCACTCCGCCGGCTGCCAGCCAGACGAAGGTAGCTAGCCAGCCACTTTGTCCGGGGCTGACTCCGTTCGCACGATGATTTGGCGCCGGCGTGGGGTCGGTCATCGCGAAGGCCTCGGAGCGGCTACCTCGCTCCGCCGGAGCGGATCCACTCGCGGAAGAGGCGGACGCCTTCGGTATCCACGCGGGAGGTGGCGAGGGGTGGCATGTGGCCCTTGTCCCGGTGGGAGAGGCGGTGGAGCAGCACGGAGCCGTCGGGCCGCCCGGGGGCGACCAGCCGCGCTTCCTTCAGCCCGAAGGTGTCGTGGACCGGCTTCACGTCCCAGATCCGCATTTTCTCCAGCGGCGTGGCGAACTCCAGCTCCATCTGCGCGTTGCCGCCGCCCGCCTCCACGTGGCAGCCGGCGCAGTTGCCCTGCAGGTACGACTTCGCCCGCAGCGCCAGGTCCTGCTTCCGGTCGTACGGGTCGACCAGCCGCGGCGCCTGGGCGGGGTTCACCGCCAGGAGCGCGGACGGACCCGGCTGCCGCTGGCCGTCGCTGCGGGCGTGGCGGTCCGCGTACTCGTTCGCCTGCGCCTCGGTCATGCCGCGGGCTTTGCCCTCCTCCCGCCAGGCGGTCCGCGCCTCTTCCGCCCAGTTCACGCGCAGCACCCCCAGGTGCTCCAGCACGCGGAGCTGGTTGTCTTTCACGCCGCTCGGGTAGCGGTGCTGCCGGTTCATCTGGTGCAGGTTCAGCCCCAGCACGAAGTTGGACGCGCGCGTGTGGCAGGTCATGCACTCCGCGCGGCTCGGATAGTGCCAGACCTGCCGGCGCACGCCGGAGGGGTTCTCCTTCGACCGCGGCGCGCGGATCTCGTACGGACGGTCCTCGCCCTTCGACTCGACGAGCGTCGCCTCGGTCTGGGCGTCGTTCCAGCGGTAGGAGTAGCCAACCCACTCCCCGTCCTGCTTCGTCAGCAGCCGCGTCTCGACCCACTTCCGGCTGCGCGGATCGCCCTCCACCAGGTCGAGCGCGAACGACTTCACCAGCACCGTCCGGTCCGGGAAGCTCCAGCCGCGCCAGGAGGTGAAGTCGATCTTCGACTCGGTGCCGGGCAGCGCGATGAAGCGCTCCTTGTGGGCGCCGTCGGACCAGAGCGGCGCGTTGACGGAGTACGGGATCAGCGCCGGCTGAGCCTCGTGGCCTCGAACGCTTTTGAAGAGGCCGGTGGCGCTCAGGGTGCGGGGGAAGCGGGACGGCGGCAGGTCTTTCGGGGTCGGCTCGAAGGTGTAGAACGCCCCCTCGTCGCCACCGCGGTTGTCCGCGATCAGGATCTCGCCCTGGGAGTCGAGCCCGAAGCCGGTGATCTGGAGCGTGGTGTCGGCCAACTCCTGGTGCCAGGTCACCCGCTGGCCGTCGTGCCGGGCACCCCAGATCTTGCCGGTGGAGTAGTCGCCGTAGAGATAGACCCCGCGCAGCTCCGGGAAGCGCTTCCCGTAATAGACGAGGCCGCCGGTGAGCGACCGCGCCTCCGAGTGCGGGTGCTCGAGGGTCGGCTTCGTGTGCGGCACCGGGCCGAGCGTCCGCTGCAGGTAGAACGGGTGGCTCCCCTCGTAGACGCTCCAGCCGTAGTTCGCGCCGCGCTGGAGCAGGTGGACCGTCTCCCACTGGTCCTGGCCGTTGTTGCCGACCCAGATCCGCCCCGTTTCCGCGTCGATCGCCATCCGCCATGGGTTGCGCAGCCCGAACGCCCAGGTCTCCGGCCGCGCGTCCTTGACGCCCACGAACGGGTTGTCTTTCGGGACGGAGTAGGCGCGGCCGGGATCGGGCCGGTCGACGTCGATTCGCAGCACCTTGGCGGTGAGCGGTTTCAGGTCCTGGCCCACCACGTGGACGTCCGAGTCGGAAGTGCCGTCTCCCGTGGTGACGTAGAGCATTCCGTCGTGCCCGAACACCATCGCGCCGCCGTCGTGCCCGTCGGAGGGCCACTCGAGGATCGGCAGCTCGGAGGCGGGGTCGAGCCGCCGCTCCGGCGCGGCTCCCAGCGTGTACCGGGAGATCCGCATCTTTCGCTTCGGGCCCTCCTGCGCCAGTTCGCCCTTGCTGGCGAGGTAGAAGTAGCCGTTGCGCGCGAAGTCCGGGTGGAAACAGAGGTCGTACGCGGTGCGGTCGAGCTCCAGCAGCGTCTCCGCCGCGGAAGTGGCCGGATCGTCGCGGAAGCGGACGAGGCGCGACGGACCGCCCGGCCACTGCTGGGTGATGGCGAAGAGCCAGTCGCTGCCGGGGACGCGCGCCGCGGTGACCGGGAACGAGAGCTTCAGGTTCGGGTAGACGCGCCGGGCGCGGTACGGCAGCGGCGGATCGGGGGAGCCGATGACGGTGGAGGTGGTGAGCGGGATCCGCTGCTCGATGCCGAACGGCGCCGAGGTGCGGCGGTCCGGCCCCACGAACCGCAGCGGCGCGTAGTCCTCGTGCTGGTGGAAGCTGCCGCGGGTGAGCGGCGCGGTGGTGGAGAGCTCCGGCTTCTCCGCGTCGGCCGAGTAGTCGTACCGGCAGAGCGCGAACCGCCACTCCTCTCCCGGCTCCGGCCGGCCGCCGGTGCGGAGGAAGTCGCGCCAGGGGATGCGGCCCTCTACGGTCCATCCCCGGTCCCGGTCGCTCCGCCGGTTCAGCGTCCCGCGCAGCTCCACCCGGCTCTCCAGGTGGAAGTCGCCGTCCGACTTGTACCGGTCGTAGCCGCCGTCTCCCCGGCGCGGGAGGAACATGTCGAGCTTCGTTCCCGCGGCGTTTACCTGGAACTCGTAGTACCCGGCATGCTCGACAGTCGGCTTGAAGAAGAGCTCGAAGACATCGTCGTGCCAGGTCATGCCGTCGTGCTCGCGCACTGCGGCGTAGAGGTCCCGGTCGTCCATCTCCGCCGTGAAGTAGAGATACTCCCGGTCCCACGCCAGCCGCGCGCGGGTGCCGGCGCGAAGCCGGGGAGCCTCCTTCCCCAGCCACGGCATCCCGAAGCCGTCCAGCACCGCCGCCGTCTTCCACGCGGGGTCGTCCGCCTTACCGTCGATGCGGATCGGCGTCTCCGCCCAGCGGCACTCCGCCGCCGGTGCGGCCGGTGCTGCCGTGGCCGCGGAGCCGGCGGGCTCGCCGCCCAGGAGCAGTCCCAGGGAACCGGCCAACAGCAGCGCGGCGGCCAGCGAGATGCGGTGGGCGGAAGCGCGCATAGAACCCTCCCGGAAAGCCCAGAAAGCGCGGAGTTTAGGGGGCGAAGTGCGGATTCGCCCAAACGAGCACACCTACGCCTACACCTGCGTCCGGCCGGAGCCAAAGGCAGGAGAATCGCCGCGCCGACGCCAGGCTTGCCTCTGGGAGCGGCACGCACCGCTTCGGGAGGGCAGCGATATGGAGATGCTTCGACGGGATGCGGACCGGCTCCTCGGTCCGCTCTCCGGCTGCGAGACTGGGACGATCCGGGCACGCACCGGCGGGGGGATGCCGCGGGGGCACCGTCGTCCGCGCGCTCCTGACCCGGGAGGGCCGGCGGTGACGGTTGAGGAGAGAATATTGGTGGGCGAGGTGGGATTCGAACCCACACGCCTTGCGGCAGCGGAGTTTAAGTCCGCCGTGTCTGCCGTTTCACCACTCGCCCGTGGATGGCTCGATTGTAACAGCAACGAACCTGTTCGGTAAAGGAACCGGGGAGCAATCGGGCTCTACCAGTCTTAACCTTCTGAGCTCGAAGCGCTGCTCCCTCCTGCAGCTATGGACTCACTCCAACTCGACCCACTTCCCAGGGAGCTCTACCTGCTGCCGACACTCCAGGTGGCGCGCGCGCTGCTCGGCTGCGTGCTGGTGCACGAGACGCCGCAGGGGGTGACCGCCGGCCGGATCGTGGAGACGGAGGCGTACCTGACGGACGACCCGGCCTGCCACGCGCACCGCGGCCGCACCGCCCGCAACGCGGCGATGTTCGGCCCGCCGGGGCATGCCTACGTCTACTTCATCTATGGAATGCACTGGTGCTTCAACGCGGTGACCGCGCCGGAGGGGACGGCGGAGGCGGTGCTGGTGCGCGCGCTGGAGCCGGTGGCGGGGCTGGAGCTGATGCGGACGCGCCGGGGAGAGCGGGTGCCGGACCACCGGCTCTGCGCGGGCCCCGGATGCCTGGCCGCCGCCCTGGCGATCGACCGCGAGCAGAACGGCGCCGACCTCACCGCGGGCCGGCTCCGGATCGTCGGAGAGCCGGGCCGCGTGGCGGACGTGGCGGAAACCTCGCGGGTCGGCATCCGGCTGGCGGCGGAGCACCCGTGGCGCTTCTACGAGCGCGGCAGCCGCTATCTCTCGCGCCCGTAGAGCCGAGCGTCACTTCGGCGGCGGATCGAGACTCCACTGGAGCGGCGGCAGGGTCAGCTTCCGCCCCGGTGCCACCTGGACCCGGACCTCCTCTCCCCGCCAGCTTCCGGCGCCGGAGACGCTCGGCGGCTCGAAGGGGCGATAGGTGCGCCTCACCACATACGCTCCCGGCTTCAGGCTGCCGAGCGTTGCGGTGCCGTCTTCCCCGACTTCCACCTCCACCCACCGGATCGGAGCACTTCCCGCGGGAGCCAGTCCCACCAGGAGCAATCCCGCCGGGGCGGGCGTGCCTCCGATCACGATGGGAGTAACCAGGGCTCCGCCCCTCGCATCATACAGCGGATGCTCCGGCCCGAGCGGGCCTCCAGCGTCACGGTCCGCGGCGCGCGGCGGAGCACGTCGATCGGCGGGAAGGAAGTGACGCTCCGGCGGAAGAGCGAGATCGGTCAGGCGGAAGGAGTAGAGCCGCTCCGGCTCGTGGAGAAACTCGACTTCGATGCGAACCTTCGTGACGGGCTCGTCGATGGCGGGGTAGTCGCAGGCAAAGTCCGCGATGACGCCTCGGCCGCCCGACTCCAGCCCGTTGCGCGACCGGATTGACCGGTAGACCCGTCCGGACGCGCCGACGAGGACCGGCTGCATCGCGCCTCCGCTCGGCGCCTGGAGCCGCGTCAGCTCGGGGGCCCGGATCGACGCCCTCACGCTGAAGCCCCGGCCGGCCGAGGGCCCGTCCGGGCCCGCTGGGAGAGCCGCTTCACCGGTGGAGACGTCGTGAAGCTCGAACCGGACCGGGCCGACGCTCTTCCGGGATTCGCCTCGCACCGCGGGCAGCGGGAACTCGACCGTAATCGGATCTCGCCGCCGGAATGCCACCAGATCCACTTCCAGCCACTCCAGCTTCTTCGCGTCCGGATGGGGTACCGGCAGCGTGAGGCGCGCACTCCACCGCTGCCCCCGCTCCGAGATACTGCTGTGCCCCCTGACAAGCAGGTTGCCCGCGTCGTCCTTCGCGACGGCGTTCCGCAGCCCGTACAGGCGGCCGGCCCGTTCCGGGTCCAGGCTGCCGCTCACGGTGAGCTGCAGGCTGTGGCTCGCCTGCACTTCGGGCACTTTGAAGTACTGCACCGTTACCTGCCTCTGCAGCGAGAGGTGGTCCAGCGCAATCCTCGACGCCGGGGGAGCCGCAGCCGGCGCTGCGCGGGGAGCGGCGGGAGCAGGCACCGGCGCGGCGCGGCCCGCCGGGACCCACTCGAGGGGTGGCAGCAGCGCAGTCTTTCCCGCGGCGACGGTGATCCGCGCTTCACCGTGCCTCCACCAGCCGGCAGGCTCGCGGGAGGCTTCCGCAGGGCGGTAGATCCGGAGCACGCGATACGTACCTGGCAGCAGGTGCCGCAGGCGGGCGGTGCCGTCCGGCCCGACCTCTACCTGGAACCACTCGCTTCCAGCCTCCGCTCCCGGCGAGGCGGAGCTCAGGCCGATCGACAGCGTGCCGGGAAGGCGCCTGCGGTGGTCGACTACTACCCTGCTGACGAGCTCCCCACCGTCCTGTGAGAAGTAGCGGCTTGCCGGGCCGAAGGCGGCCGCGCCAGGAGCTTGCTGTGCGTCCTCCGGTGCCGGCCGGTCTTCCAACGGCAGCGGCAGGTTCGCGATGCGGAACGGCAGCCGTCGGTCCGGCGCCTCCTTCCGCATCAGATGGAAGCGGACGGCAGCGAGCGGCTCGTCGATCGCCGGAAACTGGTAGGTATAATCGGCGTCCACCGCTGCATCGAGGTCGCCGCGTCTCGTAAACCGGACCCCGCGAGGCGCGTAGGTCCGTCCGGAGCGGCCGACCAGGAGCGGCGCCGGCTCGCCGCCCACCCCCGCCGACTGCAGCGTCACCTCCAGCGGGTACCGAATCCGCGCGTGCACCGTAGGGCCCGCGTCCTGACGCTCGATCGGATCGTCGCGGACCTCCGCCCGGCCGGGCAGAATCCGCTGGACTTCGATCTCTACGTCGCCGGCTCGCTGCTGTACTCCGCCCTCGGGAAGAGGAAGCGGTGCTTCGATGTCGAGCGGCCGAAGCCGGCGGAACAGCACCAGGTCGCCTTCGATCCAGCCCAGAGACCGCGCGCGGGGATCCGGAGGGTCGAGCTGGAACATGCTGCCCCAGGCATCCGGAAGTAGACTGGCAGTACTGGTGCCGCCCGAGGTGACCAGAATCCCGCCGCGGCTGTCCCGGGCTGCCACGTTCTCGATGCCCGCAATCGCCTCCACGTCGCCGCCGGTCGACTCCGCCCAGAGGTCGAGCATGAGATTTCCGCTGACCACGGCGGCGCGCTGGCGCTGCACCGATAGGACCCGAACTCCAATCCGGAACCCGGAGCGCTCCACCGCCCCGGCCAGCTGGTATCGCTGCCGGCGCGACGACCCGAGCCAGGTGGAGAGCCGGTACCCACCGCCCATCCGCGAGCTTAGATGCAGACCGTACCGGTCGGCCAGATCCTCGAGGGCGCGGCCCAGCGTGGCGCGGCTCCAGTCGAACGTCATTCGCTGGTCCGGGTCCACCTCCGGCGCGGGAATGCCCGGGGCGCGGAGCAGTGCCACCTCTACCGGAACGCCACTCTCCCGCTCGAGGAGGGCGGCTGCCTCTGCCAGGGTCACCTGCTCTGCCCGGACCGTCAGTTTCGGGTCGGCCCCCCGGACCGGTTTGGGTGTGCCCGCCAGCGCGGCCAGGAGCAGAGCGGCGAGCAGGATCCGTGGTGACATGGGCGCAGATTCCCTCCAGCTACCGGAAGCCGCCGGGCCTACTACAGCCAGTTCGACGCCAGACTACCGGCACCTTCGCCCAATGTGAAATCCGCTTCAGGGATGTTCGGGATCTGACAGACCCCGCAAGTCTGCCTCGCCAGGCCGGTGTCGCCCAGAAGCCGAGCGGGTTGGCCGAGGTGGTGGAAACAGCCCGGGAGACGATTGCCGGAGGCGTTACTCGCGGCCCCGCGGAGCGCCTTCCAGGTAGACGATGGCGTCCCCCGGCTGCAGCACCCAGTCGGAGAGACCGTAGAACGGGCAGCGCTCGCCGCCGCGGGAGACGCCGAGCACCAGCCGCCCGCGGAGGTCCGCCAGGTCCGCCACTTTCCGGCCCGCTTCCTCCGGCCGCACCACCCGCTCCCGGGCGTCGAGGCCGGCGCCGCGCTGCATCAGGTCTTCCAGGAACGCGGTCACCGCCGTCTGGCGCACCGCGGCGGCCATCAGCCGTCCTCCGGAGGCCGAAGGCGTCACCACCACGTCCGCCCCCGCCTTGTAGATCAGCTTCACGTTCTCTTCTTCCCGGGCGGAGGCGACCAGCCGCACCTTGGGAGCGAGGGTGCGGACGGTGAGGCAGATCAGCACGCAGGCGTCGTCGCGGTTCGGACCGACCAGCACGTGGCCCGCCTTCTCCACCGCGGCCGCCTGGAGAATCGCCTCCGACGAGGCGTCACCACGCAGCGCCACCAGGTCGCGGCCGGCCGCCCGCTGCACCGCCTCTTCGGTGGGATCGATCACCACGATCTGGTCCGGCGCGTGGCCGTGCGCCAGGAGCTCGGAGACGATCGCTTCTCCCTTCACGCCGTATCCGCAGACGATGGTGTGTCCGCGCAGCCGCTCGCTCAGTCGCCGCATCTGCACCCTCTCCCGGTATTGCTGCAGGATCAGCTCGTACGCCGTCCCCAGAAACAGCGCCCAGAGGACCACGCGGATCGGCGTCATAAAGATCGCGTTGAAGAGCCGCGCTCCCTGCGTGACCGGCACGATGTCCCCGTAGCCGACCGTGGTGAGACTGACGACGGTGTAGTAGAAGACGTCCGAGAACGCGAGCGGCCGGTCTGGGTGCGTGTTGTCCCGCAGGCTGTCCCGGTGCAGCCAGAGCAGCAGCGAGGCGATCACGATGAGACCGACCGCCACCCCCAGCCGCACGAGGAGGCTCCGCACCGGCGAGCGCTCCGGCAGCCGCAGGACGCCGAGGCCGGGTTGGGACGGTCTCGCGCTCCAACCCCGACCGTTCATCGGCCGGCCCTGCGCTGCGCCGGCCCACGCCGCATCACCAAGCGATTCCTCATCCAGCTACCTTCCAGGGCTCGGCCAGGGATCGGAACGGAGCTTTCGAACGGCTGGGCGGCACTGGTCTCCGCGGCGCCGCCTCGCAGCCCACCCTCCGGATCATCCGAGCCATTATAAGGTACCACCCAGGCCGGGAGGCGGGGCACCCTCATCTGCGCCGCCGCCCTGGCTGCCAGCGAGAGCGGCGGGCGCAGCTACGCCCTGATCTTCCACTGCACCGCCATACCGCTTCTCAAGCCGCCGGTCGGCGGGGCAGGAGTAACGGAGCCGGCTCCCGGATCCGGAGCGCAATCCGGGGCGGAAGGCTTGTTCCGGTGAACGACGCGGGTACTAAAGAGAGAGTGCGGGCACGGCACGGCGGACTACCTGCCGCCGGGGTGAGCCGCCCACACCCGCGGAGGTTGGGTCGACTGGAAAGGACGTGAGGTCATGCAGGTGCTGCCACGTCGGAAGCCCCTGCGGCTCACGGCGCTGTGCCTGACGATACTGGCGCTGGCGCCCGCGGCTGCGGTTGCGTTCAAGGAGAAGTCTCCCCAGGACCGCAGCGAAGGCGCGGCCCTCTTCAACCGGCACTGCGCCAAGTGTCACAGCCGGGACGGAACCGCCCACCGGCTGCGAGGAACGGTGCTGGGCGCCCGCAACCTGACGAACGCCCGGTGGCAGGATGAGGTGACGGACCAGGAGATTGCGGCGGCGATCCGAAAAGGGCCGGGGCCGATGCCCTCCTTCGAGAGCAAGCTCTCGGACGAGGAGATCTCCACCCTGGTGGCCTACGTCCGCCACTTCCGGAAGGAGCGGCGCCCGTCGACCAGGTAACTCGCATCTCGAGCCGCAGTTCCGGCCGCGGCGCCCCGGGCGGGCCACCGCCGACTCGTACTCCGTCAACCCAGGATGGAAGGGGTGGGGGTGGCAAGGGAGAGTGGAAGGCGTCTGTTGCAGGTTGGCAAGTTGGCAGGTTGCGGGTTCAGCTTCCCGGCCGGTGGGGTTCGGCATCTGGAACCTGCCCGCACGGGAACCTACGAACAACAGCGAGGGAGCGGCTCTCCCACTCTCCATCGGGCCCACTCTCGCACCTCGCTCAGCCTTCTGTACTTCTCACCGCGAGAATCTTGCCGGGATGCGCAGATTCTGCCCGGGGAGTGCACCTAAAGAGCCCGGAAGCGCTGCCGGAAGCAGGGCCTCAGGGTTTCACTTGCGACCACCCCTGGCGAGATACTGTTGGCGAAATCAGCAGGGCAGGAGGATTACCGGAGCGCGAGCACTCCGGCGAGATTCCCCTGGCGGGGAAGCGGTGGCAAGTGTCACACGCTGTAAAGTTGGTGCGCCCCGGGGCGCAGAGTATGTTTTGCCGGCTGCAGGGCGGGTACTCGCTT
>JBKBRF010000067.1:0-30194 GCA_046292385.1 Armatimonadota bacterium | reverse complement strand
CTCGTCCGTCAGGAGCAGCGGGCGCATGGGGCGGCCACGGGAAGACCGCTCGGTAGGATGGCCTACAGACAATCGTGTCATTTGAAACAATTATACACGCTCTTTTACTTTATTCCCATCATTCCCTCGCCGCAACGCGGGCAGCCCGCCGCACTACCCGCCTAAATACATCGCTAACGCGGGGCGTAGCGCTGCTGGTCGGTCACGGAGACCGCGATGTCCAGGCCGATGGTGCTGCCCGCGTTCGACTCCAGCCGGGTGAGGCGCACCACGTGCGCCACGCTGACGAACTCCATGATGCGCACCTGCTGGTTGCCGCCCTGCAGCACCAGGAAGTCCTCGTCCACGTCGACCAGCAGCCGCTCGTCGGCGCCGTTCACGATGACGCGCTCGCCCTTACACTTCTGAACCACCTCGATAAATCGCATTGCAGGCTCCTTAAGGGATTCACCGCAGAGACGGGGAGCACGCGGAGAGAACCCGAACCGGAATTGAACCGCCAAGACGCCAAGAATGCCAAGAGGGACCAGGCGCTGTCGTTAACCGGGGCCGCTGTCTGGGACTCGTGAGGCGGATCAGGCAGTCCCCCTCTCCCCTTGGATTCCCCTCTCTGCGTCCTCTCTGCGTCCTCTCTGCGTCCTCTCTGCGTCCTCTCTGCGTCCTCTCTGCGTCCTTCGCGTGCTCCGCGGTGATTCAGGCTCGGAATAATCACCCGATCTCCGCCAACTCCACCGCCCGGCCCGTCTCGGCGGAGCGGACCGCCGCGTAGGCGATCTTGATGCTGTTCAGGTTGTCCTGGCCGGAGGTGCTCGGCTCCCGGTCTTCCTGAATCGCGCGCATCAGCTCGCCCATGCTGCCGCCGAAGGCGTCCGGGAACCACTGGCCCTTAATGGCGAAGACCTGTTTCACCTCCGGCGCGGCCTTGAGGCTCAGGGCTACCTCGGACCAGGTGCCGTGGACGCTTCCCTCGGTGCCGTCGATGTACCAGTCGTAGCCGTGCAGCGCCCGGGTCTGGACGATGTTGTTGAAGTGGCTCATCGCCGTGAGGTGCGCGTCGGGCTCGAACTCCATCAGGATCGCGTGGTGCATCGGCGAAACCGCCACCTGGCCCGGCACCATCGCGGCGGTCGCCTTTACGCGGAGCGGAGTCCTGCCGGTGAAGTAGCGGACCAGGTCGATGTAGTGGATGCCGTGGTCGACGATGTTGAAGTCGACCAGGTTGACGAACCAGGAACCGGGCTCGTCCTGAAATCCGCGGGCGAAGTGGACGACGCTGTAGACGGGCCCCAGCACGCCGCTCTCGATCACCTGCCGGATCGCCCGGTGGACCGGCGCCCAGCGCGCCTGCTGGTTCACCATCAGCTTCACGCCGCGCTCCCGGCAGGTCCGCACCATCGCCGCCGCGTCGTCCCAGCTCATCGCGAACGGCTTCTGGCTCAGGATCGGCTTGCCGGCGCGGGAGACGACCTCCATCACCTCGCGCCGGACGCTGGCGTGGACCGCCAGGTCGATGATCTCCACGTCGTTCCGGTAGATCAGCTCCTCCACCTGCGTGGTGCCGAACGGGACGTCGAACTGTTCCTGCACGGCGCGGACGGCCGCCGGGTCGATGTCGCAGCAGCCGGTGACGCGGTAGCCGAACTGGCGATAGGCGGGCAGATGCGCGTGACGCACGATGCCGCCGCAGCCGACGATGCCGATGCCGTAGTCGCTGCGCTCGGGGGCGGTGGGGCGGTAGTCGGACGGGGAAAGCACGAACCAGACCTCCGGGGGTGACGGCGCTCACACGGGCAGTAGCTTCCCGCCTAGTTAAGCCCGGCCTGCTCGCCTTCCTTCCGGCTGGAGTGCCGGCCGGGAAGATCGGCACAGGGGCCGGGGCATCGTGGAGAGAACCTGTCCTACGTAAGCCGCACTCACGCCCGCTTATCGGAACCCCCATCCCGATGTTGATCCGCACCTACACCCCGCACGACTTACCGCACATCCAGCGGATCACGGTCGAGAGCTTCGAAGGCGTCTCGATCGACCGGAACATCGAGCGCGACTTCGGGCTCGTAGCGGGACGGGACTGGCGCGAGCGGAAGGCCCGAGACGTCACCACCGACTGCGAGGTCCAGCCGGAAGGGGTCTTCGTCGCCGAGGTGGACGAGGCGGTCGCGGGGTATATCACTACCCGGATCGACCGCTTCACCGGCATCGGGCGCATCCCGAACCTGGCGGTGGCGCCGGAATACCGAGCCCAGGGAATCGGCTCCCGGTTGATCGAGCACGCGCTGGAGTGGATGCGAGAGCAGGGCCTCGCCCTCGCCAAGATCGAGACCCTGGAGCAGAACGAGCGGGGGCAGGCGCTGTATCCCCGCTTCGGCTTCCGCGAGGTGGCGCGCCAGATCCACTACGTGATGCGGCTGCAGGACGGCGACGGCGAGTAGAGCGGAGAGAGACGGTGGAGATCCGGATCGGCACCTCGGGCTACAGCTACGCGGACTGGAAGGGCCACTTCTACCCGCGCGACATCAAGTCGGCCGACATGCTCGGCTACTACGCGCGGCGCTTCCATACCGTGGAGCTGAATACCACCTACTACGGCATCCCGCAGCCCGCTGCCACGGAGCAGATGACCCGCCGGGTGCCGGCCGGATTCGAGTTCGCGGTGAAGGCGCACCGCGACATGACGCACGGGGGCGACTTCCGCCAGGAGGTCTTCGAGGAGTTCCGGCAGATGCTGGCGCCGCTGCGGGAGGCGGGCATGCTCGGCTGCGTGCTGGCGCAGTT
The DNA here is from genome assembly GCA_046292385.1 of Armatimonadota bacterium. GTDB lineage: Bacteria > Armatimonadota > SYMT01 > SYMT01 > SYMT01 > JBKBRF01. The sequence goes on along the minus strand of JBKBRF010000067.1, from coordinate 27,422 downwards.
CCCGTGGGCGTTCAAGCAGACGCCGGAGAACCGGGACTACCTGAAGCGGCTCCGCGACGAGCTGCCGGAGACCCCCGTGGTGGTGGAGCTCCGCAACTCCGAGTGGGTGAGCGAGGCGACCTTCGAGCAGCTCCGCGCGCTCGGGCTCGGCTACTGCTGCGTCGACGAGCCGCGCCTGAAGGGCCTGATGCCGCCGCTCGCCGCCGCCACCTCGACGGTGGGATACGTCCGCTTCCACGGCCGCAATGCGGCGAAGTGGTGGAAGCACGAGCACGCGTGGGAGCGCTACAACTATCTCTACAGCGCGGAAGAGCTGCAGGAGTGGGTGCCGAAGATCGAAGCGGTCGCCGCGCAGACCGAGAAGACCTACGTCTTCTTCAACAACCACTACGAGGGGAAGGCGGGGGTGAACGCGGACCAGCTCGCCGCGCTGATGAACCTGGCCCTGCCGGAGGTGGTAGAGACCCAGGGCGCCCTGCCGATCCAAAACCTTCCGAGGAGCGTACTTAAGCGCCGCAGACTTCGCGTCGATACGTCTATGCCGGTGCGGTGGACGTGTTCGCTCCGCTGGTGTCGCGTCCCCGCACCGGTCCTGTGTCTACCGTTTCAGCTCGCCGCGCCTCCGTGGGAGTACAGCCGGTCAGGGGCGAGGCACCCGCAGGGCCGCGAGGCATTGAACTACCTCGCTGGACGGCCTCCGGCCACGCGTCCTCCGGACGCCGGAACCGGGCTCCGCTGAGTGCCCGCAGGGGCACTTCGTGCCGTCGTTGCCGTGGTTTCAACCGCCCGGTGGCCCGGTATCCCCGGTGATATAAGGACGGCGGTACCACGGGGCAGCAACGCCCCTCCTTCTTCCTTCCCCGCCGCGCCGCTCGGGCGCTTGCTCGGGGACCCGTCCGATCGTGGGAGACGACGCACGTCATGGCGCCTGTACGCGTGGCAATCCTGGGCTGTGGGGGGATGGCGGGGGTGCACGCCCGCCGGTTCAAGGACAATCCGGACGCACGGATCGTGGCTCTCTCCGACGTCAGCAAAGAGTGCCTGAACGCCTTCGTAGAGGAGAACCTGGCTGACTACGAGCCGAAGCCGGCGCTCTTCACCGACGCCGCGCAGATGTACGCGGAGGCAAAGCCGGACGCGGTGGTGATCGTAACGCCGCACACGCTCCACTACGACCACGGTGTCCAGGCGCTGGAAGCCGGCTGCCACGTGCTGATGGAGAAGCCGATGGTGACCGACTCGGACCAGGCTTACAAGCTGGCCGAGAAGGTGAAGGAGACCGGCAAGATCTTCGTCATCGGCTACAACACCCCGTGCACGCCGGCCTTCCGCTACCTGCGAGAGGTGGTCCGCACCAAAGAGCTGGGGAAGCTGGAGCTCGTCTCCGGCTGGCTCGCGCAGAACTGGATGCGGGCCACCGCGGGCACCTGGCGGCAGCAGCCGGAGCTCTCCGGCGGCGGCCAGATGTATGACAGCGGCGCGCACCTCTTCAACAGCCTGGTCTGGACCGTGGAGCAGCCGGTCAGCGAGGTGCAGGCGTTCGTCGACAACCACGGCATGCCGGTCGACATCAATGGCACCGCGAACATCCGCTTCGCGGACGGCACCCTCGCCACCATCACCATCAGCGGCAACTGCCCCGTGAACGGCATCGGGATGTCGCTGATCTTCGAGAACGGCCGGGTGGAGGTCGACGGCTGGAGCGGGACCTGGATCAAGGTCTTCCGCGGCGGCGAAGGCGAGATCCAGCCCGACCTGCAGGGCAAGGCCCAGACCCCGAACGACAACTTCATCGACGCGATCCTGGGCCGCGCGGAGCCGCAGACCACCCCGCAGAACGGCATCAACCAGAGCGAGCTGATGGACGCGATCTACGAGTCGGCTCGCACCGGCGCCATCGCCCGGCCGAAGTCGCGGTCGTAATCTCCGACGGATTCAGGAGTACTGCGGCGCACCGCTGCGTCGCTGCTGCCGCCAAGCCGTCCTTACGCGCGTACGTAGGGACGGCTTCGCGGCGAAGACTCCGGGCGGAAGCACGAGCGGGCGGACCCTCCCGGACGCGCGCCACAGGATGCCGAAGGCGCTCCGCGGGGGCGGGAGCGAAGACGATGAAGCAGCGCAGCAAGTGGGTGGATCATGCCGCTCTCGGCTGGCGGCGCTGGAGATTGGCCGCGGCAGCCAGCCTGCCGCTCTTGCTGATCGCAGGCGCCACCGCCGGGGGAGAGGCTCGGACGCCCCTCACCGACCGCCGGCCGCCTTCCGCCCCGGCCGGGCCGGCGCTCCCGGCGATTACGTTCAACACCAGCTTCGAAGGCGCTTCTCTGGGGAAGGTCGAGAAGCTGGGCGAGACGCGGTTCCGCTGCTCCGTGGAAGGGCAGTACGACGAGCGCGGGCGGAACCGCCAGGCCACCTGGTACTACTTCCGGATGGACCGGGTGCGCGGGCGGCACCTCACCCTGACCCTGACCGACCTGGTGGGCGAGTATAACGACCGTCCGGGGGCCGTGCCGATGAGCGCCGACACGATTCCGGTGTACAGCGAAGATGGGCTGACGTGGCGGCACTTCCCCCAGATGGAATGGGATGACCGGGCCAAGGAGGCGACGCTCCGCTTCCGTCCCGCGGCGGACACGATCTGGATCGCCCACGTGCCGCCGTACACCCACAGCGACCTGCTCCGCCTGCTGCGGGAGATCGACCGCTCGCCCGCGGCGCGGATCGAGGTGATCGGGAAGACGGTACAGGGACGGGACCTTCACCTGGTGACCGTAACGGACTTCCACGTCCCTGACGCCGGAAAGCGGACCGTCTGGCTTCAGGCCCGGCAGCACGCCTGGGAAGCCGGCACGTCGTACGTGCTCGAGGGAGCGCTGCGCTTTCTCACGTCCGAAGACGAGCGGGCTCGGGAGCTGCGGCGGAAGCTTGTCTTTCGGTTCCTTCCGATGGGAGACCCGGACGGCAGCGCCCGCGGCAAGGTGCGCTTCAATGCGAACGGCTACGACGTGAACCGCCATTGGGATGAGGTCGATCTGCGCGCGAAAGATCTGCTGGCCAGCATGCCGGAGATCTGGTACACGAAGAAGCTCCTCCTGGCGGAGGTCGATGCCGGGCGCGCCATCGACTTGATGGTGAACATGCACAACACCGAGACCGCGGAATACGTCGATACCCTGGCGGACGACCCTGCCTCCCGCGCCCTGGTAGAGCGGTTCCAGCAATCGCTCGTGAACCGGAGCAGCTTCGATCCCAGCCGTCCGCCTACCTTTGGCACCGGCCGGGGGACGACCAACTCGCTCTACCAGGAGAAGCGCATTCCCGTCCTGTTGATGGAGCTGCGAATCGGCACCAGCGCGAAGCTCGGGCGCCGTCCGTCCGTTGACGACCGCCTGCGCTTCGGAAGAGACCTGGTGGTCAGCATGGCGGAAGCGGTGCTCCGGTGAGAGTCCCGCCCCGGCAAAGCAGTCTGGTCCGGAGCACGCCTGCGGGTCACGAGGAGTCAGCCTGGCGAGGCGCTCCCGAGCAGTGGGCTCCCCGTGCTCCTACATGGCGGAGCGACGTAGATCCTTCGCTTCGTTCTCAAGAAACTCCCGCCGCGATCCAGCGCCATCGGAGCGGCGTCAACCCACCGTGAGCACAGCTCCGCCCCCGGTGGTCATCCTGACCGCAGGGAAGGATCTACGTCACTCAAGTCTCCGGGAGCACGACGAGCCCTGCGTTCGGGAGCGCCCCACCAGGCCGATCCCCCGTCACGGGAATGCGTGCTCCGGGAGCTACACGGCTGCCGAGATTCTTCACTACGTTCAGAATGACAAATTCGGTGAAAGGCACCTTGATCGGAGTGGAGGACCGTGCTCGGTGGGGCGACCATCCCGTTTCTTCAGGGGTGGCCGGCCTGCGCCGTGCCTGCGGCTCAGGATGACTTCTTTGGCCAGGCAGGGCGCAGTGCGGCGTGCCTGCCGCGACTACGATGACGGTGCGCGCCACTCGTCTTCAAGTAGCGCCATAGTGTAGAGGCTCCAGTACTCGTCGCCGCTGCGGCGGGCGTCCCGGAGGTGGCCTTCCTTGCGGAAGCCGACGCGCTCGTAGCAGCGGATCGCGGCGTGGTTGAAGTCGAACACCACCAGGGCGATGCGGTGGAGGCCGAGCTCCTCGAAGCCGCGGCGCGTCACCTCGCGCACCATCCAGGTGGCAACGCCGCGGCCCTGGTACGCCGGTTCGCCCACGATCACGCGGCCGATGGTGGCGGAGCGGTGGACCTGATTGAGGTCGCACAGCTCCAGGTAGCCGACCATCGCTCCCGCCTCGGTGTCTACTACGGCGAACGGCAGGATGGTCGGCGCCTCCCCTCGCGCCGCCTCCAGGTGCTCCTCGATCTGCTCCCGGGTTAGCGGGTAGCGGAACGTGGTGCCGACCCACTGGAGCAGGAACGCCTCCGAGACCGCCCAGCGGATCAGGATCTCCGCGCGGTCGGCCGTAAACGGCTGCAGCTCGAGAGTCATCGCCGCTTCCGACCGGTTATTCCGCTTCCGGATACGAGCCGAGCACGCGCACGAAGAGGCACCGCTCCCGCAGCAGCTCCAGGGAGCGGGCGAGCGGAGCATCGGCCCCTTCCTCCACGTGGCCCTGCAGATCGACGAAGAAGACATACTCCCACGGCGTCTGGCGGGTGGGCCGGCTCTCGATGAAGGTGAGCGAAACCCCGTGCTCCGCGAAGGCACTCAGGGCACGGCCGAGCGCTCCGGGCTGATGCGGCACGGAGAAGAGCAGGCTCGTCTTGTCCTTGCCGGACGGCTTCGGGCGGAGGCGGCCAATGGTCCAGAACCGGGTCCGGTTGCGCGGGTTGTCCTCGATGTTCTCCACCAGCACCTTGAGGCCGTACTCCTGCGCCGCGGCGAGGTTGGCGATGGCGCCCGCCTCCGGGTCTTCCGCCGCCAGGGCGGCACCGCGGGCGGTGGTGGTGGTCTCCACGAGCTGCACGTGCGAGAGGTGGCGGCTCAGCCACTCGCGGCACTGCGCCGTCGCCTGGTACATCGTGTAGACCCGCTTCAGCTCGGAGACGCTCTCTGCGCGAGAGAGCAGGTTGTGATGGATCGGCACGTAGATCTCGGAGCAGATCGTGAGATCGCCGTGCATCAGGAACTGGTCCAGGCTGGTGGCGACCACCCCCTGGGTGGAGTTCTCCACCGGGACCACGCCGAAGTCGGCGCGGTCGTGCTCCACCTCGCTAAAGACCTCCGCCACGGAGCCGGATTCCAGGAAGCAGGCCTGGCTGCCGAACCGCTGGCGGGCCGCCACGTGCGTGTTGCTGGCGGGCGGGCCCCAGTAGGCGATGGTGAACGGCCGCTCCAGCGTGCGGCAGGCGGAGATCACTTCCCGGTAGATCCCCTGGATCGCCGCGTCCGGCAGCGGGCCGGGGTTGAGCCCGGCCACCTTGTCCAGCACCTGGCGCTCCCGCTCCGGGACGTAGGTGGGGGCGTCGGTCAGGTGCTTCGCCTCACCGATGCGGCGGGCACAGGTGGCGCGCTCGTTCAGCAGCCGGACGATCTCGCCGTCCAGCTCGTCGATGCGACGACGGTGCTTCTCGATTTCCATGGGTCGAACGGATCTTTCAGCAGCCGCACGGGCGCTCCCGGTAGGAGCGGCAGATCGTTACCGTGCGGAATGGAGTAAAATCGACGGGGTGTGTGCGGGCGGGCCGCTTCGGACGTTCAGCAGCCGCACCGCTCTTTCCTCGCTGCCCGGTGCCCGGCGCTCCGCTCCCGCGGGAGCGGGCCGGCACGACCGGCGGCGAGCACAGCGCGGCGATTTCAGGAGCAAGCATAGATGCCGAACGGCTGGTTCCGCAAGAGGAAGCCGGAGATGCCCCCGGAAGTTCCGGAAGGCCTGATGACTCCCTGCCCCAAGTGCAAGGAGCTGCTCTTCACCCGGGAGTGGGAGCGCAACCTCAAGGTCTGCCAGAAGTGCGGGTTCCATTTTCCGATCTCCGCGCGCGAGCGCGTGGAGCTGCTGACCGATCCCGGCACGTTCCAGGAGCAGGACGCCGGGCTCGTCTCGACCAACCCCCTCAACTTCCCCTCCTACGCGGAGACGCTGGAGCGGCACGGCAAGGCAACCGGCCTCACCGACGCCTGCCTGAGCGGCGACGGCCTGCTCTCCGGCCACCCGTTCTCCCTGGCGGTCACCGACCGGCGCTTCATGATGGGCAGCATGGGGAGCGTGGTGGGAGAGCGGATCACCCGCTCCATCGAGCGCGCCACGGAGCGGGGCACGCCGGTGCTGCTCGTCTCCGGCACCGGCGGCGGCGCCCGGATGCACGAGGGGCTGCTGGCGCTGATGCAGATGGCCAAGACCTCCGCCGCCCTCGCCCGGCACCAGGACGCCGGCCTGCTGGCGGTGGTGCTGCTGACCGACCCGACGATGGGTGGGGTCACCGCGAGCTGGGGCTCCCTGGGCGACCTGAACCTGGCGGAGCCCGGGGCCACCATCGGCTTCGCCGGCCTGCGGGTGGCGCAGCAGGCGAACGTCGGCAAGATCCCGGCCGACTTCCAGACGGCGGAGTTCCACCGGGCGCACGGTCAGATCGACCGGGTGGTGCCGCGCAAGGAGCTGAAAGAGACGCTGGCCCGCATCTTCCGGTTTGCGGGCGCGCCGGTGGAGACGGTCGCGGGTGAGACGGGGGAGAGCGTGAATGTCGGCTAGTATCGAAGATTTCGAGCGCGCCATCAGCGAGCTGGAAGCGCAGATCGAGCTGGTGAAGCGCCTTACCCGGGAGCAGGGAGTCGACCGCGCCGCGGAGGTGCGGGAGCTGGAAGAGCAGAAGGACCGGCTGCTCGGCGAGCGCTACAGCAACCTGACGTCGTGGGACAAGACGCGCGTGGCGCGCAACCCCAAGCGCCCGCTGACGCTCGACTGGATCCGCCTCATGTTCCAGGAGTTCACGGAGCTGCACGGCGACCGCTCCTTCGCGGACGACGGCGCCATCGTGGGCGGCCTGGCGCGGCTGGGCGACCGCTGGGTCACCGTCGTGGGGCACCAGAAAGGGCGGGACGCCGCGGAGCGGCACCAGCGCAACTTCGGCTACGCGAAGCCTGAAGGCTACCGCAAGGCGCTGCGGCTGATGCGGCTCTCGGAGAAGTTCGGCCGGCCGATCGTCTGTCTCGTCGACACCCCCGCGGCGGACCCGTCCGTCCCGAGCGAGGAGCGCGGCATCAGCGAGGCGATCGCCCGCAACATCCGCGACATGTTCCTGCTGAAGGTCCCCGTGGTGGTGGCGATCACCGGCGAAGGGGGCAGCGGCGGCGCGCTCGGGATCGCGGTCGGCGACCGGATCCTGATGCTGGAGCACGCGATCTACTCCGTGATCCCGCCGGAAGGCTGCGCCTCGATCCTCTGGCGCGACCCGAACCGGGGCGCGGACGCGGCGGAGGCGCTCAAGCTGACCGCGGGCCACGCGCTGAAGATGGGCGCCGTCCACGAGATCGTGCCGGAGCCGCTCGGCGGCGCGCACCGGGACTACGACGCCGCGGCACGGACCCTGCGGGAGAGCCTGGAGCGCCACCTGGGCGAGCTGGAAGGCCTGGAGACGCGCGCGCTGCTCGACGCGCGGTATCGGCATTTCCGCAAGCTCGGCGTCTTCGACGAGCGATGAGAGCGGAGATCGAGCGGCGCCTGCGGGACGCTCTGTCCGACCCCCTCTCCCCCGAGGAGCTGGCAGAGATCGCGGAGCGCGTGGGGTTCCTCCGGCAGCAGGCCGCCCGGCTCTGCGAGCTGCCGCTGCGGGAGGTCGACCCCGCCTTCGGGCCGGTCGAGGCCGGGCGCGAATGAGCGGGCTCGCCGATCTCTCCCTGGCGGAGCTTTCCCGGGAGCTGCGCGCCCGCCGCGTCACCTCGATAGAGGCGACGGAAGCCTGCCTCCAGCGCATCGCGGAGCGAGACGAGCTGCTCAACAGCTTCCGGACCCTCTGCGCCGACGAGGCGCGGGCGGAGGCGGCGGAGCGCGACCGGGAGCTGGCCGACGGCCGCTGGCGCGGCCCGCTGCACGGCGTCCCGCTCGGCCTGAAGGACCTGCTGCAGACCGCCGGCATCCGCACCACCGCCGGCTCCGCGCTGCTGCGCGACTGGGTCCCGGACGCGGATGCCACCGTCGTCCGCCGGCTCCGGAACGCGGGAGCGGTCTCCCTCGGTAAGCTCAACATGTACGAGTTTGCCTTCGGCGCCACCTCGGACAACCCGCACTACGGACCGGTCCGCAACCCGCACGACCCCGCCCGCGGCACCGGCGGCTCCAGCAGCGGCTCCGGCGCGGCGGTGGCGGCCGGGCTCTGCTACGGCTCGGTCGGCTCCGACACCGGCGGCTCCATCCGCTGCCCCGCTGCGCTCTGCGGCATCGTCGGCCTGAAGCCGACCTACGGCCGCGTCTCCCGCCACGGCGCGGTGCCGCTGGCGTGGTCGCTCGACCACCTCGGCCCGATGGCGCGCACCGTCACCGACGCCGCGCTCCTGCTGGAGGCGCTGGCCGGCCACGACCCGGCCGACCCGACCTCCTCCACGCGGCCGGTCCCGCCCTACGCGGCGCGGCTGGAGGGCGGCGTGCGCGGCCTGCGCGTGGGCATACCGCGCGAGCTCTTCTGGAGCTGGTGCCACTCCGAGGTGGAGCTCCGGGTGCGCGAGGCGATCGAGCTGCTGCGGCGGGAAGGCGCGGAGATCCGCGAGGTCTCGCTCCCCTCGCTCGACTACGCGGCGACGGTCCAGGGCTGCCTCATTCTGGCGGAGGCGGCTGCCTACCACCGGGAGTGGCTGGCGACCCGCTCCGGCGACTACGGCAGCCGCGTGCGGATGCGCCTGGCGGAAGGGCTCTGCGTGGAGGCGGCCGACTACCTGAACGCGCTCCAGGCGCGCCAGCTCCTGCGGGACGACTTCTCCCGCGTCTTCCAGGAGGTCGACGCGCTGCTCACGCCCGCCGTGCCGATTCCCGCGCCCCGGCTCGACCAGGAGTACGTTGCCGTGCACGACGGGGTGGCCCCCGCGCAGTTCTATATGGTGCGGAACACGTTCGTCTTCAACATGACCGGCACCCCGGCGGTGAGTGTCCCCTGCGGTGCCGCGGAGGGGATGCCGGTGGGCCTGCAGATCGCCGGGCGGGCCTGGGAAGAGGAGACGGTGCTCCGCATCGCGCGCGCCTGGGAGCGGGTGTTCCGGGGCGAGTAGCCGGCCAGTGAGGAGAGAGAACGCACTCCGGCTGATTGCACGCTTAAAGGGCGTTAAGAGGTGGGTAGTTAAGGGGGCCGGCCGTCACTCGTGCCCTCATCCCCTCATCCTTCAACGTCGTGACTCGGACGCTGCCGGCGCGCTTGACAGGTTCTACCGCTGTTCCTATAATGACGGTCGTCCCGTTCACGGGCGCGTTGAAAAGCGAATAGCGGTCAGGGACGTCTGCGGAGGCGTCGCGATGATCGTAGGAGTGCACCAGTCGGCCCCGTACCGGCTGTCCTGTCTCACCGATGAGGAAGCGATCGCGCTGGCTCAGCGGGGAAGCCGCGCGGCAACCGAGATCCTTCTCGGGCGCTACCGGTACCTCGTGGAAGGCAAAGCGCGGAGCTACTTCCTGAGCGGGGCGGAGCACGAGGACGTGGTCCAGGAAGGCATGATCGGCCTGTACAAGGCGATCCGGGACTTCCAGGCCGGGCGCCTCGTCCGGTTCCGCTCGTTCGCGGAAGTCTGCGTCACCCGCCAGATCATCTCCGCGGTGAAAACCGCCTCGCGGCGCAAGCACCTTCCGCTGAACCGGTACGTCCCCATTGAGCGCCCCGCCGGCGAGGAGCAGTGCCTCCCCCGCGAGCTCTGCGTAGAGGTCCGTTTCGACGACGACCGCTCCGACCTGGACGCCCGTCTGGAGGAGTATCTCGCCCGTCACGCGTCCTCGGAGCTGAGCGAGCTGGAGAACCACGCCATTCGCGGTCGCCTGGAGGGGAAGACCTACGAGCAGGTAGCCCAGGAGCTGCACTGCCGACCCAAGTGCGTGGACAACGCGCTGCAGCGGGCGCGGCGGAAGATCTGGAGCCATCTGAGCCGCGGGCAAGACTAGGCGGCCGGAGCCGGGCTCGGGCAGGCGGTCCCGCAGGGTGTCGGCCGGCGTAGCTCAATGGTAGAGCGACGGTTTTGTAAACCGTTGGTTGGGGGTTCGATTCCTCTCGCCGGCTCTCTTGACACCGCGCGCGAACGTGATACGATGTGACGGTTCCTGGGCAGGTTCCCGAGTGGCCAAAGGGGGCAGACTGTAAATCTGCTGCGGAAGCTTCAAAGGTTCGAATCCTTTCCTGCCCACTTCCGAAAAACTGAATACGAGATCCGGAGCGCTGCTCCGGAACCATGCCTCCCTGGCGCAGTGGTAGCGCACGTTCTTGGTAAGAACGGGGTCACCGGTTCGAATCCGGTGGGAGGCTTCGGCAGAGACGTTCGTCAGGAATTGAGATGGCTAAGGAAGATCGCATCATCATCGGGCTGGCGTGCCAGGATTGCAAAGAGCGCAATTATCACACCAGCAAGAACAAGCGCAACGACCCGGACCGGCTGGAGCTCCGCAAGTTCTGTCCGCGCTGCGGCAAGCATACCGCCCACCGGGAGACCAAGTAGTGGCAGTGGCTCCTCCGGGAGCCGTTTAGGGGTGTAGCTCAGTTGGTAGAGCAGCGGTCTCCAAAACCGCAGGCCGCAGGTTCGAGTCCTGTCGCCCCTGTCCCCCATCCCCGCACCTACGTGCGGGGATTGTTGTTTTCTGCCCCCCTCTCGGACTGACGCGGGCCACTCGAGCTGGCCGAGCGCTGGATCCACCGCAGCACCGAGCGGAGCTGAGCGATCCGCTCCCAAGCTCCACCCCTGGGATAGCCGCTCCGCCCGGCCGCCGCACAACGCGACATCTCCTTCTCGCGTGGAGCTTCGATACGTCGCGGCCCGGGGAAAACCCGGCTGAGGGATCTGGTCGCGGCCGCATGACCCAGACGAGCTCCCTCGCGAGACCGGAGACGGTGAACTTCAAGGGGAGAGGAGTGGGGAGATGCGAACCCCAATCGTGTTGACCGGGCTATTGGCCGCGACGCTTTCAGTGGCGGCCGCGGCCCAGAAGCCGACTCGCACCCCGGCCGCAATGCCGGCGCAGCAGCAAGGCTGCCCCATGTGCGGGCGGATGATGGGCCAGGAGGGGATGAGGGGCCTGCGCGGCATGGGCATGATGGACCCGCAGATGATGGCCCGCATGCAGCAGATGATGATGCCCGGCAGCCTGACCGCGGCGTCGGACGGGACGGTCTACGCCCTTCGGGGCGGCACCCTCTACAAGTACGACCGCAACCTGAGGCTGCAGACGCGGACCGAGCTGCCTGCGCCTCCGATGTCGCACGGCGGCACCGCCGGCGGACACGAGGAGCATCATTGAAAGCAGACCCAGGTAACGCGATGCCGTCGGACTGAGCAGCCGCGCACCCCGTGGTAGTGCGCGGCTGCGCGAAGCCGCGCCACAACCCGCACTCTTCTCCGGGGAGAGTCTACCTCCGCACTACTTCGTCCGCCGCGTCTTGGTCCCACGGCTCCGGCGGCCTTCCGGTTGTCGCCATTAAGCATCACTGTTTGCACGCCGCCCGCTTCAAGCGAACGACTACGGGGACGTTTCCTCGTCTTCTGGGTGAGGGTAGGGAGAAGCGCCGCATCTTCCCTGACGGAGCCCTCCCCCGTGATTCACTTTCACTGTCGCCTGCTCTTACCAGCGACCCTGCTGCTGTTCCTGGCCGGACCGGCAGCCGCTCAGGGCGAAGACTGCTCGATCGAGGAGGGGCTGCTGCCCCAAACCCCGACGGCTGCAGTGGGCGTTGGCGCTGCTGACCGCGTGGATGCAGAGGCCGGCGGGGTCGAACGCGCTCAGGGCGCCGAAGGCACCACCCAGCCGCCGCATCCAGCGCATCCGCAGCCTGAGCCGTCGATGCCTCCTGAAGGACGTTCTGCGCCGCCTCCCGAGCCGCAGCGGATGCCCGGACAGGGACACGAGGGACACGGCGCCGGGCACGAAGCCGAACACGGGGCGGCGGGAGCGCTCCAGGAGACCCGCATCCCCGGGCTCCTGATGAACCGGCGCATGGGCTCCGGCACCTCCTGGCAGCCGGACGCCTCCCCGATGTTCATGCTCCACTGGCCCCGCCGGAGCTGGGACCTGATGCTGATGGGGAACGCGTTCCTCGACTACGCGGCGCAGGGCGGCCCGCGCGGGTTCGACCGAATCGTGAGCCAGAACTGGGCGATGGGCATGGCGAACCGGCGGATCGGCAGCCGGGGCGACCTGATGCTCAGGCTAATGCTGAGCCTGGAGCCGGCGACGGTAGGCGACAACGGCGTGCCGGAGCTCTTCCAGACCGGAGAGGGGCTGATCGACCGGCAGCACCCGCACGACCTGTTCATGGAGATCGCCGCGCAGTATACCCACCGGCTCAACCGGAACCTGGCGTGGTCGCTCTACCTGGCTCCGGTGGGAGAGCCGGCGCTCGGACCGGTCGCCTACCCGCACCGGATCAGCGCCTGGGACAATCCGCAGACGCCGCTGGCCCACCACTTGCAGGACTCCACCCACATCGCCTACGGGGTGATCACCGCCGGCCTCCAGGGCGAGCGGTGGAAGCTGGAGGGCTCCTGGTTCAACGCCCGGGAGCCGGACTCGAAGCGCTGGGCGTTCGATCCGATGCGATTGAACTCGCCCTCGGTCCGCCTCTGGTACAACCCGAGCCAAAACTGGAGCTTCCAGGTCTCCCGCGGCTGGCTCAAGTCCCCGGAGCAGGACGAGCCGGGCGACCTCCGCCGCACCACCGCCTCCGCCACCTACGTACGGGAGCTATCCCGCGGCTACTGGTCGGCCTCGTTCCTCTGGGGACGCAACGACGAGGATGGGCACGACGAGCATGGGCCGCGGACCGAGGACTCGTTCGGCCTGGAAGCGGTCTACAACTGGGCCGACCGGAACTACCTGTTCGGTCGGGTAGAGCGCCTCGACCGCGATGGGCTGTTCGAGCGCGGCCCGCTCGCGGAGCGGCTCTTTACGGTAAATGCCTTCACGCTGGGATACCAGCGGGAGATCGGCCGGATAGGAGGACTGGATGCCCTGGCCGGCGCCTCGGCGACCTTTTACGGGGTGTCGTCCGAGCTGCGGAACGCCTACGGCGACTTCCCGGTAGGGGTCCACGTCTTCCTGCGGCTCCGCCCTGGACGGATGCGGCACGAGCAGCCGCGGCACGGAACAGAGACGCCCGGGCACCAGCATTGAGAGACTGCCAGAGGCGCCCAGAGGGATTGTTTCACAGCACTTCGTTTCATATCGTCTAAACCGGGCACCCTGAAGCTGACACCAGCGAATGTCGAAAACCCGAGGACGAGATGAGGTACGTGAACATCGTGGCGCTGGCCGCAACGGCGATCCTGGCTGGCGCGGCGTTTGCGGCCCCGATGAAGGTGAGGACTGCGGGCACGAAGTCCCAGTCAATCCTCATGTGCGAGGAGTGCCAGGCGAAGATGAGCTGCGCCCAGGTGGGCGACTACCTGATCGGCCTGAACGTCGATCTGGAGAACCCTAAGCTCGGTGCCGGCAAGATCGTCGCGCACGTGCAGGACAAGCAGAAGCAGCCGGTCACCAACGCGAAGGTGACGGTCGCGCTCTCCATGCCCGATCACAAGCACGGCGGCAAGCCGATTACGCTAAAGCACGAAAGCCACGGCAAGTACGTCGCGAAGAGCAACCGCCTGGGGATGTCCGGCAACTACCGCGCCGAGGTCGCCGTGAAGACCTCCGGCGGCGAAACGGTGAAGCAGGTCTTCAGCTTTACGAAGTAGCCGCCGCTCGCGATCCAAGCGGAGAACCTCCAAACGTTTGCGTCCGTCGTTCCGGAACAGAGCCTGGTTCGTCCTCACGCTCCTCCGCAGGGGGGACGTGAGGACGCGCGTTTTTCTGGTCCAACCCCGAGACGACGCTCCGTTTGAAACCCGCCATGCGCATCCCTCGCCTCCGGCGGCGCTCTGTGCGGACCTCATGTCGTCGAAGGTGAAGCGTAAGTAAGCTTGAGTCGAGTACTACTCCCACCGCGACTGACGAGGCTCGGTGACGATGAGCCGGGCTCTTGCGCGGCGTCGGGACGCGAGAACAGCGGGGTCGCCCACGTGAAACAGCCACCGACCCGTAATCCCGGAGAGATGGAGCTGATCCAGGCCGCTCAGGCGGGGGACGCGGCGGCGTTCGACCGGCTGGTCGACCAGTATCAGGAGTACCTGTACCGTCTGATGGTCCGGGCCTGCCACCACCCGGATGACGCCGAAGAGGTCGCTTCCGAGGCATTCGTCCGGGCATACGAGCGGCTCTCCCAGTTCGAGGGACGCTCCTCGTTCGTCACGTGGCTCGGTCGCATCGCCACCAACCTCTGTTTCCGGCGGCGGGAAAAGGCGGAAGTTCCGACGGAGTCGCTGGAAGAGCGGATGCACCAGGAAGAAGGACGGCCGGAGCGGACCCCGCCGGCCCCGACTCCCACCCCGGAGCAGAGCGCCATCCAGGCGGAGATGAAGCGCAAGATCCGCGCGGCGGTGGCGGAGCTACCGGAGCCGGACCAGACCGTGCTCCGCCTGCGTGACATCGAGCAGCTCTCCACGGCAGAGACGGCCGAGAGGACGGGACTCACCGTGGCCGCGGTCAAGGCCCGTCTCCATCGCGCCCGCACCCGGCTCCGGGAGCGGCTCAACGCCTACTTCCTGCAGGACACGTAAAGAAAAAGCGGGGCCGCTGCTGCGGCCCCGTCGTTCCGGAAGCTTCTGGTTTCGGCCGGCTCGGAGGCTCCGGCCGTTTGCTGGGAGATCTGCGGCGTCTCCCTTACTGCGTCAGATACCTCGAGGAGGCAGAAGGATTCACCCGCGGGGCATTTACGGCTTCGCCGCCTTCTGCAGCTCGTACTGGCTGAAGACGGTCCCGCTCGCATCCTCCGCGGAGATCCGCCCCTCCACCCGCGGCGAGATGGTCCGGTGCCGCCGCAGGTACTGACGCATGGCGTCGTGGATGCCCATCTCCAGCACCTGAGTTTCCGCGGCGCCGTGGTAACGGCAGAGCATCTCCTTCGGGTCCCCGGGTCGGTCGCAGGTAGCGACCGTGAACCGGTCGTCCTCCCGCACCGGCCTGCCGTTCACCTTCATCCAGACTACGCGCTGGCCTTGCGGGGCGCCGATCCGGACCCGCACCTCCATCCCGCTGGGCCGGGGTCCCCAGCCGCCGCGCTGACCATAGGCGTCGCTGGCGAAGACCTGCTCCAGGCTCTCCTCCCAGAACTCCCGAAGCTGCCTGCCGGTCATGGTCCCCACCTTTACCGGTGCGTGCATGGGGAAGATGTTCAGCAGGTCCTCCTCCGTGATCGGCCCGGCCGGAACCGGGTAGGAGAACCGGAAGCCGTTGGTCATGCCGATGTCGGCCCCCGTCGCCTCGCGCACCGCGTCCGCGATCAGGTTGTCCATCGAGCTCTCCAGGACGCCCTTGCGGTAAAGGTGGGTCTCCGTGTGACCGACCACCTGCTTCAACTTGCCGGCAAAGGGGGCCTGCGCCGCCTCGACCAGCCGCTGCACTTCCGGATCGGGGCGGTACCGCTCCGGCGTCACCTCCAGCAGCTGATGCTCGTAGCCGGCGACCTTGCCGTCCCGCACGCGGAAGGTGAGGCGCGTCAGGAAGGAGCCCTCGGAGCCGGACTGGACCACCGGGATTCCCCCGTCGGTGATCGGTCGCTCCGTCCGCTCGTGCGTGTGGCCGCCCAGGATGAAGTCGACGTTCCGGATTTCCCGCGCCAGCCGAGTCTCCTGCGCCAGGCCGAGCTCCGTCGCCAGCAGGACGACCTCTACCCCTTCGCGCCGGAGCCGGTCCACCTCCGCCTGGACACCTTCCTTGAAGGTGAACTTCAGCCCCCGCGAGTAGTCCGGCGCCATGCTCTTGTCGACGATCACGGAGGTGATCCCGACCACGCCGATCCGCACTCCGTCGATCTCTTTCACCACCGACGGCGCGTAGAGCCGCTGGCCCGTCTGCGCGTCGTGGAGATTGATGGCGGCGACCGGATGGTTCAGCTCCGCCATCCGCTTTCGGAACGTCTCCGGCCCGTAGGCATACTCCCAGTTGCCGGGCACGAAGACGTCGATCCCCAGCCGGTTCACGATCGGGACGATCGCCTTTCCCTGCGTCCACTCCGCGACTGCGGAGCCATGGATCGTATCGCCCACGTTGACCAGCATCGTCCGGCCGGGGCGGGCCTGCCGCTCCGCCTGGACCGCGGCGGCAAGGAGCGCAAAACCGCCCGCCCGGCGGAGCGTCGGCTGGTCTTTCGCGTCGAAGAAGACCTCCGGATGCACGTCGAGGGCGGCGTGCGTGTCCGACATGTGGAGCACCGTGACGGTGCGGTCACGCGGCTGCTCCCGCGGCTCCGTCGAGACCGCACCGTGAACCGCTGCGACACTTCCCGCGGTGGCGAGCAGGGCGAGGCCGGCGGCGGGGAGCGTCCGTAAGGATTCGGCGAACCGCATCAGCGGCCCCCCTTCTTCAGCCCGTCATGGAGGAAGGCGGTGAACTGCTTCGCATCCTGGTACCCCTCGGCCCGTGCCAGGATCTTGCCGGAGGGAGCGACGACGAACGCCTGGGGGATGCTGCTCACGCCGTACTGGCCCGCCAGCTTCTCATTCGCGTCGACGTCGACCCGCACCGGCACCAGTTTCCGGGTCGTCTCCACCACCTGCCGGTCCCGGAAGGTGGTCCGCTCCATCAGGTGGCATGGCGGGCACCAGTCCGCGTAGAACTCCACCAGCACGGGCCGTCCGGTCTTCCGCGCCTCCGCCTGCGCCGCGGCATAGCTTGCGCTCCAACGGATCGAGCTCTCTTTTGTAGCCTGTGTCGCGGCGGGAGCACCCGCGGAGCTCGCTTCCAGTCGGTCGCCGGCGAGTAGTCGTCCGGCGCCGAGACCTCCCAACGCCAGCAGCCCGGCGGCCACCGCTACCTTCCAGTTCTCTAGTTGTCGCATCAGTCTTCCTCTATGATCAAGCGGGCTGCGCCCGCGGTGTTACAGGTTCAACAGTCCCCTACGGGCGGGGACGGCTCGGGGGCTCCGGTTCCATCGGGGCTTCCGGCTGGTCGCGTCGAGACTCGACGCGGCAGGTGCTCGCCATTCAGGTGGGCACTCCGAAGCTGGGCAGGATCCAGCGCATCAGGATCACATAGGCCGCCACCAGCAGCAGCGGCAGGACGTAGTCCGGCATCCGTAAGCTCCTTCCTAATCTCCTCGCCACCCGGGCCGGCATCAGCCGCCGACCTTCAGGTACGCGAAGCCGGCTTCCTGCTGGCGGACCAGCTCCGCCACCGCCGAGTCGACCGTGTCGGCGAACGGGAACAGGCTCTCCGGGGAGACCTGGAACCGCTTCATCGTGTTCCGGCAGAGGGAGAGCCGCACCCCGCCCTGCTGCAGCTCCCTCAGCCGCGCTTCCATGGCGGTGTTGGTCTGCTGCAGCAGCGGATAGGTCTTGCCGTGGACCACTAGCTGCGCCTCCACCTGCTCGGTACCGAAAGCGCGGCGGAGGTTCTCCACGTTCCGCAGCGCGGCGTCCCACTGGTCAGGGCTGTCCGCCGTCAGGTCGAACACCGCCCGGTGGTTCCTTCCCTCGGCAGTGGCGCGGCGCCCCGTCAGCAGCGCCGCGGCGCCGGTGACGAGCGCCAGCAGCGATCCTCGTCGATCCATTCCAGCTCCTCCCGGGCGAGCGAGCCGGCTCGCCTCCTCCGGATTGATACGGCGAGCGGCGGAAAGGATTCAGGGCTGCGCTTCCGCGAGCACCTGCGAGCGCAGCACCGGCGGCAGATCCTCCGCCACCACGCGGCGCGGAGCCGGCGCGGCGAGCGGTGAGTGCCGCGTCAGGTAGCGGCGTACCGCTTCGTGGGCATCGAAGGAGAGCACTTGTGGTAGGTGGCAGCCCTTGATGCGGCAGAGCATATCCTCCGTGTCGCCCTCGCGCTCGCAGGCGGCCACGGTATAGAGCCGGTCCTCCTCGAGTGGCTTCCCGTGGACGCGGATCTCCCGGACCCGCTGTCCGAACGGCGCTCGCGCCCGGAAGCGCAGCGTCATTCCGGACGGCCTCGGCAGCCAGCCGCCGAAGAGCTTCTCCGGATCGGCCGAGAAGACGTTCTCCAGCTCCTTCTCCCAGAACTCGCGGAGCTGCTTGCCGGTCACCTCGGCGGTCTTGACGCGCGTCACCACCGGGTAGGCGTTCCAGAGGTCCGCTTCCCGGATCGGGCCGGCGGGGATCGGCGCCGCGAAGCGGAAGCCGTTGGAGAGCGCGATCTCCGTGCCGGCTGCTTCGCGGAGCGCGTCCGCGAGCACGGCGTCGAGCGCCGTCTCCGCCACGGCGTACCGCAGCAGCGGCGCCCGGGTCTCTCCCACCACGCGGTCCAGCCGCTCCCGGTGCGGCCGGAGCGCCTGCTCCACCAGCCGCTGGACCCGGGGCTCCTCGGGGAACCGGTCGGCGCGGAGCTCGATCAGCTCCCACTGGCGGTTAACTACCTCGCCGTCCCGGACGGTGACGTCGAGCCGGCCGAGGAAGGAGCCGAAGCTCCCCGGCTCGACGATCCAGGTGTTCCCCCGCACGATCGGCTCGTAGGTCCGCTCGTGCGTGTCGCTGGAGAGGAGCACGTCCACCCCCGGCACCTTCTCCGCCAGGCGTACCGCCTTGGCCAGACCGATGTGAGTGAGCAGCACCACCAGGTCGGCCTGCTGCTCTGCGCGCACTTCCCGGATGAGGGGCGGAAGCTCTTCGGCGCCGGTATACCGCAGCCCCGCACTGTAGGTCGGCGGCTGCCGCAGGGGCACGTCGGGATCGGTGTAGCCGATCACGGCGATGCGGACTCCATTTACCTCCCGCATCAGATAGGGAGCGAAAAGCCGGGCTCCGGTCGCCGCGTCGTAGACGTTCGCCGCCACCAGCGGATGCTTCAGCTCCCGGGCGCGGGCCCGCAGGGCAGGGGTGCCGTAGACCACCTCCCAGTTGCCCGGAACGCCGAGGTCAAGTCCCAGCGCGTTGAGGGGTGACACCACCGCCTTGCCTTCCGTCCAGGCCGCAGGCCCCGCGCCCTGAATCGTGTCGCCCGCATCCATGAAGAGGACCTGTCCCGGGCGCTCCCGGCGGATCTCCTCCACCGCCGCGGCGATCCGCGACACGCCTCCCGCGGAGGCGATCTCTTCCCGGCCGTCGTGCCAGAACAGTTCCGGGTGGGGTTCCAACTGCGCGTGCAGATCGGCAAAGTAGACCAGCGAGACGCTGCGAGCCTTCGAGGCCTGCGCGGCAGAGACGGCCAGCGAGGCCAGAGCGGCGGCTGCAGCAGCAGCCAGGACGAAGATGCCTTTTCGATGCCACATGCGGGCAGATCCCTCCTTGGGTCGAGGCGGCCTCAGGTCGGCGTGGTAGGGTCTGATGGACGAAGTCACGCTGGAAAGGAATTGGGAGAGCGACCGAAAGCCGGAGCCCGAAGCGGATCTCCGGCTTCCCTCTCGCCCCAGTACCCTCCAGCGAGCGTTAATGGTGCTCGGAAGCGGGTGGCGCCGGTACCGGATGGGTGCGGTGCATCGCGCCCATGCCGTCCTGCACGAAGCCGTCGACCGCCTGGGCGTGAGCCTGGATGAGCCGGACGGCGTAGGGGTCCGTCGAGGTCTCGACCACCCGCACCCCCGACGGCACCTTCTCCAGCTTCAGATCGATCTTCCCTGCGTGCCGGAACAGCTCCACGAACAGCGGGTCGAAGCCGCGGATCAGCCGGCCCTCCTTCAGGCGGGCGTACATCGCCTCCACGTGCTGTGGCAGCAGCGCGGCAAGCCGCGGATCGGGTGACGTGGTGACGGTTTCAACCCCGTTCGGAAGAAGCCGCACCGTCCGCTGGATGGCGTCGTGGTTTGCGAGGAGCGTGTGGATCTGCTGCATGTCGGCCATGTTGCCGCTCATGCCGGGCTGCATCCCGCCCCTGGCGTGACTACCGCCCATCATCCCGTGGCCCATCATCCGGTGCTGCATCCCACCCATGCCGCCGGGCTGCATCCCGCGGAGCCGCATCTGCTGCCTCCGCATTCCCGGCATCATGCCCATGCCTCGACGCATCATCCCGGGCTGGCCCATGCCTGCCTGCATAGCGCCCGAGGGCATCCCGCGCATGGGACAGGCGGCTCCGCCGTGTGCCATGGGTGCCGCCGCCCCGGGGCTCGCCGCGAGAGCGAGAACAGCCAGGGCGAGGCTCGGTCCGATCATCCTGTGACGTGTCACAACTCCCTGCCTTTCGGGCGATCAGCGCCTGCCCGCTGCAGGCCTCGCCCTATCCGGATCGATACGGCACCAGGCCGAATGGATTCAGACTCCCGAGCAGCGAGGCTCGGCGGAGGACAGCTACGAAGAAAGCCGGGCGTCGCACGGTGGCGAGGCCCGGCGCTTCAGGCTCTCTTGCTCCGGTGGTGTCGCGGCGGCGGTCACGCCGCCACCGGCATCCGGTCGAACAGCTCCTGACAGAACAGGTCCCGGCTATCCGGCTCCGCGCACTGCCGCTGGCTGTAGGCGGACCAGCCGCCCCGGACGTTCACCACGTCCGCACGCCCCGCCCGCTCCAGCAGGCTGGCTCCGCTGGAGGAGCGGTAGCCGCTGCCGCACATGACTGCCAGTGGCCCCTCGGGCACCTCCTCCAGGCGCTCCGGCAGCCTGGAGAGCGGGATCCAGGCCGCTCCGCTCACCGCGCCCGCGTTCCACTCACCGGGGGTCCGGGCGTCCAGCAGCTTCCTGCCTTCCTGCAGCCACTGGTCTACGCAGCACACCTCCAGCTGCGGCGTCTCCCGCACTTCCAGGCCCGCCGCCCTCCAGGCCGCCGCGTCGGCGACGAGATAGGCGACGGCCCGTTCGTAGCCGATCCGGGCCAGCTCCAGCCAGGCCTTCTCCGCCTCCTCCGGCTCTTCGACCACCAGCACCAGCGGCTGGTGCGGCTCGACGAAGGTCCCTACCCAGGTGGAGAAGACCGGAAGCTGCAGCCCCACGTTCAGGCTGCCCGCCAGGTGCCCCGCTCCGTAGGCCTCCACGCCGCGGGTGTCGAGGATCAGCGCCTCGGGATACCGTTCGCGCAGCGCCTGCGGCTCCAGCCGCTCCGGCTTCGGCACTTCCGCCAGGGGAAGTGCTCCCGCCAGGTTCGCGAAGGGGCTCCGGCGGAAGAAGATCGGCCGGTCGGGCAGATTGGACAGCATCGCCTCCACGAACGCTTCCCGGGTTCGGAGCTGGTTCACCCAGTTCCACCGCTTCTCGGCGCCGATCGTCGAGCTCGGCGCGGAGCCCAGCCGCCGCCCGCACAGGGAGCCCGCTCCGTGCGCCGGGTAGACCACGGTGTCTTCCGGCAGCTTCCAGAAGACCTGGTGCAGGGTGTCGTAGAGCGCCTCCGCCATCGCTCGCGGATCGCTGTGCATATCCCGCAGGTCCGGCCTCCCCACGTCGCCGACGAAGAGGATATCGCCGCTGAAGACGACCCGCTCCTCTCCGTCCTCCGCGTAGAACGACATCGAGTCCGGCGAATGTCCCGGCGTGTGCAGGGCGGTTACCGGCATCCCGCCGATCGTGACCTGCTCCTCGTGCCGCAGTGCCTGATGAGGGAACTGGGCCGGGTAGCTCTCGGAGACGTAAATCGGCGCTCCGGTCCGCTCCGCCAGCTCCAGGTGACCGGAGACGAAGTCTGCATGCGGATGGGTCTCGAAGATCGCCACGATCTTCACCCCCCGCCCGGCTGCGGTCGCGAGGTAGTCCTCCACGTCCCGCTTGGGATCCACGACGGCTGCCTCGCCGTCCCGCCCGAACAGGTAGGAGGCGTGGGCCAGTCCCTCCACAAAGAAACGCCCGACGAACATCTTGTCTTCCTCTCCAGGAGCGTGAGATTCCCCCAGTGGCGGCTGCGCTCCGGGGGGTGTCATTCGCCCCGGTTTCATGGATACGGTTGAGTGACGAAAGGATTCGACGCGGGGCTTACGTCAGCAAGCGCCAGAGCGGTCCCGCGTTCATCACCAGCAGGAAGGCGGCGACCGCCAGCGACAGCCGGCCGAACGCGACCTTCAGTCCGGCGGGGCGCGTCCGCCGCGCCAGGGCGAGCCCCCCCAACATTCCGGCGATCGCCACCGCGATGAACGCTGCCCCCAGCGCGAGCGTGCCCTGGAGCTCACCCAGGTGGACCAGGAAGCCGGACGCGCTGTTGGCCGCGATGATGAGCAGTGACGTGGCCACCGCCTGGCGCATGGAAAGCTTCGCGAACCGGAGCAGCGCGGGAACGATCAGGAACCCTCCGCCGACGCCGAGGAACCCGGTCAGCACTCCCAGGCCGAGGCCGGCGAGCCCGCACTTCCAGAGGCGGCACTCAGCGCGCGCGGGCATCTCCGCCTCGTCCTGGCCTCGGACCATGCGGAGCCCCACGGCGATCATCAGCAGGGCAAAGAGCCCCATCAACAACGGGGCCGGCACCAGCGGCGTCAGCCTGGCTCCGCCGAGCGCCCCCACCATCCCGGTCACCGCGAAGACCGCCGCCGCCTTGAGATGCACCTGCCCTTCCCGCGCCTGAAGTACGGCTCCGACCGCCGAAGTCGCGCCCACGATCGCCAGCGAGAGCGCTACCGCCCGCGGCACCGGCAGACCCGCCACGTAGACCAGGATGGGCACCGTGATGATGGAGCCGCCGCCGCCGACCAGGCCTAGCGACAGCCCGATGGCGGCGCTGAGGACCAGGGCGACGATCACTCCCGCGGTCCACATGGCGGTCTCCTAGCGCCCGGCCGGGCAGGCAGCGCCGGTCCGGGGGCGGTTCCAGGGCAGCCTCGCGAGGAGCATCCCCATCGCGCAGGTGTCCGTCACTCCCGCGAACACCAGTCCCGCCGCCACGAAGTAGCTGAGGAACCGGGCACCCGGAAGAAAGCTGTCCAGCAGCAGGCCCGTCAGGACCAGCGTCCCGGCGGCGATGCGGACCTGCCGCTCCAGGGAGATCGGTCCCCGCTCCTGGCGTGTGGGGAAGCCGGCCCGCTTCCACGCGTCGATGCCGCCTTCGACCACCACCGGCTGCACGCCGGGCCGGCTCGCCAGCAGCGCCCCGGCCTCCCCGGCCCGGCGCCCGCTGCGGCAGAGGAGCAGGATCTCTCCGTCTCCGGCCAGCTCGGGGTGGCGCTTCAGCTCATCCAGCGGCACCAGCCGGCTTCCGGGCAGGTGCGCTTCCGCGTACTCCGGATACACCCGAACGTCGACTACGGTGCTGGAGCCGCGCTCCAGCCGTCCCTTCAACTCCTGCACCGAGCAGGTCTTTACCGCGCTCATCGCTTCTCTCCGTTTCCGTCCCCCGCTCCGGCCTGTTTTCGCCGGACATCAGGACGGATACGGGCAGCAGTTGAAAGGATTCGCGCGGAGGAGTTGGAGCGATGTCGCTGCGGTTTCCGGACCGCCTGGAAACCGACCGGCAAGAGGCGCGATGCGGTGGTTCTTTGGGACGGCGAGGTGGCACGCGCGGTAATCTCTTTCATGCCGGTGTTTCCTTCGCTCGCCGAGTTGGCGCTCGGCTGCTTCTAGTCTCTAGCTAGCGCGCTCCGTCAGGAGCGGGCGTGAAGGCGCTCCGCAGCTTCTGGTCCAGTCGCCCTGCCGCTTCTTCCCCGCCCCCGGCAGCACCGGCCCCTCCTGACCCGGCGTGTCGGGGTAGCAGGAAGGAATTCTCCCGCCGAAACTAGACTGAACCCTACCCCCGCGCCTGCGTCTGAGTGCTCGGAAGCAGCGATTTCGCAGGGGAGCGCAGATGGCGGGCGTCTCTGCCGTGGCAATCAACAGCGTGTCAGTCGGCGTGCAGCGTAGCTTCGATGGTCTGGTTCAGGAGCACAAGAACCGGATCTACAGCTATATCTGCCGGCTGACCAACGACAGTCCGGACGCGGAGGATCTCACGCAAGAGGTCTTCATCCGCGCCTACCAGTCGATGCGGGCGTTCCGTCACGACGCGGCCGTGGATACCTGGCTGTACCGGATTGCCACGAATCTGGTGATCGACCGCTTCCGGCGAGAGCGCCGCGCGCCGCAGTGGGTGCCGGTAGAAGGCGAGACCGAGGAAAAGGTCCGCGAGCTGCCCGCCACGAGCCGCGAGGGAGATCCGCAGGCGCGGACGCAGCTCGGCGAGCTGCAGAGCCAGGTGCAGAGATCGATCCACTCCCTGCCGCCCAAGCTGCGGGCCGTGGTGGTTCTGCACGACATGGAAGGACTCTCCTACGAGGAAGTGGCAGAAACCCTTGGTTGTCCTGTCGGGACGGTGAAGTCGAGACTCTTCAACGCCCGAGCGCTGCTGCGACGCAAGCTCCAGCACTTTATGGAGATGAAGTAATGAAGTGCGGAAGAATTGAGCGACTGATCCAGAAATATGTGGACGGCACGCTCTCGCCCTCCGAGCGAGCGCTGGTGGAGCAGCACGTCTCCGAGTGCTCCGGCTGCGATCGCGCCCTGGCGGACGCCCGACAGCTTGTCAGCCTCCTGCGCGGCCTGCCGCAACGCACCTTGAGCGACTCGTTCGACGAGCGGCTCATGGCGGCCATCCGGGAGACGACGCCCGCCCCCGCGCCGGTCGCCTGGTGGCAGCGCTTCCGGCTGCAGTTCGACTGGCGCCTGCGCGCTCCGGCGATGATGACCGCCGCCGCGGTGGCCGCCGGGGTCCTGGGGGCGTTCCTGCTGCCGCACCTGGGCGAAGAGCGGGCACCGGCGCCGTCGGAGCGCCAGTTCCTGGCGTCCGCCATGGAGCGTCATCTCCAGATCGAGAACGCTCGGCCGCCGGTGGAGTGGGACGCCACCGACGTAAGCATCGATCTGAACACGGGCATCGACCTGGTGAGCTACCAGGCCGGCGCCAACTAAGGCTGCCTGCCCGATGTACCGCCGCACCCCTGCGTGCTCTCGCCTCTTCCTCGCCGCCGTGCTCGCCCTGGGCGCCACGCCGGCTTTTGCGGAGGACGCCCGCGAGATCTTCCTGAAGAGCCTGGAGCCGCTCGACACCACCTACGTGGGTTTGCAGGTCTCCAAGACCGAAGGGAAGCGCCCGAAGGAGCGACGCAAGATGTTCCAGCGGGTCTACCGCAAGGGGAGCATCCTGCGCGTCGACTACAGCGACGGCCAGGTGGTGTTCGACGACGGCAAGACGCAGCTTCTCTACCTGCCTAAGCCGAACGAGGTGGAGCGACGCCCCTCCCGCCTCGACTCCCGCCACGTGGAGTTCATGAAGCGGCTGGTCCGCACCGGACGCATCAACCCGGAGCTCGTGGGCAGCGACACCGTGGCCGGGCGCTCCGCCTGGGTGCTGGAGCTTAAAGGCGGGCGCGGCGGCACGCGCAAGATCTGGATCGACAAGGCGACCTACCTGCAGCTCCGGCTGGACGAGACGGAGCGAGACGGGAGCAAGGTCAGCACCTATTTCCACCACCTGAACCTGGATGGCGAGCCCCGTCCGCAGCAGCTCCGCTACCAGCCGCCCGCCTCCGCGCGCTTCGTGCACCGCGGGCGCGGCCGCCCGGTGCCGGCCGCCGAGGCCAGGGAGCTGGCCCGCGCGTGGGGCGGCCTGCACGAGCCGAAGCACGTCCCCTCCGGCTACCGCTTCCGCAGCTTCTATCTCCACGAGTTCCGCGGGAGAAAGGTCCTCGTGAGCGTGTGGGAAGGCAGCGGCGAGCGGAACACCATCACCCTTTTCCAGGGCCCGCCCCTCCCGATGGGCGAGCGCCCCCCCGCCCCACCGGAGGGAGCGCGCCTGCAGGTGCTCGCGGAAACCCGCGGCCAGGTGAGCCTCGCCCTGGTAGCCCCCGCCTCCGCAGATCGCGGCGAGCTGCAGCGGATGCTCAACTCCGTCGGCCCGTAGAGTCGTTTCAGGTGTAAGAAAAGGGGATGGGGAGATGAGTTGGGGATAGGGGGATAAACTCAGGCCGGAGTGAAGAAGACACAGTTCAGAGGACCGCGCGCCTCGTACGAGAAGTTTGAATTCCGCACTCCGTCCTCATCCTTCTGCCCTTAAGACATCCCCATATCCCCCTTTATCTCCCTCATCTCCCTTCTTACACTGGTTCGGACGGGCTAGCGGACTTTGAAGGTCTGCAGCGGGGCGCCGGTTCCCTTTGAGACGGTGTATTCCGTCAGGCCGTCGTTCAGGCGCACGCGGAGGTACTCTCCGGAGCACTGCTCCTCCAGGTTGGCGATGTGCTCCGGTCGGGTGTTGTCCTCGGGCCGCGTCGCCACGTTGCGGTGGAGCTGGAAGATGCCCTGCACCGACGGAGTCGACTTCAGCCGCTGGTAGGTCGCGGCACTTCCTCCTTTGCGCGGACCGTTGGTGATCACCGCGCACCGCGGCTGAATCGCCTCCAACACGGCCGGGTTGTTCGAGATGTCCATGCCGTGATGGGTCACCTGGAAGAGGTCGACCTCGCCCACCCGGTTCTTTGGGCAGACCAGCTTGTGCTCCACGTTCCAGGTGAGGTCGCCGCAGTTCAGGAAGTCGAACTTGCCCGCCTTGAGCAGCAGCGAGATGCTCTGCGCGTTATCGGAGGTGTCGACCGGTTTCTCCGGGTGCCGCTCGCAGGAGATCGGGAACTCCTTCTTACCTTCACCGATCACCTTCCCGGAGGCGGCCACCACCTTCAGCTCCAGCGGCGCTCCCGACTGGCGCAGCGGGATCGTGTCGCCGGCCTTCAGCGTACGCGCCTTGTCGCCGCCGGCGCGCTTGTAGGCGGCCGTCAGCGTGGGGAAATTCCGCGCGTCCTCATCCAGCTTCGGCGGCATGCCCCGGTCCCAGAAATTGCGCACCGGCATCCGCTTCGCGAGCGCCTCGATGGCGCCGTAGTGGTCCAGGTGCCAGTGGGTGCACACGAAGTGGTCGATCTGCGAGAGCCCGGCCGCATAGCGAGCCGCCTCCTCGATCCGCTTCGCGTCCCGCTCATCTTCCCGCGGCCAGCCCGCGTCGACCAGGATCGACTCCCCAGCTGGCGTCACCATCAGCGTCGCCGCGCCGCCCTCTACGTCGACGAAATAGATCTCCAACGCCCGCGCCGCCGCGGCCCCCGCCCCGTTCGGAACGGCGAGGAGCACCGCGCTCGCCAGCGCGGCTCCCGCCACGCCGCAGGCGATCCGTGCCTTGTTCATACAGCCACACCTCCTACGGGAGAGCGTTCCGCGCGGAAGGCGGAATTCCCTGTCCCGGATGAAGGATGAAGGATGAAGGAGGAGCTACCATCAGAAGGTGTGTAAACGGTGAAGGCGGTGAACCTTCCTTCTAGAGACTAGAAGCAGCCGAGGGCCAACTCGGCAAAGGAAGGAAACACCGCCATGAAAGAGATTACCGCG
>JBKBRF010000066.1:0-30234 GCA_046292385.1 Armatimonadota bacterium | reverse complement strand
CGCCGGAACGGAGCCGGCGGCGAAGAACCCGTGATGTCTTCGGCGCCGTCGGCTCCGTGGGGCTACGTACGGGAGCTACCCTCGAACTTTCCGCTTGACGCGAAGCATAGAATCTCCAAAGGCCGGCTCGTGACGTCTATCCCGTGCCACGGAAGGCGACGTGCCCGAGACTACTCGACCCGCGTTGCTCGTGGATGGACTATGCGCCCGGCTTGGTGCCGACGTGTACGCAGACCATGCCGCCGGAGAGGTCGTAGAAGCGCACCTCGTCCAGGCCGGCTCGGCGCATCGAGTCGCACAGCTCCTCGCGCGACTTGAACTCCTTCAGCGAGTTCGGCAGGTACTGGTACGCCTGCGGGTCGCCCCCGAAGAGCCGCGCCACCCACGGAGAGACGTGGTAGAAGTAGAAAAAGAAGAGCGGGCGCAGGACCGGGTTCCGGGGCTTCGCGATTTCCAGCGCCACCACGCGGCCGCCGGGCCGCACGGCGCGCGCCATCTCCGCGAAGGTGCGGTCGATATCGGTGACGTTCCGCAGCGCGAAGCCGATCGTGGCGCAGTCGAACTCTCCGGTAGAGACGGGCAGCGCCTCCGCCTCGCCGACCACCAGCGTGATCCGGTCCCGGAGCTGCAGCCGGTCGAGCTTCTTCAATCCCTCCCGCAGCATCGGCTCGCAGGGGTCCACGCCGACCGCGATCCCGCCCGGCGCGATCGTCTCGATGGCGAAGTCGCCCGTTCCCACCGCCACGTCGAGCGCGCGTCCCCCTGCGGGAAAGCGGCACTGCCGCACGGCGAAGCGGCGCCAGCCATGGTGCAGGCCCATGCTCAGGACGCCGTTTAGAAAGTCGTACCGGGCCGCCACGCGCCCGAACATCGCCCGGACCCGGTCTCGCTTCGTCTCACTCACGCGCGCACTCCCTCCGCGGAATTGTATCCCCCGCGCGAGCGATCCCGGCGCGCCCGCCACGGAGACGGAGAGACAGAGGGACAGAGAGACAGAGAGACAGAGGGACAGAGAGACAGAGGGACGGAGGGACGGAGAGCGGCGGGGATGGCGCCCCGGAGGGGCGCTGGAAGTTAGCCGGGGTGCAAGCGCAGCGCAGCCCCGGATTAGCCGCCGGGCGGTTGAAACCGCTGCAACGACGGCACGAAGTCCGCCTTCGCGGACTGAGAAGGCTCGATTTGGGCGTCCGGAGGACGCGTGGCCGCAGGCCGTCCAGCGAGGTATTTCAATGCCTCGCGGCCCCCCGGATGCTCCGCCTGGCTACCCAGCTATCCAGTAAACCTTCATCACTCCGCGGGTAGACCGGGCGGGGGACGGATCAGAGCGCGGTCACGGCCGGTTCGCTCTGGTTGCCGCAGCGATCGACTGCCGAGACGGCGAGGTAGTCCACGCCGGCGGTCGCCGGCGAGTCACACCCGGTGGCGCCGGCGGGGCGGACCTCCGTGGTCCACTTCCCGCCGCGGCGATACTGCACCACCCAGAGCCACGGCTTCTCCGCGTCGCCCGGTTTCCAGGTGACCGTTCGCTCTCCCGTCGGGGAGTGGTCTACCTCTAGATTCGGCGTCGCCGGGGCCTGGCTGTCGAGCCAGGGCGTGGCGGGCACCAGCGCCGGTTCCCGGTAGACGGTGCCGGCCAGGTGGTCGTTGATTGCCGCGCGGTTCTGCATCAGCGGCTTCATGCTGAAGTGGATGTTGCCGCCCGCGCCCGGCTGGGCGCGCGTGAGCCGCACCTGGTTCGCCAACTCCGCCGGCTCCCACTGGCTTCCGCTGCCGTCGCCCACCCGGCTGGTGAAGTTTCCGGGCCAGAGGTGGCGCTGCTTCGGGTTCTGCTCCGTCCACCACTTGAGCAGGACCGGATAGCTCTGGGCCGCCTGGTCGATCTTCCAGTAGAGCTGCGGGGTGAAGTAGTCGACCCAGCCCTCCACCAGCCACTTGCGGGCGTCAGCGTACAGCTCGGAGTACTGGTCGAAGCCCTGGATCTGCGGCGGGTGCCCCGGGCGCCAGATCCCGAACGGGGAGATGCCGAAGCGGACCCAGCTCTTCTCCTTCTTGATGGCGCCGTGGAGCCGCTTGACGAAGCGGTCGACGTTATTCCGGCGCCAGTCATCACGGGAGAGCTTGCCTCCGCTCGCCCGGTACCGGCTCCAGCTCGGATCGTCCGGGAACGGGATCACTTTGCCGTCCGTGTCCCGCTCCTTGTAAGGGTAGAAGTAGTCGTCCATGTGGACGCCGTCAATGTCGTAGCGGCGCACCACGTCGAGGATGACGGCGAGGGAGTGGTCCTGCACCGCTGCATCACCCGGATCGAGCCACAGGTGCCTGCCGTACTTCCGCACCAGCGCCGGCTTCGTCTTGCTGACGTGGCCGCCGGCGATCGGACCCTTTGCGGAGGGGTGGAGGGCGCGGTACGGATTGAACCAGGCGTGGAGCTCCAATCCACGGCGGTGCGCCTCCTTCACCGCGAACGCCAGCGGATCGTACCGGGGCTCCGGCGCGCGTCCCATCTCTCCGGTCAGGTACTCGGACCACGGCTCCAGCTTCGACTCGTACAACGCGTCGCAGGCGGGGCGGACCTGGAGCACGATCGTGTTGAGCTTCAGCTCCACGGCGCGGTCGAAGATCGCCAGCAGCTCCCGCTGCTGCTCCGCCGCCGGCAGTCCGCGCCGGCTGGGCCAGTCGATGTTGTCGACCGTCGCCACCCACACCCCTCGCATCTCCCGCTCCGGAGCCGGCACGGCAGGCAGCGGCGTCGCGGCGGGCTTCACCTCCGCGGGTGGGGTGGGGGCGGAGTCGGCCGAGAAGGCGGACGGCGCCACCGTCGTGAAGAGCAGCGCCGGGGCGGAGAGCCCGGCGAGGGTGTAGTACAGCGGAAGGCGAGGCATACGGCGTGAGGGAAGGACCACCGGCGAAGAGCCGCCGGTGGTCCCGGAGCATCCTACCACTATCATCGGCCGCGCCGAAGCGGGGTGCCAGAGGCTACCCTTTGCAATTCGGCAGGCTTCCCGCCGCCATTCTAGTCGAAGTCGAAGAGCTCGCCCAGCCAGCCCTCTCGCTTCTTGCGGCGGCCGTGCTCGTAGTCGTGGCGGCGGTGGTCGTCCGGCTCCCGGTAGGGCGGGCGCTGCTCGCGGTCGCGGTCGCCTCTCCACTCCACCGGGGGCCGCTCCTCGCGAGGGCGCGGTCCGCCGCCGGGCGGCGGTGTTCCGGGAGAGGTCAATCCGGCGGAGCGGTCGATGATCTTGTCCAGCTCTCCGCGGTCGAGCCAGACGCCGCGGCACTGCGGGCAGTAATCGATCTCCACGCCCTGGCGCTCGGCGAGCGTGAGCGGGATGGCACAGACGGGACAGTTCATGACGGGAATTCTCCGGCCCTATCGGGCGACGAAGCCTCGCGCGGGGGCTCTTCCGTGGAGTCTTCCCCGAGCGCGGGCGGATGCACCTCTTCGGGGAGTGGTCGCAGGAGCGAGGCGACGATGGCGATGGTCAGGATCGTGGCGATGACGCCGAGAGAGACGGCCACCGGGATCTTGTACCAGTCCGAGATGAGCATCTTCACGCCGACGAAGATCAGCACGGCGGAGAGGCCGCTCTTGAGGTAGTGGAACCGCTCCATCATCCCCGCGAGGGCGAAGAAGAGCGACCGCAGCCCCAGGATGGCGAACACGTTCGAGGTATACACGATGAACGGGTCCGGGGTGATCGCCAGGATCGCCGGGATCGAGTCGAGCGCGAAGAGCAGGTCGGTCACCTCCACCACCAGGAGCGTCACCAGCAGCGGTGTCGCCCAGGTGCGGCCCTCGATCTTCACCACGAACCGGTCTCCGTGGTAGTCCCGCGTGACCGGCATGAACCGCTTCAGGATGCGGATCGCCGGGTTTGCTTCCAGGTCGATGTCGTCGTGCTTCTGGAACGCCAGCCGGATACCCGTGTAGATCAGGAACGCGCCGAAGACGAAGATCACCCAGTGGAACGTCTTGATCAGCGCCACCCCCAGGAAGATCAGGATGGCGCGCATGATCAGCGCGCTCAGGATGCCCCAGAAGAGCACCTTGTGCTGGTACTGCGCGGGGACCCGGAAATACGAGAAGATCACCAGGAAGATGAAAATGTTGTCGACGCTGAGCGACTTCTCGACGATGTAGCCGGTCAGGAACTGAAGCGCCGGCTCCGTGCCGCGGTAGTAGTAAATCCCCAGGTTGAAAAGCAGCGCCAGGCTGATCCAGACCGCGCTCCAGATCATCGCCTCCCTTACGGAGACTACGTGGGACCGGCGGTGAAAGACCCCGAGGTCGAGCGCCAGCATCGCCAGCACGAACAGGTTGAATCCGATCCAGAGATAGGCCTGGTTGTCCATTTAGCGTTCTTCGATCCGGAGTACCGGCTGAAGCCGGCAATCGTCGGCGCCCCGGGTGTCAGTCGCTTTCTCCTTACCCAGCGGCGACTGCGTAGAACCTGCCGGAGCTCGACAGGTTCAGTTGTTCGCACATTCTAACGGGTGGGGATCCGGACGGGTACGCGGGCCGGATCGAACGCAACAAAAAAACCTCCCCGCGGTGACGGGGAGGTCCAGGGTGCCGGGACTGCCGGGCTCGCCTCAGCGGGGGGCGGCCTGCGGCGCCGGGGCGGGCGGAGGCTCCGCCGCGCCGCGGCTCTCGCGGATCGACGGAGGCATCCAGCCGTTCGCCGGGTAGTCGAGGCCGTAGGCGTCCGCCATCCGGTTGAAGAAGGCGAAGAGCGCCGTGATGAAGGAGGCTTCGAAGATCTGCTCGTCCGTGTAGCCGACTTTACGCAGCCGCTCCACGTGCGAGTCCTGCGTCTTCGCCGGCTCCAGCGTCAGCACCTTCACGAAATCGAGGAGAGCCCGCTCCTTTTCGGGGAGCTTGGCGTTCTCCAGGTCTGCCTGTCCAACGAGATCCACTTCTTCGGGGTTCTGGCCCTGCAACTGCAGGAAGCGCGCGTGCGAGCCCACTCAATACTTGCACTCGTTGAGAGCGGAGACGTAGGTGGCGATCAGCTCCTTCGTCCGCCGGTCCAGGAACCCGTCCGAGAAGTGAGCCCGGCCGGCCAGCTCGTTGACCAGCGCCATGTATTCGGGCTTCAGGCTCATCGTGCGCAGGATGCCGGGGGCGGCGCGGCGTCCCAGGATCCGCTCGACCTGGTCCATCCGCGGGTCGCCTTCTTCTGCCCAGTCGATCCGCATCACCCCGGCCGCCTTCTGGAGGGCGGCGCGGATCTCCGCGGGCTGGGAGCTGCGGCCGGTCACGCGGCCGCGGCGGTCGTAGATGATGGCGGTCGGCGTCTCTTTGACGTCGTACTGGCGCACCAGCGGCTCGCGCCCGGTGCGAACGTGGACCACGCGGAGGCCGACCCGGTCCTTCGCCTCGCCCTGGATCTCGGCGAGGAACTCCCGTTCCACGGAGCTGTCGGGGCGCAGGAAGACGAAGACGGTCGGCAGCTCCGCCTGCAGGTGGCGCTGAAGGCTCGCCTCCTGCGCGGCGGAGACGGTCACCGGCCGGAGCGCCGGCTTGGATTTCGGGGCGGCCGCGGCGGTGCCCGCTGCGAGGAGCGTGGCCGCGGCTGCCAGGTGGAGCGTGTGCATCGTTCTTGCTTTCTAGCGTTCGGGGTGGGAGGAGCTCAGTCTTCGCGGAACCAGGCGGCGGCGTTCGGCGCCAGGCTCTTCTTCCATGCTACGCCGGCGGTACTGGTGTCCCGCCAGGAGGCGCCGGGACCGCGGAACCACTTCGCGTGGCCGTCCGCCATCAGGTAGACGGAGCCGCCGTTGTGCCGGTAGCGGGCGGAGCAGTAGACGCTGGCGCCGGAGATCGCCGGGTTGCCGGTGGGTGGGTAGCCGGCTTCGTCGCCGGTGCAGCCGGAGGTGACGTCATCGCCGGCGATGGCGGGGCGAACGCCGCGGGCGTGCGCGGCGAGGACCACCTGCGCGGGGGCGTTGATCTGCGCGAGCGTGGTGATGGCGCCGGGGAAGGTGACGCCCACGAACCGGTTGTGCATCATCGGCATCAGGTTCCCGTTGGCGGCATAGCTCATCGCCGGGTCGAGTTGCGCGGCGGGGAAAGAATGGGGGGCCGGGTCGCCCGGCCGCGCCGGCACCGAGTCGTTCCGGAAGCTGGGGCAGACGTAGAACGTCGCCTGCTTCCGGCCCGCGCCGCCCCCGGACGGGGTGATGACGCCGCCGGTGCCGGACTTCACGTACGGCTCGATCAGGTCGTACCACATCACCAGCGGCTGGCCGGGCGGGTTCCACGCCGCGAACGGCAGCGTCTCGTCGTGGTCCTGCGTGTACATCGTGATCCCCATGCCGATCTGCCGCATGTTGGACGTGCAGGAGGCCTTTCGGGCTGCCTCGCGGGCCTGGGCGAAGACCGGGAAGAGGATCGACGCGAGGATGGCGATGATCGCGATCACCACGAGCAGCTCGATCAGGGTGAAGCCGCGGCGGTGAGCGGGACGGTTAGAAGAGTGCATCGGATTGGATCCTCCCGGGGTGGCGGGGAAACGATCGCCCCGGCACCGATGGGTGTGTAATAGGACCCAGCCCCGCCTCCTCCCTGCCGGGCGAGGTTAGAAGCCTTTAAGTGTTAAGGGCTCTTAAGAAATGGCAGCCGGATCCCCCTCGGGCTCGGCGGCGGCGTAGACGGAGCGGTACTGCTGATAGAGCCGCCGCACGTCTGCGAGGGAGTTGACGTCGGCCGGCGTCTTGTCCGGCCGGAGCCGCACGATGCGGGGAAAGCGGAGTGCGAACCCGCTCTTGTGCCGGGGGCTCTCCTGGATCGCCTCGAAGGCGACCTCGATCACCAGCTCCGGCTTGACGAGCTGGAACCGCCCGAAGCTGCGGAGGGTGTTCTGCTTGAAGTACTCCGTCAGCTCCAGGATCTCCGCGTCGGTGAGTCCGCTGTACGCCTTGCCGATGTTCACGAGCTGCCCCGTCTCGTCGTCCCGCACCGCGAAGGTGTAGTCGGAGAGCACCTCCCGCCGGCGACCGTGCCCGTACTCGACCCCGGTGACCACCACGTCGAGCGGCTCCAGCGGCTTCTTGTACTTGAGCCAGCTCATCCCCCGCCGGCCCGGGGCGTAGACGCTCTCCGGGTCCTTTACCATCAGCCCCTCGTTCGCCCGGGCTTTGGCGGCCTCGAACTCGAGGTCGAGCTCCGCCGCGGGACGGACCCGCAGCGCGGAGTGCCGGAGGTGGGGAAGCTGCGGCAGGCCTTCCAGCCGGACCCGTCGCTCCCGGAACGGGTGGTCCAGCAGCGGATCGCCGTCCTGGTAGAGGAGGTCGAAGGCGACGAAGGTCACCGGAACGCTCGCGAGGATCGCCTCCGTCAGCTCCTTGCGTCCCAGCCGCTTCTGCAGCTCGAAGAACGGCAGCGCGCGGCCGTCCCGCTGCGCCAGGAGCTCTCCGTCCAGGATCAGCTCGCCGGGCAGACGCTCCAGCGCGGCGATCACCTCCGGGAACTGCGCGGAGACCTCCTTCAGATCGCGGGAGTAAAGCGCCACCCGACCGCCGCCGACGTGCGCCTGCGCGCGGATGCCGTCGAGCTTGTCCTCCACCCAGACCGTCTCGCCGAGCCGCTGCGCGATCCCCTCCGCGGAGGCCTCCGGCGTGGCGAGCATCGGCTTGAGCGGCGTGAACGGGGCGACCTGCAGCAGCGAGAGCCGGCCGTGCCGGGCCCCGACCGCCACCTCGCCCAGGTCGCCGCAGAGCTGGTGCGCCTTGCGGATCTCCGCGCCCTTCACGCCGAAGGCGGCGGCCACCGCGTCCTCCACCAGCCCCTCCCGCAACCCGATCCGCAGCTCGCCGACCAGGATCTTCGCCGCGTAGCGCGCTTCCTCGGCGCCGAGCTCCATGAAGAGCTGCGTCAGCGCCAGGGTAGTCGGCCCGCCGGCCGGCGTCTCCGCGATCTCGTGGAACCGCGCCGCGATCTCGGCCAGGGAGTGGTCGTACGGCGGGCGGCGCTCGCCGAAAAGCTCGCGGAGCGCGTCGCCGACGTCGCTCCAGCGCAGGTAAGCGGCGTGGAGCTCCTCCGCCGTGCGGCCGGAGACCGCGAGCGCGGCCGACTGCAGCGCGGCGAACCCGACCTGCATGGTGCGGCCGGAACTGCGCGGGAACGGCGAGCCGGAGAAGAAGAGGACCGCGGCGCGGAGATCGTCGTCCGGCAGCTCCCGCAGCAGCTCCGCCACGAGCCGCGTCTTCTCCAGCTTGCCGGAAGCGGCGCGGACCTGCTCCGCCACCTCCGCGAACCGCCGCACCGTCCCCGTCATCTCTGCCCCTCCCCCGCGCCGGGCCCCGGTAACTCGCAGCCGGGCGGGCGATCCGGGCCGTTCTACCCGCTTCATCGGCGAGCTAGAACAGGTTTCCGGGCACGAAGGGGAGGGCAGAATGCCGGTGGACCATGCGAATGACGACAACTACGTAAACGCAACCGGCCCCGGAGCGTTCCGGTGATATAACACATGGGCGCCGGCCGGGACGTTTTACGCGCGCCCTCCTGATCAGTTCGACCCCGGCCTTGCATTTTCCTAGGTGGAGCACAAATGACGGAGACGCTTGAGAACGCCGAGACCCAGCGCCAGGACCTGAAGGCGCTGCTGGAAGAGTGGGTGGAGAGCCCGCCTCCCAGCGTGACCCAGGCCCTGTCCGAAAGGGGCCTGGGGACCGAGGCGTTGGAAGAGTACGCGCGCTCCGGGATCTCCACGGATGAGGTTGAGAACCTGCGCCGGGTCCTGGTGCAGGCGGCGGCCAACGGACAGGCGGAAGATGCCTCGCTGCTGGCGCGGCTGACGCCGCTGCTCGACCCGCGCGAGCGGGCGTGGGACCGCGTGATGCGCGCCAAGGCCTCCGGCGAGGTGCTGACCGCCACGGTAACCGAGGCGGTGAAGGGCGGCGTGGTGGTGGACCTGGGGGTCCGCGGCTTCATTCCGTCCTCCCAGCTCGGGCTGAGCGTGCCGCGCAACCTGGGCCAGTTCGTGGGCCAGACGCTGAAGATGCGCGTGCTGGACGTCGACCGCCGCCGCCACACGGTAATCCTCTCCAACCGGCAGATCATGGAAGAGGAGCGCGCGCAGAAGCGCCGCGGCGCGCTGGAGCGCCTGCAGGAAGGCGAGGAGCGGCGCGGCACGGTCCGCCGGCTCACCGACATCGGCGCCTTCGTCGACGTCGGCGGCGTGGACGGCCTGCTCCACGTGAGCGAGATCTCCTGGAAGCGGGTCGACCATCCGTCGGACGTGCTCAAGGTGGGCCAGAAGATCCCGGTGAAGGTGCTGCGCGTCGATCCGGACGCGGGACGCGTCTCCCTCTCCATGCGGCAGACGATGACCGACCCGCTGGAGGAGGCCCGCCGCAAGTACGCGGTAGGCAGCCTGCACACGGTGAAGGTGTCCAAGCTCGACGCGAAAGGCGTGGAGGTGGAAGTCTCCGAAGGCCTGGAAGGCTGGATGCCGATCAGCGAGCTGGGCAACCAGCGGGTGAACAACGTCGAGGAAGTGGTCCATCTCGGCCAGGAGGTCGAGGCGACCGTCATCGACATCCGCCCGCGCGAGCGGAAGATCGTCTTCAGCATGCGAAAGCTGGAGCAGCGCCGCGAGCGCCAGGTGGTGGAGAACTACCAGCGCCGCTCCAGCCGCAGCGACCGCACCACGCTGGGCGACCTGTTCGGGCATCTCTTCGAGGAGTACCAGCCGGAGCCGGAAGAGCAGCCGCAGGCTGCCGCCACCGAGCCGGCCGAAGAGAAGGCCGCGGACGGCGCGACGGCGGTAGCGGGCGAAGTGACGGCGGAAGCGACGGCAGGCGAAACCGCGGCGGTGGCCCAGGATGAGTCCGGCGCGGTCGATGCCGCGGCGGTAACCGAGGAAGCCCCGGCCGAGGCGGCGACGGAGGAGACCCCGGCCGAGCAGGCGGAGGCCGCCGAAGACGTGACTGCCGAGGAGCCGGTCGCGGAAGCTCCGGTCGCGGAAGTGCCGGCTGCCGAAGAGCCGGCGACCGAGGATGCTTCCGGCGAGGAGACCGCCGAGGGCGGCGAGCCGGTGGCGCGCGAGCAGTAACAGAGCTTTCGGACCCCGTGGCACGGGAACGGAGATCAGGGGCGGCCGCGCTGCGGCTGCCCCTGCTTTACTTTCTGGCAGGGGACCGCTAAAGATTGGTAGGGGAGCGCTGGAGCCCGCGCCAGGAGCTTGTTCTCCCCGGGGATCGCTGGTAGACTGGGCCTGGAAATCCGCCCTCTGATCGACTCTTGGAGAAGGAGGCGGGCGCCCGGGTGTCGAACACCATTCCAACAAACTAACGCTCAATTCCCTTCGGGGAAGCGGGGGACCCACCAGACTGGGGCGCAGGACCGGAAGGTCCGGGGCATCTTCGAGCCCAAGCCCGTCAGCTAACCTCGTAAGCGTGGCCGAAGAGCAGCTTTGCTGCGGCTCCGCGGACGCGTCCGCCTGCTGCCAGCCCGGTTTTCTTCGAGCCACGACGAGAGGTCGTGGCTTTTCGTGGTTTCTGGGGGCTCCGGAGCAGGTGGAAATGGGACCGCGTTTTGAAGCGACACCGCTGCCGCTATACATGCAGCGAGTGTCCGGCCAGAGACAGTAAGGAGCCAAGCATGCCGCAGCACGAAATGCCCACAGCTCTTGCCTACCGGGACGGCGCCACCGCGTTCGCGCGGCTGGTCGGCGCCGTCAACCGCGAGACGATTCCTCACTTCGAGGAGCGCGTGGCGCGGCTGCTCCGCGGCGGCTGCCGCAGCCTCTGCCTCGACCTCGGTCCGGCAGACTACGTGGACAGCGACGGCATCCGGTGGCTCATGCGGCTTCAGGCACGGCTGGCAGCGCGCGGCATCGGCTTGCGCCTGGCGGTTCGGGAAGGCTGCCGCGCCGAGCGGACGCTCCGGCTGGTCCAGCTCGAGGGCGCCTTCGACATCGAGAGCTACCCCGCGGACGAGCTCGACCCCGCCCCGGCGGACGGCGAGACGGAGCGCGCCGCGGCCGATTCCGCCGCTTCCGCGGGCCGCGCCTGAATCCGGAGCCTGCAGCAGGGCAGGCGGAGCCGGGAACGGCACCGCCTGCCCTTCGTCGCGTCTGAATGTTCGCGCGTAAGTTTGCCCGCTACTCCGGGCTGAAGTATCATTGCCGGGGGAGCAAACGGCGTGCTGGACCTGGAAGCCCTGGTTGGGGAGATGCATGGACTGGCGGAAGAGGTGGTGCGCAGCGCGCAGGACACGCTCGACCGTCAGCAGCAGGCCGTGGAGCAGGTCGCCGAGGCCGCGGGGATGCCGCGCCTGCGGGAGGCCGTCCAGGAGCTCCGTCAGAGCATGGCACTGCCCGCCGAGGGGCGGGACATGCGGGAGACCTATCCCGCGCCGCCGGCCGGGGACTACACCGTCATCGCGACCGACGGCTCCCAGGTCGTGCCGGACTACCACCACGTAGCGCCCTGGTACGTGGTGAACGC
This sequence comes from Armatimonadota bacterium, assembly GCA_046292385.1. Classification (GTDB taxonomy): domain Bacteria; phylum Armatimonadota; class SYMT01; order SYMT01; family SYMT01; genus JBKBRF01. The sequence goes on along the minus strand of JBKBRF010000066.1, from coordinate 18,786 downwards.
GGGTGGGGTGGTGCTGCGCTACGGCGCCCCGGAGGGGCGAGACCGGTGCCGGCTCCTCTCCGTGCCGCGCCTCCTGCCGCCGAAGCGCGCCGCCGCCGAGCCGGACCGGGAGGCGGATGCCCGCGCCTCCGCGGCCTCGGTGACCGGGAGGGTGGAGCTGGACCGGCTGGAAGCGGAGCTGGCGTGCGCGCGCGACCTGGTGCGCGAGGAGGCGGATCCCGGCCGCACGGTGCTGCTGCTCGACGGGCCGCTGGTCCAGTGGCGGATGATCCAGGAGCTGCGAGAGCGACCCGATGCCCGCTTCTTACTCGATCTCTTTCAGGACTTGCTGGAGGCGTGCCACCGGAAGCAGACGCTGGTGGCGGGGTACATCAGCCGCTCCCGGGCCGTCGCCTGGATCACGCTGCTCCGCCTGAGCCTCTGCCCGGACGTGCCGGTCCGAGGCGCGCTTTGCGCAAAGTGCAAGAAAGACTTCCTGAGCCGGTACGCGGCGCCGAATCCGGACGCTCACCACGCCGGGCTGGCCGGCCTGACCGACGTGCACGTAGCGGAGCGGCTGATACCGGAGCGGTACTACCGCACGCAGGTGCTGGAGCTGAAGTCGGAAGACTGGGAGCAGCTCACCGGCGGGAACGACGCCGCCGGCTTCTTCTACCTGAATACCGGCACCGAGATCGCTCGCGTGGAGGTGCCGGGCTGGGTCTGGCAGAACGAAGCGCTCCTGGGGCGGCTGCACGGGGTGCTGGCGGACCAGTGCGAGAACGGGAACGGCTACCCGATGGTGCTCTCCGAAGCGCACGAGCAGGCGGTGGTGCGAGGCCCGGACCGCACGGAGTTCTACGCCCTGGTGGAGCGCGTCCTGAACGACCACGGCTTCTACACCGCCGCCTACTCCGCCAAGGCAGTCAGCAAGCAGCGCCCCCTGGCCTGATGGGCGAGATCGATGGGTGACTGTCGCCCGGGAGCGCGGGCGAGCTTCAGGTGGGCAAGTTGGCAGGTTGCAAGTTGGCCACCTCGGCAGCCGGGTTCGGAACCTGCAACTTGCAAACCTGCAACCTGTTAACCTGGTTCCGGTCCCCACGCATCAGACGTAGCCGGACACACCACTAGAGGTAGAGCATGCCCGACGCGCTTGGCGAAGTAATCCGATCCGAATCCCAGCTCCTGGAGATTCAGTGCCACAAGCTCTACTGCGCGCCGCCGTTCGGGAGCTTCGCGCGGATCGACTGCAGCGGTGGCGAGATCACCGTCTTCGCGGTGGTGACGCAGGTCTCGACCGCCCCGTTCGACTCCAATCGGCTGGTGCAGGCGCACGGTCTGCCGCCCGGGGAATTGGAGCAGAAGAAGCCGCACCTGCCGACCCTCTTCCGCACCGTGTTCCACGCGCAGATGGTCGGCTACCGCTCCGGCGACGTGCTGCTGGCCGGGACCCCACCGCGGCCGCCGAGGCTCCACTCCTACGCCTACCCGGCGGAGGAGGCGGACGTGCGCGCCGTGACGGAGAGCCCGTCGTTCCTGCGGTCGCTGACGCAGGTGACCGAGGTGCCGCTGGAGGACCTGCTGGTCAGCGCGCTCGGCGCCGCCCGGGATGCCTCGGGTCCCGAGGCGGGGGGACGGCTGGTGACCTGGGGCAAGTACCTGGCGCGGCTCCTGGCTCGCGACTACGTGACGCTGGAAGGCGTGCTGCGGCGCGTCTCGCCGCCGTCGACGCTCCCCCCGCTCCGCCCCGCGGCCGTGCCGGCGCGGCCCTCCGCCGCTCCTCCGGCCGGGAACGGACCCGGCTGGGAAGCGCCCCTACCGCTCGCCGGGAGCCCGGTCCGGCGCAGCCTCGACCCGTTTGAGGACGCATGATCGATCCGAACTACCTCGGGGTGGTGGTGCGCGGCTCGCTCTCCAAGGGGCTGGAGCTGAAGCTCGACCCGGACGTCTCCCTGGAGAAGCTCCGCGCCGGCATGTTCGCCGTGGCGGGCGGGGAGCAGTTCGACTTCGTGTCGCTCATCACCGACATGGAGCTCACCGCGACCACGCCGGAGGCACTCGACGCGCCGACCCCGGAGCGAGACTCGCTGCTGCGGCAGGTGCTGGTGGGGGAGAGCATCTACGCGCGCGCCGTGCTGCGGCCGCACCTGATGGTCGACCGCGCGGAGCCGGACGATACGAAGGCGCTGCTGCCGGTTAAAACGATTCCCGGCCACTTTACGGAAGTACGCCGCGCTTCCCCGGACGACGTGAACCGCGTCTTCGGGAGCGAGCAGGGCTCCCCGCACCACTTCCACATCGGCGCGCCGCTGGAGATGGAAGAGATCCCGGTCTGTCTCAACCTGGCAGCGTTCGCGGAGCGGAGCAACGGGATCTTCGGGAAGTCCGGCACCGGGAAGACGTTCCTCACGCGGCTGGTCCTCTGCGGCCTGGCGAGCCGCTCCGACGCGGTGAACCTGATCTTCGACATGCACGGGGAGTACGGCTGGCAGGGCACGGATGAAGGGCGTCCGGGCGGCACCACGAAGGGGCTCAAGCAGCTCTTCCCGGACCGGGTGCAGGTCTTCACGCTCGACCCGCGGCCATCGGTCCGCGCCGACCGGGAGGTCCGCATCCCCTACAGCTTCCTGGAGCCGGAGGACCTGCTCGGCCTCCAGAAGATCCTCGGCCTTACCTCCACGGCGGCGGAGAACACCTACCTGCTGCAGCGCCGCTTCGGCAAGCACTGGTTCGAGAAGACGCTGGAGATGGACGCGGGAGAGGTGGCGGGCGAGGAGCAGGCCCACGAGGGCGCCATGCAGGCGTTGCGGCGCAAGCTGAGCCGGATGCAGCGGGAGTGCCAGGGCTTCCTGAAGCCGGATGCGGAGGTGCTGGAAGACGCCGTGCCGCTGATCCTGAACAACCTGGAGCGCGGCATCCACACGGTGATCGACTTCGGCCGCTACAGCAGCCTGCTCCACTACATCCTGGTGGCGAACATCCTGACCCGCCGGATCGACGAGCGGTGGCGGGAGAAGACGGAGCTCTGGCTCTCCGCGCCGGACAAGCACCCGCGCCCGCGGCGGCTGGTGATCACCATCGAAGAGGCGCATAAGTTCCTGGAGCCGGGGATCGCCGACCAGACGATCTTCGGTCGCATCGCGCGAGAGCTGCGGAAGTACTCGGTCACGCTGCTGGTGGTCGACCAGCGCCCGTCGCAGATCGAGCGGGAGGTGCTGTCGCAGCTCGGGACCAAGATCTGCTGCCTGCTGGACGACAGCGCCGACGTGGACGCCGTCCTCGCCGGCACCAGCAGCGCGGGCGGGCTGCGCAGCGTGCTGGCGAGCCTCGACACGCGGCAGCAGTCACTCATCTTCGGGCACGCGGTGCCGATGCCGGTGGTGGTGAAGACGCGGAGCTACGACGAGAGCTTCTGGAAGAGCCTGGGCGTGCTCGACGCGGAGGAGCGGAGCGCGCGCGCCCGGCGGGACCGGGAGCTGTGGGACTGATGTATGGCTGAACCGATCCGCGTGCTCCATATCGGCGACGTCCACCTCGGCGTGGAGCTGTACGGCCGGCCGCTCCCGGAGAAGGGCTACGGCACCCGGACGGCGGACTTCCTCGGCGCGCTCGACCGCGCGCTGGCGCTGGCGGAGGAGGCGGACCTCATCCTCTTCCCGGGCGACATCTACAAGAACTGCGATCCGAACCCGACGATCCAGCGCGAGTTCGCCTCTCGCATCCGCAAGGTCGCGCGGAGGGTGCCGGTCGCGATCATCCCCGGCAACCACGACATCCCGAACGCGTTCGCGCGCGCCAGCAGCATCGACATCTTCCACGTGCTGGAGCTGGAAGGCGTCTACGTGATGCGCCGGCCGGAGGTGGTGCCGATCCCGACCGCGCGCGGCGAGGTATTGGTCGCCGGCCTTCCGTTCATGCCGCGCAGCCGGCTGGTCGCCACCGACGACGCGAAGGGGAAGACGATCCCGGAAGTGGTCGGCATGATGCGAGAGAAGCTAATCGAGCAGATCGGGGTGCTGGCGGAAGACGTGGAGGCGGAGCGGGTGCGGCGCGGCGCGGCCACGCCCGCGGTGCTGATGGCGCACTACACGATCGCCGGGGCGGAGTTCGGCGGCTACGGGCGCGGCGCCCAGCTCGCGCCGGAGCTCGACCTTCCGCTCGGAGCGGTGCGGAATCCGGTCTTCGACTACGTCGCGCTGGCGCACATCCACCAGTTCCAGACGATTCCCAAGAACGACTTCGACGGGCAGCCGCCGGTGATCTACCCCGGCAGCATCGAGCGGGTCGACTTCGGCGAGGAGCATGAGGACAAGGTGGCGGTGCTGGCGGAGCTTGCCCGCGGGAAGGCTACCTGGAAGACGGTCCCCCTGAACCCGCGGCCGTTCGTGACGATCCGCGTGGAAGCGGACGAAGCCGACCCGCTCGGCAGCGTCCGCGCCGCCATCGAGGAGAAGCAGGCCCAGCTCCAGGGGGCGGTGGTGCGCGTCATCTACACCCTGGCGCCGGGCCATCCGAACCTGCCGGAGCGGGAGGTTCGCCAGGCGCTCGACGGCGCCGCTTACGTGGCCGGGATCCGGCGCGAGGTGATCCGCCCGGAGCACCGCGCCCGCCACGGCGGCCTCACCACGCAGCTCACCCCGCTGGAGGCGCTGGAGGAGTACCTGCGCACCCAACCTCGCCTGGAGCCGCTCAAGCCGCACCTGCTGGAGCGCGCGAAGCCCCTCATCGAAAAGGTGACCGGGCGGAGAGAGGGGGAGTAGGGTGGAACTCAAGTCTCCTATTTGCCGCAAACGAGCACAAGATCGTTGCAGGATCTAAGACCTTCCACGTCAAGTGTGGAAGTGGTCGACACCGCACGTAGCAATGGGTCCCGGGGGTGTCTAGGCATCATTTCGCCCTCGATAGAGACGGTCGCTACCACCTCGCCTCGTTCTAAGAGCGTGCCAGAGCATGCGCCGATATCCTCTCGCGGATCGCTTACCCGACCCGCGATTACAATTCGCCCGCCATCCAATCGGAAGAAGTCTAATACGTCCATTCTGACTATTCCACTCATCTTAGAGCCTCCGTTGGGTCGCTGCCGTGCGAGAGGCCTCTTCTCATTTTCCAGAAGGACTCATCCCTCATCCTTCATCACTCATCCCTCGCTTAGCCGCCGAACGGGTTCTTTCCTTTCGGGATGCAGTAGATGCACGGCTTGAAGCCGTGGGTTTGTGCCTGCAGGGGGGAGACCAGCACCTCCCGCCGGCCGCCGGCTCCGCTGCTGGGGACGAACCGGCAGTGCGCGAGGTGGTACTTCTTGGTGTCGAGGCTGCCGTAGACGGTCGTCTTGATAGAGTTGGCGACCTCACACGTGAGCTCCACGCGGCTCTCGTTTCCGTGCGCGTCGACGGCGATGAGGGTGAGCGGGTAGACGCCGTTCAGGTGGCGCGAGCTGTCCCACAGGATCGCGGACTCCGGGTTCGGGTCATTCAGTTCCACCACCTGCGTGGTGCCCAACCGCACCCGGATGCTGCGGGTACCGGCGCCGTCCCGCAGTGAGACCCGGAGGCTGGTGACCCCGCGGACCGTGAGTTGTCCCGTCCGGGAGTCGGACGGCAGCTTCACCTCGATGAGCGGAGGGGTGGTGTCCTTTCCCCGCAGCAGATCGAGCGCCTCCCGGATCCGGTGGAGCTCCGGCGACGTCCAGTTGTGGGCCACGATCGCGTCCACCACGTCAGAGGCTTTCGCCAGAGATGCTTCCCGCTGCTCCGCCGGCAGGGCGCGGCTGATGGCCAGATAGCTGGTTAGCAGGCTCGTGGCGACCGCCGCGGAAGGCGCAGACGCGAAGACCTCCTGCAGCAGCTCGCTCGCCTGGGTATGATCGCCCTTCTCCAGGAAGACGTCGGCCAGGCCGTGGCGAATCCGAGCCGCCGCGCCGGAGGGCAGCGAAGCCGCCAGCTCCTCGGCGCGGTCCTTCACGCGCCGCAGGCTCACCGCGGGGTCGGAGCGTTCCGGCGCGGCTTCGGCAGCCAGCAGCGTGCGGAACAGCAGGCCGGCATTCTCGGCAGAGGTCTCCAGGCGCAGCAGCGCGGTGTACTCCTCGATCGCGGCTTCATGAACCCCATTCTCCTGGGCCAGGCTCCCGGCGTGCCGGCGGAGCTCCGGATTCTGCGGGTCAGCTTCGGCGCGCAGCCGGGCTTCCATCAGCGATTGCATCACGGGGAAGCGGGTGTGATAGCCCTGGGTGATCTTCGCCAGCGACTGGTAGGCCTCCGCGGCCGCGGCGAACTCGCGCCGCCGGTGCTTCTCGTCGGCGTCTTCGATCGACGACTTCAGCGTCTCGGAAAAATGAGCCTCGGCGGCCTGGTCCCGCAGCTTCATGACGAACTGGTGCTCCGGGTGCAGCCGTCGCGCCTGCTCGTACGCCGCGTACGCCTCCAGGTGCTTGCCGGCGGCGGAGAGCGTCTTCCCGCGCTCCACCTCATCGTCCGCCGCGTAGACCGCCCGCAGCCGGCGGCTCACCTCCGAGATGCTCCGCAGGGCGATGTTGAGCGGGAACTGGCGGATCAGGTCGTCGATGTCGGTGAAGACCCTTCCCGCGGCGTTCGGGTTCTTTTCGATGTAGAGCTGCAGCTCCCGTTCGATCTCAGGTGGGCAGGCGTCGAGGTACGGCAATCGGCCGTGCTTCTCTTCGAACTCGTCGTAGACCTCCACGAACTGCCGGATCGCGGCCTTCTGCCGGGTCAGGTAGGCGTCGAACGCCCGGCTCTCCGGATCCCGGGGCACCAGCGCGGTGGCCAGCGCCTCGTTCAGGTTCCGCACCGGGAAGATCGGCGCGCTCAGGCGGAGGTCGAGCGGCAGCCGCATGGCGACGTCTGCCTGGCTCGCGGGGATGATGATGATCTCCGCGCCCTTCTCCAGCGCCGCCTCGATCTTGTACTCCATCCCGCCGATCTGCCCGGAGCCGCCGTCGATCCCGATCGCGCCGGTGACCGCAACGTTCGGACGCAGCGGCTTCTTCGTCATCGCGGAGAAGGCGGTGATTCCGGCCGCCAGGCCGAGCGAGCCGCCGCCCATTGGCGTATCGTCGTCCGCGACCTCGTAGAAGAGATCGAACCTCGTATAGTCCGCGCGGGCGCCGCCGGGCAGCCGCGCCTCGGTCCGGAGCGCGATGACCGACTTCGCGAGCGCCTTCAGGAGATCCTCTCCATCCGGTCCGGCCACGGTGTCGCTGACCATGTAGACCTTTCCTTCGCCCGGAGCCGCCCGGCAGACGATCCAGTCGGCGCTGCCGCCGATCGGCTCGTCCTCGACGTAGAGCACCCCCAGGATCAGGACGCGCGCGTCCGCCGCTTGCTGGGCGCACGCCGCGGAGGCCAGGAAAAACAGCGCCGCCGCGGCGGCGAGAGCGAGAGGGGAAAGGCGTGGGAATCGCATGGCAGAGTACCGGCGACTCAGGATGGAGACTGTCGCACTAAGTAATTGCGCATTTCAGCCAGTAACTCCTCCCGCCTGACGCACGGCCGGCTGCTCGCCGCGTGCTGCGGGAGCTCCATGCGCTCCAGCAACCGGAAGTCTTCCGCGTGGAAGCGCGTATACTGACGCTATGAGCATCGACTCGGTCCTGTTTGTCGGCTTCGGCGGGCCCACCAGGCCGGAGCACATCATGCCGTTCCTCGAGACGGTGGTGAAGGGGCGCAACGTGCCGCGGGAGCGCCTGGAGGAGGTGGCCCATCACTACCACGAGATCGGCGGCCGCTCGCCGTACAACGAGCTGACGTTCCGGCAGGCGGTCGCGCTCAAACGGCGGCTCCGAGACGCGTACGGGCTGCGCCTGCCGGTCTACGCCGGGATGCGGAACTGGCATCCGTTCATGCGCCAGGTGATCGCCAGCATGAACCGCGCGGGACGCCGGAGCGCCGCGGGGGTCATCCTCGCCGCGCACCGGAGCAACACCAGCCTGGAGCGGTACCGGCTCGACGTCTCCCGCGCGATCGAGGCGAACGGCGGCCGTGGGCCGCGGGTGCGGTACCTGGAGCCGTTCTTCGATGACCCGCTCTTCCTGGAGGCGAACGCGGCCCGGATCGAAGAGGCGACCGGCTATCGACGCGGGGAGTGGCCCGCCCCCGTGCCGATCGTCTTCACCGCGCATTCGATTCCGATCAGCATGGCGGACGGCTCCCCGTACGTGGAAGACCTCCTCGTCTCCTGCCGCGGGGTGGCGGAGATCCTGGGCGCGCCGCAGTGGCGGCTGGCGTACCAGAGCCGCAGCGGCGACGGGCGCGTACCGTGGCTGGAGCCGGACGTGAGCGACGTGCTGCGAGAGCTGGCCGCGGAAGGCACGCGCGAGGTGGTGGTCCAGCCGATTGGCTTTCTGCACGACCACGTGGAAGTGCTCTTCGATCTCGACGTGGAGGCGCGAGAGACCGCCGAAGCGCTGCGCCTCAAGATGCACCGCGCCGGGACGGTAGGCGACCACCCCGCCTTCATCGAGATGCTGGCCCGGCGGATCGCCGCCCTGGCGGCGGAGGGGGAGCAGCCCTGAGACTTCGCGCCGTCGCTGCGCCGCGAGCCGCCGGACGGGGAAAATGAAAGTGACCCTCGAAGGCGTAGGGCGATCGGTTGGCACTCCGGCGCGGCCTAACCCCCCAAACCCCCTTCCCTGTGAGGGAAGGGGGAGTCAGCTTGCCTGACATCCATAGCTCCCCTCTCCTCGCAGGAGAGGGGCCGGGGGTGAGGCCGCGTGAGAGGTAGCTCTCACCGTGATTTCATCCATCCCGGGTGCCGGGGGCGGCAAAAGCAACTCTTGGGCCCCGGTGCCCGGTAGTGAGGGGGGCGTGTGAAGCGGATCGTAGTGATAGGCGGCGGCGTCACGGGGCTGGCCGCGGCGCACCGGCTGGTGGAGCTGCGCCGCGAGCGCGGTCTGGATCTTCAGGTCCAGCTCCTGGAGGCGGGTCCCCGCCTGGGAGGCGTGATCGGGACCGAGCTGCGCGGTGAGTTCGTGCTGGAGCAGGGGCCGGACTCGATCATCACCGATAAGCCGTGGGGAGTTGCCCTGGCGCGGCGGATCGGGCTGGAAGGGGAGCTGGTTGGGACGAACGACGAGCACCGCCGCAGCTTCGTGGTGCGCGGCGGCCAGCTCGTCCCGGTTCCGGAAGGCTTCCAGCTCCTGGCGCCCTCCCGCTTCGCGCCGCTCGCCGCCAGCCCGATCTTCTCCTGGGGCGGGAAGGCGCGGATGGCGCTCGACCTGGTGATCCCGCCGAGGCGCGACGACGCGGACGAGAGCCTGGGCGGCTTCGTGCTGCGCCGGCTGGGGCGGGAGGCGCTCGACCGGATGGCGCAGCCGATGATCGCGGGGATCTACGGCGCCGACCCGATGGAACTGAGCCTGCGCGCCACCCTGCCGCGGTTTCTCGACATGGAGCGGGAGCACGGCAGCGTGATCCGAGGCATGTGGGCGCGGATGCGGCAGGCACAGGCGCGGACCTCCGCCGGGAACGGCGAGAAGTCCGGCGTCAGCGGCGCGCGCTACGGACTTTTCGCCTCCTTCCGGCGCGGCATGCAGACGCTCACCGACGCCCTGGCCGCGCGCCTGCCCGAAGGCGCCGCCCGGCTGGAGAAGCCGGTCCGCGCGCTGGAGCGAGACGGCTCCGGCTGGCGGGTGGTGCTGGAGGGAGAGGAGATCGCGGCCGACGGGGTGGTGGTCGCGCTGCCGGCTTACCGCGCCGCCGACCTGGTGGCGCCGCACGAGGCGGAGCTGGCTGTGGTGCTGCGCTCCGTGCCGTACGCCTCGGCGGCGACCCTGAGCCTCTGCTATCGCCGCGAAGACGTTCCACATCCGCTCGACGGCTTCGGCTTCGTGGTGCCGAAGCTGGAGGGGCTTACGCTCCACGGCTGTACATTTACGAACGTGAAGTACCCCCACCGGGCGCCGGCCGGAGTCGCCCTGCTCCGCGCCTTCCTGGGAGAGGGCGCCCTGCAGGGGCGCGGGCGGGAGGAGGTGGAGGCGCGGGTGCGGGCCGATCTCCGCAAGCTGCTCGGCATCACCGCGGAGCCGCAGTTCACCGTCTTCTGGCGCGGGGAGCAGGTGATGCCGCAGTACCGGGTCGGGCACCTGGAGCGCGTGGGAGAGATCGAGCGGCGGGTAGAGGCGCTGCCGGGTCTCCGGCTGGCGGGCAATGCCTACCGCGGCGTCGGCATCCCGGACTGCATCCACAGCGCCGAAACGGCGGTCGAGGGCCTGCTTGCCGCAGGTTGACGCTTTCGCGCCAGTCGGGTTAAGTACACAGGGCGCCGGCTCTCCCGGCCGCCGCCGGATGATTCTAAGGAGACCTCATGGCATCTGAACGCAAGCGCGAGCTGCGCCGCCGCCGGCACCGCCGCAAGCAGGCAGTCAAGGCCCGAAAGCCGGAACAGGCGCGGACCACTTCCCGGAAGTAGATCCCGTTGTCGCTCCTCTCCGCCGAGGCTGCCCGCGAGGAGCTGCTGCAGCTTCTCCGCGACCGGCCGTCGCCGTTCCCCTACGACGAGGCGGCGCTGCGGGTGGAAGCGTTCGAGTGCAGCTCGCTTGATCCCGGGCCGAGCCGCCGCGTGCTGAACGAGCTGGCGGCTGCGGCAGCGATCCACGCGCCGGACGCTCCCGGGCCGCGTGAGCGGCTCGCCGCGCTGGGACGGGCGCTCTACGAGGACGGCGGCCTGCGGGGCGACCGGGAGCTGTACTACGATCTGTCGAACAGCCTGCTGAGCCAGGTGCTCGAGCGGCGGCGCGGCATCCCGATCAGTCTCGCCGCGGTCGTGCTCGGGGTGAGCCGGCGTCTCGAGTGGAGCGTCTATCCGGTCAACTTCCCGGCCCACTTCCTGGTGGCGGCCGCGTCCGCTGCGGAGACGGCGGTCCTCGATCCGTTCGACGGGCTGCTCCTGGGGCCGGAAGAGCTGGGGGAGCGGTGGAGGCTTGCCACCGGGGAGGAGCCGCCGCCCCCCGCCGGGGTGCTGGAGCCGGCAGATCCGGCCGGCGTGGTCGTCCGGATGCTGAACAACATCCGCATGCTGCACGTGCGGGAGCAGCGGTACGAGGAGGCAGCGCGGACAACGGAGCTCGTCGCCCGGATCGACTCCTCCAACCCTCTGCACCAGCGGGACCTGGCGCTGCTCTACCTGCGCGCCGGCGACCGGGAGCGAGCGGCGGAGCACCTGGAGACGTATGTCGAGCGCTGTCCGGAGGGGCCGGACGTTCCGGCGCTCCGGCGCCATCTCGGCGCGCTGCGGTCTCGTCCGGAGGCGTAGCGGGTGGTTGCGTTTGCGCAGGATCGGCGCGAGGTAATGTAACGGTCGCGATTCGCGAGCGTCTATGCTGCGGGGAAGCGCGCCTACCGTGCCGCTCCCCTTCGGCTGCGCCGGCTGGCGACCGGAAGGAAAGATTCGTGATGAAGCTGTACTACCCCCTTCCCCCCCTGATGCGCGGCTTACTGCGCGCCGCTGCGCGGGCCTGGGTTCTGGCGGCGCTGGCCGCAGCCGGCGCCGGAGCGGTGGCCGCGCAGGGCGAGGCGCCCGCGGGGCGAATCGCGTTTGCGGTGGAGGACGCCGCGGGCGGGCTCGGCAGCCGCCTCTTCGTGGCGAACCCGGACGGCTCCGGGGCGCGCGCCGTCACCAGCGGCGCCAGCCGGGACCGGGCGCCGGCGTTCTCTCCGAACGGAGAGCAGATCGCCTATCAGAGCACCGACCGCCTCGGCCTGGAGCGGGTGGTAGTGCTCTCGCTCAAGTCGGGAGACACCCGGCCGCTGGCGGTGGGAGGTAATCCGCAGTGGTCGCGGGACGGACAGCGGATCCTCTTCTCCCGCCGGGAGATGAACGACTACTTCGTCTACGCGATCCGCGCGGACGGCACCGAGAAGGACCAGGGGCTGAAGCCGCTCACGCGCGGCTCGCTGGGGAGATGGTCGCCGGATGAGAAGCAGCTCGCGGTCATCGCGCCGGCGATCGTGGAGGGCCGGGACCGCTGGCAGCTCCAGGTGATGCCGGTCGACACCCTCGAGCCGCGCCTGCGCCTCACGCTGCCGGAATCGTACGGGCAGGTGGTCTCCCTCGAGTGGGCGCCGGACGCGAGCCGTCTCCTCTTCTCGACTTCCAGCCGTGCCGGCTACTCGCTCTACACGCTCGACCTGGCTCGCCCGGAGCCGCAGGAAGTCCCGCGGGGGAAGGCGCTCCCCAACGCCGCCTTCGGGTCGTGGTCGCCGGACGGCAAGCAGATCCTGTTCCGCACCGCCGCGGATCCCGGCTCCGACGCCGGCCTTTCGCGGCTCGCGGTGATGAACGCCGACGGCACCGGCATGAAGTCGATCTGGGAGCCGGAGCGGCAGGGCCTGCGGGTGCAGGGAACGGCCTGGACCCGCCCGGTGGTGCAGGTGGCCGCCGTGCTGCCCAAGCCGGAGCCGGCGCAGCCGGTGGTGGCCCAGCCGGAGCCGGCGGTGGTGCCGCCGATGCCGCCGGTAAACGGGCGGCCGGAGCCGCTGCCGGCGCCGCGGGAGCTGGGGGATCCGGTGCTGCTGCACCGCACCAAGACCTTCGCCATCGAGCAGGTCCGCTCTCCCGTCTCCGTGACCCTGGCTCGCCCGGCGGGCGACGATTTCCTGGTCACCGTCACCGTGCGCCCGGAGCCGGACTGGCGCTCGCGCCGAAAGGGCGTGGGAATCACGCTCGACATGGCGGACGGCAGCCTCTACCGGGGCAACGTGATCTACAACGGCGCGCCGTGGGTAACGATCCAGGGGCGGGAGAAGGGAGGCAAGGTCCGCCTGATCGACGGCAAGCAGCTCGATCCGGACGGCCCCGGTTTCCGCCGGGGATTCAAGCTCACCCTGCGTCGAGAAGGGCGCAACTTGATCGTTGCGCTCGACGATGAGGATATGATCTCGCAGCCGCTGCTCGAGTCCGACGTGCGCGTCGCCACGCTCACGCTGGAGAACTTCGATCGCGGCACCGCGCGGTTCCCCCTCGGCGGCATCTACATGCGCAAGTCGGAGCCGGCGGCAGATCAGAACGGAAACTGATTCTCCACGGGCCCGGCGCGCCGGCTGCCAGGAGAGTCGGTCCCCGTCACGGAACGTGCAGCTAGCCCGGGGCGGTCCATGAGACCAGCCCGGGGCTGAGCCGGCCGAGCGACGGGATGCCTGCGGAGATTGGGATGCCTTTTGAGTTCAGGCTCGCGGACCTGGGAGAGGGAGTCCAGGAGGGTGAGATCATCCGGTGGCTGGTGCAGGCGGGCGAGACCGTCCAGCCGGAGCAGCCGCTGGTAGAGGTGATGACCGACAAGGTGACGGCGGAGCTGCCCTCTCCGGTGGCGGGAACGGTGCAGCGCTGCCTTGGGGAGCCGGGCGACGTGGTACCGGTCGGCTCCGTCCTCGTGGAGATCGAGACGGAAGCCGAGCCGGAAGGGGCGGGGCAGGCACCGGGCTCCGGCGCCGAGCCGGTCGTCCACGAAGCCCCGCTGGTCGCCACCGCTCCGGAGGTGAAGACCGCCGCGCCCGAGCCCGCGCCGGCGCAGGGGAACGGCGGCATCCCGCTGGCGGTACCCGCCGTCCGCCGCCTGGCCCGCGAGCTGGGTCTCGACCTGCACGCGGTCCGAGGGAGCGGTCCCGAGGGCCGCATCACCGAAGCCGACGTCCGCGCCGCGGCCGGAGGCGCCGCGGTGCCGGCCGCCCCCGGCACGACGCGGCGGGTCCCCCTGCGCGGCCTGCGCCGCCGGATCGCCGAGCACCTGCTCGAGTCGCACCGCACCACGGCGCCCTACACCTACGTGGAGGAAGTCGACTTCACCGACCTGGTGAGCCTGAAGGAGCGCGTGCAGCCGCTGGCGGAGAAGGCGGGCGCCCGGATGACCTACCTCCCGTTCCTGATCGCCGCGGTCAGCAGGGCGCTCAAGGAGCACCCGGAGCTGAACGCCACGGCCGATCCGGAGTCCGGAGACCTGGTGATCTCGGAGGCGCAGCACCTCGGGGTCGCGGTGAATACGGAAGAGGGACTGGTCGTGCCGGTGCTGCACCACGTGGAGCGGCGGAACCTGCTCGACCTGGCACGCGAGATCGAGCGCCTGGCGGCAGCCGCCCGCCAGGGCTCGCTCAGTCGCGAGGAGACGCAGGGCGGGACCTTTTCGATCACCAGCCTCGGCCCGCTCGGCGGGATCATGGCGACGCCGATGCTCAACACGCCGCAGGTCTGCATCCTGGGTGTCCACAAGATCACCCCGCGCCCCGTGGTGCGGGAGGGGGAGATCGTCCAGCGGCAGATGGGGAATCTCTCGCTGACGCTGGACCACCGCTACGTCGACGGCTTCGCGGGCGCGGCGTTCATCCGGACGCTGCGCACCTACCTGGAGGACCCGGCGTTGATGCTCTTCTGGTTGGCGGAGCTGCGCGATGCCTGACCGCCGGGCCGTCATCGTGAGCGCGTGCCGGACCCCGATCGGCGCGTTCCAGGGCGGCCTGAGCGCGCTTCCGGCGCCGGAGCTCGGCGCGGTGGTCCTGCGGGAAGCGCTGCGCCGCGCCGGGCTGGCGGAATCGCCCGAGGTGGTGGACGAGGTGATCCTCGGCAGCGTCCTCTCCGCCGGGCTGGGGCAGGCCCCCGCGCGGCAGGCGGCGATCCGCGGCGGGCTGCCGCCGAGCGTCGGGGCGCTGACCGTGAACAAGGTCTGCGGCTCCGGCCTGAAAGCGGTGATGCTGGCCGACCAGGCTGTGCGGGCCGGCGACGCGCGGATCGTCGTTGCCGGCGGGATGGAGAGCATGTCGAATGCTCCCTACCTGCTCACGCGGGCGCGGCAGGGCTACCGGTTGGGCCATGGGGAGCTGGTCGACTCGCTGATCCGGGACGGCCTGTGGGACGTCTACCACGACTACCACATGGGCTCTACCGGCGAGCTCTGCGCCCGGGAGGCGGGAGTCTCGCGCGAGCGCCAGGACGAGCTCGCGGAGCGGAGCTACCGCCGCGCGCTGGCCGCCCAGGCCGGCGACGCCTTCGACGCGGAGATCGTGGGGGTGGAGGTCCGCAGCCGGAAGGGAGCGGCCCGCGTGGAGCGGGACGAGGTGCCGCGAGAGACGACGCGCGAGGCCCTGGCGGCGCTCTCGCCCGCCTTCGAGGAGACCGGCACGGTGACCGCCGGGAACGCGAGCAAGCTGGCGGACGGTGCGGCCGCCGTCTGCGTGATGGCGGAGGAGGAAGCGGCCCGCCGCGGGCTCCCGCCGCTCGCCCGGATCGCGGCCGTCGCCACGCACAGCCGGGAGCCGGAGTGGGTGATGCTGGCGCCGGAGGATGCCGTGCGGCGGTGCCTGGAGCGCGCCGGGTGGGATGAGGCCGAGCTGTACGAGCTGAACGAGCCGTTCGCCTCGGCGGTGGTGGCGCTCCAGGACCGGCTGGGGATCGATCCGGAGCGGCTGAACGTGCACGGCGGCGCGATCGCCCTGGGCCACCCGATCGGCGCGACCGGCTGCCGCATCCTGGTCACCCTGCTCCACGCGCTGCAGCGCCGCGGACTGCGCCGCGGCGTGGCGGCGCTCTGCCTGGGCGGCGGGGAAGCGGTCGCGATGGCCGTCGAGAGACCGGAGTAGAGCCGTGGAGCCACGAGAAGCGATCGGAACGGTCGGCATCATCGGCGCCGGGACGATGGGCGCCGGCATCGCGCAGGTCTTTCTCGGCGCCGGCTACCCCGTCTGCCTGCACGACCAGGACGCGGAGCGGAGTGAGTTCGCCGTCGAGAAGATCCGCGCCGGACTGGAGCGCTGGGAGGCGAAGGGAAAGCTCGCCTCCGCCGCCGGGACGCTGGAGCGCCTGGAGGCGTGCGCGGACCTGGCGCCGCTCCACGGCTGCGACCTCGTGGTAGAAGCGATCGTGGAGGACCCGGGCGCGAAAGAGGACCTCCTGCGCGCGCTGGGGCGACTGTGCAAGCCGGAGACGATCCTGGCGAGCAACACCTCCTCCAACTCGATTACCCGTCTCGGCGCCGCCACCGGCCGCCCGGAACGGACGCTCGGCCTCCACTTCTTCAACCCCGCGCCCGTGATGCGCCTGGTGGAGGTGGTCTCCGGGCTCCGCACCGATCCGGAGGTGCTCTCCCTCGCGGAGCGGCTGGTCCGGACGCTCGAAAAGACGCCGGTCCGCAGCGCCGACCGCCCCGGGTTTCTCTCCAACCGCATCCTGATGCCGCTCCTGAACGAGGCGTTCCACGTGCTGGAAGAGGGGGTCGGCACGGCGGAGGATATCGATCGGACCTTCAAGCTCGGGATGGGCCACCCGATGGGGCCCCTGGAGCTTGCCGACCTGATCGGCCTCGACGTCTGCCTGGCGATCCTGCAGGTCCTCCACGGGGAGCTCGGCGACCCGCGCTTCCACCCGGCTCCGATCCTGAAGAAGTACGTGGAGGCGGGCTGGCTCGGACGCAAGAACGGCCGCGGCTTCTTCGAATACCCGGCGGCCTAGACGCGCGGCGCGTTTTTCGCTCTCCCTGACTACGCTATCTCGGAGCGAGCCGGTGGCTGCTTGCCGGCTCCCTCGAGTGAAACGACGACGGAGAAGGAAAACGAACGATGCCCAGCGCTGACGTGCAGTATCTGCTCAAGTACCTGGCGATGGCCAGGTCGCGCTTCGTGCACGGCCTCGACTGTGTCCCGGACGAGCGCCTGAACTGGAGCCCCGGTGAGGGAGCCAAAACGCCGCTCCAGATCGCCGATAGCTGTGCCGGGTTCTTTGGCTTTGTCGGCTACGCGCTGAAGAATGGCGCGATGCCGGAGTCGCGCGAGTTTCCGCCGGCCTCCCCGGACCGCGAGAGCGCCAAGCAGCGGCTGGGAGACGCGTTCGACGCCCTGGCCGACGTGGTGCGGAACCTGACCGACGAAGACCTGCAGCGGACGATGCCGGTGCCCTGGCGGACCGAGGTCCCGGTCGAGTCGTTCCTCTACTGGGTCTCTTCCGTCGCCGGTTACTGGCAGGGGCAGCTCAACTACCTGCAGACCACCTACGGCGACCGGGAGCCGAACGTCCCGAAGGGCTGGGGCACCGAGGAATACTGATCCGGACCGACCGGCGGCTCGATCGCGCGGCGCCACCGCGATGACCGGGTTGAGCCGCCGGTCCCCACCAGTCTCTCCGGACCGGCGCACTTCACCCCGCGGGCAGGCGCCGCTATACTCATAGTCAGTCCAGCTACTTCTGAAGAGCTGGAGTGGGAGCAAAGGAGAGTGGGGGAGTGGGAGACCCGCTCCCGAGAGCAGATTTTCAAGCTCACCGGCTCTCTCACTCTCCCACTCCTACCACGCCAGGCGATCCCGGCCTGACGGCGGACCGGCACGGTATGTCCTCTCTCATTCCGATCACGGAGCTTGGAGCCGCCCCCGTGCGGGCGGCGGCACGTGGGCCACTGCCGTCCCGGCTGGTCGACGGCTTCGGGCGCGTCCACACCAACCTCCGGATCTCCATCACCGACCGGTGCAACTTCCGCTGCGTCTACTGCATGCCGGAGGAGATGGAGTTCTACCCGAAGGAGCGGGTGCTCACGTACGAGGAGATCATCCGCCTCTCCCGCGTGGCGTGCACCCTGGGGGTGGACAAGATCCGGCTCACCGGCGGCGAGCCGCTGGTCCGACGGGATCTGCCGGTGCTGGTCCGCGGCCTCCTGGAGCTGGGGACGCTGCGGGACCTGAGCCTCACCACCAACGGCGCGCGCCTGGAGCATATGGCGAGTGAGCTGTGGGACGCCGGGCTTCGCCGCCTCAACGTGAGCCTGGACAGCCTCGATCCGACCAAGTTCGCGGAGCTGACGCGCCGTCCGCTGCTGGATGCCGTGCTCCGGGGCCTGGAAGCGGCGTCGCGAGTCGGCTTCGCGCCGATCAAGGTGAACGCGGTCGCGATGCGCGGCTACACAGAAGGGGAGCTGATCCGGTTCGCGGAGCTGGCCCGGGACCGGCAGTACCAGGTCCGCTTCATCGAGTTCATGCCGCTCGACGGCGACGGCGCGTGGGACCGCTCCCGCGTGCTCGGCTCCGCCGAGATCCTGGAGACGATCTCCGCCGTCTACCCGCTGGAGCGAGCGAGCCAGCCCGGCTCCTCCGATCCCGCCACGGTCTACCGCTTCGCAGACGGGCGGGGGGAGATCGGCATCATTCCCACCGTCACCGAGCCGTTCTGCGCGAGCTGCAACCGCATCCGGATCACCGCGGACGGAAAGCTGCGCTACTGCCTCTTCTCCGTCGAGGAGACCGACCTCAAGAACCCCCTCCGCGCCGGCGCCAGCGACGAGGAGCTCGGGTGGCTCTTCGTGGAGACGGTCCGCGCCAAGTGGGCCGGCCACCTGATCCACCAGGCCGACTTCACCCCGCCCGCGAGAAACATGAGCCAGATAGGCGGATAGAAGGCGTTGCAGGCCGTTACAGGCCCTTAAAGGCTAAAGGCTAAAGGCTAAAGGCTAAAGGCTAAAGGCTAAAGCCGAACCCTCCGGTTAGGGTGCGATTTCTTCGCGGGGCAGCGTGGCTCTGAACGGAGGCTCGGGCGGAGAGCTGCGGACCGGGATTTCGCCGCGCGGGCGAGGCGGGACCAGCTCGCGGGCCGGTGTATGGAGTCATGAGTCATCCCGAATTTCGGGGGTGGCTCAGCGCAGGTGAGAAGAGCCCTCTCTGTGGGAAGATGCTGACCACCACAGTCACATCACCCGCAGGAGGGCTCTTAGAGGGTGTACGGAACTCTAGAAAACAGTCGTTCTATTCTGTGACTAAGCTGAGGTACGCCGCAGTCGCTGCGAACGCGCTGGGCGCCCTCTGCCATGATGAACAAGACACGCAAACGCTA
>JBKBRF010000065.1:0-31391 GCA_046292385.1 Armatimonadota bacterium | reverse complement strand
GGCAATGCGGCGGCAGCCATGCCTGTAACTCGGTGGAGACCTCGTAGCGCAACCGCCAGTCAGGCACGAAAAAAGGTGGTGGCAGTAATCTGCCACCACCAACTGCGGAACTTGGGCTAGAGAGGACCGACAGATTCGCTTCACAGCGCCGGGCGGAGCCGCGCGCCCACACCTGCTCGCGAAGATACCAGCCGCCGCCCGTGACGGAGGCGCCGCCCACCAGGAGTAGCCCGACGATTCTGCTCCAGCGCATCGGCTCTCCTCCCTGAGTCGCAGGCCTCTCACACGACGCCCGGCGTAGTGCGGAGAACGCGCCTGGAGAGCTCCCCTTCGCCGGTCGGCGGAGGGTGTAGAGAGGGCCGAGGACCGAGGGGTCCCCGAGGTAAACTGCCGCGGGCACCCGGTCCGTGCAGCGGCATCCCGGCGGCCCCGCCACGGTGGCGGTTACCGGCTACCGGAGGATCGCTTTCGCGACCTCTCCGTGCACGTCGGTCAGGCGGAAGTCCCGGCCGGCGTGGCGATAGGTCAGGCGCGTGTGGTCGAGCCCCAGCAGGTGCAGCACGGTGGCGTGGAAGTCGTGGATGTGCATCCTGTCGACCGCGGCGTAGTAGCCGTGCTCATCGGTGGCGCCGTAGTGGAAGCCGCCCTTGACGCCGCCGCCCGCCAGCCACATCGTGAACCCCTCCGGGTTGTGGTCGCGCCCGTCGGTGCCCTGGGCGGTCGGCGTGCGGCCGAACTCGCCGCCCCAGATCACCAGCGTGTCCTCCAGCAGGCCGCGCGCCTTCAGGTCCTTGAGCAGCCCGGCGATCGGCTTGTCGACCTCCCGCGCCTTCTCTCCATGTCCGTTCTTCAGGTCGCCGTGCTGGTCCCACTGGACCTTCCCGTCGCTGTGGGTGCACTGCACGAAGCGGACCCCGCGTTCCAGGAAGCGGCGTGCCAGCAGGCACTGGCGCCCGAAGTTCTCCGTCATCGGGTCGTCCAGGCCGTACAGCTTCCGGGTCTCCGGCGACTCCCGGGAGAGGTCTTCCACTTCCGGC
Source organism: Armatimonadota bacterium (assembly GCA_046292385.1). Lineage (GTDB taxonomy): Bacteria > Armatimonadota > SYMT01 > SYMT01 > SYMT01 > JBKBRF01. Next base: position 30,354 of record JBKBRF010000065.1, on the reverse strand, counting down.
ATCCGTCCCTGCATCCGGAACGCCAGCTCGAAGGAGTGGATGCGCGCCTCCAGGTGCGGCTCGGCGCCCGCCTCGGCCAGGTGGCGCCGGTTCGCCTCGCCCACCAGGTCGAGCTGCAGCCGCTGGATCTCCGCCGGGATCCGGTCGTTCCGGATGTACCGCACCTTCGCCTGGCTCGCGGGGACCGAGGCATTTCCGATCGGCGTCCCCTGGAACGCCGCCGGCAGGAAGGCGGAGCCCCAGTTGTTCACCCCGCCGTGCGCCAGGGTGGGGCAGATCGTCACGAAGCCGGGGAGGTCGGTGTTCTCCGTTCCCAGCCCGTAGTAGACCCACGCGCCCATGCTCGGCCGGACGAAGTTGTCGCTGCCGGTGTGGAGCTTGAGCAGGGCGCCCCCGTGCGCAGGGTTGGTGCCGTGGAGCGAGTGGAGGAAGCAAAGATCGTCGACGCGCTGCGCGACGTGCGGGAACAGCTCGCTGACCCAGGAGCCGCTCTGCCCGTACTGCTTGAAGCTCCAGGGCGACTTCAGCAGGTTGTTGGTCGGCGCGAACTGGACGCGCGGCTTCTGACCGGGAAACGGCTTGCCGTGGTCGCGCTCCAGCGCCGGCTTGTAGTCGAACGTGTCGACGTGCGACGGCCCGCCCTTCATGAAGAGAAAGATCACCCGCTTCGCTCGCGGCGTAAAGTGCGGCAGCCGGGCCGCGGTCGGGCTGGGGGCCGTCGCACGCGCGGCCGGTGGCGCCGCGCGGACCTCGTCCTGCAACAGGGAGAGAAGCGCCAGGTGCCCGAAGCCGGCCGCGCTCTGCCGCAGGAAATCGCGCCGGGAGGCCGCCGGGCGAACGTGCGGCGTGCGAGACCGGCGAGCGCCTTCCGGATCGGGTGGGCAGTTACAGCTCATCAGGGGTCCTCACCGCAGGTACAGAAACTCGTTGGCGGCCAGCAGCGCGTGGCAGTACCAGGCCCACGCCTGCGCGCGGCGCGCGGCCGCGTCCGGGCCCGGCGCGGCGTCCTGGAAGTGCGCCAGCGCCGTGAGCCCTCGCGCTACTTCCGAGGTGGTGGCGGGGCGGCCGTAGAGCAGCACGAAGAGGCTCCGGACCCGACCCGGCTGATCCAGCTCCGTTTGAGCGAGCAGCCGGTCCGCCAGCGCGCGGGAGGCATCCATCACCAGGTCGCTGTTCAGCCAGAAGAGCGCCTGCGGCGCGATGGTGGTGGTAGCCCGGTTGCTCTCCAGCACGGCCGGATCGACGAAGTCGAAGAGCTGAAAGACGTCGTAGACGTGGTTCCGCACCACCGGCAGGTAGACCGCCCGCTTCTTGCTGTCGTACCGGGTGCCGTCGATGGAGGTATGGTCGAAAAAGAACTCCCGGTTCTTCACGTGGAGCAGGGAGCCGCCCATGGTGCGGTCGAGGGTTCCGGAAACCGCCAGCAGCGCGTCCCGCACCTCCTCCGCTTCCAGGCGCCGGACCGGCATCCGCCAGAGGAGCCGGTTCTCCGGATCGGCCGTCTCCGGCTGCCGGGACTTTGCGCCGCCGGCCCGCGGCTTCGCTGGCTGGGAAGCCATCTGGTAGGTGCTGGAAAGCATCAGGAGCCGGTGCAGCCGCTTAACGCTCCAGCCCAAGCCTTCGCGAGGGATGAGGGATGAAGGATGAGCGATGAATTCCGAACCCTTCCGATCGGCTGGCGCACTCGCTCCCCGGAAAGCGACGGTTCGGACTCCCTTTGTCTCTCCGTCTCTCTGTCTCTCCGTCGACACCGGCCTGACGGTAGCTGGCGACGAGAAAACAGAGGCGAGGTAGTCGAGCAATTCCGGGTGGCTCGGCTTCTCGCCCAGGAAGCCGAAGTTGTCGGTGGTGGCGACGAGCCCGCGTCCGAAGTGCCAGCGCCAGACCCGGTTTACCATCACGCGGGAGGTGAGCGGGTGCGTGGGGCTCGCCAGCCACCGTGCGAGCTGAAGGCGGCCGCTCTCCCGGCTCTGCAGCTTGGGCTGCGAGGCGCCCGCCAGCACGACCGGGAAGCGGCGCGGGACCACCTTTCCGAGGGTCAGGTGGTCGCCGCGGAGATGCACCTGCACGTCGACCGGATCCCCCTCCGTGACGCCCATGGCGGTGGGCAGCTCCGGAGCCTCCTTCTCCGCGGCGGCGAGCCGCTCGCGCACCGTCTTGAGCTGCTCGCGGAGCTCCGGCCGGTACGCGCTCTCCGGCTCCTTCGGCAGCGGAGAGCCGGAGGCCGTCAGCTCCTCCTTCCCCCGCGCCAGGAGCGCGTCGATCTCGGCCCGGATCGCCGCCACCCGCTTTTCGTGCTCCGCCTTGCGGGCGAGGTCTTCCGGCGTCGGGATCGGGTTCTCCCACCACTTCGCGATCGTGACCAGGCTCTCCATCGACTTCGTGCTCTTGAAGATCCCGGCGAGCGCGTAGTAGTCCTCCGTGGAGATTGGGTCGAACTTGTGGTCGTGGCAGCGCGCGCAGCCGAGGGTGAGCCCCATGAACGCCTTGCCCGTGGTGTCGAGCTGCTCGTCCACGATATCGATCAGCATCTTCTCTTTGTCTGCCTCGGCCAGCACCTTGGGGCCGAGCGAGAGAAAGCCGGTGGCGATGAGGCGCGCGTGGCGCGTGGGGGTGTCCTCGGCCGGCAGCAGGTCGCCCGCGAGCTGCTCGGTCAGGAACTGGTCGTACGGCTTGTCCTCGTTGAAGCTGCGGATCACCCAGTCCCGGTAGCGCCAGGCGTTTCCATGCGCCACGTTCTCGTCCAGCCCGTTGCTGTCCGCGTAGCGGGCCACGTCGAGCCAGTGGCGCCCCCACCGCTCGCCGTAGGCGGGTGAGGCGAGGAGACGGTCGACCACCTTCTCCCACGCATCCGGGGAACGGTCCGCGAGGAACGCCTCGATCTCCCCCGGGGTGGGAGGCAGGCCGGTGAGATCGAAGGTGGCGCGCCGGATCAGCGTCCGCCGGTCCGCGGGCGGGGCGGGCCGCAGCCCCGCCTGCTCCAGACCGGCAAGGACGAACGCGTCGATCGGGCTCTTCACCCAGGCGCGGTCGTTCACGCGAGGCAGTGGGGGGCGCCGCACCGGCTGGAACGCCCAGTGGCTCGCATCCGCCCGGCCGCCGCTCGCGGTGCCGGCGGGCCAGGCGGCGCCCGCCGCGATCCAGCGGGAGAGGTCTGCCACCTGCCGGTCCGGCAGCTTCCCGCCCGGCGGCATCTTGAGCGCGTGTCCGTAGGTGAGTGCCTGCCAGAGCAGGCTCTGCTCCGGCTTTCCGGGGATCAGCGCCGGGCCGGACGCGCCGCCCTTCAAGAGCGCCTCGCGGCTATCGACCCGCAGACCGCCCGACTGCCGCTCCCCGCCATGACAGCTCTGGCAGCGAGTCGCCAGCACGGGACGAATCCGGGTTTCGAAGAACCGCGCGGGATCGGCGGCCGCCTCCGTCGGCGGCTTCAGCGTCGCGGCGGGCGGTGGCTCGGAGGCGACCGCAAGGGTGGCCAGCACCGCGGCGCCGGAGAGCACCAGCGTGCCGATCAGGGTATTCCGGAAGGGATGGCGCATTCTGGCTCGATGAGGCGGGGAAGCAGGTACTACGAAACATGAGCCCGGGGAGAAGTTTCCGCAGAAGGTGGGGACTGCACGTACGGACCCGGCTCCGCTCCGCTCATCGCGCCTTCTCCGGGGAGAGGCGACCCGCGCCGGATGTCAGCGGGGGAAGGCGATCTGAACCACGAGACCCCCGTCGTTCCGCAGTGACAGGGTGCCGTTGAGACTATCTTCCGTGAGGCTGCGCACCATCTGGAGGCCGACGTTCGCGTCGCGGTCCAGGTCAAAGCCGGGAGGGAGACCCGGGCCGTCGTCGCGTACGATCAGGCAATACCGCTCGTCCCCCGGTGTCAGGCGCAGCGCCAGCCGGCCCCCGCCAGGGCCGACGGCGTGCTTCATGGCGTTGCTGATCACCTCGTTCAGAATCAGGGCGAGCGCGGTTGCCGTACGGGAGGGCAATTCGACGGGCGGCAGGTCTACCTTCACCTGCAGCGATCCCTGCTTCGCATTCGCCTGCAGGATGGAGGGGATCAGCTTTCCCGCCAGTTCGGAGAGGTCGACCGAAGTCACGTTCTCCTGGGAGAGCAGGTCGTGAACGACGGCAATCGCCTGAACGCGCTCGACGCTCGCCTGGAGCGGACCGGCCGCGGCGGCGTCCGGGGCGGAGAGCAGCTCGAGAGACAGGACGTCGGTGATCGCCTGGAGGTTGTTCTTGATCCGATGGTGAGCTTCGCGGATTCCGAGCGCGAGCTGCTCGACCTGCTTCCGCTCCGAGAGATCGTAGAACGTGATGACCCCGGCCACCGTCGCTCCCTCGGCGTTGCGGACCGGCGCGGCGTCGACGCTGACGTACAGCCAGGAGCCGTCCTGGAGCGGAACTCGCATCTCCTCGCCGACTACCGGCAGCCCCGTTTGAAACGCCCGGGCAAGGGGTAACTCCTCGGGCAGGTAGCGAGTGCCGTCGAGGCGCGTCAGCCCCCAGGTGCCGGCGTCTTCGATCGCGTGGAAATGCGGGACGGAGCCTCCCAGCAGACGCAGCGCGTAGCGGTTCGCCCGGGTAATCGCCCCCGCCGCATCGGTGATCAGCACGCCCGCCGGAAGCTGTTCGAGCACCGCGTCCATCTGCGTGAGGAGGCGCGTTCGCTCCTGCTCCGCCTGCCGCGCCGCAGAGAGGTCCCAGATCGTCGTCACCGTCGCGGGCTCTCCGCGGAAGCGGCAGGGGCGGCTGTGGACCTCCACCGGGAACATCGCTCCGTCCTGACGCAGCGCGGTCACCTCATATGGGGCCTCGTAGCCGCTCCGCACCCGCTCGGCGACCTCCCCTCGAGCTTCAGGCGTCACGAACGAGAGACTGGGCAGCCTCAGGGCCTCGTCGTACCGGTAGCCGAAGAGCTTCAGAAAGCCGTCGTTGATCTCCAGAATCCGGCTCTCGTTATGGATCACGATCCCCTCACGGCAGAGCGCGGCGATGAGCCTCAGTCGCTCCTGGCTTTCGGAGAGGTCGCTTGCCAACCGGTGGGACGCCGCCAGGTCTCGGAACAGGACCATCAGGCCCCACGCGTACGGACGCACGGTTACCGCAACCCAACTGCGCCGGACTACACCGGGGCACTCCACCGAGACCGGCTGGCCGCTGGCGAGTGCCTGCTGATAGGCCGAGAAGACCTCGGACCGCCGCAGTTGCGGGAACGCCTCGAACACGTTCTTCCCCACCAGCTCTCCGGGAGAGCAGTGCCAGCGCTCCGCGGCCAGACCGTTGACGTAGGTGATCCGCCACTCCCGATCCACGGTGTAGACGCCCTGGTCGATGCTCTCCAGGATCTCCTCCGGCCCAAGCTCGAATGGCATCGCGCGGTCATCCTCGGTCGAATGCAGGTCGCGCCCGCATGTCGCCCCGGCAGCTTCCCAGGAAACCCGGTCGCGGGCGGCACGCTGTCTCGGGCGCCCCGCTCCCCGCAGGAGATTCTTCTGTACTAGTTCTATCGAACCGGGAATGCTACCCTGCGTCCTCCGGCATGTCGGTCGACCGGGAGAAACCTGGAGAAGTTGGTCCGAGCCCCGCCATCGGCGCTTCGTTCAGCGGCTCCTGGAGGTGCTTACGGAACTGGTCGGGCGCGCAAAGTCCCAGCGGAAGCGAGCTTGAGGATGGAAGACCCACGCGGTGCCTGGCGCCGGATCCGCTCTTACACACCGAATGACAAGAGCTCCCCTGCTGCCTTTAGCCCACCGTTCGGGGGGTGAACCTTTAGCCTTTTGCCTTTGCCAGCACGACCCGCGGGATGCCGGCGAGGTCGTGGATTTGCTCGGGCTCCGTCCAGGCGTTGGCGGCGCGGAGCAGGTCCGCCACCTGCTCCGCCTGGCCCGCCATCACCTCCAGGGCGAGCAGTCCGCCGGGATGGAGGAGGGAGGGACTGACGGTGGCGAGGGCGCGGAGGACGTCGAGGCCGTCCGCTCCGCCGTCGAGCGCCAGGCGGGGCTCATAGCGGACCAGCTCCGGCGCGAGGCGGTCGACTTCCTCGCTCGGGATGTACGGCGGATTGCTCACCACGGCATCGAACTGTCCGAGCAGTGCCGCGGCCTCCGGAAAAGCGCCGGTGACGACCGCGACCCGGTCGGTGACGTCGTGGATCGCGGCGTTCTCCCACGCAAGCTCGCTCGCCTGCGCGGCAGCCTCCAGCAGCACCACCTCCGCCTCCGGGAGGAGGGTCGCCAGCCCGATACCGATGCAGCCGCTGCCGGCGCCGACGTCGAGCACGCGGACCCGTCCCGAGAGGCGAGCCGCGACGGTCTCGACCAGCACCTCCGTCTCCGGCCGGGGAATCAGCACCCCGGGGCCGACCCGGAACCGCAGCCCCAGGAACTCCCAGCTCCCCAGCAGGTACGGCAGCGGCTCCCGGGCCTCTCGCCGGCGGAGCAACTCCTCGAGCTCGAGCGCCTGATCGGGAGCCAGCGACTCTTCCGGATGGCCGAGCAGGAAGGTGCGGTCTCGCTGGAGCACGTGGGCCACCAGGAGCGACGCATCGAGGCGCGGGCTCTCCACCCCCGCCCGCGCCAGGCGCTCCTGCCCCGCCTGTAGAGCCTCGCGGACGGTCACAGCGGCTCTTCCGGAGGTAAAGGTGGGCGCTCGCGACGATGACGCTCGATCAAGGGCTGAAGAACCGGGTCGCTGACGCGAAACGAGGTGGCGCGGAGAGCCGTCGCCATCTCGACGAAATCGATGAACCCGTGCTCCGCCGCCAGATCGAGCACACCCAACGTGCCGGCAACCTTCATTCCTAAAGCACGCGCCACCTGCCGTGCCGCCCATTCGTCCACCAGGACGAGCCCGGCGTCCACGTCCAGTGCTAACTCGATTGCTTCCCGCTCGCCGTCGTGCAGCTCAGCCAGCGGTCGGTGAGGGTTCGGTCGAGCGCTTCGGATCTCAACCCACTCGGGGAGGCTCGCGGCCCACTGACGGACCCTATCCGGCGCGCCGGGATGGAGCAGCTCACGGCGGACCGCCGGCGGGATCAGAACCGTCCCGAACAGTCGCGGCAAGACCTCCACTGCCTCTACCAGGATCAGGTAGTTCAGCGGCGACGTGTCGGCAACGACGATCATACGGAATTGACGCCGCGAAGCGTGCGCTGATCCTGCTCGAGATCCTGCGCGGTGTACCCGTTGTCAATGCCGTGCCTCTGGAGAAAGGCATCGATATCGAAGCGGTAGTCAATCCCCAGCAGCCGCCCCACCTGAGCGTGCGTAAGCTGCCCGGAGCGGTATCCCTCGATGGCCACCATCTCCAGCAAAGTCCGTGGAAGGCGCGCGGCGTCCCTCCCGGTCAATTCAGCAGCGATGTCGTCTGGAAGCTCGATCGTGATCTGCATCGAACACCCTCCACCCCGGCAAGCACGCAACTATCGTAGCAAGGTCGGGGCACCTGATGGCGTCTCCAGCTACTTCTGATGTCCCGGAGTGGGAGATCCGCTGCGGTAAGCAGCTTCTCAAGCTCGCCCTCACGCGCACTCGCCCTTGCCAAACTCGCCCTTCAATCTCGACCTGGACGGAGTACTACGCGCCGTTGCTCTCGTCGGCCAGGCGGTTCGCCTGGTCCCAGGAGCGGAGCGATTCGACCAGGTCGACGATGTCTCCGTCCAGGATCGTGTCGAGCCGGTTGATCAGCGTCGTGCCGTTCCGGTGGTCGGTCACCCGGTTCTGCTGGAAGTTGTAGGTCCGGATCTTGTCGCTGCGCTCGCCGCTGGCGACCTGCGACTTCCGCGCGGCGTAGAACTCCGCGTTCTGCTCGGCGAGCTGCAGGTCGTACAGCTTGGCCCGCAGCATCCGCATCGCCTTTTCGCGGTTCTGGAGCTGCGACCGCTCGTCCTGGCAGGTCAGCACCAGGCCGGTCGGCTTGTGCGTCAGGCGCACCGCGGTCTCGTTCTTCTGCACGTTCTGGCCGCCGGCGCCCCCGGAGAGGTAGGTGTCCCACTTCAGGTCGTTCGGATCGATCCGGACTTCCACGTCTTCCACCTCCGGCATCACCGCCACGGTGGCGACGGAAGTGTGAATGCGCCCGCCGCTCTCCGTCACCGGCACCCGCTGCACGCGGTGCGGGCCGCCTTCGAACTTCAGGTGGCTGTAGGCGCCCTTGCCCTTGATGGAGAGCACCGCTTCCTTCACGCCGCCGGTGCCGGACTCGCTCATCGACATCAGCTCCGGCTTCCAGCCCATCCGCTCCGCGTAGCGGGTGTACATGCGGAGGAGCTCCGCCGCGAAGAGGGCCGCTTCTTCGCCGCCCGCCGCCGCCCGGACTTCCACCAGCACGTCCTTCTCGTCGTTCGGGTCTTTGGGCAGCAGCAGCCGCTTCAGCTCCTGCAGCAGCGGCTCGTCCCGGTCCTCCAGCTCGCGGAGCTCTTCCTGGGCCAGGGCGCGCACGTCCGCGTCCGGATCGCGCAGCAGCGCGCGCGATTCCTCGATCTGCTGCTTCAGGCGCTTGTAATCCCGGTAGCAGCTCACCAGCGGCTCCAGGTCCGCGTGCTGCTTCGCCACCTGCTGGAACCGCTGGGAATCGGTCACCACGCTCGGATCACTCAGCTCCTGCGTCAGGCGGTCGTACCGCGCCTGTACTTCGTCCAGCTTGTCCCACATCGTCCGCTTCCCTCTGTTCTCGTGACTGAAAGCTCATCTCCCGCCGCCGCGCCCCGCCCCAGGGAGCGCACGCCGGGTCCAAACGCGCCGATGGGCCTCGGGACACTCGGTCCCCAGGCCCACCGGCTTCACTTCTATGCGGCTAAGCGATTGCCGAGCCGGTGGAGGCCGGGGGCTCCGCCGGGGCATGCTCCTTCGCCATCACCGCCTGCAGGGAGGCGACCGCCACTTCCACCATCTCCCGCTTCGGCTCCCGGGTGGTGAGATACTGCGTCGCCAGCCCCGGCGCCACCAGCCACTGCAGCGGCGCGAAGTTGCGGTAGCGGCCCGCCAGGCGGATGATCTCGAACGAGATGGAGCCGACCACCGGCAGCATCACCAGCCGCAGCGCCAGCCGCGGCAGGATGGCATTCTGAAACGGCAGCACCGTAAAGACCAGCGCCTTGATCAGCAGCACCGTCAGGATGAAGTTGGTGCCGCACCGGGGGTGAATGCGAGACGCGCGCATCGCTGAGTCGACGTCTACCCGGCCGTCCGCCTCCAGGGCATTGATCGCCTGGTGCTCCGCGCCGTGGTACTGGAAGAGCCGCTGGACGTGCTGCATCCGTCCGATGGCACCGATGTAGCCGAGCACTAGCGCGACGCGGACCACCCCTTCGATCACGGAGCGCCAGACCGTCTCCCCCACCAGGGGCGAGAACCAGCCGGCGACCAGGCTGGGGAAGAGCATGAAGAGCCCGATCCCCATCGCCATTCCGAAGATGGCGGAGCCGGTGACCGCGATGCTGGAGACCGATCCGTTGCCGGTCGTGCCGAGCATCAGGTAGAGCGGCGCGATCAGCGCCTGGACGAGCGGGCCGGGGCCGGCGGGCGGCTCGTGGTCCTCCGCCGCGGAGGTCTTGCCGGCTTCCTGCGCCGCCGCCTCGTCCGCCATCGCGAGGTTCGCGGAGAAGAGGAGGGACTTCATCCCCAGCACCAGCGAGTCGGCCAGCGCGAACACTCCGCGCAGGAACGGCCATCTCGCCCACTGGAAGCGCGTGAAGAAGGCGGGGACCGGCTCTTCCTGAACCAGGATCTCGCCGCTCATCCGCCGGCAGGCGACCGCGAAATGCCGCGGCCCCCGCATCATCACGCCCTCGATAACTGCTTGCCCGCCGTAGGTCGGCTTCTCCGCCAAACGCGTGGTCTCCCGGAGCGGATCCGATCCCGGCGGGTGGAGCGAATGCTAGGCCGCACCACCCGCGCGAGACCGGGACTTACTTCCGCTTCTTGGCAGCTTCCTGCTGCTTGAGCGCCTTACCGTAGCGCTGCATGAACTTGTCCACGCGGCCCTCGGTATCCATGAGCTTCTGCTTGCCCGTGAAGAACGGGTGGCACTGGGAACAGATTTCCACGCGCACCTGCGGCTCGGCCGAAAGCGTTTCGAACTCGTGGCCGCACGAGCAGTGCACCGTCGACGTCACGTACTTCGGATGGATCCCTTCCTTCATCGGTCCCTCAAGTCTCCAATGGCGGCGACACGCGCCGGAAAAGCTGTGCTGCGGCTGGCGTAGCGAGCACCGTAAGGCCGCTGGGTGCGGCTCATTATATCAGGCGTTACAGGAACCCCACAAGCGCGGCTCGCCGATCGGTCGCGCCGGACCGGCCGGATTGCCGCAGGCGGCGGCGCGACGTCGCTCCAGCCGCGGCGGTTCTAAAGCAGAGAGGCCGGCCCTTTGCAGGACCGGCCTCTGCACCGTTCGACCCGGGCGGGTTACGCCGGCTCCGGCCGCGGCCGGAACGGCGGCGCCTGCGGCTGCCGCCGGTCGCCCTCGTCGGCCGGGGCAGCCGGCGCGCTCGGCGTGGTCGGCGTCGGGGTCTTGGGAGCCGGAAGCTCCTCGCCCCGGATCAGCGCCAGGAACTCCTCGCGGCCGATCGTCTCCCGCTCCAGCAGCACCGCCGAGATCTTGTCCATCAGCTCCCGGTTCTCCTCGAGGATCTTCCAGGCGTGCTGATAGCCGGTCTCGATGAGGGAGCGCACTTCCTCGTCGATCGCCTTCGCGACGTCCTCCGAGTAGTTGCGGTCTTCCATCAGGTCGCGGCCGAGGAACGGGTTGCTCTGCCGGTGGCCGAGCTTCAGCGGCCCGAGCCGCTCGCTCATCCCGTATTCCGTCACCATGTCCCGCGCGATGCTGGTGGCCCGCTCCAGGTCGTTGCTGGCGCCGGTATGGATCTCGTTGAAGACCATCTGCTCCGCCACGCGGCCGCCCAGGAGCGTGGTGATCTCGTACTGGAGATCGCTCTTGCTCGCCTGGTACATCCGGTCTTCCGGCGGCAGGCTCCAGGTGATCCCCAGCGCCATTCCGCGCGGGAGAATCGTCACTTTGTGTACCTCGCTCTGGTGCGGCAGCAGCTCCTGGACCAGGGCGTGCCCCACTTCGTGGTAGGCGGTGACCTTCTTCACCTTTTCGGAGAGCACCCGGGACCGGCGCTCCGGCCCGGCCACGACACGGTCGATCGCCGCGTCGAAGTCTTCCATGAAGACCTGCTGCTTGTTCTCACGCGCCGCCTTCAGCGCCGCCTCGTTCACCAGGTTGGAGAGGTCCGCCCCGGTGAAGCCGGGCGTGCGCCGCGCCAGCGTGTCCAGGTCCACTTCTTCCGCCAGCGGCTTGCCCTTGGAGTGCACGTCCAGGATCCGGCGGCGTCCGCTCACGTCCGGCTGGTCCACCACCACGCGGCGGTCGAACCGGCCGGGGCGCAGGAGCGCCGGGTCTAGCACGTCCGGGCGGTTGGTGGCGGCGATCAGGATGACGCCGGAGTTCGGGTCGAAGCCGTCCATCTCCACCAGGAGCTGGTTCAGCGTCTGCTCGCGCTCGTCGTGACCGCCCCCGAGGCCGGCGCCGCGCTGGCGGCCGACCGCGTCGATCTCGTCGATGAACACCAGGCTCGGCTTGTTCGCCTTCGCGGTGTCGAACAGGTCGCGCACCCGGGAGGCGCCGACGCCGACGAACATCTCCACGAAGTCGGAGCCGCTGATGTGGAAGAACGGCACCCCCGCCTCGCCGGCCACGGCGCGCGCCAGCAGCGTCTTGCCGCATCCGGGAGGGCCGAGCAGCAGCACGCCCTTCGGAATCTTCGCGCCCAGCGCCTGGAACTTCTTCGGGTTCTTGAGGAACTCCACCACTTCCTGGAGTTCCACCTTCGCCTCTTCCACGCCCGCCACGTCCTCGAAGGTCACCTTCGGCACGTTGTCGGTCAGGCGCTTGGCGCGGCTGCGCCCGAAATTGAGCGCCTGGTTACCGGAGCTCTGCGCCTGGCGCCAGAAGAGAATCCAGAGCACCACAATCGCGCCGAGCGGAATCAAGACGGAGACAAGAATGTTCTGCAGCGTATCCGAGAACAGCGGATTCGGGGTCTTGAACTGAAGCTCCGGCTGCCGCTCCTTCTGGGTCTCCAGCTTCGCCATCAGGCGGGAGACTTCAGTCTGGCTATCAGGAAGCTCCACCGCGAACGGAACGGTGCCGGTGCCGCCGGAGCGCATCTCTCCGGTGGCGCGGTGACGCTCCACCTTGACGCTGGCCAGCTCGCCCGCCTCAATTCGCCGGAGGAACTCAGAGTAGTCGATCGTCTGTGGTGGATTGCTTCCGGGCAAGAGGCCGGACCCCCGGTTCACCACAATGAAGGCGATGAGCACCAGGGCGGCGACCCACAGCACGTTTCGCGTAACCTTATTCAAAGTAACTCCTCCGTCGGCTCCCGTGTGCTCCACGCAACCCGACCGAATGTTGAGGGATTATACCACGCACCCCCACCCCCGGCAACGAGCGGGCGCCCCCTGACGGGTGAACCTACCCTGTTCAACACGGTGGCTTATACCCCCTCCTCGCGAATCAAAATGCGTGAGAAAGGGTGGGGGAAGGAAATCTGATTCAGCCTACCCGGCAGGGGCCGGAATTGTCGCCTGCAGCGGCGGCTGCGTTCAGTTCTACGCACCGGAGCGCGCCCGCGTTACCCGCCGCGCGCCGGACCGGCAGAAAAGAGAAGCGGGAGGCCACCAAAGTGACCTCCCGTGAACTTGCAACGCTTCACCCAGGACACAGGGTTTAGAGCACTCGGAACCGATCCTGGAGCTCGCTCCGCCCGCCCCCACCCGCGGCGCCAGCTGCAGGTGGGATCACCCCAACCGGGCCGCGCCGGAGTACGTGGGTCGCCAGCGAGCAGGAGCAAGAGCAGGAGCAAGACCTACCGCTAACGGAGGGTTCGGATTCATCCCTCATCCCTCCGCCCTCATCCTTCGGCTTAGACGTCCAGGTCCTTCACCTTGCGCGCGTTCGCCTCGATGAACTGCCGGCGCGGCTCCACCTTGTCTCCCAGGAGCAGGCTGAACCAGCGGTCCGCTTCCACGGCGTCGTCGACCGTGATCGAGAGCAGCTTGCGCCGGTCCGGCTTCATGGTCGTCTCGGAGAGCTCCTCCGCGTTCATCTCGCCCAGCCCCTTAAAGCGCTGGACCTGCGGGTTGCGGCCGGGAATCTCCTTCCGCTTGCGCGCCAGCTCTTCGTCGTCCCAGGCGTACTCCACGTTCTTGCCGTTGTTGGTCGAGATCTTGTAGAGCGGCGCCTGCGCCAGGTAGACGTGGCCTTCGTCGACCAGCGGCTTCATGTAGCGGTAGAAGAAGTTGAGCAGCAGCGTCCGGATGTGCGCGCCGTCCACGTCGGCGTCGGTCATGATGATGACGCGGTGGTAGCGCAGCTTCTTCAGGTCGAAGCCGCCGATCTTCTTCAGGTCGCTCTCTTCCTCTTCTTCCGCGCCGTTGGCCCCGTTGCCGTTGCCGTTGCCGCCATGGTCGATGGCGATGCCGGCACCGAGCGCGGTAATGAGCGACTTGATCTCTTCGTTGTCCAGCGCCCGGTCGAGCCGAGCCTTCTCCACGCAGAGCGGCTTGCCGCGCAGCGGGAGGATCGCCTGCGTCATCCGGTCGCGGCCGCTCTGGGCGGAGCCGCCCGCGGAGGCGCCCTCGACCAGGAACAGCTCGCACTTGCTCGGGTCTCGCTCGATGCAGTCTTTCAGCTTGCCGGGCAGGCCGCCGCCGTCGAGCGCGCCGGCCCGCTTGATCGCGTCCGCCGCCTTTCGCGCCGCTTCCCGGGCGCGGGCCGCCATGGCCGCCTTGTCGATGATCCGCTTGGCCGGGACGGGGTTCTGCTCGAAGAACTCCACGAGCCCCTCGCCGCAGATCGAGTTGACCACGCCGGCGATCTCCGCGTTGCCCAGCTTGCCCTTCGTCTGCCCTTCGAACTGCGGGTTGCGCAGCTTGACGGAGACCACCGCCGCCAGGCCCTCCAGCACGTCGTCTCCGGTGAAGTTGTTGTCCTTCTCCTTCAGCACGCCGATCTTCCGCGCGTAGTTGTTCAGCACGCGCGTGAGCGCGGTCCGGAAGCCGGAGACGTGGAAGCCGCCTTCCGCGGTCTTGATGTTGTTGGCAAAGCTCAGGATGTTGTCGGTGAAGCTGTCGTTGTACTGCAGCGCCACCTCCACCTCCACCGGCCCGCTGTCTTCGTCCCGCTCGCGCCGGATGAAGATCGGCTTGTGCAGCCCGGTCCGCGCGCTGTTCAGGTGCTCCACGAAGGCCGCCAGGCCCCCTTCGTGGTGGAAGACGTGGGTCTCGCTCTTGCGCTCGTCCGAGTAGGTAAGGCGCACGCGGGGCGTCAGGTAGGAGAGGTCCCGCAGGCGCCCGGTGATCAGCTCCTCGTGGTACTCCACCTTCGCGAAGATCTCCGGGTCGGCGAGCCAGCGGACGGTCGTGCCGGTGTCGCCCGGCTCCGCCTTGCCGATGACCTTCAGCTCGGTAACCGGGGTGCCGCGCTCGAACCGCTGGTGGTAGACGTTGCCGTCCCGGCGGATCACCACCTCCAGCCAGACCGCGAGCGCGTTGACGCAGGAGACGCCGACGCCGTGCAGGCCACCGGAGAACTTGTAGTTCTTGCCCTCGAACTTACCGCCCGCGTGCAGCGTGGTGAGCGCCAGGGTGACCCCCGGAATGCCCTCGGTGGGGTGGATGTCGACCGGGATCCCGCGGCCGTTGTCGGTCACGGAGAGGCTGTTGTCGGCATGCAGCACCACCTCGATGGTGTTCGCGTGGCCGCCCATCGCCTCGTCAATGCTGTTGTCCACCACCTCCACCAGGAGGTGGTGCAGCCCCCGCACGTCCGTGTTCCCAATATACATCGCCGGACGGTGCCGCACGGCCTCCAGGCCCTTGAGGACCGTTAGCTGTGCTGCTCCGTATTCGTTCGTTTCCATACGCTTGTGCTCCAGAATCCCTCTTCGGGGGTGTCCTATCGTAGCATAAAGCGGGCAAGCAGTCAATCATGCCTGGCCGCTATTAGAGGTCAATAGTTCGCTCATTTCAGCCGCCCGCACGGGCACCCGAAACAGGTTCGCCGGGACGGTTCGACCGGCCCTCCTCCACCAGCTCCGGCAGCTCCGGGGCGATCCGCCGCACCGCTTCCGCCGCTCCGGGCGGAGGAGGCAGCAGGACCATGCGCCGGAGGAGCACGTCTTCCACGGTCCGGGCCCCTTCACTCTCGACGGCGTGCCGAACCTCCGCGCGGATCGCGGGGTGCCCCTCCACCAGCGGCAGGCCCAGCTCCGGATCGGCGTCCACGCGCCGGGCCACCTCGGCCGCGCGGGGTCCGTAGAGCCTCGCCAGCCTCTCCCCTACCCCCTGAGACAGCCCGGTGGGTCGGAAGTCGCTACTTCCCTTGCTATTGTCGGCATCCGGCGGCGCGGAGCGCGGGCCGGAGCCGGCATGCCCCAGGATCCGCAGTGCCTGCGAGACGCAGATCTCGGCGAGCGAGCGGTAGGTCGTCAGCTTCCCGCCCACCACGCTCGCCAGCCCCGAGAGCCCGTCCTGGGCGTGATCGACCACGAAGTGCCGCCGGGTGATCGCCGCGGCGGCGCGGGTGGAGGCGGGCAGCGGACGGATTCCGACGGTGGTGAGCGCGACGTCCGCATCAGTATAGGCGGCGTCGGGGAACAGGCGGTTCGTCTCCGCCAGCAAGTACTCCACCTCCCAGCGCTCCGTCCGGAGCGCGTCGGGATCCCCCTCGCAGCGGACGTCGGTGGTGCCCACCAGCAGCCGCCCGTCCCACGGCAAGAGGAAGAACGGGCGGCCGTCCTTCCGCGCGGCCGCGTAGAGCGCGCCGCGCGGCCCGCCCGGCCGCGGCGGGAGGACCAGGTGGGTCCCGGAGGTGCCGCCGATCCGCCGGGGCGGCGGCTCGGGGAGCAGGGCGTTGACGGCGTCGACCCACGGGCCGGCCGCGTTCAGCACCAGCCGCGCCCGGACCTCCCGCGTCACTCCGCTCAGGCGGTCTTCCAGTCGCGCGCCTTCCACCCGCCTTCCACTCGCCAGGAGCGCGGTGACCGCAGTGTGACTCTGCAGCTCCGCCCCCTCTTCCCGGGCCTGGAGCGCGAGCTCCGCGCAGAGTCGCTCGGGGAACTCGAGCTGCCCGTCCCCGTAGGCGAATCCGCCCTGCAGCCCCTCCGTACTGAGCCCCGGCTCCCGCTCTCGCGCCGAGTCTCGCGAGAGCCGCCGCGGCCGGGCGAAGAGCGGATCGCGCGCCAGGAGGTCGTAGCAGGCGAGGCCGACGCAGAGCTTCCAGCCGGGTGGGGGGAGGCTGCGGAAGGTGGGAATCAGGAGCTCGATCGGGCGGATCAGGTGCGGCCACATCCGGGCCAGCCGCCCGCGCTCGCGGAGCGATTCCCGCACCAGGTCGAGCTCGCCGTACTGGAGGTAGCGCAGCCCGCCGTGGATGAGCCGGCTGGAGGCCGAGGTGGTGCCGCCGCCAAAGTCCGCCCGCTCCGCGAGGACGACCGACAGGCCTCGCCGCGCCGCCTCCAGGGCGATGCCGAGACCGTTGATCCCTCCCCCGATTACGAGCAGGTCACAGCGGGAGTCCACGTCTTCATTCTACCGGAGCCGGGGCACCCCGTCGGACGGTGTCACGGCCCGGGGGACGCTGCATAGAATGGCCGCAGCCCGGCGGCGGTAACGACGATGGCGCGGCGCCCTGGTTTAGAAGATCGTTCCGCGGAGCCATTGGGAGGGACAAGTCACTCCACTCCCATCGCAGCTCGGCGGAGCCCGCACTGGGCGCCGGCGGAGGAGGTAGAGCAGTGCAGGCGGTGATCATCGGAGCGGGGCTCGGCGGCCTGGGGACAGGGATCCACCTGGCGCGCCAGGGATGGGACGTCACGGTCCTGGAGCGAAACGACACGGCCGGCGGCCGGATGAACCGGATCGCCGCGGACAGCTTCCGCATCGATACCGGCCCCACGCTCCTGATGATGCCGGAGGTGATCGAGGGAATCTTCGCCGCGTGCGGCCGCCGGATGGAGGACTACCTCCGGATCCGCCGCCTCGACCCGAGCTACGAGATCCGCTTCTCGGACGGCTCCCGTCTCCCGATGCGCCGGGCGGAGGAGATGCCGCGGGAGTTTGCCCGCTTCAACGCGCGAGACGCCGGGCGGTTCCCCGCGCTGCTGCGGGACATGGAGCGGAAGTACCACAACGCCCGGGGCCGCTTCATCGAGCGGAGCTTCAACTCGCTGGCCGACCTGTTCCACCCGACGACCCTCGCCGGCTTCGCCCGCTCGCTCCCCATGGAGAGCGCCTGGAGCTACGTCTCCCGCTACTGCGACGACCACCGGCTGCGGCAGGCGCTCACGTTCCAGTCCCTCTACCTCGGCACCAGCCCGCTCGAGTGCCCCTCCATCTACGGCTTCCTGCCGTTCATCGAGATGGAGTTCGGCGTCTGGTTCCCGGAGGGCGGCATGTACGCCGTCGCGGAGGCGCTGACCCGGCTCTTCCGGGAGCTGGGCGGTCGCCTCGAGCTCGGAGCGCGGGTCCGCAAGATCGAGGTGGAGCACGGCCGCGCCGTGGGGGTCGAGCTGGAAGACGGCGGGCGCCACCGGGCCGACGCGGTGATCTCCAACTGCGACGTCCAGACCACCTACACCCAGCTTGTGGAGCCGGAGCACCGGCCGCACAACACCGACGCTCGCATGTGGCGCCGCGAGAGCGGCTGCGGCGGCTACCTGCTCTACCTCGGCGTCAAGCGGGTGCCGGACGACTGGCTGCACCACACCGTCCTGCTCCCGCACGACTACGAGGGAGTCATGGCAGACCTGTTCCGGCGGCGGTGCGTGCCCCGGGAGCCGGCGATCTACGCCTGCGTCCCCACGCTCTCCGATCCCTCGCTGGCGCCGCCGGGACACCACGTCCTCTACGTGCTGGCGCCGTCGCCGCATCTAGACTGCCATATCGATTGGGCCGCCGCGGCGCCATTGATGCGGGAGCGCTGCTTCCGCGCCCTGGAGGCGGCCGGCTGGGACGGGCTGGAGAGCGACATCGTCTTCGAGCGCCAGTGGACTCCGGCCGACTTCCTGCACCGGTACGAGCTCTTCCGCGGCTCCGCCTTCGGTCTCTCGTGCCTGTTCAACCAGAGCGCCTACTGGCGGCCGCACAACCGGTCGGAAGACGTGCCGGGGCTCTACCTGGTCGGCGCCTCCACGCACCCGGGCGGTGGGGTCCCGATCGTCCTCACCTCCGCACGGCTCGTGGCGGAGGCGGTGACGGCGGACGCCGCCCGCGCCCGCGGGCGCCGAGCCCTGGGGGCGGCGAGACCTGCCCGGCGCCGGGCAGCAGCGGGGGCGGAGTAGCATGGCAGCCCAGGTGCTGGAGCAGCCTGCCGCGCGAGGGATGCACCCCGGCGCGGAGATACTCTCCGTGAGCCCGGTCGACGGCTCCGTGCTCTCCGCCGCCCGAATGGTCGCGCCGTCGCAGGTGCCGGCGCTGGTGGAGCGCGCTCGCGCCGCCGCGCCGGGTTGGTTCGAGCTCCCGATCGCAGGCCGTCTGGAGCGGCTCCGCGCCCTCCGCCGCGGCCTCGCCCGCCGGGCGGACCCGCTGGCGCGGACCCTCTGCCGCGAATCGGGCAAGCCGCTCGCCGAATGCTACGGCGCCGAGCTGATCCCCACGCTGGAGGCGCTCCGCTGGCTGGAACGCCGTGCCCCGCGCCTGCTGGCGCCGGAGAGACTGCGCCGCTTCCCCCGGCGCTCCACCCTCGAGTGGCGCCCGCATGGGGTGGTCGCCGCCCTCACGCCGTGGAACTACCCGCTCTTCCTCGCGGTGCCGCTGCTCGCCGCCGCGCTGGCCGCGGGCAACACCCTGGTCTGGAAGCCTTCAGAGCTGGCCCTCGCCGTCTCCGGCGAGATCCAGGCGCTCCTGGAGGAAGCGGGTCTCGGCGGGGTGGCTCTCACCGCGACCGGGGATCGGAGCACCGGCGAGGCGCTGGTCCGGGCGGGCGCCGACAAGTACTTCCTGATCGGCAGCGCGGAGACCGGCCGCGCGGTGCTGGAGGAGCTGGGGCGGCGG
Source organism: Armatimonadota bacterium (assembly GCA_046292385.1). Lineage (GTDB taxonomy): Bacteria > Armatimonadota > SYMT01 > SYMT01 > SYMT01 > JBKBRF01. Next base: position 11,298 of record JBKBRF010000065.1, on the reverse strand, counting down.
CTCACCCCGGCCGTGGCGGAGCTCTCCGGGTGCGACCCGATGCTGGTGCTGGCCGACGCCGACCTCGACCTCGCCGCGCGCGCCGCCGTCTGGAGCCGCCTGACCGGGGCGGGGCAGACCTGCATGGCGCCGAAGCGGGTGCTGGTGGAGGAGGCGGTGTACGAGCCGTTCCTGCAGCGCGCCCGCGCGGCGGTGGCGGCGCTGCGGGTCGGAGATCCGGAGGAAGCGGAGGTCGACCTCGGCCCGGTGCGGACACCGTCCGCGCGCGCCGCCGCGCTGGAGGCGGTCGGAGAGGCGCTGCGCCGCGGCGCACGGCTGCTGTACGGCGGGCGCGCCCTTCCGGGTCCCGGCTGCTTCCTGGAGCCGACCCTGCTGGCCGACTGCACCCCGGAGATGCGCGTCTTCCGGGAGGACCTCTTCGCGCCGGTGCTGGCGGTGGGGCGGGTGCCGAGCGTGGAGGCGGGACTCGAGCTGGCCGGGCGCTCGCCCTACGCGCTTACCGCGAGCGTCTGGACGCGGGACGCCCGCCGTGGGCGGGAGCTGGCGCGCCGGCTCCCCGGCGGCGTCGTCAGCGTGAACGACGTGATGCTGCCCGCCGCCGACCCGGCAGTCCCGTCCGGCGGAGGCGGCGCGAGCGGCTATGGGAGGATGCGCGGCGCCGCCGGGCTGCGGGAGATGGTGCGGACTCGCGTGATCGACGAGGGTCCGCCCGGATGGCTGCCGCGGCGCCACTTCTTCCCCTACCGGGCAGAGACGCCGCGCCTGCTAGCGGGGTGGATCGAGGCCCGAGAGGGAGCGAGCTGGCGCGACCGGCTGCGAGGGCTCTGGTCGGGCTGGCGCGCCGCGCGTGAGCTGGGGAGGCAGGGGGAGTGATGGAGACGAGGAGCGGACCGGCGAAGGTGGTGGTGGTCGGCGGCGGCCTGGCCGGAGCGGCGGCGGCGATCCGGCTGGCGGGAGCCGGGCACCGGGTCACGATCGTCGAGCAGAACGCGCACCTCGGAGGCAAGATGAACGTCTGGGAGGCGGGCGGCTATCGCTTCGACATGGGCCCGACGATCATCACCATGCCCGCCGCGCTCGACCGCCTCTTCGCCTCCGTCGGCCGCAGCAGCCGGGACTACCTGGAGATGGTCCGCCTCGACCCGCAGTGGCGCTGCCGCTACGCCGACGGCACCGTGATCGACCTGCTGGAAGACCCGGAGGCGATGCAGCGGGAGCTGGCGCGCGTCTCCCCCGACGACGCTCGCCGCTATCCGGAGTTCCTGCAGTACGCGCGGCAGATGTGGGAGATCTCGGAGGAGTTCTTCTTCTGGAAGCCGTGGGGCGGCATCCGCGAGCTGCTGCGGGAGTTCGGAGTGCTCTCCCCCGCGGGCCTCCGCCTCGGCACCAAGATCCACCCGTTCACCAGCCTGCATGCGGTGGTCCACCGCCACTTCCGCGATCCGCGCGTGGCGCAGCTCTTCGACCACTTCGTGCAGTACGTCGGCTCCTCGCCGTTCATGGCGCCGGCAATCCTCACACTGATCGCCTGGGTGCAGGTGGGCCAGGGCGTCTGGTACCCGCTGGGCGGCACCGGGCAGATCGCCCGCGCCCTGGAGCGGCTGGCGGACGAGCTCGGCGTGGCGCGGCGGCACGGGGAGGTGGTCCGGCAGATCACCACGACGCGGGACCGCGTGACCGGGGTCCAGCTGGAGAGCGGCGAGTGGCTGGAGGCCGACGCCGTGGTCTCCAACTGCGACGTCATCCGCACCTATGCCGAGCTGATCGACCACCCCGCCGCGGAGCAGACGCTGCGGCAGGAGCGGGGCCGGTTCGAGCCGGCCTGCTCTGGCGTGGTGCTCTACCTCGGCTGCCGCCGCACCTGGGAGGGCCTGGCTCACCACGAGTTCCTCTTCAGCGAGGACCCGGAGGCGGAATTCCACGACATCTACGACCGGCACGTTCCCGCCCGGGACATGACCTGCTACCTGGCGGCTCCCTCCGTCACCGATCCCGGCGTGGCGCCGCCCGGCTGCACCGCGCTCTACGTGCTGGTCCACACCCCCTACCGGACGGAGAAGGTCGACTGGAGCGTGGAGGGCCCCGCCTACCGGGACGCGATCCTCGACCGTCTGGAGGCGCGGGGACTGGAGGGGCTGCGGGAGAGCATCGAGGTGGAGCGGATGCTCACGCCGGTGGAGATCGAGCGCCTCTACCGGAGCTGGGGCGGGAGCATCTACGGCCTGCTCACCCAGAAAGGCCTCACTGCCGCGTTCAAGCCGGGCAACCGCTGCCCGCGGCTGGAGGGGCTCTACTTTGCGGGCGGCAGCGTCAACCCCGGCGCGGGCGTGCCGATGGTCTTGATGAGCGGGCAGACCGCGGCGGCCTGCGTGCTGGAAGACCTCGGCGCGCCCGAGGCGGCGTTCGCCGCGAGATAGCCCACCATGATCCCCGCGGAGAAGCATCCCTGGGTTGAGGCGTGGTTCCGCCGCTACACGCGCGCGTACCTGCGGCGGTCGTTCCACCGCGTCCTCCTCTCCGGAGAGCTGCCGCCCCCACCGGAGCAGCCGCGCCTCGTCTGCATGAGCCACTCCAGCTGGTGGGACCTGCTCCTCGGGTTCTGGCTCTGCCGGGACGTGCTGGGCTGGGACGGCTACGCCCCCATGGACGCGCGTCAGCTCCGGCGCTACCCGATGCTGCGGCGGATCGGGGTCTTCGGCGTGGAGCGGGAGTCGCTGCGGGGAGGGCGCGAGTTCGTGGAGTACGGCCGCGGGCTTCTCGCCGGCAGCCGCCGCTCACTCTGGATCACCGCTCAGGGGGAGATGACCTCCACCAGCCGTCGGCCGGTCCGCTTCTACAGCGGCGCCGGACACCTGGCCGAGGCGCTCGCTGCCTCCGGTGACGGCGTCGAGATCGTCACGCTGGCGCTGGAGTACGAGCTCTGGGACGAGAAGCGGCCGGAGGCGTTCGTCCGGTTCGGCCCCGTGCGGCGAGTGGCCCCGGGAAGCTCCGGCTTCCGGCGCGAGCTGACGCGCGAACTGGAGGAGGACCTCACCCGGGAGCTCGATCACCTCTTCTGCGAGCGCACCGAGCGGGACCCTGCCCGCTTCACGGAGCTGCTCCGCGGAGAGGGCGGGATCAGCCCGGTGTACGACTTCCTGCGGAGAGTCTCCGCGCTGGCGCGGGGAGGTGCCGGTCCGGGAGCACATGGGGAAGTCCCAACCCCGCCTCGCTGGGGTCCCGCGTCCCGGCGACGCAGGGAGGGCCCATGAGATGCCGCCGCTGGAGGTGCTGTGCCAGTGGGCCCTCTTCGCCTGGCTCGCCGGGGTAGCGGCCCTGGTCTGGTTGAACCACCGGGACTACCGCGTTCCCGCGCGGGAGGAGGCGCGGCGGGACCTGCCGCTGGTCAGCATCCTGGTGCCGGTGCGCAACGAGGCGGAGAACGTCGAAGCCTGCCTGCAGGGGCTCCAGGCGCAGGATTACCCGCGCCTGGAGATCCGGGTGCTCGACGACGGGTCGACCGACGATACCGCCGCGCGGGTGCTGCGCGTTGCCTCCGGAGATCCGCGCGTACGGCTGCATGCCGGCTGCCCCCTCCCGCCCGGCTGGGGCGGTAAGACCCACGCCTGCCACCAGCTCGCGCAGCTCGCCCGCGGCGAGTGGCTGCTCTTCGTCGACGCCGACACCCGCCACCACCCGGAGCTCGTCTCCCGCGCTGTCGCGGAGGCGCGGCGCCAGGAAGCAGACCTCCTTACCGGCTTTCCCCGGCAGGAGATCGGCAGCCTCGGCGAGGCGCTGACGGTGCCGTTCGTCTACTGGCTCGTCTTCACGCTTCTGCCGATCCGGCTGGTCCGGCGCTCCCCCCAGCCCGCCCTAGCCGCCGGCTGCGGTCAGCTCCTGCTCGCCCGCCGGGAGGCCTACTTCCAGACCGGCGGTCACGGCGCCATCCCCGCCTCGCTCCACGACGGCCTGCACCTGGCGCGGCGCTTCAAGCAAGCGGGCAAAGCGGTCGCGCTGGCCGACCTCTCCCCCTTGATCTCCTGCCGGATGTACCGCGGCTGGCGCGAGTGCTGGCACGGATTCGGCCGGAACGCCTACCAGGGCATCGGATCGCTCCCGGCGCTGCTCACCCTTACCACGCTGGAAGTGTTGCTCTTCCTGTTCCCGCCCCTCTCTCTGCTGGCGGCGCTGGCCGGCGGCTGGCCCGCGTGGGCGTGGCCGGTGCTCGGACAGGTGCTCCTCCTCGGGGCGATCCACGCCGGCCTGCGGCGGCGGTTCCGCTACCCGTGGAGCACCGTCCTGCTGCATCCGCTCGGAATCGCCGCTTCCCTCACGATCCAGTGGAGCAGCTACTTCCGCACCCGCCGCGGCGGAAGCGTGGCGTGGAAAGGGCGCAAGGTCGTATCCGCAGCCGGCGTCGGCAGCGGAGGGCCGGGGGCTTCGGAGGAAGGGAGGCGCCTTCGGTAGTGCCTCCTCCGCAGCGGCGCGCCGCTTCCGTCTGGCGGAGCATCCTGCCGGGCGGAGCGCTGACAGCCGGCACCGGTCGGTTTGCGATGCTCTCCGGGAGGGGCAGCTTTATCCGAAGGCGACTCGACCGGCACGATCTGCCGGTATGCGGCGGCACCACCGCGTGACGAAAGACGGAGTACGCCCCACTTCCCCGAGTTTGGTGTCCCTCGACAGCGCCGATATACTGCTGTTGGGCACGGTTGCGGTGGCTCGACTCGATCCGAAGGGCATGGAAAGGCGGTCCGGATGCGCAGTTCGTGGGGGAATGACCGGGGCTACGGAGGTAGCAACCAGTGGCTGCCGCTTAGCCTGCACTCGATCCCGGTAACCCGCGCGCTCCTGATCGCGACGGTCGTCACCTTCCTGCTCTTCTTCTTTACGGGGCAGGACTCCAGCTTCGTCGCGCGCTACGTGCCGTTCATTCCGGAGGGCTGGTACTACCGGCCCTGGACCCTCTTCACCTATCCGTTCCTGGAGCTCCCGAGCATCTGGATTCTCCTGGCGCTCTACGTGCTGTACGGGATGGGCGGCATGCTGGAGCGGGCCTGGGGCTCCCGGAACTTCGCGGCGCTCTTCTTCGCCTTCACGGCGATCGGCGCGGTCGCGTTCCTGATCCCCTACTACCTGTTCGGCGTCTCGGTCCCGCTCCTGGGACTCCACATCCCGCTGGCGGCGCTGGTCACCGCCTGGGCCGCGCTCGATCCGGAGCTGGAAGTCTCCTTCTGGGGCTTTCCACTCAAGGCGAAGGTGCTGGCCGGGGTCTGGGTAGCGCTGATCTACTTCCAAATGGGGATGCAGCTCCGGAGCCCGCTGCTGGCGCTCTTCGTGCTCGCCGCGCCGGCTGCCGCTTACTTCTACGTGCGGAAGCTCCCCCGCCTCAACCTGAGCCGGCTTTCGCTCCCGCAGCGCTCACGTCCCGCGCCGCGCCGCCGGGAGCCGCTGCTGCGCGAGGAGCCGGCGGAGCGGGAGCGAGAGCGGGTCTCCGGCTTCAACCCCCTCCGGAAGCGCCAGGAGCAGGCGGAGATCGAGCGGCTGCGCAAGCTGCTGGGCGAAGACGACGAGGACCGCCCGGCGCGGCGACACTAGTCACAAGCGTTTAGGGGGCAGCGGGTAGCGTTTAGGTCTGGCGGGGATGGGCTGCGCCACTCGTGAACAGCCGCTCCTTCTCGTTCGCTTTCTCCTCGGCTCACAGTGCCGGACGGAGACTCCCACTCCCCCACTCTCCCTTGCCCCCACTTAGTTCCGGAAGACCCGGCTTCATCCCTCATCGTTCATCCCTCATCCTTCATCCGTCATCCCTCGGCCTCCCCAGAGTGGCGGTCCACGCGGTCTCGTCCGGCCAGTTCGGTTTCCGAGGTGGCCGGGCGGCACGGGTCACTCACACAGAACCCCGGTGAACCGACTAAACTGAACCGGCGCCCCGTCCGCGCTTTACCGGGAAGGCTCCTGAATGTCTCTGCCGCTCGAGGTCGACCGCTTCTGCTTCGTCTGTGGTCCGGATAACCCGGACGGCCTGAACGCCCGCTTCCAATGCGAAGCCGGGCGCGCCACCGGCACTTACGCCCCGCGCACGCATCACCAGGGCTACGCCGGCATGGCGCACGGCGGCATCCTGGCCGCGCTGCTGGACGAAGCGATGGTCTACGCCGCGATCACGCTGGGCCGCTGGGCCACCACCGCGGAGCTCACCGTCCGCTACGCGCGGCCGGCGGGCACCGACCGGCCCCTGGTGATCTCCGCCGAGGTGACCCGCCACGCCCGCAAGCTGGTGGAGTGCCGGGCCGAGATCCGGGACGAGGAAGGCGCGCTCGTCGCCTCGGCCCAGGGGAAGCTGCTGCAGGGGCGGGAGCTGACCGAGCGAGAGCGAACGACCGAGCGATAAAATCCCTCGCTCCGCTGCATCTCAGGGCTGCTCCTTCGCGACAATAGTGGAGGCGCCGCTGCCGGCAGGTCACGGTTTTCAGTGTTCCGGTTGAGCCGTCCTCTCCGGGCGCGCCCCGGGCGGAATCCGCTGCTACCCTGTTCCTGCGGGCGTGTCCCGGCTGTCCAGAAGGAGCTCTCCCATGCTCAAGTTTTTCTTCCCCTCCCGGCTGCTCGCCCTCGGCCTCGCCGCGAGCGCCGCGCTGCTGACACTCTCGCCCGCGGACGCCGCGTCCCAGCGCGCCCAGCGCGTGGCGAAGGTGAACGCGCTGCTCACGCAGGCCTCGGCCACCAGCAAGAATGCCGCCGTGAAGCAGGGCATCGCCCAGGTGAAGGCGCTGGTCGCCAGGAAGCAGTTCGTCCCCGCACGGGATAAGGTGGCCGATCTGAAGCGGGTCGCGGCGGTCAACGGCGACAACGCCCCCGCCGTGCTGAAGCTGGTCGACGCGGAGGAGATCCTCGCCCAGGTCGCGCGGAAGGCGGGCAAGCCAAAGGCCGCGAAACCGAAGGCCGCGAAGCCGGCTCCGCAGAAGCCGGTCCCCGCCAGGCCGGCGGCGGCGGCGAAGCCGGCCGCGAAACCCGTGCCGAAGAAGTAGTAAACGCCGCCCTTTATGGTGTGTCCCAGCACTTCTGTGTAGTTGGAGTGGGAGCAAGGGAGAGTGAGGGAGTGGGAGAACCGTACCCGTAAGCAGCTTCTCAAGCTCGCCCTTTCGCCCACTCTCCCTTGCCAGGTCCACACCTCCATCCACGACTGACTAGCAGGCTGTCGAAAACCTGTGCAAAGTCAGGCGTGGAATCGGTCGAGAGTGCGCAGGTAAGCGGCCGGCTCGCGGCTAGCGCTGTTCAAAACCCTGTTCAAAAAGGTCCATTGATCGCCCTCGGGAGCTGCTCCTGAGGGCGCATTTCCGCTTGGCTCGCGTCACGTCCGGACTCACCGCTCGGAGGATGATATGCACCGGGGCTGGGGGAAATGGTCGCCGCTCGCGGAAGAGCTTCCGCACCTGCCGAACGCCTGGGGACACTGCCCCGCGGAGCAGCAGGTGGACGACCGGCCGGACGACTACCTCCCGGAGCTGGACCTGGTGCTGGAGTGGCTGCAGCGCTGCGGCCCGCCAATCCTCGACCTGGCGTGCGGCACCGGCCGGCTCTCCCTCGCGCTGGCGGAGCGCGGCTACCCGGTGGTGGGGCTGGACCTCAACGCGGAGTTCATCCGCCGCGCCCGGGAAGAAGCGGCGCGCCGGGGTCCCGCCGTGTCGGCCCGCCTCCGGTTCGAGGTCGCCGACGCGCGGCGCTTTCGCGTGCCGGAACGGTTCGGACTGGTGATCATGATGGACCAGTCGTTCAAGTACCTCCTGACCCACGACGATCACCTCGATTGCCTGCAGTCGGTCCGGGAGCACCTGCGAGACGACGGCCGCTTCCTGGTGGAGCACCGCTGCCTGCTGAAGCTGCCGGACGCCGGTCAGGGCGAGCCGTACACCACCACCCAGCGCGGCGAGGAGTGGATCGGTCTGGACACCTACGACCCGGTCCGGCAGGTGGGCGTCAGCGTGTTCCAGCCGCTGGACCGGCCGGAAGCGCCCCCGGAGATCGAGCCGTGCCGCGACTTCACCTACCCGGAGCTCTCCCTGCTCCACCGGGTGGTCGGCTTCGCGGAGGACGCCGTACTCCACGACCTCGACGAGCGCCCTCCCACGACGGCCTACTTCGACTGCGCGCTCGTGCTGCGAAAGGCGGAGCCCTGGGGGCGGGGGTAGCCCGAACCGTTATTCACCGCAGAGACGCGGAGAGCGCGGAGAGAACCCGAACCAGGATCCGAACCGGGTTTACCGCCAAGAGCGCCAAGCTCGCCAAGAGGAATGGGCCTGCTACGCGTCTCGAGTCCCGTACAGCGGCCCCGGAGTTTCTCCATCTGGTTCCTCTTTGCGTCCTTTGCGTTCTTGGCGGTTCAATTTCGGCTTGGGTTCCTCTCTGTGCTCTCTGTGCGCTCTGTGGTAAGTTGTCCCGGTCCGGTCGGCGTGGTGAGCTTGAGGCCGGCGATGCCGGCGAGGATCAGCGCGATGCAGGCGAGCCGGATCCAGTCGCGCGACTCGCCGAAGAGCAGGATGCCGGCGATGGCGGTGCCGACGGCGCCGATGCCGGTCCAGACCGCGTAGGCGGTGCCGAGCGGCAGCGTGCGCAGCGCGTAGCCGAGCAGCACGAAGCTCGCCACCATCATGGCGACGGTCGCCGCCGCCGGGCCGGGGCGGGTGAAGCCGTGCGAGACCTTCAGCCCGATCGCCCAGGCAATCTCGCACAACCCCGCGAGCAGGAGGATCCACCAGGCCATCGTTCGCTCCGGTAAAAAGCGAAGGGGAGAGCCGCTGACTCAGGCTCTCCCCTCCCAATTACGCGCGCTCGAAAGACTAACCGAGGTAGCCCTTCTCCTGCAGGTAGGTGAGGATGTCGCCGACCGACTCCTCGACCGAGCGGCCCTCGGTGCTCACCACCAGTTCCGGCTTCTCCGGCTCCTCGTACGGCGCGGAGATCCCGGTGAACTCCTTGATCTGGCCGGCGCGCGCCTTGGCGTAAAGCCCCTTGGTGTCGCGGCGCTCGCACTCTTCCAGGGAAGCGCAGACGTAGACTTCGATGAAGTCGCCTTCCTTCTGGATCTCCCGGGCGCGGTCGCGGTCGCTGCGGTACGGCGAGATGAATGCGGTGGTGTTGATGACGCCGGCTTCGGTGAAGAGCTTGGCCACCTCGCCGATGCGGCGGATGTTCTCGGTCCGGTCCTCCGGCGAGAAGCCGAGGTCCTTGTTCAGGCCGTGGCGGATGTTGTCGCCGTCCAGCACGTAGGAGCGCACGCCGCGCTCCCAGAGCGCCGCGTCGAGCGCGTTCGCCAGGGTCGACTTCCCGGAGCCGGAGAGGCCGGTGAGCCAGACGGTGCAGCCGCGGTGGCCGAACTTCTGCTCGCGCTCCTCGCGGGTGACGGTATGCGCGTGCCACACGATATTCGTGGACTTGGTTTCAGACATGGAAAGGCTCACTCCTCCGGACCGCCGGCGGCGCCGGCAAAAGACGGGGGCGCGACGGCGCCCTGAAAGTGTATCCCACCTGCCCCGCCCCGATTCCGACCCGGGCCGCAGGAAGCGAGCGGCCTCCCGCCCAACCAGATCTAACGGAACGGGCGAGGACCGACAGGCGCAGGAGAACAGTAGATGGAGCAGAGCTACTCACCGGCGGCGCCCCCGCCGCCCAGGATCGGAGACTGGCTCTCCGAGTCGTTCCGGCTCTTCGGACAGCAGTGGCAGGTCTGGCTCGGCCAGGGGTTCATCTACACGCTCTTCGCCCTCGTGCCGGTCCTCGTCGGGTATGCCTTCTTCCTGATGCCGCTCATGGCTGCCGTCGCGGAGGCGGAGAGGCGGGGGACCGAGCCGTCCGCGGCCGCCATCGTGGCGGCCCTTACCACTGGCGGAGCGATCTTCGGCCTCTCGATCGTGGTCGCGGTCCTCGCCAGCGCGGCCCTGATGGTCGGGATGGAGCGGACCGCCGCGAAGCAGCTTCGCGGGGAGGCGATCCGCGTGGCCGACATCTTCAGCGGCGGCGACGTGATGCTGCGGATGCTCGGCGCCACGCTGCTCGTGGGGCTGATCAGCGGTCTCGGCTCGATCGCCTGCGTGCTGCCCGGGCTGCTGCTGGGGGGAATGCTGACGTTCGTGACTCCCCTGGTGGCGGAAGGGCGCATGGGCGTGCTGGACGCGATGGGAAAGAGTTGGGAGGTCACGAAGCCGTACCTGTGGGTGTACCTCGTCTGGTTCTTCCTCCTGGCGCTGATCGGCTCGATCGGCAGCAACCTCTGCGTCATCGGCTTCGCGGTGACCTGGCCGATCTACATTCTCGGGATGATGGTCGCCTACCGGGACGTCATCGGCATCCCCGGCGCGCTGCCCCCGGCCCCGCCGCCGGGCGTTTACCCGCCCTACCCTCACCAGTAGTCGTGACCCGTGCGGTTTTGAGGAGACGGGGAGATGCTGTTGAGAATGGGGTGAGGCGGGTGAGCAGTCACGACCAACGAGCCGGTAAAGCCGCGGGGCCGGCGGCGCTGCGGCTGCTGAACGAAGAGATCCACGCCTGCACGCGCTGCCCGCGCCTGGCGGAGTACCTGGAGGGGTCGCGCCGCTCGCACCCGGAGTACTGGTCGCGCCCGGTCTCCGGCTTCGGCGACCCCCACGCGCGGCTCTTCATCCTGGGGCTGGCTCCCGGCTTCCACGGTGCCAACCGGCATGGCCGCGTCTTCACGGGCGACGACTCCGGCCGCTGGCTCTGGGGCGCCCTCCACGAGCTCGGCGTCTGCTCCGTCCCCAACTGCACCCGCGGCGACCAGCCGGTCGAGCTGCGCGGCGTCTATATCAGCAACGCGGCGCGGTGCGTCCCCCCGCAGAACCGCCCTACCACCGCGGAGCTGACCGCCTGCCGCGACTTCCTGGCGCGGGAGCTGGGGCTGCTGCCGGCGGTCACCACCGTCCTCGCCCTCGGCCGCCTCTCACACGACAGTTACCTGAAGCTCTACGGCGAGAAGCTCTCCGCCCACCCGTTCGCCCACGGCGCGGTTCACCACCCGTCCGGAGCCCCGCACCGGCTCGTGGACAGCTACCATCCCAGCCGTCAGAACACGAACACGGGCGTTCTAACACGGGAGATGTGGCTCGACGTGATCCGAAGGTCACTTCATCCGACGGAGCAGGTGGGGGAGCCCAGCCCGGCCCGGTGAGCGCACTCGGCGCAACTAACCCAAGTTCCGCAGTTTGTAAGAAAGATTCAGCCTCGCGGTGGCTGCGAAGCATCAAGCGAGGCTGAATCTTTCCACTACACTTCGTACATCGGCATGGTTTCTGGCAGGTGCAAGCCCAA
>JBKBRF010000064.1:0-33716 GCA_046292385.1 Armatimonadota bacterium | reverse complement strand
ATCAGTTGGAGGAGCTCCGAAGCAGGTTCCTCCACTTCCTGCACCGCTTCCAGGATGGCAGCGAAGCACTCCTGCGCTACGTTGGCCTACTTAAGCCCGGTTAATTTCTTGACTCCCATAAATACCTCGCTGGACGGCCTTCGGCCACGCGTCCTCCGGACGCCCGCGTACTGGCGTGTGAGTCGTCTCGGCGTACCGGTGCTGAACCGACCGCGACCGCGCGGCCACTCACCTGGGTGTGGTTTGACTCCACGGAGGCCCCGCCATGCTCGCTCTGTCCCGTCATGCGCCGCTGGCGGTCGTGCTCTGCCTGATCCCCGCGCGAGGGCTTAGCTCCCCGCCGCGCCGCGAGCTGCCGCTCTACTGCGCGGGAATCGTCGTGGGGATGTCGAAGGAGCCGGACGTCCGCCGGATGTACGGGGATGGCTTCTTCGTCGCGGACGAGGGACACGCAGGCGGGCGATACTACGTCGACCCGCGCCGGCAGGTGACCCTCCACGTGACGACAGGGGTGGACCGCGTCATCGAATCGGTTACCTACAGCCGCGGCGTACGGCTGCCGGCCGGGAGTGGAGAGCCCGCCCTGAAGCGTGCCTCCGCCCCTAAGCTGACGGCGGATGAGCACTTCGGGAGCGGGCACCGGCTGGGCGACACGGCCGCAGAGATCCGCCGGCAGCTCGGGAAGCCGGACCAGGAACGCCGCCGGGGCGCCGCACGCGTCCTGCGCTACGAGACAGACTACGAGACCACGCCCTACGTCCTCTACTACGAGCTAGAGCTGCGGTTCTACCAGGACCGCCTGGTCTCCGTTCAACTCTACAACGGCGAGTGAGCGCTCATTCTGCCGACGAGACGGCGGTGCGGCTGGAGACGGCGGGGTCGTAGACCGTTTCGGTCGTCAACGGAAGGTGCTGCGGATCGATCCGCAGCCGCAGCGTGCCGGTGTCCGGCGGGCGCAGGTCCTCGATCGCCCTGCCCCTGGCGGCGACGTATACCGGGAGCCCCGCTACCTGTCCGAGGACCCGTGCAGCGCCGATCACCTCGGCGTCGCCACCGCCCCCGGGGAAGAGCCTCGCCACCGCGCCATCGGTCCTGACCACAGACAATACAGCCTCGGACCCGTCGTCCACGGAGCCCCAGCTCACCACCACGGCGGCCAACTCCGAGAACGGAAGCTCCCCTGATCCTTCGCTGCGCATCCAGGACGAAAGCAGCAGCACCTGGCGATCCGGTTCGAGTCGGAAATACTCGACCGGCTGGATCTTGCGAATCCGCGTCGCGAGGAAGAGCCCGATGCCAAGTAAACAGGCGTAGATCGACCATCCCGCGGGCGAGCTCAAGAGCCCCTGGAGCTCCGCCAGCAGCACGCTAACCGCGAACGCGAGAAGAGCCCCGCACCCCCACCGCGCGATGCTGGCGCTTCGATCCCCCTGCCGGAAGACAATCTCGCGCCCCACACACACCGCTGCGATGGGCCACCGGTGGTTTGCCGCCTCACCAGCGACTTCGGCATACCGTTCGAGAGACCGTTCGCCGCTATCGGAGCTCTCGAGGCCGTCCGCCATCACTCTTCAGCGAGCGAGAGGAATTCCGCCCGGACCCGCTCAGCACCGCGGCGCGTGGCAGGACTCTCCTCTTCAGCGATGATAAGCTCCAACGCCTTCGCAGCCGCGGCACAGTCCTCCGGATACTCCAAACGGCTGAGGCTGTTGACGGTGGCGTGCCGGATCTGATGGTCCTCACTGCCGAGGAGCGCGAGCCAGTCCGGTAGCCGTTCGCGCTGCCCGAGCCAGTAGAGCCCCTGCAGGATGCCGAGCTGGTCCTGCACTCCGCGCGGACGTGCCAGCGCCGCCTCCAGTAGTGGAATCGCCTCCACGGCACTCAACATCCCGAGCGCCACGGCTATGTCCCGACGCACCACCGGATGCCGCTCGGAGCGGTACGCCCGTAGGAGCGGCTTGACCCCGCCGCGGAGATCCAGGCACGCCAGCGTGCCCGCCGCTTGCGAACGCACCGTCCACTCCGGATCCTCCAGCGCGCGCACGATGCGGGGCAGGTCCTGGGAGTTGCCGAACTCTCCCAGCGTCCGGATCGCCTCGCTGCGATTCACGGAGCAAGAGTCGCCGCACATTGCCCGCGCCGCCACCTGCGCCATCGTCCCGCTCATCTGCGCGCACGCATCCAGGGCTGCCGCGCGTATGTCGGCGTTCCGGTGCGCAAGCAGCTCGAGCAGTATCAGTCGCGAGACGCAGCCGGGCTCCTCGGCGAGTGCGTCGGTCGCGTCGTACAGCTCGTCCGGGGAGAGCCGGGCAAGCTCCTTCGCCCGGCGGCATGCCTCTCGCTCGTGTGTATCTGCTTCGGTCAAGGGCCGTTCTCCGTCTCGGCTCCGGGAGGCCACAGCAGCAGGCCGTGCTGGGGCTGCCGCGGTTTCCACCGCCCGGCCCTCTCCGGTCCCCGAGCGTTACTCCCCGCTGGTGTCGCGGTGGATGCGGCTGGGGGTCGGCTCTACCTGGTTCTGGTACTTGCTGCCGCGGCTGCTGCCGTACGGCCGCTCCGCGGGGCTGCTGAGCTGCTCGAAGCTCATCTGGCAGACCCGCATGTTCGGGTGAAGGGCCACCGGCATCTTGCCGACGTTCGACAGCTCCAGCGTGATGGTGCCCTTAAAGCCGGGATCGATGAAGCCGGCGGTCGCGTGAATCAGAATCGCCAGCCGACCGATGCTGGAGCGGCCGTCGACCTTTCCCAGCAGGTGGTCCGGAACCGCCACGCGCTCCTTGGTGTGGCCTAGCACGAACTCGCCCGGGTGCAGGAAGAACGCCTCGCCGTCCGGCACCTCCACCACTTCCGTGTAGTCGGCGGCGTCGTCGGCGAGGGGGTCGAGGTACGGCTTGTGCGCGTGCTTGAAGAGCACGAAGCGGTTGCCGAGGCGGAGGTCGACCGAGCAGGGCTGGACCTGCACGTCCAGGTCTTCCATCGGCTCGATGACGATCTCACCGCGCTCCAGCGCGGCGCGGATATCGCGGTCGGAGAGAATCATTTCGATAGGGGTAGCGGTTAGGGTGTAGCGTGTAAGCCTGTGGGAGCGAGGTGCGCCGTCCGCGAAGGGCTACTTCTAACTGTTACTCAGACGGCTCCGATGCGCTGGGAGCCTGCAGCCTGAAACCCCCAGACGTCGGTTGAAAGTTCCGAACCCGTGCCCCGGCGGCCTAACTTGCAACCTGGTAACCTGCGAACCTGCAACAGCGCTCGCCCCGCAGTCGGCGGGTCTACTGCTGCCCGGCCACCCTCGGCAGCACGTACGGCCCCTTGGGAATGACGGCGATGCGCGCCAGCGGTCCGTGCTTGTCGAGTGCCTGGCGGATCCCCTCTTCGACGGAGGGGACCGGCTTGACGAAGCACTGCTCCAGCGTCTCTGCCGGGATGCCTTCGGTGTACATCAGCACCTCCGCCCTGGCGCGGGCCTTCGCCAGCTCGTGGATCTCCCACTGGTCCGGGATGAAGAAGCCCGGCTGCCGGGTCTCCTCTACGAAGGCGTCGAGGTCGTCGATCCGCAGCAGCGTGTCCGTGAACTCTTTGCCGCCGACACCCTCCTCGCAGCGGGAGGCGATCACGATCGTCCCGTTCTCCTTCAGGATCGGGAGCGCGCCGACCATCCCCTTTGCCACCTGGTAGAAGGTGAGGTCGAGCGGGTACCCGGCGGTGGTGGTGACGACGATGTCGACCGGCTGCGATACTTCCGCCGTGGCCGCTTCGCGCGCCGCCTGGACGCCGCGCAGCCACGCCTTCTCCGGGTCGCCCGCGAAGATGCCGGTCACCTTGCGGTTCTCATCCATCGTGACGTCGCAGATGAAGTCGAGCCCCGCTTTGAGCGCCACGTAGAGCGCGTCTTCGTGGACCGGATTGCCGTCTACGGAGCCGCTGTCGCTCAGCTCGTGGCCGATGAAGCGGGGCCCGTGCCACACCTTCACCGTCTCCATGGCGCAGATCCCGGGGCAGATGTTCTTCCGGCCCCCGGAGAAGCCGGCCATGAAGTGTGGCTCGATGAGGGCGACGGAGATCTTCAGCTCCGCGTCGAGGAAGCGCGTGTCGACCCACATCGGCACGCCCTTGGGGGTATCCCCGAGATAGCGATGGGTATCGGGATCGCGGGCGTCGTGGTTCACCACGTGGTAGTCGCGCAGGATCTCCTCTCCCACCATCTCGCGCAGCTCCGCCTCCGTGCAGGGGCGATGCGTGCCGGTGGCGACCAGGATCGTCGTCGCCTCCCGCGGCACGCCGCTGACGTCCAGCACCCCCAGGAGCTGCGGCAGGATGGCGCGGTTCGGGACGGGGCGCGTGATGTCCGAGATCACGATACAGGCCGACTTCTTCCCGCGCGCCAGGCCCGGCAGCGGCGGGCAGCCGATCGGCTGGCGCGCGGCGTCCCGCACCCCCCGCTCCGGCCAGTAGTGGGCCTTCGCTTCCTGGAGGGTCAACACCCCTTCCAGGTTGTGGTCGGGCACCGTCACCGTTAGGCCGGTACGGCCGTAGTCGAGCTTGACCTGCATCTTCCTGATTCCCCTCTCCTGCACCCGTTCGGGAGCGGCTGCTCCCGGCAGCCACCGGGCATGTAGCCGCTCACCGGGTAAAGCTTCGTCACGAGTGTCCACCCCGTGCCCTCACCGGACGGAGCGGCCCTCCCGCGTGTGTGGCCCTTCCTCAGCCCTTTCACGCTCCGGCTTCGCCTCCGCTAGCGGGCTGGTCCGGGCGTGCTCTTCGTCAGGCTGCGCTCCGCGTCCGTGAGCTGCGGCCTCAACGTAACGGCGACTCACGGGCCGCTCCGTCCGGCTCAAGCAACCACCCCTCGCCAGGGGTGGTCACAAGGGAGCCCTCCGTCGCTGCCGCTGGCAGCGCCTCCAGGCTCCTCGGCCGAGCCGTCACCTCTACGATTTCCTTCGGCACCAGCACTACGTTGCCGCGCACAGCGTCGGTCCGCGGCGTCCGGAGGCGGAGCGTGAAAGGGCCGCGGAAGGCCACGCGTCGCGGGAGGGCTGAATCGGGCGACTAGGGCGCGGGGTCGGTCCCGCGCTGCCGACGCTGCCTCACTCCTATGCTTTTAGCTCTCCGGAGCGCACTCTCCCAGGAGATCTTCACACACCCACTCAACGCCACACGAGTGACGGCCATGCTCGCGGGGCCCCGCCATTCAACGAACGGCATCATCAAAGCCGAGGATCCACCGGCTCACTCTCCAATGCTAGCACTCCAAACACACACTCGTGCACCCGCCGCAGCGGCTCTCGCCGCACGAAGCGCTCCAGCGCCTCGATCCCGAGCGCGAACTCCCGCAGCGCCAGCGACCGCTTGGTATGGAAGCCGCGGGTGCGCAGGCGGTCCAGGTTCTCCGGCACGGTGTACTCCGGACCGTAGATGATCCGCAGGTACTCCCGGCCGCGGCACTTGAGCGCCGGCTGCACCAGCCCCTTGGGACCGCGCGCCACAAACTCCAGTGGCTTCACCACCATCCCCTCGCCGCCGGAGCCGGTCAGCGTTTCCCACCAGTGCGCTGCCGCCGCCTGCGACTCGCTGTCGGTCACGTCGACCATCCGGTACGAGGTCGCCTGCACCAGGCCGTCGCCGCCCTGGGCCAGCCGGGCCAGAGTCTCCATGTGCCAGAGGTGGTCCTTCTGGACGTGGACCGCTCCCTCGGAGGCGAGCAGGTGGAACGGCGCGAGCTTGAGATCGGCGACCGACGCGACCGGCCAGCAGTAACGCCGGTAGGCCTGGCGGTAGCGCGCCACCATGTTCCGCCGCTCGCCGGAGCGCTCCTCCACCGCGCTCACGTCGACGCCGCGCTCGCGTGCCCGCGCCAGGGCCTGGGTTGCCGCCTCCAGCGCCGCCGCGCCCGCCGACCCGACCGGGGCGTACTGCTGCGTGAGAAGGGCCTGCGCCTTGGCGGACCAGGGCATCAGCTCGCAGTCGAGGCAGAGCCAGTCGGTCGCCAGCTCTTCCCACAGGCCGGCGTGGTCGACCCGCGCCCGCACCAGGGCGAGCAGCGCTTCTTCCAGCTTCCGGTCTTCGAAGAAGCGGCGCCCGGTGCGGGTGAGCACCGCGCCGGTCTCCCCCTCGCGCACGCCGAACCGACGCAGCGCCGTCTCCGCATCGCGGCAGACGATTACGACGGCGCGGGAGCCCATGTGCTTCTCCTGGCACACCACCTTCCCCACGCCGTGGGCGCGGAAGTAGGAAAACGCCTCCGCCGGATGCTCCAGCAGGCCCGGCTCGCGCGAAGTCTCGGAGGGCGACATCGTCGGCGGCAGGTAGATCAGCCAGCGAGGATTGGCGGCGAAGCGGCTCATCACCTCCAGCGCCGCCGTCGCGTTCTCCTCGCGCACCGTCACCTGCCCGCGGAGGGCGGTGGAGATGATCCGCTTGCCGCGCACGTCGTCCAGGTCGAGGAGGTCGTCGACCTGCTGCTGCGCGGAGAGCTCCGGCGCCGCGGCACCGGTCTCCGCGGCCCAGCGCGGCGACTCGGCGTACGCGCGCGCCGCCGGGACGGAGACCATCTCCAGCTCCGGGTAGCGCAGCGCCGTCAGCTTGCCGCCGAAGACGCAGCCGGTGTCGATGTTCAGCGTCCGGTTGAGCCAGTCGGCCTCCGGGACCGGCGTGTGTCCGTAGACCACGCGCGCGGATCCGCGGTACTCCGCCGCCCAGTTCCAGCGGACCGGCAGCCCGAGCTCGTCGGTCTCTCCCGTCGTCTCCCCGTAGAGCGCGAACTCGCGGACGCGAGCGGAGGCGCGGCCCTGCAGCTCCTCCGTCATCCCCGCGTGGGCTACTACCAGGCGTCCGTCATCCAGCACGTAGTGGCTCACCAGGCTGTCGATGAAGCGCATCACCTCCGCGTGGAGCTCCGGCGGCTCCCGCTCGAGCTGCTCCAGCGTCTCCGCGAGGCCGTGGGTGAGGCGCACGTCTTTGCCGCGCAGCTTCTTCAGCAGCTTGACGTCGTGGTTGCCGGGCACGCAGAGGGCGGTGCCTTCCGCCACCATGCCCATCACCAGGCGAAGGACCTGCGGAACCATCGGGCCGCGGTCGACCAGGTCGCCGACGAAGACTGCCTTGCGTCCGTCCGGCGGCTGGACCGCGCACCCGCCGTCGCGGGCCTCTACCTCGTAGCCGAGCTTCCGCAGCAGCGCCTCCAGCTCTTCGAAGCAGCCGTGCACGTCGCCGATGATGTCGAACGGGCCACGCTCGTGGCGGAGGTTGGTCCAGAGCCGCGTCCGCTCGATCGTAACCGCGTCGACCTCCTCCGGGGAGGAGAGCACGTGGACGTAGCGGAAGCCTTCCCGCTGCAGGCCGCGCAGCGAGCGGCGGAGCTGGCTCGTCTGGTTGCGGAGCACGTGCGGGCCGAACTGGCGGTCCGGCCGCTCCCGGTTCCGCTCCCGGCAGACGCTCTCCGGCAGGTTCAGGACGATGGCGACCGGCAGCACGTGGTGCTCCCTGGCCAGCGCCAGGAGCGACTTCCGCGCCTCGGGCTGGACGTTCGTGGCGTCGACAACCGCCAGGCGGCCGCGCGCGAGCCGCTTCGACGCGACGTAGTGCAGCACGTCGAAGGCGTCCCCGGTTGCGGACTGGTCGTTCTCGTCGTCCGAGACGAGACCGCGGCAGAAGTCGGAGGAGATCACCTCCGTCGGCAGGAAGTGCTTCCGCGCGAACGACGACTTGCCGCTTCCCGACGGCCCGATCAGTGCCACGAGGCAGAGCTCCGGGATGTTCAGCGTCATTCCGCCCTCCCGAAGATCGCCATCTGAGTCGGCGGGCCGACTTCCGGATCGTCCGGCCCCACCGGCTCGAAGCGAACCGTGTAGCCGAACCGCTCCGCCTGGGCGCGCGCCCACTCCTGAAACTCCCCGCGCGTCCACTCGAAGCGGTGGTCCTCGTGCCGGAACCGCCCGGCCGGCAGGCTGGGCCAGCGGACGTTGTACTCCCGGTTCGGGGTGGTGAGCACGACCGTCCTGGGACGCGCGAGCTCGAACAGCACCCGCTCGAAGGCGGCCAGCCGGGGCGGGTCGAGATGCTCCACCACCTCCACCACGGCGGCGGCGTCGAAGCCCTCCAGGCGGCGGTCGCGGTACATCAGGGAGCCGTGCAGCAGCTCGATCCGCGCTCGGCGGGCCGGGGAGAGCTGTTCCAGCCGCAGCTTGTCCTGCGCCATCTCCAGGGTGCGGTAGGAGACGTCGAGTCCCACGATCCGCTCGAACCGGCGGTCCTCGAACAGGATGCGGAGCAGCCGCCCCTCGCCGCAGCCGAGGTCGATCACGCTCGCCGCCCCGCTGGCGCGCAGCGCCGCGTGCACCGCGCCCAGCCGCTGCTGGTTCAGGCTCAGCGTCTCTTCCGCCGCGGCTTCCGCGGAGCCGCGCTTCGGCTCCTCCGCCGCCGGCTCGGCCGCCTCTTCTTCCACCAGCCGCTCCAGCGCGTCACGCACCAGGCTGCGCCGCCGCTTGAGGTACCGCTGCGCGATCAGCTCCCGCGCCGGGTGGGCGCCGAGCCAGTCGCCGCCGTGACGCAGCAGCTTCTCCACCTCCTCGTCGCCGACCCAGTAATGCTTCTCGTCATCCAGCACCGGGATCAGCACGTAGAGGTGAGTCAGCAGCTCCGAGAGTCGCTTCTCCGACCGCAGGGTGAGCCGGTAGTACGGGCTCACGCCCCACTCCGGGAACGTCTCGTCCAGCGGCAGCCGCTCTGCCTCCACCTCGTAGCCCAGCGGCTCGAAAAGGTGGCGGAGCAGCCCCTCTCCGCCGCGGCTCGGCACCACCGGCAGCCGCGCCTCCAGCGGAATCGCGGCCGCCGCCAGCTCCGGGCGCTCCTTGGTGCTGCCCTTCAACGCGCTGCGGAAGACGCGCGCCAGCGCCACGCTCAGGAACGACGACGCGGCGTACGGCCGGTCGTTGACATACTGATCGAAGCGCCCGCCCTCACCCGACGGTCCACGCCGGTCGCGCACCAGTCCCACGGGATCCAGCTCCACCAGCAGGCTCGCGGTGCAGCGCGCCTCGCTCGCCTCCGGATAGAAGACGTGCGCCATCCCGAACGGCAGCTCGAACGACTGCACGGCGGCCGGGTTCTTGTGTAGCAGATAGCCCAGGTCGGTGGCGGGCTGGTGCGTGGTGGTGATGGAGAGGAGCATCGGCGCCTCCGGAGACAGACAATGGGTTCCAGCATACCACGGCGGTCAAGCCGGCAAGCGGCCGGCGGGAGGTAGGGAAGCCCGCGGCGCGGAAGACTCCCTCACACGCTTGTTTGCCTGCTCGCGGGAGCTCTACCATGTCGAAGCTGCGTCTCTCCCTCGCCATCCTGGGGCTGCTGGCCCTGGTTTCGCCCGCGCTTCGCGCGGAGGAGCCGAAGAAGCCGCTAATCGATCCGAACGAGATGACCACCTACTGGTGGACCTTCTTCGTAAGCGGAGACAACAAGACGCCGCTGCCCCGCGAAGAAGCGGCGGCGATGCAGAAGGCCCACATCGGGAACCTCGAGCGGATGTGGAAGGAAGGGAAGGCGGTCACCGCCGGGCCATTCGGCGACCGCACCCCGCTGCGGGGGATTGTCATCCTGACGGTCAAGACGCGGGAGGAGGCGCTGGCGGAGCTCAAGGACGACCCGTTCGTGAAGGCCGGCTACCTGAAGCCGGAGATCCACCAGTGGATGACCTTCAAGAGCTCGTTCGGGAAGCCGGTCGAGCCGCCGCAGATGGTGAAGTACCAGTTCGTGCTCTACAAGAAAGGCCCGAGCTACACCGCCGAGTCGGGCGAGGCGCTGCGCGAGGCACACGAAGCGCACCTGAAGTACCTGCTGCAGGGCCGCAAAGACGGTCTGCTGGCGCTGGTGGGGCCGTTGACGGACGCCGGCGACCGCCAGGGCATCCTGGTCTTCCGCACCGACGACGAAGCGAAGGCGAAGGCGTTCGTAGACGCCGACCCGCACGTGAAGAGCGGCCGCCTGGTGGCGGAGCTGCACCCGCTCTACCTGGGGAAAGGGGTCCTCGACCCGGCGATGTAAGTGTGCGCGGAACTGCTTCGAAAGCGGGAAACACCGAATGCCAACCCTGACGGTCGAAGGGCTGCAACTCTTCCTCTTCTTCGTGGTCCCCGGCTTCGTTACGCTGACGGTCTACGACGTGCTGCGTCCGCGTGAGCCCAGAGACTTCAGCAAGGCTGTCATCGAGCTGATCTGCTACAGCATGCTGAACCTGGCGGTCGCGTCACCGTTGCTGCTCATAAGCCTACGCCCGGGATTCGCGTCTCCCGGAAACCCTTATTATCTCGCGTTGAACTTCGCGGTCGCCTTCGCAATCCCGGCTCTACTCGCCTATTCGGCGTTCCGGTTAAGGATGTCACGTTTGGCCGCCAAATGGCTCGGCCGGCCGCTCCGCCCGATTTGGGACGAGTTCTTTCACGAGCGCGAGTCGTGCTTCATCCTGTTCCATCTCAAGGATGGCCGGAAGGTAGCCGGCTTCTATGGACGAGGCTCCGTAGCCACACGACATCCCCTACGACCCGAGATCTATGTCTCACAGGTGTGGCGCGTGGATCAGGAGACGGGTAGGATCCTCGGCCCCGTAGCTGGTAGTATTGGGATGATGGTGCGGGAGGCGGATTGCGAGCTGATCGAGTTCTTCCGCGCCGAGGAGGCATAGCGATGAGCGACAGAAGTAACGGCATCCCCCAGCAGCCGCATCGGCTGGTCGTTGACCAACCTACTCAGCAGAGCAACTACACTCCCAGTAACGTAATCACGAACCCCAAGCCGCCATCGGAGGGGTCTGGCGTGCCGCCAAAGCCGGGAAACAGCGGCAAGCCGCAGGAGTAGCCCCTGCCTAGCGGATCTTGCCGCGGGCGGCGATCTCCCAGCGATCGACCACCTCGCCGTTTCGGTGGACCCAGACCTCGTCGTGCATGTTCATGGCGGTGCAGACGTGGTTGGGGATGACGTGGAAGCGGTCGCCGATGCGCGGCTGCGGGGTGCCTTCGGGGAGACGCACCATGCCGTGCTCCTCGTTCATCTTGAGAAAGACGCTGTCCGGCAGCTCCACCACCCGGCCGCAGCCTTCCCAGGCGGGAGTGCGGTCGCCGCTGAACGTCTTGGAGCCGCCGTCGATCACGAACTGCCCCTCGACCGCGGTGCTGACCACCGTCACCGCCACGCGCATCGCGCAGTCGTCCCACGTCACGGCGCCGCTGCTGACCATGTTCCGGTCGTTGAAGACGTAGGTGCCGCTGCGGTTCTCCGTGATGCCCTGCGCCACGTGGGAGAAGAAGAGGCTGGGCGAGGTCCCGCCGCTCACCACCTCGCACTCGATCCCCTCGGCCGACAGGCCGTCGAGCACGCCGCGCACCCGGTCGCCCTCGGCGCGCATCTGCGCCTCGCGCTCCTCGGTGCTGCCGGAGACGTAGCCCTGGTAGGTCATCAGTCCTCGGAAGCGAAGCCCGGGGAGGTCGATCACCTTCCGGCAGAGAGAGGTCAAGCCCGGTCCCGGCGCCACTCCGCAGCGGAAGGTGCCGGTATCGACTTCCACCAGCGCACCAATCTCCAGCCCGGCCGCCGCGACCGCGGGCGAGATCCCTTCCGCCACCTCCGCCGAGTCGAACGCCACGCTCAGGCGGCAGCGGCCCGCCAGCTCCACCAGCCGCCGCAGCTTCTGCTCTCCCCAGAGCGGATAGGCAATGAAGAGATCCTCGATCCCGGCGTCCGCCATCACCTCCGCCTCTCCCAGCTTGGCGCAGGTAAGCCCCACCGCCCCCAGCTCCACCTGCATCCGCCCGAGCTGGGGGATCTTGTGGGTCTTCATGTGCGGCCGGAGCTGCTGGCCGTGCGTGTCGCAGTAGTCCTGCGCGCGGCGGAGGTTGCGCTCCAGCACGTCGAGATCGATCAGAACGGCAGGGGTATCCAGCTCGGAAATGTGCATGGCGGTTGGGATAGTTGTAACGGACCGTCAAGGGGAGTTGAGCCTCGGCCCCGGCAAACTCCTGCCGGTTGCATTCCGAGCGGCACAGGTATAGCCTTAGTCGCAGTTAGAGAAGTCCAGAGGTGGGTCCGGCTGGTTCCATCCCCCCATCCCCATCCCATCGCCCCATCTCCTGAAAAGAGTTTCCAGATGTCCTACCGAGAGCTGTCGCCGGAAGAAGGTCACGCGCGGGTGGCGAGCGGCGAGGTGGTGGTCCTCGACGTGCGCACGCTGCCGGAGTGGCGCGGCGGGCATATTCCGGGGGCGGTGCACATTCCGCTGGACGAGCTGACCGGCCGCTACCAGGAGCTGGACCCGGAGGCGGAGACGCTGGTGGTCTGCGCGCACGGCATCCGCAGCGCGGCCGCGGGCCAGTGGCTGGTGCAGGCCGGCTTCGACCGGATCGCCAACCTGCGCTACGGCATGAGCGCCTGGCCCGGACCGGTGGAGCGCGGCTAGGCCGGCTCGGCGGGCTCCTCCCGGAGCGAGCGGAGCACCCGGCAGGGGTTTCCGGCGGCCAGGACGTGCGGGGGAACGTCCTTGGTCACCACGCTGCCGGCCCCGATGGTGGTCCCTTCGCCGATCGTGATGCCGGGACAGAGGATGGAGCCGCCGCCGATCCAGACCCGGTCGCCGATGGTGATCGGCCGCGCCAGCTCCGGTCCTTTGATCCGCTCCTCGGCCTCCAGCGGGTGCGTGGCGGCGTAGATCTGGACCGACGGCCCGATCATCACGTCGTCGCCGATCCGGACCTCGGCGCAGTCGAGCACGGTCAGCCCGAAGTTGGCGTAGAAGCGCGCTCCCAGGTAGATGTGGGACCCGTAGTCGCAGAAGAAGGGCGGCTCGATCACCGTGTCTGCGTCTGCCGCGCCGAGGAGCTCCCGCAGGATCTCCCGGCGGCGATCCCACTCTTCTTCCGTGGCGGCATTGTAGAGGCGCGTCAGCCGTCGCGCGCGCTGACGCGCCTCCGTCAGCTCCGGGTCCGAGGCGAGGTAGAGCTCGCCCCGCAGCATCTTTTCTCGTTCCGTCATACTTCAGGATAGCCCGGACGCCGTCCCGAAGTCCCGGTCACTCCAGCAGATCGAGGCAGCGAGTCGCCTCGGCAATCGAGGCGGCCACGGGAACGCAGCGGTCGAGCCCCACCAGCTTGAGGCTCCGCTCCACCGGCAGGCTGCGGTCTACCAGCACCATTCCTCCGCCCTCTTCCTGCAGCTCCTGGCAGATCTCTTCCAGCCGCCGGGCGCAGTCCGGGTCGAAAAACTGAACGTCGCGCGCGTCGACCACCATCCGGTGGTGCCCCGCCAGCATCAGCTCGCGGCACGCCGCCTCGAGGCGGTCGGCTCCCTGCGGATCCCCTTCTCCGGTTAACCGGAGGCATGGGTATCCGTCGACCCGATAGACATTCAACTCCAGCGGCTCTTGCTGCACCCGAGGCATGGTCCCTCCCGCGCCTTACTGCTGCTCTCTCAACGGAGCAGTGCGTTTTCCCCAGGGAGCTCGCCGGGTATGCATGGGGTGAGCGTAAGATTTCCCCACGCGGCAGGAGGTTCGCAGTGAAGAAGGTCAACCGGTTCGTTCCGGACGTACAGCAGCAGGTAGCCGATCGCGGCACGGAGCTGGTGGAGCGCCACCTGGCGGCGTACGGGGTGAGCCGCGCCGCCGATCTGCCGGAAGAGGGGAAGGTCCGCCTCATGCGAGACCTGCAGCGCTTCTTCGACGAGGAGTATCCGGACGGCCTGGCGCTTCTGGACCCGAGTGACATCGGCTGGCGCGGCGCGCTCAAGCGAGCGTGGCTGTGGATGACCGGCCGCGCCGCCGGCAGCCCGCGCTCGGCGGCATAGGCCCGTCCAGCTCGCAGCCAGGTACGACGAAGCGGCCCCGGAGACCTCGCCGTCTCCGGGGCCGTTTATTTCGTTCGGGTGCCGAAGCTTACTCGGTGCGGAACGACTGCCCGCAGCCGCAGGACGAGGTAGCGTTCGGGTTGTCGACCTTGAAGCCCTGGCCCAGCAGCGAGTCGTCAACGTAGTCGACGCGGGCGCCCTGCAGGTACGGCCAGCTCATCGAATCGATGAAGACCTTCAGGCCGTTGAACTCGAAGACCTGATCGTCCGGCGCCGGCTCCTGGTCCAGGGCCATGCCGTATTTGAACCCGGAGCAGCCGCCGCCCGCCACGTAGATGCGGAGGCCAGCATTCGCCTGCTCCTGCGAGGCCATGATCTCCCGCACCTTTTCAATCGCGGCTTCGGTCAGGCTAACAGCCGGCTTTTCGATGACGTTGAACATTGAAGCTAGTCTCCACCGGCCCCACCCGGAGCCGCAGGGGGCGTTTCTCTATCCGCCCGATCGTGACCATTATAGCGCTGTTCAGGACGCGCGGTAAAGCGAGCGCCGCGCCGGCGGGGCATGCGAGCGGAGGGTAGGAACCCGGCCTGACGAGGCGCTCGCGACCCAGCACGACAGCGCCGTGGGGTTCAGCGTCCGCCGTCACGCGTCCTCGGCGAGGCGGAGGCCGCTGAACTGCCAGCGGGCGTCCGGGGGGAAGAAGTTGCGGTACGTCGGGCGGATGTGGCCCGGCGGCGTGGCGCAGGAGCCGCCGCGCAGCACCATCTGGCTGCACATGAACTTGCCGTTGTACTCCCCCACCGCGCCGGGCGCGGGACGGAAACCGGGATAGGGGCGGTACGGGCTGGCGGTCCATTCCCAGGCGTCGCCGTACAACTGCGAGAGCCCCTCGCCGGTGGCGGGCGCCGGGTGCAGGCGGCCGGTTTCGAGCAGGTTGCCGGCGACCGGCTCCCCCTCCGCGGCCAGCTCCCACTCGGCTTCGGTCGGCAGGCGGCGGCCGGCCCAGCGGGCGAAGGCATCCGCCTCGAAGAAGCTGACGTGACAGACCGGCTCCTCCGGCCGGAGCGGCTGCACGCCGTCGAGCGTGTAGGCCTGCCAGTCGCCGCCCGCGCGCTCCCAGTAGAGCGGCGCCTCCCAGCCGCGCTCGGTCACGGCGCGCCAGCCTTCGGAGAGCCACAGCTCCGGCCGTCGGTAGCCGCCGTCCGCCATGAACGCCAGGTACTCGCCGTTGGTGACCAGCCGGCTCGCCAGGCGGAACGGGGGAACGTAGACCCGGTGGCGCGGCCCCTCGTTATCGAAGGCGAAGCCGCCGCCTCCGAACCCGATCTCTCGCAGCCCACCCTCGAAGGCCGTCCAGGTCACCGGCGCCGCCGCAGAAGGCGGGCTGGGCGCGATGGTCCGGTACGCGGGACGCAGCGGGTTGACGGAGAGGTTGTACTTGGTGTCGGTCAGCAGCAGCTCCTGGTGCTGCTGCTCGTGGTTCAGACCCAGCTCCAGCAGCGGCGCGGTCTCGCTCCACACCGGCTCCGGGCACCGTTCCAGAAAGGCGAGCATCCGCTCGTCGACCGCGGCGCGGTAGCGGTAGACCTCCGCCACGGTGGGGCGGGAGAGCAGCCCTCGCTGCGGACGAGGGTGGCGCGCCCCAAGCGCCTCGTAATAGGAGTTGAAGAGAAAGCCGAAGGCGGGATGGAACGGCGTGTATCCGTCGGCATACGGCCGCAGGAGAAACGTCTCGAAGAACCAGGTGGTGTGCGCCAGGTGCCACTTGGGCGGGCTGGCGTCCGGCATCGCCTGCAGGCCGTAGTCCTCCGTCTCCAGGGGCTCGCAGAGCGACTCCGAGAGCGCGCGGACGGCGGCATACCGCTCCCGGAAGAGCCGGCGGTCGGCCGGCGGGGATGGTGCCGGCGAGCTGGGAGCCAGGATGCTCATCGGATCGCCCTCAGATCGGTGCGAACAGGTTCAGACTGAAGTAGGCGCGCTCGTCCTGCCAGGTCCGGGAGACGCGGAAGTCGGCGGCGTCGGCGAGGGAGGCGATCTGCTCGCGAGAGTACTTGTGGCTGTCCTCCGTGTGGATGTAGTCCCCCGCCTCGAACCGGAACCGCTGCCCGGCCAGGCAGACCTCCTGCGGCTTCCGGCAGACGAGCCGCATCTGAACACAGCCGCAATCCTCCCGCACCACCGCCTGGTGCTCCCACCCGGAGAGCTCGAAGTCCCCCTGCAGCTCCCGGTTGATCCGGCGCAGCAGGTTCAGGTTGAAGCGCGCGGTGACGCCCCGAGAGTCGTTGTAGGCGGCATGCAGCACCTCCCGCGGCTTGCGGAGGTCGAGCCCCAGCAGGGCGAAGTCGCCGGGCCCCATCGTGGCGCGGATCCTTCCCAGGAACGCCTCCGCCTCGCGTGGACGGAAGTTGCCGAGGTTACTGCCGAGAAACAGCACCAGCTTGGGACCGCGCTGCGTCCGCGGCAGCTCCCCCAGCGCCTGGGCGTATTCGCCCGCGAGCGGGTAGACGCTGAGCCGCGGAAACTCGGAAGAGAGCGCGCGGGCCGTCTCCCGCAGCATCTCGCCGGAGATGTCGACTGGATAGTACCGCAGCTCCGGAGCGGTCTCCAGCAGGGCCGAGATCAGGCGCCGCGTCTTGGTGGCGCTGCCGCTGCCCAGCTCCACCAGGTCGCTCTCCGGGGTCACCGACCGCGCGATTTCGGCCGCCGCCTCCCGCAGCAGGGCGTCTTCCGCGCGGGTGAGGTAATACTCCGGCAGCTCGCAGATCTCGTCGAACAGCCGCGACCCCTCCCGGTCGTAGAAGAACCGGCACGGAAGCGACGGCGGGCTGCCGGCGAGACCGGCGAGGACGGCGGCGGCAAACTCGGACTGGGGCACCACCTGAAGCTGAGTCATAGTCTCTACTGGGGACGGACGGAAGCCAAACGTGTAAGAAGAGGAGATAAGGGGATGGGTTGGGGATAGGGGGATGGATTCCGGTTCGTGACGCCCGTCGTGCGGCCACTGCGGCAGCGTAGGGGTGGGCTGGTTTCCGGTTTTCTTCTCCTCACGAGTTCGAGCGAGCACCGTAAGATTGCCTTCTAGCTCCATCCCCTGATCTCCCTGATCTCCTTATCTCCTTTTCTTACATGTTCGGAACGTCGCACCATGTGGCGGGCGAGGACCCGCTCGTTCTCTGGCGAGTATAACGCCGCCTGGGAGCAGTCAAACGCAACTCTTCCCCGGCTACTCACCTCCAGTCTACTCAATGATCGAGCTGGACCACGTCAGTAAGAGCTACGACCGGCGGCCGGTGCTGGAGCCGACGACCCTGCGGGTGGAGGCCGGGCGGACCCACGTGTTGATCGGGCCCAGCGGGTGCGGCAAGAGCACCGTGCTGCGCCTGATGCTGGGGTTGATCCGGCCGGATCGGGGGACGGTTCGTCTGGCGGGGGAGCCGGTGCGCCCGGAAACCGCGCGCAAGCTGCGGCACGGAGTGGGGTACGTGGTCCAGGACGGCGGCCTTTTTCCGCACCTCAGCGCCGGTGAGAACGCCGCGCTGCTCGCCCGGCACCTGGGCTGGGACGCGGCGCGGATCCGGAAGCGCCTCCGGGAGATGGCGGAGCTGGTGCACCTGCCGCCCGACAGCCTGGAGCGCTACCCGGTGCAGCTCAGCGGCGGCCAGCGGCAGCGGGTGGGACTGGTCCGCGCGTTGATGCTCGACCCGCCGGTGCTGCTGATGGACGAGCCGCTCGGCGCCCTCGATCCGGTGGTCCGCGCCCGCCTTCAGGACGACTTGCGCGAGCTGTTCCGCACCCTCCGGAAGACGGTGGTGCTGGTGACCCACGACATGGCGGAGGCGGCGTTCCTGGGCGACACGATCAGCCTGATGCGAGCGGGTCGCGTCCTGCAGACCGGGCCGCTCTCGGAGCTGCTGGAGCGGCCGGCCGACCCGTACGTGACGGAGTTTATCTCCGCGCAGCGGCGCGGGTGGCCGGAGGAGGTCGCGTGATCCGCCGCCTCTCCCGTCTGCTCCCGGCCCTGGCAATCCTGCTGCTCCCGTGCGGGCCGGCGCCCGCTCAGGACAGAACCCCACCGAATGTGCGGGTCGGCTCCAAAGCGTTTGCCGAGTCATGGATCCTGGGCGAGGCGCTGGCAATGCTCGCCCGGGAGGGCGGCGCGCGGGCGCGGCACGTGGCGAACATCGGCGGCACCGATCTCGTGTTCCGCGCGCTCACGGCGGGCCAGATCGACGCCTACCCGGAATACACCGGCACCATCGCGGAGTCGCTGCTCAAGAGCCGCGGCCGGCCCACCCTGGATGAGCTGCGGGGGGCGCTGCGTCCGCAGGGCATCGGCATCAGCGACCCGCTCGGCTTCAACAACGGGTATGCGCTGGCCGTGACCCGGGAGACGGCGGAGCGGTACGGCCTGCGCACGCTTTCCGACCTGCGAGAGCACCCGGGGCTGCGCCTCGGCTTCACGCACGAGTTCCTGGAGCGTCAGGACGGCTGGCCCGGCCTTTCGGCAGCGTACGGCCTCCCCCACCGCAGCGTCCGCGGCATGGAGCACGCACTCGCGTACGAGGCGGTCCGGACCGGGCAGATCGACGCGATGGAGATCTACACCACCGACGCCCGGATCGAGGCGCTGGACCTCCGGCTGCTGGAGGATGACCGCGGCTTCTTCCCCCGCTACGATGCCGTGATCCTCTACCGGCTCGACCTCCCCCGGCGCGCTCCGGGGGCGTGGGAGTCGATGCAGCGTCTCGTCGGCCGGATCTCGGAAGCGGAGATGATCCGGGCCAACGGGCTGGTAGAGCTGAAGAAGCAGAGCTACGAGTCGGCCGCCGCGGCACTGATCGGGGCCGCCCTGCCCGACGGCGCTCCGCGCGTCGCCGCGCGCCGCCCCTCCCCCGCGGCCTACCTCCTGCGCAAGACGGGCGAGCACCTGGTGCTCGTCGCCGTCTCGCTCCTCGCGGCGGCGCTGCTGGGGATCCCGCTCGGGATCGGCGCCGCCCGCTCGCGACCGCTGGGGCGGGTAACGCTCACCCTGACGGGGGTGATCCAGACGATCCCCTCGCTCGCGCTGCTGGCGTTCCTGATCCCGGTGCTGGGGATGGAGCAGCCTCCCGCCATCGCGGCGCTCTTCCTCTACAGCCTGCTGCCGATCGTCCGCAACACCTACGTCGGCCTCACCACGATCCCGCTCCCCCTGCGGGAATCGGCGGAGGCGCTCGGCCTCTCCCCCACCGCCTCGCTCCGGCGGGTGGAGCTGCCGCTCGCCTCCCCGGCGATCATGGCGGGGCTGAAGACGAGCGCCGTCATCAACGTCGGGACCGCCACGCTGGGCGGGCTGATCGGCGCGGGCGGCCTGGGCGATCCGATCTGGACCGGGATCCAGACGGCGAACACCGGACTGGTGCTGATGGGGGCGGGCGCCGCCGCGGTACTGGCGCTGCTGGTGCAGGGGGCGTTCGACCTGCTGGAGCGCCTGGTGGTGCCCCGGGGGCTGCGGCTGCGACCCGCGAGCGAGGATTAGCCCGGTTCCGTCGGGTCCTCCCGCCCCTCCCGGGGCGGCCGCGGGTGCCGGAAAGAGTCCGGGGGCGGCGCTGTGCTTCCGCCCCCGGCTACCTTCTCCCGCCCCTCCGGGGCGAGCTGCGCCCCGGTCTGGAACACGTAGTTAGCGGTGGATCAGGGCGTCGCGGCTGGGGCCGACGGAGACCCAGCGGACCGGCACCTCGATCAGCTGCTCCACGCGCTCCACGTAGGCGCGCGCCGCCTCCGGCAGCTCCGCGAAGCTGCGGACGCCGGTGATGTCGGTCTTCCAGCCGGGCATCGACTCGTAGAGCGGCTTCGCGCGGTCGATCGCCGCGGGGACCGGGAACGTCTCGGTCCGCACTCCGTCGACCTCGTAGGCGGTGCAGAGCGGGATCTCGTCCCGGTAGGAGAGCACGTCGAGCAGCGTCAGCGCCACTTCGGTGGCACCCTGCACCCGGCAGCCGTACCGGGTGGCGACCGCATCGAACCAGCCCATCCGGCGCGGACGGCCGGTCGTGGCGCCGTACTCGCCCTTGTCGCCGCCGCGCTCCCGCAGCTCGTGCGCCTCCTCGCCGTCGATCTCCGCCACGAACGGCCCGGCGCCGACGCAGCTCGAGTAGGCCTTCACCACCGCCACGATGCGGCTGATGGCGTGCGGCGGCAGACCGGCCCCCACCGAAGCGAATCCGGCGAGCGGCGACGACGAGGTGGGATACGGGTAGATGCCGTGGTCCGGGTCTCGCAGCGCGCCGAGCTGTCCTTCCAGCACGATCCGCCTGCCGCCGCGCAGGGCGTCGTGAAGCAGCGAGGTGGTATCGCAGACGTAGGGCCGCACCGCCTCCGCCGCCTCGCGCAGCTCCGGCAGCAGCTCCCGCGGATCGACCTTCGGCTTTCCGTAGAGGTGCTCGAAGAGGACGTTCTTCGGCGCCAGCGCCGACTCGAGCCGCTGGAGCAGCCGGCCCTCATCGAAGAGATCGCAGACCTGCACGCCGACCTTCGCGAACTTGTCCGCGTAGAACGGCGCGATGCCGTTCTTGGTGGAGCCGAAGCTCCGGCCCGCCAGCCGCTCCTCCTCGTACGCGTCGAGCATGATGTGGTACGGCATCACCACCTGGGCGCGGTTGGAGACACGCACCTGGGGCGCCGGCACGTTCCGCGCCGCCAGCTCGCCCAGCTCCTTCGCCAGCGCCTTCACGTTCACCGCCACGCCGGGCCCCAGCACGTTGACGGTGTGCGGGTAGAAGACGCCGGACGGCAGCAGATGCAGCGCGAACTTGCCGTAGTGATTGATGATGGTGTGGCCGGCGTTGTTGCCGCCCTGGAAGCGCACCACGAAGTCGGCCTCGGCCGCGAGGCAGTCCGTGATCTTTCCCTTCCCCTCATCTCCCCAGTTGGCGCCTACGACGGCGGTCACACTCATCGCCACTCCTCCGGTTCCACAGACAACAGGCTCGTTCTACCGGGAACCGCGATATAAGTCAGGTGAATAATCCGTATCGTTTCCATACGGTGGCGGCATACCGCTGCGCGAGATCCAACCGCCAGCGCTCAGGTACGCTGATGGCCGGCGCCCGTGCACCCATCCTGCCGGAGGACCCGATGGAGCTTTCCCAGCTACGCAGCTTTCTGCAGGTGGCGCACCAGGGAAGCGTAACACGCGCCGCGGAGGAGCTCTGCCTCACCCAGCCGGCCGTGACCCGCCACATCCAGGCGCTGGAGCGGGAGTGCAGCGCCCGGCTCTTCGAGCGGACCGAGCGCGGCATGCGGCTCACGGAAGCGGGCGCCGCCCTGCGGGACTACGCCCAGCGCAGCCTGGCGCTGCTGGACGAGGCGCAGATCGCGGTGGCCGACCTCCAGCGCGGAGTCAGCGGGCGCCTGGTGCTGGGCGCGGGCGTCACCACCAGCATCTTCCGCCTGCCGGAGTGGCTGCGCGCCTTCCGGGAGCAGTATCCCGGAGTCGACGTGCTCGTCCGCACCGGCCGCAGCCGCGAGGTGGCGCGGATGGCGCTGGAGCGGGAGATCGACCTCGGGCTGGTGACCTCCCGGGTGGAGTATCCCGAGCTGCGGCTGGAGGCGCTCTTCGACGAGGAGATCGTGCTGGTGGCGCGGCGGGAGGCGGCGCCGGAACGAGACCTCTCCCCGGGCGACTTCGGCACGCTCCCCTTGATCCTCTTCGCCCCGGGGACGGGGTTCCGCGGCTATGTGGACCAGGCGCTGCGGACCGCGGGGCTTGCGGCCCGCGTGAAGATGGAGAGCGACAGCGTGGAGGCGGTGAAGAGCTTCGTGCAGGTGGGCCTCGGCGCCTCGTTTCTCCCGGCCGCCGTGGTGGAGGCGGAGCTGGCCTCCGGGGAGCTGCGGCGGTTGAAGGTCCGGGGCCTCCCGACGCTGCGCCGCACCACGTCGCTCTGCCATCGCACCGACCGCTATCTCAGCGCCGGCGCCCGCGCCTTTCTGGAGCAGCTCCGCGAGCGGTACGGCACGGGTGAGAGTGCGGCGCCTCCTCGCTGACCGGGTCGATGCCGTGCGCCCGGATAGCGCGGCGCACGTCTTCGGGGAGGAACGGCTTCAGGATCACCTCGCAGACCTGCGGGGAGCTCAGCGTAAGCCGGGTCCCGGAGATTACCACGATCGGGATCCGGGACCACTCCGGATGACTGCCCAACTGCGCCAACACCTCTTCGCCGCCCATCCCCGGCATCACGAGGTCGAGCAGGATCAGCCGCGGCAGCGGGTGGCTCGCGAGCCAGGAGAGCGCCTCGCCGCCGTCAGTCGCGAGCGCGGGCACGCCTCCGCTCTGCTCTACGAGCTGGCGCAGGGCGGCTCGGGTCAGTGGCTCATCCTCCACTACCAGCACGGTCTGAGGCATAGGCAAATTCATCGGGAGTGGCATCGTGGGCGTGGTAAAGGGATACCCAGACACGCGGGCTTACCCTTCCACCTCAAGGTCGATTTGTGGGGTAATGCAATCCGAGGAGGGTCATGCCATCCGATCGGTGAGGCCGCAGCGGTACCCGATGCACGGCGCCCGCGAGGAGGATGAGCATCTCCGCGTACAGCAGGAGCGGCCTGGGGGTGAGGGCGTAGCATGCTGGAGACTCCAGCGGGAGGATGCAGTGGGGACTCGGCAAGCGACCATTCGGCAGATTGCCACGGAGACGGTTCAGCGCAATACGCCCGACAACCTTCCATGCCTGGTGGAGATTGTGGAACTGAGCAACATTTGAATCTGTGGTCTGGTTTCGCGCGTCTCGATCCGCTCGCCCCCCGCGTCCTCGGAGTCCGCCGAGCGTGCCAGCTGCCGGAGGAGGGGCGACTCTCCGGCTCAGGCGTCGAAGCAGCGGCGCCGGCGGCGCATGGTCCACGGCATCGAGTCGCGGTCCGGTCGAGCGCCCGCACGATAGCGGGCGTTCACCCGGGGATGGGAGGGGTAGCTGGGATTCTCCCGCCGAAGGTGCTCCCAGGGCAGCGCGGTGCCGGCGCCCGCACCGCAGGCGGGGCAGTGCCACCAGTGCGCGTCCCACTCTCGGGTCGCGGCCACGCGCTGGCAGTTGCCGCACCAGGTGAAGGTGGAGTGCTCGCGATTGCTGACTGGGTTCAGGTAGGCCGGCATCCGAAGCGCGTCGACGCTGAGAGGGCAGCACGGGATGGACGGATTATCGGCCGCGCGGTGGAGCCAGCTCCTCCTACTTCCGGAGGAGGCCGCGCACCCTGCCACCCGCGCCGGCTCCGCGACCGCCATGCCAGCACGTGGCTCACGCGGCCCCGCCCCGAGCGAGGAAGACCGTTGCGGAAGTTGAGCGCGGACGCTAGAATACCGGGGTCGGCCGCGGGCAGTTAGCTCAGTGGTAGAGCGCCTGTCTTACACACAGGTGGTCGGGGGTTCAAGTCCCTCACTGCCCATCCCATCGCCCGGCACGACGGCAATTCGTGCCTAAAATAGCCACCTGTTAGGGCTTCCGCTGTCCTCCCTACCCCACCGGAGAGAGGACAGAATGCCAAAAAGACCACCTGTATTCAGGACTGTAGATTCCTCACTATCGCGCCGCGACGCGGAGGGTCTGCTCAATAGCTGGGTGCTAGACGGGGAAGTTCGCTCGCTCTCGAAGCGTACGCTGGAAGAGCGGCAAGCCTTCGCCGACAAGTTCGTGTGGTGGCTCCGCCACACCGAGCGGGACGCCTGCGGGAAGGCCGAGCTGCGCGCCTTCCTGGCCTACGTCAACCGCGGCCACGAGGACCCCGCCGGCCGCTGGGGCAACCCGCGGAATACCCGGCCCGTGAAGGCCGGCACGGTCGCCGCCTACTACCGCCTGCTCCACACCTTCTTCGGCTTCGTGGTGCAGGAAGGCGAGCTCGAAGCCTCCCCGATGGAGTCGCTCACCGCGCCCGTGGTGCGGCGGGACCAAATCCAGCCATTCAGCGAGGAGCAGGTCAATGCGCTGCTCACCGCGGCCGGCAAGTCGTCCGACCCGAAGCGGGACGAGGCGATCCTGCTCTTCCTGCTCGACACTGGGGCTCGCGTCAGCGAGACGTGCCGCATCCGGACACAGGATCTCGACCTGACGGGTCGGCGGGTCAGGGTGGTCGGCAAGGGCGGCAAGGAGCGGACGCTCCCGTTCGGCCGGAAGGTGGCCAAGGCTTTCTTCGCGTACTTGCGGGACATGCCGAAGGAGCCCGAAGACGCACTCTTCGCATCCAACCGCGGACGGGAAGCGGGAGAGCCACTCACCCGGGACGGCATGCACGCGCTGATCGCGCGGCTCGGGGGCAGGGCCAACATCGACACGGTCCGCTGCTCCCCGCATACCTTCCGGCACACCTTCGCGATCAGCTTCCTGCGGAACGGGGGCAACGTCTTCACCCTGAAGGAGCTGTTGGGGCACACGTCGCTGGTGATGGTGAATCGGTACGTGGCGCTCGCGCAGGCGGACATCGAGAGCCAGCACCGGCAGTTCTCCCCTGCCGATCGGCTGAAGCGGAAGTGAGGGCACCGCTATCGAACAGATTTTCGAGCTTCGGGCCCTCGATTGGTTGACGATCGAGGGCCGAATTGCATAGACTCCGCTTTGAGTGGCTTCCCTCTCCTCCCGCGCATCCTCGCGTCTGAGGCTCACTACTCTTGAAGCAAGAACAGAAAGACGATGTAGCTCCCCTAACCACAATCCAGTGCCCGGCCCAGTTCGTAGACGGTGAAGGCCGTTGTATCGCCTGGCTCGGGCTAGCAGAGGTTGATCAGCCGATGTTCCAGTTGATCAACCCGGAGAGCGGCTCTGTAAGCGTGCAGATCCTTATCGCCGCTGACGGTGGCGCCCGTATCCGGCTCGATGGAGCTGGTGGGGCTCGCCGGGTCACCATTGGCACTTCTACTGACGAAGAAGGCGTGCTGGTGGTGTTCGATGAGGACGACAGGCCGAGAGGCACGATTACTGGCACGCCTGTAACGCCCAGTGACGAGAACGGCTCTGCTTCTGCTGTGGGAGCCAGTATGGGCCGCAGAAGCCTCGCGGCGTAACATTTGGAGCGAGGGGTGAACTACGCTGGTCACCCCTCGCTCCGCTTTCATTTCTGGCGTCCATCGCCACCATCCCCGAACACGAGATCGAGCTGCTGATCAACACCGTCTTCCGCGCGCTCGACCTGGCGAAGGCCGACCATGTCGGCACCGGCTTCCGGGAGCTGCACTACGGCGAGGAGCGGGCGCGGGTCGCAATGGCAGACGGGGAGCCCTGGGCGCCGGAGTTGGTGCGGCGCTACACCGAGGCGACGGACCGGTTCACGCGGGAGTACGGGGCGGGGCTGGTCAGTGGGTCCCCGGTCATCGTTGACGCTTCAGAGGTCTTGGCTTGGTGCCGCGAGTTGCGGTGAATACAGGTAAAGAGCGTCCTTCGACGCGGTAATTACACAGTTCGGGTTGGAAACTGAGGCCACAACTGACATAATCCATATGCACGTGCCACGACCATCGTGTTAGCGAATCAAGCGCATTCCGGAGGGAGTTCTGCGTGGAAGAAGGTTCAGCAGTCAACTATATAAACGACGGGTTCAAAGTGATTGTTGCTGACGATGAATCTGGCACCCGCTCGCTCCTGCGCGACATGGTCAAGGCGATCGGGGGACAGGTGGTCGAGGTTTCGAGTGGGAAGGGAGCAATCAACGAGGTCCTCAACTCTGGGGCCGATCTCGTCTTGACGGACCTAATGATGCCGAACTTGGATGGCTTTGCCGTATGCCGATCACTGAAGGGTAACGCGGCGACGTTCCATGTTCCAATCTTCCTCATCACTGGAGTGGCGGATGATATAGCCGTGGAAGTGGCATTCGATGCGGGAGCCGACGACGTCATCCTCAAGCCCTTCAAGGTGCGAGAGTTGCAGCTTCGGATCCGCAATGCGGTTAACCGGAAGCGCTTCATCGACTCCCTCCTGCGAGCCGGGACGTAAGGGGAGTAGATCCTCTTCGTTACCGTGGTCCATCGGCCGGGAGTGTAGCCGCGCTCCCCGCCGCTTCCGTTTCTGGCTTAGTGCTTCTACACCCCCACGCGCAGTGGTCGGACGTGACGAGCCCGCCCTTGCTCAGCCTGTTAGAGGAAGGCGTCTCCTGGGGAAATGTTACTATGGACACGCCGCAGAAGATCCAGAGAGCGAGGCCGATTGGCGGGGTCGTGCCGCACGAGAGGACGTTCCGGCTGGCGACAGAGGACCTGATGGCATTGGCGGAGCTCACCCGCCGCTGGGAGTGCAGCGAGTCGGAGGTGGTACGCCGGCTGCTGCATGCAGCCGTGGCGGATGAGTCGCAGGAGTAGTCAGCGCTGGGGCTTCCGGCCCGGGCAAGAGTGTGGGGGACTACCGGAACTGCAGCATGATCAGCCCGAAGGCCGGATCCGCCGCGGCGTCCCCATCCACCCCGACCACCCGCAGGTAGACATCGGCGCGCGCGGCCGTCGCCAGGGTCTCCCAGGGCGCGGAGAGGGCGTAGGCGGTGCCGGTGGCGCCGATCGAGAGGGCGGGGCCGTCCCCGTCGCTGGCGAGATCGGCCCAGGTAGACGCGTCGAGGCTATACTGCGCCTTCAGCCGCGCCCCCAGGGCGCCCGCAGTCTGCAGGTTCACCACGAGGCGGGCCTGGGTGAAGCTCTCCAGGTTGCAGAACGTCCGGTGCCGGGTCGCTCCGAGCAGCTCCGTCACCGCGGCCGGCATGTTCGCCCAGGTGACCGCGTTCTCCGGCGCCAGGATCGGCACCGCGAGGTAGGGCGCGCCGCCCGCGTCCGTGACGCCGGCCCCCATCTGCACCCACACCGAGCCGCTGTAGCGGTAGGAAGTCCCGCCACCGTCATCGGTCGCGAGGTAGATCGTCCCGGCTGGCGCGCTCGCCGGCATCGCGGCCAGGAGGCCACTCAGTACCAGGTGGGTTCCCGCGGGCTCCATCGCGAGGGAAGCGCCGCCGGACTGCACCACCGGCAGGTAACCCTCGGTGCTCGCGACGGAGTGGTCGGCGCCAACGAATCCGTGAACCTGGTGGTGATGCTGGTTCGCCGTGACGTCGGTCAGGCTGGCGTGGGAGAGGGTCGCTCCCTCTTCGCCGCCGGAGTTGGTGTTCCCCGGCGCCGCGCGGAGGTTCACGCCTGCGCCGCCACTACCGCCCCCAGAGCCGCCACCGGACCGCAGTGCCTTGAAGAGGAGCAGGGCCTCATCCGGGGTGCGGTTGGTCAGCTCCACCTCGCAGGAGAGGACTCCGTTCGGCTGGAGCTGGTAGAAGATCCGGACCGGATGCTGCGCCGGCAGTTCCACCCGCGCGCCGCCCACGGCGAGCATGCCCTGCGCAGGAGCGTCCGCGGTGGCGCCCACGAAGCGCACCGGCACGTCGCAGGGCTCCAGCACCAGCCGCCCCTGCCGCGCCGGCACCGCGTAGCGGTTGAGGCAGCCCGTGGCGTAGTCGAGAGCTTGTTCGTAGGTCTCGATCTCCTCGATCGAGACTTCGGCCTCCCGCAGGCCATAGGTAGCGATCGAGGCGCGGGCGTCGTCGGAGAGGTCGAGGAGCACCGCGCAGTCGCCCTGGCCGCCAGAGGCTCCCGCCGCGGCGGGCGAGGAGGTCAGCTTGGCGTAGCCGCCGCTGGTGTAGTCGGTGATCCGGTAGTCCCCGGCGGTCCACCCGGCGCCGCCGGTGATCCGGAGCAGCTTCCCGATGTCGTCGGCGGTGAACGGCGTGCCGGCGCTGGAGACCTTCAGCGGGTCGCTGGCGTGCATCGCCAGGTCCGCCCGGCTCACCTTCGGATCATCGCTGCGGAAGTAGAAGTGCAGGCTCTCTCCGTCGAAGAAGCGGGCGGTCCCGCCGATCCCGCTCTCGAAGACCTGCACCGCGTCGAGGTAGTAGACTCCGTTGCTCCGGAGCTCGATGATCGGCCGGATGTTCCGCGCTTCATCGCCGGTGGTCACCGTGGTCTGGAAGGTCTCCCAGTCACCGGTGCCGGCGAGGGTCTCCACGTCGCCGAACTGGTAGTCGCTGCCGCCCTCTTCCTTCCAGCGCTGGAGTCCGAGCTTCAGCTTCAGCCCCGCGGCGCCGCGGACGCGCACCCGCACGACGTAGCTGGTGGCGCTCCGGACTGCGATCCACTGGCCCTTGAACGGCATCAGCCGCACGTGGTCGTTGCTGGGATCCGCGATGGAGCGCACCCGGGCCCGCACGCAGTAGACGCCGTGGTAGGGCGATTCCATGTTCGCCCAGTCGATCCGGCCCTTCGCGCTCCCGGAGGTCTTGTCCATCCAGCCGGCCTGCGCCAGGGCATCGGCCTCGTACAGGGCGACGTCATCAATATGGCAGGAGCCGCCGGAGTCGTAGCTGATCGTGACGCGCAGCTTGTCCGTGTTCGGATCGGTGGCGTCTTCCACCCGCCGGAACTCCTGGTAGCGAGTGGCGGTCACGTCGACCAGCTCGTTGATCAGCGTCTCGATCACCACGTTGCTGCTGTTCAGGGCCTGCAGCTTGACGCGGACCTTGCCGGAGCCGGCCTGCTGGAGCGCGTGCCAGAACGAGAGGATGTAGGGGTTCTCGCCGTTCGGCACGTCGACGGTCTGCTCGATCTGATCGCCCGGGTCGTCCAGCTCCGCGAACCACCCGCCGCGGCGGGACTGCTCGTTCTTCTCTCCCTCGTTCTGCTGGCGGATGTCGGCCACGGAGGGGGTGAACGTCCAGCCCCCCGTGAAGGCGAAGCCGGGGTTGGAGAGGAGATTCCCGCTCGCGCCCTCGCCGGCGACCTTGGGGAGTTCGAAGCTGGGGTTGTAGACGAGGTTCGGAGCCTTCGCCTTCCCGCCGATGAACCGCACGGCGTTGACGAGCTCGCTCAGATCCTCCGGCTGTTCGTAGAAGGTGACGTCCTTCCCCACCCGGAAGCGGTAATCCTCGTTGCTGACCCCCAGCGGCCGCGAGCGGACGTAGAGCCGGTCCGTGCCCTCGGGCGTCACGTCGAAGCCCCAGATCAGGAGGTCCTGACTGGCTTCCGCCATCCGGTCGAACGCCTCCTGCGCATTTGCCCCAAAGAAGTCGGCCGTCTCCAGGCTGTAGCCGATCGTGTCGTCACACGCGACCACCAGTTCGGGAATCCGCTCGTCCCCGGTGAGGAACTTGCCCGCGAGCCAGGCGTAGATCTCCGAGACGTCGGCGCCGAACGGCCGCACGTAGCGGCAGTCCACGAGGAGCGACTGGCACCAGCCCATCCGGCCGACGCCATCGAGCACGAAGAGGGGAGCGCCGACCTGCACCGGCCCGCGCGGCTTCTCCACCCAGCCGCGGTAAATGTTCACGCCGTCGAACCAGAACTCGACCCGCCAGTTGACCCCCGGCAGCGCCGGCAGCTCCTGGTCGTCCAGCTCCGCGTGCAGCTGGAGGGTGAACGTGCCGCAGCCGCCCCGGTCGAGCAGCTCGAACGACCAATCGACCACGTAGCGATCCGGCAGCGGCTGGCGCTCGCCGGCCGAGTTGAAGAGGCGCACTTCCGTCGAGATGGGCATCGGGTGGGGGTCCGGTAGGGAAGGGAGCCGCGCGGCTTACAGCCAGCGTCGCGTCCACTGCGAGGTGACGGTGATCAGCGGACCACCGGTGACGGCGACGGTCAGGTTGTTCACGCCGGGATCGAGCGGCCAGAACTCGCCGGTGAAGTAGCTCATCCGGTTCACGCCGTTCTGCTTCACGGTCTGAGCGTCGCAGTCCACCACCAGGGAGTCGCCCATCACCATGTGACCGGAGAGCGTGAACGCCTTGCCGGTGGTGGTGTTCGTGACGACGAGGGTGGTCT
This sequence comes from Armatimonadota bacterium, assembly GCA_046292385.1. GTDB lineage: Bacteria > Armatimonadota > SYMT01 > SYMT01 > SYMT01 > JBKBRF01. The sequence goes on along the minus strand of JBKBRF010000064.1, from coordinate 4,098 downwards.
CCCCGGTCCCGCCGATGGCGAAGGTGAGCTTCGGGAGCGCCGTCGCGGCGCCGGTGTTGGAGAGATTCCGGCTGCCGCCCGAGAGGTTCCAGAGGTCGGCCGCGTCCGGAGCAGTGGCGTAGTAGAACGGATCGGCCACCCGGAACCTCACGGCGAACGGCACCCACGAAAGCCCCGTGTCATCGCCGAGGGTGAGGCTCTCCACCTGCGCCTGCTTGAAGTAGCGGTCCGTGTCCCGGTAGAGGCTGCGCAGGCCCGGCCGGTGGGCCCACGTGAAGGCGTCCACCAGGTTGCGCAGCGTCTCGCGGTCGCTGCCGCCGTCCTGGCCGATCACCCCACGGATAGAGACCACTCGCGGCGACAGGTTGCCAGCCTGCGCGCGGGCGCGATCGCTGCGCGGGATCTCGACCACCGGCGCGCGGCTCGGAATCTCGTCCGACCACTCGCTGATGTCGCAGCTGGAGGCGCTGTAGTCGAAGGCGCCGAAGACGGGCTGGACGGTTACAGGCATGGCTTACCAAAGAGAAAGCCTGCCCCTGGAAGGGCAGGCTGGTTCACGGTCTGTTGGAGTGGGTGGCGGTTAGCGCACGACCTGCACCTTGATAGGAAGTTGATTCCTCGCGGGTGCTTCAACGGCCACTGCACGCCCGCCGGTGACCCCTGCCACAGGGATGTAATCCGACACCGCCGCTCCACCTACTCGGGTGATATTCACGTCGATCGGCTTCGCCGGCTCTTGTGCCGTAGCCGGAGTGGGTCCTAGTGCCGGCCGGAACACGTTGGCCCACAGCCCGAGGGCGATGGCGCCGAGCAGGATCTTGGTTGTGCGGTCGGTGTGCATGGTCGAAGTCCTCCGGGACCGAGTTACTCAAACGGCCCGGCGGCTCCTCGAATGCTACCGTTTCTTCAGCGTGCGCAGGGAGCGCCAGAGCTGATCCGTCAGGTCGCGGTTGTTCCGGTCCATATCGACCTGACTACCAACACCGTGGTTGTTCTGGTTGATGGTGACGTTCACCGGCCCCGCCCCCACGGTGCCAGCCACCGCTCCGCCCGCCAGCAGGTGACGCTCGCCGCCAACCGCACCCTGCCCGAACGCGAGCCCGAAGTCGAAGCCCCAGCGCCGCGCCTTCGAGTCCTCCATCGGGGAGTCAAAGCCGAAGATCGAGCCCAGGCCGCCGACAATGCCGCCGAAGAGCCCCAGGTCGCTGCCGGGCATGAACGACATCACGATCTGCGCTAGGGACGCGATGGCTTGTGACAACTGGTTCTCGCCGCCCTTGAACACGTCCACGAGCCGGAACAACGAGTCGGCCACCTCCGGCACGACCTGCTTCAGCCGGCGACCGCCCTTCAGGTCCCCGAGGTCTTTCGTGAGCTCCCGCTCGTCGGATCTCAGCGCAACCAAATCATCCCGGTACCGAAGCCCCTGCTCGGAGTTTGGATCGACTGCAGCGAGGCGGCGCTCGGTCTGGCTAATCCGGTCCCGCTTCTCGGCTAGCTGGTTCTCTATAGCTTCCCTTCTCTCTCTTGGAGTGTGAGCCTCATCAATGGCCTGCCCTAGTTCCGCCTCGCGCACCCGCGCCCGCATGGCTTCGAGATCCCGGCGTCGCTGCAGGGTCGCCGCGGCGGCCTCTCGCAGAGCGTCAGCGGCCTCCATCACGGCGGCAGCCTCCTTCTCGGCGTTGTCGGCAATGCGGGCGGTCACTTCCTCGATGCGCTTGAGGAGCTGTAGCCGCTCGGCCTCCAGTGCCGTCAGGTCCTTCAGCCGGCGCTGCTTCTCCAGCTCCGTCTCCGGGCGCTCGGTGTCGCCCGGAGCTTCGCGCAGCCCCGCGATGCGCACGTCGAGGCCGGCCACGCGGCTTTCGAGGAAGGAGCGGAGCTGCTCGGGGCCGGCGGCTTCGGCCGCCATCTCTGCGAGGAGCCGCTGCTGCTTCAGCAACTCGGCATTCGTCTCCCGCAGCGCCGCCACCCGCTCTTGCTCCGCCGCTTCGTGGGCGAGGAGTGCCTCCGTGGCCGCCACGATCCGCGCCGTCTCTCGCTCCGCGGCCTCCTCACCGGCAGCAGCCAAATCGTCATGGAAGCCCTGGATCGCTTCAGCGTACTCCTGCTGGAGCCGGTAGCGTGCCTCGACCTGGTCGCGGTCCTCTTCCAGCCGCTTCTCCTCGGCGTGCTTCAGCTCTTCCCGGTAGTTGCGCTCGATCCGGGTGACCTCGGCGTAGTAAGCCGCCTGCAGCTTCTTCCGCTCGTCGAGCGTGGGCTCGCGCCCCTGTGCTTCCCGAAACTCCCGGCTCTGCTCGTTGAGGCGGACCGCGGCCTCACGCAGGGAGCGGGCCCGCCGCTGCTCGGGGGTGAAGTTCGGCATCGCCGCCAGCCCGGTCCGGCTCTCGAACGACCGCAGCCACTCCGCCCGCCGTTCCGCCTCTCGCCGGGCCTGCTCCGCCAGGCGCTTCTGCCGCTCGGCATTCGCCGCCTGCTCCGGCTGCACCGGACCCTCCGGCACCAGCGTCACGTGGATGTGATCGCCGGTCGCGACCGAGCCGTTCGCATTCCGCTGGCCCTTCCGCTCGAACTGGGCCTGGAAGCCGGCCTTCCGCAGCGCTTCGGCCACCTCCGGCGACTGCCCGGGGATCGTCAGGTCCACGGCGCGGCCGTCGTTGTGGGCCGACTTGATCTCGGGGTTGTTCCGCTTGCCGCTGGAGAGGGTGCCGCTGAGTCCGAGCTTCTTGAGGGCGGCGTCCAGCGCCTGCAGCTGCGCCTGCGCCTCCGGGGTGAGGCGCTTCACCTCGACCTTTCCGAAGGAGAGCCCGCCCGGACGACCCTGGGCCTCGCCCCGGAGGCGCGCGGCCTCCAGGCGCTTCATCTCTGCGAGCTCCGCTTTGAGGCGCTCCGCTTCTTCCAGGTGCTGCCGCCGCTCCGGGTTCCGCGGCGAGAGGGAATAGCCTTTCGTCTCCGCTTCCGTGATCCGCTCCCGCAGGAGTGACTGCGCGTGGAAGCCGGTCGGGAACTTCTTCGCTTCCTCGGCACGCAGGGCGTTGAGGTCCCCGCTGGGAATCTCGTTGCGGCCGCCGCCCTTCGTCTCCAGGGCGGTCTTGACGGCGAGCCCGCCCGCCGCGAGCGCGGCCAGCCCGGCCGCCCACGGACCGGCGCCGCGCGCCATCACCCACTGGAACGCCTTCGTCCCGCCGAGGAGGTTGAACGCCTGCGCGAGTTGGTTAAAGGAGACCGCGAGCCCGGCCACGGCGGTCGCCGCCATCGTGATCTCGGTGTGGTCCGCCGCCCACTCCAGGACCGCGTTCAGCTTCGGCAGCACCTTCTCGCCGGCCTCGATCGCCGTGCGCTCCAGCTTCGCGCGGAACTTCTCCCACTTCGCCGTGGTGCCTTCCAGGATCCGCTCGTTCGCCTTCTGGGTGGCGCCCATGTCATCCGTCGCGCCGCGCATCTTCTGCAGCGTGTGGGCGTAGGCGAGCCCGCCTTCCGTGAGGAGCGAGGTCAGCGCGCGGTTCGACTCCATGTCCGGCATCAGCCGCTGGATCGCGTCGGCCTGGCCGCGGGTCTTCGCCATGATCTCCTGCAGGATTCCCGGGAGCCCCTTCGCCTCCAGGCCCACGGCGCCGAAGCTGATCCCCAGCTCCCGGAAGGCGGCTTCCGCCTCGGCCGGCGGGTTCTTGATCTTCTGGATCAGATTGTTGACGTCATTGATCGCCTCGCTCGCGCTCTGGCCCTTCACGGTCATCACGGCCACCGCGGCGCCCAACTCTTGCAGCGAGAGCCCGGCACTGGAGGCGTTCGGGAGCACCTGGCCGATGGAGCCCGCCAGCTCCTCGAAGGTGAGCTTGCCCAGGTCCACCGTCTTGAAGAGCACGTCCATCGCCTCGCCCGCGTTGGAGACACCGCGGATCTTAGAGGGTGTACGGAACTCTAGAAAACAGTCGTTCTATTCTGTGACTAAGCTGAGGTACGCCGCAGTCGCTGCGAAGGCGCTGGGCGCCCTCTGCCATGATGAACAAGACACGCAAACGCTACAGCACCGACTTGACCGACGACCAGTGGGAGCTCATCGCCCCGCTGTTGGGCCGCTGGCACCGCCTGGAGCACCCC
>JBKBRF010000063.1:0-34973 GCA_046292385.1 Armatimonadota bacterium | reverse complement strand
GCGAGCGATGCGGCAAAACCTTCCTGCGCCACCAGCGGCGTAACTTTACAGCGTGTGACACAAGCCACCGCACTCCACAGACTGCACCGAGGCCGGCTCCCTTTCGACGAGAGGGAATCTCATCCGGGATAGCCTGTGGAGTGCGAATGCTTGCTTTCGCGCCCGGCGTCAGCGGGGCCCCGGAGAAGCTTCCCGATTTCGCCAACAGTATCTCGCCAGGGGGGACTCACAGGTGGGGCCCTCCGGCTCCCCAGGTATCCTCCGTTCCGGAAGCCTGCGGGATGATCTGGCTCTCGCAGTGAGTAATGCCGGGACGCGGCGTGAGGTGAACTTGAGGGGAAACTCCGGCCCGTCACGGCCCGTCTGTCAGACTGTATGACACCGCTCCGACGACTGCTCAACCGCCGCCGTGTCTGTCGGCAGCTCTCCGCCTTCATGATGGGGCTGGCGCTCTTCCTCTGCGCCCATGCCGTGGCGGAGGCGTGCATGTGGGACCGCGACACCCTGGCGGAGGAGCAGCGCGGGCTGCCGGAGATCACCGCGGTCATCGTGGGGCGGTACGAGCGGCACACGCCGGAATTCCTGGAGCACCGCCTCCGCACGGCGCAGGCCGCGCTCCCGAAGGCGGGCCCGGAGACGGCGAAGGCGCTGTTGGACGATATCGGCGTCGCTTACGACCGCCTGGATCGCCAGGACGACGCGATCGCCGCGATGCAGCGGAAGATCGAGCGCTACGGGGTCGACTACACCACCGCCGCGAACCTCGGCACCTTCTACGCGCACTCCGGCAACCTGGCGAAGGCGGACGCGTGGATCTCTCGTGCGGTGAAGATCAACCCGAACGCGCACTTCGGCCGGGAGTGGGTACAGCTCCACGCGATCCGCTACTTTCGTCACCGCACGCCGGGCGGGGAAGATGCCGGCTTCTGGGGCCCCAAGCTCCGCCCTGATGGCGAGCGGCGCAGTGCAATGGGCGGAAGCCCGGAGCGGCTTGCCGAGATGCTGAAGGAAGCCGGGCTGCCGGCGAACGCTCTGGAAGGTGTCGCCGGAATGATCCGGATGGGCGACCGGGAGTCGCCGGAGCTCTACGCCGCCCTGGGGGAGCTGTTGGCAATCCGCGGCGATTCGTCACTCGCTGCGCTGGCTTACTGGCGAGCGATGGAAGCCGGCGGTGGTGCGCACCCGCAGTACGTCGAATGGCAGAAGGCCGCCGACCAGGCGTTGTTCAGTACGCAGGGACGCATCCGCCGCTCCGACTACGAAACGCAGCGAGAGCATGCGAGAAGGTGGGTCGCAGCCTACCAGGCACGAGAGCGGGAGCTGCTGGCAGCGGGCAGTGATGCCGAAGACGAGGCGGAGTATGCCGCCTTCTATAAGAAATGGGGCCGCCCCCAGGTGCCGTACAACCCACCGACCGTGGTAGAGCGCTTCTGGCCCTACGCGCTGCTCCTCTTCCTGCCGATCGGCTGGCGCCTCTTCCGCGTCTCCCGCCGCCGCACAGGCTTCCCCTGAGTCCCGGCCCGCTCAAACAATCCGCCCACGTCCAGGTTTCACGGATGGGGTGTTGGGTCACCTTTAGTAGGGCGTTTTCGGCTCGATCCTTCCCGCGTGACCTCCTTTCCTGGCTGAAGCCGGCCCTTTCGCCTGCGTCTGACGTACTCACAGGAGCTATATGGCACGTTACGCGGTCGCGCAGAGTGACGAAGTGGAGAGCGGCCCGGCGGGGGCTGCATTGGGTAAGCAGCTTTTAGATGGACTGGCTGGAGAATCGCCGGATGCGGTGATCGTCTTCGCCTCCGCCCGGTACGAGCACCCGGACCTGCTTCACGCGCTGCAAGCCACCGCTCGGCCGGGAGCGATGGTGGGTGCCTCTTCGGCCGGAGAGTTTACGAGCGACGTCCCGCACGAGCATTCGGCGTGTGCAGTGGGCATCGTGGCTCCGGAAATGAGATTCGCGGCGGCGCTCGGACGCGGGATTACCGCGGACGCCCGCGCGGCTGCGGAAGAGGTGACTCGCGGCTTCCGCGGGTTGGATGGCCAGATCTATCCATACCGAACGGCCCTCGTGCTGACCGACGCCCTCGCGGGTCACGCGGAGACGCTGGTGGAGCGGATCACGCTCCGCACGGGTGGAAGCTATCAGCTCGTGGGAGGCGGCGCCGGAGACGACGCTCGCTTCCATCGCACGCACGTCTTCTGCGGTGTCGAGGCGGTCGAGGATGCGGTAGTAGCGCTAGAGATCCTGTCGGAAAAGCCGCTCGGCATCGGTCTGGAACACGGATGGCGTCCCGCGAGCGCCGGGCTGCGGGTGACTTCGGCGGAGGGGACGCGCCTGATCAGTCTAAATGCGGTACCCGCGGTGCAGGCCTTCGAAGACCACGCGGCCGCCACCGGCCAGCAGTTCGATCCGGAGCAGCCGCTCTCGTTCTTCCTGCACAACGTACTTGGGATCGACACGGGGTTTGGACACAAGCTTCGGGTGCCGCTTTCAATCGGGCCGGATGGCTCGGTCAACTGCGCCGCAGAGGTCCCTGTCGGTGCCACTGTGAATATCATGAGCGCCACGGCGGGTCCCGCTGAGGCTGCCGAGTGCGCGGTTGGCTCAGCCCTGGGACAGCTCGGTAACCACCAGCCCGGTGCGGCCCTCTTCTTCGACTGTGTGGCCACGCGGCTCCGGATCGGTCGCGACTTCGGGATCGAGCTAGGCGCTATCCAGCAGGCGCTGGGTAACGCACCGTTCGCCGGATGCAACACCTATGGGCAGATCGCGCGCGCGGACGGGCAATTCAGTGGATTCCACAACTGCACCGCCGTCGTCTGCGTCCTCCCCCGATAAGCCGGTCACCCTCCCGATCAGGTTTCTCGAGCTCGTCGGACGTCTGCGGGATCAGAAGGAGCGTGCCGCGGCCACGCGAGAACTCGCCCGGTCCCTCGGAGCGGACGACCTCGTCCTCTTCAGCCGCGACCGTGAGTTGGGGGTGTTGCTGCCGGCGCTCGGCTTTCCGCAGACTCTCCCCCGCGGCCGAGATTGGCCCGCGTTTCTCGCGCGTTGCGTGGAGCTCGGTCGCCATGAGAGCGAGCTGCCGGCCCTAAGTGGCGCGCCGGAGCGGGTCCGAGTCACGGGATGCGCGGCCGGAGACGAGGCCTTGGTCGTGCTGATCGGTGGTGCGGCCACGGGTGACGAGCTCAGCGCACTCTGTCTCCTGCTGCCGCTGATCTCCGGGGCCGTACAGGGCGAGATGGCTGAAGTTCGGGCGGCCGGCCACGCAGCGACCGCGCGGCACGTGGCAGAGCAGGCGGAGGGATTAGCCCAGGCGCTCGATGTTGCGCGCCGCAACCTGGAAGGCGCTCTGCGGGAAGCTCGAGACGCGGACCGCCGCAAGAATGAGTTTCTGGCCATGCTTGGTCATGAGCTGCGGAATCCTCTGGCGCCGGTGCTCAGCGCGCTGGAGGTGATGCGGTCACTCGGGACATCCGACCCCGCCCTCAGCCGTGCGCGAGAAGTGATCGAGAGGCAGGTCCATTCCCTCACCCGTCTGGTAGACGACCTGCTCGACGTCTCCCGCATCACCAGAGGGAAGATCGAGCTGCGCAAGGCATCGGTAGAGCTGGTCCAGGTGATCCGGCATGCGGTCGAGACGAGCCAGCCGCTAATCCAGTCGCGAGACCACCATCTTACGCTGGAGTTGCCCGATGAGCCGCTGTGGCTTTCTGCAGACGCCGCGCGGCTCGAGCAAATCCTGGCGAACCTGCTAAACAACGCCGCCAAGTATACCCCGGACGGCGGCGAGATCTGCGTGATCGCGAAGCGAGTTGGTGGACTGGCGGAAGTACGTATCCGGGACAACGGCATCGGCATACCGAGGGAGCTGCTGCCGAGCATTTTCGAGATCTTCGTGCAGCAGGAGCGCAGCCTGGACCGTGCGCAGGGCGGCCTGGGCCTCGGCCTTGCATTGGTGAAGAACCTGGTTCAGATGCACGGGGGAGACGTGGAAGCCCGCAGTGAAGGGCGGGGGCGGGGAAGCGAGTTCATCGTCCGGCTGCCGATGCTTCCGGCTGTTCCCGAGTTGGATGCGATGCCTCTGGAAACGCTGCACCGACCCAAATCCCCGCTGCGGGTGCTGGTGGTCGACGACAATCGGGACGCGGCCGTGACGATGGGCGATCTGCTCGAGCTCTGGGATCACGAGGTCAGCCTCGCCTTCGATGGCTTGACCGCACTGGAGCGAGCGAGGGAGCTCGCGCCGGACGTGGTGCTGCTCGACATCGGCCTGCCCGGAATGGATGGATACGAGGTTGCCCGCCGCCTGAGAAGTGAAGGCTACAGCGAGATGCTGCTGATAGCGCTCACCGGCTACGGCCAGGAAGAAGACCGGCGTCGGGCTCTGGAGGTCGGCTTCGACCAGCACATGACCAAGCCCGTGGATCCGGACGCACTGAAATCAGCCCTCCGCTCCCGGGGATGTAATCTCCGGAGCTCCGGTCCGGAGGGGTAACGGAAATCCTTCTCGCGGACCAGCGGCATCGCAGAATTGCTCAACCCCCCATCCCGTCTCCCGCCTCGGCGGCATGGAACTGAGCGATCACCTCAATGAAACCCACCAGGTTGCGGTTGAACTCCGGCAGCTCTTCGGCGGGGATCCAGTACTCCTGGTGCGTTCCTCCGCCCCCCTGTTTCGGCTCGTACTGCTGAAGGTAGTCGGTGCGGACCCGAAAGCGTGTGACGTATCCCACGTAGCCGGAGTTCGGGTCCCGCGTATTCCAGTCCCGCGCGATCTGCGCCGCGTACTCCTCGTTCAGGACCGGATAGAAGATCGGCTGGAACGAGAGCCGCGGTGGAAACTCCCGGAAGCCGCTCTCCCGGATCAGGTCCAGCTCCGCCTGTCCCACCGGGCGATAGAGTGTTTGGGCCTCGTGATCCACTTCGGAACTTCCTCCGGTCTTCCGTTCGGGGCGATTCTCATTACACGTAGATCTCGCCGTCCTCGGGCCGGAACGCGCATGGCCAGTGGCCGCATCCATAGATCAGGATGATCCTCCACCACGGCCCCGGATTGCCTGCCAGGATCTCCGCCGCGGCGTGGCGAGTGGCGTAGAGTGCCCCTCCGCGTGCGGCGTTCGCTAGGTAATGGTCTTCGATCGTCAGCCGCGCGTTCCAGGTGTCCAGGCCGCGTGTGTGGCGCAGCGTGAGACGATGCAGCTCTGCGGAGATTGCGCGGAACTCGTCGTGACCGACAGCTGCGCGGGCGGGCTCGATGACTGAGCCGTCGTGGAACGGATCATCCTCGGTAACGGAGGTGGGGAGCCAGTCGTAATCTTCCTCCTGCAGAGCGTCGAGCTGCGCGAGCTCGGCCAGGGCGATGGTGCCCTCCCCACCCGGCCAGGTGCCGAGGCGGCTGAACCAGTTCCCCTCTTCGATGAGGCGTTTCAGGTCGTCGATCTTCGGAGCACCTGCGCGCATCGAGGCCATGCCCTTCTATTTGCGGGCAGCGGTGAAAGGTCTCCCCCTGCTGGCGAAGTCCCCGGAGGGGGTCCCCCGTCCGGGGGAAAAACTTCGTGCTCTTGTTGCCGCGACTTCAGTCGCCCGGATACTCCTCCACCACCTCGTTGTCCGATACCGACTCTTCCGGCGCGGGCTCTTCCACGGGGGCGTGCTCCACCACGAGCATCTCGTGGAGGTGGAACGGCGGAACGAAGGCGGTGAGGGTGCCGCCGGCGTAGGACCACTCCACCTCCCGCTCGCCGGGCTGCAGCCGCACCGCGGCCGGCTCGGCCGCGAGCGCGAGGGTGAGGCTGAACGGCTCGGTGGGCGGGACCGTCTCCACCCAGGCGTTGTTCTGCGCCAGGCTCTTGCCGGGGGAGTGGTTCACGCAGTGGACGACGGTCTGTCCCGGCCGCTCCCGCATGGCGATCTCTACCTCCGGGCCGGCGGTGGTGAGCAGGGGCGGCGTGGGCAGGGCGAGCGAGAGGACGTCGCCCAGCACCTCCCGCAGGCCGAAGTACTGGCTCCGGTGGTACGCGGCGAAGATCTCCGCGGCGAGGTAATAGCCCTCCCCCTCCCCGTACTCGTTGCGGGTAACGCCGGGGTAGCCGGTGTCCTGCATCGCCGTCTCGCGGGCGGAGACGAGGAGCGGGCGCACCACCTCCGCTTCGGGGACGGCGACCTGATACGTTGGCGCGGCGATCCGCAGCGGGGTGCCGCGGTGGAGCATCACCCCTTCGAGGTCGCGGCGGCCGGTCCAGCGGACCCCCAGCACTTCTTCGAAGGCGAAGGTCGGGATATCTTCGATGATCTGCGGCGCCACCCGGCCGGAGGCGATCAGGCGGCCGCCGCCCCGCACCCACTCGGTCAGCGCCTGCTCGATCTCCGCGGAGAGGCCCACCTGCTCCGGCAGGATCACCACGCGGTAGCGGTCGAGGTTGCGCCGCAGCGCCTCCTCGTTCACCAGGTCGTGCGGGTGGTGCAGCTCCAGCAGCATCTGGTGCGCGCCACGGACCCGGTCGAGCGAAGGTCCCGGATCGAAGAGGCCGTTCCCGGCGCGGCGGTGGGTCTGCTCGGAGTGCAGCACCGCCACGTAGGCGGCGGAGCGGCTCTCCGTGCACCACGGCTGCCGCTCGCGCGCCCATTCAAACACCTGGCCGACCGTCTCATGCTCCGTCTCCGGCAGGGAGTCGTCCGGGTAGACCCCCATCCAGACGCTCCACCGGCCGCCGTTGGCCAGGATCACCGCCGCTTCCTGGCGCAGGTGGTCGCGCGACTTCGGATAGATCGGCAGCGCGGGGAGCTTGCCCTGCGGCCACGGCCGGGCGCTGCAGCGGGTCCAGGTGGCGAGATCGAACGGGATCTCGCGGGAACTGAAGAAGCGCCCCTCCAGCCCCGCCTGCCGCAGCGAAAACGCGGGGGAGAGGTCCCACGTCAGCCGCTCCGGACCCGGCGCGGGCGGCTCCGGCTGGTGCGTGGCGTAGGCGCCGTTGGAGGCGAGCACCACTCCCGGCGCGCGCTCCTCCAGGAAGCGGGCCGTGCGGGTGAGATAGCGGTCGAAGCTCTCCCGGTGGAACTCCAGCCAGCGCGACCACCACGGATCGTCCCGGCCCATCGGAGACGGACGGGTCACGATCATCTGGTACTCGTTCTCGCAGGCGGAGCAGTAGCACGGGCTGACGGACCAGTTGTCGCCGTCCAGCCAGATGCCGTCCGGCTCGTACCGCTCGATCAGCTCCGCGAGGTGCGGCAGCAGGAGCTCTTCCACGTAGCCGGAGTTCGGGCAGAGCGCCCGGTTGGGATACGGGACGGCGCTGTAGGTGACGCGCATCCAATCGGGCCGCATCTCGGCGGCGTGCTGGTCGACCAGTCCGTGGTACCCCAGCACCAGCCGGATGCCCAGCTCCCGCGTCACCTCGCGGTAGACTTGCAGCACTTCCGGGTGCTCCGGCCACACTCCGTGGAGCTGGTTGCCGTACCGCGTGGGATACGGCACGCTGCCGGAGGGTCCCTTCGCCGTGTACTGCACCACGTCCGGCCGCGTCCGCCGCAGGAGCCGCGCCACCTGCTCCGGATCCAGGCCGGTCGCCGCCGGCGGGTGCTCCCGGTCGGAATAGGGGTGGTCGTAATGGAGCAGGAGGAAGCTGTCCGAGTACCAGTTGGGCATAGGAATGCTTGAGTGGGCGAGTGGGAGTACCGGCGTGCCAGAGCAACGATCTCTCGCCTGAAGGGCGCAGCGTTGCCGGACCAGTTTCGAGTAAGAATAAGAGAACGAATAGGAGTAGGAGTTATCCGTGCCCGGATGGCGCACCCGGCCCCGCAAGCCCTACACGCTACACCCTAAACGCTACCCCCTTACGAACGATCGTTCTTGAAGTTCAGGCAGTAGTGGTGGTGGACGTTGGTGACGAACTCCGTGGGCCAGCCCCAGCAGCCGAGCCGCTTGTTCTCCTGCACCCAGATCCGCTCTCCTTTGAACGTGTAAGTATCGCTCAGCAGCCGGACCAGGTCCCAGGCGAGCGGCTTCACCTCGCCGCCGGGGATGCGCACGTTCTGGATCACGATGGTCAGGTAGCGGCGGGGCGCCAGCACCTCCCGGAGGCCGCGGAAGACCTCTGCCAGCGCCTCCAGAAAGCGCTCGTACTCCTCGATGTTGCCCAGGTCGCTCAAGCTCTCGGAGTACTCGGTCTGCAGGCCGGCATCACGGCGGCGGCGGTGGGCGCTCGCCACGTTCCCGCGGCCCTGCCGCAGCATGTTCCAGTAGGGCGGTGAGGTGAAGAGGTAGTCGACCGTCTCCACGCCTGCCTCCCGGAGCAGCGCCGGGGCGCGGCGGGCGTCGCCGAGCAGCATCCGGCTCTCCGCTCCCAGGTCGGCCCTCCCGGCGGCGAGGGCATGGAACTCCGGTGACAGCTCGATGCCGATCCCGCGCCGGCCGCACGCCGCCGCCGCCGCCAGCGTGCTCCCCACGCCGGCGAACGGGTCGAGCACCGTCTCTCCGGGGGCGGTAAAGAACTCGATGGAGCCCTGCGGGACCGCTTCCGGGAACTTGGCCGGGTGGCGAAGCTGCTCCCGCGTGCGGGGCGGCGGGTTGTAGAGGAACCAACTCCGGGTGAAGCGCATCCAGGACCGCACCGCCAGGCCGTTCAGCGGGCTGCGCCGCTCCGGTTTCCCCTCCGTCAACGCTGCGTCCTCCCTGCGGCCCGAGTGACCCCTCCGCACCAAATCCGATCAGGATGATACCCTCCGGCTCCGGGCGCCGCCACCCGCCCCGGTCGGCGGCGCACCTTCGGCGCACTTTCGGGTCGAGCGCAAACAGGCGGTCAAGAGGAACATCCGGTCCGCGCGGGGCTCGGTGAAGCGGCGCCCCCTCGGTCAGCCGGTCGCTGCCAAGACGCACTGACGCTGCCCTTCCCAAACAGCCGCCTCGGGCCTGCCGTCGGCGCTACCGCCGGGCAGTCCGCACGGTGACGCGGCGGGCGAAGCTGATGTCGCCGCGCCGAGTTGCGGTCACGCTGACCTTGTGTCCGGGGGGTATGCGAGAGAGGGTCACCCGCTTCCCCTTCAGCGTGATTCGCGTTGAGGGCGTGATCCGCACCAACTGCTCGGTCACCGGGCGCGCCTGTCCCCGGGAGCCCGCCGGACGCACCACCAGGGTCTGCTGCGTGAGGGAGCTGCCGGTAACCGTTCCGGTGAGCGATTCCGTCGCTTGAGCCCGTGCTTGCAGGATATAGGCCAGCGGCGGCTCGCCCTCCTCCCAGTCGGCGACAATCTCCATTCCGGACCGGAGGTCCGCGAGAGTCGCCTCCGCGCCATCGACGAGGATCTTTGCCTCCGAGCCGTCCTCAATGGTGGGGAAGAGATCGGCCAGCAGGAAGAGACTGCCGCCGCCACTACGCCGGATCACCAGCTCGGCGAGGTCCACGTCCACCGATTCGATCCGTCCCCGGGTGCGGCGGAACCCACCAAGCGCTGAGACAGAGAGTGCCCGGAGAGACGTGGGATCGTAGCTGACGAATGCCAGTTCGTCGTCCAGCTCTTCCAGATCCTCAAGCGGCTCGTTGTTCACCGTCACGACGCTCTGCTCGGTGACGCTGACGCTGATCGGATCGCCGAATGCGGGCTCGATCGTCAGGCGCGCCGGCGCGGCGGCGCCGGTCACGCGCTGGACGGGACCGAATACCAGGAACTCCCGGCCGACATCCAGGGTCGCAGCGGCACCGGTCTCGGGGGCGACCGTCGCCTCCACATAGCGGCCCCAGAGTGAGAAGGGCGAAAGCTTCAGTGCCGGGGCCGGCTGGCCGGCTTCGGTGGTCAGCGTCTCCGCGGTGAGCGTAACCTCCGTGGAGCTACGCCCGCTGGTGAGGGTGAGCGTGGTCGGCAGTTCACTCCCGGTCATGGCGGTGACAATCCCCGCCGCCGGTACCGGCGCGGATTGGGCTCTCGCGGTGTGAGTGGAGATCGACCACAGAGCGGCAGTGACAGCCAGGGCGAGACTGGTAATTCGGGGAAAGACCGCGGCCATCGGAGCTCCTCCTCTCCGGATAAAGGGATCCGATGCCACTGTGATACCACCGCAGCTCCACCCGGGCAAACGAGCTGCTGGACGGCAGACGCCGTTCGCTTCGGGCAGCGAGCGTACAGGCTCTCGAAATATAGATTTACCTTAACCCGGCTTAACTCTGCTCCGTTTCGTGCCTGGAATCGGGGGCAGAGAGGGGTGGTAGGGCCGGGTCTGCAAACCGTTTGCAAACCGCGCCTCCAAAAAGGGCCTCCTGAAGCGCTGTTTCGGCCCGGTTCGCGGCATCGTCGCGAAGCCGGCGGGTGACGTGGGTGTAGATGTCGGACGTGGTCTGAATGCTGGCGTGGCCGAGGCGGTCCTGAATCACGCGGACGTCGACGCCCTGCTCCAGGAGCAGCGTAGCGTGGGCGTGGCGCAGGTCGTGATAGGTCCACGTCCCGCCGACCTTCCGGGCTACCTCGCCGAACCGGCGGGAGAGCCGGGCCGGGTTGATCGACGCGCCGGTTTCGTCACAGCAGACGAACTCGGAGACCGGCTGCGTCTCCCGGTGTGCCGTCAGGGCTTTCGCCAGCGGCTCGGGGAGCCGGATGCTGCGCTGGCTCCGCTCGGTCTTGGGCACCTGGATCCGGATCTCGCCGCCCTCCCCCACCTGCAGGTTCTGCCGAACGTGGAGCCAGGAGATCGCGCCGAGCTCCACGTCGAGCCACCGCAGCCCGAGCACCTCGCTGCGGCGCAGGCCGGCGCCGTAGGCCAGGGCGATCGCCATTCGCAGCCACGCTTCCGGCGCGGCCCCGAGCAGCCCGCGGATGTCGGACCGGTCCGGGATCTGGCGCTCGGACCGGCGAGCCTTGGGGAGCGTGATGCCGTCGCAGGGGTTGCGGGTGAGGAGCCCCCAGGTGATCGCCGTCCCCATCGCGTGGTCAAAGATCCCGAGATAGTGGCGGGCCGTCACCGGAGAGACGCCGCGGCGGAGCATCTCGGAGCACCATCCCTGCACGTGGACGGTCCGGAGCTGGTCCAGCCGCAGCGACCCGAGGGCGGCAGTCGGCTCCTTCAGCACGCGCACGTAATGCTCATACGAGGTCTTGCTCACGTGGACCTCGGCGTAGTCCTTCAGCCACCTCTGCAAGTAGTCGCGGCCCAGCTCCTTCGCCGGGTCTACGTAGCTGCCGGTGTCCATCTCCCGGAGCACCTGGTTGAGGGCGGTCTGCGCGTCCTTCCGGGTGCGGAAGCCGCTATACCACCGCTGCCGGCGCCGTCCATTTCACCCTTCCACGCCGGCCCGGCGGCAGGCGCTCCGCAGCGCCCGCTGCCGCCCGCCAGTTCGGTGGGGGCGCCGACGTCTACTGTGGCGAAGTGAGCACCTTCATCACCGCCTCATCATTGGCGTCATACGGATCATTCGGGTTGTAGGCTCGCGGCTGCGGATTGTTCCACTCCTGCAGCTCGCGCTGGACCTGTTGAGCCTGTGCGACGGTGATCTGCCCTGAACCACGGCAAGCTTCACACACCCGCAATCCGTCCCAGTGTGTCTGCAACTGCCCATGGCACATGCCCGTGCCGCGACACCAGGTGCAGTCGCCGTAGTACCCCAGCGCATTCTTCGGGCCGCCTCCGCCTGACCCGCGACAGATGGCACACCTTCCGCTGCCTCGACACGAGTAGCAGGCAACCTGACCAGCACCGTTGCAGTTGAGGCACGCCGTCATCGGTTCCGACTGTGCAGTGGAGGAGGGAGTAGCCTGGGGAGCCGGCAACGGCGGCTGGTGTTCCATGTTTCTAAGGAACAGAACGCCTGCGAGGGCGGCAAAGCTCAGAATGAGAAAGCCCACGACCTTCAGCGCTTCGTTGGAGTTGTTCATTTCTTGCAAGCCATACTGGGAACTGCAGTGGTCCTCTGTGCGACCGTGTCGCTACACAGCTTGGAGACTGGAAGGAACCAATGGCGCTCTGCCCCGCGCCCACCCTCATAGCGATTGAGAAAGGCCGCACGCCACTTAAGGAGCCTCCCACTCCGCACTTCGGAGCTGAGGCAACTGCACAGTTGTGTACCAGGCGAGCGCACGATTCCTGCCACGCTTGACGTGTGACGACACAGATGTGACGCGGCTCTCCCCGCAGACGGTAAGGCGGCCTTTACGCCGTCGCCGGCGGGCTCCCAGTCGAACGACCAGCTCCCCGGGCCAACGACGCGGTCCAGGCGGTTCATCACGGCGGAGACGGGGACGATCGGAACCGCGCGGGCGGGGCCAGGCTCCGGCGGGTCAGGGCGGAGCTCCAACTCGTCGTCGAAGATCACGTCCGCGAGGCGGCGGAGCTGGTCGGGGGTGAGGGGCATCGGGCTCTCCGGGGCTGCAAACCGCTTGCAAACCACGTGCAAACGCCGCAAACGACACGGAGCCTAAAGGGTCTTCATTCCCCGGGGTCGATTTGGCCAGGAAAGTTTAGCCCTCTTACAGGAGCTTAACCCTACCCGCGTAACATAGATTTAACAAATGTGTTACGCACGGGAAATCTCCGGACCCTAACCTTATCCAGCGATGCTCTCGAAGCTCGGTCGGGGAAGGCTCCCCGGCCGGCGGTACTCCGGAGCATTGGTCGAGCTCGAAGGAGGAACACGAGTGCCTGAGACACCAGCGGAAGTCTTGAAGCTCGCTCGCGACGCCGGCGTGGAGATGGTCGATTACCGCTTCATCGACCTGCCCGGCGTGTGGCAGCACTTCTCCGTCCCCGTGTCGGAGCTGAGCGAGGACACGTTCGAGGATGGGCTGGGCTTTGACGGCTCCAGCATCCGGGGATTCCAGCAGATCCAGGAATCGGACATGCTGCTCTTCCCGGATCCGGCCACCGCCTTCATCGACCCGTTTACGCGCCACAAGACGCTGAACCTCATCTGCGACGTCCGCGACCCCCTCACCCGCGAGACGTACAGCCGCGATCCCCGCAACATCGCCAAGAAGGCGGAGGCCTACCTCAAGCAGAGCGGTATCGCGGATACCTCCTACTTCGGGCCGGAGGCGGAGTTCTACATCTTCGACGACGTCCGGTTCGACCAGACCAGCCACAGCGGCTACTACTTCCTGGACAGCGTGGAGGGGGCCTGGAACACCGGCCGCGAAGAGCCGGGCGGCAACCTCGGCTTCAAGATCCGCTATAAGGAAGGCTACTTCCCCTGCCCCCCGATGGACCACTACCAGGACCTGCGGTCCGAGATGGTCCTCACCATGAAGCAGGTGGGGATGGAAGTGGAGCTGCACCACCACGAGGTGGGCACGGCCGGCCAGAGCGAGATCGACCTGCGCTTCGACACGCTGGTGAAGATGGCCGACACCCTGATGACGTACAAGTACATCATCCGGAATGTCGCGCGCCGCGCCGGCAAGGCGGTCACCTTCATGCCGAAGCCGATCTTCCAGGACAACGGCTCCGGCATGCACTGCCACCAGAGCCTCTGGAAAGGCGGTAAGCCGCTCTTCTTCGATGAGAGCGGATACGCCGGCCTGAGCGAGACCGCCATCTACTACATCGGCGGCCTGCTGAAGCACGCCCCGGCGCTGCTGGCCCTCACCAACCCGACTACCAACAGCTATCGCCGCCTGGTGCCGGGGTACGAGGCGCCGGTGAACCTGATCTACAGCCAGCGCAACCGGAGCGCCGCGGTGCGGATCCCGATGTACAGCAACAGCCCCAAGGCGAAACGCATCGAGTTCCGCTGCCCGGACCCGAGCTGCAACCCGTACCTGGCGTTCTCCGCCATGCTGATGGCCGGCCTCGACGGCATCGAGAACCGGATCATGCCTCCGTCGCCGATCGACAAGGACCTTTACGACCTGGAGCCGGCGGAGAAGGGCGAGATCAAGAACACCCCCGGCAGCCTGGGAGAAGTGCTCGACGCGCTGGAGGCGGACCACCAGTTCCTGCTCCGCGGCGACGTCTTCACCGAGGACGTCATCCGCACCTGGATCGACTACAAGCGCGCCCGGGAGCTGGAGCAGGTCAACCTGCGTCCGCACCCGTACGAGTTCTACATGTACTTCGATATCTAATCGGCTCGAAGTCAGGTCGAATAGGAGCGTGGAGGTGGGCCGGTCGGGCTCCCTTCCACGCTCCTATTAGTTTTCCGGCGCACCCGGAGCACCGCGCCTCCGTTGGGTAAACAGAGAGTGGGAAAGCCGCAGAGAGGAGCGCGAAGTGTACTCGCAAGATCTGGCCGTCAATCAGGAAGAGAAGACGCTGGCGATGCTGGCGCACCTGCTCGGTATCTTTACCGGCTTTATCGGACCGCTGATCCTGTACGTGGTCCGCCGTGACTCCCGGTTCATCGCGTTCCACGCGCTGCAGTCGGTGTTATTCCAGCTCGGCCTGATCGTCGCGCTGTTCGTCTCCGCGCTCCTGGTGCTGGTGCTCATCGGGATGGTGCTCTTCCCGGCGGTGGCGATCGGCGGCCTGATCTACGCGGTCATCGCCGCGGTGAAGAGCTACCAGGGCGAATGGTTCTCGTACTGGCTGGTCGGCCCCATCGCCCGGCGCACCGTGGAGGGATGACGCCGGTCTGGGCCGCGCGGGTGGACGCACGAGCTGTTCAGGGCAGTGCTGCTTCCCGTGCCTCCCACTCACCCGGGCGAGTGCTGGCTCGCTATCGGCCGCCGCGCCAGGAGAACACCGCGGCGCCGTCTACCGTTTGCGGGGCGAGCGACGGCTGCCCGAGCTCGGAGAGCGCCGCGCCGCTGACGTCGCCGCTGACGAGGACGTCTCCGGGCTCCGCCTGCTTCTGCAGCAAGGCGGCGCGGTCGATGACGGCGCTGTGGACGCCGCCGAGGGAGTGGCCGTTCGTGATGGCGACGTTCCCGGCGCTGACGCCGCAGCGCACTCGGAACGGGGTCGGCAGGCGGTTCCGGTCGCCGTTGAAGCGGACCATGCTCTCTTGCAGGTGGCGCGCCGCGCGGACCGCCGAGACGTCGTCCGGAAACACGCACATCACGCCGTCGCCGGCGGCGCTGTGCACCGTGCCGCCGTAGCGAGTGATCATGTCTTCGACCCAGCGGGAGAATTGCCCGAAGGAGTATTCGACCGCCAGCTCGTCGGCACCGCGCTTCATCTCAGAGGAGCCGGCGACGTCGATACTCAGGAAGGCGCGCCGCTGCTTCTGCCCCTCCAGCTCCCGCTGCAGCGTGAACAGGAGGTCGAGCATCGCGGCGCGGGAGACCTGCGTGCCGGAGGGAGTGGGTACCCTCACCGGAGGATGGTGCGGCTGGTGGAAGCCGCGGGGAGCCGCGGACGGCAAGTGACCGGAGCGCTGCTCCGGCTGCAGCGCTTTCTTCTCCTCCGCGGCGGCGTGCGAGATGGCGACCCCGCCGCCGATGTAGAGCGCCCAGCCCCCGAAGAAGCCGAGGATGGCGAGGGCTTCCACGTCCATCGCGGCCGCCATCGCGACCAGCATCATGGGGGTGACCCAGCCGGCGGCCCACCACGCGGGCGCCACCAGCCGCGGGCGTCTCCACCAGGGGCGAGGGTCCGTGCCCGGCGCTGTCACTAGCGTGGGCGAGGGGGGCGTAGTCTTCGCCGGCGGGAGCGGAACCGATTTCACCGGCTCGGCCGGCGGGCAGCAGACCTGTTCCAGCGCCTGGCGCATGAAGGCGGGGTCCAGGCCGATCTCCCGGCCGATCTCCTCCATCTCCGCCGCCGTCAGCCGGTCCTGGTGCTCGGTCTGCAGTCGCTGCGCCAGGGCGGCGACTTTGCCCAGCGTAGCGCTGTCTACGCTTCCGGCGGGTGGGCGCGTCTCCTCGGATTGTTGGTGTCGCAGCATCGGATTCCCCGCCCCGCCCGGACTCTCTCTATCGGATTCCGGACACTCCCCAGGTAAAGACCGGCTCTCCGTCCGCAGTGAGCGGCGAAAGGACGGGAGTCCCGAGCTCGGCCAGCGCGGCCGACTGCACGCTCCCGCTCACCAGGATACTACCCGGCTCGGCCTGCTTCTGGAGGCGAGCCGCGCGGTCGATGACGGAGCTGTGCAGCGACCCGAGCGCGACTCCGTCGGCCGCTGCCACCTCCCCGGCGCTCACCCCGCACCGCAGCCGGAACGGCACCCGCAGGCGGCTCCGCTCCGCGTTGAAGCGCGCGAGCCCCTCCTGCAGCCGGCGGGCGCACCGCACCGCGGCAGCGTCTTCCGGGAACGCGCACATCATGCCGTCCCCCGCGGAGCTCTGCACGGTCCCGCCGTGCTCCTGGACCGTCTCCTCGATCCAGCGGCCGAGCTGGGTGAAGCTGTACTCCACCTCCAGCTCGGTGCCGCTGCGCTGGAGGGCGCATGCGTCCGCGATGTCGAGGCTCAGAAATGCCCGGCGGCGGCGGTCGCCTTCGAGCTGGCGCTGCAGCGAGAAGAGGGTCTCGATCAGCCGCTCGCGGGAGACCGGCGTGCCCGCGCCTGCCGCCGGAAGGGGCACACCGGTGTGAGCCAGGTACCGGCGCTCTTCTTCCTCTTCCTTCTTCAGGCGGGAGAGGATCATCCCCACCCCGATGTAGAGGCCGAGCGCAAACATCATCGAGGTGAACGGCGGTCCGCCGTAACGCTCGATAAAGAACGTCGTCTCTACGACCCCCAGAAGCGGAAAGAGCATCCAGCCGGTCGCCCACCAGACCGGAGAAAGCACCTCCGCCCGGCGCCACCACTGCTTGCTGGGCGGCACGAACGCCGCGACCGGCTGCGCCGCCGGCGCCACCGGAGCCGGAGCGGGCCGCACCACGGCGCCCGGGACGGCGGAGACCCGCTCCAGCGCGCTCTGCATGAACGAGGGGTCGAGGCCGACCTCCCGCGCCATCGCCTCCATCTCCTCCTCGCTCAGCCGTTCGTGAGGGTCGTTCTGCAGCCGCTGCGCCAGGCGCGCCAGCTTGCCGGCGGTGTCGTTACCGTGCTGTGGGCCGGTAGTGGATGAGAAGCGGAGCGTCATGGAAGTAATAGGGCGCTAGCTGTGCGCCGCCCGGGGACGGCTGCCAATAGGAATAAGTCGGTCGCGGGCGCCTACTTCTTCTCCGGGGCGGCGGCCAGCAGCTTCGGCAGGTCCTGCAGGGCCGCCGCCGCCGCTCGGGGAGTCCACTCCTTCGCGGTAAACGACCGGTTCGCCACCACACTGCCGCGGCGGAAGAAGAGCACCGTGACGTCTGCCTCCGGCGAGATCAGGTATCCCGGGGGGCCCTGCGGATCGCCCAGCACGGAGATCGGGAGATTGGTGGAGCCGTGCTGGCGCGCGAACCCGTAGGTTGCCTGCTCCAGGGCGGTTTGCGAGGCGGACTCCCGCGAGCCGAGGAAGACGAACCATCCGAACAGCTTTTCCGCCCGGTGCTTCTGCACGGCGTCCCGCAGGTCGCGCATCAGACGAGCGGTCGGCTCGTCGGTCTTCCGCGCGAAGACCAGCACCGCCGGCTCGTCTTTCAGCTCGCAGACGTAGCAGTGCTGCTTGCCCCGCTCCGGTCCGGTCACGATGTTACTGGTGAACGGCAGCGGCCGCTCGCCCACCTGCGGCCCGGACTTCACCTGAGCCGCGGCGCCGCCCGCGGCGGCCAGGGCGAGGAGCTGCGCGAGGATCGATCGCCGGCTCAGCATCAGTCTACTTCCCTCCCCGGCGAGCAGCGGCGGCCACCGCCGAGCTGCTCGCCGTCTTGCGCAGCCGCTCGAGCTGCCGGTCCAGGCTGCCCGGGTCTGCGTCCTTCCAGATCTGTGCGGCGCGGGTCGCGTAGTGCCGCGCCATTGCGGCGTCGCCGCGCTGCTCCCACACCACCTGCATCCCGAGCGCTCCCAGGATGCTGCCGTGCTCGTGGGCCAGCGCTTCGTGGAACGCCTCCTCCGCCTCGTCCCAGCGGTGGGCGCGCAGCGCCTCGGTGCCCCACGCCTCCAGCACGTAACTGCCGCCGCCCCACGCGTGGAGCCCGGAGTCCTTTACCGCCTTGGCGCCCGCCTCTCGCAGCAGCTTCAATCCCTCTTCCACCTCGCCGCTCTGCACCAGGTAGCGGCCCTTCACCTCGTGGTAGCGGTAGAGGTACGCCTCCTGGTTCTTCTTCCACTGCTCCTCCACTTTCGCCACGAGCTGGGCGGCATTGGGGAGATCATTCTGGTCCAGCCGCACGATCGCCCCGATGTAGAAGCCGTCCGGCGCGTCTCGCCCGATTCGCTGCTCCGCCCATTCTTCCAGCTCGGAGGTGATCCCCTTGAGCTGCAGCAGCCTGGCCCACGGCAGCCCTCCCCGGTAGGCGCGCGGCTCCGCCTCCGCCTCGCGGAAACGCCCCTCGTGTGCCAGCGCGCGCACCAGGATATCGATATGATGCCCCGGGTCGAGCTCCGGATAGCCCTCTAGCGATCTCTTTCGCGACATTCGCGTGGCGTCGATCGCATCCTGCCACCGCCCGATGCGCATGGCGAGGTGCGCCTGCATGTGATTGGCGTGCGGCATGTTCGGCGCCGACTCCCGGTAGCCGACCGAATAGGGCCACCCGAGCGCGGGGCGGTCGATCGCCTCGTAGAGGTGGACCAGCTCGTGGTTCGGCGAGGGATGGTCCGGCTGGATCTTGAGTGCCGCCAGCTGGTACGGCATGTAGCTCACGTTGCCGCTGGCGTTGCCGTAGGCTCCGTAGATCTTGCCCCGCCAGATCCAGAGCTCCACGTCGTCCGGGTAGGCGGCGATGGCGCCGGCGATGGCGTCGAACGTCTCCTCCCTCTTCGCGTTGCCGGAGAGCTCCAGGACGCGGATGGCGGCATAGCGGCGCTCCTTATCGGTGCCGTGCTGCAGCGCCAGCTCCAGCGCGCGGTTGGCGGCGTCGACCTGCTTCATGGCAGCGGTCGAGCAGAAGCTGAGCCCCCAGTAGGCCATCGCGCAGGTCGGATCGAGGTTCGCGGCGGCCTGGAAGCAGGCGGCGGCGCCCTCCTTCAGGTGGCCCGGCATCACGTAGGAGTGCATGCAGCGCAGGCCCTGCTCGTAGTACTGCTGCGCGAGGGGGTGCTTCGTGGTGATCGGGTGGGAGAGCTTCCCCAATCCTTCGAAGAGGCGCGGCCTCTGCGCCAGCTCGGCGACCGGCTGCGTCGGAGCGGTCGGCTTCACGTCCGGTGCGGGCGGTACCTGGAGCTTCCAGGTGCCGCGGATCGGGTGGGAGGTGTCGATTCTCAGCGCCGTCAGGATGAACGGAGTCGCGCGGATGGCGTTCGGCTCGGCTTCGGCGCGGAGCAGCCAGATCTCCGGGTCGTCCGGGTAGAGGGCGAGGGTGTAGTCGAGGTCCCGCTGCGCGTTCTGCGTCTCCCGGTTTCGGTCCGGTCCCTGCTTGGAGCGCGCGGAGAGGAGCTGCTGCCACCCCTTGATCAGGCGCTGCTCCCGGTCGTCCAGGCCCGCGGTCATCCCGGCCGCCGTGTTCGCCATCGCCAGGGCTTCGCCGGAGGGCCCGGCCCGGTCGAGCGCGCGGCTCAGGCCCCAGCGCGCCATGACGCAGGCCGGGTCCCGCTGCACCACCGAAGTGAACCGGGCGATCGCGGAGTCGAGGCGTCCCGCGTGGAGGTCTCGCAGTCCGCTCTGGTAATCGCGCTGCCCGCTCTCCGACGAGCTGGTGACCAGGTGCGGCGGCGCGCCGTCCGGAGCGGCGCCCGCCACGGTGCCGAACAGGCTGGCAGCGAGCACGAGCGCGGCGGCGTAGGATGCGGAACCCATGAGATCAACTCCTCCACTCCGGAGATCGGTGACGTCTCCCCGTTTTCTGTTAGGGACGGGCCGACCCGGGTCCTCTCACCGGGACCATCCGGGCTCCAGATGCTAGCTAAATACAAGACGGGGCAGGGAGCGCGGCGGGTCAAAACCAAACGTAGATTCATCCTGCCCGCCTCTGCGGAAGGTCAACCAGATCGGAGAAAGCGGTGCCCCCCACGGCAGCAGAATTGGACCGCGACGCGCTGCGACGCCGGTACGAGGAAGACGGTTACCTGGTCTTCCCCAACGTCCTCGACGCGGAGCTGATCGAGCTCGCAAGCGAGCATGTGGAATGGCTGCGCCGGAAGCACCCGGACGTGCGGCCGGAGGCCCTCCACCACCACCTGATGTACGACGACCCGTTCTGGATCCGGCTCGTCTCCGATTCCCGCCTCCTGGACCTCGCGGAGGTCGTCATCGGCCCGAGCATCGCGTTGTTCGCCTCGCACTACATCTGCAAGCCGGGCGGCGACGGGCTGCCGGTGCTCTGGCACCAGGACGGCTCCTACTGGCCGCTGGAGCCGATGGAGGTGGTGACAGCCTGGCTGGCGGTGGACGACAGCGACGTGGAGAACGGCTGCATGCGGGTGATCCCGGGCTCTCACCGGGGGCCGCGGCTGGAGCACCGGCAGCACGACAAGCAGGCAGTTCTCCACACGGAGATCAGCGCGGACCAGATCGACGAGAGCCGGGCGGTCGACGTGGAGATCCCCCGCGGCGGCATCTCCCTGCATCATCCGTGGCTGGTCCACGGCAGCAATCCGAACCACAGCCCGCGGCGCCGCTGCGGTCTCACGATCCGCTACATTCCGACGAGCACCGAGATCACCAATCCGGAATGGCGGACCTTCCTCTTCCGCGGCGAGACGGTGCCCGGCGTGAACACCTACATTCCGAAGCCGGCTTACCGTGTCGGCGACCATTTCCCCGGCGACGCCCGCACCCGCGCCGAAGCGTAATTCCCCTTCCTTCCGGAGGTCCCGCATGAACCGGCGCAGCTTTCTCCCGCTCCTCTTTACCGCTCCCCTGCTCCTCACCGCGTGCGCCGCCCACGGCGCTCCGATGGTGAACAACGACGTGCAGTATGGTGAGGCGGGCGGAGAGAGGCTGCTGCTCGACGTCTATCAGCCGGAGGGCGAAGGCCCGCACCCGGCGGTGATGATCGTCCACGGCGGCGGCTGGGCGGGCGGGAATAAGCGGGGGCACCAGCACACCGGCAACCTGCTGGCGAGCCACGGCTACGTCGCGTTCAGCGTCGGCTACCGCTTCGCGCCGAAGCACCCGTTCCCCGCGGCGGTCGACGACGTCCAGCGGGCGGTCCGCTGGGTCCGCGCCCACGCGAAGGAGTACCGGATCGATCCGGAGCGGATCGGCGCGCTCGGCGACTCCGCCGGCGGGCATCTCGTCTCGATGCTCGGCGCCAGCGACACCCGGGACAACAGCGTGCCGGAGCTCTCCCGCTACAGTAGCCGCGTGCGCGCCGTGGTGAACTACTACGGCCCCACGGAGCTGGAGCGGATGTGGAAGACCGAGCTGGTGCGGGACCTGCTGCGCAACTTCCTGGGCGGCCCGCCCGAAGAGAAGCGGGACAACTACCGCGCCGCCTCTCCCTACGAGAAGCTCGACCGCCGCACCGCCCCGCACCTGATCTTCCACGGCACGGCCGACCAGATCGTACCGGAAGAACAGGCCCACCTGCTGCACGAGAAGCTCCGGAAGAACGACGTGGAGAGCACGCTCGTCATCTTCGAAGGCGCCGGACACGGCTGGTCGCCAACGTCCAGCGAAGGGCAGCGGGCCGAGCGGGAGATCCTGGCCTTCTTCGCACGCCACCTGAAGAAGGAAATGTAAGAAAAGGGGATGGGGAGATGGGGAACGGGGATGAGGGGGATGGGCAGCCGACCGAACTTAGCTCCTACTCCTACTCGTTCTCCTTCTCTTTCTCCAGAGGCGATCCGAACCGCTGCCGACCCCCGGCATGCGGCTCCTCCCTGCCGAGGGCTCGACCCTGACACCCTGCCCCGCTTCGCGCTACCATAAATCGGCCGTTTTTGAACGGTTCCGACTATCGCAACGGGAGACTTTCATGCCGCTCTACGACTACCGGTGCAGCCAGTGTGGCAAGGACTTCACCCTGCGCCGCAAGATCGACCAGATGGACGACCCCGCGCCGTGTCCCGCCTGTGAGAGCGCGGAGACGCAGCGGCGGATCTCGGTCTTCTACGCCACCAACACCGGCACTTCCACCGCCGCCGCCAGCTCCCCGAAGACGAACGTCCGCCACATTTAGAACGAGCAGGCGCGTGGGACTCTGTTGCAGGTTGCAGGTTGGCAAGTTAGCAGGTTGACTTACGCCGCAGAGGCGTGTTCAAACTTGCGAACCTGCAACCCGCAAACCTGTTAACTGCGCTCTGCGGCGGAGTTAACTACTGGTCCCATCCTTCCCCACCAGCACGTGCTCGCTGTCCGGGTGCGGCAGGTGGTCCGGATCCAGGGTCGAGAAGGCGTGGCGGATCCCCTCTTCGCTGGTAAAGACGGCGGCGGGCAGCGCCTCGATCAGCTCCAGCATTTCCGGCGGCGCGCCCCGCTCTTCCGCGTAGGCAAGGGCGTCCACGGTGGTCGCCGGCAGCGGCAGCCCGTCCAGGTAGCGGGGCATCGGCGCGTGCGGGACGTTCAGGTTCTCATGTCCGGCCATTCGGGCACCTCCACGAGGCATGCTGCCCGGTGAGGCGCCCGGCCGAAACACCCGGAGGGCGGCTACTTGTAGACCGACGCCGGGTCGACCTGCCGCTCTTCCACCACTTCCAGCTCCCCGGCCTTCACGGCGCGGTAGAAGCAGCTCCGGAAGCCGTCGTGGCAGGCGACCCCCACCTGGTTGACGCGCACCAGCAGGCAGTCCTTGTCGCAGTCGGTCCGCACCTCCACCACGTGCTGCAGGTGGCCGGAGGTCTCGCCCTTCACCCAGAACTTCTGCCGGCTGCGGCTCCAGAAGGTGGCGTGACCCGTCTCCAGGGTGCGGTCGACCGCGTCCCGGTTCATGTAGCCGACCATCAGGACTTCGCCGTTCTCCGCGTCCTGGATCACGGCGGGGATCAACCCGTTCGCATCGTACTTCAGCGTCTCGGAAAAGCTCATCTCTCACTCCGCGTTCGTCTCTCGCGCGGGGCCGGAGTGGCTTACTTCCCACCGATAGCTCCCCTCTCCTCTCAGGAGAGGGGCCGGGGGTGAGGCCTCGCCGCAGCGCCCGCCAACCGAAAACCGTCTCAAAGCCGCACCGGAACGTCCCGCTCCCGCAGGTATTCCTTCATCTCCCGGATGGTGTGGATGTTGTAATGGACCAGCGACGCCACCAGGGCTGCCTCGGCCTTCCCTTCGGTGACCGCCTCGTGGATGTGCGCCAGCGTGCCGGCGCCGCCGGAGGCGATGACCGGGATCGAGACCGCCTCCGCGATGCGGCGCGTCACCTCCAGGTCGTAGCCGGCCTGGGTGCCGTCCGCGTCCATGCTGGTGAGCAGGATCTCCCCCGCGCCGCGCCGCGCCACCTCTTCCGCCCACTTCACCGCGTCGATCCCGGTGGGCGTGCGGCCGCCGTGGATGTAGACCTCGTAGGTGCCGTCTTCCCGGCTCTTGGCGTCGATCGCCACCACCATGCACTGCGAGCCGAACTGATCCGCACCCTCGGAGATCAGGTCCGGCGTCTTCACCGCGCTGGTGTTGATGAAGATCTTGTCCGCCCCGGTCTTCAGGATCTCCCGCATGTCGGCGACGGTGCTGATCCCGCCGCCTACCGTGAACGGGATGAAGACCTCCTCCGCCACGCGCCGGGCGACGTCGAGCATCAGCCCTCGCTTCTCGTGCGAGGCGGTGATGTCGAGGAAGACGATCTCGTCGGCGCCCTCCGCGTCGTAGAGGCGCGCCAGGTCGACCGGGTCGCCCGCGTCGCGCGGGTTGAGGAAGCGCACGCACTTGACCACGCGCCCCTCTTTGATATCGAGTGCCGGAATGATCCGCCGGGAAACCACGGTCGTTGCTCCTCTACCGTCCCGCCGCCGCGGCAAGGGCGTCCTGCAGCCGGACCGACCCGGTGTAGAGCGCCTTACCGACGATGACGCCTTCAACCCCGGCCGCCTCCAGCGCTGCCACGGCGCGGATGTGCTTGGTCGTCCCAATCCCTCCGGAGGCGATCACCGGAATTCCCAGCGCCTCCGCCAATCGCCGGGTGCTTTCGAGGCTGGGGCCGACCCCGGTGCCGTCGGTGGCGATGTCGGTGAAGATCAGCCGCCGGGCCCCGGCCGCCTGCATCTCGCGAGCGAGGTCGACCGCGGTCCAGGAGCTGGTCTCCCGCCACCCCTGCACCGCCACTTTCCCGTCGCGCGCGTCGAGCCCCAGCACCAGCTGCTCCCCGAACTCACCGAAGAGCGCGCGGGCGGTCTCCGGGTCGGCGGCCGCCGCCGTGCCGACGATGGCGCGCTGCACGCCCGCGTCGAGCGTCCGCAGCACCGCCTCCCGGCTGCGGACGCCGCCGCCCATCTGCACCGGGATGCTCAGCGCCCGCGCGATGCGGCCCACCAGTTCCAGGTTCACCGGCTCGCCGGAGCGGGCGGCGTCGAGATCGACCACGTGCAGCCGCGCGGCGCCCTCGGCTTCCCAGCGGCGCGCCATCTCGACCGGGTCCTCGCCGAAGACCGTCTCCTGGTCGTAGTCGCCCTGGTAAAGGCGGACGCACCGGCCGCCGCGGATATCGATCGCAGGAATAATCTCGAATGCCATAGTCTGTCTCAAAGCCGGGCGAAGTTGTCCAGGATGCGGAGGCCGGCCGCGCCGCTCTTCTCCGGGTGGAACTGCGCCGCGAAGACGTTGTCTTTCGCGAGCGCCGCGCAGAACGGGATGCCGTGGGTGCAGGTGGCCGCCGTCACCTCCGGCTCGTCCGGCACGCAGTGGAAGCCGTGGACGAAGTAGACCTGCGTCCCCTCTTCCAGCCCCGCGAAGAGCGGGGTCGGCCGCGGGAAGTGGAGCGCGTTCCAGCCCATGTGCGGGATCTTGAGCGTGGGATCGTCTGCGAAGTCGAAGCGGACCACCTGGCCGGGAAGGAGATCCAGCCCGCGGTGCTGCCCCAGCTCTTCACTCTCCGTGAGCAGGAGCTGCATCCCGAGGCAGATCCCGAAGAACGGGCGCCCGCTGCGGACGAACTGCCGCACCGCCTCGTCCAGGCTGGCGCCGTCCGCCTCCGCGCGGGTCAGGTTCGCCATCGCGGCGCCGAACGCTCCCACCCCGGGCAGGATCAACCGGTCCGCCCGCAGCAGCTCGTCCGGATCCGAGCTGATGACGGCCGGGTGCCCCAGCTTGAGCAGCGCCTTCTCCACGCTGCGCAGGTTCCCCATCCCGTAATCTACGATCGCGATCATCGCGGTCCCCAGAGCTCTCGCACAACAAAACGCCGCGGCTGCCAGGAAGGCGCCGCGGCGTGGAATTCGAGTGCAGCCAGAACGCTTCGTCAGCCGGCGCACGCGAGCCGCGGCCCGCCATGGTGATGGCGGCCGGAATGCGCGTGGTGGTGCTGGAACAGAGCTGGCATCGCGACTTTATAGCACAACAGGGCGGGCGCGGGTCAAGTTCCGCTCCCGGTGGCCCGGGCGGAGTGTAAGAAAAGGAGATAAGGGGATGAGTTGGGGATATGGGGATGAGAAAGGCCTACTGAAAGGCATTGCGACGGGCCGAGTCCGTTGACCAGGATCGAGAGCTCGCCTGCTCGCGGCGGGCGCCTTTCAGTCTTCGCTCTCTTCAAGCGGCCAGCCGGTATGCCGGGCGAAGTAGGCGCCCAGGACACGGACCGGTGCCGGATCGGTGGCGATATGCACTTGAGCCTGGTCTTCCCCGGCCTCGATGCGGAGCGTGTAGCTCTCCGACGAGCCGCGTGACAGCGCGACTCTCCCGTCGCGATACTCCCGCGTGCGGCTCCAGCCCGGCAGCCACTTGCGGTGCTCCACCCGGTTCCGGCGAAGGCGCCACTCTTCCCGTCCGAAGACCGTCCAGACCAGGCCGGCGAACATCGCCAGGCCGATGGCGACGAAGGGGGTCAGGAAGAGCCAGTAGCCGATGGCGCCCGGTCGCATCAGGCCCGGCCCCTCGTAGCTCCCGCCCGTCGATCCCGCGCCGACCGCGACGAAGACGCCGACGATCCCGTTCCAGAACAGGTTGATGAAGAGCAGTCCCGCCGCGGACGCCAGGTAGTGACCGGCGGTGCGGCTTAGCACCCACTCACCCTCCGGCGAGTGCGCCGCCTGCCAGCCGGGCGGCAGCTCCACCGCGCCTTCGCGCAGGGGATCGATCCGCTTTCCCGCCCGTGCCGTCCGATAAGGCGTGCTCGAGACGAGCTCGTCCTGCATCGAAGCGGGATCCGTGGCGGTTTCCGACTCGGAGGTGAGGCCGGCGGCCCGGCGGAGTAGGTCGCAGAGCCAGCGACGGTCGGTCGCGGTGCCGTAGGAGGTCAGTTGCACGCTTTCGGCGCCAACCTGGCAGCTCACCGATTCCTTCGAGTCGTCCTCCAGCAGCTCCACCCGCTCCACATCCGCCGCGGAAATGTCGCTACGGCGGACCAGGGGACCCACCCCCTGGCGGAGTATCCAACCGTCCGGGCTGATCTCGATCGTGTCGCGGCCGAAGCCGAGGCGCAGCACCATCGACGCCGCCACCACGCCTCCGAAGGTCCAGAAGGTCGTCCAGAACAGCATGAACCACGGCGGCCCGTCGTCGCCGGCAGAGGGGCTCGAGGTGATCCAGCCGGTGATCCACGGAAGGATCCGGTCGAGTGCCGAAAGCTCGCCCGCGGCCCAGCCCATCATCCAGAGGCTGAGGAAAGCCACTACGGCCCAGCGTTCCCGTCCCTGTGGACGCAGCGTGACGCGGATTCCCTTCTCCAGCCGCTCGACCTGGGCGGTCGCTCCCTCCGGCAGCTGAAGCCGCAGTGCTTCCGGTCTCATTGGCATCACCTCGAGCCAGTACCGAAGCACCCGTTACTTCTGGTCCGACCGTCACCCAGGTTGACCCTGAACGGTTGGGGTTCCTGCTTTCACCCGCAAGCCCGAATGCAGCACCTCTTGCGTCGGGAAGCCGCATCGGCTTCGGCTGTCCGGCCGAGTCGGAGAAGGAGTAGGAGGCCCGGCCCGGAGGGCCGCCCATCCCCCTCATCCCCGTTCCCCCATCCCCACATCTCCTTACAGGTTCGGTTTCCTCGGCGTCCAGCCCAGCCGCTCTTGCACCTTGCCGGCTTCTTCCTGGGCGGCGCGCTGGAAGAGTGCCAGGTCCGGGCCCCAGATCAGCATTCTCGCGCCCGCTTCCACGCACTGCTCGGCGTGATCCAGGCCGGCGGGCATGATCCCGGCGATCTTCCCCGCGGTGCGGGCGGCCTGGAATGTCTCCTGGATGGCGGACCAGACCCGGTCGTGCCCGAACTGCCACGCCACGCCGAGCGACTGCGTCAGGTCGCCGGGGCCGACGAGGAGGCAGTCGACGCCCGGCACCGCCGCGATCTCGCGGGCGCGAGCGACTCCCTCCGCCGTCTCGATCTGCACGATGATCAGCAGCTCTTCGTTGGCGGCGCGGAAGTAGTCGGTGGGCGCAGTGGCGCCATAGGCGGAGCCGTAGCCAAGGTAGTAGACCCCGCGCGCGCCCTCCGGGCCGTATCGGGCGGCGCGGACCACCGCCGCGGCTTCCTCCGCCGACTCGACCGCGGGGACCATGATCCCGTGGACGCCTGCCTCCAGCGCGCCGAGGATATCCGCTTTGGTGGAGCCGGGGACGCGGGCCACGCACGCGATTCCGGCGGCGTCGGCGGCGCGGACCAGCCCCTCCAGCTCGCGCAGGGTGAGGCCGGTATGCTCCATGTCCGGCATCACGTAGTCGTACCCCGCGCCGGCGGAGATGCCGACCACGTGGGGGTCGGCGGAGAGCATGATCAGGCCGAGGCCGATCTGGTCCTGGAGCAGCTTCCGTTTTAGGGGGTTCGGGCGCATCGTTGCGGATCCTCCGCGGCCGGGCCGCGTTAGAGAAAGAGGTGCGTGCGCGCGTGTCGAACGGGGAAGGGCGCTTCCTTGTCAGGCGCAGGCGTGCGTTCCTATAATGCCCCCGTACGCCTCTCCTTAGCCCCAGCCTCGGATACCCGCCATGCCCAGCCAAGTCGACCAGGAGCTCGAAACTCTCATCCGCGCGCGCTACCCGCTGATCTATATCGTCTCGTGGGAAGAAAAGCGGGTGGAAGACGCCCTCCGGGCGATCAGCTCCAATCGGGGCAAGCGGATGCTGGTCTGGACCGTCACCCAGGGCCTGGTCTCCTCCCCCACCGCGCGGGACAAGCAGACCCGCCAGCCGATGGCGGCGCTCGACTTCATCGAGGGCTCCACCGACCCAGCCATCTTCGTCCTCAAAGACTTCCATGCCTTCATCACCGATACTGAGATCACGCGGCGGCTCCGGGACCTCACCTACTCGCTGAAGACGAGCTACAAGACGGTGATCATCCTGGCGCCGACCCTCAAGCTGCCGCCGGAGTTGGAGAAGGAAGTCACCGTGGTCGACTACTCCCTCCCCAGCCTGGAAGACCTCGATCGCCTGCTCGAGAACATCATCCAGTCGGTCAAGAACAACACCCAGATCAAGACCGACCTGACCGCGGACGAGCGGGAGCACATCCTCGAAGCGGCGCTGGGCCTGACGGCGAACGAGGCGGAGAACGTCTTCGCGCGGAGCCTGGTGGAGAAGCGGCGGTTCGACGTCGACACGATCCTCACGGAGAAGGAGCAGATCATCCGCAAGAGCGGGATGCTGGAGTACTACCGCGCGGACGAGGGGATCAAAGACGTCGGCGGCCTCGACGTGCTGAAGGGCTGGATGGAGAAGCGGACGCAGGCGTTCGGCCAGCGCGCGCGGGAGTTCGGCCTGCCGAACCCGAAGGGAATCCTGCTCCTCGGGGTCCAGGGCTGCGGCAAGAGCCTTTCCGCCAAGGCGGTCGCCAGCCAGTGGCAGCTCCCGCTGCTGCGGCTCGACGTCGGCAAGATCTTCGGCGGGTTCGTCGGCCAGAGCGAAGAGAACATGCGGCGCGCGATCCGGATGGCGGAGTCGATCGCGCCCTGTATCCTCTGGCTGGACGAGCTGGAGAAGGGCTTCGCGGGGACGCAGTCGAGCGGCTTCAGCGATGGCGGCACCACCGCCCGCGTTTTCGCCAGCTTCATCATCTGGCTGCAGGAGAAGACCGCGCCCGTGTTCGTGGTCGCCACCGCCAACCGGATCGAGGACCTGCCGCCGGAGCTGATGCGGAAAGGCCGCTTCGACGAGATCTTCTTCGTCGACCTCCCCGGCGAGGACGAGCGCGCGGAGATCTTCGCGATCCACCTCCGAAAGCGGAAGCGCAAGCCGGAAGACTTCGACCTCCGGAAGCTCGCCGCCGCCAGCCGCGGCTACAGCGGCGCGGAGATCGAGCAGGCGATCGTGGCGGCGCTCTTCGACGCCTTCGACGCGGGGCGGGACATTACCACCGACGACGTGCTGGAGAACGTCCGCACCTCCGTGCCGCTGAGCCGCACGATGAAGGAGCAGATCGACGCCCTGCGCCTCTGGGCCAGCACCCGCGCTCGCCCCGCCTCCACCGACACCGCCGCCTCGCCGGTGGAAGTGGAGCCGCTGGACGAGCCGGCGCTGCTGGGGTAGGCCGGATGGCTTTTTCGTTCAGCAAGATGCAGGGTGCCGGGAACGACTTCGTCGTCGTCGAAGGCGCGGAGCGGGTCTGGGCGGCACTCGCCCCCGCGCTCTCCAGCCGGCACTTTGGGGCGGGGTCGGACGGCGTCCTGGTGGCGCTCCCGTCGACCGTCGCCGACATCCGGATGCGGATGTACAATCCGGACGGCACCGAAGACGAGTGCGGCAACGGCCTCCGCTGCCTGGCGCTCTACGCCTACCGCCGCAGCCTGGTCTCCCGGCCGGAGTTCCGCGTGGAGACGCTCTCCGGGGTGCGCGCGGTGGAGGTCCACGACACCGGCGGCCGCGAGGTCTCCGTCACCACCGACCTCGGCCGCGCGGAGCTCTCCCCCGCCGCCGTGCCGGTACTCCACGACGGCCCGGACGCGCTGCGGCTGCCGCTGGAGGTCGACGGCACCCGGCTGGAGGTCCACTCCGTCTCCACCGGCACCGCGCACACCGTGATCTACGGCATCCCGGAGCCGGACCAGTTCGCCCGGTTAAGCCCGCAGATCGAGCACCACCCGCTCTTCCCGGAGCGCACCTCCATTATGTGGACGGAGGTTGACTCCCCGGAGCAGATCCGCCTGCGCATCTGGGAGCGCGGCGCCGGAGAGACGCTCGCCTGCGGCACCGGCTCCGCCGCGGCGGCGGTCGTCTCCCACCTCCTCGGCAAGACCGGCGCGCGGGTCGCCGTCACCTCGAAGGGCGGCACCCTCCACGTGGAGATCGCGGAAGACCTCTCCCTCCGCCTCACCGGCCCCGCCGCCTTCGTCTACGAGGCCACCTGGCCGGAGCCGTAGCCCCGCCGCGCGAAGCGGTGGTCACACCTCGCCCTCGTACTTTAGCAGCTCCTCTTCCAGGTCGGCCTTCAGCGTCTCGGGCGCGAGTACGGCCGCGTTGTTGGTCTCCGGGACGGGGAATACGGCCACCTTCAGCCCGTCCGCGGCCATCCCCGGCAGCCAGCGCTCCACGAATGCGTCCAGCGGGATCGACTCGGGCAGGTGGTCACTCCAATCACCGGTGGCGCAGGCTTCGGCATACCGCGGGTGCGGCCAGAACGGGAAGCCTTCGCCTCCATCCGGATGTCCGAACGTCACCCAGCCGGCCTGCCTGCGAAGTCCCCAGACCTCCTGCCAGTCGGCCACCTTATGAATGAAATACTCGTACCTCCCACGAGCATCCAGTCCGAGCACGTTCCGGTATTCGTGGTCGTTGCAGTCCCAGGGCACGGTCGCCTCCCGGTCTACGAGGTCGGTGTCCCGTCAGCGTCGGCATGCAACGGCCGGGAGTGCTCTCGAACGAAGGATGCGGGCGCTGCGTCAGCCTCGCGTTCAGCTTCAATGTTTCCCAGACCTCCAGGACGTCCGAAGATCCACTTGCTTGTCAGTCGTTTCTCAGATTGATGCGCTCATCCTCTTCTACAAACGTTCCGTACATGCACGGGCCCAGAGAAGTAGAGCTCAGTGAGACCAGCCTGTGGTTCCACGTTCATCGGGCGGTAGGGCGGAAGCCCAGCTGCCGGAGCGGAGTTTCGCCGCGGGGCGGCCTCCGGCCCGGCGGCCTCCGGCCCGGCGGCCTCCGGCCCGGCGGCCTCCGGCCCGGCGGCCTCCCCCGGCCGCCTGAAGAGGAATGCGGCGGCCCGCGCAGTCAAACTTCTCGTTAGATCGGCTCCGGTGCGAGGAAGCCTGACGGTGTGCCAACTGCCTCGCCGGTCAGGCGGAGGTGACGGCGAGGCCGTGCCGCGGCGCGCGGCGAGAGGAGCGGCGTATCTTTAAGGAATTCAAGGAGTTCGCCCTCAAGGGGAACGTGCTCGACCTGGCGATCGGCATCATCATCGGCGCGGCATTCGGTAAGATCGTCACGTCCCTGGTGAACGACGTCATCATGCCGCCGATCGGGCTGCTGCTCGGCCGGGTCGACTTCTCCGACCTGTTCGCGCCGCTGAACGGCCAGTCGTACCCCTCGCTGACGGCGGCGAAGGCCGCGGGGGCGCCGGTGGTCGCCTACGGCGCCTTTATCAACACGGTGCTGGAGTTTCTGATCGTCGCCTTTGCGGTGTTTCTGCTGGTGCGCAGCATCAACCGTCTGCGCCGCCAGCCGGCGGAGCAGGCGGAAGAGACGAAGACGAAGAACTGTCCGTACTGTCTGTCTGCGATCCCGCTGGAGGCCACTCGCTGCGCCCACTGCACCTCCGACTTGCGCGCGGGAGCGCTGGCGGCAGCCGAGTAGGTCCTTCTCCAGGAGACCTGGTGCCTGCCCTGTGGGCGGTGGCTCGGCGCCGGCGGATCTAGGCAGGGAGTGGCAGACCGTGGGCGGCAGAGGTGGTAATGTCCGATAACCGGTTCGATTTTCTGGAGATCGGGGACGCGCGTCCCCCGCGCCGCGTCCCCCCACCCCCTGCCGCCCCATCCCCTGCGTCCGCCGGCTACGCGCCCGCGGCGCCGTCCGCTCCCGCGGCCGAGCCGGAGTGGCAGATCGTCGAGATCATCGGCGGCTACGGCACCAACTACGGGGAGTTCTCCGCTCCGGGCGGGCTGGCGGTCGATCTATCCGGCAACCTGTACGTCGCCGACTCGTACAACCACCGGATCCAGCGGATCAGCCCGCAGGGCGACGTCGCCCCGCTCGGCAGCCGCGGGCAGCGGGACGGCCAGTTTCTGAACCCCCAGGCGGTCATCGTCGACGCGGAGTACCGGATCTTCGTCCTGGAGCAGGGCAACTGCCGGGTACAGGCGTTCACCGCACAGGGAGAGTGCCTCGGCACGTTCGGCGCCCCCGGGGGCGGTCTCTCGCAGCTCCGCGCTCCCTCCGGCATCACGCTCGGGCCGTGCGGCAGCCTCTACATCGCGGATACCGGCAACCGCCGGGTCACCCGCTGGGCGCGCTACGGGCAGCCGCTCGCCCTGATCGCGCAGTCCCCCACCGGCGGCGCCTACTTCGGAAGCCCGCAGGGGGTGGCGGTCGACCGCAGCGGCCGGCTCTACGTGGCCGACCGCGCCCGCGGCATCCTCCTCGTCTTCACGCCGTCCGGCCAGCCGGAGCGGGTGATCGGCGGGCCGGGACGCGGGCCGGGCCAGTTCGGAGAGCCGCAGGACCTGGCGATCGACGACGAAGGCCGGATCTACGTGGTGGAGGCCGGGAACGACCGTCTCCAGATCCTGGATGCGCGCGGCGCCTGCCTGCAGCTCATCGACTCCGCGCCGGGCCTCGGCTCGTTCTCCGGCCCTTCCGGCATCGCCGTCTCCCGGAATGGCACGGTCTACCTGGCGGACACCGGCAACCATCGCATCTTTCGCCTGGAGCGGGTGGCCGAGCCGCAAGAGTAGTGCCGCCGCGAAACCGTACGCGCTCCATCCCGTTCAGTAGAGGCGTAGAGAGTCTTTCTTCTTCCCTCTTCCATCCTTAGTCTTGCCAGCATGAGCCTCTCCTCCGTCAATCTGCTCTGGAAGAAGCGCTACCGCGGTCTCTTGCCCGTAGCCCTTCACAGCCTCGACGAGTCCGGGCGGGCGCTGTTGATCCGCCCGGACGAGTTCGAGACCCGCACCTACCAGGTGCTCTCCATCTCGCCCGAGGGTGACGAGGCGGAGCTGGGCGCCGTCTCCGTGGAGACCGTCCGGAAGTTCGATGGACTGCCGGACGGCCGTCTCCTGCTCGGCATGACGGACGACGACATCTACCTCTTCCGGGAGTCGCGTAAGGTCCGGTTCATGGCGGACCGGCGGGTGGTCTATGCCGACGCCTGCCTGGCGGGTGAGGCCGGGTACTTCGTCTGCGGCTTCTCGGACGCCCTGATGGCGCACCACGCCGTCTCGCTCGGCGACGTGAACGGCCGCCTCGGGTGGAACCGGCAGCTTCCCGCCCCGGTGAACCGCGTGGCGATCTCCCGGGACGGCCAGCACCTGGCCGCGGGCCTCCAGAACGGCACCGTGCTGGCGCTCGACCTCCGCCGCACCACCGTCTGGGAGTCGATGCTCTCCGAGCCGGTTACCGCGCTTGCCAAGCCGGACCAGGGTGCCGCCTGTGCGGTCGGCACGGAGGCGGGCTCCGTGCTCTTCATCGATGCGGACGGCGGGATCCGCTGGAAGAGCGCGGTCGGGCTGCCGGTCCGCGCCGTCGCGACCGACGCGGAGGGGCGGTGGGTCGCCGCGGTCGTCTCGGATGACACCACGCACCTGCTGACCTGCCTCGGTCCGGACGGCTCGCCGGTCTGGGAGCTCGATCTCGAGTCCCGGCCGACCGGCGTCTGTCTCAGCTCGGACGCGCGGCACCTGGTGGTGACGCTCGCGAACGGCTCCACCTCCGCCTTCAGCGTGGAGCTTTCGGAGGCGGGCGGGTACGGCGGCGTCGGCCGGATCGACAGCGACCGCCGCGCCGCGATGGCCGCCGCGGAGATGGGAGACCTGGAGAGCGCCCACACCGGCCTGCGGGCGGTGCTCCACGCCGCGCCGCACGACCTCGAAGCTGCGGACCTGCTGGCGGACGTGGAGCGGCGGCGCGTGGAGGTCTGCCGCGCGGAGGCCCGCTCTGCCGAGGAGTCGGCCGATTACTCCGCCGCCATCGCCGCGCTCGATGCCGCGCTCTCCCTCGCCCCGTGGGACGAGGGGCTCTTCCGGGAGCGGCTGGAGCTGCGGGAGCGCGCCCTGGCGGGCCTGACCTCGCGCGCGGAGCGGCTCGAGGAGTCGCGCGCCTGGGAAGAGGCGTCCGCGGCCTGGCAGGAGGTCCTCCGGCTCGACCCGGCGCGCCGGGAAGTGCGGGAGCGTCTCCTCCGCCTTCGCGCGGAGCAGGCGGCCGCCCTGGTGGCGCTGGGCGACGAGCGCCAGGCCGAGGGCGACATCCTCAGCGCGTCTGCGCTCTGGCAGCAGGCCCAGCGGCTCGACCCCGCCGACGAGATCGCCGAGCGCCTGCGGACCGCCGAAGTGGAGCGCTGCGTCACCGCCGGCATCGCCTACTACGAGGCGGGCCGCATGCCGGAAGCGGAGTTTCAGCTCAAGAAGGCGCTCGCGCTGGATCCGCACCACGAGCAGGCGCACCGCTACCTCGGCTACGCCCAGGGCCAGACCGGCGACAACCGCATCTCGGACCGCTTCAGCCGCCTCGAGTAGCTCGAGCGGCCGACCTCTCCGCGCCCATCGTGCTCAGCCCTGGAGCAGGTGCCGCACTTCCATCAACGCGAAGCCGAGCAGGTTCAGCCGGCGCCAACTCGGCGGTGCCCAGAGGCGCAGCCGCAGGGGGCGGCGAAGGACGGCTCCTGTGATCGCGTCTGGGCGCAGTTACTGATGCGGAAATCGGGAGGCTGCTCCGGTGTCCCGCTGGCGCGGGACGCGAAAGCGAGCCCCCCGTACTGGGGGCAAGCATTCGCACTCCACAGGCCACAACGGGAAAGATTCCCTGACGTCCAAAGGGAGACTGCCGCGGTGCAGTCTGTGGAGTGCGGTGGCTGGTGTCGCACGCTGTAAGGTTGGGGCGCACGGAGCGCAGCGTAGGTTCTGCCGGTGAGGAAGAGCGGCCCTACCGTCCT
>JBKBRF010000062.1:0-35307 GCA_046292385.1 Armatimonadota bacterium | reverse complement strand
GTGGGCCTGCAGGTAGCGCATCCCCGGCCTCCTTCGCGCAAGCGAGCGATGCGGCAAAACCTTCCTGCGCCACCAGCGGCGTAACTTTACAGCGTGTGACACTTGCCACCGCTTCCCCGCCGGGGAATGGTGAACCGCGGTCACGGATCGCTTCCGAGAGCCGGCCGCAGTTGTCCTACCTGTCGTGCTGACCGGCGACCGCCTCCTGGATCGCGCGAACGATTTCCGACACCGGAAACATTGCCTCACGATGCAGCTTCGTCCACACTCCCGGTCCCCAATCATCAGGGCGCATTCGAGACGCGGAGCAGCGGAGAGTCAGCAGAGAGTCGCGGCCGTCGAACGCGAGCTGCATCCGAACACCCTGATAGCGCACGAGAACCCACCACGAGCCGGACGTCTCACCATGGTAATGGTGTTCGCTGATCTCGGCTCGAAGCGATTGCAGCGCTTCCGCCAGCGCCGCCATCTGCTGGAAGTGCTGGGTCGGTTGGTCCGATGCGCTCATGGTGGGGCAGGTGACCGAACGGCAGCTACTCCTCCAGCACCGGCACGGGGAGCTGGTGCTGCCGCAGGCGGTCCAGCTCGTCCTGGAGCTCGCTCACCTGCTCCATCAGCCGCAGGATGATCTCCACCCCGGCGAGGTTGACCCCCATGTCCTGGGTCAGGCGCTGGATCTGCCGCAGCCGCGCGATGTCGTTGTCGCTGTAGAGCCGGTTGCTGCCGCGGCGGGCCGGCTTGACCAGGCCCTCGCGCTCGTACAACCTCAGGGTCTGCGGATGCATTCCCACCTGCCTCGCCGCGACACTGATCACGTAGAGGGGCTCAAACTCACGATCCGCCATCGAAAACCACTCCTCCGTTGCGCCGCCGGCGCCGCGCCCGTCCGCAGACACTTCGCCGCCGGGCTTATCGGCCCGCCAGGATCTTCTCCCGCGGGTTCTCCGAGCGCAGCTCCCGGAGCCGCTCGATCAGGCCGCGCTCTTCGTCGGACAGGTTCTTCGGCACCGTCACGCGGATCCGCGCGAAGAGGTCGCCCGCTCCGCCGGACCGCCGCGGCATCCCCTGGCCGCTCAGTCGGAGCTGCTGGCCGCTCTGCACGCCGGGCGGCACGCGCATGGTGACCTTGCCGGTGACGGTCGGCACCTGCACCTCCGCGCCGAGCGCCGCCTCCGTGAAAGAGACGGGGAGGTCGACGTAGAGGTGGTCCCCTTTCCGCTCGAAGAGCGGGTGCGGGCGGGTCTTTACGATCAGGTAGAGATCGCCCGCGGGGCCGCCGCCGGAGCCGGGGTTCCCCTGCCCCGCTACGCGCAGCTTGTTCCCGTCCGCCACTCCCTTGGGGATGGTGACGGTGACGGCGCGCGGACGCTCCACGATGCCGCGGCCCCGGCAGGTGTGGCACTCCTGCGTCGGCACCTGGCCGGTCCCGCCGCAGCGGTTGCAGGTCTCTCCGCGCAGGGTAAAGCCGCCCAGGTTGCGTCCCTGGCCGGAGCCCTTGCACTGCGGGCAGGTCTCCAGCTTGGCGCCTGGTTCCGCGCCGGAGCCGTGACAGGTAGGACAGGTGTCCGGCGCGGTAATGGTGAACCGCCGCTCGCCGCCGCTGTACGCTTCCTCCAGCGTCACCTCGATCTCGTACTGGAGGTCCTCGCCCCGCTGCGGCCCGCGCCGCGCGGCCCGGCCGCCTCCGCCGCGGCCTCCGAAGATGCCGCCGAAGAGGTCTTCCAGGTCGATGTCGAAGTGGCCCTCGCCGCCCACCCCGCCGCCGCCGAAGTTGAAGCCGCCCGCGCCGGCGCCGGGCCCGGGGCCGCCGGCTCCGCCGAACTCCCAGTTGGAGCCGAAGGTATCGTACTTCTTGCGCTTCTCCTCGTCGCCCAGCACGTCGTAGGCTTCGCTGATCTCCTTGAAGCGCTCCTCCGACGCCTTGTTGCCGGGGTTCAGGTCCGGGTGGTGCTGGCGCGCGAGCTTCCGGTAGGCGGCCTTGATCTCCTTGGCGGAGGCCGACTTTGGTACTCCCAGGATCTCGTAGTAGTCCTTACCCGCTGCCACAGCCATCACTCCCTGAACTCCCGCTCACTGCTTCGCTCCGGCACGGCGGGCGGGGAAGAGCGAGGACCCTCCCCGCCCGCCGCGCCGGGCCGACCGCTTACTCGGTCTTGTATTCCGCCTCGATCACGTCCTCGTCGTCTCCGGCGGCGTTCTGCTGGCCCTGCGGACCGCCCTCGGCCTGGCCTTCGGGAGACGCCCCGGCCGCCTGGTAGGCCGCCTCGCTCAGGCGATAGGTCGCCTGCTGCAGCGCCTCCGTGCGGGACTTGATCTGCTCGGCGTCGCCGCCGTCGATCGCCTCGCGGAGGTTGGTGAGCGCGGACTGCACCTGGTTCCGCACGTCGCTCGGAGCCTTGTCGCCCAGGTCGGAGAGCAGCTTTTCGGTCTGGTAGACCATCTGCTCCGCCCGGTTCTTGACCTCGATCTCCTCGCGCCGCTTGGCGTCTTCCTGCGCGTGCTCCTGCGCCTCGCGGATCTTCCGGTCGATCTCCCCCTTGTCCAGGTTGGTCGAGCCGGTGATCGTGATGCTCTGCTGCTTGCCGGTCGCCTTCTCCTTGGCGGAGACGTTGAGGATGCCGTTCGCGTCGATGTCGAACGTCACCTCGATCTGCGGCACGCCGCGCGGCGCCGGCGGGATGCCCGCGAGCTGGAAGCGCCCGAGGGAGCTGTTGTCCCGCGCCATGTCGCGCTCGCCCTGCAGGATGTGGATCTCCACCTGGGTCTGGCCGTCGGCCGCCGTGGTGTAGGTCCGGGTCTGCCGGGTGGGGATGGTGGTGTTCCGCTCGATCACCTTGTCCATCACGCCGCCGAGCGTCTCCAAGCCGAGCGTCAGCGGGGTCACGTCGAGGAGCAGGATATCCTTCACCTCGCCGGCCAGCACGCCGCCCTGGATCGCCGCGCCCATCGCCACCACTTCATCCGGATTCACGCCGCGGTGCGGGTCCTTACCGCCGCCGAGGTTGCGGACCAGCTCCACGACCATCGGCATGCGGGTGGAGCCGCCCACCAGCACGATCTCGTCCAGCGCGCTCGCCGCGATGCCGGCATCTTTGACCGCCTGTTCGAACGGACGGCGGGTCCGCTCCAGCAGGTCGCGGGTCAGCTCCTCGAACTTGGCTCGGGTGAGCTGCTCGTCCAGGTGCTTTGGACCGCTGGCGTCGGCCGTGATGAACGGCAGGTTGATGTTGGTGGTGACGGCCGCCGAGAGGGCGATCTTCGCCTTCTCCGCTTCGTCACGCAGCCGCTGCAGCGCCTGGGCGTCCTTGCGCAGGTCGATCCCCTGCTGCCGCTGGAAACTCTCCGCCACGTGGTCGACGATCCGCTGGTCCCAGTCGTCGCCGCCCAGGTGCGTGTCTCCGCTCGTCGACTTCACCTCGATCACGCCCTCGCCCACGTCGAGCACGGAGACGTCGAAGGTGCCGCCGCCCAGGTCGTAGACCAGGATCGTCTCGTCCTTCTTCTTGTCCAGCCCGTACGCCAGCGAGGCCGCGGTCGGCTCGTTGATGATGCGGAGCACCTCCAGCCCGGCGATCTGGCCGGCGTTCTTGGTGGCGGTGCGCTGAGCGTCGTTGAAGTAGGCGGGGACGGTGATGACCGCCTTGTCCACCTTCTCCCCCAGGAACGCTTCCGCGTCGGTCTTCAGCTTTTGCAGGATCATGGCGGAGATCTCTTCCGGCGTATACTGCTTGCCGTCGATCTCCACCACCGCCATGCCGTTGCGGCCTTCTACCACCTTGTACGGCACGATCTTCCGCTCTTCCGAGACCTCATCGTAGCGACGTCCCATGAAGCGCTTGATCGAGTAGATCGTGTTCTGCGGATTGATGATCGCCTGGCGCTTCGCCGGGGCCCCAACCAGCCGCTCGCCATTCTTCGTGAACGCGACAACCGACGGGGTGGTCCGGCCGCCCTCGGCGTTCGGGATTACGGTGGGCTCCCCACCGTCCAGGACCGCCACCACGGAGTTGGTGGTGCCCAAGTCGATGCCTACGGTGCGACCCATGGTCTTTCTGTTGCCTCCAAAAATCGTTTCCGCGCCGCCGGGGCCGCGGGTGGCCCACCCCAGTATACCCCGGAGAATTCGGCGTCAATGCCTTCGTCGGAGGGCTCGTCGTGAGCCTTCTTTAGCACAGCGAAAGTATAGCACTTGAGTGTATTAGTGTAAAGCCCGCGGCAGCGGATTTCCGAGAGCGAGCGCCTGTCGCCGGGCTGCATGCTTGAGGCGGGCGCCGGCTGGGAACAAGCGAGTAGAGCCAACCGCGCGCCGCCTTCAAAGCGGCGGGGGCGCACGGCTCCGGAGGCGAAAGTGAACGACGAACGGGATAACGGAACGGGCCTCGGACCCGTGAACCGTGACGATAGAGACTTGCGCTGGGTTTACGGGCCGATCTTTGTCTTCATGCTGATCGGCGCGGTGCTGGCGCTGATCAGCGCTGCAGTTGGACCGCTCTTCAGCAGCGCGTGGCAGTTCGCGGGAATGGTGGCGATCGCCGTGGTGCTGGGGATGGTGCTGCTTTACCTCCACACCCGCATCGTGCGCCGACGCCATTAGCGGGCGTGGGATGGCGGACCGGTCAGGTCTCGGCTGGATCAGCAGCGGCTGGAGTCTCGATCCGGATGGAGCGGACTCCGGCCGAAGTTTGCGTACGCTCCCCCACTGGAATCCTGATTGGCGCGCCACACTCCGCTTCCGGACTGCATCTTTACGGGTGAATGTGCCCGTCGCCACGGACAACGCCTGGCATTTTCGCTGCCGTGCGCTTGCTACGTGTTTGAGCGTGCGCAAATCTATGGTACTAGTACCACAAACGTGTCGCGGCGAACTCGCGGCGCCACGCCTCATAAGAAGAGGCCGCGTATGCGCTACGGTGAGTTGAGAATCTCGACGGACGAAGCCGGGGGAGTGCCGGTCATCCGGGCCGAGGGAGAAGTCGACCTCGGGACGGTGGATCAGCTCCGCAGCGCCGCGTCCGAAGTCGTCCGGGGAAAACCGAAACGGGTCGTGTTCGATCTCGGCAAGGTGACGTATATCGACAGCACCGGCCTCGGGATACTCGTCGCGACCCGCAAGCAGCTGGGGGGTGGTCCCGACTCGGTGGTGATCGTCACAGAGCAGCCCGCGGTGCTGCAGTCGCTGAGCCTCACGGGGCTGGACCGGATCTTCAGCGTGGTGCCGGAGCTCCAGGCCGCCGGGGCCGGCAGCGGCTCTCGCGGATAAGCCCCAGCGCACGGGTCAGTCAGCGCCGGCAAGCTGGTCCTGAGAGAGCCAGGGCAGGGAGCTGCCCGGCTGCAGTCCTTCCTCGGTCAGCACGCTGATCCGCTGCTCCGCCGCGTCGAGCTGGGCCGCGCAGTAGCGTGAGAGCGCTACGGCCTGCTCGAACTGCGCCAGCGACTCCTCCAGCGAGAGGCTCCCGCTCTCCAGCGCGCCGACGATCGTCTCCAGCCGGGTCACCGCCTCTTCGAACCCGCGGGCATCGGTCTGCTCACTCATCTGCCGTCCTCCCATCTTGCTCCGGTCCGGAGCTGATCTCTTCGACGCGC
Organism: Armatimonadota bacterium; assembly: GCA_046292385.1. GTDB lineage: Bacteria > Armatimonadota > SYMT01 > SYMT01 > SYMT01 > JBKBRF01. Next base: position 29,724 of record JBKBRF010000062.1, on the reverse strand, counting down.
GTGCCGAGCGAGCCGTCGGCCAGCCGCACGCGCACCCGCTCTCCCACCGCGACTTCCCCGGCGGAGCGCAGCGGCGCTCCGTCCCGCTCCCGCGTTACCGCCGCGTAGCCGCGCGCCAGGGTAGCGAGCGGGCTGACTCCCTGGAGGCGTCCGGCCGCCAGCGCCAGCCGCTGCTGCACGCGCCACAGGGTGAGCGCGCGCGCCCGCTGCAGGCGTGCTTCCAGGTCGTCCAGCCGCTGCCGCCGCCGGTCCACCAGCTCCGCCGGCCGCGCCAGCACGGCCCGCGCCGCCACGCCCCTGTAGCGGAGCCGCGCGCTCTCCAGCCGGCTTTCCACCAGCCAGCGAGCGCGCGAGACCGCCTCCTGGGCGCGCACTACCATCTCCTCGCGCCGCTCCGTCACCAGCTCGGCCGCGGCGGTGGGGGTGGCGGCCCGCGCGTCGGCGACCATGTCCGCCAGGGTGAAGTCGGACTCGTGCCCCACCGCCGAGATCACCGGCAGGGCGGAGGCGGCGATCTCCCGCGCCAGTGCCTCCGAGTTGAAGCTCCACAGGTCCTCCGTGGAGCCGCCGCCGCGTCCGACGATCACCAGGTCCGCCCCGCTCCGCTCGTTCGCGAGCCGGAGGCCGCGGATCAGGCTCTCCTCCGCCCCGGCGCCCTGCACCAGCACCGGAACCAGGACCACGCGCGGCGGGCAGAGGCTGCGGGAGAGCGTGACGCAGATGTCACGCACGGCCGCGCCGGTGGTGGAGGTCACCACGGCGACGGAGCGTGGGAAGGCCGGCAGGGGTCGCTTGCGATGCGCGTCGAGCAGCCCTTCCGCCAGCAGCCGTGCCTTCGCCTGCTCCAGCCCCAGGTGGAGCGCCCCCACGCCGTCCGGCTGGAGGTCGTCCACCTCGAGCTGATACTGCCCCCGGGGGGCGTAGAGCGTCAGCCGCCCGTGCGCCACTAGCTGCATCCCCGGCTCCGGGCGGAACGACAGCGCCCGGGCGTAGGTGCGCCACATCACGCAGCTCAGGCACGCGCCGTCGTCCTTGAGCGAGAAGTAAAAGTGGCCCGAGGCGGCACGGGTGAGGTTCGAGGCCTCGCCGCGCACCCAGACGTCCTGCAGGATCTCGTCGCCGCGGATCAGACTGGAGAGGTAGGTGGTGAGGTGGGAGACGCTCAGCGCCGCCGCGCTGCCGCCGCCCCAGGCGCCGCCGAACAGCGATTCCTCGGTTGCAGGCCACTGCGCGTAGTCCATCAGGTCACCGGGGGCTCCGAAGACGTGCCGCTGGGGCTGAGTTAGCGACGGGGAAGGGGATGATACCAGCGGTGTCCGCAGAGCACAAGCTCCACTGGCTCCCCGGCAAGCGGTGTTTGGTCCCGTGCCTGCGCCGGGTAAAGCGGTGCAAAGCGCAGTGCGCAGATCCGAGGGGACGGGCGGTGACGAGCGAGAGCCTCACCGGCAGCCCGTAGCACCTCTTATGAACGGGAATAGAGGGAGGGAACGAGATGTTGTGGACGATCATTGCCATTCTGCTGGTGCTGTGGCTGCTCGGGCTCGTGGGGAGCGTCGGCGGCTCACTGATCCACCTGCTGCTGGTCCTCGCGGTGGTCGTGCTGATCGTGCAGCTCTTCACCGGCCGCAGAGTGGTCTAACCACCGCTCGTTCCGACCGGATGGCGTAAAGAAGGCCGCGGAGGCGCTTGCTGCGCTCCGCGGCCTTCGCGACTCCGGCAGCGGCCCGGCCTACTCCTCGCTGACTTCCCACTGGCCCTCGTCCAGCACGGCATCGGCCACGTAGATCGGCGCCTTGAAGCGCAGGGCGAGGGCGATGGCGTCGCTGGGACGGCAGTCGATCTCCACCTGCTCCTCCCGCTGCTCCAGGACCAGCTTGGCGTAGTAGACGTTGTTGTAGAGGTCGTCGACCAGGATGTACTGGAGATTACCGCCCAGCCGCTCCACCAGTAGCTTGGTGAGGTCGTGCGTCATCGGTCGTGGGGTCGCGCTGCCCTCAATGGCGAGAGCGATCGAGTAGGCCTCGGCCTCGCCGATCCAGATCGGCAGGTTGCGGCTGCGCGAGTCCCGGACCACCACGAAGGCACCCCCGTGTGCGTGCTGGTACACGCCCACCACCTTCACCTCACGCTCGTTGAGCTCCCGCCCGCGGCGGGTGGGCTCCTCTTCTTCGGCGGGCACGCCCTCGCCGGGCAGCTCGTCGGCGCCGCGGTTGCGGAAGTGCTCGTTGAGCTGTCTCAGGAATTCGTCATCCGCAGGCACTCTCTCGCCTCCTCTCACTGTTCACAGAAAGCTTACCCGGAACTGGAAAGGCGGACAAGACATAGCAGGCGAGCTGCCCGGCATGCCGGCCGACAGAAAAGCCATTGCCCGGCGTACCTCTTCGTACGCCGGGCAATGGCTTTGCGAATTAGCCGCAGCTACCGCCGTGCTCCTGTGAGGGAGCGGATGTGCGCTACGCAGGGCGAGCGCTCGCGGTCAAGCGGTCAGTCCGTCAGGGTGAGAATTGCTTCCCGCCGCTGGCCGTCCAGCTCTTTCCACTCACCACGCACCAGGATGCCGCTGTAAGTGCGGGCATCATCACAAGAAGACTCTGTGCAGCGCTGCACGGGCTTGCGGCACCAGTCACAGCATTCTTCCACACGCAACACGCTCTGCGTCACGGTTCACCTCTCCTATCGTTCCGGCTGACCGGCGGAATCCGGCCCATGAGCAAGAACAAACGAGCGGACGCACGCCCACTCGCGCCCTTTGGGGGGAGACTGCGAGGACAAGTCCAGACTACCCGCAGCCAAGTAGCTGGAAACCTCCAACCGCCTCATGAACTTCCGGAACGAGCGGCTCCGCGTAGTCCGTAACGGAGAGATGCCGCCGGGCGGAGAGTTGTGTCAGGGGAGGCGTATTCCGTATCGCGTATTGCGTAGCGGCGAGCTGCGACCGCTTCCCCGGGCGTCGTGCCGGGCGTGGAGCTGCCTCTGATCGAACCCGAGAAATACCACGCAGCGCGTCGCCCGGCACGATGTCCCGATTTACACAGGAAAGCCCAACGCTACGCAATACGCGATACGGAATACTCCCCTACCGCTCCCGCGCCCCCGCCGAGTACCCCATGCTCCCCAGCGGATCCAGGTCGCGAAGGGCCGCGCGCAGCCAGGTGCGCAGCGACACGAGGCTGGGGCGCACCAGCGCCGGCGGGTGATGCAGCGTGCGCCAGTCCGGAGCGCGGTGGCACCACTGGACCACCCGGGCGAGGTCCCGGACCGGGAGCCGGACGTCGACGGAAGCGCGGCCGGCGCGGATGCGCACCCGCCACCACTTCCCGTCCGGACGCGGCGCGGCCACGACCGGGCTCTCTCCCGCCACGGGAACCCACCGGCAGTGCTGGGCCAGCTGCCACTCCACCACCCAGGCCACGTCGTCCGGATGGAGCTCCGGGTTGCGACCAGTCGGCGTGCGCATTCCGCGTTCCCTTTCCCGCGGCGGCTCCGGCACGGCCCTCGCCCGCGCCCGCCCCGCGGCAGGTAGTACCCGGCCGGCAGCCGGCCCCAAACGCAGCCTGGTTGGCGGGCGAGCCCTTGGATAACTGAGTGGGAGAGTGGGCGCAAGGGGGAGTGGGAGAAAGCGCCTACGCGAGCGTTGCTCTTTTGGCCGAAGCAGCGGCAGCCCGGCAAGCTTTCGAGAAAGAGAAGGAGAACGAGAAGGAGTAGGAGTGTCCGTCCCGGGAGGTTCGGATTCATCCCTCATCATTCATCCTTCTGCCTCCCCCACTCTCCCTTGCACCCACTCAGTCCCGTACCGCGGGAGGAGCCCGGGGTGCGCGGCGCGTATGGTACGGTGCGGGTCGCCGGCGCGTTCTTGCGATCGCCAACCTGCGCCAAACCATGCGGCTTCGTTCTCTCGGCCGGCGGCTGTTGAGCTGGGCGCGCACCGGCGGCAAGCTGGTGCTGCTGATTCTCTGCTACTTCTGGGTAGGAGCGGCCTATAAGCTCGTCTACGCGCAGACGCACGACCTCACCCGCTTCGAGCGGCGCATCCCGCTGCCGTACTACCAGCACCAGTTCGCACTCGACTCGCTCCTGAGCCAGACCTGGATCTTCGGGCCGGACTTTCGGGACTTCCTGGGAGAGCTACCCTCGCTCGGCGCCCTCACCACGAGCAATCCGCAGGCCGCGCTGAGCGACTATGCCCGGCAGCGGGAGCAGGAGCTGCTGCGACTCCCGGCGCGGTACCCGTACAGCCTCTTCGCGGAAGAAGCGCTCGACGACGCCTACCAGTACGGCCAGTTCGGCTCGGTCCTCGGCATCGTCGCCGCCCGGGAGCGGCCGAGCCACGCGCTGGCGATCCAGCGGCCGGACGGCTCCTGGGCGCTGGGAGCGCTGCCGGACCTCCAGCACTCCCGCCTGGCGGCTCAGCGGCTGGTCGACGAGTACCCGGACAGCCCCCAGGCGGCCGCGGCGCTGCTGCGGGTGGTGCGCGCCGAGGCGCAGCAGTCGAGCGCCGCCGCCGCGCGGGAAGGATACGCGCGGATCATGCGGGAGTATCCGGGCTCGGCGGAAGCGATCGAGGCCGCGGAGGCGCTCTATCGCCTGGCGGAGCAGGAGGGGCGCCTGGAGGAGATGGCTCGCTACCGCGCGCAGGCGCTGGCGATCTCGGAGCGGCGCGCGCGGGAGGAGTACGGCAGCCGCGCGCTCCCGGCGCGCGAAACCGTCGACATCCTCGGCTTCCGGGTCGACCTCGCCGGGCTCGTGCTGCGCATGGACCGGCCGGAGACCGCCGCCACGCAGCTCGCGGCCGCGGCGTATGAGGTACAGCGGCTGCGCGGCTTCCCGTCACTCGAAGAGCGGATCCGCCGTGACTTCCGGGAGTCCCGCGAGGAGCTGGAGCGCGTCCGGAGTGAAGCCTGGCTCTCGGAGCTCTTCAAGGCGGTGGAGGTTCCGTATCCCGGCGCGCCGCCGCGCGCCAGGGAGCAGGTGGTGACCGGGCGGGCGCTGCTGGACGGGAAACCCCTGCCGGGCGTGGAGGTACTGCTCTCTACCGAGCCTCCCCGGCCCGGGGGGCGGATGCGGGAGCTCCTCTCCAGCGGGGTCTCCGGCTTCCGCGCGCGCACCGATACCTCCGGCCGCTTCCGGGTGGAAGGACTGGTGGCGGATACCTACCATCTCTCCGTCGCCTACCCGCTGGAGCCGGAACCGGGGAAAGGTCCGATCCGCCCCGCGGAGAGTCAGGAGAGCAGCTCCTTTGCCGCTCCCGTGGAAGTGGCCGATCGGCCGAAGCGCCTCCCGGACCTGCACTTTACGCGGGCGGTGTCGCCCGGCACCTTCGGCGAGCTGACGGCGGAGCGCAGCGCCGTTCGACTCCGGTGGCGGCCGTGGCCGAGCGCCGCGCGCTACCGGGTGGAGGTTTCCGAAAGCGGCCTCCTCGGCCGGATGAATCTCTACCGGAACAAGCCGATGTCGCCGGAGCAGCGAGCGCTCTACGAGCAGCGCCGCATCTTCTGGACCGCGGAGACGGAGGCGACCGAAGTGGAGCTGCCGCTACTGGAGCTTTCGCCGGACACGCCTCAGCTTGCTACGGTGGCGCAGTTCGAGCACCGGGTGGTTGCCCTGGGCGCCGACGGCCGGGAGCTGGCCGCGAGCCCGGAGCCGCTCGGCCGCTTCCACCTGCATCCGAGCGCGGTGGGTCAGCTTTTGAAGCTCAACCCGCCGCTCCGGGGCACTCGGCGTGGACCCGGTGGGGCGATCCGCCGGAGGTTGGGCCGATGAATCTTCGGGAGCGGATCCTCGCGGGGGCGCTCGGACTGGTGGCGGCGCTGCTCCTGGGCCTCTGGGTCTGGCAGGGCGGCCGCTACGCCGATGCGCAGGCTGTAATGCGGGAGTACTCCCGACTGGAGGCGGAGATCCAGCGCCTGGAGGAAGAGAATCCCGAGCGCGCGGCGGCGATGAAGGTGGCGCGGGCGGAGGTCCGCCGCCGTCTCAACCGCGGCGAGCTGACCGAGGCGCTGCGGCGCATCCAGGCGCTCCAGGCGGAAGACGAGGCCGATCCGGAGCCGGAGGTAGTCGGAAAGAGCCTCTCGACTGACAGTCTCTGGCCGCCGGGGTCGAAGGAGCGCGAGCGGATGCGGCAGGTGCTGGCGGAGGTGAGCCGCAAGCAGGAGCAGGGCTTCGACATCACCGCCGCGCGGGACGCCCTCGTGGAAGTGGCCGCCGCGGCCCGGAAGGGGGATCGAAAGGCGGCGCTGGAGCGTTTTGGCACGATCCCCGGCCTGCTCCAGTCGGCGCCGCTCCGTCCCGGCTTCCGAACGGCCGCGGCCGAAGACCCGGCCCCCGCTGCCGCCGCGCTGCCGCCGATCTCCGATCAGCAGATCGCGCAGCTAGAGCAGGCGATGCAGATTCTCCCCCGGATGGCGGAGCAGGTCGGTCCGGAGCGTCGGGGCGTCCTGTTGAGCGTCCCGCCTCTCGTGAGGCAGGTGATCGCCGCGCACCGCCAGGGTAAAGACGTGCGCCCCCTGATGCCGATGGTGATGGGGCTCCGCGGCGCCTTCCAGGGCGAGGACACCCGTCGCGCGGAGCGGCTGCTGCAGCAGATCCGGAGTATGCTGCCGCAGCTCAAGCCGCTGCCCCCCGGAGCCACTACCCCGACGCCTCCGGCGACGGCCGGAAGCACCCCGCCGCCAGGCCAACCGCAGCCCGTCCGTCCCGGCGGCACGCCGCCGATCGCGATGCCGGCGCCCGGCGCCGACCAGGTGCTCCGGATGCTCGACGAGCTGCGCAAGATGCCGGAGCCGCAGTATCAGCAGCGGCGCCTGGTGATGGCAGAGATGATCGCCCGTGCCCTCCGCGGCGGAGGCGGGCCAGCGGCAGGCTCCCGCCCCGGCCAGGCCCCCGCCCTGCGGTTCATCGGCCGCGGGGACCGCCTGCTGATCGCGCTCGACCCGGAGGGCAGGCTCGCGCAATTGCGGCTGGCGGGTCAGCCCCCTCCCGGTGTAAGCGGCGGGGTCGTGGTGCGCCGCGGCGACGAGGTGCAGCCTCTCCGGGGAGGGAGCGTCACCCAGGAGCGGAACAGCCTGATCCACCGCCTGCAGTCCGCGGCCGGGAGCGCCACGACGACCTACCGCATCGACGGAGATCTCCTGACGATCGAGCTGATGGCGAGGAGCGCGGAGAGCGGTGCCGCCGGAGCGGTGGAGATCCGGCTGCCGTTCGAGGCGGAAGGCTGGGAGTGGTCCGCCGGCGGCGTTACGAGCGCCATCGAGGCCGGCGGGAAGTACCTCACCTCCGACGCGGACGGCGCCCGGGCGGCGCTGGCCCGCAGCGGCGTGCGGCTGGTCCTCGCCAGCAGCGGCGGAGAGCTGGCCTACGATCCGGACGCGAAGCAGCTCATCGCCCGTTATCCGCTCGCCCCGGGCGCGACCGCTCTTTCGGCCCGTCTGGAGCTCCGCGTGATAGGGAAGTAGTGACGATGTTCGACCTCTTCCGCCATCCCAACGGAGCTTTCTCACTCGTGGCGGCCGGTATCGCGCTGATCGCCCTCGCCGCGCTCGCCGGCTGGCTGCCCTTCCCCGGCGTCCGGTTCCTCGCCCTGGCGCTGCTTTTCGGAGGCGCGGCCTGCTTCGTCCTCGCCTGGAAGCGCCACCGGGACTCTCGGTACGACCTGAGCCGCCTCTGGGAGGCCCCACCTCCGGAGCCGGAAGAGCCGTACCGCGACACCGTGGACGAGGAGGCCGCCCCTTACTGCGGCTGGTGCGACGAGCCGCACGCCGCCGGCACCTACCGCTGCACCCGGTGTGGTCGGGAGTTGTCGTAGCGGCTTTCACGGATGGTCTCTCTGCCGTGCGAGGAGGTGGCGCGCTCGCGGTGGGGGCGTGTTGCGTATCGCGTATTGCGTATTCCGTAGCGGTAGGCCTACTCCGCTCTCCCATACGTCGTGCCGGGCGAGAAGCTGTTAAGACGCTCCGCCCGGCACGACGCGTTGTGAAGCGGGAGAAGCCGCCCCCTACGGAATACGGAATACGCAATACGCCCCTCCGCGCGAGGACCCGACATTCCCCGTGGTGAATCGCCGTAGCGGGCGCGATCAGGAACTGGCGTCGGGAACGGGAGGGATGCTTGGGACGGGCTGTCGCTCGGAAGCGAGATTGGGGAGAGGCGGGGTTCATCGCGGCGCTGCTGGCGCCGGGGCTGCTGCTCTACGGCCTGCTGGTGCTCTGGCCGATGGTGCAGTCGTTCTACGTCTCGCTGCACCGGTGGCGGGGCCTCTCCGGGAACATGGTGTTCGTCTGGTTCGAGAACTACCAGTTCCTGCTGCAGGACGAGCGGTTCCGCGCCGCGCTCTGGCACAACTTCGTCTTCTTCGTGATGGTCGCGGTGAGCACGCTGGTGCTGGCGCTCTTCTTCGCGAACGCGATGTCCCAAAACCTGCGGGGAGCGGAGTTCTTCCGGGCGGTCTTCCTCTTCCCGAACGTCGTCTCCATCGTCGCCGTCTCCACGCTCTGGATGTTCCTGTACAACCCGCAGTGGGGGCTGATCAACGACAGCCTGGAGCTGCTCGGCCTGGCCGACCCGAAGGACCCGAAGATCTGGCTCGCCAAGCCGGAGACGGTGCTCCCCTCGCTCGCGGTGACTTACGTCTGGTACGTGCTCGGCTTCTACGTGCTGCTCTTCCGGGCGGGGATCCAGAGCATCTCCGCGGAGGTGAGCGAGGCGGCGCAGATCGACGGCGCCACCGGCACCCAGCAGTTCTGGCTGGTCACGCTGCCCCTGCTGAACGACATCGTCCGGCTGGCGGTGATCTATCTGCTGATCAACTGCTTCAACCTCTTCGCGCTGGTCTGGATCATGGCGCCGCCCAGCGGCACCGCGAATGAATCGGAAGTGGCGCTCACCTACCTCTACCAGAAGGGCTTCGTGGAGCAGCAGTTCGGCTACTCCACCGCCATCGGCACGGTCAACTTCGTGGTGGTGATGGCGGTCACGCTGCTGCTGCAGCGGCTCTGGAAGACGGGAAAGTAGACCGATGAAGCGCCACCACCCGCTCCTCTACGCCGCGCTCGTCTTCTACTCCGCGCTGATCCTGCTGCCGCTCGGGTGGCTGGTGATCACCTCGCTCAAGACGACCAAGGAGATCTTCGAGAACGCCTGGTCGCTGCCCACCTCCGCCCAGTGGATCAACTTCTGGCACGCCTGGAACGGGATGGAGGGCGAGCCCGGGTTGGGCCGCTACTTCGGGAACAGCGTGATCCTGACGGTCGTCTCCGTCGTCCTGATCCTGGCGATCGGCTCCATGGCGACCTACGCGCTCACCCGCTTCCGCTTCCGGGGCGCGGACCTGCTGCTCAACACCTTCATCGGCGGGATGGTCTTTCCGATCTTCCTGGCCGTCGTTCCGCTCTTCCTGCTGCTCAACCAGGCGCGCATCCCGATGGTGGCGCCGCGCGGGTTCGTCGACCATCCGCTCTACCTGGGTCTGCTCGCAGTCTACGTCGCCTACTCCCTCCCGTTCACCGTCTTCGTCCTCTCCGGCTTCTTCCGCAACCTGCCGCACGAGCTGGCGGAGGCCGCCGCCATCGACGGCGCCTCTCGCTGGCAGACGTTCCTCCAGGTGATGCTTCCGCTCGCGCGGCCCGGCCTGGTGGTGGCGGGCGTCTTCAACGTGATCGGCATCTGGAACGAGTACCCGCTCGCCCTGGTGCTGGTGACGGAGCGGGAGCGCTACACCCTGCCGCTCGGCCTGGCGCAGATCACCCAACGGCAGCAGTACAGCGTCGACTTCGGCGCCCTCTTCGCGGCGCTGCTCATCGTGCTGATCCCCACGATGCTGGTCTACATCCTCTTCCAGCGCCAGATCAGCGCCGGCCTCACGGCCGGAGCGGTGAAGGGATAGCCTCCGACGCTCCGGCCCGTCCCTCCACTCGCCCCGATCGCGGGCGTTTCGCCGGTCTTCCGCCCGGGAAGGTCATGTCGAAACAGTGCCGCCCGCGGCGGGCACGTGAGAGGAGCGGGATCATGACGAGCGAGGGCAGGCAGATCCCCCAGAATACGGGCGTTCTGGACGAAGACGAGATCATCAACGGGGAGACGACCCCCGCGGGTACGTACGGGAAGACGGAAGACGGCGTGCCGGAAGGAGCCCCGCCCGCCGGGCGCGGGGCGGCCGGGGCGAGTCGCAGACCGGAAGGGCTTGACGAGAGCCACGTCCGCAGCACCCATCCGGACGGACCCGGCGTTGGCGGCGACTAACGCATCCGGTAGCTCGGCAAAAGCTTACGCGCGCGGGAGGGGAGACCGGATGGCACAGGAGACGGACGACAGGCTGGTAGACGACCGGCCGCTGAAGGAGATCGGGGACCAGTTCTCGGCGGCCGACCCGCAGGCGGAGACCGTGGAAGCGCCCGGCGACCAGACCACGCCGCTCCACGAGCGGCACCGCAGCGACCGCGCGGGGGTGCTCGCCACCGATTCGGAGGGGCACGCGGAGGTGGTCGATCCCGCCTTCGCCGGGACGCTGGGCGGCAACACGCAGGCGCCGGACGTGCTACTGCGGGAAGAGCCGGACCCGGTGAACCCGGAGGAGGACCTCGGGCCGCAGGGCACGATCGTACAGAAGATCGGCGGAGAGGCGCGGTACTGAGCGCGCGCGGCGCACCGGACGCGGCCGAGGCCCGGCGACTCGCCGCCGCGCCTCTCCGCCGGCAGCTACGCGGGCACGCCGGCCCGCGCGGCTGCGGACTTCTGAAGGTAGCAGCGGGCCGAGTCCGCCATCGTCACCACCGCCGCGCCGAGCATGATGGCGTCCTTCACCACCAGCCGCCCGCGACCACTCAAGTACGGAAAGCCGTGGTGCTCGTCGCCGAGCGCGGGGACCCAGCATTCCGGGGTGGTGATGAGGAACGACAGGGTGACGAAGCTCATCAGCACCACGAGGAAGCTCCCCACCGCGGCGACCTGCGGCAGCCAGGGGTGCAGGCAGAGCATCAGGCCGAAGAGCACGATGACCGCTCCCAGGCCGTACGAGAAGAGATAAGTGCGGTTCTGCCGGTGCCACTCCCGGTTGGCGGGGATGAGCTCGCCTTCCTTGTTCATGTGCTGCCGGTACTCGGGCGCCTCGTAGCGGTAGAGGAAGCTCATCACCGGGCTATTGGCCATGAACGGCACGATCCCGTCTGCCTCGTACGGAAAGGCCTTGAGCCCTCCGATCCAGAGCAGCACCACGATCAGGCCCAGGCGCGCCAGCACGGCTCCCAGGCGGTCCGCGCCGGCAGCCAGGTTGAAGAGACGGGCCACAAGCTTCACGTTGGATCCCCTTTCCCCGGCCCAAAGTTGGTTCGCAACGGCCAGGCTACCCGCATCTTAGGGGATCCCCCGCTTAAGGGAGAATGGACGGATCGGGCCCCGGGATGGACAAATCGCGCCCTCCGCGGATCTCGGTCTCGTACTCGCGGAAAAAGGTGGGTGAACAGCCGACCGCTTGCTTGAAGATCCGGCTGAAGTAGAAGACGTCGGCGTATCCCAGGTCGTGCGCGATCTGCTTGACCGGGCGGGTGGTGTGGAGCAGCTCCCACTTGGCGGCGCGCAGAATGCGCTCGCGGATGAGCTGGGTGGGCGTGGTGTGGAAGTAGGTCTGGACCAGCCTGGCGAGCGCCCCCGGCGTGAGGCAGAGCAGCGCGGCGTAGTCTCGCGGCTTATGGTGCGTGCGGAAGTGGGCCTCGATGAGCTGGCGCAGCTCGTCGATAGCCGGCGGGCGCTTGCCCTGCGGCTCCCAGAGCACCTCTTGCTGCTGCAGCTTGATCCGGGTGGCGCGGACCAGCAGGATCTTCAGGTAAGAGATCAGGATCTCGGTATGGGCGAGGCCCACCTCGGCCAGCTCCTGCCGCATGGCGTCGACGAGCCCTCCCAGCTCGCCGCGGAAGCCGGGCTCCACCCGCACCACCGGCACGCTCCCCAGGTCGTTGAACAGCACCCCGTTGCACCCGACTTCCTCGTGGTGCGCTTCGATGCAGAAGAAGTTGGCGTGGAACTGGATCCGGATCCCCGTGACCGGCGCGGCCGGCAGCAGCTTCAGGGTCTGGTACGGGGTGAAGCAGAGCAGGTCGTGGTCCTGGAACGGATGCCGCGCCAGGTCGGCCCAGAACGTTCCCTGCCCCTCCTGGATCCAGAGCAGCGAGAAGTAGTTCCACTTCTGCGCAACCCCCTGCAGGCATTCGCCGGCGAGCGGATCGACTCGCAGCGCCGGCTCCCCGCGCCGGGGGTCGTAGAGATGGAGTGTGGGACTGGGCATGGTCGACGGATCCGGAGAGCTCCGGGTACCGCGCGGAGCCCCGCTCCATTCTTACGCCGGGCGGTGGGTTCCGACGCAAGGCGCCGGAGCTCCCGCCGTGAGGACAGCGTCCACAGCCATCCCCCGGCGCCGGCACGTCAGCGCCGAAGAAAATACTCGAAGAAGCGGTAGAGCTGCTCGTTCGACTCCGGCGTGGGGTCGTGCAGCGGGCGGTTTGTCATCGCGACCCGGTTCTCGTGCCCGAGGAGCTTGTTGACGGCCACGGTGTGGTTCAGCGCCTTCCACCGCTCCACCGGGTCTTCGGAGCCGCCGGAAACGAGGAACGGTCGCGGCGCCATGAGCGCGTGCAGTTCGTGGAGGTCCCGGCCGTCGGCGATCAGCTTCGCATAGGGGCCGGTGCGGGGGTTCTCCGCGGTGGGGATGCCGCGCTTCCGGAACCGGTCCTTCTCCCAGCCGAGGTACCACGGCTCCCAGTAGTTGACGTTTGCCCGGCTCTCGTCGAAGACGATGCCGGGGTCCGACCATGCCGCCGCCGCGAAGCGGTCGTAGAGGCACGAGGCAAACATCGCCCACTTGCCGCCGTAGGAGTGTCCCACCACCCCGATCCGCCGCGGATCGACCTGCGGCAGGTTGGCGAGGGCGTGGTAACCGTTGGCGCCGACGTAGCCGAGATACGAGAGCGGCTGGAGCGGGCGCTCCGGATCCGTGGGATAGTTCGTGTCCCACTGCAGGCCGAGGGAGAGCGTCACGAAGCCGCGCTTCGCGAGCCCGTAGGCGAAGTCGCGGAGCTGACCCTTCTGGCCGATCCCGGTCTCCGGCTCGTAGAAGACGACCAGCGCCGCGGGGAACGGTCCCTTACCGGGCGGGAGCAGCAGGTAGGCCTCCGTCTCGCGGTCCGGTGCCACCTGCACGCGCACCTTCTGCTGGGTCAGCTCCTCGCGCGGCTCCTGGGAGAGCACCTCCAGCCGAGGGCGGGTGAGCACCTTCGGCCACTGGCCGAGCTGGGCGGTCCAGTAGCGCCGGATCTCCACCCGGCGGCGCTTCCAGTCGGCCGGCGTCCGCACCGGCTCGCCGTTGTCGAAGCGGAGCGGAGAGCGGTAGGTGCCGAAGTCGCTCGCCAGCTCCGCCGGCGGGCGAAAGGCGGGCGCCAGCTTCTCCCACAGCGCCGCCCGCTGCGCCTTCTCCCCCTCCGGGGCAGCGCGGCCCGCGAGAGCGCAGGCGAGGACGCAGGCCAGCGCGGCCAGTGGCCGGAGCGTTCGACGAACCATCACTCTCCCCTTTCGCGGACAGGGTCCCCCGCCCCCCGCGGCGAACTCCGGCGTGTCGGGCGGCGGGTCGCGGAGCAGGGGGCGGAATGCACGTTGGGCTGATCGGTGGAAGCGGCTTCGGGCGACAGCACCTCGCGGCGATGCAGGCGTCGCCGCACGTCTCCGCGGTCTCCCTCGCCGGCCGCAGCCCGGAGCGTCTCGCGGCGCTGCAGGCGGAGTTTCCGAAGGTCGTCCGCACCACCGTCCAGTACCAGGAGTTACTCGCCGACCCGGAGATTGCCCTTCTCGACCTGGTCGTCCCGCACGACCTCCACCTCCCGCTGGCGCTGGAGGCGCTGCGCTGCGGCAAGCACCTGCTGCTGGAAAAGCCACCCGCGCGGACGACCGCGGAGTTTCGGCAGATCCTCACCGCGGCGGAGGCGGCGGACCGCCGCGTGCTGCCGGTGCTGAACCTGCTCTACAGTCCCACGCACCAGGCCGCCCGGCAAGTGGTCGACTCCGGCGCCGTGGGCGAGCCGTTCCTGGCGCTGGAGGTGGCGGCCCGGGACGCGCGGGCCGTCTACGCCGACCCGGAGAACTGGCGCGCCGACCGGGAGCGGTGCGGCGGCGGGCTGCAGATCGACGGCGGCTTCCACGCGGTCTACCGGCAGCTCTTCTTCCTGGAGCGGCTCGGCGCGCCGGTTTCGGTGCTCGCGGACGCGGCGCAGATCGGGATCGACTCGCCGGAGAAGGGCGAGGACTTCTGCGCCCTCACGCTCGCCTACGGCGGCGGCGCCCGGATCCACCTGATGAGCCAGTGGACCGCCCGCGCGCCACTCGGCCGCTTCCCGAGCGGCATCCTTGGCACGGAGGGGACGCTGCTCTTCACGGGCGACGCCGCCCGTCCGCTGGTGCTGCGGCGGCCCGGGAAGGAAGACGCGGCGGTCCCGGTGGAGGAAGGACCGGAGGGGTTCGAGCAGACGGTCCGCGTCAACCTCGCGCACCTGCTGGAGTGCGCGGCGACCGGCGCCGCGGTGTGGGCCGGAAGCGACCTCGCCATGCTGACGCTGGAGATCATCACGGCGGCCTACCGCTCCGCGGAGGAGGGCCGGCGGATCGCGCTGACCGGCTCGTTCCGCACCCGCTTTCCGGAGGCGATCGCCGTCGTCTCCCCGGGAGATCACTCATGAACCGAACGCTGGTCTGTGCCGCCGCCCTGCTCGCCCTGGGGCTGACCTGGAGCGCCGCCGCCCAGGAGCCGGCGAAAGTGGGGGGCGTGATCCCCCGGGCTCGGAACCCGGTGGTGCTGGACGGAAAGCTGGACGAATGGCGCGGCGCCTTTGCCACGCCGGTCAACTTCGGTCACGCCGACTGGGCCAACCGCGCCGCCGTGTGGCACTACCTCTGGGACGATCAGCACCTCTACATCGGCCTGGAGTGCCTGGACGAGGCGCTCTACAACGAGTCTCCCGGGCCGATCTACAACGGCGACGGCGTAGAGTTCTACCTCGACCTGCGCGAGCCGGGGGCGCTGGGCAGCGAGCCGTTTACGCCCGGCACTCTGCACCTTTTCTACACCGCGGCTTCGAATGGAGAGGTCAAGCCGCGCATCCAGATCCGCCCCGGCATCCCCGCCTTCGCGGACGTCACGACGGAAGGCATGGAAGCGGCGGCGGCGAAGACCCCCGCGGGCTACACGCTGGAGCTCCGGCTGCCGTGGAGCAAGATCCCCGGCTTCAAGCCGGCCGCCGGCCGCGAGATCGGCATCGACTGCGAGCTCTGCAGCAGCGACGGCGGCCCGCGTGTCGACCGCTGCTGGGTCTACAGCGGCGTGGCGGCGGTCCGCACCCCCGCCGCGTTCGGCCGGATGCGGCTGGTGGAAAGCTGGTCGCCCGCGGAAGCCGCCCCCTACGCCGACGTGCTCTTCCCCAGCTTCGTCGCGCGAAGCACACCGCTCAACGAGCCGGCTACCCTCTTCGTCGGCATCTCGCCGGCTATGCAGGATGCGGTGAAGTCGGTCCAGGCCACCGCCGCCGGCAAGCCGCTCCCGATGACGGTGCTCAAGCCGTTCGGCCCCGGCTGGCGGCGCGCGCAGAGCTGCCTCGTCGGCTTCGTCGGCCCGGACGACCCCGCCGCGGAGGTGCGCTTCCTTGGAGACGGTGGCAAGGTCCTGGCTACGCGCACCGTGCCGCTGAAGTAGGCCAGGGAGATCGGGACGCTGAAACTTATCGCGACAGCCGCGGAAAGTTCGGGCCTTCGCCCACCAGGAAGATCAGGAGCGCGGTGGCCCTGGGGAAGCCTTCTTCAGTGCCGGCAACCGAGATCGCCACCTGCTCCAGGCAGCTGACGGCGGTGAGCAGGTCCGGAAGCCCTCCATCCAGCATTCGCTCCACCTGGGTCCACACCACCGCCACGTTCGCGGCACCGAGCTCGCGCAAGCTTAACCAGAGACAGTCGCTGAAGGCATCCCAATTGTGCGGCTCCAGTCCCTCGGGCGAGGGGAAGTCGCTCCTCACCTGAAGTAGGAAGCTGTGTTTGTCGCGCACCTGGCGGCCGTCGAGCTCGAGGAGTGTGAAGCCCCTCGCGACCAGCGTTGACCGCAACGCGTCGAGATCCGCCGAATGGACGAAGTTTGTCTGTGAAAAGGCTGCCGGTTCCATCTGGTCTGAGCCTATCCCAGAGGACACGGGAGAGGCCGGTCGGGCTCGGGCTCCGGCCAGAGCGGCTTCCGCAGGATTTAGGAGCGTATGGCGTAAACTGAAGTGGCGAGCAGCCGCCGGCGGGATCGTTTGCCGGCGAGATGAGGAGACGTAATGGCCGATCGCAACTGGGTCTACGACGGACCCGCGTCCACCGGCGATGCCGATGGGCAGACCTGTATCTTCTGCGGCAAGCTGATCTGCGACGAGAGCCAGCCCGGCCGGTGGGTGGTGAAGGCGGAAGAAGACTACCACGACGCCGACTTCCCCACGGACCTGGGCTACTCCCACCACGCCTGTACGCAGGAGCGCCAGGCGAGCGGACGCCAGAGCCGGTTCACGCTGCCCGACGTGCCGGATATCCCCCGGCGATCCTGATCACGCTTTCGCCCGCAGTCGGGGTTGCTGCCTCGGTAGGCGTGTGCCGCCGGTGCGGGCTTTGGTTTCAGGTTCGCAGGTTGGCAGGTTGCCTCCGACGAGCGGGGTTTCAAACCTGCCAACCTGGAACCTGCAACCCTGATAACAGCGGCGTTCCCGCCGAGAGCAGTACCATCCTGCGCCCGCAAGCGGCGCCCGAAGCACGCGAGCAGAACGAGGACATGGACAAGCCACGCATCGGATTCATCGGTCTCGGCATCATGGGGCGGCCCATGTGCGCCAACCTGATCAAGGCGGGATACTCCCTCACCGTCTGGAACCGGAGCCAGCCCGGCATCGATGAGGTGGTCGGCTGCGGCGCGCGGGCGGGCGAGTCGCCGGCCGACGTGGCGGCGAAGAGCGACGTCATCATCACCATCGTCACCGACTCGCCGGACGTGCAGCGGGTGGTGCTGGGGGAGAACGGCGTCCTGGAAGGGGCGCAGCCCGGCTCGGTGGTGATCGACATGACGACCATGTCCCCCTCCATCACCCGGGAGATCGCGGCGGCGTTGGCCGAGAAAGGCGTGGAGATGCTCGACGCGCCCGTGAGCGGCGGCGACGTCGGCGCGAAGGCGGGCACGCTCTCGATCATGGTCGGCGGCAAGGAAGAGGTCTTCGAGCGCTGCCTGCCGGTCTTCCAGGCGATGGGCAAGAACATCGTCCACATCGGCCCCAACGGCGCCGGACAGACCTGTAAGCTCTGCAACCAGGTCGCCGTGGCGGTCAACATGCTCGCCGGCTGCGAGGCGATCATGCTCGCGGCGAAGAGCGGCATCGACCCGATGAAGATGCTGAATGCCATCTCTGCCGGCGCGGCAGGCTCCTGGATGCTCTCCAACCTGGCGCCCCGCATCGTGAACGGCGACTTCGCCCCCGGGTTCATGATCCGGCTGGCCCAGAAGGACCTGCGCCTGGTGCTGGAAGCCGCCGCGGAGAACCAGCTCCCCCTCCCGGGCACGTCGCTCATGAACCAGGTCTGGCGTGCCGTCGAAGCCGACGGCGGCGGCGATCTCGGCACCCAGGCCGCCATCCTGGCCCTGGAGAAATGGGCGAACTACGAGCTGCCTCGTGGCTAGCGTTTAGCGTTTAGGGTGTAGCGTGTAGATGCCCGGTTGGCCGCGCGAACCCAAACCGGGGCGGGTGAGGAATTGAGTGGAGGCCGAGAGAAGCATCGGCAGGAGTAGTCGTGATCGCATGGCGCACCCGCCCCCGGTAGACCTACACGCTACACCCTAAACGCTACCCCCTCTGGTTGGCAGCGCGAAGCCAAACCAGGGCGCGAGAGGTATTGAGTGGGTGATGAGAGAGCATCGGCAGGAGTAGTCGTGATCGCATGGCGCACCCGCCCCCGGTAGACCTACACGCTACACCCTAAACGCTACCCCCTCTGGTTGGCAGCGCGAAGCCAAACCAGGGCGCGAGAGGTATTGAGTGGGTGATGAGAGAGCATCGGCAGGAGTAGTCGCGACCGAATGGCGCACCCGCCCCCGGTAGACCTACACGCTACACCCTAAACGCTACCCCCTCTGGTTGGCAGCGCGAAGCCAAACCAGGGCGCGAGAGGTATTGAGTGGGTGATGAGAGAGCATCGGCAGGAGTAGTCGCGACCGAATGGCGCACCCGCCCCCGGTAGACCTACACGCTACACCCTAAACGCTACCCCCTCAGAAAAAGTCCAACCAGTCGCGCGGGGCGCGCACTCGTAGGTTGTAAGGCCACGCAGCGGCCCGGGAGCCGGAGGTCCGGACCCGGATGGTGACAGGAACGCGCGGATGCCGGAGATCAACGCAACCTTGCTCCGCGGGATCGAGCGCGGAGAGCGCCCCGCCCTGGAGACGCTGGCGCGGCAGTATGCCGCCCCCGTCTACCGGTACCTCGTCCGGCTCTGTGCGGACGCCACGCTGGCGGAAGACCTGGCGCAGGAGGTGGCGCTGCAGCTCTGGCGCCACCTTCCCGGGAAGCGCTTTCCAAACGGGCGCGCGCTGAACGCCTGGATCTACACCGTAGCGACCAACGCCTACCGGATGGACCGCCGCCGCAAGCGCGCTTCGGAAGTCTCCTGGGACGCGGAGATCGACCTCCCCGCCGGAGACGAGTGCGATCCGGCGCGCTCCGCGGAGCGGGAAGACCTGGCTCGCCGCGTGCGCCGTGCCGTGGAGTGCCTGCCCGCGCCCGAGCGGGAGGCGCTGCTGCTGAAGGTCTTCTCGGATCTTCGCTATCAAGAGATCGCCACCGCCACCGGAGAGCCGGTGGGGACGGTCAAGTGGCGCATCTCCCGCGCTTACGAGCGACTGCGCCGCATCCTGGGCGCCACCGAATCTCCCGCGGAGGAGGACTATGGATCTATGTCGTCGGCTGCGGCCGTTCCTGGACGGCGAGACGAGCCTGGTGGAGCGATGGCGCATGCAGCGCCACCTGCGCCGGTGCCCGGGCTGCTCCGCACGAGCGACCGCTGACCGGAAGCTCGACGCCGCGCTGCGCGAAGCGGGAGACTCGCCGGAGGAAGCCGCCGCGGTGGCGCGGATCACGGGGCAGTGGTTAGAGAGCATCCCCGCCGAGACGCAGGCGGCGCCCGCTCCCGCGTCTCCGGCACGGCGGCGCGTCCGCTGGATGCCGGCTACCGCCGCAGTGGCAATCGCCGCCGGGATGGTGGCGATTGGCATCTTCACCGAGCCGGCGCGGGCGATGCGCACCGTCACCGACGCGATGAAGCGGGTCAAGCGGTTCCACGTCCGCATGGAGCTTCCGCTCTACGGCGTGCGGTACGAGGCGTGGGGCCAGAAGCGCCAGGGAGTCCGGGTAGAAGAATGGGTCGGCGACCGCCGGACGATGGTGGTGGTCGACGATGGCGAGACGCTGAGCCGCTACTATCCGGACGAGGAAGTCATCCGCCGCAGCGGCACGCGGCTGAAGAGCGTCTACCGGTACACGGCGGGGTTCAACGCGAGCCGGCTGCTCCGCCAGGCGGCGCAGGGCGAGCTGCTGGACGGGCACGAGTGGATCGGCAAGCCGACCGCCCGCCGCGTGGTCCGGGAGCAGCGAGGCGATGCCGCGCTCCGCCGGATCGATCTCGATCTGAAAGATGGTTTTTTCGAGCGAATGATCATTCTGGCGGATGAGAAGGACGGCGTGTTGGTGCAGGCGAACCTCTATACAGATAGCGGCAGTGATGACCAGGCTCCGTTTGCGCGGGTCTTCTTCGACTACCCGGAGAAGCTGAAGCCATCGCTGTTCAAGCTGACTATTCCGAGCGGCGTCCCCGTGCGCCACGAGGAATCGGACCTGCGGTTTCCATAGCGCCCTCTGCGGTGAGGGCCCGGAGACGCGGAGATGCATACCGTAAACCTGCGGCCCTCAACTCAAAACCGGCTCAGCAGTCGCTCTGCCGCGGAAACCCCAGAGCGCGCGGCCGTGATCGCCTCCGCTGTGCAGCGCCCGGACCAGCCCTGGGTCCTGGCGGGCGCCGCGGTGGTGGTGCTCGGCTCGCTCTTCGGTGTGAGCGCCGGCTTCCGCGCGAGGGTTCAGGCCGAACGGCCGCCCGCGAGCGCTCCGCCGCTCGTGACGCCCGCACCCCAGAAGAGTGCGCCGCCCGCTGCCGCAGCGCCTCTCGCGACGCCGCCGGCGCCTGCGTTCGCCCTCCAGGACCCGGCCGCTCTCCTCGACCTCACGCCACAGCCCCTTCCGGTGCAGAGCCCTCGTTTTCCGGCGCCGCACTCCGGAACACTGCCGGGGAATGGAGCCGTGACGCTTCGGCCGGGCGGCGCCCTCCCGGTTCCGCCTCCCTACACGCCGCCCGCCAACGCTCCGCATGCTCGCCCGCAGGAGTGGGAGGTCCCACCCACCGAACTCCTGGTCCGCGGGTACTCACTAACCGGGCAGCCGGGAGCAGATCCCCGCCGCTAGACCCCGCAGGCGCCACCCTCGCAGCCAGAGGGGCGCGAGGGATCTCGCCTGGCGGCTCCAGATCCGCTCCGGGCGCTTCAGTGCGATAGGCGGTTCCACTCTCCCGTCAGGCGGTCCATGAATCTTTCCTGGTTGGCTCTCGCGCTCGGCGCGCTTGCCGCAGCCTACGCTGCCGTCCGCTCCCGCGGCACCCGGACGCCGCTGCCCGGGGGCGGTCGACTCTTCTTCGGAGCCGCCGCGCTGCTGATTGCGGCGGGCGCCCTGGCGACGCTGCCGACCCGCCCACCCTGGTCGCCGGGGCAGAGCCTCGGTCCCGGCTTTGCGGCCGGCGGCGCGGCGGTGCTGCTGGTGACGCTCCTCTCTGCTCGTCTCCGCGGCTCGGCAGCAGAGGCCGCCGGCTGGCTGGGCGCCGCCGCGTATCTGGGCGCGGCCGCGGTCGGCGTCTCCGCCATGCTGCTGCTCTACCGCAACTATCCGCTCGACGCGCTGACCGGGTTCGCCCTGGGGGCGGTGACGGCCGGGATCGTGGTCGGAGGAGGACTGCTGCTCGACCGGGAGGGCGACGAGGCACTCGCCGCGGCGGCGGAGGGCGCGGCGCTCGCCGGTGCGCTGCTGGCGGCCACGACGGTCCTCGCGAGCCTGCACCGCGGCGCGACCGGCGTGCGGGAATGGCAGTCGCTCCCCGCGCTCCTTACCGGCGCGGCGGCGCTGGTCCTCGCCGCCCGGGGGGCGTTCGGCCCTGGGCGCGGCGGTGGGCTCCTCCTCGCTCTCCTGGCCGCCGGGCCGCTCGTGGTCGCCGCGGCGATCGGATTCGGGCTCAATGGCACCCCCGGCTTCTTCTGGACGGTACTGCTCGGCACCGCCATCTTCTCCCTGGCGGCGTGGCTGTTCGCCGCCACCCTCGAGACGGAGCGGGGGCGAGTCCGGCCGGAGCTGGCGCTGCTCGGGTCACTCCTGGTGCTGGGCGGCGCGGCGCTCGTTTTCCGCTGGCTGCACGGCTACGGCCTGGGGCTGTATGCGCTTTCAGGGTTGTTCGTTGCCCTCGCGCTCGACGCGTGGGGGCGCTTCCCCGGGCGAGAAGCGCTGCGCGGGACCGTCGCCTTCGCCGGGCTTCTGGTGCTCTACCGGGTCTTCTACGAGACGGTCTCCTACGCGGTCAATCCGGACTACATCTACCAGCACGCGGCGCTCATCGCCGGAGCGCTGATCCCGGCCGCTCTGGGAGTGCTGGCGGGGCGGCCGGGCAGCTACTCCGGCCGCAGCGCCCTGGGCGGAGCCCTCCTGGCCGGCGCCGGTGCGGCCGCGATCCCGCTGGCGCTCTGGCTGGTGCTGGGAGAGCGGCCGCAGGCCTCCTTCGTGGCCGGGCTTGCGGTCGGGGCCGGATTCCTGATCGGGCTGGAGCAGCTCCCGGCCGGAGTGATCCCGCGGCTCACCGCCTTCGGGATGGCGTTGACCGCCGTGCAGTTCACGCACCTGCTGGAGCCGCTAACGCTGGTCAGCCGACCGCAGCGGATCGGGATCCTGGCAGGGTTGACCGTCCTGGCGCTGCTCGCGCTGGCAGCCGCGGCATGGCGCGAGCGCAGCGTCAAGCCGGAGTGAGAACCTGCTTCACCGCAGAGACGCAGAGGTTGCGGAGAGAACCGGAACCAGGATCCGAACCGGAACGGGATTCACCGCGGAGAACGCGAAGGACGCAGAGGGGGGAACCAGAAGGACACGCTCCGGGGCCGCTGTGCGGAGTTCGTCAGACGGAACAGGCCCATCCCACTCTTCCCCTCTCAGCGTCCCCTCTGCCTCTCCGCGTTCTCCGCGGTGAGTCAGGTTCGGACCGGAGCCGCTGTACGACTTGGTGAAGCGGTGCAGACCCTCCCTCTGGTTCCGGTTCTCTCCGCGCTCTCCGCGTCTCTGCGGTGAATCAAGTTCGGAAGACAGCTCCCCTACTCGGTAGGGCCTTCCGCCTCGCTCGCCGCTTCTTCCAGAGCCTGGCTCAGCATCCGGGCTTCCGCCGGGGAGAGATAGAGCTCCCAGTCCTCCGAGTGCAGGACGACCAGGTTGTCCTCGGACACGTCCACGTTGATCTCGTATTCTTCGGTTTCGTCGGATTCCGCCGTGGCGTCCGCGGCGTGGGTGTGTTCGGTGCCTTCCATGGGTCGCTCCTCTGCTCTCGTGCGGGGGCCCGGGTGCGGGCCGCTCTCCATTATGCCTGAACTACCCCGCTCTCGGGCAAAGAACGCCTCGCTAGCTCGATCCGGGCAGGGATTTCTGTCGTTCGGGCGCCAAGATAGATTTAAGAAAAATGGTTTCAGCACTGGTGGGAGCGGAAATAGAGTCGTAGCTCTCCCCTACCGTTCGGCTTCGGCATCTCGCGTGGTTCCAAAGGGGGTCCCATGGCCGCGATCCAAGCCCGCCTGTCGTTCGACACCACCGCCCACACCGCCGTGCCGGTGGTGCTGCTCCTCGGCCCCGCGCCGGATTCCGGCACCCAGCAGCTCCTGGAGCTTCTGGGCTACCGGGTAGCCGCCGCTACTACGGAGCTGGAGGCGCCGCATCGCCCGCCCGATCTGATCCTCCTCACCCGGGACGGGGACGCCATGCGCCGGGTGGCCGGCCGGCTCCAGGGGCGCCTGGGGTGGGAGCGCGTGCCGGTGGTGAGCCTGGACGGGGAGGAGCGGCCGGTCGCTCCCGCCGCCTCGGCCTACGCCCTCAACCGGCGCCTGCGTCACGCCCTGGGCGGTCGCTGCCTTTAGGAGGCTATCCGAACGGTACTGCCTGGCTGCAGCCGGCTGCGGAACGAGCCATCGTCCTGCGGTCGGCTGCGCCGGCGACCGAGCCTGTTCGAATCGACTCTCAGCCCTGGACATCGGATTCACGCGCCGGGACGCGGCTTCTTCTTCTTTGCCTTCTTCCGGGCGCCGAAGTACTTCTCGCTGCGGTAGCGGAGCCAGACGCGGAGGACCTGCGGAACCTGGTCCTTCTGTTCCGGCGTCAGGGTACCGTAGAGGCGCAGGGCGCGGCCCCGTACCCGCCGGCACGCCGCGTTATTGTGGGCGTCCCACTGGCTGCGCGCCTCCCGGATCAGGCGGCAGACTTCCTTTACCAGCGCCGGGCCGGTTAGCGGGGTCTCTTCATCCATCGCGGTCTCCACCCCGGTATTCCCCTCGGTAGCCCTGGAGGAACCGCTCCTCATCCTCGGACAGTCCGTAGTGGCGGGCCAGCGCAGCGTCTATCGCGGCGAGCGACTCCCGGGCGCGCGCTGGGTAGTACTCACGATACCGCACCACCCCGCTCGGGTACCGACGGGTGCACTCCTCCGCCGTGTTCCGGAGCCGCTCGGCGAGCTGGCGTCCGAGCGCCGCGAGCTCGCCGACGCCGGATTCAGGGCGCCGGAACGGAAAGGCGCTCCATTCCCGGCGGCCGAGATCGCGGCAGTTGCTCACCAGCTTGTAGAAGAAGTAGAAGAGCGTGCTGGAGAGCACCGTCGCCAGCGCCAGCGCCTCGTCCTCGCTCCGGACCGGCAGCCGGTGGTAATGCGAGGAGCCTCGGGAGGCGCCCGGCGGGTCCGGCGGGAACGGCAGCGCGCGGACCCAGTAGGTCGGCCCGTCGTGCAGCCAGACCGCGTGCTCGCCGCGGGGCTGCACCCAGCCTCCGAGGGTCTCGGTCTCCGCCGCCAGGCGGGTCCAGATCCGCTCCGCCACCGGCGTACCGCTCTTCACCGGCATCCCAGTCCGGCTCCAGCAAGACGCCGCCACGTAGCGGAGGCGCGTAAAGAGCTCCGGCCTGTCCGCCTCGCGCCAGTGCTGGTACGGCGTGGTGTAGACGCGCGGCGGCGGGTCCGCGGGTCCGCGCGCCGGGCCGACCAGCCAGATCGCCAGGCGCTGCTCCACTCCGTCGAACAGCTTCGCCGGGCGGTTGGAGTAGGTGCTGATCCAGCAGTCCCGCTCCAGCAGCAGCTCCGCCAGCGGCCGGTACCGGTCGCCGGCAACGGAGCTGATCGGGACGACCATCCCCAGCCGGCCGCTCGGCGCGAGGAGTTGGGCTCCCCGCTCCATCACCCACGCGTACCGGTCCGGGCAGCGGGCCGTGCGGAAGCCTTCGGGTCCGGGCTCCGCCGCCCGCACGTAGGGCGGATTTCCGATTACCAGGTCGAAGCCGCCCGCCGAGGCCACCTGCGAGAACTGGTCGCGCCAATGGAACCCCTCCGCCGAGGTCCGCGGCACCTCCTTCCAGCCCGCGCCGCGGACCGCGTCGCCCTTTCGGAGGTGCCTCCCCAGCGCCGCCGCCGCGCTCGTCCACGCCGCGGGATCGGCATCGGGCGCACGAAAGCGCAGGGCCTGGAGCAGGAGCTGCATCCGGCAGGTGGAGAGAGCAGCCGGAGACAGGTCGACCCCATACAGCCCCCGGGAGAGCGCCTCGCGCGCGGCACGGTCAGCCAGCCCCGGCTCCTCGCTCCCGCCGAGCCGAGCCAGGCGCTCCCCACAGGCGCGGCGGAGGCGCACCACCAGCTCGAGTGCGGCGGTGAGGAAGGCCCCCGCGCCGCACGTGGGGTCGAGGACGCGCAGGTTTGAGAGCCGCTCGTCCAGCGCGAGGAGGCGCTCCGGTTCGCGCTCGGTGGAGATGGCGTCCAGCAGGAGCCGCTCCACGGGGCGGTTCGCGGTGAGCGCCGCCTCGATCTCCCCGACCTGCGGCAGCACCTCATCCCGGAGCAGCCACGGCACCAGCACGCCCGCGCAAATGTAGCCGGTCACGTCGGAGGGCGTGTAGTAGGCGCCGAGGCCGCGGCGGCTCCCGGAGTGCTCCGCCAGGACCCCGATCATCTCCGGACCGACGTCGCCGCCTCCGGGCTCGAGCGACCAGGTGAAACGCGCGCAGAGCGTCTCCCACGCCTCGAAGAAGGAAGGCGGCAGGCGGCTAGGGATGCCGTCCTCGGTCCAGGGCGTCCAGGCGCCCAGCGCCGCTTCGCACAGGAATCGCCGGAACAGGAGGTCCTGCGCCAGTCCGGTCGCCGCGGCCTCGTCGAAGCCGTCCCCATTCGCCAGGCGATCCCGCCAGCTCACGAGGCCGCGCGCAAACTCCCGGGCGGCTCGGCGGCGCCCGGCGGAAGGGGATCCGAAGGGCGACATCACGCGAAAGCGGGCAGCAGCTCCGGAGGAAGCTCCGCCAGCCGCGGGTGCCGGCGGTCTTTCTCGGACAGCAGGGGAGAGGAGACGTCCCACGGAATGGCGAGATCCGGATCGTCCCAGGCGATGCCGTGCTCGTCCTCCGCGTGATAGAACTCGTCGCACTTGTAGTGGAAGTCGGCGGTCTCGCTCAGCACGCGGAACCCGTGGGCCACACCGCGCGGCAGAAAGACCTCGTGCAGGTTCTCCTCCGAAAGGAGGACGGTCACGACCGTGCCGAACGCCGGCGAGCCGCGGCGGATGTCGACCGCCACATCGAGCACTTCGCCCCGCGAGACGCGGCAGAGCTTAGCCTGCGGGTAGTGGAGCTGGTAGTGGAGGCCGCGAACCGTATCCCGGCCGGAGCGGGAGTGGTTGTCCTGCACGAAGGCGGCGGTGATTCCCAGCTCTGCGAACTTACGCGCGTGAAAGCTCTCGACGAAGAAGCCGCGGCGGTCCCGGAAGACCGACGGCTCGATGATCAGCATCCCCGGGATAGCGGTTTCGACACTTCGCACGGCAGTACTTATCTACACCGACCAGCGGCGCCCGCCTACCCGCGGCTCCAGGGCCAGCGGAAGCCACGGCGCGTCGGCCTGGCATCCGGGTCCGGGTACGGGAGCTGCGCGTTCTCCAGAATGCGACGCGGATTCTCCTCGAACAGCGCCCGGGCGGCCCCCTCCCCTACCAGCTCCACACACCGGCTGCGGGCTTTCGCCAGGAGCTGCGGGCGATGGTTCGGCGAATGGGCGTCGGACGCCACCACGGAGACCCAGCCGCGGCGGAGCAGCTCGTCGGCGGCGCGCCGGGCGGCGCCGCCGAAGTCTCCCAGCAGGCTGCCCCCGGTTACTTGCAGGAAGCAGCCGCGGGAAATCAGCTCCCGCACTTCGTCGAAGCGGCTCTGCCAGGTGCGGACCCGTTCCGGATGCGCCAGGATCACGCGGAAGCCATGGCTCTG
The DNA here is from genome assembly GCA_046292385.1 of Armatimonadota bacterium. GTDB lineage: Bacteria > Armatimonadota > SYMT01 > SYMT01 > SYMT01 > JBKBRF01. The sequence goes on along the minus strand of JBKBRF010000062.1, from coordinate 3,070 downwards.
GAGCTGGAACAGCGCTTCCTTGACGAACGGCCCCTGCTCCAGTTGGGCAGTCTCCAGAAGCAGGTAGTTGCTGCCCGCAAGCGTGTTCGCCGTGCCGGCCCGGAGCGCGTCCATGAGGCGCGGTACCAGCACCACTTCGTTCCCGGCACTCACCTCCAGCGGGATCCGGGCGCTCCGGAGGCGGTCCCGAAGCTCTCCCAGGCGAGCCGCCACCTGCTCGTGCTCGCCCGGCTCACCGGTCCAGTGGGGCGTGGCGATGCAGGCCTGGATGCCGTCCGCGGAGGCGGCCCGCGCCATCGCCAGGGAAGCGTCCCAGTCCGCGGCGCCGTCATCGATGAACGGCAGGATATGGCAGTGGGTATCGATCACTGGCGGCGAAGGTGTTGCGGGAGACGCGGCGGCGGCCCGCTCAAAACTATATCATTCGCGCCCCCGGGAGCGCGGGAGCTGCCGGGCGCACAAATCGCGCCCCCGCTGCACTCGGACGAAAAAGAGGGCAGAGAGTGGGTAAGCTCTCTGCCCTCCAGGTTTCCCCGGCTCACCGGATCAAGCCCGATGAGCCGGCTGAGCACCGATTCCAATCGCTCTTAGCACCTGCCGCGTGGCGGGGTGCGGCGGGCGATTAGAACGGCACAATGTCGAACGCGTTGTTACTGCGCGGCCGGAACGGACCGCGGCGCGGGCGCCGGATCCCTTCGAGGTCGATGGTGACTTCCTGGCCGGTCGGGCCATCTTCACCCGAGACGATCAGCTTCGCCTGGTCGTCGAACTCCCGGCGGCGCCGGCCGCTCGGCGGGTCGAAGGTGAAGGTCACCACCTGCTCGTCGCCCGGCTCCTGCAGAACGAAGTTCGTCGGGCTGGCACTCCAGTGGCGCGACGACTTGAGCTCCACAGTCACGAAGGCGGCACAGCCCTCGAGCGGCTCTTGCTGGCCGAAGCCGTTGTGCTTCACCACGACGCCCCGGCTCCTCGCCTCACCGCGGCTGCGGAGGACGATGTTGGTCTCCTTCACTTCGATGGAAGCGAAGCAGTAGAGCGGGAGACCCTCGCCCTGGCCGCTGGGACCGGCTGCGAAGGCGGTCGTCGCCATACCGACGGCGGCCACCACCGTGCCGAGCTGCCAGGTCAGCCGACCCATCCGCTGCGGCAGCGGGCGAGCCACCGGCGCGGTCGCCGGCTCCTCACCCCGCTCGCGATGCGTGCGGGTAGCGGCCATACCGAGGCCGAGCGCCAGCCAGAGCACCGGGGTCACTTCGCCGAAGCGCCACGCCGGGTTGGCGAGGGAGTCGACGAACTGCGCCGCCACCGCGCCCATGGCCGCAATCAGCAGCCACTTGCGGGTGTCGCTCTGGATCCGGCCCAGCGCCCGGAAGCCGCGCAGGAAGAACGCGCCCAGGAACGCCAGGTAGAGCGCCAGGCCGACGAGGCCGAGCTCGACACCGGTCTGCACCATCTCGTTGTGCGCGTTGAGCGACATCGAGCTGTGCTTGCCGTGGGCGAGACACGCCGCGCCGGAGTGGTTCGGATGGTTCTCCGCCATCGCGTAGGCGTACGAGCCGATGCCGTGGCCGAACAACGGCTTCTGGAAGATCAGCTCCACGCCGCGGCCCCACTCCCGCAGGCGCCACGCCCAGCTGCCGTCCTGATCCACCGCGGCCAGGGTGGTCGCGCGGTCCGTGGCCTGCTCCTTCGCCTGGGGGGCCAGAACGAGGAAGATGCCGAGAGCGGCGATCACCATCACCACCGGGACCACCAGGCGATGCTTCTGCAGCGCCACCGCTCCGTTGCCGGAGTGCCGGAGCATCAGCCCCGCCACGAGCGCCACAGAGAGGGCACCGCCGATCCAGGAGGCGCGGTTCTCGGTCATCAGCAGCGCGCCGAGCACCAGCACGGTGGCGACCGAGGCGAGCATGCGCCGGGCGTCCATCTTCCCCTGAGCGGCGAAGACCACACACATCGGCAGGAGGACCGCCAGGAAGCCGCCGTAGAGCTGCTTGTTGGCGAAGGCGCCGGTCAGCTCTTTGCCCGCGGGCATCTCAATCCAGGTCGCCAGACCCGCCAGCGCGGCCACGATGGCAGCCGCGGGAAGCAGCACGGAGACCCACTTGAGCTGCTCACGGGAGCTGAAGCGGTAGAGCACGGCGAAGAAGACCACGGCGCCGCTTACGAGGCGCAGCGTCTCCATCACGGCTACTTCCCGCGCCAGCCCCGCGGCGGGCGCGGTGGCGACGAACGAGAGCACCCCCAAGCCGACGAACAGCACGAGGGCCAGGTTGGGACCGGTGGTGAAGAAGCGCTTCACGCCCTGCGGAGACCAGCTTGCGCGGGCCAGCAGGACGACCATGAGCGCGAACGCCACCGCATACATCATGACGCTCCGGTATCCTTCCACCGCCGACGGCAGGTAGAGGGCCGGAGCCAGCAGGAACGCCGCCGGCAGGGCCAGCGGCCAGTGGCGGCGAACCGCCTGGGACAGGGTCTGCATGAGTGTGAGTTCTCCTCTGGAGAAACACCGCCGTTTAGACCGGGTGCTGACCCAGCACCCTGGCTCGGTTGCCGCCGACCCAGCCGCAACCCGGCGCTCTGGGAGGTGATGCGGGCCCGCCCCTCCCAGGAGACGGGTCTCCCCACTCCCGCTCGGCCGACCCGGCCGCGCCAGAACAGGAAGAGCCGCAGCCGTCACAAACCCAAAATGACGGCTGCTCCCTCGTTTATCACTGTAGCACAGGGTTGCGAAAGCTGCCACACAATTCGCCGGTTTCCCAGCGCTTGTGGGGCTGACGGCTGTTTGCCCGGTGAGCGGCGCACATTCCTGATAGAGGCCGCTCCGACGGGGGCGGGACGCGGACGCCCCCGGCATCGAGAATCGGGGGCGGCGCGGAGCTGGCATGGGTGACTGACGCCGGCTTGCGCTCCGGGTCAGATACTGTTGACGAAATCGAGAAGCTGCTCCGGTGCCCCGCTGGCGCGGGGCGCGAAAGCAAGCATTCGCACTCCACAGGCTAGCCCGGAAGAGATTCCCTCTCGTCGAAAGGGAGACTGCCCCGGTGCAGTCTGTGGAGTGCGGTGG
>JBKBRF010000061.1:0-36374 GCA_046292385.1 Armatimonadota bacterium | reverse complement strand
GGATCAGTTGGAGGAGCTCCGAAGCAGGTTCCTCCACTTCCTGCACCGCTTCCAGGATGGCAGCGAAGCACTCCTGCGCTACGTTGGCCTACTTAAGCCCGGTTAATTTCTTGACTCCCATTAGTCCGAGGCGCGCACCCGGCAGTACTTTCCGCTTACCCCTCAGCGCGTGAAGAGCGTACCGGTGAGGAGCGCCGCCTCCGGAGAGGCGAGGAGCACCAGCAGCTCCGCCAGCCGCTCCGGGTTCTCCAGCAACGTCTCCGCTGCGGTCGCGACCCCCGCTTCGGCGGCGTCCTGCAGGTTCCGGCGCTTCATCGGGGTGTCGATGGCGCCGGGGCAGACGGCATGCACCCGGATGGCCCGCGGACCAAGCTGCTTCTCCAGCGTCTGGCAAAAGCCGTAGACCGCGGCTTTGCTGGCGCCGTAGGCGAGGGAGGAGCTGGGCCCCGTCACCCCGCCGCGGGAGGAGAGACAGAGGATCGTCCCACCTGGGGCCAGCAGGGGGGCGGCGGCCCGGCAGCAGAGGAAGGTGCCGGTCGCGTTCACCCGCAGCACTCGCTCCCAGGTCTCCAGCGACAGCTCCTCCACCGGCCGGAACGCGCCCTCCAGGATTCCCGCCGCGGTCACCAGCACGTCGAGCTCCCCCGCCTCCGCCGCCACTGCGGCGAACGCCTCCCGGACGGCGTTCTCGTCGGTGACGTCGCACGGCAGGAAGGTGGCGAGGGGACCCGCGGGAGAGGCGGTCTCCGCGTTCACCGCCGCGGCAGCGGCAGCCCCGGCCAGCTCGTCGCGATCCAGGAGATACACGCGAGTGCCCACCGCGGCGAACCGGGCGGCGACCGCGCGCCCGATGCCGGATGCGGCCCCAGTTACGATGGCGGTGCGGGGGTGCATGGGAGTTGAAGTCCGACTCGCGATCGGTCCCGTTTCCGCTTCGGCTCCGAGTAAGAGAAGGAGTAGGAGTGGCTGGATTCGAAGAGCCGATCTAACCGGCGCGCAGCACCACCCCCGCGCTGTCCGCGTAGTGCAGCAGCGCGCGCCGGGCCTCCGTCACGCGCTCGGCCGGCAGGTGCTCGATCAGCACCGCCCCGCGGGGTTGGCACTCTTCGAAGCGGCGCAAGAACGTCTCGTGGTCGAGCACGCCCATCCCGGGGATCGCCTCTTCCACGTGCAGCACCAGCGAATCGCCCAGGCAGACGTCCTTGGCGTGTCCGGTGACGATGCGATCGCCCAGCAGGTCGAACAGCTCCTCAATGACGGCGGTGTTCCCGTAGACCTGCTCCACGCTGCCGAGCAGGTTCACCGGGTCGGCGTTGAAGGCGAGAGCGGGAGAGCCGACGGCATCCATCACCTCGCGAGCGGCGCGCGCGGAGTAGAGGGGCGAGAGCACGTGCGCCTCGAGGGAGAGCCGCACTCCGGCGTCCTCCGCGCGGGGGCAGAGCGCCCCCAGCGACTCGACCAGCCGCTCCCGCGTTTCCGGAACCCGATGCAGGGGGTGCGGCGTCCAGGGGCCGGCCGGGTTCAGGCTCCCGGGACGGACGTAGACGTTGTCGACCTGCAGCCTCACCGCGGCGGAGATGACGTCCGCCAGCGCCTCCACTCCCTGCTCCCTCTCGGCGGGATCGGGTGCGACCAGCGACGGGTAATCGGGCGGCAGGATCTGGACCAGCTCCAGGTCTTCCGCCTGCAGGGCGTCCCTCACGGCGAGCAGCGCCGCCGGATCTCGGGCGATGGCGAGGCTTGGGAGGTGCCAGGAAGCGATGTTGAAACCGAGATCCCGTATCCGCCGCGCCGCTTCCGCGCTGCCGTCGCCCAGCAATCCCGCCACCCCGAGGCGCATCTCTCCCCCTTCGCGTGAGCCGACTCGTTAGCGCCGCCGGCGGGCCGCCGTCTTGGGCGGCGTCGCCAGCGCCCTGGGGACGCTCGGCGCCACCGCCTCCGCGAACTCCGCGTCCGGAAGCAGTCGCTTGAGCCGGTTCACCTCGTCCCGCAGGATCGCGGCCTGCTCGAACTCCAGCTTCTTGGCGAGCTGCCGCATCTCCGCTTCCAGCTGCGCGATCATCGCCATGATGTCTTCGGCCGGCACCGTTTCGTCCAGCGAGTCGGGCGACGCGTCGTACTTTGCCCGCGTCTCCGCCACCCGGTCGGCCTGGATCACGTCGCGAATCGCCTTGCGGACCGTCTCCGGCGTGATTCCGTGCTCCTCGTTGTGGGCGAGCTGGATGGCGCGGCGGCGCTGCGTCTCCGCGATGGCGCGCTCCATCGAGGGCGTCACGTTGTCCGCGTACATCAGCACCCGGCCGCTCACGTTGCGGGCCGCGCGGCCGATCGTCTGGATCAGCGACGTCTCGGACCGGAGGAAGCCCTCCTTGTCCGCGTCGAGGATCGCCACCAGCGAGACTTCCGGCAGGTCGAGCCCCTCCCGCAGGAGGTTGATGCCGACCACCACGTCGTAGATGCCGAGGCGCAGGTCCCGCAGGATCTCCAGCCGGTCGAGCGTCTTCACGTCGCTGTGGAGGTAGTGCACCTTCACGTTGATGTTGGCGAGATACTCCGACAGGTCTTCCGCCATCCGCTTGGTCAGCGTGGTGACGAGCGCCCGCTCCTTTTTCTCAACCGTCTTGCGGATCTCCCCGATCAGGTCGTCGATCTGCCCGCGGATCGGCCGGACCTCCACCTCCGGATCGATCAGGCCGGTGGGGCGGATGATCTGCTCCACCACGTGGGTGCTCACCTCGCGCTCGAACGGCCCCGGCGTAGCGGAGACGAAGACCACTTGCTTGAGCCGCTTCTCAAACTCTTCCCAGCGCAGCGGGCGGTTATCGAGCGCGCTCGGAAGCCGGAAGCCATGCTCCACCAGCGTCGTCTTGCGGGAGAAGTCGCCGCCGTACATCCCGTGGATCTGCGGGATCGTCTGGTGGCTCTCGTCGATGAACATCAGGAAATCGTCGGGGAAGTAGTCGAGCAGCGTGTGGGGCGGCGTGCCCGGCGCGCGCCCGTCCATGTGCCGGCTGTAGTTCTCGATCCCGTTGCAGTAGCCGACCTCCCGCATCATCTCCAGGTCGTAGAGGGTCCGCTGCTCCAGCCGCTGCGCCTCCAGGAGTTGCCCCTTGTTACGGAAGTACTCGAGCTGCCCTTCCAGCTCCGCCTCGATCGCCTTGATCGCCACCTCCATCCGCTCCTCGCTCGTCACGAAGTGGCTGGCGGGGAAGACGACGTACCGGTCGAGCGACCGGATGATCTCGCCGGTCAGCGGGTCGAGCGCGTCGATCCTCTCGATCTCGTCGCCGAAGAAGTCGACCCGGAGGATCACCTCCTCGTCGGCCGGGAAGATCTCCAGGATGTCGCCCTTCACCTTGAAGGTGCCGCGCGCGGGCGCCATGTCGTTGCGGGTGAACTGCATGTCGACGAGCTGCCGGAGCATGTCGCGCCGGTGATACTCCCGCCCCACCTGCAGCGGCAGCGTCTCCTTCTGGTACTCTTCCGGCGAGCCGAGGCCGTAGATGCAGGAGACGCTCGCCACCACGATCACGTCCCGCCGCTCCAGCAGCGCCTGCGTGGAGGAGTGCCGCAGCCGGTTGATCTCGTCGTTGACGCTCGAGTCTTTCTCGATGTAGGTGTCGGTCTGCGGAATGTACGCTTCCGGCTGGTAGTAGTCGTAGTAGGAGACGAAGTACTCCACCGCGTTCTCCGGGAAGAACTCCCGGAACTCGGAGCAGAGCTGCGCGGCGAGCGTCTTGTTGTGCGCGATCACCAGTGCGGGCCGCTGCACCTCCTGGATAATCCCCGCCATCGTGAAGGTCTTGCCGGAGCCGGTCACCCCCAGCAGCGTCTGGAACCGGTCGCCGCGCCGCACCCCCTCCGCCAGTGCGGGGATCGCCTTCACCTGGTCGCCCTTCGGCGTATAGCTCCCGGTCAGCTTGAACTGCATTCTTTCCTTCTAAAGCTTGCTGCGGACGGTGGGGCGCAGCGCGTAGGAGCGGCCCGTACGCTCTCCAACATCCTGCGTCTATCTGGAGTATACCTGCGCGGTTTTGGGTCCGTAGCACTACCCGATGCGACACCAGGCGCGCCACCTCGCTGCGTTCAGGCTGATCCCCGGAGAGCCGATCCGCGCTCACCTCCGAGACTGCGGCGGACCGACCTGACACGACGGCGGCCGCCTCTGTTCCGATACAGCCCAGTTACACACGCCTTACGATTGATCGATTTGTTGCACATCAGCCAGAGGCATGGTACGCTTTCCCTGCCGAAGCAATCAGCCTTCCCCTCGGTGAGCGATCGATCGCGGTGGGAGGCCTTTCCGCAGGAGGACCGCGTGCAGCGCAGTTCACGCCCCGTACTAACCCTCACCGCGGCCGGCCTGGTGCTGGCCGCCCTCGCCTGCTCTCACACCCCCGGCTACGCCGGCAACACGGCCCGCTACTCCCTCATCGATCTCGGCCACCTCGGCGGAAACACCAGCGCCGCTACCGCCGTGAATGCCTCGAATGCAGTGGTCGGCTGGTCGCTCACCCAGGGCACGCTCTTTGCCGGTCCCGCCCACGCGTTCCTCTGGCGCGACCTGAACGGCAGCCAGACCTCCGACCCCGGGGAGATGATCGACCTCGGCACGCTCGGTGGTCGCACCAGCCAGGCCTGGGCCATCAACGCCTCCAACCAGGTGGTCGGCGGCTCGGAAGTAGCCCAGAACGTCCAGCACGCGTTCCTCTGGCAGGATCTGAACGGCAACCACGTCTCCGATCCGGGCGAGATGATCGACCTCGGGACGCTCGGCGGCGAGCAGAGCACCGCCTACGGGATCAACGACCAGGGGCAGGTGATCGGCACGGCCCAGACGGCGAGCGGCGAGTACCACCCGTTCCTGTGGGAAGACCTGAACGGCAACTTCGTGTCCGACCCCGGGGAGATGATCGATCTCGGCACCTTCGGAGGCGATTTCGGGACCGCGCTCGGGATCAATAACCAGGGCGTCGTGGTCGGCGGCGCGCGCGACGCCAGCGACCTGACCTTCGCCTTCGCCTGGGAAGACCGGAACGGCGACCGGACTTCCAACCCGGGAGAGATGGTCAACCTGGGCACGCTCGGCGGCCTGCAGAGCGGCGCCAACGGGATCAACAACGCGGCTCGGCCGCTTATCGTCGGCTCGGCGGATCTCCCCGCGGAAGCGGGAGAAGCCCGGCACGCCGCCGCGTGGCAGGACGCCAACGGGAACGGCCAGTATGGCGCCAACGAGCGCACCGACCTGGGCGCGCTCCTGGCCAACGGCACCTTTGCCCGCAGCGTTAACAGCCACAACCAGGTGGTCGGCTACTCCCTGGCGCTCGGCGTGCCGGCCCAGTACGCGGCCTTCCTGTGGGAGAACGGCACCCTCCGCGATCTGAACACGCTGGTGGAGGACACCGCCTTCGTGCTCCGGGAGGGGAACGGCATTAACGACGGCGGTTACATCGCGGTCACCGGCCAGTTGAACAGCCGCGACCGCGCGCTGCTGCTGAAGCCGAACGGCGACCCGCAGCCGGTGGAAGGCGCCGACCTGACCGGCACGGCGGGCACCGTCGAGATCAAGGTGAAGGGCCGCGGCCGCAAGGCGACGCGCACGCTCAAGGCCAGTCTTACCGTCCGCAACGCCGGCACCAAGAAGATCAAGATCGCCACCAAGGCGCAGGCCTACCTCTCTGCCGACGCTACCCTCGACAAGAGCGACTCGAAGCTCGGGGTGGTGAACGTCCCGGTGCTGAAGGCCGGCGCCGAGAAGACCCTCCGCGTCAGCGCGAAGATTCCGAAGAGAGCGGACCTCTCCCAGTACGACGGCCAGTACGTGATCGTGGTGCTGGACGCCAAGGGCAAAGTGGCGGAGACCGACGAGACGAACAACACCATCGCCGTCGGCCCGATCGCGGCGCTCTGATCTCCCGCAACCGGTTCAGCGGAAACACGAAGAGAGGGAGGGTCACCGCGACCCTCCCTCTCTTTTCTCATCTGCGCCCTGAAGGCCGTCGATCCGGTTGAGCGGCATTCCCCACGCACCCGCTCAGTCAACGTCTGGCGTCAGCAGCGTCCCGAGCTTCCCCAGCACCTCGTCGACGAGATCGTTCGGCAACGTCGCGATGAGCTCGGCTCGCCTCACCCGCCAGTCTACGCTTCGGACCTGATCCGACAGCACCGCGCCGCGCACTCCCGCATCCGGACCGATGAGTGCCTCAAATGGGTAGCCCTTGACTTGCGAGGTAATGGGGCAAACCACCGCAAGTCCGACCTTCGCGTTGTAGGCGCGAGGGGAGAGGACCAATGCAGGACGCCTTCCCGCTTGCTCACGTCCGGCCTGCGGGTCCATCGACAACCAGACCGCATCCCCACGGTCGGGAACATACGCGGAAGGCTCGAGCGGGCGACTCACCATACCTCCCGGCCGGCTGCCGGGCCGAAGTCCTGCTCGCTGTGGAGATTGTCCTCGGAAACCTGCTGCAGGAGCGCCTCCAGGCCTGGGGTCACACTCCGCACCGGCCGCACCAGCAATCCCCCTTCAACGAGGGTGAGCTCGACGACGGTCTCCTCCGCGACCTGTGCTTCCTCGGCAAAGCTCCGGGGAATCCGGATGGCCAGGCTGTTGCCCCACTTCCCCACTCGCGTTCTCACCCGAGCCTCCCCCACTAGCAGAACCGTAGATACATTGAGTCTACGCCATTGCCCAGGATAGGTCACACGCAGAAGAGCGGGAGGGTCGCGGCGACCCTCCCGCTCTTCTTTCATCTTCCGTCTACTGTCTAACGACTTGTCCCGCTACAGCTCCCAGCCCTTGCGGTACGGCTTGCGGATGATGTGGGCCACCTCCGGCGCGTTCGTCGCCTTCAGGTTCTTCGCGTCCCACTCCACCTTCTTGCCGTCCGCCCAGACTGCCAGGTTGCCCAGCAGCACCGTCTCGGTCATCGGGCTGGCGTAGTCCGGGAAGTTGCTCATTGCCGCTTCCCCGCCGCGGATGGCGCGGACCCACTCCTCGAAGTGGCCGGGCGAGCGCACGTAGTCGACCTCGATCTCCTGCGCGCCCCCGAGCAGCTTGAACTCGGCGCCGTAGTCGTCCGGCGAGTAGAGCTTGCCCTTCTCGCCGATGATCAGGGAGCCGCTGCTCTTCGCCTCGATGCCGTCGGTCAGCTCCTTGCCCGGCACCTTCTTACCGTCGTACCAGTAGAGGGTCAGGGCGGGGCGAGCGTCGGTGGCCGGGAACTCGTAGCGAATGATCGACCACGCCGGGTAGCTGTCTTTGTTGTGGCCGGCGGTCTCCGCCTGGACGGAGATGGGATGTCGCAGGTCGAGCGCCATGTACGGCATGTTCATGGTGTGGCACGCCATGTCGCCCAGCGCGCCGGTGCCGAAGTCCCACCAGCCGCGCCAGCCGAAGGTGTGGTACCCCTTCCCGTACGGCCGCTCCGGCGCCGGTCCCAGCCACTCGTCCCAGTGCACCGTCGTCGGCGGGTTCTCCGCCTGCGGGCGCGGGACGCCCTGCGGCCAGATCGGGCGGTTCGTCCAGACGTGGACTTCCTTCACGGGACCAACGACGCCAGCCCGGACCGTCGCCGCCGCGCGGCGGACACCCGGGTTCGCCGTGCCCTGGTTGCCCATCTGGGTGGCAACCTTGTGCTGGCGAGCGAGCTCGCCGAGGGTGCGGGCCTCGTAGATGTCGTGGGTGAGCGGCTTCTGGCAGAAGCAGTGCTTGCCCATCTTCATCGCCATCGCCGCGGCGGGCGCGTGGGTGTGGTCCGGCGTGGAGACGGTCACCGCGTCGATGCTCTTGCCCAGCTCCTCCAGCATCTTGCGGAAGTCGGTGTACTTCTTCGCGTTCGGGTACTTCTGCGCGGCGCGGTTGAGGATGTTCTCATCCACGTCGCAGATCGCCACCAGGTTGCCGCTGCGCGCCGCGTCCGCGGTGTCGCTCTCGCCCTTGCCGCCGACCCCGATCGCGGCAAAGTTGATCTTCTCGTTGGCCGACTTCGCCTGCGCCCACGCCCCCTGCTCCGCGGCCAGGATCCCCAGCCCCGCGGCAGTCGTGGTCTTCAGGAAGTCGCGCCGGCTTCCATGGAACTTCATCGTGAATCCTCCGGGCCATCGAGCCCTGGAATGGGATGGACCGGTCCCGCCGGCATCCACCGGGTAGTTTCGGAGCCGTTTCCCGGTTCTCCTACACAACCTCGTTCCCGGGTCGCTACGCAAACCAGCGGCGCGACTTCTCGAACCCAAGCCGCGCCACCTCGTACGGATCCTGCGCCCAGAGGCTCTCGTTGAACAGCTCCAGGCTGATCGGACCCTGGTAACCGATCTCATCCAGGATCTCGTGCAGCGCCTGGATCGGGATGTCGCCGTCACCGGGCATCACCCGGTCGCCGTCGGTCATCTCCGGGAACGGCTTCGTATAAGGAACGTCATCCAGGTGCACGATCGCAATCTGCTCCGCGGAGAGGCTGCGGAGGTCCTCCAGGATCGTCTCCCGGCCATCGCCGCGGACCATGTGGAACCAGTCGATCACGATCGTCGCGTGGGGGTCCCCGGCGCGGTCCATGATCTCCCGCGCGGTGCGGATGCTGTTGACGTGGTCCACGAAGCCGAGGAACTCCATGGCGGGGCGAATACCGACTTCGCGGCCCAGCGCCAGCAGGTCGGCGTAGTCGTGCCCGCATTGCGCCAGGTCGGTCCGGCCCGGCGGCGGGGACGCGACGATGAACGGCGCGCCGAGCTCGCAGGCATGCTCCATCCGCCGCCGCGCCTCCTCCAGGCGCTGGTCGCGTCCGGGATCAGTGTTGCCGACGAATCCCATGATCGCGATCATGCTCGGCACCTGCAGCGCCAGCCGTGCCAGCAGCTCCTTCACCTGGAGGAGCGTCCCCCCGCCGGCGATGAAGGCGAAGACGTCGTCGTTCCAGAGCTCCACGGCCTGGAATCCGGCGGCCGCGGCCGCCTCGATCTTGTCCGGCAGCGAAGCCGGCCGGATGGTGCTGGTGTTGAGACAGGCGAGTCGAGACATCTTTTTAAGGGATGAAGGATGAACGATGAAGGATGGGATTCCGGGCCGCTCGGCGGTGCGCCGGGAGTGCTCCGAAAAAACAGTCGATCATCCCTCAGCCTTCATCCTTCATCCCTCCGCAAGTTCCGCGCTACAATAACGCGCCATGACTCAACCTGCATCGTCCTATTCGCAGTCCGGCGTCGTCCCCGCGGCGGGCCCGCTTTCCGGCCTACTCTCCTGGGTCAACCGCACGCTCACGCAGCGCCAGGGGATGGGCGAGCCGGTGCTCGGCATCGGCTACTACGCCAACGTGCTGCGCCTCACCGACACCCTGGGACTGGCGATCTCCACCGACTCGGTGGGGACCAAGGTGCTGGTGGCGGAGATGATGGGCAAGTACGACACCCTGGGGATCGACTGCATCGCCATGAACGCGAACGACGTCGTCTGCGTCGGCGCGGAGCCGCTGGCGATGGTCGACTACGTGGCGGTGCAGGAAGCGCGCCCGCACGTGCTGGAGCAGATCGGCAAGGGGCTCTACGACGGCGCGGTGCAGGCGAACATCAACATCCCCGGCGGCGAGCTGGCGCAGCTGCGCGAGGTGGTGGCGGGCTACCGGCCCGGGGAAGGGATCGACCTGGTCGGCACCTGCGTCGGCGCGGTCGACCTGGACAAGATGGTCCTCGGCCAGGACACCCAGCCGGGTGACGTGGTGGTCGGCCTCGCCAGCAGCGGCATCCACAGCAACGGCCTCACCCTCGCCCGCGAGGTGCTCTTCCACTCCGGCGAGTTCCAGCCGGAGCAGCACGTGGAAGAGCTGGGCCGCTCCATCGGCGAAGAGGTGCTGGAGCCGACCAGAATCTACGTGCGCCCCGCGGTGCAGATGCTGCGAGAAGGGCTGCCGGTCCGCGCCCTCTACCACATCACCGGCGACGGCCTGCTGAACCTGGCCCGCGGCGACCGTCCGCTCGGCTTCGACCTGGAGTGGCTGCCGGAGCCGCAGCCGATCTTCCGGATCATCGCGGAGCGCGGCCACGTGAGCGCCAAGGAGATGTACTACGTCTACAACATGGGCGTCGGCTTCTGCGTGGTGGTCCCGGAGAGCGCGGCGGACCGGGTCCGCGCCATCGCCGGAGAGTACGGGATCGACGCCTGGACCCTCGGCCGCGTGGTGGAAGACGAGCGGAAGCGGGTCTGGCTGCGCCCGGTCAACCTGCTCGGCGAAGGCGAAGCGTTCACCGAAGCCTGATCCAGAGGGTGTACGGTATAGGGGATAAGGTGTAGATCCTGCGCGGGGACGGGAGCGGCTTTGCGCAGGGGCTTTGCTCGCACCGGACGTGCAAGAGGGTGGATCGCCGGCAGTTGACTGCCGGCGGCACCAACGCGCGGAGTTCAGCCCGCTCCTCATAACGAGGAGGCCGTGCCGCTCCTGATCATCCTCAAGAAGCTCCGTCTCGAGACCCTACCTCGGCCGGTTGAGTGCCGTGGCGGGTGGCGGCGCAGCGTGCGCTCCGGCCAGCCACCCGATGGTCATCCTGAACGGAGTGAAGGATCTACGTCACTCGGCCTTCCGGGAGCACGCGTGGCCCCCGTCCGGGAGCGCTCCACCAGGCGGCGTCCTCGTCCCCCCTCTGCGTGCTCCGGGCCAGGACGGCTGCCGAGATTCTTCCCGGCGGTCAGGATGACAAATTCGGGGAGCGGTGCCTCGATCGAAGTGCCGGACGGCTATCGATGGGTCAAGCCTCCGTTTCTCTGGGGGTGGCCGTCCTTCGGCCATGTCCCGGCTCACGATAACTGGGGCGTAGCACGACGGCAGCTGATCGCTCACGCCCGACAATGCTAGCTCGCATCCAAGGCCGTCGATTGACGGAGGGGTCGCCGGATCGGCGCCGCCTCTCGCCGCAAGACGGAACGCGACGCTAGAATTCGGGTCTTAGGTACAACGCGGTGATCGAGCCGCGGAACCGACGTATCCACTGGAAACCACCCGGCACCCGCGCCTGCGGTGCCGTTTACGAAGCAACCATGCGATTTCTCAAGCTCGGACTCTACTCCGTTGCCGCCGCGAGTGCCGCGCTGGCGTTCTCCCTCGCCGGGCCGGGTAGCGCCAAGGCGGTCAAAGGCGAGCTGCCGCCGGACTTCAGCGGCACCACCCTCGACGGCAAGAAGATCACCCTCTCCGACTTCCGGGGCAAGAATCCCGTGGTGCTGAACTTCTACGCGGAGTTCTGCGGGCCATGCCGGAAGGAGTTTCCGCACCTGAAGCAGCTCGACGAGAAGCTGGGCGCCAAGGGCCTCAAGGTGATCGCCGTCTCCCTGGACGAGGACCGAGCCGCAGCGGCCTCGATTCCCCAGGAAGCGAAGGCGAAGTTCCCGGTCGTCTTCGATCCGAAAGGCGCCATTGCGGAGAAGTACGGGGTCCAGGCGATCCCGCACACCGTCGTGATCGACCGCAGCGGCAAGGTCCACCAGGTACTGGTGGGGCTGAACCTCGACGCGCTCGATAGCGCCGTCGAGCAGGTCGTTCGGTAACCGATCCGGAATATTCTCCCAACCAACCCCGCGTTCGCCCCCAGTGCGATACGATGGGTAAGGTCTTTGACCGGAGGCGGAAACGCCCAGCGCCTGTCCCCGCGGTCGGCAAGCAGCCGACGATTACAGCGGGGAGAGGCGTCCGGTTGAAGATCGGCCGGGACCGCGCGAAATCACCCGCGCGGCACCGTGCCTGTTAGCTTTGCCGCGCTTCCCCCTCAGGCGGGCAACCGTCGCCAGTTCTACCGGGCCCTTTGTCGCGCGCCCCCCGCGCGATCGAATCCCGGGCGTACCTTCGCGGGACCCACCTAAACATGGCCGCCGACAGCCTCCAGGAAATCTGGCACCGCTTCAAGCACCACGGCGACCGGCGCGCGCGCGAAACCCTGATCGACAATTACAGCTACCTGGTCAAGATCACCGCCGGCCGGGTAGCGGGGAACGTGCCCGCCAGCCTGGACCGGGAAGACTTGATCTCTGCCGGGGTGATCGGCCTTATCCGGGCCGTCGATCAGTTCGACTCCACCCGCGCGGTCAAGTTCGAGACCTACGCGATCGCCCTGATCCGCGGCGCCATCCTGGAGCTGCTGCGGGGGGAAGACTGGGCGCCTCGCAGCGTGCGGGACAAGATCAAGATGCTGGAGCGCGGCTACGCCGCCGTGGAACGGCGTCTGGGCCGCCCCGGCTCCGAAGACGAGGTTTCCGCAGAGCTCGGCATCACCTTGGACGAGCTGCACAAGCTGCTCTCGGACGTGGCAGCCGCCTCGCTCCTCTCCCTGGACGAGATGCTCTTCTCCGCGGAGCCGGACGGCACGCTGCGGGTGGTCGATACGGTGGAAGACCCGGGGGCGGAGGCGAACACCACCGGAGAAGTAGAGAAGCTGGAGCGGCGGAAGGCGCTGGCTATCGCGATTAAGCGCCTCCCGGAACGCGAGCACCTGGTGCTTTCGTTATATTACTACGAAGGTCTGACGTTCAAAGAGATCGGCAAGATCCTCCAGGTTTCAGAATCCCGCGTGTTCCAGCTCCACCAGCAGGCGATGATGCGTCTGCGGGGATACCTGGCGGCCGACCGGGACCTCTTTACTTCTTAAGGATAGGTCACGATGGGTCTCATTCCCCGAGCGCATTCCGGACGGAAGTCTGCGCTCCTCTCCATTGCCGTGGCAGGTGTAGTGGCGATCGGTGCCACCGGTCTCAGCGGGTGCGGCGCCAAGCCGGTCGCCCAGCTGAACGATGCCAAGCTCTCCGAAAACGAATTCCTGAAGCTCTGCGAGACCTCCTCGGTGACCGGCCAGAACGGCGCCAGCGTGGGGCTCCAGGTGCTGATCCAGTGGTCGCAGAACTCGCTGCTGGAGCAGGAGGCGCGCAAGCACGGCGTCTACCCCACCGAGGAAGAGATCCAGGAGCGGATCGATGCCTTCCGGCGCCGCGAGGCGTTCTCCGGCGGCAACTTCGACGAACAGCTCAAGCAGCGCGGCGTCACCATGGATGCGTTCCGGCGCCAGGTGCTGAGCTCCATCCTGGCGGAGCGCGTGCTCTATCGCGGGGTGGACCTGCCCGACTCCGAGGTGCGGAAGACGTTCGACGAGCTGAAAGAGCAGTTCGACATTCCGGAGCGCGTGCGCATCTCCCAGATCACCGTGGATGACCCCGCGGCGCTGAAGCAGGTGACCTCCGAGCTGGGAGGCGGGGCCGACTTCAAGGTCGTGGCCGCGTCCCGCTCCAAGGATCCGTTCAAGCAGAACGGCGGCCAGGTGCCGGATCCGCTCCCCCGGAACATCCCGGAGCCGGACGTCTCCGGCCTGCCGGTGAGCCCGCGCGCCGTGGAAGCCGCCTTCGCTCTGAACGATAAAGAGATCAGCAAGCCGATCAAGATCGGGGCGACCTGGGTGATCGTCCGGCTGGATGAGAAGCTGCCCGGCAAGGAAGCGAAGTACGAAGACTATCGCGACGTGATCCGCGTGCAGCTCCTCCCGCAGAAAGCCCAGACCAGCGGCAAGATGGATGAGAACCGCGCCTCGATGATGCAGGCCGCCAGCTCCGCCGCCGTCCAAGTGAACCGGCCGGAGTACAAGATGGTGGAGCAGCTCGTAAAGCAGCTCGGCGCCGTCGCCGGCGGACCCCCAGGCGCCATGCCCGGTCCCGGTCCCGACGCCGCCGCCATGCCGCACCCGCCCCACCCCGGCCACGAGAATCACTAGGTCCTAAAGGCAAAAGGCCTCTAAAGGCAAGAGTAAAAAGGCTAAAGGCTAAAGTTCCGAACCCTCGCCTCCGGAAAGCGGGGTTCCCACTTTAGCCTTTAGCCTTTTTACTTTTGCCTTTAAGCGGGTGGTCCGTACCGCCCCTGTAGGACCTCTGCGATGCGGTCGAGCGCCGCTCCGGAGGCGGCTTCTCCGCGGGCGCCCCAGCGGCCGCTGTAGGCTTGCGCCAGGCACGAGAGGTCGTGATCCAGCGCGTAGAGGCAGAGCCGCTCCCGCAGGTTACGGACCGCGAACAGCTCCGGGTAGCCCTTCCGCAGCCGAACCCAGACCGAGGCGAAGCGCATCGGGGTGACCCGCGCGAGCTCCGCCGGGGGGACGCCCGCGGCATCCGCGAACTCAGCCGGCCGGCGCAGGAAGCGGACGATCGCGTCGAGCTCGTAGTCGGGCGGACCCGCCTCCGCCAGCTCGAAGTCGAGCACCGCGGAGAGGTGCGGCCCATCCACCAGCGCGTTCCCGAAGTGGAGGTCGCGGTGGATCAGGCAGAACGGCCCGTCTTCCAGCACCCCGGAAGTCTGCCGCAGGTAGCGCTCCACCGCCAGGATCAGGCCGCGGTCGAGCCCCGGAACCCGCATCAGGAGGTCGAGCCGCTTGCGGATCCGCGACTCGATGTAGCCGCGCCAGGAAGCGTGCTCTTGCAGGGTCCCCTTCACCAGCTCGCCCGGCCGGGGGTAGCGCACCTCGTGGATCGCCTTAAGCGCGGAGATCCACTGCACCAGCCACCACTCCCGCGTCGCCACGTCCGGATTGGCCAGCCACGCCCGGAGCAGGCTCTGGCCCGGCACCCAGCGCTCGATCAGGTACTCCCCCAGGAGGTCGTCCATCCCGTGCGCCAGCGGCTCCGGTAGGGGAAGCCGGCCGGCCAGGGTCTCCAGCACCGCCGCCTCGCGCAGCAGCGACCCGGTAGAAAGCGCCGCTTCCCGGTAGCGGAGCACCCACTCGCCGTCCACGCGCAAGACGGTGTTCAGCCGGCCCCCGTGGAGCCGCTCGACAGAGCGGACCGGACCCAGCTTGTGGCGCCGGAAAAGGCGGTCGACGGCGGGAGGCGCGGCGGCGGAGGGCATGGCGAGGAAGGGGACCGGGCCGACCCTATCCTTTATCACCCCCACTCCCGCGAAGCGCAGCCCGGTTCGGCCCCGGCCGCTCGGGAGTACAAAGATGGGGGCCGCGGTTCAGACCGCAGCCCCCGTCTCTGTACTCCGAATGCGCCTTCCGGCAGGTGAGTGAGCGCCCCGGACCGGCCCCAGCACGACGCCAGCCCGAGACCCTAAACCCTACCCCCTAAACCCTAGACCCCCAATCAGAGGTGCGCTTCGATTTTCTCCACGATCGCCTGCTTCTTATGGCCGGCGCCGAGGAGCTGGTCCACCACCTTGCCGTCCTTGAACAGCATCAGGACCGGAATGCTCATCACGCCGTAGCGGGTCGCCACCGGGCCCGCGTCGTCGGTGTTGCACTTCACCACCTTCGCGCGGCCGTCCAGCTCCTGCGCCACCGCCTCGACGGTGGGGGTGAGCATCCGGCAGGGACCGCACCAGGGCGCCCAGAAGTCGACCAGCACCGGCTGATCGGAGTTCAGCACCTCGGACTCCCAGTTCTGCTCGTTCACTTCCTGCAAAGCCGCCATCGAGTTCTCCTCTCGCACTCTTCTGCGATGGTTCGGGCCGCCCGGGCCCGGGATCAGATCTTTCAGCCTTCGGGCGCGCAGCGCGCCGCCGCCACGACAGAGACAACCCGCCGCGCCCGCTCGGAGGCGCACTCCGGGCAGCGGATCGGCTCGTCGCGCTCTTGCATCGGGCGAAGGCGGCCGAAGCGCGCCCCGCAATCTGGACACTGGTATTCGTAGATCGGCACCGGCCTGGATACACTTCTCCGGGGCGGGCAATCCCCGGCACCGCTGACCTTCTTTTTATCCATCCGCCGGAACGGTGTCAAACACCGGCGCGCCTGCCTGCGAGCAATCGCGCTCCGACCTTCCGCCGGAGCGCCATGCCGGGCGCGGTACCGGCGCCGCGTGAGAATCCGAGGCTGAATGCTGTGAGCACCCGCATCGAGACCGACAGCATGGGCACCATCGAGGTGCCCTCCGACCGCTACTACGGCGCACAGACGGCGCGATCGCTTGTCCACTTCGACATCGGCGACGACCGCTTCCCCCGCGAGATGATCCGCGCGCTCGGGATCCTGAAGAAGGCGGCCGCGCTGACGAACCAGGAGCTGGGGCTGCTCCCCGCGGAGAAGGCGGAGCTGATCGTCCGGGCCGCGGACGAGGTGATCGAGGGGAAGCTGGACGAGCACTTCCCCCTGCGCGTCTGGCAGACCGGCAGCGGCACGCAGACGAACATGAACTCCAACGAGGTGATCTCCAACCGCGCCATCGAGCTGGCGGGCGGGGAGATGGGGAGCAAGAAGCCGGTCCACCCGAACGACGACGTGAACAAGGCGCAGTCGTCGAACGACACCTTCCCCACCGCCATGCACATCGCGGCGGCGGAGCGGATCGTCCACCACCTGCTGCCCGCGGTGCGGAAGCTGCGCGACACGCTCGCGCAGAAGAGCGACGAGTTCGCGGACATCATCAAGATCGGCCGCACGCACCTGATGGACGCCACCCCGCTCACCCTGGGACAGGAGCTCTCCGGCTACGTGGCGCAGCTCGACGCCGACCTCCGGATCATCGAGCGCAGCCTGGACGACGTCTACGAGCTGGCGCTGGGCGGCACCGCGGTCGGCACCGGGCTCAACACCCATCCGGAGTTCGCGGTGCGCTCCGCCGCCAAGATCGCGGAGCTGACCGGCCTGCCGTTCCGCACCGCGCCGAACAAGTTCGCCGCCCTGGCCGGGCACGACGCGCTGGTGGCGGCACACGGCGCGCTGAAGACGCTCGCCGCCTCGCTCTTCAAGATCGCCAACGACATCCGCTGGCTCGCCTCCGGCCCGCGCTGCGGCATCGGGGAGATCACCATCCCGGAGAATGAGCCGGGCAGCTCCATCATGCCGGGCAAGGTGAACCCCACCCAGTCCGAGGCGATGACGATGGTCTGCGCGCAGGTGATGGGGAACGACGTGGCGGTGAATATCGGCGGGATGTCCGGCAACTTCGAGCTGAACGTCTTCAAGCCGCTCATCATCCACAACGTGCTCCACTCTACCCGCCTGCTGGGGGACGCCTGCCTCTCGTTCGAGGAGCACTGCGCCCACGGCATCGAGCCGAACCGCGCCAGCATCGAGCGACACCTGCGGCAGTCGCTGATGCTGGTCACCGCCCTGAACCCGCGGATCGGCTACGACAACGCCGCGAAGGTAGCGAAGAAGGCCCACGTGGAGGGCACCACCCTGCGGGAAGCCGCCGTGGCGCTGGGGCTGCTCACCGGGGAGGAGTTCGACCAGATCGTCCGCCCGGAGCAGATGATCTCCCCGTCGGGCTGAGGGGTTAACAGGTTGCAGGTTACCGGGTTGCAGGTCAGCGCTCCGTAAGCGGGGCTCCGAGCTTTCAACCTGGTAACCTGCAACACTGCCCTCACACACCCCCGGACACGCCGGAGTAGAGTACCGGCCGCAGCCGCGCCCGCGCTTCGCTCACGCGCCGGCGGATCTCCTCCGGGGTGCAGCCGGCCGCCTCCGCCGCCTCGGCCGCGCTCAGGCGCTCGACGTCGTGGAGTACCAGCGCGATCCGCAGCTCTACCGGAAGGGTGCGGAGCGCCTGCTCCACCTGCTCGGGCAGCCCCGCGGCGGGCGGCTCCGGAGCCGGGCAGAAGTGGGCCGGGGCGCGGCGGCGGCCCCGCCAGGGCCAGAACGGGGAAGGCCGGAGCGAGCGCGACAGCACGGCGTCCGTAGCGAGGCGGAGCAGCCAGAGCTCCGGACGGAGCCCGGGGCGCGCCGCGCGCAGGCGGGAGGCACGGGTGAAGACTTCCAGCGCCAGCTCCTCCGAGGCGGCGGTCTCTCCGGTGACGCGGCGCAGGTAGCCGAAGACCCGCTGCTTCTGGCTGCAGACCAGCTCCTCGAACGAGCGCTCGCTTACTACAGAGATCGCCCCGTCCATCTCCCCTCACGCGTCTCCCGGAATCCCGATCCGAACGGATCGCTTCTGATTCCTGAGACACCGGAAAGGTTCAGGAAACGTGAAGCGGGCCGCGACATTCCCTGGAACGCGGCACCAGGGGCGATGCTAGCTGTCAACCTCCGGAGCCAGCAGGTGGTGCTGAGCAAAGTACGGCCGCGCGGCCTCGTCCGCCTCGGCACGATAGCGTGCGGTCTGCGCAGGGTCGGCCTGCGCCAGAGCAGCTGCCAGCCTGGCCGCATTCAGGTCCTGGCAATAGGCCGGCGTGCCGGGTTGCTGTCGCCAGGAATCGGCGAGGCGGCCGGAGTCGAGGCCGTCAGAGCCCAGCGTCTCCAGAAGCCCCAGCACCACCTGCTTGGCACGCCGATCGTCGCCGGCGACGGGCAGGCAGACGCGGCCCGGGGTTCCGGCCGGCACGCCGCGCGTAGCGAGGCTGCCCGCGCCGATGTTGTTGAAGGCCTTTGTCACGGGGCGACCCAGTACCGTGGAGACCCACTCGCTATCGGTCAGGCCGTTCTCGATCTCGGCAATGCGACCGTCACGCGACGGATAGTAGTTGCCGGTGTCCACGACGACCGCGGACGTGGTGGTGAACAGGTCGCGAGGTAGTTCCGGCACGGCCTTCTCCGGGATGGCGACGATGACTACGTCGTGAGCCCGAGCGGCTTGCTCCACGGTGGCTGCCGTTGCGCCCGTCTCGGCGGCCAGCGCGGCCAGCGAGTCAGGGCCGCGCGAGTTGGCAACCAGCACCCGGTGACCGAGCGCGGTGAGCTGCCGCGCGAGAGTACTGCCGATCTGTCCCGATCCGATAATCCCGATCTCCATAGTGCCGCCTCTATCTGGAGGAGAGTAGGTGGATCAACCGCGAGTTCCGCCAACTCACATAAACAACGCGCGATTCAAGCGCACGCCATAATCCGTGCCGGGATTGGTCTTGCTGTCCCCAACTCGTTCTTGTATGGCGGCCACCGCCAGATCTCGCCGTTTGGGCAAGCGCGCCGCTTCGGCTGTAGCCAACGCCGCCGCCATCTCGTCCCGGGTGAGGTCCGTGCAATAGCAGGGTGCACCCGGCTGCTGCCGCCACGAGTCGGCGAGCGTGCCCGCGTCAAAGGCGTCGAAACCGGTGTCCTCCACGAGCGCCATTCCGACGTGCCGATCCTTCTCGCTATCGGCCGCAACGGGGATAGCGATGCGACCCTGATGTCCCGCAGGCGTGCCCTTCCTGGCGAAGGAGTCTGAACCGATGGCATTCCAGGCCTTGACGACTGGCCGGCCCAATTGCTCGGTAACCCACAGGCTCTCAACCTGGCCGGCTTCGATCGCGTCAATCCGGCCGTCGCGGTGCGGATAGTAGTTCGAAGTGTCGATGACGACCGTCTCGGCTGGCAGGTTGGCGACCAGCGGCGCAATCTCGGGAATGCGATGGAGCGGGATCGAGAGGATCACCACGTCCACGCCCTCCACCGCTTCCGCCGTCGTCACCGCGCGGGCACCGAAAGCCAGCACGTCATCCTCAATCGTCTCCGGGCCGCGGGAGTTGGCCACCTTCACGTCATGACCGGCCGCAGCCAGCTTGCGCGCCAACGTCTTCCCAATATGGCCCGCGCCGAGAATACCGATCTTCATGGTACGATCTCCGAACGGGCAGTGGGGTGACGCCTAGCTTCTCTGCTGGGTGCGCGGGCGCACCGGGCCTGCGTCGGTATGGGATCCGTACGGGTGGGGCTCTCGCCCGGCATGGGCGGTGTCAACCCATCCGGTGTCGCCTCACCGGCTTCCGTAGCGACGTTCGTCGTGTTGGTCCGGATGCGCGTGACGAGCCCGCGCACTGAAGACGCTTGGAGCGGCGTGTCCGCGTACCGATATCGGAACCGGGCTCGATCCCTAGCTCCCCTACCGAGCCGGGCGCGCCCGCCTGGAGAGCGAGCATGGCAGGAACCGCGAGCGGGACAGCCCCATAGGGTTCCAGAAGACCGCTGCCGCCAGATGTTTCGGGCCGAACGTGAGCTGCGTCCCTGTCGGGTGCGCTTCCCGGGCTCCTCGCGCGGGCTCGCGATCCTCGTTCCGTCAGTGTCTTCCCTCATCGCGGGCGCTGTAATCAGGCCATCGCCTCAAAAGATGAAGGGAACCATCCGCTACTCATTCGACGGGTCCCGGGCTTGGGACGCGCTGAGCGCCAGGGCCAGGCACACACTCAGCGACGTGCCGGCATGCGGAGTGGGTGATGCACTCCGGGGCCGGCCGGGCTCTCTGGCTACCACGCACCCTTCCAGTTGGCCCCGTAGTATAGTGCAGCCGGAAGTTCCGGGCCTGAAGCCACTTGACCGGACCCGGCAGCCGGCCCGTAGCCAAGCTCCGGACGGAGCGGTTAACCGTGAGGGGGAGCGGCGGAGGCGCCGGCACCGGTCATCGCCGGCTCCCCGGCGGAGGGTGCCGGGTCCGGAGCCGCGCGCGGCAGCGTCACCTCGACGGTGGTGCCGAGGCCGACCTCGCTCTCGATCCGCAGCGAGCCGTGGTGGGCCTGCACGATACTCTGGCAGATCGCCAGCCCCAGGCCGGTGCCGCCGCTGCCGCGGGTGCGGGCCGCGTCGACCCGGTAGAAGCGGTCGCACACGTGCGGCAGGTGCTCGGGCGGGATCCCCTCGCCGGAGTCGGCGACCGCGATCCGCACCGCCTCGCCGTCCGCGCGCGCGAAGACGACGACCTCTCCATCCGACGGGGTATGCCGCAGCGCGTTCTCCAGCAGGTTCACGAAGAGCCGGGTCAGGTACTCCGCATCCCCGCGGACCTGCAGCTCCTCCTCCGGCGCCTCCAGCCGCACCGGAGCGCCGGGCTGGCCGGAGAGGCGGGTCACCGCTTCCCGCAGCATCGGCTCTACCGGCACCGGCGCCAGGCGCGGCGTGAGCTGTCCCCCATCGGAGCGCGCCAGCAGCAGCAGGTCCTGCACGATGCGGCCCATCACGTCTGCCGCCTGGTCCGCCACCACCAGCGCCTGCCGGTAGCTCTCCACGCGCGGCGGCCCGCTGAGTGCCAGGCTGGTGCTCGCCTTCAGGCGCGTCAGCGGCGTCCGCAGCTCGTGGGAGGCGTCCCCCGTAAAGCGCCGCTGCTCTTCGTAGGCGCCCTCCAGCTTCCGGTACGCCTCCGCACGCTCCGCGAACGCCCGCTCCAGGCGCGCGATCATCCCGTTGAAGGTGCAGGCGAGCTGGGCCAGCTCGTCCTTGCCGGAGACCGGGAGCCGGCGGGAGAGGTCTTCCGCGCCGATCTGCTCCGCGGCGCGGGTCACCTGCCGCACCGGCCGCAGCGCGCGGCTGGTAAGCAAGAGCCCGCCGGCGGTGGCGACCACCAGCGCGAGCGGTACCAGCACCAGGAGGGTGGTCAGCTGGCTCTCCACCAGCCGCTGCTGCTCCCCCATCGGGTGCGCCACCTGGACCACCCCGCGGATCTCACCCTGGTAGCTGACCGGCAGCGAAACCACGCGCACCGCCTCGCCGTCCAGCTCGATTGTGGAAAACCGCAGCCCACTCGCAAGGGCGGCGTGGAACGCCTCGCGGTCCCAGGGACGGTCGTCGGGGAAGATCGGGCCGGGGTTCCCCCGGGGATCGAAGAAGAGGGGGCGGCGGAACTCGTACTGCCACTCGCCGCCCGAGCCGAAGCCCCGGGTGCGCGCCCCCACGCGATTCGGGTTCGGGTCCAGGGGAGGCGCGTCCGGCCGCCGTCCGCGCCCGTCTCGCCTGCCGCGGCCGCCGCGCCGGCCCGGGCCCTCGGGCGGGGGGTTGCGCCAGAGCCGCTGCAGCCAGCTCGATACCTGCGCGGCGCGCTGCTGGAGGTCGCGGTCGATCGCGGCGGACTGGTTCGCCTGGATCGCGTAGCACATGGCGAGGCCGAAGCCGCCCAGCACCACCGCGAGCACCAGCACGCTCCAGAGCGTCAGCCGGACCCGGACCGAGCTCCAGCTCATCCGCCTTCCTCCTCGCCCGGCACGCGCAGGACGTAGCCATGTCCGTGTGCCGTGTGGATTAGCTTGACGGAAAAGCCGGCGTCCACCTTCTTCCGCAGATTCGCGACGTGCACGTTTACCGTTCCCGGCACGCCTTCCTCATCGTTCCAGATCCGGTCCTGGATCATCTCCCGGCTCAGCACACGGCCCTCGTGCTGGGCCAGCGCCTCCAGCAGGGAGTACTCGCGGGGGGTCAGGGGAATCTCGGCGCCGTCCCGCCACACCTGCCGGTTGGTGGTGTCGATCTCCAGGTCCGCAATCCGGATGACCCGCGTCTTGTGCAGCTTGTCCCGCCGCAGCAGCGCGCGCACCCGGGCGAGGAGCTCGTTGAAGTCGAACGGCTTCGGCAGGTAGTCGTCGGCGCCGCCCTCCAGCCCGCGGATCCGGTCCGAGACCTCGTCCCGGGCGGTCAGCATCAGCACCGGCGTGGTGTTCCGCCGCTCCCGGAGCGTCTTCAGCACCGCCCAGCCGTCCAGGCCCGGCAGCATCACGTCGAGCACGATGACGCCGTACTGCCCCTCCAGCGCCATCTGGAGCCCGGTCGGCCCGTCTTCCGCCTGGTCCACCCCAAAGCGCGCCTGCTCGAAGCCGATCCGGAGCAGGTCAGAGATCACCGCGTCGTCTTCGATTACCAGGATTCGCATGGAGGTCTCGCTTCGGCTGAGAAAGGGGCGCCGCGGGGCGCGATTCAGCTTAGCGAGACGAGATGAAGAACGTATATAGACACGCTCTCGCCCGGCTGCCCTCTCAGGGTCGCAGGAGCAGCATAGCGGACTTCTCGCTCCGGCCGGAGCGTGCGGTAATCGGCAGGCGGACCGGCTTCGGCGTCTGGACGGTGCCGACCCGGAACGTGCCCACCTTGCGCCCGGGGCGAATCCGGACCGCAGCCGGGACGACGAGGTTGGAGTCCCCGGCCAGCCTGACCACCGCGCCGCCGCGGCGCGCCGGTGAGCGGAGCCGGACCGTACCGGCCACCGTCTGGCCTCCACGTACAGCCCGACGCTGCAGCGTGATCGAGGCAACCGCCGGAATCGGAGTCACGTTGAGCAGCACCGAAAGGTTTTCCGAACCGGCGTTCGACGTAACCACGTCCGGGAGCCCGTCGCCGTTCAGATCGCCCGCAGCCAACCGCCGCGTGTCCTGCCCTGCCGAGGAGAACACAGCGGGCGCCGCCAGCGTGCCGCCGAGATTCCAGAGCACCACGAACTGCCCGCTCTCGTTGTTCGGCACCGCCAGATCCGGATAACCGTCACCATCGAAGTCGGCGACATCCATGACGTGAGGATAGGTGCCGCCCGGGTAGGCGTCGGCTCTAAAGATGCCGTATCCCACGTTCGTAAGAATGGAGACGCTATTGCCGAAGGTTTCGGCAGTCGCGAGGTCTTCCAATCGGTCGAGATTGAAGTCCGCGGATACGACCTGTGAGGCGTGACTGCCGACGCCTGTCTGGGGGCTGTAAAAGAAACCGCCGTTCCTGGCTCCGAGGCAGACCAGCACGCCACCCTGGTAGTTGGCTATTGCCAGGTCGGCGCGGCCGTCCGCGTTGAAGTCTCCACTCGTGATCCGGCTTGGCAGGTTACCGCAGCGATAAGAGACGGCAGGCGCAAAGCTCCCGTCTCCCTGGTTGAGCAGGATGCAGAAGTCCCCGGAGCGGTGGTTCGTCACGGCGACATCCGGCCAGCCGTCCCCGTTGAAGTCATCGGCAACCACCCCGTTCGGGAGCCTGCCGACCGGATACCGGGCCGGCTCCGCAAACTCGCGGTCGCCCAGGTTCAGGCGAACCGCGAGGCAATCGTCCGCACCGACCGTGACCACCAGGTCCAGCCGTCCGTCGAGGTTGACATCGGCGGCCAGCACCTGGCACCAGTCGCGCTCCGCGTCGGGGCCGATCGGAAACAGCTTTGGCGGCTCGAGTGTCCCGTCTCCCCGGCCGAAGAGCACCGCCACGGATCCCAGCGAGCGGACGGCGACGTCGAGAGCACCATCTCCGTCCAGATCGGCCATCGTCACGTCGTTCGGACCCGGCATCGGGTATGTCACCGCGGCGCGGAATACGATGGGGGACCGCGCCTCCGGATCCTTCGGGTCCTTCGGGTCTTTGGGGTCCTCCGGCTCCTCGATTGGGGGCGGGGGCGGGGGCAGCCCCGCCGGCGAGCTGCGCGGCAGCACGAAGACGGAGCCGACGATCACCCCGGCGAGCACCGCCAGGGTCCACCGCCTGCGGCTCCGAGCAAAGAGGCCAACCGAGGTGGCTTCCATCGAATTCCTCCGCGAGGCGTGCGCCCCCAGGTCCCCGGTCGGCATCGGGCGCCGGGCGCTCCGGACGTGTGGACGCGGCGGCAGGCTAGACGAGCAGCCAATCGCGTCTCCGGGGGCTCTGCAATCACCTGTTCGACGCCTGCGGCCCATTTCCTGGCACGCCACAAAATATTGCTCCCGCGGGCAGCTCGGGAGTCGAGGCGAGCAGGTGCGCGGTCTATTTGCAGCAGCGCCAGGCCCGCGTCAGCCGCCGGTCACACCTCCACCCGGCCGACGAGCGGCTGCGCGTCGCGGGGGACGGCGTTCAGCTCTTCCACGCGGGGACCGAACTTGCCGAGGGTGTTCTCCACCACCACGAAGTCGACCCCGGGCAGCACCACGTCGTCCCACATGTTGCCGATGCCGCGGAGGGCGACGTCGAGCATCGTCACGATCTGCCGCCCCAGCGGCTCGCGACTCTCCAGGGTGATGGCGCCGAAGAACTCCTGGCACTCGGTGTAGCCGGCGTTGTGGGTGCCGGTGTACGGCTTCAGCCGCTCCAGGCGGACCGGCTTCCCGAGGCGCCGGGAGACCTCCTCGCTGCGGGAGGCGAAGTAGTCGACCAGCGCCTGCTCCTGCAGATAGGCCGGCCTGTCGTGCTGTGCCACGTCGACGTAGGCATCCAGCCCCACCTGGTACGCCTCCAGCACCAGCTCCATCCAGTAGCGCTGCTCCGCGGTCACCGCGGCAGGCTCCTCCACCGCCACCACCGAGCGCCGGCAGCAGGAGTTGAGGCCGTCCCGCTTCGGGGCCACGCCGAGGTGGACCCAGTCGCCGCGTCCGATCGGGCGGTTCAGCGCCTTCCCGATGAGGGTGCGGTTCGCCTCGTTGGCGCCGACCATCACGTCCCAGCCCATCTCCTCCGCACCCAGCTCCTTGGCGACGAAGTTGCCCCACGCCGCCACCTGCGTCTCCAACAGGCCGGGGCGCAGCACCGCCAGCATCGCGCGGAGCATCGCGTCGGCGATGACGTTCGCGTCCCGGATCAGGCGCATCTCGTCGTCCGACTTCTCGTACTTCACCCGGTAGTAGAGCTCCTGGGCGTCGACCACGTTCTCCCGGCCGTAGACCTGCTCCAGGTAGCGCACCACGCCGTCCGGCACCACCTGGCGCGGCGTGAGGAGCGCGATGCGGTCGACCTTCCCACCCGCGGCAGCTTCGACGGCATCCTCCAGGCGCTCCGCGTCGATCGGGTACTTCTCGTCGGCAAGCTGCAGCAGCTCCACCTTGTGGACCGGCGCCTTCGCCCTCCAGGCGAGCTGCTCCGCGATGTAGCCGCCCTCCAGCCCCGCCACCACGTGGAAGCCGGTCTTCCCCATGACGCCCGCCACCTGCTCGATCGAGATGTTGGTGTTGCCGCCCAGGTACGGCACGTCCCCGTCGTAGTGCTCATCGCTGAAGACGAACCCCACCTCGAAGCCGTGCTCCCGCAGCGCCGCGTAGACCCGCCGCTGGCGCGCCAGGAACTCCTCGGTCGAGATGCCGAACGACTTGTCCACCGTCGGCGTCGTCTCCAGGATCCGCTCCACCTTGCGGAACTCTTCCCGCAGTTCGCCCAACCGCTGAGTGCCCACCCCCGCCATAGCTGCCTCCCGCGCTCGCTGGTCCGGTTACCACAGCCTGATTCGCGCTCCCCCCGCGGACTCCTGCGGAGGGACGAAGCCGTCTGCCACGGAACGGCAGGGCGAGGCGGGCAGTCCAACAGGTACACGCGGGGCCAGGCGCTGCTGCGGAGCTGGAACGGGACCGGAAGGGGAGTAGAATGGACCTGGATTACGGAAAGGTGTGGGTCGCGGGCGCCGGCGGACTGGTCGGCGCCATCGCCGGCGCGTTCATCTGGGCGCAGGTCGCCGCCGCGCGGGCCCAGAGCGCGGCACAGTCCGCCGGCGAAGACGCGCTGCTGGAGGCGGCCCGCACCGTCGGCACCAGCTCCCTCGCCGCGGCGCTCCAGGGGGCCGGCGCCGGCGCCATCCTTGGCGTGGTCGCCGCCCTCGCCTACCTCTACTTCACTGACCCCGACCGGGAAGGCATGAAGCTCCGCAAGACCAAGACCGAGGAAGACCAGTACTGGGCGTAGGCCCTCTGGAACGGGGATTCACCGCAGAGACGCCGAGAACACGGAGAGAACCGGAACCGGAATCCGAACCGGATTTACCGCCAAGAACGCAAAAGACGCAAAGAGGAGCCAGCAGGAGAAACTCCGGAGCCGCTGTACGGTACTCGACAGGCGAGCCAGGCCCATCCCTCTGGGCGAGTTTGGCGCTCTTGGCGGTTCAAAATGGTTCCGGTCTTCTCCGCGTCCTCTGCGTCTCTGCGGTGAAATCCTACCGACGCTCCCTACCGGGAGCGCTCCAGCCGTGCCTGGAAGGCGTCGCCCTGGCGCCAGTCTCGGGGACCGAGGCCTTTGCGGCTCGTCTCCACTTTGGCGGAGCGCGCGTACCGGGCGGCCGCGAAGCCAGTGCGGTTGACGCCGTACATGCAGTGCATGTAGACGTCGCCCTCGGCCAGCGCCTTCTGCAGACGCGCGTCGAGCCCCTTGTCGAGCGCGCTGATCGCGACGTACTTCAGCCCCAGCTCTTTCGCCAGCGCCGCCTCCGCTTTCGGGGAGAGCTTGCCGTCGCGACCGCTCACGTCGTCTTTGGTCGGCGGGTGGCGGAGGTCGATCAGCGTGACGGTGGTCCCGCGGATCCCGGCCGACTTCGCCAGGTACTTCAGCGTCTCCCGCTTCGGGCCGCCGCCGCGCCAGAACCGGTGGCCGTCCGCTTCCCGGACCAGGTGGACGTTGTAGCCCGGCGGGGGCGCCGGGGCGGCCTGCGCGAGCAGTCCGGCGGCCAGGGTGAGCGCGGCCCCGGCAGAGAGGAGCGCCGCGCGGGTGCGGCGCAGGAGCGAGTACTTCATACCGGCACTCTAGCAGGAAACCGCGCCGGGCGGCAAAGCGGCGCCGCCGCACCGCGGACCGCGATCCGTGATACCTCTAACCGTCCCCCGCTCTCCGGATTCACCGGTCTTCCGGCTCGCTCCCTCTCACCAGCATGGCACTCGAGAAACGGATCGCGTTCATCGGCGGCGGCGTCATGGCGACCGCCATCCTCCGCTCGCTTGTCGACACCGGCACCGTCCCGCCGGACCGCATCTCGGTCTCCGAGCCGGTGGCGGCCCGGCGGGAGGCGCTGGCTCCGCTCGGCGTGCGCGTCGTGGCGGCGAACGAGGAGGCGGCGGAGGGCGCCGACGTGGTGGTCCTCGCCGTCAAGCCGCCGCTGGTGCCGGAGGTGCTGGGAGGGCTGCGAGAGCGCCTGCGGCCGGAGCAGCTCGTCGTCTCGATCGCGGCGGGACTGACGGTGGCCACCCTGGAGGGGCTGGCGGGCGCAGGCGTCCCGGTGATCCGCGTGATGCCGAACACCCCGGTGCTGGTGGGAGAAGGCGCCTCCGGCTTCTGCCGCGGGACCCACGCCGCGGAGGAGCACGCCGCCCTGGCCCGCGAGCTGCTCGGCGCCGGCGGACGCTGCGTGGAGGTGCCGGAGCGGCTGATCGACGCGGTCACCGGCCTGAGCGGCAGCGGTCCCGCCTACGTCTGCCTGCTGATCGAAGCGCTGGCCGATGGCGGAGTCCGGATGGGCCTCCCGCGAGACATTGCCCTCACCCTGGCGGCGCAGACGCTGCTCGGCGGGGCGAAGCTGATCCTGGAGACGGGAGACCACCCCGCGGTCTGGAAAGACCGCGTCGCCACCCCGGGCGGCACCACCATCGCCGGCCTGGCCGCGCTGGAAGAAGCGGGCGTGCGCTCCGGCCTCATCCGCGCCGTCGAGGCCGCCACGCGGAGAGCGGAAGAGCTGGGGAAGAAGTAGGGGTTCTTCGGCGGAGGCTGGGGTTGCCGCGCGGGGATGACGGCTGTGTCCCGGTGGGGGCGTATCGAGTATTGCGTATTACGTAGCGGGGGGCCGTCTCCGCTTCACCTTTACGTCGTGCCGGGCGAAACGCTGCACAGCATCTCGCCCGGCGCGATCTCTCGAGCCGACATAGCTCGCCGCCGCGGATCACGCACCAGGAGTGTGCGCACCGTATGATTCGCCCTTCCCGCTTCCCTGCCACATGGTGACGGGCGAGAGGCTCTACAGACGTTCCGCTCGGCACGACGTGATGGAGAGCGGAAGAGGCGCCTCGCTACGGAATACGCGATACGCAGTACGCCTCCCCCGGGCGGCGCACCTGCCCTCCAATCCCGCCTCATCCCACGTAAACGAGTCTCATCCCACGTAAGCCAGCCTCATCTCTTCACCGCCACCGCTTTCGAAGCTCGGCTCTCGCGGGCGGCGAGGTCGACGGCGGTGACGACGTAGAAGCGCTTGCCGCGGCCGGGGGAAGGAACCAGCGCCGTGGTCGACGCCTTCTGCTCCACCAGCAGCTCGAACGGACCCTGTTTCGCGCGGGCCGAGTAGATCCGGTTCGCCACCACGCCTCTGGAGGCCGACTGCCGCCACTTGAGGCGTACTTTCTTGCCCTTCGCGGTGCCGCGCAGGCGGGTCGGCGGGAGCGGGGGCTCGTCGACGCCGGGGGTGACGGAGACGGCGCTCGAGTTGGCGCTCTCGCCGCCGCGGTTGACGGCGCTCACGACGAAGTAGTAGGTGGTCCCGGTCTCCACCCCCAGGTCGGTGAAGGAGGTCCCGGTCACCGCGTCGCCCACCACCTGGAAATCCTCGAGCGGCTTCAGGCTCCGCTTCACGCGGTAGCTCTCCGCGCCGGCGGAGGGGCTCCAGAGCACGGTCACCGAGCCGCTCTCGATCCGCAGCCGCAGCCCTCCGGGAACGGTAGGCGGGGGCGGGAGTGCGGTGGCGTCGACGTTGATGGAATAGGCGGACGGTCCGGCCCCGTTCACGGCGGCCACGCGGTAGCTGTAGGTCTCTCCAGCCGCGACCGTCGTGTCGGTAAAGGCGGTCGAGTCGGGCGGAAGCACCGCCATCCGCCGGAAGAGGCCGTCCGTGCCGCGCCGCTCTACGTGGTACTCCGCTTCGTCGCCGCTCCGGTCGGTCCACGCCAAGTCGATCTCCCCCGGACGCGCGGCGTGTGCGGCCAGTCCACCCGGCGCCGCGGGGAGCGGGACGTCGACCGGATAGAGCGCCGTGCCTCCTAGCTCGATGTCGTCCAACCAGACCCCGTTGTCGGTCTCCACCGCGTCGGTCAGGAGCCGGAAGCGGACGCGGACACTCTCGCCCAACTCCCGGGAGAGCGGCAGGCGGTGACGCGTCCAGCCGCTCTCGCCCGTCAGGACGAGCGGAAGCCGGTGCCAGGTGGCGCCGTCATCGCGGGAGAGCTCCACCAGGAGCTGGTCGTAGAACGGCTCCAGCTCCGTGCGGGCGGCGAACCGCAGCTCCGGGACCACCCCGGTCAGGGTCACGCCGGCACTCTGCGTGAGCGGCAGGTTCAGATGGCTCCGGTACGGGGCGCCGGGGCTGTCCGAATAGGCCCGGGTGGGGCTGAAGCTCTGCTCCGCGGAGATCCCCCACGGCGAAGGCCCGGCGAAGAGCGGGCCGCCTTCCGCGTTGTCGAAGAAAAGCGCCCGATCGGCGGGGAAGCCGAGCGTCTCGACCGGTCCGAGCGTGATCAGCGGCGAGACGTTTCCCCCGTCATCCATCGCCCGGAGCGCGAAGTAGTACGCCTTGCCGGCCTCCAGACTGGAGAAGAGCCACTGCTCCGAGGCTCCGGACGAGCCGGGGACGGGGACTCGCTCCGCGCGCTCCAACAGGGGAAGGCGCTCCGGGGTGATCGGCTGCGTGGAATGCCACAGCTCGTAGGCGGAGGCGGCCCCGGCCGGACCGTCGTCTCCGCTCGCTTTCCAGCGCAGCAGCACCCCGTCCGCGGCGCGGTGGGAAACGTGGAAGCCGGCCGGAGCCCCCGGTGCGATCGGATCCGCGGCCAGGGCGCGGGCCGCGTTCAGCCGGCCCGACGCCACCAAGGGCGCCAGTGCCGGCACGCGGTCGGCCGTCGCCAGCAGCCGTGTCCGCAGCTCCGGGATGCCGATCGACGGCTTGCGCGAGCGGAGCAGGGCGGCGGCGGCGGAGACGAGCGGCGCTGCCATCGAGGTGCCGCTCTTGTAGCCGTAGCCGTGGGGGACGGTGCTGTAGATCGTCTGGCCCGGCGCGGCGAGATCGACGGCCCGTGCGCCGTAGTTGGAGAACGAGGCGAGGGTGTCGTCATGGGTGGTGGCCGCGACCGAGAGCACGTTGTCGAGCTCCGCGTTGTAGCCGGCGGGGAAGGAGGGGATCGCCTCGACGTTCGCCTGGTCGTTTCCCGCGGCGGCCACCACCAGCACGCCCGCGTCTCGCGCCCGCTGGAGCGCCTCCCGCATCAGAATGCTGTAATCGCCGCCGCCGAAGCTGCAGTTGATCACCGAGACGCGGCGCGCGAGGGCGAAGTCGATGCTCAGGATCGCGTTGGAGGTGTCGCCGAAGCCAGCCTGGTCCAGGAACTTGAGCGGCATCAGCCGCACCCCGGGGGCAAGACCGGCGGCGCCGATGCCGTTCCCGCTCCGCGCCGCGATCGTCCCTGCCACGTGCGTGCCGTGGCCGAAGTCGTCGCGCGGGTCCTCGTCCTGGTTCAGAAAGTCGTAGCCGACGATCGACCCGTCGCTGCTCCGCAGGAGCTGGGTGCGGAGATCCGGATGATCCAGGTCGATCCCGCTGTCGACCACGGCCACCGTTACCACCTCGCTCCCGGTCGTGATCCCCCACGCCTCCGGCGCGTCGACGTCGGCGTCGACCCGCCCACCGGTCTGGCCGGTGTTGTGGAAGCCCCAGAGGCGCGGCAGCTCCGGATCGTCCGGCAGTGCAAACGCGCGCAGCTTCCAGTCCGGCTCCACCACCCGCACGGATGGATCGCGCCGCAGCAGAGAGATCAGCCGCGCCGCGCCGGCGGGGGAGCGGAAGGGTCCGGGAAGGGAGAGGCGGGTGAAGTAGCGGCTGTTAACGGAAGGGTCCGGTACTACGCCCAGGCGGGCGAGCAGCTCGCTCCGCCGGGGCGCCGGGGCGCCGGGCTGAAACGCGACGAGAACCCGCTCCACCCGGGGCGGGTCCTCCGCGGCGTGGGCGGAGAGCGAGAGAAGCGAGAGGAAGGCGGCGAGGACGAGCAGCAGCGCCCCCATCGCCGCGCCGCGTGCCCTCGATCCGGCGAACCTCCCCGCGCGCGCGCGGCGCTTCATCCCCGCTCCCTTCCGGCCGCCGCCCGGCGGCGGCCATTCAAGAGTAACTAGGGCGCGGCGGCGGCATTGACAAGGGCAGTGGCCTGCTGAGTCTCCTCACGCTCGAGCGCCTCGTTGTGGGCGATCGCTTCTTCCGCCTCGGCCATCGTCATCACCGGAAGCTCCACGTCCTCGGCAGTCTTGTCCAGCTCCCACTTCGGCACGCTGTAGTGCACCGGGTCGGACGGGCCGAGGTACTTGAAGCCTTCCAGCGCCATCGCCTTGCCGATCACCTTATTGTGGCGGCGCGGCGGCACCCGCTCTCCATCCACAAAGACGTTCACGTCGACGGCGCGGCCATCCTCGTGGGTGCTGGTTCCCGGCTTCGCCTTGATGCCGAACGTCGGCCGCAGCGAGGCCTGCTCGGCGGTGGTGCGATGGGCGGACGTGACCAGGATGCTGACCTTTTCCGGCAGCCGGCTGAGTACGCGGGACAGCCGGTGCTTCACACACGGACGGAGCTGGTTCACTCGCTTGGCGATGCGGTTGTCCACGGCGAGAAGCCGGGAGACTTCCTTCTTCTCGCGCGGCGGGGCGGGCTCTACTTTCGGCTGGGCCGCCAGCGGGCTATGCGAGATAGCCGGCGGCAAGAACGCCTGCGGCGCCTGCGCGTTGAGCGCGCACAGCAGCGTAACACACCCGGGAAGCGTCGCCAGACGCAAGGTACGGGTCAACATCCGGTGGAATTCTCCTTCCTGGCGATTTCTTAATGCGGGGCCCGGATACCACTAAGGAGGAAGCGGTTGGGCATGCGGAGCAAAGTCCGCTTGGTATGACTGGACATCGTTATAGACGACGTTTAGACCTCAGGAGTTCCGGGTAGACTGCAGTTTCAGTCAGTGTTTCAGGGACCCGACTGGTGGGCGAGCGAGCCGGCCCTGCCCGGTCAATCAAACGGTACACCCAGGCACGAAAACACGCCTGGAGCCGCCGATTCGGCAGGTTCCAGGCGTGTCTGTTCGCAGGGGCCGCGCGTCGAGAATCTTTCCGATCAGGAGGCGCGTTCCAGCGCGGCGAACCGCGTGGGGTCGACGGGAAAATCGATCGTCAGGAACATCGGCTCGTGGGTCACCGTCGTCTGCGGCTCCGGCAGCCGGATCAGTCCCAGGAAGTGCCCGTCCAGCCGCAGCCGGGCCGCGACGAAGGTGACCGGATAGACCTGCGGCGGCACCAGGGCTTCGAGGCGCCAGTGCGAGTCATTACGCTCCAGCACGTCGCACGCTACGAGCGTCGCTTCTCCGCCCTCGTCGATCAGGCTCAGCCACAGACCCCGCTTCAACGACATCGCTTCCTCCCGCCCCGGCTTGCACCCTGGCCGCTCCCATCCTGCGCCTCGAAAGTTATAGTATCCTCGTCTTCCCCGGAACTGAAGCCGGAACGGTCAATCTTCCCCACATGCTCCAATTCCATCTCCTCCCGCCGCCCCGTTTCCGCTTTCGCGACGTCGTTTTCTCTCACGGCTGGCTCCGGCTCGCTCCTTACACGTGGGACGCGGAGAGCGAGACCCTGTTCCGGACGGAGCTGCTCCCCTCCGGCTCCGTGTCGCGCCTGCAGCTGCGGGAGACGGCGGACGGCGTGGAGGTGCGCGCGGACGCCGGCCCGGAGTACCGCGAGGAGCTGGAGCGCCGGGTCCGGTGGGTGCTGGCGCTCGACGAGCAGTTCGACCCGTTCCACCAGCTCTGCGAGGCCGACCCGGGGCTCCGCGAGGCGGCGGAGCACGGAAAGGGGCGGATCCTGCGCTGCCCCACCGTTTGGGAAGACCTGGTGAAGACGCTCTTCAGCGTCAACACCACCTGGCGGCAGACGGTGGCGATGACCGACCGCTTCGTCCGCCTGGCCGGCGTCCCCCACCCGGACGGCAGCCGCGCCTTCCCCACGCCGGAGGCGGCGGCCGACTTCGACGAGGTGACCCTGCAGCGGGAGTGCCGGGTCGGCTATCGCGCCGGGCCGCTGCGGGAGCTCGCGCGGGCCGTCGCGGAGAGCCGCCTGGATCTGGAAGCGCTGAAGGATCCCGCGCTGTCCGAAGCCGAGGTGGAGGGAAGGCTGCGCGCCCTCCGCGGCATCGGCCCCTACGCCGCCGCCAACGTGCTGATGCTGCTCGGCCGGTACGACCACCTGCCGGTCGACAGCTGGTTCCGCAAGACGGTGCGCGACGCCTGGTTCGGCGGCCGCGACGTGCCCGACCGGGAGCTGGTCCTTACCTTCGACCGCTTCCGCCCGTACCGCACGCTCGTCTACCTCTTCTACGACTGGGAGGGCGCGATGCGGCGGGAGGTGTGGGAGGAGTAGCAGCCTACTCCCGAGAGGCCTGGCGGTGATTCGCGGGGCGCTGCGTCTCCCGATGGGCGGCGTATTGCGTAGTGCGTAGCGGCGCGCCGCTGCCGCTGCACCCCAAGCGACTGCCGGGCGGGAGGCTGTGCTCAGCGAATGGTTTGTCCGACGGGCTGCGGCAACTTCGCGCTCTTGCCAGAAAGCGACTGCCGGGCGGGAAGCTGATTCTAGCCTCCCGCCCGGCAGGGTCTTCCGCAAAGCGGCAGCAGCGGACCGCTGCGCGATGCGCGCTACGGAATACAACCGCTACTCGTCCTTCGGCTCGGGCTCCGCGGCCGGGTGGCGGTGGGCAGTGATCGGCTCGCTGGAGGAGCCGGCTTCCACGATCTTCCACTTGCCGTCGACCCGCAGGAGCCCGTAGGAGATGAACGTCTCCTTCCGCTCCTTTTCCGCGTTCAGGAAGGTGTGCTTGCCGGTCACGAAGACGCGGCCCGCCTCTTCCGAGCGAGGACGGTCGAGCTCGAAGGCGAGGGTGTCGATCTGCGACATCGCGTCCCGGATGACGCGCTGGAACTCGGGCGCGTCCATCGCGTACTTGAAGTCGCCCTTCAGGAAGATCCCGACCTTCCCTGCCGGCTCGAACCGTGCCTTCAGCCGCTCGAAGTCGCCGTTGAGCCACGCCTTGCGGATGTCGTCCAGGGCGTCGGTCAGGCCCTCGGCCGCCGGCTGGCGGTCGAGATAGAAGCCCCCCTCGCCGCGGGACGGGCTGCTCGGGCGCTCCTCTCGCGGCGTCTCGCGGCGCTGCGGCGGGCGCTCGTTCTGCTGCGGCTGGGCACCGTAGCCGCCTTGCGGCTGCGGCACGCCCTGAATGATCACCGTCTCGCTGCGGTAGACGTCCCGCTGCTGACCGGGAATCAGCACGTAGCCGTACGGCGTGTAGATGCCGCCGACGTAACCCGGCTGGTACGGATAGTACGGGTAACCGGGATAGCCCGGGTAGTAGTAACCACCGCCCGGGTGGAGCCGGTACCGGCCGGTGACGGCGGTCGGCGGGACCCGGTAGGAAGGCGGCGGGGTGAGCGTGCCGCCGGAGCCCGGCTTGGGACCCTTCATGCGGCCGTACTGGAAGCCCTGCTCCAGCAGCTGCTCTCCCGGGTTCCGGGGCGGCGGGGTAGGCCCGAACTGCGCCTGCGCGGCCGAAGCGACTCCCAGCGAGAGGAGGCCCGCTGCTAGAGCGAGGCCGGTCCTATTCAACGTTCTCATCTCATACCTCCCGCGAGCCGCTCCCTGGCGCGCGTCTCACACCGTTTCCGGAGGTTGGACTCGCGTCCAACGAAAGAGGTTGCACCCCGTTTTCCGCCTGTAAGCTCGCTCTTACAACTCCATATTAACCGTCTTGCTCGGGATAGATGCGTGAGATTCTTCTCAGGCGCCCGCCGGCGACTCGGGGTTTGAATCGGTGGGGTAGAGAGCACTCGACCGGTCACGTGCTAAAATGGCGGCATGTTTGACGCCTTGCCAATTCCCGATCGCCGGCCGCGCCGGCTCCGCGGCAGCGAGACGCTGCGCCGGATGGTGCGCGAGACTGAAGTCTCTCCCGCCGACCTGATCTATCCCCTCTTCGTGACGCACCAGCCGAACACCCGGCGCGAGATCGCGGCGATGCCGGGCAACTACCACTGGTCGGTCGACCGGATCGCCGGGGAGTGCGCCGAGGTGGCGGCGCTCGGCATCCCCGCGGTGCTGCTCTTCGGCATTCCGGAAGAGAAGGATGCCTGCGGCTCCGGCGCCTTCGATCCGGAAGGGGTGGTACAGCGGGCGGTGCGCGAGATCAAGCGGGAGGTGCCGGAGCTCCTGGTGATCACCGACGTCTGCCTCTGCGAGTACACCGACCACGGCCACTGCGGCGTGGTGCGGGACGGCGAGGTGCTGAACGACCCGTCCCTCGCCCTGCTGGCGCGGACCGCCGTCTCCCACGCGGAGGCCGGCGCGGACGTCATCGCGCCGAGCGACATGATGGACGGCCGCATCGGCGCGCTCCGCTACGCGCTGGACCAGGCCGGCCGGGACGAGGTGCCGATCCTCTCCTACGCCGCCAAGTACGCCTCCGGCTTCTACGGCCCGTTCCGGGAAGCGGCCGGCTCCACCCCGCAGTTCGGCGACCGCCGCAGCTACCAGATGGACCCGGCGAACCGCCGCGAGGCGGTCAAGGAAGTGCTGCAGGACCTGGACGAAGGCGCGGACATGGTGATGGTGAAGCCGGCGCTCTCCTACCTCGACATCATCCGCGAGGTGAAGGATGTCACGCAGGTGCCGGTGGCCGCCTACAACGTGAGCGGCGAGTACTCCATGCTGAAGGCGGCGGCCGAGCGCGGCTGGATCGACGGAGAGCGGGTGATGCTGGAGATCCTGACCAGCATCAAGCGCGCCGGCGCCGACCTGATCCTCACCTACCACGCCAAGGAAGCGGCCCCGCTGCTGAGGTAGGGTGCGATGCAGAGATCGGGCAGCCCCAAGCCGCAAGGGCAGCGAGGCGGGAGCGTCTCCCGATCTGGGGCACCCGACCGCCTGACCACGAGCGCCCTACGTCCACGCAGGCCGAAGGCTTTGGAGATTCTATGCTTCGCGTCAAGCGGAAAGTTCGAGGGTAGCTCCCGTACGTAGCCCCACGGAGCCGACGGCGCCGAAGACATCACGGGTTCTTCGCCGCCGGCTCCGTTCCGGCG
>JBKBRF010000060.1:0-36857 GCA_046292385.1 Armatimonadota bacterium | reverse complement strand
GGGATTCCTCATCGGCGGTGAGAGGGAAGAAGAGGTCTTCTCCAAACGTCCGTCCCCGAAGGGCGGCAAGTGCGGGTGACCTTCTTCTTCCTTCCCACCTGGAGCTAACATACAAGTGCGGTAGCTTGCTGCCGCTTTCGCCGCCGACCCCGCCACCAGACCGCCGCTGCTTGTGAGAGCTTGCTCTCGCTCGGGAGAAGCTACCGCGTACGGAAGGCCCCTCAAAGCGGAAGCAAGCTTCCGCACTCCAAATTCTGTCCCGCAGCGGTTATCCCGGCCGTCCGTAGGTGGCACGGCCCTTCCGCGGCCTGGCAAGCCTCTGCAGCGCAGGTGGTTGCCGCCTCTCCCACCCACTCACAATGCTCCTCCCCGGCCTGCCGTGCATCAACAGACCGCCCGTCGAGCGGCTCGTAGCAGTGCCAACAAGGGACTCCCGTCCGCGGCACGGAACTGCATCCCATCCGCAGTGGGCGAGGGGTAAACCTTTGGCCGATAGCCGCCATACTTCGGATTGGTAACCAAGCAAGAGTGCCGGTGGGCCTGGAAGCTTGCCCGGGCCGGAAGCCTCAGAGGAGCGGAGATGGCCACGGTCTACGCGATCGGGATCGACTTCGGAACCGCCAATAGCTGCGTCGCCTTTGCCAGTTACTTCGACCGGGGCAACGGAGAGGTCGACCCGGACCCGCTGCACCGGCCGGAGGTCGTTCCGTTCCACAACCGCGACACCGTGCCGACCTGCCTTCACCTGGGCGACGGTAAGACGCAGCCGCCGACGTTCGGCCTGCCGGCGGAGGAGCGCGCCACCTTCGATCCCGCCCGCTTCTTTACCGGCTTCAAGCTGCAGCTCGGCGACACGGAGCGCGGCCGGGACGCCTTCCTGATGGCGAAGTACTTCATGGGCTACCTGCGCCGCCGCATCGGCCAGTTCGTGCCGATCGACAGCAAGGACCCGAACATCCGCGTCGAGACGATCGTCGGCCACCCGGTGCAGTGGAACGCGGACCAGCGCGAGGCGACCCTTCGCGCCGCCCAGGAAGCCGGTTTTCCGAACGTGCGGCTGGAAGAGGAATCGCTTGCCGCGCTCTACTGCCACGTCTTCGACGAGCGGACCGGCTTCCAGCCGAAGCCGGGCAGTCACGTGCTGACGGTCGACATGGGTGGGGGAACCACCGACTTCGCCTTCCTGCAGATTCCGGAGACGCCGGAGGAGCGGCCGGTCTCGATCCCGGTCCACCCGGAGACGGAGATGGCCCGCTCCTACGGCGGCCGCCATCTCGACTTCATCCTCTTCCAGTACCTCTCCCGGAACTGGGATCCGGAGGTCGTGAAGACGCACCAGCGGCTCCTGCTGCGCGAGGTCCGCCGCTTCAAGGAGGCGTTCTCCAACAACCTCTCCGACGGCGCCATGCACTACGAGACGATGATCCTGGCGGGCGAGAAGAACTACCACGTCCGCCTGAGCCGGGACGAGTTCGAGCGGGTGGCGGCGGAGTATATCGGCTACTTCGAGAAGCTGGTGACGGCGGCGCTGCAGGAAGCGGGGCTGCGGCCGGACCAGGTGGCGCAGCTGATCCTGACCGGAGGCCACTCCCGCTGGTACTTCGTGGAGCGGGCGCTCGGAAAGATCTTTCCGCACCTCTTCGTCGGCACCCACACCATCTTCCGGCACAGCCACCCGGAGCAGAGCGTGGCGCGCGGTCTCGCCTACGATCCGCTGGTGCGCACCAGCCGCGGCGGCTTCGTCGCCCCGCTCCGCCGCGCCGCGCACCCGGTCTGGCTCCACATCCCCGGGAGCCACGCCGCCAGGAACGGCACCTCCACGCCGGTCGAGGAGCCGATGCTGCTGCTCCCCCGCGGCCAGCTCCTCCCGTTCAACACGCAGCCGCCGGTGAAGATCCAGGTCGACCAGGTGGCCGCCGACCCGCACGAGACCCGCGTGAAGATCCAGTTCCTGACGGGTCACCAAAAGGTGCCGCTCGCCGACCGGATCGCCACGTTCCAGCGCGGCTTCTGGGAGCAGGTGGCCAACTCGCTCGCCGGAAAGCTGCTCCGCGCGGGCGGCGCCAAGCGCGACCGCTTCGAAGTTGAGGTACACTTCAACGTAGACGAGCACGAGCTGATCACCGCGGAGATGGTGGTGACCCGCTTCCTCGGCAACAAGCCCGCCGAAGTCCAGCGCAAGCAGATGCAGGTGAGCGTGCAGGAGGCGATGGGACGGAGTCTGGATGCACTCTGAGGGATGAGGGCGGAAGGATGAGGGATGAATTCCGAACCCTCCGCGTCCAGGAGCTCCTACTCCTACTCGTAATCCTACTCTTACTCGACGGTGGCGCTCGGACGAACTCGCGATTGGAAGCGGCTGCCACCTGGCGTGGCCTAACCCCCCGGCCCCCTTCCCTCGAAGGCAAGGGGGAGTCAGCCTGCCTAACACCGATAGCTCCCCTCTCCTCTCAGGAGAGGGGCCGGGGGTGAGGCCGCGGGAGAGATCCCTCGCTTCCGCTACTACCACCCTAGACCCTATCCCCTAGACCCTAACCCAATGCCTGAACCTCGCATCTGGATTCTGCCGACCGAAGTCGCGGAGCGCATCGCCGCGGGCGAGGTGGTGGAGCGGCCGGCTTCCGTGGTGAAGGAGCTGGTGGAGAACGCGCTGGACGCCGGGGCGAAGCGGGTGAGCGTGGAGACACAGGCCGGGGGGAAGGCGCTGATCCGGGTGACCGACGACGGCTGTGGCATGACCCCGGCGGAGGCGCGGCTGGCGCTGCACCGGCACGCCACCAGCAAGCTCCGCGGGGCCGATGACCTCTTCAACATCCACACGCTCGGCTTCCGCGGAGAGGCGCTGCCGAGCATCGCGGCGGTGAGCCACCTGGAGATCCTGACCCGCACGCCGGACGAGCCGGGGGGAACCCGCATCCGGGTAGAGGGCGGGGTGGTGACGGCGGAGGAGCCGGCCGCGGCGGCGGTCGGCACCACCATCAGCGTGGAGCGGCTCTTCTACAACGTGCCCGTCCGGGAGAAGTTCCTGCGCGCGGAGAGCACGGAGGCGACGCAGATCACCGAGTGGCTGCAGCGGCTCGCGCTCTCGCGCCCCGACGTCAGCTTCCGCCTGACGCACGACCGCCGCGAAGCCCTCCTCTCCCCCGGCTCGCAGGACCCGCTCAACGCGGTGGTCGCCGTGCTGGGCCGGCCGGTCGCGCGTGACCTCCTCCGAGTCGGGCCTTCGCCCGAAGTGGCGCCCGCCGAGGGCGAGGTCCGGGTCTCCGGCTTCGTGGGACGGCCCACCCTGACGCGCGCCAACCGGGGCCTGCAGCACTTCTACGTCAACGGCCGGGCGGTCCGCTCGCCCCTCT
Source organism: Armatimonadota bacterium (assembly GCA_046292385.1). Taxonomy (GTDB): domain Bacteria; phylum Armatimonadota; class SYMT01; order SYMT01; family SYMT01; genus JBKBRF01. The sequence goes on along the minus strand of JBKBRF010000060.1, from coordinate 33,504 downwards.
TCTTCCGCGCGCTCGACGACGCCTTCCGCGCCTCCATGCCGTCCGGCCGCCACCCCGCCGCCGTCCTCTTCATCCAGGTGCCGCCGGGGGAGGTCGACGTGAACGTCCACCCCGCCAAGACGGAGGTCCGGTTCCAGGACGAGAAGGCAGTGCAGCGGGCGATCACGCAGGCGGTGCTCGGCGCGCTGCGCTCCGCGGGGGCTCCGGCGGAGACCGGCACCCTGCTGGAAGCGAGCGCCTACGAAGCCCCGATGCCGCCGCCGAGCCTCCGCGTCGCCGAGCCGGCCGCGCCCCCGGCGGAGCCCGCGGCGCCTGGAGAGCTGCCGTTCGCGGAGCGCGCCATTGGCGGTCCGCCCCCGCCGTGGGAGCGGCGGTACAGCGCGCCCGGTCCGTCGCGCCGGGAAACCGAAGAGAGCGGCCAGACCTCCTCCCGCTCCGCCAGCGCGGGCGACTTCGACCCGTTCGCCGGCGACGCCGAAGACGCGGCGCCGCGCATCTCCTGGCCCTCCCGGCCCCCGGTGCCGGCGCGCGAGCCCGCGGAGGCGTGGCGGCCCGCCGCGGCGGAGCCCCCTTCTGCTCCTGCGGCCGCGGCGCCCCGACCGGAAGTGGAAGAGGCACCCTCGCTGGAGGCGCTGACGCTGCTGGGACAGGCGCAGGAGCTGTTCATCCTGGCGGAGGGCGGCGGCAAGCTCTGGGTGATCGACCAGCACGTCGCCCACGAGCGGGTGCTCTTCGACCGCCTGACCGCGCCCGGCGCCGCCGCCGAGCCGGCCGAGCCGCTGCTGCTGCCGGCGACCCTCGACCTAGACCGCACCCGCGCCCTGGCACTGGAGGAGCACGCGGAGCTGCTGGCGGAGCTCGGCTTCGTGGTGGAGCCTTTCGGCGCCGCCCGCTTCCGCCTGCGCGCCGTCCCGCGGAGCCTGCTGGGGCGGGACTACGCCGCCGCCTTCCGCGACCTGGTGGACGAGCTGGCGGAGCAGTCGCACGGCGGCCAGGTGCGGCTGCAGAAGGAGCAGGTCGCCGCGGCGGCTGCGGGGCGCTCCTGCAAGCGGGCGATCAAGGCGGGCCAGCGACTCAGCACGGCGGAGATGGAGCGGCTGCTGGAAGAGCTGCGCCGCGCGCGCAACCCCTACACCTGCCCGCACGGCCGCCCCGTCTTTCTCACCTGGGAAGAGGACGAGGTCGCCGCCCTCTTCGGCGACGCGACCTGCGACTGACACCGGAGGATCCGCGCCATGCAGTCGTTTCCGGGACTGATCTCCGAGGCTTCCTGTCCGCAGCCGCCGGGGCGGAGGCGGGTGCTCCAGGCGCTGGGGGCCGGCGCGCTCTCGTGGCTGCTGGCGGAGGGCGCCGGGGCGGAGGAGGCGCCGCTCCGGTTCGGAGTGATCACCGACGTCCACCAGGACATCATGCATGACGCCGGCGCGCGGCTGCGGGCGTTCGTCGACCGGATGCAGCGGGAGCGGGTCGACTTCGTGATCCAGCTCGGCGACTTCTGCGTTCCCCATCCGAAGAACCGGGAGTTCCTCGCAATCTGGAAGCGCTTCCCCGGCCCGCGGTACCACGTGCTGGGCAACCACGACATGGACGGCGATGGCGAAGACCGGACGGGAGCCTACGGCTATCGCCGAGCGGAGACGGTCGCCTTCTGGGGCATGGAGCGGCCCTACTACTCGTTCGACCGCGGCGGCTTCCACTTCGTGGTGCTCGACGGAAACGACCGTGCGGAGAACCCGGTCCCGGGCTACCGGCGCTACCTCGGCCCGGAGCAGCTCGAGTGGCTGCGGAAAGACCTCGCCGCCTCGCACCGGCCCACCGTGCTCTTCATCCACCAGCCGCTGGAGCGGCCCGGCGGCGTGCAGAACCAGGAAGAGGTGCGCGCCGTCCTGGAGGCGGCGAACCGGGAGGCGGGGCGAAGGAAGGTGGTCGCCTGCTTCGCCGGGCACTACCACCGCGACTACGCCGTGGAGATCAACGGGATCCACTACGCGCAGGTGAACAGCGCGTCGTACTTCTGGGTCGGCCCGCAGTTCGCTCGGGTCCGCTACGGCGACGAGGTCGACCGCGCCCACCCCTCCATCAAGTACACCGTGCCGTACCGGGAGCCGCTCTGGGCGGTGGTAACGCTCGACCCCGGGAAGCAGGAGATCCGGATCGAAGGCGCCCGCACCGAGTTCGTCGGCCCCGCCCCCTGGGAGCTCGGCCGCACCTACGAGGAGTGGGACGGCGACACGATCCGCCCCGCCATCACCGGCCGCAGGCTGCGGCTGGGGTGAATTCCGGACCTTATTTCACCACAGAGCGCACAGAGGGCACAGAGAGGGGGACAGAGTTCTGGGCCTGGTCTGCTTTCCGAGCTCCTGCTGCGGCCCCGGTCCGAACCTGATTCACCGCAGAGGACGCGGAGAGCGCAGAGGGGAACCAGAGGATGCACGGGAGGGGCCTGGTTCGCCTGTCGAATACCGTATTGCGACCCCGTGGTGTGTCACTTCCGGTCCCGCTTTGCGTCCTTCGCGCTCTTGGCGGTAAACCCGGTTCGAATCCTCGTTCGGGCTCTCTCCGCGCTCTCTGCGTCTCTGCGGTGAAATCCGGTTCGAGACCCCGTTTAGCCCCGGTTCAGGCGGCGGGTGCCGGCTTTGACGCGCTTGGTGCGGCTCAGGTCGCGGGTGCCGGCGGCGGCGTCGTCTGCGGCGGCGTCCATTTCGTCGGCCAGTTCGGCGGCGCCGACTTGCCGGAGCATGCGGGTGGCGGACTGCAGGTGGCGGGTGGCGCTGTCGCGGTCGCCGCGGCTCAGCGCCTCGGCGGCGCGGCGCTCCTCGCGGTAGATCTCCAGCCGCTGCGCCGTCTCCAGCACCTCTTCATCCCGGGCCTGGAGCAGCATCGGGTCGCTGGTGTAGTAGAGCTGGACGGGCGCCTCCGCGGTGAAGCTCTCGCCGCTCTCCGGCGTGTGGCCTTCCACGCGCACGGAGCCGATCCGCACCTGCCCCTCGCCGTGAGCGGCGGGCGCCAGCTCCAGCAGCAGCTCCGTCTTCTGGTTGGTGGAGAGGTCGCCCAGGTGGAAGCTCCAGGCGCCGTCTTCCACCCAGGTGGCGCGGAACTCCGAGAAGGTGGGCGCCACGGGGTAGACGTCGTGGAAGATCGAGCCGGCCTCCGGGACGATGGAGAGCCGCGCCTTGCGGGCGACGGTCCCGGCCACCACCTCCCGCTCCGCGGCCATCGCCTGCTCCACTTCCGGCGCCGTGGGGGCGTAGTAGTAGTTGCCGCGGGTCAGGTCCGCAATCCCCATCAGGAACTCTTCGTCGAACTCGTCACCTACGCCGATGACGCTGATCACCACGCCGTGGTCGACCGCCCTATCGAGGAGCGGCCGGCACGCCTCGGCGTCTTCGATGATGCCGTCGCTCACGAGGATGATCCGCCGCACCACTTCCGCCGCGTCCTGGCCCGGCACCTGGGCGGAGCGGGAGAGGGCGCCGTGCAGCGCCGCCGCCAGCCGGGTGCCCCGGCCGAGGCCGCTCTCGTCGACCCCACTCCCCAGCCGGCCGAGCGCCACCTTGGCGGTCGCCAGCCGCTCGTCCCGGCTCCCCGCGCCGGTGTCCTGGTAGATCGGGGCCGCCTGGTCCGCAAAGGCGGTGACGCTGATCTGATCGCTCAGCTCCAGCGACTCCAGCGTCCGCCAGACGCCGCGCAGGGAGCTGAGCATCGGGGTGCTCACCACCTGCTGCAGCTCCCGCAGCGTCTGGCCGGTCCAGACCATGCCGGTGCGGCCGTCGGTGCTCTGCCGGGAGATCTCCCCCCGCTGCTCCGCGCGCTGCCGCCACTGCTCCCGCTGCTGCGGATCGAGCACGAAGCGGTGCATGCTGGCGCTCGCGTCGAGCACGAACGAGAGATCGAGCCGCGGACGCGCCGGGCCGCCGTTCTGCGGCTTCACCCGAATACAGGCGCGCACCGGCTCCTCCGGCTCCGCCCCGGCCGCGGCCGCGGGCCGCGCCAGGGTCACTTCCACGTCAAAAGCTGCAGGCATAAGGCTAAAGGCAGAAGGCTAAAGGCTAAAGGCTAAAGGCTAAAGGCTAAAGGTAGTGATACTCGAATGCCGCAGCGGCTCACAGACAGAGCTACACCCTAGACCCTAGACCCTAGACCCTGGGCGAAGCCCTACCCCTTTTTCCGGAAGCGGTCCGTGAGGGAGGCCACTAGGCCGCCGCGACGGACGCCGGCGTTGAGCGGGATGCCCGGACGGGGGTTTCCGTCTACGCTCCAGCGGAGCTGAGTCTCCGCGGCGGCGTCGCCGAGCACTTGGCTGTCGATCGTCACCGCCACTTCCTGGCGGCCCCGCGGCGGCAGCACGAACTCCGCCGGCTCCACCGCCAGCCGGAAATCGGGGGGGCGCTCCACCCGCACCGCAGCCGGCGCGTTGCCGTCGTTGGCGAACACGAGCCGGCCGACCCCTTCTCCTCCCGCCTGCACATTGACGCGGAGGCTCTCCGGCTGCACCGAGACTTGCGACACGTCCGCGGTGCGCTGCAGCAAGACCGGCACCTCCACGGCGCCGCTGGGAAAGGTGATCACCACGCGGCCGGAGCCGCTGGAGCCGGCCGGCATTCGCTCGGGGTAAACGACCACCCGCACCGCCTGCCGGTTGCGCTCGAACATGGCGTGGGCGCCGAGCACCGCCCCGGAGGCGCCGATCTCGATCCAGGGGGCATCGGCCGCGACCTCGCCCCGCAGGGTGCCGCCGCCGACGTTGTAGCACTGGATCACCATCTCGCGTGGGGTGGTGTCGGTGACCACCCCGAAGTCGAGAGAGGTGGGACGCACGCGTCCGACGGGCGGCGCGGCCGGCAGGATGTCTTCCGCCAGCTCCACCCCACTGCTGTAGCGGCGCTCCGGATCGTAAGCCACGGAGCGGAAGACGCTGCGCACGAAGGAGATGTCGAGCTTGCCGCTGTGGAGGATCTGCCCGTAGAGCTGGTCGTGGCGGCGGTTGATCTCGTCCTGGGAGAGGCGCTCGCCGACCATCAGCTCCACCAGGATCCGTCCCATGGCGAAGACGTCCATCTTCTTGCCCGCTTCGGCGTCTTCCACGGACCGGTCCGCGAACTCCGGCGCCAGGTAGCTGTCGGAGCCGTAGAGCTGGTCGGTGGTTTCCCCCGGGCGGCGGTACCAGTGGGCGGCGCTGAAGTCGACCAGCACCGGGTCTCCGTCCTGGTTGAGCCGGATGTTCGCCGGCTTGAGGTCGTGGTGCACCACGTTGAGCTTGTGGATGAACGCGAGCTCGTGGCAGAGGCAGACCGCCCAGCGGACCAGTACCTCCATGTCCGGCTTCTGGCCGGAGCGGAGCACGCTCTCCAGGTCCGGTCCGGGGATGAAGTCGGTCACCAGGTAGGAGAAGCCCTCGTACTGGAACGCGTCCCGGAACCGGGGGATCAGCTCGTAGTTTCCGAGGCGGCGCACCACGTCGCGCTCGGTGGCGTAGACGCGCGCCAGCTCCGGGGCCTCGCTCGGGCGGCCGGCGGGGAAGTACTCCTTGATGAAGCAGGTGTCGCCCGCCTCGTTCACCGCCCGATACGCCGCCGCGAAGGCGCCCTGCCCCAGGTAGGCCTCGATCCGGTACTGCTCCTTACCCGGCAGGCTCTCCCCGGGCGCCAGCAGGTAGTGCTCCCCGGTCCGGACCCGCTTAGGCATGGACTTCCGGCGCCTCCAGGACGCGGATCAGGGTGAGCTCTCCCACTTCGATCTCGTCGCCCGCTTTGAGCTGCGCTTCCGCTTCCGGCGGGAGCCACTCCCGGTTCAGGCGGGTGCCGTTGGTGCTGTTCAGGTCGGTCAGCACGTACTTCCCGTCCCGGACGAAGATCTTCGCGTGCCGCCGGGAGACGGCGTCGTCGGTCCGCAGGTCGATCTCCGGGTTCAGCCCGCGCCGGGCATCCGGGCGTCCGATCAGCGCCTCACCGTGGATCGACAGCTCGAAGGTGCGCCGGCCGGTCCGCACCTCCACCCGCAGGGGCGGCGCCTGCAGCGCTTCCGCGGGCGGCGCCGGCGGGGGCGGGGGCGGGCCGAAGGGCGACTGCACAGGCGGTGCGGGGGGCGCGGGAGCGGCGGCGGCCGGGGCGGGTGCCATGTCGCCGAAGTCGAAGTCGCCGGCACCAGCGGGCGGTCCCGGCGGGGGCGGGGCGAGGGAGGAGGACGGCGCGGCGGCGGGGACCGGCTCGGCATCGAGGGAGAGGTCCCAGTCGAGCTCGCTGCTGCTGGCGGGCGAGCCGGACTGCAGGCCCTGGAACGGATCGACCGGCTCCGCGGGCGGCCACTGCGCCGGCTCGGACGGGCTCTTCGCCGGAGCGCCGGGCGCGGGCGGCGAGACGAGGGGGTCGTCGGCCGGGAGGTCCTGCAGCCACTGCGCCAGCACGTCCGAGTCGATGCCGGAGGATTCCGCGGCGGCCTGGGCCGGGGCCGCGCCTTCGGGCTTCTTCTCCTCCGCCTCGGGCTCGCCTCCCCACTTGTTCCAGAAGCTGTCTTGACTCAAAACGGATCTCCCGCTACCCCGGGGTGTTCGGGCCGCCCCCGCGCCCGTTCGCGCGCCGGGCGCGGCTCCGCGCTCCCCATCACTCCGACCGGGCTTACGATTCTCTTAACGGTTCGGCGCGCGGCGTGGTTTTCCTTTCATGGGCGCGAGCTCTCGGGGGAATGCGGCCGCGGACGTGGAACGCGGGAACACTGAGCCGGATAGCTGATGAGGAGGAGCAGGATCCATGGCGGGCGCGAACATCCCGGTCGAGCGGCTGCTGCGGGAGCTCTCCCGCCCGGACGCCTACCCGCACCGGGTGGAGGCGGTGCGGGTGGCGCAGACCCACGCCTCCTGCGTCTTTCTTACCGGCGAGTTCGTCTACAAGGTCAAGAAGCCGGTCGACTTCGGCTTTCTCGACTACTCCACCCCGGCGGCGCGCCGCGACTGCTGCGAGCGGGAGCTGCGGCTCAACTGGCGCCTGAGCCCGGAGGTCTACCTCGACCTCGCGCCGATCGTGGAGCGGGAGGGCCGGCTGCGCGTCGCCGCGGAGGGGGAGCCGGTGGAGTGGGCGGTGCGGATGCGCCAGCTCCCGGAGACCGATCTCCTCTCCCGCCGCCTGGCCCGCGGGGAGGTGGAGGCGGCGGACCTGCAGCGGGTGGCGCGCGTGCTGGCCCGCTTTCACGCGGGGGCGGATGCCGGGCCGGAGGTCCGCCGCTTCGGCCTGCCGGAGGCGATCGCGCGCAACGTGGAGGAGAACTTCACCCAGACGGCGACGCTCCTGGGAGAAGCGCTCCCGCGGGAGCACCTGGAGGCGGTACGGGAGTACGCCCGCGGCTTCCTGCGGGACCGGGAGGCCCTCTTTCTGGAGCGCCTGCGGCAGGGGCGGATCCGGGACGGGCACGGCGACCTGCGGGCGCAGAACCTCTACGTCGCCCCCGGTACCGAGGCGGACGTGCACGTCCTCGACTGCATCGAGTTCAACGAGCGGTTCCGCTGCGGCGACGCTGCCGCCGACCTGGCCTACCTGGCGATGGACCTCGACCTGGCCGGCCGGCCCGACCTCCGGCTGGCGCTGGTGGAAGCCTACGTACGGGAATCGGGCGACACCGGCCTCGGCGAGGTGCTGCGGTTCTACCAGTACTACCGTGCCGTCGTTCGCGGCAAGATCGCGCTGCTGGCGCTGCAGGAGCCGGAGATTCCCGCCGCCGACCGCGAGGAGCACCGCGCCACCGCCGCCGCCGCGCTCGACCTGGCGCTCTCTTACACCCGACCCCGCGAGCGGCCGCTGCTGCTCTGCACGGTCGCCTTTTCCGGCGCGGGGAAGTCGGTCCTCGCCCGGGCGCTGGCGCGCCGGCTCCCGGCGGTGCGCCTCGCCAGCGATGAGGTCCGGAAGGAGCTGTCCGGCGTTCCGGCCGACACGGCGCTCGCCGCCGCGGCCTATACGGAGGCGCGACGGCAGGCGGTCTACGCAGAGCTGCGCCGCCGCGCCCGCCCGCTGCTGCAGCGCGGAGTGAACGTCATCCTGGATGCCACCTTCCTCTCACCGGAGGAGCGGAGACGGGCGGCCGAGCTGGCGGCGGACACCGGCGCGGAGCCGGTCTTCCTCCACTGCGACTGCCCCGACCCGGTGATCCGAGCCCGCCTCGCCGCGCGTGCCGGAGACGCCTCCGACGCCGGTCTCGCGGTCTACGAAGAGCAGCTTCGCGCGGGAACGGGCGCGTTGGAGCTGCCGGGGGCAAAGGTGGTCACCGTCCGCACCGATCAGGCGGTGGAGCAGGGGGCTGCGTATTGCGTATCGCGTATTCCGTAGCGGAGCGCAGCTACCTCAGCCCAAAGATCGTGCCGGGCGAGGCGCTGCAAAAGGCATTCCGCTCGGCACGACGTATTGTGACACCGTAGCTGCCGATCGCTACGCAATACGGAATACGCAATAGCAGGCTACGCGATACGAGATACGGAATACGAATCACTTCCAGATCTGCCACCAGGAGCGCTTACGGGTGGTGGTCTCGAGGTCTTTGATCACCCGCTCCTGCTGGCTGGCGAGCTCTTTGAGCTGGTCGATGTCCTGGCGGAGCGTCTCCATCTCTCGCAGGCGACCGCGGGTGCGCTCCAGCTCCGCGCGGAGGCTCTCCGCCTCGCGGACCGCCCGCTCCTTGTCCTCCAGCTCCCGGCGGAGGTCGGTCAGCTCGCGCTCCCGCTCGGTGTTCGTCTCGCGGAGAGACTCGGCGGTCTCCTCCAGCGCCTTCAGCCGCTCCATCTCGCCCTGGAGATAGCCGAGGCGGTACATCGCCTGCTCGTGGCGCTGGTAGAGGTCCCGCAGGCTGGTGAGGGCGGCGGCGGCGTCGGCGCTGATGGCGGTGGTGCCCGCCGCGGCGGACTCCGCGGCCGGCTCGGCCGCCGCTTCCGGGGTGATCTCCGCGTCGAGCACCGGCTCCTGCGGCTCCGGCTCCGGCAGCAGGCCGGCCTCCACCATCGCCGCGAAGGTGATCCGGTATTCCTCGCCGTACTTTCCCTGGGAGACCGACGCCTCGAGCTGTCCGCTCTTGATCTTCTGGCGGATCGTGTTCGGGTGCCGGCCGGAGAGCGCCGCGGCTTCGCTGATGGTATAAGTCTGGCCGTGTTGCATAGGATAGGAGAGCCGTGGGGCGCGGCAGCGCTCCATGGTAGCAGAAGGCCAATTCAGGCGTCAAAGCGACGAGCCGGCAGAGCGCGCCCCGGCGGAGGAGGACCGAGTGACCGGGTCAGGAAGACGGACGGCATGAGCGAGTGCAGACACGGCGGCGCCACGTACGTGGAGGTCGCCCTGGAGCGCCTGCGGGAGCGAGGCTTCCGCATCACCCGCGGGCGGCGGCTGGTGCTCGACGCCCTGGCGCGGGCGGAGCGCCCCCTGTCGCCTTACGGACTGCACGACGCCCTGAAGGAGCGCGGGGAGTCGGTCGATACCGTCACCATCTATCGCATTCTGGAGACGCTGGAGCAGAACGGCCTGGCGCACCGCATCGCCTCCGCGGGCGGCTACCTGCCATGCCGGCTGGAAGACCACCCCGGCTGCCACCATCACCTGATCTGCCGCGGGTGCGGCGCGGTGGAAGAAGTCGACTGCCCCGGCATGGCCGGCGTGGAGCGCGACGCTGCCGCCGGCTCCCGCTTCCGCATCGAGCGCCACCTGGTGGAGTTCGTCGGGCTCTGCCCCGGGTGTCAAGAAGAGAGATGAGAGAGGGAAGAGGAGAGAGAGCCCCCTCGACACCGGCTGCCTCTCACGCGGCCTCACCCCCGGCCCCTCTCCCGCGGGGAGAGGGAGCTATCGGTGTGGAGCTAGCCTGCTCGCGTTTTTAGAGACTGTCCGGATAGGCTCTTACCCCTCCACCGCCGCCAGCGCCTGGTCAAGGTCTTTCAGCAGGTCCTCCGCCGTCTCCAGGCCGACGTGGAGACGGATGCCCCAGCGCTCCGGCTGGGCGGGGCCGGGCAGGGTGATCGGGATCGCCAGGCTCTCGAAGCCGCCCCAGCTTACGGCGATGCCGAAGTAGCGGAGGCGGTCGACGACCGCGCAGGTCGCTGCCTTCGTCGGCTGCTTCAGCTCGAAGCTCAGGAGTCCGCTGGTGCCGCGCAGCTGCCGCCGGGCCAGCTCGTACTGCGGGTGCGAGGGGAGCCCGGGGCAGTAGACGCGGCCGACCTTCGGATGCTCTTGCAGGAACCGGGCGACCGCCAGCGCGCTCTGCTGGTGCCGCTCCATGCGGACCGGCAGCGTGCGGACTCCCCGGAGCATCAGCCAGGCGGCGAACGGATCTAGGATTCCGCCCAGCAGCGTGCCCTCCCAGCGGGAGAGTTCTCGCATCCGCTCTCGCGAGCCCATCACCACCCCGGCCACCAGGTCACTGTGGCCCCCCAGGTACTTGGTGGCGGAGTGAAGCACCAGGTCGACCCCCAGCTCGTGCGGGTTCTGGAAGTAGGGGGAAGCCCAGGAGTTGTCGATCACCGTCACGATCTCTCGCTCCCGGGCCAGCGCCGTGACCGCGGGGAGGTCCTGCAGGTGGAAGACCAGGCTGGAGGGGCTCTCCAGGTAGAAGAGGCGCGTCTCCGGCCGGGCGGCGCGGACGAACTCTTCCGGGTCGGTGCCGCGGATGAAGGTAGTCCGGATGTTGAAGCGCGGGAGGTAGTCGGTCAGGAAGAGGCGCGTCGGCCCGTAGGCGGTCTCCACCGCGACGATGTGGTCGCCCGACCGCACCGCGTGGAAGATCGCGGCGGTGACCGCCGCCATCCCGGAGCCGAAGCAGCGCGCCGCCTCCGTCCGCTCCAGCGCGGCGAGCTTCGCCTCCAGCACGTCGGTGGTGGGGTTCGCTACCCGGGTGTAGTCGTAGACCTCCGGGTGCCGCTCCATCCGCGCCAGGAACGCGGCGGAGTCCGGCAGGGTGAAGAGGGAGTTCTGGTAGATCGGCGGCACCGGCGCCCCGAAGAACCGCGTGGGATCGTCCCCCGCGTGCGCGCACAACGTCTCGAAGCCCGGCTCTTCCATCCCTTACCTCCTACCGCCGCTCCTACCAATCATCTACAAGCATATCCGTCCGCGGTGCCGGTTTGGATCCTCCGGTCTGCTGCACCGATTGGGGGAGTTTGCCGGCCGAGCGCTCCGGGGAAACTCTACCGGCCCCTCGCCCTGGAAACGAATGCTCGGACCGCTCCCACCTCACCACCAGAGAGCCGCGCCTCCCGCACCCCCGGTGCCGCCGGAAACGGCCGGGGAGCCGGCGACCCTGCGCGGGGCCGACCTGCGGCGCCGCCGGCTGATCCGCGCGGACCTGCGCGGGGCAGACCTGACCGGGGCAGACCTGCGCGACGCAGACCTGCGCGAGGCGCGCCTGGAAGGGGCGGATCTCCGCGGCGCCTGTCTCGAGGGCACCCGGCTGCTCCTCGCCCGCTACGATGACCAGACCCGCTGGCCGGAGGACGTCCACCCGGACGCGGCCGGTGCGGTCCGCGTGAAGGGCGGACGTTAACGCCGCGAGACATCTCGGGTCCGCCGGTCCGTCCCTTCTAAGCAGGAGATCCCACTTCGGCTGCGTCCGGGGGAGCAGGGGCCTGATTGGCTGTCCGGAAAACAGGTTTCAAGCTGCCGCCCTGGTGGGCAGCCTATTGGTGGTCATCTTCTGATACCAATCGTCCTTTCCCTTGGGCCGGATTCCCCGCGGAATCCGGTCTTTTTTCGTCCCGCCTCACTGAAGGCAGGCGAACCGGTAACCAGGCGCCGAACGGGTGAGAAAGACCGCCGGAGTCGCCGCCGGGCCGGCTCGCTGCTTCCGACGATTGCCCGCCTCACCGCGACTGCAGGCCAGCTCGGTCAGGCTCAAACCTCTCACACCGATGAAGATCACCGCCATCGACCCGTTCTATCTCCGCATGCCGCAGATCACCCGCGCGGCCGACGGCACGCAGGACACGCTGCTGGTGCGGGTGCGCACCGACGACGGCCTGGAAGGCTGGGGCGAGTGCGACGCGTCCCCGCTCGTCTCCCTGGCGGCCTACTGCTGCCCGATGTCGCACGGCAACATCATCAACATCCGCGAGAGCCTGCTCGGGGAGACGGTGGAGAGCCCGGACGACGTCCGCCGCCTCCACGCGAAGGCGACGCTGCAAGGAATGGACATCCAGCAGATCCACCATGCCTACAGCGGGACCGACATCGCGCTCTGGGACCTGCTGGGCAAGAAGCGCGGGGTGCCGGTCTACCGGCTGCTCGGCGGGGAGACCGCGCACCCGAAGCTCCCCTACGCCTCCGTGCTGTTCGGGGACACGCCGGAGGAGACCCGGGAGCTGGCGAGCCGGCTGCGGGCGCAGGGCTTCCGCGCCGCGAAGTTCGGCTGGGGCCCGCTGGGCAAGCACGGCGCGGAGTACGACGAGCAGCTCGTCCGCGCCGCCCGCGAAGGCCTGGGCGAGGAGGCGGAGGTGATGGTCGACGCCGGCTGGGCGTGGGGTCACGACGACGAGACCGCCGCCGCGCGGGCGCGGGTCTTCGCCCGGTACCGGATCACCTGGCTGGAGGAGCCGCTGAACGGCGAGGCGATCGGCGCCTACGGGCGCCTCGCCGCGCGAGAGCCGGCGGTGCCGATCGCCGCGGGAGAGAGCGCCGGCAACGTGCGGGCGGCGGAGGACTTCCTGGAGAGCGCCGGTCTCTCGTTCATCCAGATCGACGTCGGCCGCATCGGCGGCATCACGCCGTCCCGCACCGTCTGCGAGCAGGCGACCCGCCGTGGCGTTACCTACGTGAACCACACCTTCAAGTCGCGCCTCAGCGTCGCCGCCTCGATCCACGTCTTTGCCGACGTGGAGGCGTCGCGCTACCTGGAGTATCCCGCCTCCGGCTCCCACCTCTCCGAGAACCTGGCGCGCGGCCTCGACCGGGACGCGGACGGCCTGGTGCGCGCCCCGGAGAAGCCCGGCCTGGGGGTGGAGATCGACGAGGCGATCGTCCGGCAGTACGCGGTCCCCACCCGCATCGAGCTGGCGGGGGTGACGGTCTTCGAGGGAGGCGCCCCATAACCGCACCGCCGAACCGACGCTGGCTCCTCTACTGCCTCGTGGCGATCCTGATGTGGGGGGTCTGGGGCATCGTGAGCAAGGCCGCCACCGCCCACGTGTCGGACACGACGATCCTCGTCTTCTCCACGCTGGGCGTGGTGCCGGCCGGGCTGCTGCTGCTGCTCCGCAAGAACCTGTGGGAGGGCGCTAACGTGCCGCTCGGCTGCGCGTTCGCGTTCGCGACCGGTATCTGCGGCAACACCGGCAACCTGCTGATGCTGCAGGCGCTCGCCAGCGGGGGAGATACCTCGGTGGTGCTGCCGGTGACCGGCATGTTCCCGCTCGTCACGGTGCTGCTCTCGGTTGTGCTGCTCAAGGAGCGGCTGAACGCCGTCCAGGCGGGCGGGATCGCCCTGGCACTCGGGGCGCTCTACCTCTTCAACGCCGCCGACCCGGCCTCCGGCGCCGGAGCCGACTTCCTCTCGAAGCTCTCTTCCGGCTGGATGCGCTCCGCTCTCGCCGCGCTGGTCCTCTGGGGCCTGGCCGGCGTGCTGCAGAAGCTTGCCGTCGACCGGGTCTCCGCGGAGCTCTCCACCGTCTGTTTCACGCTCGCCTTCATTCCGGTGGCGGCGGTGGTCGCCCTGCTCTTCCCCGTCCAGTGGCCGCTTCCGTCCACCCAGGCGTGGGTGCTCGTGCTGCTCTTCGGGGCGCTGATCGGCTTCGGCTCGCTGGTCCTCTTCGCTGCCTACCGGGACGGGAAAGCCTCCATCGTCACCCCGGTCTACGCCCTCTACCCGGCGGTCACGGTCGTGCTGGCCGTGCCGATCTTCCGGGAGCGGATCGACGTCTGGCGGGCCGCCGGGATCGTCCTTGCGCTCGCGGCGGCCGTTGCGCTTTCCTACGAGAGGCCGCCGAAGCCGCTGCCAGTCTCCGGAGATACCGCCGGATGAGCGCCGCTCCCTGGGAGGTCGTTTCGGCAGGCCCGGACCGCTGCGGTGAGGCGCCGCTCTGGGATTCCCGCGCCGGGCGCTTGCTCTGGACCGACATCCCGGCCGACCGGGTTTATGCCCTCGACCCCGCCTCCGGCGAGCGGAGCGTCGTGAGCCGCGGCGTCAGCGTCTTCGGGCTGGCGCTGCACGCGGGGGGCGGGCTGGTGCTCGGCGGCGCGAGCGGGCTGCATCTCCTCTCGGCCGGGGGCGAGCTCCGCACCGTCCTCAGCGAGCACGACGGAACGCCGCTTCCGTTCAACGACCTCCTCGCCGCTCCCGACGGGCGGATCTACGCGGGGACGATCTACTGGGGCGACGAGATGGAGCGCCCCGGCAGCCTTTACCTGCTCCACCCGGACGGAAGGGTAGAGGCGGTCGACGACGGCGTCGAGCTGGCGAACGGACTGGCGCTGAGCCCGGACGACCGCACGCTCTACTTCGCCGATTCGGCGGCGCGCACGATCTATGCCTACGACGTCGATCCCGGCACCGGCCGCCTCTCCGGCAAGCGGCGGCACGTGCTGCTCCCGGTGGACGACGGCATTCCGGACGGGATCACCACCGACGCGGAAGGCTTTCTTTGGTGTGCCTGCTGGTACGGCGGCCAGGTGCTCCGCTTCGATCCGGACGGGAGACTGGAGCGCCGGATTCCGCTGCCGGTCCCGCAGGTCTCCAGCCTCGCGTTCGGGGGGCCGGACTACACCGACCTCTACGTCACCACCGCTGCCGAGCCGTGGCCCAGCCGCCTTGCGCCGCGCGGCTACGATCCCACGGCCGAGCAGGGCGGCGCGCTTTACCGCCTGCGCCCCGGCGTGGCCGGTCGCCCGGAGTACGTGGCGAGGTTCAGGAGATAGGGGGATGTGGGAACGGGGATGTGGGGGATGTCAGAAGGGCAGAGGGATGAGGACGGAGTGCGTAATTCAAACCCTGCGTCCGAGGGGTTCGGTCCTCTGCACTCCGCCTTTCTCGAGACGGGTGTCGAGCGCGACGGGTTAGAACTGCCGCTCCCGTGCTGGGAGGTCAATCACTCCCGTGTACTGGCCTTCCGTTGGGGTCGGCCGGTCGGTGAGGATAGTCGCAACTATCGCGACTGTTCGCCGCTCTTAAGAGGCAGCTAAGAGGTGGTTCTTGGCCGGAAGGTAACCGTGCGTCGCTCGCTCGTGCTGTTCGTGCTGTCGCTGATTGCCGCCGCTCCGGTGGGGGCGGCGCCCCGGCGCGCGTCTGCCCCGGCCCGGAAGCCGCGTCCGGCGGCTCCGGCGAAGAAGACCCCTCCCGTAAAGAAGCCCGCGGCGCCCGCTTTCCGCAGCCTGGCGGCGTTTCCGCAGTCGGTGGCGCTCGACGGCCCCGGGGCGGAGCAGCGACTGCTCCTGACCGGCCAGCCGGTTTCCGGCCCGCCCGCGGATCTCTCCCGCGCCGCGGTCTACAAGTCCGGCAATCCGAAGGTGGCGCAGGTCACCCGCGACGGCCTGGTGCGCGCGGTGGCGGACGGCGACGGCTGGATCGAGGCGCGGGCCGGCGGACGCGGCGTCCGGGTGCCGGTGCGGGTGCGGAACAGCCGCGCCCTGCGGCCGGTCAGCTTCGTCCACGAGGTGATGCCGGTGCTGAGCCAGGCGGGCTGCAACAGCTCCACCTGCCACGCCAAGCAGGGGAACAAGAGCGGCTTCCAGCTCTCCGTGCTGGCGTTCGACCTCGAGACGGACCACGCCGCCATCGCCCGCGTGGCGGATGGGCGGCGGGTGAACGTTGCCGACCCGGGGAACAGTCTGCTCCTGAAGAAGGCGACGGCGGCGCTGCCCCACGCGGGCGGCCAGCGGTTCCGGCCCGACTCCGCGGAGGCGCGGCTGGTGGCCCGCTGGATCGCGGAGGGCGCCCGGTATGACGGCGAGGCGGAGCGGACGCTGGTCCGGGTGGAGGTGGAGCCGCGCGAGCGGGTGATGCTGCCGGAGAAGCAGCAGCAGCTGCTGGTGACGGCGGTCTACTCCGACGGCTCCCGGCGCGACGTGACCCCGCTGGCGCAGTACCAGTCCGACGAGACCGCCGTAGCCGAAGTCACGGATGCCGGCCGGCTGAAGACGACCCCCCTCCCGGGCGAGGCGGCGGTGATGGCCCGCTTCATGGGGCAGGTGGCGGGGGGGGGCGTTACAGTGTCGCTCCACCACTCCGTCCCGGCCTCCGCCTACGGAAAGCTGCCGCGGAACAACTTTATCGACGACCTAGTCTACCGCAAGCTCGCGCAGCTCAACGTGCTCCCCTCCGGCCCGTGCGACGACGCCACCTTCCTGCGGCGCGCCTCCCTCGACCTGATCGGCACGCTGCCGATGGCAGACGAGGCACGGGAGTTCCTGGCGGCGTGTGAAAAGGAGCGGGGACCGTCCGGCACCGTCGCTCCCCGGGCGCGGAAGGCGCTGGTCGACTCGCTGCTGGAGCGGCCGGAATACGCGGACTACTGGGGCATGCGGTGGTCCAACCTGCTCCTGGTGAACCCGGACCTGCTGCTGCCGCGCGGCGCCTACGCCTTCGACCGCTGGCTGCGCGACTCGTTCCGGCGGAACATGCCGTTCGACCAGTTCGCGCGGGAGATCGTGACCGCGTCTGGCGAGACCTACCGCGAGGGGCCGCCCAACTTCTTCCGCGCGCTCTCCGAGCCGGGCGCGGCGGGGAAGTCGATCTCCCAGCTCTTCCTGGGGGTGCGGCTCGACTGCGCGGAGTGCCACCACCACCCGTTCGAGCGGTGGGGCCAGGACGACTACTACTCCCTGGCGGCGTTCTTCGCGCGGGTGAAGTCGAAGTCGTCGTACCCGGAGGGCTACCACAGCATCGTCTACGCCGGCAGCTCCGGCGAGGTGAAGCACCCGCGGACTGGCCAAGTAATGCCGCCTCGGCCGCTGGGCGGGGAGCCGCTGGAGATCCCGGAGGAGGCCGACCGCCGGCAGGCGCTGGCCGACTGGATGACGTCGCCGGAGAACCCGTTCTTCGCCCGCGCCATCGTGAACCGGATGTGGGGCCTCTTGATGGGGCGCGGGCTGGTAGAGCCGGTGGACGACTTCCGCATGACGAACCCGGCGACGAATGAGGCGCTGCTCGACGCGCTGGCGAAGGACTTCGTCTCCCACGGCTACGACCTGAAGCACCTGCTGCGCACCATCACCGCCTCCGCCGCGTATCAGCGGAGCAGCGAGTCGACGCCGGAGAACGTGAAGGAGACCCGGAGCTACTCTCGCTACTACAAAAAGCGTCCCCCCGGGGAAGTGCTGCTCGACGCGGTCTCCCAGGTGACCGGCGTGCCGCAGACGTTCCGCGCCTACCCGGAAGGAACGCGGGCGATCCAGATGTGGGACAGCCGGCTGCAGGTGGAATTCCTGGAGATCTTCGGCCGGCCGGTGCGGCAGAGCGTCTGCGAGTGCGAGCGGCCGACCGACGGCAGCGTGACGCAGATGCTGCACATGATGAACTCCGAGCAGATGCACCGGCGACTCACCCACGACACCGGCGCGGCGGCGGAATTGGACAAGTCCGGCAAGCCGGAAGAGGAAGTCGTGCGGGAGCTCTACCTGCGGGTATTGAGCCGGTATCCGACCGCGGAGGAGATCGCGGCGGCGCGCACCGCCTTTACGCGAGAGAAGGCAACCCGGCGGCAGGCGATCGAAGATATTCTGTGGGCCCTGATGAACTCCGCGGAGTTCATTCTGAATCACTGATCGGGAGGACGGCGATGCAGATCGAATGGGGACCGGTGCGGCGGAACTGCGCGGGAATGTCCCGGCGGGACTTCCTGAAGATCGGCACCCTGGCGGGGCTGGGGCTGACCCTGCCGGAGCTGGTGGCGCACCGGGAGGCCGCGGCGGCCGCGGGGAAGAAGCCGGCGAACGTGATCTTCCTCTTCCTGGACGGGGGACCGTCTCACCTGGAGACGTTCGACATGAAGCCGGAGGCGCCGTCCGAGATCCGCGGCGAGCTCAAGCCGATCGAGACGAACGTCGCCGGCATCCAGATCTGCGAGCTGCTCCCGAAGACCGCCAAGGTGATGGACCACTTCAGCATCCTGCGGTCGATGGGCCACCCCGATTCGAACCACGGCGCCGGCAACCACTTCATGACGACGGGCCAGCGCACCCCGATTCCGGTCGGCTGCGGCGCCTCCGTGAGCTACCACCCGGCGATGGGCGCCTTCGCCGCGCACGAGCGCGAGGTGCCGCGCGGCCTGCCCCCGTACGTGATCATGGGCGGCGGCATGCGCTCCGGCGGCCCCAACTTCCTCGGCCCCGCCTACGGCCCGCTGGTGGTTGGCGGCTATCCGGAGAGCGACAACTTCCGCGTGCAGGACATCAGCCTGCCCGGCGGCGTGGACCAGGCCCGGCTCGACGCCCGGCGGAGCCTACTGGGGCAGATCGACAAGCTGCAGCGGGACGCGGAGGGCACCTCCGACCCGGCCAAGGCGATCGACAGCTTCAGCGAGAAGGCGTACGACCTGATCACCTCCCCCGCGGCGAAGGCGGCGTTCGACATCGGCAAGGAAGACGCCAAGACCCGCGAGCTGTACGGCCGGCGCAGCCACTTCGGCCAGCAGTGCCTGCTGGCGCGGCGGCTGGTGGAGGCGGGCGTGCCGTGGGTGAGCATCAACTGGGGCGGCTGGGACCACCACTTCAACCTCTTCAACGACATGAAGCGGATGGCGCCCACGCTCGACGAGGCGTTCGCCGCGCTGATGATCGACCTCAAGCAGCGGGGCCTGCTCGACAGCACGCTGGTGGTGCTCCTCGGCGAGATGGGCCGCACCCCCAAGATCAACGCCGGCCCGGGCCGCGACCACTGGGGCCCGGCGATGTCGGTGGCCATCGCGGGCGCCGGGGTTCCGGGCGGCACCGTGGTCGGCGCCACGGAGAAGGACGGCAGCTATCCGTCCGAGCGCCCGCTGAGCCCGCAGGACCTGGCGTGCACGATCTTCCACAAGATGGGGATCGACTACCGCAAGGAGTTCCGGAACGAGCTGGGCCGCCCCACGCAGATGATCAACGGCGGAGAGCTGATCCGGGAGATCTGCTGAGGTTTCCTGACGAGTAAAGTCAAAGCCCCCGGGCGGTTGAAACCGCGGCAACCACAGCACGAAGTCCCCCTCCGGGGACTCAGCAGGGCCTGGTTCCGGCGTCCGGAGGACGCTTGGCCGCAGGCCGGCCAGCGAGGTATTTCAATGCCTCGCCGTGACTCGAGCGGCGGCCGGTAGATCGGTTCTGGTTGTATCCACCCATGTCGATGCTGAAGTCTCTGGCCCTTCGCGCCGCCGTCATCCTGCCGCTGCTCCTGGCGGCGCCGGCGGGCGCGCAGAGCGCGGCGGACCGGCTCTTTCCGCCGGGCGGCCAGCGCGGCGCCACGGTGACGCTTACCTTTCCCGCGATGGAGAAGGTGGAGTCGGCGACGCTGGTGGTCGACGGCGAGGGCCTGAAGCCGCTCGGGCCGTTCGTCAAGGGCGTGGGTAAGGTGGAGATCGCCCCCGAAGCGGAGCCGGGTGTGCGGCAGCTTCGGCTGGTCGGGCCGGCGGCCGCCACGGAGCCGCGGCCGTTTATGGTCGGCGTGCTGCCGGAGGTGCTGGAAGCGGAGCCGAACGACTCGCTCGACAAGGCGCAGCGGCTGGAGCAGCTTCCGCTCACGCTGAACGGCGCGATCCCGAAGCCGGGCGATACCGACAACTACCGCGTCGCCCTGAAGAAGGGCGACTGCCTGGTGGTCGCCAGCGAGTCGCGGCTGCTCGCCGGTCCGATCTACCTGGCGCTCACGGTGCGGGACGCCCAGGGGCGGACGGTCGGCGTCGACGTCGACAACCGCCGCCTGGATCCCGTCTTTACCTGCACCGCTCCGGCGGACGGCGAATACACCCTGCAGCTCACCGACGTGACGAGCAACATGGGCAACGTAGATGCCCACTGCCACTACCGGCTCCATCTTACTACCGGTCCCTGGCTCGACTTCGCGCTGCCGCCGAGCGTGGCGCGGGGCAGCTCCGCCCGGCTGACGGTCCACGGCTGGAACCTGGGGAAGCCGGGCCCCGGCACCGCCGAGCTCGAGGCCCCGGTGCCCTCCGAGGGAGAGACGTTCCACCTCACCGCCTTCGACGCGCCGAACCGGCTGCCGCTGGCGATGACCGAGGGTCCGGAGCTGCCGGAGGCGGAGCCGAACGACCGCGCCGAGCAGGCCCAGCCGATCTCCGTGCCGGGCGCCGCACACGGCACCTTCGGCCGGCGGGGCGACGCCGACTTCTTCCGCTTCACGGTGAAAGCGAAGGACCGGCTGCGGATCCAGGTGGTCGGGCGGGAAGTCGATTCCCTCGCCGATCCGCGCTTCATCTTGCGGAATGCAGAGGGCAGGGTGGTGCTGCAGGAGGACGACGCGCCGCGCAGCCGCGACCCGCGGGCGGAGTGGACCGTCCCCGCCGACGGCGAGTACGTGCTCCAGGTGGAGGACCTCGCCGGCAGCTCCCGCAGCGGCCCCAGCTCCTACTACCGGCTCCTCATCACCCCGATGACTCCGGAGCTGAGCGCCGTCGCCGCGACCCCGACCGCGGTGGTCAAGCCGGGCGAGAAGCTCGAGTGGAACGTCACCCTGTACCAGTCGTTCCAGCCGGACGAGATCGAGCTGCGGCTGGAGGGGCTGCCGGCCGGCGTCACCGCGGAGCCGGTGAAGGTGGCGGCTCTGAAGGACCGCACCGGACAGAGCTCCGCGAAGCTGGTGCTGCAGGCCGCGGCCGACGCGCAGCCCGGCTTCGCGGTCGTGCGGCTCGTGGCGGTCACCGCCGGGGAATCGCCGCGGACGGTGCCGGTCGTCTGGCTGATCACCGGAGACGGCGGCAACCCCCTGGGCCCAGGACCGACTGCGGCGCTGGTGGCGCTGGTTCCGGCGCCGGAGCCGCCCGCGGAGAAAAAATGATTAGGCGCGTGTTTAGCCTCCGGCCCGCCCGGGGATGATACGAGTGCGGCGAGCGGACGCCGCGCATGAGGGACAGACGGACCCCTGCCGGTATGGGGAAGATGCCCGGCAGGGGTTTTCCTTTGTACCGCCCCACCCCCGGCCCCCGCGCCGCGAAACAGAGGCTTCGGGGATAGAACTACTCAGCGGCGAGCCCCCTCGCCCTCAGTTCTTTCTTCTCTTTTCTTTCTTCTCTCTTCTTCCATCTAGCGCTATGTGGCGGTTGGGCACCGTGCCGTATCTGAATGCCGACCCGCTGGCGGCGGCCCTGCGCGAGCGAGAAGCCGCGCTGCTGGTGGGAGACGCCGTGGAGCTCTCCGCGCTGATTCCTTCCCGGCTGATCGGCGCGCTGCTCCAGGGTGGGCTCGATGCCGCCCTCGTCTCCACCGGCGCGGTGCTGCCGCACCCGGAGCTGCGCATCCTGCCCGGGATGGGCGTGATCTCCCGGGGAGAGGTCCAGAGCATCCAGCTCTACCTGCGCCGCCCGCTTTCCCAGGTGAAGACGGTGGCGCTCGACGCCAGCAGCCGCAGCGCGGTGGCGCTGACGCGAGTGCTCTTTGCGGAGCGGTGGCGGATGACGCCCGAGTTCCGGACGCTGCCGCCCGACCTTCCGGCGATGCTGGAGCAGGCGGACGCGGCGCTCCTCATCGGCAACCCGGCGCTCGCGGCGAACCAGGCGCTGGCGTCCGGCCGCTGGCCGGGGCTGGTCCGGGAGAGTCTCGATCTCGGCCGGGAGTGGCAGGAGCTGACCGGGCTCCCGTTTACCTACGCCATCTGGGCCGCCCCGGCCGACCGGGATCTCGCCCGGCTCACCGCGGCGCTCACCCGCGCGAAGCAGTGGGGCCTCCGGCGCCGCGACCAGCTTGCCGCCCGCGGCGCCGAGGATCTGGGCCTGCCCCTCTCGGTGGCCCGGCAGTATCTCTACGAATCGATCCAGTACGACCTCGGCGAGGCCGAGCGCGCCGGGATAGAGCGGTTCTGCGAGCTCGCCGTGCGGAACGGGGTGCTGCCGGAGGGGTCGGCGGTGCGGTTCTTTGAGGGCTGATCTTTTCTTTCAGTGAGCAGCCTTGGCACCGCGGGCCCGACCCCGCGCTCTAGTCGCCCGCTTCAGCCCTCCCGCGTCGGTGGCCCTCCGCGGCCTTTTCACACTCCGCTGCGCTCCGTTAGCAGGCCGCTGCGGAAGTGCACTCCGAAATGCTCTTCCCGCGCCACCGCCGTGATCTCCACCCCGGCTGTGTTCACGGGCTGAATCGGTCGCCGTCGAGCGACCGCCCCTGACGCCCAGGGGCGGTCACAAGTGGCACCCTTCGGGCGCCTCGGACTGGTTGCTGCAGCGCCAAGGCCCGCTACTTGTGGCGAGCGGCAGCGCTCAAGCCGAGCCCCCTCAACGGGTGGTCCTCTCCGCGTTCTCGGCGCTTTCTGCGGTGAGACCTCGCACTCCCGCCGTGGAAAATGGTGCCATCGCCCCGGGCGCGGGAGTGAGATTCCGGCTAGAAGGGATGCATGCGCCGCCCCTGGTACCAGTATCCGCTGCTCTTCGTGGGCATCCTGCTCCTGCTGGGAGCCCTCTTCGGGCCGACCATCGGCGTGACGTCGGTCCCGCCGGGCGGCGTGGTCTCCGGGGAGGAGCGGGTGCTGCAGGTGGCGGACGGCTCGCCGCTGGCGCGGGCGGGAGCGCGGACCGGTGACCGGTGGGTCAAGAGCGAGGTGATCGCCCCGGCGGCGGCGCCCGCGGGGGAGCGGTCGCCGCTGGGGTGGAAGAACGGCATCCCCCGCAGCGGAGAGGTGGAGCTGCGCCGGAACGGCGCGGGGGTCTGGCTCCAGGTGCAGCCGGTGCCCCCGGCCTGGCCGGTGCGGCTGGCGTGGGGAGCGGCGGGGCTGCTAAACGTGGCGCTGATCGCGCTGGGGCTGGCGCTGATCTGGCAGCGCCCGGGCGACGGCCGCGCGCTGCTGCTGGGGCTGGTCCTGATGGTGGCGCCGGTCTTCGGCTTCCCGCGGGAGCCACGGCTCTTCGCGCTGGTGCTGCTCGCGCACTTCTTCACCATCTTCCCCGATCCGGAGGCGGAAGGCCGCCGCGCGCCGGGCCGGTGGCGGATCTTCTTCCGGCTCTACCTCCCGTTCGGCTTCTTCGGCCTGATCGGCTCCGGGATGTGGGACGAGGGGCGGATCGACGCCGCGGCGGCCCTCTTCGACACGATGGCGCTCGGCTACGCGCTCTACGGCCTGGGGCAGGTGCTGCTCCGGTGGCGGCGCGCCGCCCCGGAGGCGCGGCCGGTGATCCGCACGCTCACGGTGGCGGCCGGGGCGACCGTGGCGGCGGTGATCGCCGGGATCTTCCAGCGTCTCTGGGTGATCTCGGACCAGTTCGTCCCAGTGAACCTGCTGCCGGCGCTGCTCTTCAGCGGAGCGATGGCGCACCTGGTCTTCCGGCTGCGGGCGCTGGAGGTGCGGCTGGTGGCGCGGCACACGCTGCGCTACCTGCTGGCCCGGTGGACGCTCGGCACGCTGTTCCTGATTCCCGGCTTCGTGCTGGTGTGGCGGATGGGTCAGCTTTCGGTGACGCACCAGCCGGTGCGTCCCGGCGAAGTGGTGTTCTACCTGTTCTGGATGTTCCTGGTGGCGCTGCTGCTCGCGAAGCGGATGGAGGTGCTGCGGAACGTCGACCGCCGCTTCTTCCGCGACGTGGAGGCGCGGCGCCAGGCGCTGATCCGGCTGGCGCAGGACCTGGGCGGCGAGCGCGAGGCGGCGGGGGTGATGCAGCGGCTGGAAGCGGGCGTACGGCAGGCGCTGCGACCGGAGTGGCTGACGTTCGCGCTGCCGGACCTACCCGCCGCGGACGGGGCGCTCCCCATTCCGGTGCGGCGGGGGGAGGCGGTGCTCGGTTACCTGCGCCTCGGGCCGAAGGAGAGCGGCGAAGCGTACAGCCCGGAGGAGCGGGAGCTGCTGGAAGCGGCGGCGGTGCAGGCGGCGGTCGCGTTGGAAAACGCGCGGCTGAACGGGGAGCTGCTGGCACGGCAGCGGGTGGAGCTGGCGGCGCGGACCTCCGGCGTCCTCTCCGGCGCGGAGGAAGAGCGGCGGCGGCTGGCGGCGGACCTGCACGACCAGGTCCTGCCCGGTCTCCGCCAGATGGCGGCCGACGTGGAGCGGCTCCGGGAGCGGTCGAACGGACAGGCGCCCGACCTGGCGCGGCTGGAGGGGGAGATCCGGGAGTCGATGGACAGCGTCCGCGAGGTGATGGAGGCGCTCCGTCCCTCCGCGCTCGACATGCTCGGCCTCTCCGCCGCCCTGGAGAGTTACCTCCGCCGCGGCGCCGCCCGCCAGGAGCCGCCGCTCACCGTGTCGGTCCGCCGCACCGGCGAGGAGCCGGAGCTTTCGCCGGAGCAGAGTCTCGGCCTCTTCCGGATCTGCCAGGAAGCGATCAACAACGTGCTCAAGCACTCCGGCGCCCGCAAGGCCGGGCTGGAGGTCCGCAGCGAGCCCGGCCGCCTCACCCTCTGCCTCTGGGACGACGGCCGCGGCTTCGATCCCGAGACCGCCCGCGGCGCCGGCCGCGGCCTGGAGAACATGCGCTACCGCGCCGACCTGATCGACGCCCGCGTTACCTGGTCCCCCCGCGAAGAAGGCGGCACCCGCGTGGAGGTGACGGTCCTGATGCAAAGCCGGTCCGAACCGGAGCAGGTGTAAGAAAGGGGATAGGGGGATGAATTGGAGATCAGGGGGATGTTTTAAGGGCAAAGGGATGAGGACGGAGTGCGGAATTCCGAGCCTTCTTGGACGGTGGATCCGTTCCTCCGCACTCCGCCCCTGTAGTGGCAGGGGCACCGGCCTCTCGCCAGTCCTAAACCCTATCTCCTGGACCCTAGACCCTCGCAAAGCGATCCGTTTCGCTCCGCTCTCGGGACGGGTATTCGCCTCTCAGACCCGCCGTGGAAGGTGGGCCGAGGAGGGGTGATGATGGAGATCACGGATGGCCACCTGGTCTTTCAGGTGGAGCGGGCAATCGGCCAGCTGCCCGGCGTGAACCTGAACGACCTGCGGGTGACGGCGGATAAGGGGGTCGTTACCATCCGCGGCGCTGTGCGGACGCTGGCGGACAAGATGGCGGCGCTGGAGGCGGCGTCGCAGATACCGGGCGTGCGCAGCGTCATCGAGGCGGTGGCGGTGGAGATCCCGCACCAGGTGCCGGACCAGCAGCTTTCCCAGGACCTGGACGAGGAGATCGCCGAGGCGGAGATCGATCCGCGCCGCCTGGGAGCGGACGCGATCCGGGGGCAGGCGGTGCTCACCGGCTCCGCGCGGAGCCTGGGTGAGCTAAGCCGCGCCGAAGTGGCGGCGGAGGGAGTGACCGGCATCTCCAACAGCTACGACACCACCCGGATCGAGAACCCGTACGGACCGGACCAGGCAGACCTGGCGAATGCGGTCGCGGACGCGCTGCGGCGGCATCCGGACCTCAAGCACCGTCAGATTCGACCGCTGGTCGAAGAGACGGGGCACGTGGTGCTGGTGGGGCAGGTGCACTCCGAGGAGGAGCGGCTGCTCGCGCTGCAGGTGACGACCACCGTGGCCGGCGTCCACTCCGCGCGGGAAGAGCTGGCGGTCGTTCCTTAGTCTGTTTCAGGTTCCAGGTAGGCAGGTTGCAGGTTGAGCTCTCCGCGGCCTGTAACCTGCCTACCCGAGGTGGCGCGTCAGGCGGCGGACGCTTCCGCGAACTCCTGCCAGAGCGTGCCGACCTCTTTGCCGGTCAGCTCCTGGAACAGCTGGTCCGAGTAGCGGCCTTCCTGGAGCGCGGCGTGCAGGCTCGGCACCACCTTGCTTCCGTACTTCTCTTCCAGGTAGATCAGGAACTGGGCGGTCGTCTTGTAGGCGTCGGTGTGCTTCGCCCTGGTGAAATCGATCTTCGGCCGCGCGAGCGCCGGCTCGAAGTGCTGCAGCCGCACGTAGTCCGCCACGCCTTCCACCAGCCAGCCGGCGTTGCGGTTCCGCGGATAGCGCTGCACGATGTGGGTCAGCTCGTGCGCGACCATGCCGAAGTCGTTCGGGTTCCGCCGGACCCAGTGCGCCGCGATGTGGATCTCGTTGCGGTTGGCGTAGGCGACTCCGTCCATCTCTTTCTCGAAGACGATCTTGACCGTCTCCGGCGCCGGGCGCTTCGTCTCGTCGCTGTCGAGAGCCGCCACGATGCGGCCGTACCACGCCTGGCAGAGCGCTTCGGCGGCGCGGCCCCAGGGCTGCAGCTCCGGCACCTGGGAGGTATCCGCTTCGAAATTCGGGACCCGGATCGTCACCGTCCGCACTTCCCGCCGCACCTCCGGCTCCTGGGCCCGCACCGCTCCCGCGGCCACGCCGGCCAGCGCGCCCGCGGCCAGCAGACCGGCGCACCACGTTCGTCGACTTCGCATTCAATCCTCCTCACCCCGTACCCACGGCAGCGGCCCCCGGGGGAGGCCGCCCCGGGGCGCTCAGACGAGCGATCGCCTGGATCAGTTCGGTTTCGGCACCGGGGTTGCCTTTATGGTCATCTTCTTGCCGTCTCGGATCAGCTCCGGCGCCAACACGTCGCCGGCGCAACCCCTGGCGACCACCTGCACCAGCGCGTTCGGCTCCGGCACCGGCACTCCCGGAGGGCCGCTGTCGCGGCCGCAGTTGGCGGATGCGGCACCTAGCGGACGGTTGCCGTTGCTGGCTCCTGGAGGCGCTGGACGCGGGGCCGGTCCCAGCCGAGGCGCTGGAAGACGGCGAGGTAGTCCGCGAAGACCATCTCCTCCGGCGACTTGCCGGAGAGTGCCGCGGCGGCGGCCTCCACCACGTTGGTCCCGAAGGAGCGACCGTGGAGGCTGGGGGTGGTGGTGACGAGCACCGCGGCGCCGCGCAGGCGCAGCGCCTCCACGTCCTTCGGAGTGGTGGTGTTCGTGAGGATCGCCTTCCCGGCGAGGGAGCCGGGCTCGGCGGGCATGTGCCTGGCGATGAACTTCCAGTCGCCGGCGAGGACGTCGGCCCAGTCGTACCAGCGGCGGTACTTCGGCACGTCGCGGCTCTCGCCGGTGGGATAGAGCCACTCGAACGGGACCCGCTGAGTGAGGATCGGGAGCAGGCCGCGGGTGAGGGAGCGGACGGTCGCCCAGCCGCGGAGCGGGATCGGCAGGCCGAGGGCGAACATCATGTCGCCCATCACCAGGTCGGCGCCCACATCGCGCAGCGCCTCCGCCATGCCCCAGCGGTCGACGACGCAGACCATCAGCGCGTGCCGTCCGGCGAGCGGCACCTGCCCGGTCTCGTGGACGGTACGGACGACGAACGGCTCCCAGTACTGCTTCAGCCCGGCGCCGTCGCAGACCGGCTTGGAGCGGACCACCGACGCCATCTCCTCCGCCTTGCGGAGGGGGTACTTCCGCTCGCCGGAGAAGAGGTACCGGTTGATCCCGCCGAGGCCGATCGCCGCCACCTCCGGGTCGGCATCCAGCTCCCGCAGCGCGGCGGTGTAGGCGCCGTAGTCGAGCCCCACGCCCCGGCGCTCCAGCACCAGCGGCACCCCGAGGTCGGAAAGGTCGGCGCGCCAGTTGCGCGAGGGGGAGCCGAGGGAGACGCTGACGACGCGGCGCATGATGAGGATTAGCGGCAGACAGAGTGGGAGAGTGGGTGCAAGGGGGAGTGGGCGATCCGATCCCTCCGTACACGGCCACTCCTACTCCTTCTCCTTCTCGTTCTCCTTCTCCGAGAGGGTTCGGAGCGGCGGTGTTTCCGACGACGGATCGCTGCTTCTCCGGGTTACTACTCTATCCCGCGCGTCAAGCCCTGCCGCCGCACCCTGGCGGGGGCGGGGTGGGTGGAGCGGCGCAGCACCCAGAAGGCGGCGAGCGAGACGAGGAGCTGCGTCGTGATTCCGACCAGCAAGGGGTATCGGTGCGCGGGAGTGGAGGCCGCCAGGTGCACCTGGCTCAGCCAGGCGGTGGGCGGCCAACTCTGGAAGAACTGCTTCCACCAGGGGAGCACGAAGACGAAGTCGATGAGCATCCCGGCCAGCGCGGCGAGCACGATCCAGCCGAAGCGGCGGTCGCCCCAGGCGCACCAGAGGACGAGGCCCAGGCCGACCACGAAGCTCCCGACGGAGATCAGGATCTCGGCTCCGTTGTAGCCCGGGGAGGGGCTGCCGGCCAGCACCGCCGCATCCGCGTGGGGGATGGCGTCGAGGAGCAGGTGACTCGCCACCGCCAGCGGCAGCGCCACTACCGGGTTCCGAATGCGGGCGCCGAGCGCCGCGCCGGTCAGCAGGTGCGGGATCGCGGTCATCCGAGTCGCCCCCTTCGCTTCAGCCCCGGCAGCCGTTCCTGTTTACCGTTCTTCCAGCGCGCTCTCCGCCCCGGTGAGCGGAGTCTCTCCCGCTTTCTCCCCGTTGAGGAGCTTTCCTACGCTCGTCTTCAGCGCGTCCGCCTCTTCCGGGGCCCGCGCGCGCAGCTCCAGGTACGCTTGCTCGAAGGCCTGCTGGTACTGCTCCCGGCCGGTGGCGACGCTCGCCAGCAGCTCCTCCTGTGCGAGCCTGCGCAGCAGGTGCGGCGCTTCCGGCACCTCATCGCGCGCCTGGCGCAGCAGGCGGACCCGCTCTTCCGGGTCGCGGGATGCCTCGACCTGCTTCAGCAGGAGGCTCACGCGCTGGCAGCGGGCGCTCAGGTCACGGACGCGCCGGTCGGCCGGGTCTTTGTCGTCGAACCGCTGTCCCACCAGGAGCTGATGGCCCTGGCGGTCCTCGCCCAGCCGGAAGTGGAGCGCGGCGGCGCGGCGGCGGGCGTCGCCGGAGAGCAGAAAGCCGCGGGGAAGCTCCCGCAGCGCCTGGCTGGCGGCGCCCCAGTGGCCCGCCTCCAGCCTGGTCTGGGCACGGGCGAGGATGTCGTCCTCCACTATCCGCGCGCGGACCACCCACCCGGCGGCGACCAGCGGCAGCACCACCAGGAGCAGCCCGAGCATCCACTTTACGGCGCGTCCGCGCATCACTGCCTCTCCTCCCCGCCTTTCGACAGCCACCCAGAGATACGCACCTTCCGGTGGTAAGTTCCGGCAGAAGGCTAAAGGCTAAAGGCTAAAGGCAGAAGGCTAAAGGCTAAAGGCTAAAGGCTAAAGGCTAAAGGCTAAAGGCTAAAGGCTAAAGGCAGAAGGCAGAAGGCAGAAGGCAGAAGGCAGAAGGCAGAAGGCAGAAGGCAGAAGGCAGAAGGCAGAAGGCAGAAGGCAGAAGGCTAAATGGGAGAGTCTACGTGAACGTAAGGGCGGCTCTCTCTTTCTCCCCTCCCGCCGATGACCCTCGAGAACCCGTTCTTTCTCAAGGAGCTGCGCTCCGCCGGACGCCGCGCCTTCATGGCGGTGGGCCTGCCGCTCCTCTTGCAGGGCTGCCTGCTGACGCTGGTGTTTCTCATTGCGGAGCGGCGGCTCTTCGTCATGGAGAACGAGCAACCGGGGGTCCGGCTGGTGCTAACCACGCTCGGTCTCGGCCTTACGGAGGGGCTGGTCTGCGCCCTGGCCGGGTGGATCCTGGGGGCGCGGGTCTTCATGGAGGAGCACCGGCAGGGGACGCTCGAGGCGGTCCGGCTCATCTCCCGCTCGCCGTGGCGCTGGCTCCCGCAGAAGCTGCTCTTCCCCGCGTACGGGCTGCTGCTGGTCTGGCTCTCCGCGCTGCCGTTCCACGCGGCGCTCACCCTCCGCGGGCACCTGCTGCCGGCGCAGCTCTGGCCGGGCCATCTCCTCGCCGGCTGTATGGGGGTGCTGACGTTTGGCGTGACGCTCCTGGCGCCGCCGGAGGGGCTCCGCGCCACCTCGCGGGAGGAGAAGCCGTCCCCGCTGGAGAGCATGCGCCGCAGCGGGCACCTCGGTCTGGCCTACTGGATCGCCGGCATCCTGGCGATGCTCGGATTCAACTGGATCCGCTCGATCGTGCAGCCCGGCTTCGCCCCGTTTCAGGACCTCGCCTTCTACGGGGATCGGCTCCGGGCCGACCACGGCCTGGCGGTGCTGATGGGGGCTTACGCCGCCGCCGCCTTCGGGGGCGCCGCGGCCACCGCCAACCCGACCAGCCCCGCGGCCGCCTTCCTGGGCCGGTTCGGCCGCCCGCTCGCGTTTGCCGCGGCGTACTATCTCTTCGTCGGCTACACGTGGTCGGGGCTCGGGCCTCCCTTCCGGTGGCTCGCCGTGGCGGCTCCGCCCCTGGTGCTGGGAGTGGCACAGCTCCTCGGCCAGCGGCGGAAGCGGCGGCGGTGGGAGGACCCCCGCTCCGCCGTGGAGATCGGCTGGCTGGCGCGACGGTTTGATAACCCGGTGCTGGTGCGGGACCTGCGGGTGCTGCTGCGCCGGGCCAGCTTGCGGCGGCTCCTTCTGCTGCAGGTGACGGGACTGCTCCTCGGCTCCCTGGCGCTCTCCGGCTTCGCGCTCACGCCGCTCTTCCCGATTCCGCTGGGCCTGGGCGGGACCGTTACGTTCCGAGACTTCGTGCGGGTCTGGGCGGGAGTCTTCTACTTCATCGGCTGCTGGGCGTTCGTGCCGGTGCTGCTCACCTTCGGCGCGCGCGGGCTCCAGCTCTGGCAGACGGAAGCGCGCGCCAACACGCTGACCCAGCTCCTGACCAGCCCGCTCCCCACCGAAACGCTCCTCCGCGGACGCTGGGCCGCGTCGTGCCTGGTCGGCATCGCGCAGATGACGCCGGTCCTCGCCGGCACCGCCGTCTGCATCTTCATCCTGTTCGAGGGCTACGGCTTCGAGTGGTACCTGGTGCTCGGCGCCGCCTTCGGCTCGGCGGGCCTGGCGATGAGCCTCGGCTACGCCGGGACTCCGCAGAAGTCGGCGCGGCGCGCGTTCGAGCTCTGGAGCCCGATGTCGCTCTCGGTCGCCGTGATGATTGCGGAAGGGATCGGCGCCGGCTTCGCGGTCTCCCGCCCGGAGTGGTTCGGCAGCGCCGGCGGCGGGCCGGAATACCTGCTCGGTTACGCCGCGCTCGTTACCGTGCTGAACGTGGGGGCCGCGTACGGGCTCTACTACTACGCCCTGGCCTGGCTGAACGGCCTGCGGGCCCGGGAGCTGGAGTAGCGGCTACTTGACGATGATCACGTCGTCATCGCCGGCGACCACCACGTTTCCGCCGGAGACGACCACCGTCTCCGTGGGGAACGGGCAGGTGCAGACCGTGCCGGACGCACACCCGGCGCAGCAGTAAATGTGCTGCCCCACCGTCACGCCTTCCCACTCGTACTCGCGACCGCAGCGGTCGCAGATCGTGTGCACCGTAATCGCCATAGCCTCCCCCGTCTGACGTTTCGACGGCCAGACATACCCGGGAGCGGTCGTATCCACGCATGCGCCGAGGGATACGCCGCGAGAGCGCCGAGGGCTGGGCTGAGTGGGAGAGTGGGAGCAAGGGGGAGTGGGAGAAGCCGCTTTCGGGAGCAGGGCTCGCTTGACGGGTACGGTAGCATTCCCGGAGCACCCTGGAGTAAGAGTAGGAGAACGAGTAGGAGTAGGAGGGCGGAGGCGGTATGGCGCTGGAGCTGGTACAGTGCGTCCCTAACTTTTCAGAGGGGCAAGACGCGGAGGTGATGGACGCCCTGGCGGATGCGGTGCGGCGCAGCCCGGGCGTGGCGCTGGTCGACCGCACCGCGGACCCGGACCATCACCGGATGGTGCTCACCTTCCTGGGAGAGCCGGAGGCGGTGGAGGAGGCGGCGCTCGCCGCGGCGCGGGTGGCGGTGGAGCGGATCGACCTGACCCGGCACGCGGGGGTGCACCCGCGTATGGGGGCGCTCGACGTGCTGCCGTTCGTGCCGGTCGGCGGCACCTCCATGCAGACCTGCGTCCAGCTCGCCCGGCGCGCGGGCGCCCGGCTCGCCGCGGAGCTGGGGCTTCCGGTCTACTTTTACGAAGAAGCGGCGACCCACCCGGACCGGCGCAACCTGGCGGTGGTGCGCGGCGCCGGGTTCGACTCGCTGCGCCGCGAGCCGCTGCTGGGGGAGCGCGCGCCGGACGCCGGGCCGGAGCAGGTCCACCCCACCGCCGGCGCGGTGGCGGTCGGCGCGCGGGGTCCGCTGCTGGCGTACAACGTGAACCTGCGCACCACCGACGTGGAGATCGCCCGCGCCGTCGCGCGGCGGGTGCGGGAGCGGGACGGCGGGCTGGTGGGGCTGAAGGCGCTCGGCCTCTCCCTGGAGACACCCGGCTGCGCGCAGGTCTCGCTCAACGTGACCCAGCCCGCGGGCGTGCCGCTCTACCGCGTCTTCGAGCTGGTGAAGCTGGAGGCGGCGCGCTACGGCGTCCCCGTCTCCGGCAGCGAGCTGATTGGCGCGATCCGACTGGAAGAGGTGCTGGAGGTGGTACGCTATTACCTGGGGCTGCACGAGCTGCAGCCCTCGCAGGTGCTGGACCTCTGGGCGGCCCGCCTGGAGGGCGCGGCCGAAGGCGCTGCTGGGAGCGCGGAGCGAGGAAGTGATGCCGAACGTTGACGTGAATGTGATCCTGTACGCCGTCGACCTGGACGAGCTGCGGGAGTGGGTCGGCTCCGGGGACGAGGAGCGCCTGCGCGAGGCGCGAGAGCTTCTGCGCGCGGACGAAGACTCGGACTGGGAGCCGGAAGAGCTGGAGGTGCTCGACCGCCTCGCCCACCGGCTGGTGATGGAGGGCAAGCTCTACGAAGGGCTGGAGGAGGAAGAGCGCTACTACCTGACCCAGCTCCTGATCGACCTGTTCGACGAGTGGGTCGACGCCGATCCGCTGACCGAAGACCTCCCGCTCGACCGGCTGTTGAAGTCGGTGGAGAGCCTGCCCCGCGACAGCGCCGCCGGGCGGATGGCGGCGTGGCTGGTGCGCGGCCGGGAGCTGAACGGCGACGCGACGCTCTGGCAGTCCGGCCCGGTGGAGGAGTCGCTCTCCTACTGGGGCTACGTGAAGCGGGATGAGGTGGAGGAGCTGGCGAAAGGCCTCGCCGCCCCCCGCCGCGGCGGCGCGCGCCCGCCCGGCCGCGACGGCGGCAAGCCGGACCCGTTCCTCCAGCAGCTCCAGTCCGCCGCGGAGGAATGCGCCCGGGCGGAGCTGGATCTGGTGAGCTTCGTCGGATAGCGAGACGAGGACTGCTCCTCCGCAGCCCCGGCAGGCGGTCTGCGGGGGAGCTCTCGGCGAGAGCTCCATCTCACCGGGGTTCCCCCCCGCGCCCTCACCGGGCGGAGCGGCCCTCCCGCGTGGGTGGCCCTCCGCGGCTCCCCCGTTCGGGGGACAAGCCTCTCACGCTCCGGCTTCGCCTCCGCTAGCGGGCGCTGCGGGCGTGCTCCCCGGCAGGTCACGTTCCGCGCTCGCCGGCTGCGGCTGGCTCGGCACTGCGATTCACGGGCCGCTCCGCCCGGCTCAAGCGACGGCCCCTCGCCAGATACTGTCGGCGAAATCAACAGGGCAGGAGGATTACCGGCGCGCGAGCACTCCGGCGAGATTCCCCTGGCGGGGAAGCGGTGGCAAGTGTCACACGCTGTAAAGTTGGTGCGCCCCGGGGCGCAGAGTATGTTTTGCCGGCTGCAGGGCGGG
>JBKBRF010000059.1:0-36911 GCA_046292385.1 Armatimonadota bacterium | reverse complement strand
GCAATGCGGCGGCAGCCATGCCTGTAACTCGGTGGAGACCTCGTAGCGCAACCGCCAGTCAGGCACGAAAAAAGGTGGTGGCAGTAATCTGCCACCACCAACTGCGGAACTTGGGTTAGCGGCGGAACCGGCGGCCGCCGCCGTTATTGAAGCCGCCACCGAACCGCGTGGGCGGGAAGAGGTCCGGCTTCGGCTTCGCCTCGGCCACCTCGATCGGCCGGCCGTCCAGCACCTTGCCGTCCATCGCCCGGATCGCCGCCTGGGCGGTCGAATCCGGCACTTCCACGAAGCCGAACCCCTTGGGCCGGTCCTCGCGGTCCGAGCGGCGCACCCACCGCTTCGGGATCTCAACTCCGGTCGGCTGGAACGGCTCGAACGCCTTCTCCAGCTCTGCCTCGGACACGTTGAACGATAGATTTCCAACAAAAATCCGCTTGGACATTCTGCTCCTTGGTCGTGCCAGACACAAAGGCCCGCACCGGCAGCGTGGGGCTGCCGACACGGGCCTCGTGAGAAAAGTGGATGCGGCGAACGGTGGTGTTCGTGCTTCGGTTGGGCCTTCAGGAAAAGGCTTGATCTCCGGTGGTTTACGTCTGCGACTGGAGAAGAGAAGCGGGCATCAACCCGGCATTAGGCCTCGTGTCGGTAGCGGCGCGGACGCGCGCCGGCCTGAGCTGGCTTGCTATAACGTCCAGAGTCTACCAGAATCGGGCCGCGTCGTCAAACGCCAGCCAGGAGCCCAGGCAAGCGTGTCAGGCGGCCGGGCGCAGGCCCGCCTCTCGCAGCAGCGCCTCGGCCCATTCCTTTTCCGCGGGCGCCAACGGCGGCACCGGCTCGCCGGAGTACTCGGCAAGACGACGGTAGAGACCTTCGTCGTAGCAACGGTCTAACGACACCTGCAGATCGACCTGCACATCGTGGTCCTCGTCAGCCAGAGGGACGCGAATCCACGGCAGGCGGTCCCGCAGCCGGATCGGCCAGACTCCCAACTCCCGCGGGGTGGAGCCCCGGTGAAGGCAGACCAGGTAATCCCACCTGCCCCGCAGTTCGAGATGTTCATACGGTGCCGCTACGGTGTGGGCTCCCGCGCGTAGGAGATCGATCTCGAGGAGACTCACTGCGCTGCCGAGCAGCTCCCGCTGCTTCTCCAGATACTGCCGGCGTCCGTCGCTGTTGGCTAGCTTATTGGAGGGGCTCAGGATCTCGATCACCGTGACTACCCGACGGCCGGGCCGCACCGACCGGATCTCGATAAAGCCTTCCCGAACCTCCAACGGCTCCAGAACGAGGCGCCAGGGCGGATCTGCGACCGTGCTGCTCGCTACCGCGGTCGCACCCCTCGCCGTGGCTGGCGACCGATCCCGATAGACGACCGCATCGGGGATCACGTCTCGCGCCGACTGCGCGAGATACACTCGTTCCCCTACGTCGGCAACGTACTGCTCGGGCAGCACGGCGTTGATCTGGGCGCGAATTGCGGAGATCAGGCCGTGATGTACCCCAGGCCAGAGGAGCGGATTCTCCAGGTAAGGATCCATTCCGGGAAACGGACCGGGCATCGTGCCACCTCCCGGACTCAGTATAGCTCCCGGTCGCGAGACACGATCTGAACCAGGTTGCCTTCGGGGTCGTGGAAGAAGGCGATCTGACCGCCGCCGGCGGCGGGGGCGGGGGGCATGAGGCCGAGGACCCGCTCCGCCTGGTGGTGCTCCTGCAGGGCGGCGTAGGCCGCATCGAAGTCGCGGACGCGCAGGGCGACGTGGCGGAAGCCGGGGTCGTAGGGATGGTGGACGGTCCGCTCCGCGCCGTTGTCCGGCATGATCTCGAGCACGCCGCCCATGTCGCCGCCGACGAGGCAGGTGGGGGGGTCTTTCTCGTTATCGAAGAGCACCCGCATGCCGAGCACCTCGCAGTACCACTGCGCCAGCGCCCGCGGATCCCGGGCG
Organism: Armatimonadota bacterium; assembly: GCA_046292385.1. Taxonomy (GTDB): domain Bacteria; phylum Armatimonadota; class SYMT01; order SYMT01; family SYMT01; genus JBKBRF01. The sequence continues at coordinate 34,965 of JBKBRF010000059.1, read as the reverse complement.
GCGATCGCTACGTGGTCGACACCGGCTACCATAACCCCTCCTTGAACGGCGAATCTCTCCACTGGCAGGCGGTTCGCCGCGTGCCGGCGAGCCGCCTGCTCCGCCGCGGCCGAGCGGCGAAAAAGCAAGGGGGGCAGCACCTGATCGGCGCTGCCCCCTGGGACACTGTCCGGCTGCGGGCGGAGACTAGGCCTGCGCCTTCTGCTCCGCGCGTGCCTGCGACCACAGCTTCTGCAGGACCTGCGCCTGCTGCTGTGCCCGCTCCTGGCCGGCGCGATGGGTCCGCTTCCGCGCGGTCGAGTTGCGCTGGCGGTCGCGGGTGATAACGGTTCTTCGGGATGCCATCCGTCTACTCCGGTCTGCTCGATCGGCCGCGCGCCGCGGGCGCCGGCAAGCGGGACCCAGTATAGCGCGAAGGGCGGGGGAGAGACAAGAGGCTCTCACCGGCCGCGCTCGCCGGGTTGGGCGAGGGCCAAGCAGGCGGGCGCCCGGGCTGCGAGGAATGGGGGGATCCCTGGACGGATAGGCTAAACTATCGGAGGCCGAGGGCGGCGCCGTTGGGAGCGCGACGCCCGAGGGGCCGGAGGAGGGTGCTGAGATGGCGGCAGCGGGAAAGCGCGTCCTGATCTTCGCGGAGGACAACTACGAAGACCTGGAGCTCTGGTATCCGAAGCTCCGGTTGATCGAGGCAGGCGTGGAAGTGGTGGTCGCGGGACCGCGGGAGAAGAGCTACAAGTCGAAGCACGGCTACCCGGTGGAGACCGACGGCAACGTGGCCGACTACCGCGCGGCCGACTTCGACGGCGTGATCGTCCCTGGCGGCTTCTGCCCGGACCGGCTGCGGCGCTACGACGAAGTGCTCACCTTCACCCGGGAGATCTGTGAGGCGGGCAAGCTCACCGCCGCGGTCTGTCACGGCGGGTGGGTCCTCGTCTCCGCCCGAGTGCTGCGGGGCCGGCGCTGCACCTCCGTCCCGGCGATCAAGGACGACATGATCAACGCGGGTGCCGAGTGGGTAGACGAGCCGTGCGTGACCGACGGCAACCTGGTGACGGCGCAGGTGCCGAAAGACCTGCCCGCCTTCTGCCGCGAGATCCTGGCGGTCCTCGGCGAGTAAGCGGCACGGCGCGGGCGAGAGACAGGAACGAACCAACGATGGCTGAGCGAGAAGTAGGCTGGGGGATCATCAGCAGCGCCAAGATCGCGCGGAACGCGCTCGTACCCGCCATCACGGCGGCCTCGAACGCGCGGCTGGTCTGCCTGGGAACGCCGCGCCCGGAGCGGGTGGGCGAGAACGCGGAAGAGTACAACTACCGGCTGGCGCCCTCGTACGAGGCGGTGCTGGAGGATCCGGAGGTCGAGGCGGTCTACAACCCCCTCCCGAACGGCAAGCACGCGGAGTGGAGCATCCGCGCGATGGAGGCGGGCAAGCACGTCCTCTGCGAGAAGCCGTTCACGGTAACCCCGGCGGAGACGGAAGAGATGATCGCCGTCTCCCGCCGCACCGGGCGGGTGCTGATGGAGGCGTTCATGTACCGCTTCCATCCGCAGATGGAGCTGGCGAAGCAGGTGGTGGAGAGCGGGCGCCTGGGGGCGCTGCGTCTCATCCGCACCAGCTTCTCCTTCAACCTGGCGCCGGACCCGGTGAACCCGCGCTTCCAGGCCGACCAGGGCCCCGGCGCGCTGATGGACGTCGGCTGCTACTGCGTCAACGCCACCCGCCTCTTCGGCGGCGGCGCGCCGAAAGCGGTCTCCGCGTGGGCCACCTGGGATGAGGCGAGCGGCGGCGACCTGTCGTGCGCCGGCGTACTGGAGTACGACGGCTTCGCCGGGCTCTTCGACTGCAGCTTCGAGTCGGCCGCGCGGAGCGGCATCGAGGTGGTCGGCACCGAGGGCCGGCTCGAGATCCCGAAGCCGTGGCTTCCGGGCAAGGACCCGGCCGTGGTGCGCGTCTGGGACCAGAACGGCGAGGAAGAGCTGACCACCGAGGGAGTGGACCACTACACCCTGATGGTGGAGCACTTCAGCGAGTGCGTCCGCACCGGCAGCGCCCCGGTGCGCGGGCCGGAAGACGCGCTGGAGAACATGCGCGTGCTGGAAGCGGTCCGCCGGAGCGCCCGAGAGCGCCGCCGGGTGGAGCTTTCCGAGATCTGATCTGGCCGGGGCTGCTCGCGGCCGGCGGGCAGCCCCTTGCCTTTCCGTTTGCAAGATGCCATGCATGATCGCGGGAATGCTGCCGACATCTGCAGTACCCCAGGCGCTTGCTACCCTGCCTGCCCGGCATCCTTTCCGCGCCGTGACTCGATCGGAGTGTCCGCGTGACCCACTGTGAGATCTGCAGTCGTCGTCTCAGCCTGCGCTGCGCCTACCGGAGCTGGCGGAGGGGGACGGCCTCATACCCGGTCAGGCTGACCCGCCAGCGCGCCGAAGAGCAGCCGGCGCGCTGGGTCTGCGCGGCGTGCGACGAGCGCGCCACGCGCATCCGGACCTGGAAGCAGGTCCAGCCGCTGCTGGAGCGGCGCCGCGCCCCGCATGAGGCGGAGACGGGGCGGTCGGCGGCCTGAAGGATGAGGGCGGAGGGATGAGGGATGAATTCCGAACCCTCCGTATCCGGTAACTCTTACTCCTACTCGTTCTCCTACTCTTACTCCGAGAGCTTTCCGGCGCTGGATCTGTAGGCGAGGAGCGCCTCCTCCACTGCCACCCCGGACCTCTTCGCTCTGCCCCACGTTGCATTCCCATTGTGAGCGTTCGAGGGGGTGCCGCTTCGGAGGAGGCGCTTCCCGCCGCGGGGAACGTGGCTAGAGTTTTCTTGCCCCGTGTCTTCCCGGAGCGCGCCGCTGCCTCCGGGGCCAGGTATAGCCATGTCCGCCCCACACGAAGTCATCAGTGCCGGGATTCTCGTTGCCGATCACGTCAGCATGCCGATGGAGCACCTGCCCGCCGAAGGGGAGCTGGTAGCGGTGCCGGGGATGTCGCTGACCACGGGCGGCTGCGCGGCGAACGTGGCGATCGATCTCGCCTGCCAGGGGGTGCGCGTCGGCATCTCCGGGAAAGTCGGCAGCGACGTCTGGGGGCGCTTCATCCGGGAAGACCTGGCGGAGCACGGGGTAGCGACCGAGCACCTGGCCGCCTCCGAGACGGAGCAGACGTCGCAGAGCCTGGTGCTGCTGGTCAAGGGACAGGACCGGCGGTTCGTCCACTCCTTCGGCGCCAACGGGGACTTCCGGGTGTCGGACATCCCGCGGGAGCAGGTCTGCCGCTCCAAGGTCTTCTACCTGGGCGGGTACCTGCTGATGCCGGCGTTCGATCCGGATGAGCTGGGCGCGCTCTTCCGCCACTGCCGCGAGCAGGGAGTGCGGAACGTGCTCGACGTGGTGGTGCCGAGCGGCTACACGGCCGGCGGAGAGCTGGAGCCGGTGCTGCCGCACACGGACGTTTTCATGCCGAACAACGACGAGGCGGCGATCCTGACGGGAGAGACCGAGCCGGTGCGCCAGGCGGAGGCGTGCCGCGCCCTCGGCGCCCGCACCGTGATCGTGACCCAGGGCGGCGACGGTCTGGTAGTGGCGCACGAGGACGAGATCTGGAAGGCGTATCCGTTCCCCTCGGTTCCGATCGACGCCACCGGCGCCGGCGACGCGTTCTGCGCCGGCTTCATCACCGGCATGGTGCGCGGCCTGGACCTCCGCGGCTGCCTGGAATACGGGAGCGCCCTGGGCGCCTCGTGCGTCCGCTCCCTCGGCGCCTGCGCGGGCGTCTTCAACGCGGAAGAGACGGCGCAGTTCCTGCGGGAGCACGCCCTGGAGCTGCAGCGGGTGCGGTAGCCGGAACCGCTCCCGCTCCAGGGCAGCCTCGTCTCAGATCTTCAGCAGCCGGCAGGCCTCCGCGTAGCCCGGAGCGGGCCGGCCGAATTCGCTGGCGGTAACCCGGGCCAGCGCCACCAGGTGTCGCCACCGGAACGCGGGGCGGGTGGCGGCGAATTCCTCGGAGACGGTCCGGTAGTATTTCTCCGCGTGCAGGCTCCCATCTTCGCTCACGGCGTAGCGGAGCATCAGCTCGAATGCCGGGCGGGCCGGGTGCCCGAGGGCGCCGTACCGGTGCACCGCCGCGCTCGCCCGCGCCTGCAGGTTGCCGCGGATCGCCGCCTCCGCCTCGCGGAGCAGCTCGGCCGGATCGGTCGCCGTGACCCGCGCGAGGTGGTGCTCCAGGGGGAGCGGGGGATAGCCGGCGAGATCCCTCCCTCCCAGCGTCCGGTCCCGCGCTACCTGGTAGGCGCCGAGAATGAGACACGCGCAGGTGTGGCGGGCGCTGGCGACCCCGGCCATCTGCCGCCAGGCGTTGGCGGTGTCGCAGGCGTGGACGCCGACCGAGTCGCCGTGCACGCTGCCGACCGGCTTCCCCACGTCTTCCAGGCTCGGCGTCCGGCCGGGGTCCCGGAGGACCAGCTCGTTGGCGGCGAGGGACAGCGCTTCGCCTACCTGCGCCGGAGAGTACCCCTCGGCCAGCGCGGCGGCGGTCGCGGCGGCGGCGTCGGCCGGCTTCGAGCCGAAGATCGTCCGGCTCAGGCCGGCGAGCCAGGCGTCGTCCCCCTCCCGCGTGCCGGGCGACCGCTCCAGCAAGCGGTGCTGCTCCAGCAGCTGGGGCAGCAGAGCGACTGGCTCGTCCCAGGCGGGGCGCCGGACCGACTCCGCTTTGACGCAGTAGCGGACCGACTGCCGCAGCATCGTGTGGGCGTGCTCGGAGCCGACGATCTCCAGCAGGTCCCAGGCCCGGTAGGGCAGCACCACCCGGTGCACTTCCAACTGGTCCTGCACGGCGTAGAGGAGGTCGTCGAACGCCTTCGCCGCCGACTCCCGCGCGGCGGCGGCGAAGAGCGCCTCCGCCCGGCCGGCGTCCTGCTTTCGCACTGCCTCGCACAGCGCTGCCGCGTCGGCGGGGGCCGGCGCGGGGGAGACGGGATGAAGCACCTCTCGGGTGCGGCCGCCGGTCTCCTGGATCCGCGCGCTGTTTCGATAGAGGACCTTCAGCACCGGCAGTGGCTGCCGCTCCACCGGCAGCTCCCGCGCCATGTGGTAGGCCGGTGAGAGCGCCATCATCGTGTGGAAGCCGATGTAGTCCTCTCCGCCGAAGGTGCGGGCGTTCGCCAGCGCCGCGGCGGCTACCAGGTCGCGGAGCGGGGTGCCGGCGCTCAGTCGATCCGCCAGCCGCGGCAGCAGCGTCTCCGCCGGCGTCTCCTGCATCAGGCAAACGAGCGGCTCGAGCCGCCCGAAGGCGAGGGTGCCGGCTGTCTCGGCTTCTGCCGCTGCTGGGGTGAGGCCCAGCTCCGCCGTCAGCCCGGTGCCGATGCTCGCCAGAAGCATCCCGCGTCCTACGTCGGCCAGCAGCGCCCGTCGACTCCGCCTGTCCATGGTGACCTCCCGCTCGCCGTGGTGCTGACAAAAGAGCCTATCCGAACAGGCCTGCTTGGCTGCAGCCGGCTGCGAGCCGACCATGCGTCGTCCGGAGCGGGGGTCCGGCCATGCTTCGAGGCCGCACCCTCGCTCCCTCCTAGCCTGCTCGCCTCTCGCTCGGCTTCGCTAACAACCGAGCCTGTCCGGATAGGCTCTAAGCTCTACCTGACGCAGACACGCGCCGCGGGGCAGGGTTTCACGCCGTTGTCGGCACGTGTCAGGTGTTACCGGGGCGAGGGGGGTTGTGACTGGCTTGGCGAACCGGTTAGCTGCGCTCCCGGTACGTGAAGATTTAAGCAGCCCGCGGCAGGGAAATGGCTACTTCGGAAAGGAAACTGCGCACGTGGCGTGGGGTAATAACGTTAGTATGAAACCGATTTTCACCAATCATACTGCCGGGGCAGGCCGCTGATGGCGGGTGGAGCGGCACAGGGAGAGCTGGGTCCGGACGCACCACTGTGGGCCTGGGGCTCCGAGATGATCACCCGCCGCGCGGCCGAGATGGTGAGCCACGCGGATGGGGTGCGCCTGGGAGAAGATATCGAGGCGGTGCACGACATGCGCGTCTGGTCGCGGCGCCTGGTCGCGGCGATGCGTCTCTTCGCCGTCTGTTTCCCGGAGCCGGGCTACCGGAAGCTGATGCGAGAGGCACGGCGGGTGACGCGGGCGCTGGGGGAGGTGCGGGACCTCGACGTCCAGCTCGATTACCTGAAACGGCTGCGGGAAGGCCTGCAGGGGGAAGAAACGACCGCGGTGGAGTACCTGGTCGCGGTCCTCTCCGCCCGGCGAGAGACGGCGCGGCAGCCGATGCTCAAGTCGCTCGACCGCCTGCTGGAGAGCCGATTCGAGGCGCGTCTGGATGCCTATCTCGCGGAGCAGGACGACGCCTACCGGGTGGGCCTCTCCCCCGTGCGGATCTGGGGGCCGGACCCTCACCCCGGGAGCCGCCGGGGCGGCGTGCCGCGGGGGGAGATGACGTTTCGGGAAGCGGCTCCCGTGGCGCTGCGAGCGCGCGTGGAAGAGCTGTACGCGTTCGAGCCGTACGTCGCGCGGCCGGAAGCCGTGGAAGAGCTGCACGAGATGCGGATCGCCGCCAAGTGGCTCCGCTACACCATGGAGGTCTTCGCTCCCGCGTACTCGACGGGGCTGAAGAAGCAGCTCGCCGCGGTGAAGAAGGTGCAGGAGCTGCTCGGCGACCTGCACGACAGCGACGTGCGGCTGGAGCTGCTGGAGCGGACCGGGCGCGAGCCGCTGGAGCCAAAGGGACTCGCCGCGCTGGGGCTGCTGAGCCCCGACGCGGTGCAAAGCGGCCTGCATGAGCTGCAGCGCCGGGAGACCGGCACCCGGAACGACTGCTACACACGGTTCTACGCGCAGTGGCGCAAGCTGGAAGAGCGGGGGCTCCGCGGCGAGCTTCTGCAAGCGATTCGGAATCCGGATGGAGGAGGAGCGGGAGATGAGTGAACTGGAGCGCGGGGATCTCGCCGAGATTCCGGGCCTGGGGCCGGTGCGCCGCACCGCGCTGGCGGAGGCCGGTATCCACGACCTGCAGACGCTGCTGACCAAGACAGTGGCGGAGCTGGCGGCGGTGCGCGGCATCGGTATGTGGCAGGCTCGCAAGATCCACGAGTACCTGCGTCACCGCGGGCTGTCGCTGGAAGAGGACGCCGAGACCCACAGCGTCCTCGTGACCGGCATTCGCGACGAGGAGGACCTCGAGGCGCTGGCGGAGGCGGCCACCGCCCTCGACGCGCAGGCGCAGCGAGAGGCCGAGCTGGAAGCGGAAGTCGAGATCCTCTCGGATGCGGTGGCGGCGGCCCAGCGGCTGGAGCCGAAGGCGGAGCCGTCCCCGGACGGCCGGGCCGCAGGGGGGCCGGGGGAGCCGGCCGCCGAGCCGGAGGAATCCGAAGAAGCGGAATCTGAAGCCGAGGAGGCGGAGGACGAAGAAGCGGATTCCACCATGGAAGCCTGGGTGGAGGAAGTGCGCGCCCAGCGCGATCAGCTTCCGGAGACGGCGCTGAGCCTGATGGACGCGATCCGCCAGGCGGCGGTGACGCGCCAGCTTACCCGGCAGCTCACGCGGCTGCTCATCTGCTCCGGAGAATTCGTCTCGGACGAGCGGCAGCTCGGGCCGGAGCAGCGCCGCCGCGCCCACCAGATCCTGGGCCAGGTCGACCGCGCGCTGCAGCGCGCCATCGAAAAGCAGGCGTTCAGCCACGCAGACCAGAAGGAACTCGCCACGCGGATCCGCAAACGGAGAAAACAACTGGAAGAGCTGTTGGAGCGCTAATGCCGTTTGCGGTCATCGACATCGGAACCAACTCGATCCGGCTCGGGGTAGTGCAGCCCGAGCCGGACCTGACGTACAACCTCCTCTCCACCCGCAAGGAAGTGGTGCGGCTGGGGGAGGGTGAATTCGCCAGCAACCAGCTCACGCAGCGAGCGATGGAGCGGGGCTTGCTGGTGCTCTCCAACTTCGTGGAGGTGGCGCGCGGCTTCGGCGTCTCGGAGATCGCCGTCTTCGGCACCTCCGCGCTCCGCGAGGCGGAGAACCAGAGCGAGTTCGTGGAGCGGGCCCGCGAGGAGCTGGGGATCGACGTGAACGTCATCTCCGGCGCCGAAGAGGCGCGGCTCATTTACCTGGGCGTGCTCTCCGGGGTCGACATCGGCGCGCAGCAGGCGCTGGTGATCGACATCGGCGGCGGCAGCACGGAGCTGGCGGTCGGCGACAACGCCGGGCCGGTGCTGCTGGAGAGCACGAAGCTCGGCGCGATCCGGGTGGCGGGGATCTTCACGGAGGGTGAGACCGGCCCGATCCAGCCGCAGCTTTTCCGGCGCATCCAGGAGTACGTGCGCGGCGTGGCGTTCCACTCCGTGCAGCGGGTCCGCCAGCAGGGCTTCGACCTGATGTACGGCAGCTCCGGCACGATCCTGAACCTGGCGGAGATCGTGGCGCGCAGCAAGGGAGAGGTCGCGCCTTCCGGCTACTTTGTAAAGCTGGATGACCTGGAGGCGCAGACGGCGCGGCTCTGCGGGATGACGTTGGAGCAGCGGCGAAAGGTGCCCGGTATCAATCCGGAGCGCGCCGACATCATCGTCGCCGGGGCCGCCGTGCTCACCACGGTCATGCGCGAGGTCGGCGCCACCGGCCTCCACACCAGCGACCGCGCCCTCCGCGAGGGGATGATCGTCGACCGGCTCGGGCGCTCCGCCGGCGGCGCGGAGGCGATCGTCGGCGAGTCGATCCGCCACCGCAGCGTCTTCCAGCTGGCGCGGCGGTGCCAGTTCGAAGAAGCGCACGCGCTGAAGGTGGCCGATCTCTCCACCCAGCTCTTCGACCAGTTCCGCGAGCTCTCCCTGCACCAGTACGGCGCGGAGGAGCGGGAGCTGCTCTGCTACGGCGCGATCCTCCACGATATCGGCGGGTTTATCTCCTACACCGACCATCACAAGCACGGCTACTACCTGGTGCGCAACAGTCCGCTGCTCGGCTTCGACTCGACCGAGATCGCGATGCTCGCCGCGATGGTGCTCCATCACCGGAAGGGGCTGCCGAAGCGCCGGGAGGAGGCGATGGCGGACCTGAGCCGCAAGCAGCGGGAGAGCGTGACCGTGCTCTCTACGATCCTGCGCCTCGCCGAATCGCTCGACCGCGGCCACCTCGGCCGTGTCGATACGGTCCGCTGTACCCTGCAGAGCCGGGGCCAGGTGCTCTCGATGGAGATCGTCTCCGACTCGGACTGCCAGCTCGAGCTGTGGGGCGTACAGAACCAGCGCGGCGCCGTAGAGGAAGTGTTCGGAAAGCACCTGGAGGCGCGGCCGGCGGTCGCTGCCGTCACGTAGTGCCCGCCGCGGCTCGCAAGTGAGGTGAAGATGATCCGCCCGTTCCGCATCCCCAGCCGCGCGGTCGCTCCGGTCGTCCTGATCGCGGCCATCCTGATCGCCGCGTGCGGCGGAGCCCGGGACTCCGCCGCGGCGGACGACTTCCTGACCGAGATCAAGCTGGCGGTCGACACCGCGGCGCTGCCGCCGGAGCAGCGAGGCAAGGCGCTCAAGCCGGAGGAGCTGAAGCGGATCGAGGAGGTGCTAACGAAGCGGCTCCCGATCTTCGCGGAGATGGGCGGCACGGTGACCGCCGGCTCTCCGACCGAGATCGTCGTGAAGGCGCCCTCCAGCGCGGTGAGCCCGGACCAGCTGGAGTTTCTCCGCCGCCAGGGCCTCCTGGAGATGCGGGAGCTGAAGGACCTCCGGACCGGCATCGGGAGCTCCGACCGGTACCTCCTCGAAGTGCGGCGCGTCGAGGGCGGCCGGGAGTCGGAGACGAGCCTTCGCTTCCGGGACACCAGGTCCAACCGGACGCTCTCCGTCGAGGAGTTCCTCGAGCGCTGCCCGCGGGTGGCCGACAACTCGGACCTGGAGCCCGGCACCGCCCGACTCGTCTCCAGCGGGGTCCTGATGGCGGTGCGGGTGGAGCTGAGCCAGCGGGCGACCCGGCGCCTCTCCGGCTTCTACAAGCGTCCCGGCCGGCTCCTCGGAGTGGTACTGGACGGAGAGTTGGTGGCGCTGAACGGAGCGCTGCAGCCGCCCCCGCCAAAGCGGAAGCGAAAGAAGGGGGAGCCGCGCGCGGAAGGCGAGGAGCGGGACGAGCGCGAGGACGAGCAGCGGGCCCAGACCGACATCATGGGTGGATTCGGCTCGGAGCGGGAAGCCCGCTATCTCGCCCTCGTCTTCAACTCCGGCCCGCTCCCCCGGCCGCTGAAGGTGGTCTCCACCAAGATCATCGCGGAATAGTAGCCCGTCCGAGGGTGCAGCCTGCCCGCGTGAGCCATCGGTAGCACCCGGCGGCCACTACCCCGTCGGGAAGCCTGCTCTGCACTGCGAATGCCTGCCCCGCAGTCGGGATACTGGTGGCCGATTCAGCGGGGCCGGAGGATGACCGGCGGCCGAGCACTGAAGCGGTGGCAAGTGTCACACGCTGTAAAGTTACGCCACTGGCGGCGCAGGCGAGATTTGCCGCCGTCCGCGGTTCGGGAGGGGCGGGAAAAGCTCGGCCGCCTTCGTTTCCCCATCCCAGTCATCCTGAACGCAGTGAAGGATCTACGTCGCCCCCTCCGCGCCGGAGCGGGAGGCTTGCCGTGCGGAAGGGCACCGACGGTAGAGCCCGCGTCACGGCCTGCGTACTCCGTTCCCTTCCGGCTGCCGAGATCCTTCACTCCGTTCAGGATGACTGGGGTAGAAGTACGTGAGGGGCCGTTCGTTCCTCTGGGCAGATCTTACGCTGCGCCCCGGGGGCACCAACCTTACAGCGTGTGACACAAGCCACCGCACTCCACAGGCTTCACCGCAGATGTATCCCTTCCGGCGAGAGGGAGTACCGGCTCGGTCTGGTCTCTGGAGTGTGAATGCTTGCCCCCAGTACGGGGGGAGCTTGCTCTCGCCCCCTCGATAGCGAGGCCACTTGCGTAGCTACGCTGCTCGGCGGAGAGCCGTCGCGGTCGGACCCTCGGGAGCGCCCCGCCGGGCCGACTCCTCGTCACGCGCATGCGTACCCCGAACCACGACGGCTGCCGAGATTCTTCACTGGGTTCAGAATGACAAAGCTCGGGGAGCGGTGTCTCCATCCCGTTTCTTCGGGCCGTGCCTGAGGCGCGGGATGACTCGGGTGGCGACCGGTAGGAGCGGCTCATCCCCACAACGTCAGACCCGAGCCCCGTTTGTGGCGAGGATCGGCGTCGCTGCACCTCCGGAGGTTTGCGGTGCTCAGCCCCGCGGGAACTCCCTCCTGTGCCTCCCTCTGCCGGGTTCGGACCATGGAAAAACTGCGGAGCGAAGTTTCGGCGGCGCAAGCGCTTTCTCGACAATAGTAGAAGCAGCAGGGCGCTCCGACGTGGCCAGTTCTCCGGTCCCGGGTGTGACGGGCGCTCCGCTGGGCGAGCCCTCCATGTGGTATCCGGAAGAGCCTGTTACCTACTGTGAACGGTGTGAGAGCGACATTCCAGCCGATTGCCTCTGGCGAGGTAAAGGCCTCATCATCGGCGCGGACCACCGGGAAGTCCGCACGCCGGTCCTCTACAGCGAGTGCCCGGATTGCGGCCGGCGCCTGAGTACCGGGCTGCTGGGTCCGTGGTGGTATCGGGTGCTGTACGGCTGGCTCTGGAAGCTGCGTTATCCGCAGACGCGGCGTCCCGAGTCCTTCGGCGTCGCTGCCGAGCCACCCCTGAAGCGCGCGGCGGGTAAGTAGCCGCAGAAAGAAAAAATGCCGCGCCGAGGTCGGTTAAGACCCCGGGCGGCCAGTAATTGGCTCGGGTTTATCCCGGAACGCAGTTTTAGGACTGCCCGCCGCCGCTTCAGGTTCCCAATTTTCGCGTAATTCGATCTCCGGGCGCTCGCCAGGCCGTCCTCCCGGGTCTCCCCCGGCTCCCGCTCCGGAATTCGAGCGGCACTCACTCCGCCTCTCCTCCCCCTGTCGCCGCAGTCTGCCGCCACTTGCGCCCGTAATTTAGTGCAGGTTAAAAAAACTTCACGGCGGAGTGGCAGAGCTTCTTGAGGTGGGCTATAGTTGTTCCGTCGCTCCCCTGGAGGAGCGGCGACAAGAGAAAAGGCCCCCCGGTGTTGGCGCACCGGAGGGCCCGAGCCGGGTGTGCTGGTGGCTCACCCGTCCCCACCCGATTCTACCACTCCCCGGCTCCGTGGCTACCCCCTTGCAGGGGTTGGGGAGGTTTTATGCATCTTCCAGCGGAAGTGCGCCCGCGGACGCGACTCGCTTTTCTCCAGAAGGCGGCGACGAGCCGTCGCGGCTTCACCCTGATCGAGCTCCTCGTCGTGATCGCGATCATCGCCATTCTGGCGGCGATCCTGTTCCCGGTCTTTGCCCGGGCGCGAGAGGCGGCGCGGGGCACCATGTGTGCGTCCAACGCCCGTCAGATCGGCACGGCGTGGATGATGTACGCCCAGGACTACGACGAACGAGTGTCCCCCGGCGGCTACTGGTGCTGCGTCGGCTCCGGCTGGCAGAAGGAGTGGCGCTGGTACGGGAGCTGGGACAACCAGGGCGTCTACCGAGACGATGAGGCGCTCCTCTATCCCTACACCAAGAGCGGGATGCTGAAGGCGTGCCCGTCCCGGCCGCCCGTCGGCCGCGCACAGGACGACTCTCTCGGCTACGCCTACAACGACCGCTATCTTGCTCCCACCACGACGGTCGGGTGGCCTCCGACGCAGATCCTGATCGATCCGGTCTCTCTCGCGGCGATCCAGTCGCCGGCGGAGACGGTGGTGTTCCACGATTCGGCACGGTTCGTCAAGGGGCAGCTCCAGTCGACCCCGCATCCGTGCCCCCCATCCCGGGGAGGGAGCTGCTTCCACGGCCGGCACAACGAGATGGGAATCGTGATCTGGGCGGACGGTCACGCGAAGTCGAGGCGTCCCCAGATCTACGCCCGCTCCAATGCCCCGCTCGAGCTGCTGAAGCAGCACAACGTCGGTGACATCGATCGGGATGGGGATCCGACGACGGATGAGCTGTGGGACCTGGAGTAATCCCCCTGGTTCGGAGACCAGGTGCCTCCGGCTGGCGCCGAGGGTGCCGGATGGGAGTGAGTGGATGACTGGATGGATGAAGAGCCGGCGCGGCAGCCGGTGGACGGTCGGCCTGCTGGCCGGCGCCGTCTTGCTGACCGCGGCCGGGCTGCAGGCGCAGGAGCGGCTGCGGAAAGCGCTGGCGGACGATCGGGTGGCCCCGCACTGGATCTACGACGACTTCCCCGCGGCGGCAGCGCAGGCGAAGGCGACCGGGAAGCCGATCCTGGCGCTGCTGCGCTGCGTGCCTTGAGCGGCCTGTGCTGAACTGGACGAGCAGTTGGCTCGTCCTCAAGGCGAGGTGGAGGCGCTCCAGAAGCAGTTCGTCTGCGTGCGGCTGGTGCAGATGAACGGGCTCGACCTGGGCCTGTTCCAGTTCGACTACGACCAGACTCTCGCCGCCTTCTTCCTGAATGCGGACGGGACGATCTACGGGCGCTACGGCACTCGTGCGGGCAAAGGCGCGGAGTCCTCGACACACGTCTCCCTCGCTTCCTTCCGGAGGACGATGGAGCGCGCGCTGGCGCTGCACCGCGGCTACCCGGCGAACCGGGAGCAGTTGGCGGCCAAGCGGGGGCCCGCGCCGGAGTATCGTACGCTCAACGCGATGCCCGGCTTCGAGGACCGGCCGCTCCGCATCAACCGGGAGGGCGACGGGTGCCTCCACTGCCACCAGGCGCGGGAGACGCCGCTGCGACTCAAGTGGCAGGCGAAGCAGTTGAAGCCCGCCGATCTCTGGGTCTATCCGCTCCCGGAGAATGCCGGGATGAAGATGGTGGTCGACGATGGTCTCCGGATCGAAGCGGTCGCCCCCGGGTCGCCCGCCGCGAAGGCGGGGCTCCAGCCCGGCGATGAGCTGCGGGCGCTCGACGGCCAGCCGCTCCTCTCGCAGGCGGATATCCAGTGGGTGCTCCACCACGCACCGGCCGCTCCGAAGCTAAAAGCGGGGTACCTGCGGGCGGGAGCGGTGCGCACCGCCACCCTGGCACTCTCCGGAGATTGGAAACGGACCGATCTCACCTGGCGGCCATCCTCCGGTCCGGGCCTTCGCTGGGGCGTCTGGTGCACCCCGCTGCCGGAGGAAGAAAGAGCCGCCGCGAGCATCCCGTCGGGAGCGATGGCGTTGCGCGTCACCGGTCTCTACGGTGTCCGCGCCGAGCCGGTGGTGAAAGCGGGGGTGCGGATCGGTGACGTGATCCTGGCGGCGGACGGAAGGTCCGACTTCGCGAACGAAGGCGACTACCTCGCCTACCTCCGGCTGCAGCACCCGCCCGGTGACCGGGTGAGGCTGACGCTGCTTCGGGAGGGCCGCCGGCTCGAGCTTGACGTGCCGATGTGGTAATCATCGCGATCGGAGAGGCCGCGGCGCCGCGGCCTCTCCGATCGACTACGCCGCGGAGGGGGGGTTCCAGGCCTCCAGCTCTTCCAGGGTGGTCGGCGGGTCGAGCTTGTCCTCCCGGATCAGCGTCTCCAGCTCCTGGACCCGCTTCAGCAGCTCCTCCGGAACCTCGGCGCGGCTGTATTTCATCTCGGTCAGGCCCACGCCCTCCTCTTTCACGCCGAAGGTGCGGACCCCCGGCTCCAGCTTTCCCTGGGCAGCCTCCTGGCAGAGGGTGAAGACGGCGTTGTCGACCCGCTTCAGCATGCTCGTCAGCACCCGGGAGGGCGGCTGCGGGTTTTCCGGGTCCGCCGTGCCGAGCCGGTCCTGGTCCGCGTCGACCCCGATCGCCCAGTAGCCGGGTCCGCGGGAGCGCGCCGCTTCGATCACGCCCAGGCCGCAGCGGCCGGCGCCGTGGAAGATGATGTCGGCGTTCTGGCTGAAGAGGGTCAGCGCCAGCTCCCGCCCCTTGTCGACCTCTTCCCAGTTGTTGGTGTACTTCGCCAGCACGCTGCCGTCGGGGCGGGTGGTGCGGAGTCCGGCCCGGTAGCCCGCCTCGAACCTCTTGATCAGGGGGATCTCCATGCCGCCGACGAAGCCGATCGTGCCGGTGCGCGTCATGCCGCCCGCCAGCGCGCCGACGAGGAAGGCGCCCTCCTCTTCCCGGAAGCGGATGCCGGTGACGTTCGGCTCGGAGGGCCCGTCGGCGTCGACGATGCCGAAGTGGACGTCCCGGTACTGCGGAGCCACCTTCTTGAGCGAGTCCTCCAGGGCGAAGCCGATGGCGAAGACGACGGCGCAGCCCCGCTCCGCCGCCCGCTGGAGGTTGCGCTCGTAGTCGGACGGCTGGCGCGACTCGATGATCAGGATCTCCGCCCCCAGCTCCTGCTTCGCCCGCTCCAGGCCGAGCGAAGCCATGTAGTTGAAGGAGAGATCGCCCACGCCGCCCGCGTCGGTCACCATGCCGAGCTTCAACCCGCCGCCCGCTGCTTCCGGCGAGCCTTCACCGCTGCAGCCGGAAGTGAGGGCCGCGGCGATACCGGCCAGCCCGAGCCGCAGCACCGACCTCCGCTCCCATACCCTACCGTTCATTCAAGTTCTCCCTGGTCGCCGGCCCGCGCGGCGTTCCCCGTACCGATCCCACGTTCTGGATCCGCCGCCGCTCTTCCTCGCCGTTTCGGTCGAAGCGACGCGCGCCGGCGGCGTCCAAGGAAATGTAGCCTTCAAACATGAAGAATAAGAAGGCTGCTGCTCCCCGCTCCCTCGCCCGCTCGCCGGCTCGTTCGGTGACCCCGCTCCCGCCTTCCCCGCTCCGAGCGGAGCGGTGGCGCTCCGCTCTTGATCCGCGGTGAACGAAGACCTATCGGTGAATCTGGAAGCTCCGCTCGTGAGCTGGCTCCGCCAGGAGGTGCGGTCTCGCGCCGGGCTCTGCCTGCGAGAGAAGGACAATGCGCGCCTGGGTGAGGTGGTGCGCTCCCGCGCGCGGGCGGTGGGAGAAGACGATGCGCGCTCCTACCTGCAGAACCTGCGGGGCCGGCCCGCGGAGCCGGAGTGGACCCGCCTGGTGGCGGCGCTCACCAACGGAGAGAGCTTTTTCTTTCGGGACGCCGGGCAGTGGCAGCTGCTGACGCGGCAGATCCTCCCGGAGTTGGTGCGCAGCCGCCGCTCGGAGCGCCGTCTCCGCTGCTGGAGCGCCGGCTGCTCCACCGGGGAGGAGCCGTTCACGCTCGCGCTGGTCTTGAGCGAGCGGTTCCCCGAGCTGGAGGGGTGGGAGCTGACCCTGATCGGCACCGACGTGAACCCCTACGCGCTGGAGACCGCGCGCCGCGGCGTCTATTCCCCGCGCTCACTCCGGTCGCTGCCGGAGCGCTGGCGCCGCCGGTTCCAGCCGGCCGGCGACGGCAAGTGGGAGCTCGATCCGGCGGTGCGGCAGCGAGTCACGTTCCGCCAGGCGAACCTCCTCGATCCGGGCGGCGCTCCCCCCGAGCTGGCGCGCGGGTCGCTCGATCTGATCCTCTGCCGGAACGTGCTGATCTACTTCGACCGCGAGGGCGTGGCCCAGGCCGGCGCGCGCTTCTCGGAGACCCTGCGAGACGGAGGGTACCTGGTGACCGGCCACGCGGAGCTCCACGGGGTCGCGCTGCCGGGGCTGGACAGCGAGATCTACGAGGAGTCGGTCGTCTACCGCCGCCGCCCCTTCCGGGGTCCGGAGGCGGAGCCGGGATCCGCACCGGCCGCGGGGAGCGGAGCCCCCGCCCCGGCTGCGCCGCCGGCGGCCCCTCCGGCAGCGGAGCCGGAGGCGGTGGAGCGCCTTCGCCGGGCGCGCCGCGAGCTCGAGGCGCGGCGGTACGCCAGTGCAGTGGCCTCCGTGCGGCAGCTGCTCGACGAGGATGCCGACCTGAGTAACACGGGAGCGCGGCGCGAGGCGCTGGGCCTGGCCGCGCAGTGCAGCGCTAATCTCGGCGACTACCCGGCGGCGGAGCGTCTCTGCCGGGCGCTCCTGGAGCTGGAGCCGCTCTCCGTGAAAGCGCACTACCTGCTCGCCCAGATCGCGGAGGCGCAGGCCGACCGCGAGGGGGCGAAGACGCTCCTGCAGCGCGTCCTCTACCTGGAGCCCTCGTTCGTGCCCGCCTCTCTTGACCTCGCGTCCCTCTACGAGACGGAGTCCGATCCGGACCGCGCGCGCAAGCTGCGTCTCTCGGCGCTCGAGTGCCTGCGGGCGCTCCCGCCGGAGCGGCCGATTCCGGAGCTCGACGGCGTCTCCGCGGGGCTGCTGGCGGATCAGGTGGCGCGGGAGCTGGAGAGGTCGGAGTGATGTCGCTCCCTTCCGACTACCTGCTCTTCCGCCTCGGCGGCGCCACCTACGGCCTGCCGGCCCCCTCGGTGCGGGAGCTGGCGCCGCTGCCGCGGCTCTCGCCGGTCGCCGAAGCGCCCCCCTTCGTGGCGGGAGCGCTGAGCTACCGCGGCCACGCCATCGCCGTCCTCGACCTCGCCCGGCGGCTGGGGCTGCCGCCGCAGCGCTATGGGCTGGACGACCATGTCCTGATCTTCCAGGCCGGCGGTGCCATCGCGGGGCTGCTGGCTCACCAGGTGCTGGCGGTTCACCCGGTGGGGGAGCGGGAAGCCCTTCCCGCCGGGTGGGAGGCGCTCGGCTCCAGCGTTCGCTGCGGTGCCGGGCTGGCGCGGTACGAAGACGACGTGGTGACGCTGCTGAACCCGGAGAGTCTCGTCTCGCTCGCGGGAGAAGCGGCGCTCGACGCGTCCCCGCCGGCCGGCGATGGAGGGCCGGAGGTAGACGACGGCATCTTCGCGCTGCCGGAAGACGAACGGGTGGAGCGGCTGCTCGCGGCGCGCTCCGCGTCGCTGACGGCCCCGCCGGCGGAGGAGGACTTCTCGGAGCGCCGGCCGTTCGTGGTGATCGGTCTCGGCGAAGAGCGCTTCGCCCTGCCGGCCGACGCCGTGGAGGGGTTCATCGAAGTCCGCCACGTCACCCCGATCCCCTGCTGCCCGGAGCACGTGGTCGGCGCCGTGAACCTGCGCGGAGAGGTGCTGACGCTCATCGACATCCGGGGAGCGCTGCAGGTGCCGGTGACCGGGATGCCGCGCCGGGACGCCCGCAGCGTGATGGTGACCCAGTCCGGCGAGTTACGCGTGGGCGTGCTGGTAGACGAAGTGCTCGACGTGCTCTACTTGCAGCCCGAGCTGCTTTCGCCGGCCCCGGCAGGTTGCGGTGCGGCGCTCCGGTTTCTAGAAGGAATGATGCCGTTCGGGACGCAGTTGGTGGGCGTCCTCGACTTCCACAAGCTGCTCCACCAGGGAGGTCTGATGGTCAATGAACACGCCTAAACCAGAGCGGGCCGTGGCGAAGTGGTCGGCTTCCCAGTTGATGAACGGTTACGTCAGCCGGACGATGACCTTCGCGATGCTCATCGCGATGGGATTCTTCATTCTCTTCGCCGTCTACGTCTCGACGAGCCAGCAGCGGCTGCGGACCGGAGCGCTCCCGGCGAGCATCATCGCGGATCACCGCATCCACGCGGAGCTCAACCCTGCCCCGGGGGTCCTGGTCGAACCCTATCTTCTGCTGCACCGCATCGCCGGCGAGCCGGACCTGCAGAAGGTTCGCTCCCTGAGTACGCAGCTCAACACGGTCCGCCGCCGCCACAGCGCCTGGCTGGAGAGCCTGCCCGCCGGCGAGTTGAAAATGGCCGGTGCAGAATTGGCGCCCCGCTCCCAGCGGTTCTTTGAGCTGGCAGAGCAGCAGGTAATCCCGGCGGTGCTGAACGGCAACCGCCAGAAGGCATGGCTGTTGATCCGCGGCGACGTGGAGGCGGCGTACAGCGACTACATGACTGCCTCGGGTGCTGCTCTCCAGCGGGTCATCGCGGTCACCGCGCGCGATGAGCAAGCGATGCGCGCGGGGACTGATGGCTGGCTCCGTTCGGTGGGGATCTTCGGGGGTCTTGTCATCGTCCTCACGCTGGTGGTTGCCGAGCGTGTCGTGCAGCTGATCTCCCGGCCGCTCAAGCGCGCCGCCGCCGCGATCTCCGGCGTGACGATGGAGTTCACTACGAACATCGACCAGCAGGAGCGGATGGCGGCGCAGCAGGCGACCGCCGTCCACGAGACGACGACCACGATGGAAGAGCTGGGCGCTTCGTCCCGGCTTTCCGCGGAGCAGGCGCAGAACGCCTCCGCCGCGGCGAGGCAGGCGCTGGCGCTGGCGGAGGAGGGGAACCGGACCGTGGCGCAGACGCTGGACGGGATGGCGAGCCTCAAGCACAAGGTGAGCGCCATCGCGGACCAGATCCAGCGCCTGAACGAGCAGACGAGCCAGATCGGCCACATCACTCACCTGGTGGGCGACCTCGCGAGCCAGACCAACCTCCTCGCCCTGAACGCGGCGGTGGAGGCCGCGCGGGCCGGGGAGCACGGCCGCGGTTTTGCGGTGGTCGCCTCCGAGATCCGCAAGCTGGCGGACCAGAGCAAGAAGTCGGCGGAGCGGATCCGCGGCATCGTGGCGGACATCCAGCACACCACCAGCAGCACGGTCGCCGCCTCCGAGGAAGGGACGCTGACGGTCGAGGAGGGAGCGCGGCTGGCGCGGCGGACCGAGGAGGCGTTCCAGGAGCTGGCGCGCGCGATCAACAGCACGTTCGAGAGCATGCAGCAGATCTCGCTGAACGCGCGCGAGCAGTCGGGAGCGGTGCTGCAGGTGGTCGAGTCGATGGCGAGCCTCACCTCCGGCGCGCGGGAGACTGCCAACGGCATCACGCATACCAAGCAGGGCGTGCAGCGGCTGAACGGCGCGGCGATAGACCTCACCGCGCTGGTGGGCACCGACGTGAAGGCGATCCTGGAGACGAGGTAGCGTCAGGGGCATGAGCGGTCTCCTCCAACTCGATCCGGAGCTGGGCGCCATCTTTCGGGCAGAGACGTCGGAGCGTCTCCAGAGCCTGGAAGCAGCGCTGCTGCGCCTGGAGACGGAGCCCGGTGACGGCGCGACCCTCGACGCCGCGTTCCGGGACGCGCACAACCTGAAGGGCGCGGCGCGGATGGTCGGCGCGCTGGAAGTCGCGGAGGTGACCCACCGCTTCGAGGACCTGCTGGGCGGGGCGAAGCGCGGGCAGGTGCCGCTGGGGCCGGAGCTGATCGATCGGCTCACCGCGGCGCTCGACGGGATCCGCGCCCTCGTCGAAGAGGTACTCTCCGGCGCCCCGGCCGGCGTGACGGCGGCGGAGCTGGCCGCCTGCATCGCGGGAACGGGGCCGATCCCGGTCCGCGCCGCGGAGTCTCCTGCCGCCGAGCCGCCCGCTCCGCCGGGGGCGCCGCCGGTGCTCGACGCGGAGCTGGCCTCGCTCTTCCGCGCGGAGAGCGACGAGCGGATCCAGAACCTCGACGCGGGACTGCTGCGACTGGAGGAGAGCCCCGCCGACACCGCGGCGCTCGACGCCGTCTTCCGGGAAGCGCACAACCTGAAGGGGGCAGCGCGGATGGTGGGCGCGACCGCCGTGAGCGAGGTGGCGCACCGCTTCGAAGACATTCTCGGCGCGCTGCGCCGGGGCGGCGACGCGCCGGCGCCGGAGCGGATGGACCGGCTCTACCAGGCGCTGGACGGCATGCGCCTGCTGGCCCGGGAGGTGCTGACGGGGGGGCCGGCCGGATTCACGGCGGGGGAGCTGATCGCCTGGATCGAGGGTCCGGCCGGGGAGATGCCGCCGCCCTGGAGACGGTCCGACCCGCCCGCTCCCGCGCCGGCCGCGGCGGAGGCGGCTCCTCTCCCCGTTTCGACCGACCCTCCGGCGACGGCGGCCCGCGGGGCGGCCGACTTCCGGATCGAAGCGATCCGGGTCGACCCGCGCAAGCTCGACACGCTCCTGACCCACTCCGGAGAGCTCAAGGTGACGCGCGAGCGGCTCGCGCGCCGGCAGGGCGAGATCGATCACCTGATCAGCGTCTACTCGGAGTGGAGCCGGGAGGTGCTGCAGCGGCGCTGGAGCGCGCAGCAGCGGATGCGCCTCGCCTCCGACGACGCCCGGCGACAGGTCGCCGAGCTGTACGAGCTGGAGCTGGAACGGCTCGACTGCCTCGGGATGCTGCTGGAGTGCCTGCGGGTGGAGTCGTACGGCGACAGTGCCCGCCTGGAGTACCTGGCCGACCGCATGGAGGAGGGGATCCGCGAGCTGCGCCTGCTGCCGCTCTCCACCGTGTTCAACCTCTTCCCCCGGATGGTGCGAGACCTCGCCCGCGCCGGGGGCAAGGAGATCCGGCTGCTGATCGAGGGGGCGGAGACGGCGGTCGACAAGCGGATCCTGGAAGAGATCAAAGATCCGCTGATGCACATGCTCCGGAATGCCTGCGACCACGGCGTAGAAGGTCCGGACGCGCGCGAGGCGGCGGGGAAGCCGCAGGCGGCGACCCTTCGGATCCGTGCCTCTCAGAGCGCGCGCGACGTGCTGATCGAGATCGAGGACGACGGCGGCGGGATCGACGTGGAGGCGGTGCGCCGCGCGGCGCTGAAGCGGGGGATCCGCACCGAGGCGGAGCTCGCCCGGCTGAGCCGGAACGAGGTGGAGCTGCTCATCTTCGCCCCCGGCTTCTCCACCCGCGCGGAGGTGACCGACGTCTCCGGCCGCGGCGTCGGCATGGACGTGGTCCGCACCAACATCGAGCGGCTCAAGGGCACGATCAGCATCGACTCCCGCCCCGGCCAGGGCTGCACCTTCCAGGTGCGGCTGCCGAAGACGCTCGCCACCACGCGCGTGCTGCTGGTGGCGGTGGGCGGGCAGCTCTACGGGCTGCCGATCGACTGGGTGGAGCGGATCTGCTCCGTGGCGGACACCGATCTCTTCTCTGTCCAGGGCGCGGAGACGGTGAGCCTGGACGGCCAGGCGGTCTCCGTGGTCCGGCTGGCGCAGCTGCTGGGGATCGAGAATGGCCGCGGCCCGCTGGCGCGGCGCGGGCCCACCTCCCGCCCCTGTGTGGTGCTCTCGCTGGGGAAGCAGCGGCTGGGGCTGCTGGTCGACTCCGTGACCGACGAGCAGGAGGTGGTGCTCAAGCCGCTGGGCGGGGTGCTGCAGCGGGTCCCGAACGTCTCCGGACTCACCATCCTGAGCACCGGGGAGATCTGCATCGTCCTCAACCCGATGGACCTCCTCCGCCGTCAGCGCCCGGCCGCGCCGCGCGAGCCCACGGGGCCGGTAGAGATGGAAAGCGCCGAGCCGAGGCCGGCGCGGGCGATTCTACTGGTCGACGACTCGATCACCACGCGGATGCACGAGAAGCGGATCATCGAGGCGGCGGGCTACGAGGTGGTCACTGCGGTAGACGGGCTGGACGGCTTCAACAAGCTCTGCGCCGGCGAGTTCGCGGCGGTCGTCTCCGACATCGAGATGCCGAACCTCGACGGCCTCGCGCTCACCTCCCGCATCCGTCAGCACCCGCAGCATCGGGACCTGCCGGTCATCCTCGTCTCGTCGCTCTCCGCTGAGGAAGACCGCAAGCGCGGCTTCGACGTCGGCGCCAGCGCCTACATCCCCAAGCCCGCGTTCAACCAGAAGTCGCTCACCGAAGCCCTCCGTCGGCTGGTGTAGTGAAGCCCGATACGAGCTCATGAGCCTCAACCCGATCAACGTGATGCTGGTAGACGACTCGCCGGTCGCCCTGGCGATGCTGAAGCGCCTCCTCGCTCCCTCGCCGGAGATCCGGATCGTGGGGACGGCGCTGGACGGAGTGCAGGCGCTCCAGCTCCTCGGCGCGGCCCGGCCCGACGTGCTCCTGACCGACCTGCGCATGCCGAACATGGACGGCGTGGAGCTGACGCAGCGGGTGATGGCGGAGTATCCCTGCCCGATCCTGGTGGTGAGCAGCACGATCCGTGCGGACGACACCACCAACGCTTATCCGGCGCTGGCGGCGGGAGCGCTCGACGTCTTTCCAAAGCCGGAGCTCGGCTCGACCCGTGAGTTCGAGGCGGCGAGCCAGGAGCTGGTGGCGAAGATCCGCATCCTCTCCGGCGTGCGGGTCTACCGCCGCAAGGCGGGAGCGGCCCCGGTCGCGGCGGCGAGTACCGCCGCTCCGGCGGCGCCCGGCCCGGATCGGCGCCCGCGCCCGCGCCTGGTGGTGATCGGCGCCTCCACGGGCGGGCCGCCCGCGCTGAAGGAGGTGCTGCGGCAGCTTCCCGCCGGCTTCCCGCTGCCGGTGCTCTGCGTGCAGCACATCAGCAAGGGGTTCCTGACCGGCCTCGTGGATTGGCTGGCACAGGACTGCGCCCTCCCGGTGCGCATCGGGAAGCCGGACGAGCTGCCGGCTCCGGGAGTCGTCTACTTTCCCCCGGAAGACCGGCACATGGAGCTCTCTCCACAGGGGCTGCTCCGCTTCACGGAGGCGCCGCCGGTGGAAGGGCACCGGCCGTCCGCCACGGTCACCCTTGCCAGCGCCGCGGAGCGCTGCGGCGGGGCGGCGATCGGGGTGCTCCTGACCGGAATGGGCCGTGACGGCGCGGAAGGCCTGCTCGAGATCCGCCGCCGGGGCGGGCTCACCTTCGCGCAGGACGAGGAGACCTCCGCGGTCTTCGGAATGCCGCGGCAGGCGATCGAGCTGGGAGCGGTGGAGCGGGTGCTGCCGCCCGTAGAGATCGGCCGCGCGCTGGCGCGGGTGCTGGCTGCTTGACGTGTCGAAGTAAGGAGGCTGCCATGAGCAGCGAAAGAAAGATACTGGTCGCGGACGACAGCCCGATGGTGGTGGCGATGGTCTCCCGCATGCTCCGCGGGGCGGGCTATACGGTGATCACCGCTTCGAACGGCGTGGAGGCGGTGCAGTCCGCCTATCGCGACGCGCCGGACCTGATCGTGCTCGACATCTTCATGCCGCGCATGAACGGCTACCAGGCGTGCCGGCTGCTGAAGGCCGATCCGGCGGTCGCCGCGATCCCGGTCATCATCCTGACCGGCTCGGAGAGCCAGGGGGACGAGTTCTGGAGCCTGCAGACCGGCGCCGACGCCTTCATGACGAAGAACCTCGACCCCTCGGCCCTGCTCGCCACGGTCGAGCGCCTGCTGCCGCCTGCCGGCAACACCCGCGCCGCGGCGGAGGCGCCCACGGCGGAGGACATCCTGAGCCAGGTCAGCACCCTGATGGACCGGGAGCTCTACTCGACCACCGTGGAGCGGATCGAGCTGAAGACGATCCTGCAGAACCTTTCCGAAGGCATCCTGACGTGCGACACCGAGGGCAGCATCCGCACCGTCAACGGGGCGTTCTGCCGCCTCGTCGACGTGACGGAAGAGGAGATCGCCGGCAAACCCGCCGCGCAGGTGCTCGGCGATCCGGCCGGCCCCGACATGCAGGCCGTCCTGGCGGAGGCGCTCTCCGCGCAGCGCGTCGTCTCCGGCAAAGACTCAGAGGTGGTGCGGCGCGACGGGTCGTCCACCCCCGTGACGATCAGCGTGGCGCCGCTGCGGGACTACCTCGACCAGACCGTCGGCTGCGTCTGTCTCATCCAGGACATCACCCGGCGCAAAGAGATCGAGTCGCTCGCGAAGCTAAAGGACGACCTGACGCACATGATCGTCCACGACCTCCGCACGCCGCTCACCGCGCTCACCGGCTCGCTGCAGACGCTCGACGTGCTGGGGCCGCTGAACGAAGACCAGCAGGAGTTCCTCAAGATGGCGACTTCCGGGGGCGAGATGCTCCTCCGGATGATCAACGACCTCCTCGACATCAGCAAGCTCGAGGACGGCTCCATGAAGCTGGAGTACAGCGACTTCGATCCCCATGAGACGCTCAGCGTGGCGCTGCGCCAGGTCGCGCAGCTGGCGAAGGACAAGGAGCTGGACCTGCGCATGGAGCTTCCCCACGAGGTGCCGCCGATCCGCGCGGACGAGGAGAAGGTCCGCCGGATGTTAGTCAACCTGGTCGGCAACGCGATCAAGTTCACGCCCTCCAGCGGCCGCATCACCATCTCCGCCCGGGTGCTGCCCGAGGAAGGAGAGGTGCTCTTCGCCGTGACCGACACCGGCGAGGGGATCCCGAAAGACGCCTACGAGCGGATCTTCCAGAAATTCGGCCAGGTGGAGAACCGCCGCGGCGGCCGGAAGAACTCCTCCGGCCTCGGGCTCACCTTCTGCAAGATGGTCGCGGAAGCCCACGGCGGCCGCATCTGGGTGGAGAGCGAGCTGGGAGCCGGCAGCACCTTCTCGTTCACCCTGCCGCTGTTGAACAGCAGCGCGCGTTCTAGCGGACCGGACGTGTAAGAAGAGGGGATAGGGGGATGAACTGGGGATAGGGAGATGAAACTCCCCCTGGTTCGTGTCACGTGGAGCTACTGAGGCCCCGTAGTCGTCGCTCGTCAGCGCCGCGCCTCGGACTGAAGTCGAGGCTACAGAAAGCGAAGCCCGCCTGCGCGGGCTAAGACGCGGTGGCTCGAAAAGCTGGCGTTACTTACGTCCCGCCCCGGCGCTGTAGGTCTGACCTGATCAGAACATCCCCTTATCCCCATCCCCACATCCCCTTTTCTTACACCGTTCCGCCGATTACGCGGCGGCTGGTTCTTCGGCAGATCTCTCGTTGGAAATCCGTAAGAGGCATCGGCGCAGCTCGCCGGCGCGGCGGAAGGCAGAGAGGTCTCCGTGCCACTGGATATACTCGAGCACCCGCAGGCGCTCCTCCAGGGTCTCGGGGTAGTAGTCCGGACGCAGGAACCAGAGGCAGCGGACGCGGTACTCATCCGCCAGCAGGTTGACTGCCTCCTCGAGAGTCCCCGAGCCCGAATTGGCAGTGTCGCTCCGCGTCATAACGGAACGAGTATACCACCGGCGGAGGCGCGGGATTGGGATGTGTAAGGAAGGGGATGGGGGGATGAGATGGGGATGGGGAGATGAAACTCCCCTGGTCCGCGCGACGTGGGGCAGCTGCGGCCAGGCGACCGTAGATTGTTAGCGCGCCCGCGTCGTTCCCGGTGGGTAGTCGCGGCGCCGTAGGTTGCGCTTGATCAATTCATCCCCTTATCCCCACCACATCCCCCTATCCCCTTTTCTTACACTCCTGCCCGGTCACTCGCGGAAAGTAGACCTGGCGCGGCGCGCCGTCGTACCGGCCGGAGTTGCGGCAGCAGCGCTTGAAAGCGGCGTCCGGAGCCGCAGGGGCAGGGGTCTTCCTTCCCGAGCTTCTCATCCAGCACTTTGTCCCCGTGCACGACCCGGAGCCCGCGGCCGACGTTCGTCTCTGACGGGAAGCCGCGGCGTCGCTTGCGCATCGGCTCAAAAGCGGTCGTCCCGCTCCGTCCGGTCGCTCCACTCCTGGCGCTCTCGTTCCATAGCCCACCTCCATTTCCGACTACTGCTCCGGTATCGCCAGGCCGGGGGCGGGCGCTAAAGGTCCCCTGCCCGTGGCCGCAGGAGCCGAGCGACGGGCGGTGCCAGCTCCAATTCATCCCCCTATCCCCATCCCATCCCCCCATCTCCTCTTCTTACACCTGGTTACGTCCCTGCCGAGGCTGTCTCACTGCCGCGGGTCGAAGGCGCCCTGGGAGACCTGCGGGCGGGGCGGGTGGTTCCAGGTGCGGGTCCACTGGACCCACTTCGCGTGTCCGTCGAGGTAGGTGACGTTGAAGCCGCCCTGGTGGCGCCGGAGCGCCAGCTCTTTCGTCTCGCCCTTCGTGGCGTCCCACGTCAGGTTTTGCATGAAGCCGCTGGTCCGCTCCGCGGGGGTGCCCCAATAGAACGGGTGGAAGTGATCCCGCGTGACGTTCTCCGCGCTCTCCGCCATGTAGATGACGCTGGCGGGGCTCTGGATCGAAGCCAGGCTGCCGTAGCCGCCCGCACCCGACATCCAGGCGTTCAGAAAGAACGACGAGCGCCGGAGCTCCGATTCCCCCGGGAGCGGCTGGAGCCAGTTCCGGCTCGTGTCGCTGGGGCACCGCAGGATGCTGCGGTTCTTGATGTAGGCCTGCACCGTGTCGGTCCAGGAGTTGGACGGCATCGGATAAGTGGTGAGCGGCAGGTACTCGTCGTAGTCCTGCGTGTACTGCATGAACGCCATGCCGATCTGGCGGCAGTTGGAGAGACACGAGGCGGCCCGCGCCTTGTCCCGCGCCTGGGCAAAGACGGGGAAGAGGATCGCGGCGAGGATGGTGATGATCCCAATCACCACCAGCAGCTCGATCAAGGTAAACGCGCGTCGACGCGACATTGGGTCGGCCTCCGTTCGTCCGCATCGGGACGGATCAGCACCTGTGGGGGCTCTTGCGTCGCTGCCGGCGCGGGTTGACGCGCGGGCGCGGCGACAGGCCGGCCGGGGTCGGCAGCAGGACAGGAGCCGTGCGGAACACTCGTGTGGCGTGCTCGGCGGTGGGACGCGGGCACGGGGGGAGAGGTTCAGGCGCGCGGAGGCGGGAGAGGTGGAGAGCTGGCTCTCTGCCGGGGGGCGGTCGCGGCGACGCGGGAGCCGCGGGTGATGAGCAGCGCGGCGGCAGGGTGGCCGCCCGGGGAGAGCGCCGCGAGCGGGTAGCTGACGCTCGGCACGGCGGACACAGGCGCGGCGGGAGAGCCGCACGGGGCGCTCTCCAGGCGGCAGTCGGAGCCGCTGCGCTCTTCACCGCAGCAGCAGTCGCTGCCTGCGTGCGCGTCTGCGCGGCAGGCGCAGGTGTGCGCTTTCTCGGGACGGCAGGCACCCGCCGTCGGGACCGGATTCAGGCAGGCGAGTGCGGGGGCTGCTCCGTAGAGGAACAGCGCCAGGAGGGCCAGCCATCTCGTGATCCGTCGGAAGCGCATCGCTTCGATTGTACGCTGCCGGCAGTCCGAAGTCAGCTTAACTGCCCTTGGGCCGCCCAGCGCCGAGACTTTCCGCGACCGCGCAGGGAAATTCGCGGGTCCGCGTGAACGACAACGCGGAGTTCCGGGCGACCTGTTCCGGTGGGACGACCACCGGGAGACGACCCCGGCTCCGAGCTGATTTCACGAATGGAGGCAAACGGCCATGGCCGAGGAGACACAGGGCCGTAAGTTCGTAGTTACCCGTCGCTCCTTTATCAAGGGCGCCGGCGCCGGCGTGGCCGGGGCGGCGGCCGTGGCCGGGAGCGGGGCGGTGCAGCCGCAGGAAGCGGAGGCGCAGCAGCGGCCGGCGGGCGCGCAGAAGGTGGGCCCCGGACCGGCGCGCGTGACCCTGAACATCAACGGCGCCAACCGGACGATCGAGGTGGAGCCGCGCACCACGCTGGCAAACGCGCTGCGGGGCGTGGGGCACACGCCGCTGCCGGCGGACCAGGCACTCACCGGCGCCAAGCTGGGCTGCGACCGTGGCTCCTGCGGGGCGTGCACGGTGATGGTGGACGGCAAGACCGTCTACTCCTGCATGATGCTGGCGATCGACGCGCAGGGGCGGAAGGTCGTGACGGTGGAAGGGCTGGCGAAGAACGGCCAGCTCACTCCCGTGCAGCGGGAGATGGTGGCGAAGGACGGCTACCAGTGCGGCTTCTGCACCCCCGGCTTCGTCATGTCGATGACGGCGCTGCTGGAAGAGAACCCGAACCCCACGCTGGACGAGGTGAAGATGGGCGTCTCCGGCAACATCTGCCGCTGCGGCGCCTACCCGCGGATCTTCGAGGCCGCGCTGGCCGCCGCCAAGGCGTCCGGCGGGAAGAAAGGGGCTTAAGCTATGGCGAGAAAAGTCAAGCAAGTCATCGTGGAGAACGGCTTCGAGCGCGAGGTGGAGATCGAGGTGCCGGACGGCCCTCCCGCCTCGTGGGGGGACCTGGGCCAGCTCCGCATCCTGGGTAAGCGCAACCCGCGTCCGGACGGTCCGGACAAGGTGACTGGCCGCGCGAAGTACACGTCGGACGTGGTGCTTCCCGGCATGTGCTACGGCCGGTTCGCCAGCTCGCCGTATGCCTCCGCGCGCATCGCCGCGATCGACGTCAGCCCGGCCGAGAAGATCCCGGGCGTGATGGCGGTGATCCCGATGAAGACGCCGGGCAGCTCCGTGCTCTACGCCGGGGAGTTCGTCGCCGCGGTGGCCGCGAAAACCCCGGAAATCGCGGAAGACGCGATCCGCGCCATCAAGGTCACCTACGAGCCGCGCCGGCACGTGGTGAACCTCGATAAGGCGATGGACCCGAACTCGCCCAAGGTGCGGCCGGATACGGAGAGCAACCTGCAGTTCCCCGGCCAGCAGGCGAACGGGGAAGTCGACGCCGCCCTGGCGAAGGCCGACGTGGTGATGGAGCAGGAATACCACGCCCAGACGCGCCTGCATACCTGCCTGGAGACGCACGGGCACACCGCGAAGTGGGACGGCGACCGGCTCACCGTGTGGTCGTCCACGCAGTTCATCACCGGCATCCGGGACTCGGTGGCCAACGACTTCGCCGGCGGCGACCAGTCGAAGGTCCGCGTGATCTGCGAGCACATGGGCGGCGGCTTCGGCAGCAAGTTCGGCCTGGGGCCGGAAGGCGACATGGCGATCAAGCTGGCGAAGGCGGCGAACGCGCCGGTGCGGTTCATGCTGACCCGCTACGACGAGCAAATCGTCAACTTCCGCGGTCCCGGCTACATCGCCCGGGTCAAGCTGGCCGCCTCGAAAGACGGGACCCTGCTGGCGGCGGACGTGAAGAACTACCGGGACGGCGGCGCCGGCAACGCGCCGGGATACCCGCTGGACCAGGGCTTCTACATCATCGAGCCGCAAGCCCGGCGCGCGACCAGCGTGGCGGTGCTCACCAACACCGGCGGCACCGCGGCCCTCCGCGCGCCCGGCCATCCCCAGGCGGCGCTGATCTGGGACATGGCGCTGGACGAGCTGGCAGCCAAGCTGAACATGGATCCGCTGGAGCTGCGCCGGAAGAACCACAGCGACCCGGTCCGCGTGCAGGAGTGGGAGATCGGCGCCCGGGTGATCGGCTGGGACCGGCGCCAGAAAACCCCCGGCGCGGCGCCTGGGGTCCGCAAGCGCGGCATCGGCCTGGGCAGCGCCATCTGGGGCGGCGGCGGCCGGAAGAGCGCGGACTGCAGCATCACTGTCGGAAAAGACGGGTCGGTCAAGGTCTACTCCGGCGTTCAGGACCTCGGCACCGGTCTCCGCCTCTACGTGCAGGGGATCGTGGCGGAGGAGCTGGGGCTGAAGCTGGACGAGGTGACCCCGCTGATCGGCCACAGCGAGTACGGTCCGGGGCACGCCTCCGGCGGCTCCACCACCACCGGCTCCGTGGCGCCGCCGGTGAAGATGGCGGCGCTCGACGCCAAGGACAAGCTCGTCATCGCGGCGGCACAGGCGCTGAAGGCGAAGCCGGAAGAGGTGGAGCTGGTCACCGGCGGCACCTTCCGCGTGAAGGGCCAGCCGGCCAAGAGCCTCACCTGGAAGCAGCTCTGCGCGACTCTCCCCGCCGCGGGCCTGAAGGCGCACGGCGAGTGGAACCCGGACCTCCAGGCCGGCGGCGTCGCCGGCTGTACCTTCGCGGAGGTGGAGGTCGACACCGAGACCGGCAAGGTGACGGTGCTGAAGGTGGTCGGCGTGCAGGACTGCGGCCTGGTGCTGAACCGCCTGCAGGCGGAGAGCCAGGTGACCGGCGGCATCATCCAGGGCATCGGCACGGCGCTGCTGGAGCGGAAGCACCTGGACAACCTGACCGGGCGCATGCTGAACCCGAACCTGGAGGAGTACAAGCTCTGCGGCTCCTTCGAGGCAGGCGGCATCAACATCACCATGGACCCGCCGTACCGCACCCTGCGGCCGGAGGAACAGGGAGTGGTGACGATCATCTACGACACTCCGACCGGCAAGGTGAGCGGTATCGGCGAGCCGGCCGTCATCGGCGTCCAGGCGGCGGTGGCGAACGCCATCTTCAACGCCATCGGCACGCACGTCACGAGCCTACCGGCCACGCCGGACCGGGTGCTGGCGGCCCTCGCGAGTAAAAAGGGCGCTGCGACGAGGAAGGGAGCTTAAGGAATGAAAGCGTTTTCGTATGTCAACGCCCGCGACCTGGCTTCCGCCTCGCAGGCACTGGGACGCGACCCGGACCGGGCGAAGATCCTGGCGGGCGGCGTCGACCTGGTCTCGGAACTGAAGGACCGGCTGATCGAGCCGGAGACGGTGGTCAACATCAAGCAGATCCCCGGTCTCGACGTCCTCCGCTCCGACGCCAAGGGTCTCACCCTCGGCGCGCTGGTCACCCTGACCGCCATCGAGAAGCACCCGGCGATCCGGAAGAGCTACGCGGCGCTGGCGGAGTCGGCGGAGTCGGTCGCCTCGCCGCAGATCCGGAACGTCGGCACGCTCGGCGGTAACCTCTGCCAGCGGCCCCGCTGCTGGTACTACCGGGACGAGACGATCATCTGCATCAAGAAGGGCGGCGCGCGCTGCTTCGCCGCGGATGACGAGGCGGACAACAAGTTCAACGCTATCCTCGGCGGGGGACCGTCCTACATCGTCCATCCGAGCGACTGCGCCACCGCCCTGGTGGCGCTGGATGCCCAGGTGCGCTACCGCGACCGCGCGGGCAAGATCCAGACCGTCTCCGCGGACGAGTTCTTCCTGCTGCCGAACGAGAATCCCCGTTGGGAGAACATCCTGAAGCAGGGCGAGATCGTGACGGAGGTCTTCGTCCCGGCTCCCGCCGCGGGCACCCGCAGCACCTACATCAAGTTCAAGGAGAAAGACTCCATGGACTGGGCGGTCTCTGCGGTGGCGGTGCGGGCGCGGACCGACGCCTCAGGGATTATCAAGGACGCCCGGGTGGTGCTCGGCGGCGTGGCGCCGAAGCCGTGGCGCAGTGAGGCAGCGGAAGCGGCGCTCCGCGGCAAGAAGTTCAGCAAGGCGGTGGCGAACCAGGCGGCGGAAGCCGCGCTCCAGGGCGCCCGGCCGCTGAGCCAGAACGCCTACAAGGTGCCGCTCACCAAGGTGCTGGTCCGCCGCGCGGTGGAGCAGGCCTGCACCGGCAAGCTGACCGTCTAACGCGGCGGCTACCGGACCCCCAGAGGGGCTCGCATCCACCGGGTGCGAGCCCTTTCTCGCATCCGGGGTGCGGTCACGCGCCCGCGTCCCGCAGGGGGATACAATACCCCCGGGGCTCCCGTCGGAGCGAACCCCGCGAGCGAGGTGGCTTGATGGATGCGATGTTCTGGGTGAACCTGTTGATGCGGTGGCTGCACGTGGCCTCCGCCGTGGTGGGGATCGGTGCGACCGTGATGATGCGCTTCGTCGTGATGCCGAATGCGGCGGAGCTGGCGGCGCGGATCCAGCCCGCTTACAAGCGGCTGATCCACAGCTCCCTGGGGCTGGTGCTGCTTACCGGTTTCTACAACTACCTGGTCGTCTCCATCCCCGCGGTGCGCGCCGCGCGCGAGCAGCAGCTCCCCGGCTTCGAGATGTATCACGCCGTGATGGGCGTGAAGATGCTCCTCTCCCTGGTGCTGTTCGGGATCGCTATCTTCGCGCTGCAGCCGCGTGAAGGCGCCGCGGAGAACCGGAAGTCGCTGCTTTCCGTAAACGTAGTGTTGGGCTTCCTGATCCTGCTGGTCGCCGCCTACCTCCGCCGCCTCTGGGTGATCCCCACTCCCTAAAGGCAAAAGGCAAAAGGCAAAAGGCTAAAGGCTAAAGTGGGAACCCCGCGACGAAGGGTGACTGCCGCTTTCCGGGACGCCCGCGGGTACGCGAAGGCATGCTGCGCGAACCGGCAAGATAGCGAGGCCCGACGGGAAAGCGGTTCGGAGCTTTAGCCTTTAGCCTTTTCACTTTAGCCTTTGCGGCGGCCTTTAGCCTTCTGCGTTTAGCCTTAAAAAGATGCATTCTCTCTGTCTTTCGCTGAACTCCAAGCACCTGATGATGGCGGGTGACGAGCCGGAGAGCATCCTGGCGGACCTGCAGAAGGCGCGCCAGGATACCTACTGGTGCGAGCGGACCCGCACCGACACCGGGCCGGACGGCGGCTGGGTGATCTTCGACCGGTGCGTGCCGGGCCGGGAGTGCTACCGGGCGCGCGGCGCCTCGGGCGAGTAGCGGGGAGACATGTCGGAGCTGTATCCGCAGATCCTGGAGCTGCTGGAGGCCGGGCAGCCATTTTCGCTCGGAACGGTCGTCCACACCTCCGGCTCCACGCCGCAGAAGACCGGCGCACAGGCGGTGTTTCTGCCCGGCGGGGAGCTGCTCGGCACGCTCGGCGGCGGCTGCATGGAGGCGGAAGCGCGCCGGCGGGGGCTGCAGTTGGCCCGCGGCGGTGATTCGGAGCTGATGGAGCTCCACCTGGACGACGACTTCGGTTGGGACGACGGGCTGATCTGCGGCGGCACCGCCCACATCTTCCTGCAGCCGCGTCCGACCGGCCAGGAAGAGGTCTTCCGCGCCATGGTCGCGCTGCGGGCGGAGCGCGGTCGCGGGGTGGTCGCGCTGGTCGTAGACGGAGCACCCGAGACGGTCGGCCGCCGCTGCCTGGTCCGCGCGGAGGCGCCGACCGTCGGTGATCCCGGCAGCCCCGCGCTGCGGGAGGCGATCGAAGCGGCGGCGCGGCGGATTCTCTCCGAGGGCGGGGATGAGCCCCGGCGCGTGCGGCTGCGGGAGGAGGGGGCCACCCTCTACCTGGAGCCGCTGCTCCCACGGCCGGTCTGCCTCATCGCGGGGGCGGGTCACGTCGGCGCCGCCCTTTGCCATTACGCCGCGCGCGTCGGGTTCGAGGTCGCCATCGTCGACGATCGCCCCTCCCTCTGCAACGCAGAGCGCCTGCCGGACGCGGAGCACGTGCTGGCGGGCGACATCGTGGAGACGGTGCGGCGCTGGCCGAAGACGCCGGAGACCTACTTCGTCATCGTGACCCGCGGGCACCGGCACGACGCCGTGGTGCTGCGGGAGGTGGTGAAGGCGCCGGTCGCCTACCTGGGGATGATCGGGAGCAAGCGCAAGATCCTGACGATCTACGACGAGTTCGTGGCGGAAGGGCTCGCGACGCCGGAGGAGCTGGCGCGCATTCACGCCCCGATCGGGCTCGACATCGGCGCGCTCTCGGTAGAGGAGATCGCGCTCTGCATCGCCGCCGAGCTGGTGCTGGTGCGCAGGAAAGGGAGCACGCGTGGGGGAGGTGACGGCGATCGTGCTGGCGGCGGGGGAGTCGCGGCGGATGGGGACGCTCAAGCCGCTCTTGCCGTACGGTCCGGGCAGCGTGATTCAGGCGGTCGTCCGCTCTCTGAGAGCCTCCCCCGTGGACCGCGTCCTCGTGGTGCTGGGTCACCGTAGCGAGGAGCTCGCGGCGCACCTGCACGCCACCGGCGCGGAGACTGTCCTCAACCCGCGCTATCCGGAGGGAATGCTCACCTCCGTCCAGGCCGGCCTCACCGCCGCCTCCCCCGAGACCGAGTGGGCCGTAATCGCCCTCGGCGACCAGCCCGCGCTCCAGCCGTCCACGGTGCGGCTGCTCCTGGAGCGCGCCCGCACGACGCCGGAGCGTCCCGGCATCGTGGTGCCCTCCTACGGGATGCGGCGCGGGCACCCCCTGCTGATCCACCGCCGCTACTTCGACGAGGCGCTCGCCCTGCCGCCCGAGGTAGGGCTGCGGGAGCTGCTGCGCCGACACCCGGACGACCTCCTGCACGTGGACGTGCCGAGCGAGATCGTCCTCACCGACATGGACACTCCCCAGGACTACCAGCGGGAGCTGCACCGCCTCTCCGACCTCCCGCCCGCCGGCGACTGAAGCGGCGAGCCGCGCCCACCATGGGGCCGGGAGGAACCCCCTCCGCCACCCGGGGTGCAATTCATTCGCCGGGCAGCGTGGCTCTGAACGCAGGCGCGGGCGGAGAGCTGCGGACCGGGATTACGCCGCGGGGCGAGGCGGGACCAGCTCGCGGGCCGCACTCCATAGTCCGGCTGTTCCCGTCGTATGCTCTCGGGCGACAGCGAGCTGTCGCAGCTTTCGACGCATCGATATCGCAGCCGGCGGCGAAAGCGGGAGCAAGTGTCACACGCTGTAAAGTTGGTGCGCCCCGGGGCGCAGAGTATGTTTTGCCGGCTGCAGGGCGGGTACTCGCTTTACAGCCGGAATCAGGGCCGGAGGTCCGCACGCTGGAAGCG
>JBKBRF010000058.1:0-37014 GCA_046292385.1 Armatimonadota bacterium | reverse complement strand
CGGCGGTGAGAGGGAAGAAGAGGTCTTCTCCAAACGTCCGTCCCCGAAGGGCGGCAAGTGCGGGTGACCTTCTTCTTCCTTCCCACCTGGAGCTAACATACAAGTGCGGAAGCTTGCTTCCCCTTTGAGGAGCCTCCCGACGACGCTACTTGCCTCCGTCTTGAGCTGCAGCTAGCCGGCGAGCGAGAGCCAGGTCTCATCTCGGCAGCCGAAAGCGGGAGCAAGCTCCCGCACTCCACAGGCTTGCTCGGTAGATAATCCCGCCCCGGGGCTCGCGGGGGCGCTGCCCCTACTTGTCGGCGGCGGCCATGGCGCCCGGCTTGAGCCAGCGGTCCATCCAGTCCATCATGCTGGTCACTTCGCCGAAGTTGAAGGCGGCGTGCTTGAGACCGGGCGCGACCCGCAGCTCGAGGCGGCCTTCCGCCTTCAGCTCCTTGTAGCGGGCCTGGCAGACGGCGAAGCACCGGCGCGCGCCCTCTACCGGGAAGAGCTCGTCCTGCTCGTGGTTCAGGATCAGCAGCGGGCGCGGGGCGATCAGCGGGAGCAGGTTCGGCGCGTCGAAGCGGTCGAGCATGCCGGGGACCAGCTTCTGCCAGGCAGAGCGCAGCACCTTGCCGTTGATCTCCTTCTCGCCGAGGTCGCGGGCGTGCTCCCGCAGCACCGGCTCGAAGAGCCGCACTTTCTCGTTCAGGCTCGGACCGTCTTCGAACGCCTGCGCAAAGCTGGTGACGCCGATGATCGGGACCGCCACCCGGATCCGGTCGTCCAGCGCGGCGCACATCCAGGTCAGGATGCCGCCCTCGGAGAAGCCGGTCATCCCGATCCGCTGCGGGTCGACGTCCGGCCGCGTCTCCAGGTAGTCGATCAGGCGGAGGAGGTCGTAGGCGGTATCGAAGAGGAACGGGCGCTCCTGGCCGCCGCGCAGCGCCTCCAGCATCGCGGCCTCCAGCGTCTTGCCGTTCTGGCGCTCGCCGCGGTAGCGGGCGTCGATCGCCGCGACCACGTAGCCGCGCTGGGCGAGCGTGTTCATCAGCGGGATGAAGGCGATGTGGTCCTTGCTGCCGCCGAGGAAGTGCTGCACGATCACCGTCGGGTGCTTCCCCTCCGCCACCGGCCGGTAGATTACCGCCACGGCGTCCTGCCCTTTCTCCGGCGTGAACCGGACCTTCTCCACCTTCACCTTGCCCAGCGTGTTCTGGCTGACCGTCTGGGGGTTGAGCGGGGTCGGGGTGCGGCTTCCGAGCACCGTCTTCCGGAACTCTTCCCGCAGCGCCTGCGGACTCGCGGGGGCGGCGGCCGGTGCCTGGGCGCGGCAGCCGACGGCGACCAGCAGCGTGGTCACCAGGACCAGCGCGGCTCGAGAGACGGAGTGCTTCATGGTGGCGACCTCTATCGGGGCGTACTCGCGCGGGAGTGGGACAGACCGACCCATGTTACCAGCGGCTCCGCGGGAGGGCAAACCGGAACGTGTTCCTGCTGACACGCGTGAAGCGTTCCCGTTTCGGTGGTAACTTAACAGGCAGGTAGTCGCGCTGCCCCGCCCGAGCTCTGGAGACCGATGTTCCTGACCGTCACCCTCAACCCGGCGCTGGACAAGACGCTCTGGGTCGACCGCAACCTGCCGCAGACCACGGTCCGCGCGCGGCGGGCGCTCGACCTGGCGGGCGGGAAGGGGATCAACGTGGCGCGGGCGCTGCTGGAGCTCGGCGCACCCGCGCGGGCCTTCATGCCGCTGGCGGGGCCGCGCGGGGCGCACGTGGCCGACCTCGCCCGCGGAGAGGGGATGGAGGTGACCGGCGTGCCGGTGGCGGGGGAGACCCGGACCGCCATTACGGTCTGCGAGGACGAGAGCGGGACCTACTGGCACTACCTGGAGCCGGGTCCGCAGTGGGAGGAGGCCGATCTGCCGCGCCTGCGGGAGGGGTTCCTCTGGGCCCTCGACGGCTGTCACTCGGTCGCCGTCTGTGGTAGCCTGCCGTCTCCCGCAGCGGCGCCGCTGGTCGGCTGGATGGTGCGCGAGGCGCGGCAGCGGGGGCTGCGGGTGGCGCTCGACTCGTTCGGGCCGCTCCACCGGCAGGCGCTGGAGATGCAGCCGTGGCTGGCGAAGCCGACCCTGGCGGAGTGGGAGTCCGCCACGGGGGAGCGGTTGACGAGCGATGCCGACCGCTGGTCCGCCGTGGAGCGGATGCACCGGGACGGGGTGGAAGTGGCGCTGCTCTCCCTCGGGGCGGAGGGCGCCCTGGCGATGGCGGCGGGGGAGCGGTACCGGATCGTGCCGCCGCGCGTGGAGGAGGTCAACGACCTCGGCTGCGGCGACTCGATGGTCGCCGGGCTCCTCTGGGCCGCCGCGCAGGGCTACTCCGTGCGGGAGTGCCTGGCGTGGGGCGGCGCCTGCGGCGCGGCCAACGCCGTGGTGTGGGACCCGGGCGGCATCCGCCGGGCCGACGTGGAGCGACTTCTGGGCCAGGTGGAGGTCCGTCTCGAATAGGGATAGACGCTGTCACGTTTTGCGGGAAGTAGAAGTAAGGGAACAGCGCGGCCGAATGCCGCGGGGAAAGAGAGCGGGAGTGAGCGATGCCTAAACCGATCGTCGCCATCGTGGGGCGCCCCAACGTGGGGAAATCCACGCTATTCAACCGTCTCCTGGGCGAGCGAGTCGCCATCGTGGAGGACACGCCGGGCATCACCCGCGACCGCGTTTACGGCCACTCGGACTGGAATGGCCGGGAATTCACCGTGGTCGATACGGGCGGCCTCGGCATGGCCGCGGAGGACCCGTTCGGCCAGCACATCCAGAACCAGGCACAGGTCGCCATCGAGGAAGCGGACCTGATCCTCTTCCTGGTCGACGCGAAAGACGGCCTCACGGCGGGCGACGAGGACGTGGCGGAGGTGTTCCGCCGCTCCGGCCGCCCGATCCTGCTGGTGGCGAACAAGGCCGACAACCCCCGCGTCGAGGCGAACAGCAGCGAGTTCTACAACCTGGGCCTGGGAGAGGTGCGCTGCATCTCCTCTCACAGCGGCCGCGGCGTGGGCGACCTGCTGGACGAGGTGGTGAAGCGGCTGCCGCCGGAGGAGCCGGAGGATGAGGACGAGGACCGCATCCGCGTCTCGATCGTCGGGCGGCCGAACGTGGGGAAGTCGTCGCTGCTGAACGCGCTGCTGGGGGAGGAGCGGGTGATCGTGAGCCCCGTCGCCGGCACCACCCGGGACGCGGTCGACGTGCCGTTCGAGTACCAGGGCCAGCCGTTCACCCTGATCGACACCGCCGGCATCCGCCGCGCCGGGAAGATCCAGGGCTCCGTCGAGTTCTACACCGTTCTTCGCGCCGAGCGCGCCATCGAGCGCTCCGACGTCGGGATCCTGGTAGTCGACGCCTCCATGGGCCTGGTGGACGGCGACAAGCGGGTCGGCGGCCTGATCGACGAGGCGGGCAAGGCGTGCGTGGTCTTCGTGAACAAGTGGGACGTGATCTCCGGCCTCACGCCGAAGGAGTTCGGGAAGACGGTCCGCGATGAGATGCCGTTCCTGAAGTACGCGCCGATCGTCGTCGGCTCCGCGGAGGAGGCGCGCGGCCTGGACGACCTGTTGAAGGAGTGCATCGACGTGGCGAACAACCACGCGCTGCGGGTCCCCACCGGCGAGCTGAACCACGCGGTGCGGGAAGCGGTCGACCGCCGCCCCTACACCCGCCGCGGCCGGGAGTTCAAGGTTTACTACGCCACCCAGGTGAGCGTGAAGCCGCCCACGATCGTCCTCTTCGTGAACGACCCGGACATCTCCCACGAGACCTACCTGCGCTACCTGGAGAACCAGCTCCGGGCCGCCTTCGGCTTCGTCGGCACCCCGCTGCGGATCCTCCTCCGCAAGCGCAGCCGGGAGGAAGCCGCGGCATAGTCCGAACCGTGATTCACCACGGAGCGCACCGAGGACACAGAGAGGAACCGGAACAGGAATTCACCGCCAAGAACGCAAAGGACGCAGAGAGGAACCAGAAGGGGCGCGACACCGGGGTCACTGTGCGGCACTCGAGACGCGTAGCAGGCCCGTTCCTCTTGGCGAGCTTGGCGTCTTGGCGGTTGAATTCTGGTCCCGGCTCTCTCTGCGCTCTCCGCGTCTCTGCGGTGAGTCAGGTTCGGACCGGTGCCGAAAGTACGGTGTTCGTGAAGCGGAGCCGGCCCTTCCCGCTCAGCCTCTGGTTCCCCTCTGCGTCCCCTCTGGTGCTCTCCGCGTCCTCTGCGGTGCATCACGGTTCGGACCGGGGCCGCAGCAGGAACTCGGAAAGCAGACCAGGCCCAGAGCTCTGTTCCCCCTCTCTGTGCCCTCTGTGCTCTGTGGTGAATCACGGTTCGGACTCCCGGAGATCACTCCAGCGTAATTGGCGTTGCCGCTCCGGAGAGCTCGCGGAGCATCGCGCGGATGCTCTCCTGCATCTCACCGGTGACGGCGGCTACCGTCTCCCGCTTGCTCTGGCGGTAAGCGGGGTAGCGCTCGTCCAGCCAGATCGGCTCGCCGACGCGCACGATCGCCCCGAGCGGCGCCTGGTGGAGAACCCGGCCGAGGACCTCCTTCTGCAGCCGGCCCAGCACCTCCAGGAAGCGCTCGGCGGTCGGCTCGGCGGCGACGTAGTCCCCCGTCACGGCGACGGTGTTGTGCAGCCGCACCAGCTCCGCGTAGAGCGGTAGCGCTTCCGACAGCTTCTGACGGTGGAGACGCTGCTCGTACGCGGAGGACTGCTCTGGAAGGGTGCCGGCCCACTGCCGGAGCTGCACGGTGAGCAGGTGGAGCTGCTCGCCCGGCGGCTGACTCTCGTCGAGCGAAGCGCCGATGGCGCGGGCGACCCGCTCCAGCACCCGGCGGCGGACCACCGCAATTCGCTCGGTCAGCTCCACCGTCTCGTCCGGTTTCAGCCCCTCCTGCCGCTCCAGGGTAGCGACGACCTGGCTGCCGAGCCGGCGGAGGCGCTCGTAGCGGCTCCCCTTGGGCGGGACGCCGAGCCTCGCCTCCAGCACGGCGAGGCCCCGCTCCATCGCCGGCTCCGGGGGCGCCAGACAGTGGTACTTGATGGCGAGCGGCACCACCGGCAAGCGCGCATCCCTACCGTTCTTCGCCAGGTCATCCAGCGCCCAAAACCCCATCTGCGCCACGCCGCTCTGGAAGTGGAGGAGGCGGTCGTTGTGCTCGTAGACCAGCCCTTCCGGGAAGATCACTACCTGCCGGTCTTCCTCCGCCAGCAGCCGGCGGGTCATGCGGATCGACTCCCGGTCCGGAAAGCCGCGGATGACGGAGTAGACCCCGATCCGGTTGAGGAGCCAGCCGCGGGGGCCCTCCAGCGTCTCCCGTGTGGCGAGATAGTGGAAGCGCAGGCCCAGGTTGCGCGCTAGCCAGAAGACGACGATCGGGTCGGTCTCCGTGGGGTGGTTCGGGGAGAGGATGGCCCGGTGGCTCCGCAGCACCTCCAGGCGGGCCAGGTCGCCCGGGGCCGCGTGAAGGCGGTGGACGTTCCCGAACAGCCGCCCCAGGTGCGGGACGAAGGTCCGCGCGAACCAGTGGATCCCCGCGTGATGACGCGGCGGGACGAACATCGGCTGAAACATCGCAATCCCGGTTCTAGAGAGCAGTGGCGGAAGAGCCCACAGGTAGCCTCTCGTTCACCCGGGAAGATGGCCGCGCCTTCTCTGTGGAGCGCCGGACTTGACGCCGGCCGCCCGGGTGCAGCACGATGGGGCGGTCCGCTCCCGGAAGTCGAACGGGTGCCTGGGACTCTGGTAACGGGTTAGCATGTTTGCAGGTTTCCGGCTAGCCCCCGGCAGGCTGGCCTCGGAACCTGTTAATCTGGAACGTGTCGACGTCTACGCGCCGGCTCCAAGTCGAAGGAAGCCGCCGGACAGGGTTGTAGTTGTGTCCTCCCGAGCCACCTGCCGATGAAGCCTGACCTGATCCCTCTGCTCGTCCCACCGGTCCTCGGTCTCTTGGTCTCGCTGCTGGCGGCCGGGGCGCCGCCGGTCTCCAGTGCCCCCGCTCCCGCGCCCGATCCCAAAGGGATCGAATTCTTCGAGACGAAGATCCGGCCGGTGCTGGTGGAGCAGTGCGGCGCGTGCCACGGCGCGAAGCTCCAGCAGGGCGGGCTGCGGCTCGATACCGTGGCGGGCATTCGGAAGGGCGGCACCTCCGGCCCGCTCTTCCATAAGGAGCAGCCGGCGCAGAGCTTCCTGCTGAAGGCGATGCGGCACGAGCCGGGCGTGGTGAAGATGCCGCCGCAGGGGAAGCTCCCCGCCGCGGTGCTCGCCAACTTCGAGAAGTGGGTCGCCATGGGCGCCCCTACCCCCGCGCCCGCCGCCGGAGCCACGCCGCCGGACCCGCAGGACCTGACGCTCGGGCGGAAGCACTGGGCGTTCCAGCCGCTGCGGGAGCTTCCCGCGCCGAAGGTTGCCAACCCCGCCTGGGTGCGGAAGAAGCTGGACGGCTTCATCCTGGCCGGGCTGGCGAAGCAGGGGATGACCCCCTCGCCGGAAGCGGACCGCCGCACCCTGATCCGCCGCGTCTACTTCGACCTGATCGGCCTGGCGCCGACCTACGAGGAAGTGCAGGCGTTCGAGGCCGACTCGTCGCCGGACGCCTACGAGAAGCTGGTCGACCGCCTCCTCGCCATGCCGCAGTACGGGGAGCGGTGGGGCCGTCACTGGCTCGACGTGGCCCGCTACGCGGAAGACAACCCGACTTCCGAGGCGACCAACCAGCCGCCCGCCTATGCCTGGCGCTACCGCGACTGGGTGGTGAGCGCGCTCAACCGCGACCTGCCGTACGACCAGTTCCTGACGCGCCAGCTCGCCGCCGACCTGATGCCGGACGTGCCGGTGGAGGAGCGCGCGGCGCTTGGCTTCCTCGGGCTCTCGCCCGTCTACCACAAGGAGCTGATGCTGGCGCGCGACGTGGTGGAGACGATCGCCGCCGACGAGTGGGACGAGCGCCTCGACACGGTCAGCCGCGGCTTCCTGGGGCTCACCGTCGCCTGCGCCCGCTGTCACGACCACAAGTTCGACCCGATCTCCGCGAAAGACTACTACGCGCTGGCCGGCGTGATAGCGAGCACCCAACTCGTGGAGCGGCCGCTGGTCGAGATGCCGGACGAGCAGGCGGAGCAGCTCGCCCGCGCGGAGCGGCGTCTCCGCGAGCTGGAGCGCGACCTGCGCCGCAAGAAGCGGGACCTGGAGCGCGCCGAGGGTGACGGGGCGAAGAAGCTGGCGGACGAGATCGCGAAAGAAGAGGCGGAGCTGGAGAAGCTGAAGGCGACGCCGGGGATCGGCGCGCCGATGGCGAACGTGGTCCGCGATGCCGCCCTCTGGGTGAACGGGGACGACCCCGCCCGCACGAAGCTGGACTACCGCCCCGGCGCCTCCCGGAACCTGCCGGTCTTCATCCGCGGCAGCGTGAGCCGTCCGGGCGAGACGGTGCCGCGCCGCTTCCTCACGGTACTCTCCCCCGGCGCGCCGAAGTCGTTCGGGCCCGGCAGCGGGCGCCTCGACCTGGCGGAGGCGATGCTGACCGACGCCGCGCCGCTCACCGCCCGGGTGATCGTGAACCGGGTGTGGGGCTGGCACTTCGGGCGGCCGCTGGTCGATACCCCCAGCAACTTCGGCCGGCTGGGCGGGAAGCCGAGCCATCCGGAGCTGCTGACCGACCTCTCCGCCCGGTTCGTGCGCGCGGGGTGGTCGCTCAAGTGGCTCCACCGGGAGATCGTGCTCTCCGCGGCGTACCGGCAGTCCGGCGCCAACCGCCCCGCCTACTCCGCGAAGGACGCGGAGAACAAGTGGCTCTGGCGGATGGTCCCGCGCCGGCTGGAAGTGGAGGCGTGGCGAGACACGATCCTCCAGGTGGCGGGCGAGCTCGACCTGACCGTCGGCGGCCCTTCCGACAACCTGGAGAGCCGCGACAACCGGCGGCGAACGCTCTACGGCCGCGTCAGCCGGCAGCGGCCCGCCGACGTCCTGCGGCTGTTCGACTTCCCGGACGCCAACCGGCACGGGGAGCAGCGGACGCCGACCACCACGCCGCTCCAGCAGCTCTACTTCCTGAACAGCCCGTTCATCCAGCGCTGCGCGGACCGGCTGGCGGAGCAGGCGACGGCGGCCGGCGGCGGCACGGACGAGCCGGTGCGGCGCCTCTTCCGCCAGGTGCTGCAGCGCGACCCGCGCCCGGACGAGGCGGCGGAAGCGCTGCGGCTGGTCCAGAGCTGTGACCCCGCGAACCCGAAAGAAGGCTGGAGCGCGCTGGCCCAGGCGCTGCTCTGCGGCAACGAGCTTCTCTTTGTGGACTGACCATGAGTAACGAGATCCGAAACCCTGCCTCTTCTCTCTCCCGGCGCAGCCTGCTGCAGCGGGTCGGCCTCGGCTTCGGCGGCCTCGCGCTGGCGGACCTGCTCCACGCCGAGTCCGCGGCGGCGGCCACCGGCGGCCTGCCCCAGCCCCACTTTGCCCCGAAGGCGAAGCGGGTCATCTTCATGTTCATGAGCGGCGGCCCGTCGCACGTCGACATGCTCGACCCGAAGCCGGCGATCAAGAAGTACGAGGGGCAGCGCCCCGGCAGCGTCGACCTGCGCACCGAGCGGGTCACCGGCCCCCTGCTGCCCTCCCCGTTCGCGTTCGAGCGCTGCGGCAAGAGCGGGGTCGAGATCAGCGACCTGCTCCCCAACCTGCGCAACGTCGCGGATGACCTCTGCGTGCTGCGCTCCGTCCACGCCTCCAACCCGAACCACGGCCCGGCGATCAACTTCATGGTCTCCGGCCGCATCGACCAGGTCCACCCCGCCCTCGGCGCGTGGGTCAGCTACGGCCTCGGCACGGAGAACCAGGACCTCCCCGGCTTCGTCTCCCTCGGCTCCACCTTCGTGCCGGTCCAGCGCAGCGGCTACCTCCCGGGCGAGCACCAGGGGACGCCGATCGACCTCGGCCAGACCGAGCCGGAGAAGATGATCGCGCACCTCCGGAACAACCGCCTCGACCGCGAGGCGCAGCGGCGGCAGCTCGCCTTTCTGCAGAAGCTGAACGCGGCGCACCAGCAGCAGCGCGGCGGCGACGCGCTCCTCGACGCGCGCATCCGCGCGATGGAGACCGCCTTCCGCATGCAGTTCGCCGCGGGCGACGCCTTCGATCTCCGGAAGGAGAGCGAGGCGACCCGCCAGCAGTACGGCGACGGCAGCTTCGCCAAGGCGTGCCTGCTGGCGCGGCGGCTGGTGGAGAACGGCGTGCGGTTCGTCCAGATCACCAACGGCGGCTGGGATCACCACGACAATATCGACGTGGAGATCAAGAAGAAGTGCCTGGAGATCGACCAGCCGATGGCGGCCCTGGTGCAGGACCTCAAGCTGCGCGGCCTGCTGGAAGATACCCTGGTGATCTGGGGCGGCGAGTTCGGCCGCACCCCCGTCTCCGAGAACGGGAACGGCCGCGACCATAACCACTACGGCTTCAGCATGTGGATGGCCGGCGGCGGCGTGAAGAGCGGCTACACCTACGGCGCGACCGACGAGTTCGGCTTCAAGGCGGTGGAGAAGCCGATGAGCGTCCACGACCTCCACGCCACGATCCTCCACCTCCTCGGCCTCGACCACGAGAAGCTCACCTACCGCTACTCCGGCCGCGACTTCCGCCTCACCGACGTGGAAGGCGTGGTGGCGAAGGAGATCCTGGCGTAGGGCATTCCGAACCGTTCTTCACCGCAGAGACGCAGAGGACGCGGAG
The DNA here is from genome assembly GCA_046292385.1 of Armatimonadota bacterium. Lineage (GTDB taxonomy): Bacteria > Armatimonadota > SYMT01 > SYMT01 > SYMT01 > JBKBRF01. The sequence goes on along the minus strand of JBKBRF010000058.1, from coordinate 27,274 downwards.
AGAACCTCCGAGCCGGACTTACCGCGGAGACCGCAAAGGACGCAGAGAGGGGAACCAGCAGGAGAAACTGCGGGGCCGTAGTACGTCGTTCGTGAAGCGGGCCGGGCCGCATTCCTCTGGTCCCGGCTCTCTCTGCGCTCTCCGCGTCTCTGCGGTGGGTCAGGTTCGGTGCGGGGCCGCAGTACGGCGCTCGTGAAGCGGATCAGGCCCAACACTCTGGTTCCCCTCTGCGTCCTCTCTGCGCTCTCCGCGTCCTCTGCGGTGAATCAGGTTCGGATTCTGGTTCGGGTTCTCTCCGCGTGCTCCGCGTCTCTGCGGTGAATCCGGCTCCTACTTCAGGTGGCGGTCCGCGAAGTCGAGGAACGCTCGCCAGTCCTGGGTCTCCATGGAGTGCTGCCCGGGGCGGATGAAGTAGCCGAGGCGGCTGTTGAGCAGCGTGCCGACGGCGGGCATCTGCTGGGAGCCGAGGCCCTCCACCTCGAGGAAGCGGTAGACCGGATCGGCGGCGCGCAGCACCTCGAACTGGCCCTCCGGGTTGGCCCAGGTGTCTTCCACGGCGTTCGGGAAGAGCACCGGGCGCGGCGCCACCAGGGCTACGAGCGAGTGCTGGTCGAACGGCAGGCGCTGCGGCTCTTTGTTGAAGAGCGGGAACGTGTCGTTGAACCAGTGCGGGAAGCTGGTGTTGATCCGCTCCACCGATTCCCCCACCGTCCCGCGGCTCGGCGCGGTGCCGCCGCAGCCGGCCTGAAGCGGGATCGCCGCCGCGATCCGCTCGTCGAACGCCGCCGCCAGCAGCGCCGCCTTGCCGTTGCGGGAGTGCCCGACCACCGCGATCCGCTTGCGGTCGATCGAGCGGTCGGTCACCAGGTGGTCCATGGCGCGGTGGAAGCCCCAGGCCCAGGCGGCGATGGTGCCCCAGTCGTGCGGGCCGGGGGCCGTCTGGCCCGGGCGCAGGAAGTGCGGGTGGACGCCGTCGGTGAAGTCCGGCCGGTCCGGGTCGACGTCGCCGCTGTAGAAGGTGGCGACCGCGTAGCCGCGGTCGATCGACTGCTCGAGGTTCCAGACGTCGACCTGCGACCCGCGGCCCTCGTCCGTCGCGCGGTTGTTCACCACACCCTTCCGGTTCGGGTACATCCAGACGTCCGGCAGCCGGATCTTCGGATCATTCAGGACGGCGTGGTTGCCGCAGAAGTTGAGCCCCAGGAAAGTGGGCGCGGGCCCTTTCCGGCTGTTCGGCACCACGACCAGCAGGTGCAGCGGCGGGGTGGCGTCCGGTCCGTAGCGCAGCGTCACCTCCCGCAGCGTTGCCTTTCCGCCCAGCGCCTGGCGGTCTTCTCGCTCCACGGTGGCGCGGACCTTCGGCGCTTTCGGCATGGCGCCGTACATGTAGTGCTCGAAGAGTCGCTTCAGCTCCGGCCGCCGCTCCTTCTCCCACTGCGCGCGGGTGGTGACGCGGCGACCGTCCAGCATCACCAGCGGGTCCGGCAGCTCCGGTCGCGCCGGCAGCTCGGAGACGGGCGGCAGCTCCCGCGGCGCCGCCGCGCCGGCGGAGAGGAGCGGGGCGGCGGCGAGTGCCGCGGCCAGCGGGAGGACGAGCAGCTTGAGTGACATGTTGATCGACTCCGGAAGGGGCTATTTGGAGGCGCCGATGGCGTAGAGGTGCTTCACGCCACGCAGGAAGAGCTGTCCCTGGCTCGGGACCGGGGAGGCGTAGGTTTCCTCGCCCAGCTCGTTGGCGGCGACCTTCTCGAAGGTCCGGCCGGGGCGCAGCACGCTGGTAACGCCGCGGTCGCTCTGGAAGTAGACCAGGCCGTTCGCGAAGATCGGCGAGGAGCTGTGGCCGCCGCCGAGGCGCTCCGTCCAGAGCTGCTCGCCGGTATCCGCCAACCAGCAGCTCACGAAGCCGCCGTCCGCCACCACCAGCAGGTACTCGCCGGCGAGGATCGGCGAGGGGACGTACGAGGCGCCGCGGCGGGTGCGCCAGACGATCTGGTCCTCGCCCAGCTTGCCCCGGCCGGTGGGGCGGATCGCCACCACGTGCTTGTCCGGGTACCCCGCGGTGATGAAGAGCAGCTTGCCGTTGTAGACCGGTGCGGCCACGAACTGCTCCGTGGGGCCGTCCATGATCCACTCCAGCTTTCCGTCGTCCGGGTTGTAGGCGGCCACGCACTTGCTGCCGGACATCATCAGCAGCGGGCGGCCCTCCACCTGCCGGATGATCGGCGTGCAGTAGCTGCGGGTGTTGTTCGGCCGGGCGGTCTTCCAGAGCGTCGTCCCGGTCTTACGGTCGAGCGCCACCAGGAAGCCGTCGCCGTCGTGGTCGCCGTTGACGATCAGGCTCTCTTTGTAGAGCACCGGGCTGCTGCAGTAGCCGTGCACGCTGGCGAACGGCCCGGGGCGCGCCTCCCAGAGCGGGTTGCCCTCGAAATCGTACGCCGCGACGAACATGCGGTCGCGGTCCAGGAAGCTCACGTAGACCCGCTCGCCATCCGTCAGCGGCGTGCTGGAGGCGTAGCTGTTCAGCTCGTGGATCCGCTCCAGCGGCGCCTTCAGGACCGTCCGCTGCCAGAGGATCTTGCCGGTCTTGCGGTCGAGCGAGAGCAGGATCCGCTCTTCCCGGTCCTCCAGCGCGGAGATGAGGAAGAGGCGGTCGCCCCAGACCACCGGCGAGGCGTGCCCGCGGCCGGGAATGGCGGTCTTCCACGCCAAGTTCTCCGTCCCGCTCCAGGTGACGGGGAGCGCCTTCTCCTGGCTGCTGCCGTCGCCGCGCGGACCCCGGAAGCCGGGCCAGTTCTCCGCCCCCGCCGCCGAGAGGCCGCCGAGCGTAAGGGTGAGTGCCAGAACGAGACCGCGGAGCCGGAGCACGTGTCACCTCGCGTCGAAAGTCGCCGAACCCTGCCGCCCATTACGACACGGATCGCGGGGAGTCCTCGGCGCCTCGCGTAACTACACCCACTCTTGCTACTGCTGGACGCTTCCCGGTGAACCGTGGGACTCGGGACGCAGCGCAGGAAACGCGGATCGGAAGCGCTGAACCAACAGGCAGGAGGTCCGCGCCGCTCCCGCTGCGCAGGCCTCCACTTCCCCGGGGGCGACCCGGGGAGCGGTCCGCCCTCCCGGTCCCGAAGCCGTGGCTGGGCAGACCGTCGCACCCGCCCTCACCGGCGGGTGAGGATTGAAACTGCACGAAGAGCATCGCGCAGTCGTTGCTGCCCGCGTCGCACCCGCCCTCACCGGCGGGTGAGGATTGAAACACGTCGATCGGCGGACAGACGGGCCGGCGACGTGGAGGTCGCACCCGCCCTCACCGGCGGGTGAGGATTGGAACCGCACCGTGCCGGCAGCAATCGCCTTGGACTGGATGTCGCACCCGCCCTCACCGGCGGGTGAGGATTGAAACGCCGTCACCTCCGCGGCCGGCACCCACAGCACGCGTCGCACCCGCCCTCACCGGCGGGTGAGGATTGAAACAACCAGCTCGCCGGGATCATCAATCAGATCAGCGGTCGCACCCGCCCTCACCGGCGGGTGAGGATTGAAACGGCTCGCGCTCCAGCGGCTCCCCGCAGCCGGCGCGTCGCACCCGCCCTCACCGGCGGGTGAGGATTGAAACCCGCCCGATTAGCCCCGCCGCGCCAACTCCTCCAGTCGCACCCGCCCTCACCGGCGGGTGAGGATTGAAACCGCTCCAGATCCTCGTCTGTGTGCGCCGCTTCGCGTCGCACCCGCCCTCACCGGCGGGTGAGGATTGAAACCGATCCGCCACGGTGCGGACACGGCAGCGCCGACGCTCTCGTCGCACCCGCCCTCACCGGCGGGTGAGGATTGAAACCGCCCCCTTTACCTGGAACTGCGCCTCCGGCACCGGGCGTCGCACCCGCCCTCACCGGCGGGTGAGGATTGAAACGCCAGCGGATCCTTGTACTCGGCCATCTGCACGAGTCGCACCCGCCCTCACCGGCGGGTGAGGATTGAAACCCCGGAGGGATCGCACCGGGTCTCCAGGTCGTGGGTCGCACCCGCCCTCACCGGCGGGTGAGGATTGAAACAACGCGGCCGAGAAGTGGGGGCTGCTCGCCCGCAAGTCGCACCCGCCCTCACCGGCGGGTGAGGATTGAAACGCTTCTCGCTCACGGCGAGCCCGCTCCTCTCGGATGTCGCACCCGCCCTCACCGGCGGGTGAGGATTGAAACTCGTTGGTGCGGGTGACCTGCACTTCTCCGGCCGCGTCGCACCCTCCCTTACGGGCTGGGCGGCATTGCGCTGAAACCCCGCTCGACAATTCTCTGTTAGAGGGTTGACCTGTTTCGCTGTCGCGCTATATCTTGCCTGTTAGGTAACCAGGATAGCGCTCCTCCCCTTCCAGCTTCGCGGCCGTAGTACCTCCCGCGGATCCTCTCCCGGAAGCGGCGGGCTACCTTCGCTTCTGAGGATGATTTGCTATGCTCGGCTCCGCTTCCGCGTCCCTTCCTTCCGCCTCGCCTCTCTCCACGGCCCCCGGGGCCGGTCCGCCGCCGTCCGGATCGCGGGGACGCCTGCGGCTCGGGGTGCTCACGGCGGCGGGGCTCGGGGCGCTGCTCCTCGCGGCGGCGGGCCGCGGCGGGCGCGAGCTGCCGGTCCCCGCACCCACTGCCGCGGCACAGCTGGCGCGGCTGCCGCTGGCGTTCGAGCCGGCGGCCCCGGGGGCTCCGTACCGCTTCGTCAGCAGGCGGGGAGGGGCGGCGCTCTACGTGGCCCCCACGGAGGCGGTCCTGGCGCTCCCCGGCCGCGGGGAGGCCGCGGCGGGCCCGGAGGTACTGCGGATGCGGCTGCTCGGCGCCAACCCGCGGCCGGTCGCGAGGGGGCTGGAGCCGCTCCCCGGGAGGTCGAACTACCTGCTCGGGAGTGATCCGGGCCGGTGGCGGCGGGACGTGCCGCACTTCGCCCGGGTGCTGCTGCGCCAGGTCTATCCGGGAATCGACCTGCTCCATTACGGAAACGGGCGGGAGCTCGAGCACGACTTCGTGGTCCACCCGGGCGCCGATCCGGATCGCATTCGGCTGGCCTACGCGGGGGCCGAGGCGGTGCGGATCGACGCCGCGGGGGAGCTGGTGCTCCGCCTGCGGGACGGCGAAGTGCGCCAGCGCCGGCCGCTCATCTACCAGGAGGTCGACGGCCGCCGGGTCCCGGTGGACGGCAGCTACGCGCTGGATCCACGGGATACCGCCCGGCCGGGGGCGCGGCCGGAGGGGGTACAGGTCGCTTTCCGGGTGGCGGAGTACGACCGCGCCCGGCCGCTGGTGATCGATCCCGTGCTGGAGCTCTCCACCTATCTCGACGGCAGTAGTGACGACCACGCCGGCGGGATCGCGGTCGATGCCGCGGGGAACAGCTACGTGACCGGCATAACCTTCTCTTCCGACTTTCCCCTCGCGGGCGCCCTTTCCGGGACCGCGGGTGGAGCCGGCGAGGCGTTCGTGACCAAGCTGAACCCCGCGGGCAGCGCCCTCGTCTACTCCACCTACCTGGGGGGCGGCGGTCTCGACCAGGCAGTGGGGATCGCCGTCGACAGTAGCGGCAGCGCCTACGTCGTCGGCAACACCCGCTCCGCCAACTTTCCGGTCACCGGGAACGCGCTGAAGCCGACCGCGGGGGCCGGCGGCGAGGCGTTCGTCACCCGCCTCGCCCCCAGCGGAAACGCCCTGCTCTACTCCACCTACCTGGGCGGGTCGACGCCGGTCTCCCCCGCGGCGCCTGCGGACGACTATGGAGCGGCGATCGCCGTCGACGACAGCGGCCATGCCTACGTCACCGGGGCCACGACTTCCGCCGACTTCCCCACGGGAGCCAATCCGTTCCAGGCGTCGCTGGCCGGCGAGCAGGATGGCTACGTGGCGAAGCTGGACACGCAGCAGTCGGGTGCGAGCTCCCTGGTCTTTTCGACCTACCTCGGCGGCAGTTGGATCGACTACGGCGTGGGCATTGCCGTGCGACCCGGGACGGGCACGGTCTACGTGGCCGGCGCCACCGAATCGGACGATTTCCCGGTGTCTTCCGCCGCCTTCCAGGCCACGAAGCCGGAGCCGTTCTTCGCCGATGCGTTCGTGGCCCAGCTCGACGCCGCCGGGAGCGCGCTGGTCTACTCCACCTTCCTGGGCGGCGATTTCGAGGACCGCGCGCGAGGGCTGGCCGTAGATGGAGACGGGAACGCCTGCGTGACCGGCGAGACTTGGTCCGACAACTTTCCGGTTGCCAATGCGGCGCAGTCCGGGTATGGGGGCGGTATCGATGCCTTCGCAACGAAGCTGGACTCCACCGGCAGCGCGCTCGTCTACTCCACCTACCTGGGGGGAGACAATACCGACTTCGGTAACGGGATCGCGGTCGACGGCGATGGACGCGTCTACGTGACCGGCGGGACCAGCTCTTCCGGCTTCCCCGTGGTCGATCCGCTGCAGGGGAGCCACGCCGGTGCTGGTTACGATGGCTTCGTCGCGGAGATCCCGGCGAGTGGAGGCGCGTTGAGCTTCTCCACGTTCCTCGGCGGCAGCGATTACGACATCGGCCACTCCATCGCAGTGAGCGGGAGCCGCTGCGTCCAGATCGCGGGCAGCACCGCCTCCGCGGACTTCCCGGTGGCCGGCAACCCGCCGTTTCAGACTTCGAATCTCGGCCTCAGCGGGTTCGTTTCCCGCCTCTGCCTCACCGAGCCGCTCTTCCTGGACTGCCCGCCGAGCGTGACCGCGGAGAACGACCCGCACCTCTGCTCCGCCGCCCTCACCGTCACCACACCGCGCTCCAACGGAGTCGTGCAGGGTACCCGGAGCGACGGCAAGCCGCTGACCGACCCCTATCCGGTCGGGACCACGGTGGTCACCTGGACTGCGACCAGCCGGCAAGGCGAGACCGTTACCTGCCGGCAGACGATTACGGTCCTCGATACCGAGAAGCCGGTGCTGACGGTGCCGGCGAACGTGACGAAGCGCGCAAAGCCGAAGGCCTGCTCCGCCCGGGTGGAAGTGGCGCCCGCGCGGGCGACCGACAACTGTCCCGGAGTTTCCGTCGCCTGCGTTCGCAGCGACGGCAAGCCGCTGACCGATCCCTACCCCGCGGGGGTGACGACGGTCACCTGCACCGCCACCGACGCCTCCGGCAACACGGCCACCGGGAGCTTCACCGTCACGGTGACGGAGACGGTGCCTCCCATGCTCACCGTCCCGCGGGACATCACCCGTCCCACCGATCGGGACCGCTGCACGGCCGAGGTGGAGGTCGGCACGCCGACCGCGAAGGACAACTGTCCCGGCGTAACGGTGACGTGCGTGCGGAGCGACGGGAAGCCGCTGACCGATCCCTACCCCGTGGGCGTCACCACGATCACCTGCACGGCGGTCGATGCCTCCGGCAACACCACCAGCGCGAGCTACCGGGTGAGAGTGAGGGACACCCAGAAGCCGACGTGCGGCGTACCGGAGAACATTACCCGGCCGGCCGATCCCAACGCCTGCACGGCCCGGGTGGAGATCCGGCACCCGCAGGCGGCGGACAACTGTCCCGGCGTCAAAGAGGAGTGCGTGCGGAGCGACCGTGAGCCGCTCACCGCCCCGTATCCGGTGGGGAAGACGACGATCACCTGCACCTGCACCGACGCTTCCGGAAACACCGCCACGGTGACGTTTACGGTCACCATCACGGACACGCAAAAGCCGACCTGTACCGTGCCGGGGGACCTCGTCCGCCCCGCCGATAAGGGACTCTGCTCCGCGAAGGTGAAGCTCCCCCATCCGCGCGCCACCGACAACTGCCCGGGTGTGAAGGAGAGCTGCACCCGCAGCGATCGGCGCTCGCTCTCGGCGCCGTTCCCGGTGGGAGTGACTACCGTCACCTGCACCTGCACGGACCGCGCCGGCAACACCGCCACCGCCTCCTTCACGGTCACCGTGCAGGACACGCAGAAGCCCACGCTCACCGCCCCGGGGAGCCTCGTCGTGCGCCGGAAGCCGGTCCAGGTCACCGTGGTCGTCCGGCTTCCCAGGCCGCGGGTGAAGGACAACTGCCCCGGCGTAACGGTTTCCTGCGTTCGCAGCGACGGTAAGCCGCTGGGGGACCCGTTCGCGGCGGGAGTGACGACTATCACCTGCACGGCGACCGATGCCTCGGGCAACACGGCGTCGGCGTCATACACCGTTACCGTGCGGTAGGCGACTGCCGGAGCCAAGATGCAGATACGGCACGCAGTGGGGATCGCGGCGCTCGCGCTCGTGGTTTACGCGGGCGCCCGGGTACTCCTGGCGCCCCGGCCCAGGAGCGTCTCCGGTCCGCGCGCCGTGTTTGCCGCGACCCGCCGGGACCTGGGTCGGGTCCCGGCGGGGGAGTCGGTCGCCCTCGGCTTTCCTCTTCGCAACGACGGCAGCCAGGACCTGGAGATCCGCTCGGTGGAGGGGGACTGCGGCTGCGTGACCTCGGAGTTTCCGCGGCTCGTGGCACCAGGCGGGAGTGCGGAGATCCGGGGGCGCTTCGAGCCGGAAGCTCATTGGGACGGGCTGGTGGAGAAACAGCTCCTGGTCCGCACCAACGATCCCACCCAGCCGGAGCTCAAGCTGGCAGTGGCGGCGACCGTCGTGCCGTTCATCGCCATGGAGCCGGGCGGCCCGCTGATCGTCCCGTACGAGCCGGGCCGGAGCTACCAGCGAGAAGTACGGCTGGTCCCGCGGAAAGGCAGCCCGGTTGGGATCAGCAGCCCGCAGTGCGACTCGCCGCTGGTCCGGGCGGCGCTGCTTCCGCCGGAGCCGGGAGACACCGCGCGGGCCTACCGGCTTCGCCTCACGATCGGGCCGGGCCCCGCGCCGGGAGACTTCAACGCCACCGTGCGCATGGACACCACGGAGGCGCGCCTCCCGCAGTGCTGGCTGGCGGTAGTCGGGCTGGCGCAGCGCGGCCCCGTCGTCAGCCCGCGGGAGCTGTCGGTCCCCTCGCTTCAGCCCACCGGTTCCGGGCAGGAGCTGGGCCGGATCCAGCTTTTCACCCGGACCGGCCAGCTCCAATTGAAGCGGATCGAGACCGGCTCCCGTCTGCTCCGCGCCTCCGTGGAGCCCAGCACGCCCGGCCAGTTCTACGACGTGACGCTCACCGCGGCGGAACGGCTCCAGCCGGGCCTGCTGAGCACTACCCTGCGCTTCCACACCGACTCGCCCGTGGCGCCGGTTGTGAGCGTGCCGGTCCGCGTGACCGTCCAGTGAGGGCGGCGTGAGTCGGCCGCTTACTGGAACTCGTAGCCGACGTAGAAGCTCACTCGCCCGTCCGGCAGGCTGCGGATGTTCGTGATGTAGACCGGCAGCCCGCCGCCGAGCTGGGAGCGGCTGGAGGGGACGGTGTACGGCGTAAAGGCGTTGTTCGCGCCGCTGGGGTACGGCACCGAGGTGAGGAAGACGCCCGGGCCGGCCGGCCCCTCCACGCCGTGCGACTCCTCCAGGATCGGGCGATTGCCGACGACCCGCCAGATCAGCAGCCCCTGCTCCGGCAGGCTCGTGTCGAAGCCGGTGCGGCGGCGGTTCTCCAGCAGCAGGTACTCGCTGCCGTCCGGCCGCACCAGCACCTTGAAGCACTCGGTCCTGGAGCCGTTGATCGGGGAGAGGACCAGCTTCTGCTTCACGGTCGGGTCGATCACCGTCGGGGTGAGCCAGCCGAGCCGCTCCTTGCACCAGGCGCCCATGTGCTGCGGACGGCCGTTGTTCACCTGGTTCGACATCACGCACCAGTTCCCCAGGCCCTCGGAGCCGGGGTTCTCGGGGCGCGCGTAGAGGTCCGGCAGGCCGAGCATGTGCCCGAACTCGTGGCAGATGACGCTGATGTTCGAGATCCGCTCGCCGCCCTCGGGCACGATGAAGTACGACCAGCGCTCTCCGCGGTGGCTCAGGGTGGAGCGGTGCGGCCAGTAGAGGCCGCCGCGGCTAGTCTGCACGCGCCCGCCCGCGTAGAGGAAGAAGAGGCCGTCGAAGCCCTGCAGCGCCTGCTCACCGTCGCGCGCCAGCAGCAGGTCGATCGCCTCCGAGAGCAGCGCCGTGCGGTTGCGACCGCCGGTGCCGGTCCCTTCGGTGTAGTCGCCGCGCTTCTTGGAGACGGTGAGCCAGTCGAAGATCTTCCCTTCCACGCGCAGGCCGCCGTTCGACTGCTCCGCGAAGTAGTCCCGCATGCTGCCGTAGACCGGCTGCCCGGTGGCGCTGTTCTTGCCGCGGTAGGTGCCGGCGCTGAAGAGCGCCTCTTCCCATTCGGCGGCGGGGACCTGCGGATTGTGCTGGACGTCCGGGTACTCGATGCAGATCACGGCCAGCCGGTAGACGTCCTTCTTGAAGACGCCGCGCTCGCCGCCCGGGCTCGCTCCCGTGCGGGGTCCCGGCGCCTCGGCCAGCTCGACCTTCACGTCGGTCTCCTGGCCGTCGCGCCGGAGGGTGAGGGTCAGCGTGTCTCCCGGCTCCTTCTGCGCCACGCTGTCGCCCAGGCGCGCGGCGGTGGTGAGCGGGACGCCGTCGATCTTGAGGAGGATCTCGCCCTCGCGGATGCCCGCCTTCTCCGCCGGGGAGTTGCGCGTCACGGAGCGCACCGGCGCGCCGCCGCCCTCTTCCGGATCGCCGATCCCCAGCCCGATCTGCGCGCGCCGCTCCGCCAGGCGCAGTGGGCGGCTCGTCGCCGCCAGGGAAACCTCCACCTCCCGGCGCTTCCGACCCCGCTGGTACTGCAGCTTCACCGGCGCGCCGGCCGCCTGCGACTGGAGCCGCGAGCGCAGCGCCTCCGGCTCCTTGACCGTCTGCCCGTTCAGCTTGAGGAGATGGTCGCCCGGCTGCAGCCCGGCCCGCGCGGCCGGCGAGTCGGCCTCGACCTCGTCCAGGACCAGGTGGCCCTTGGGGTTGAGGACAGCGTGCACGCCCAGGTAGCCGGCCCCGCCGGGAGTCGCCGTAGAGGCCGCCGGCTCCTGGATCTGGGCCGTGACCGCGGTGGCGACGGTGCGGAAATCGTCCGCGGCAAACGCGGCACCGGCGAGACAGAGGGCGACGGTGAGGGCAGCCGCCGGGCGCAGGGCGCCGTACAGGGGTGAACGGTTCATCGCGGTGGTAGAGATGGGGGTACAGCGGACAGCGAGCGATTCGCCGCCGACCCGGCGAGACGGCGAGCCGGGCCCGCCGCTTAGACGAAACGGCCGCGCCCGGGTTCAGTAGGGCACGGCCGTCTCTCTATGGCGCGCTTTCTGGAGGCGGAAATAGGGGCACTGGTCAGCCTTCGCGCGCTGACACGGCCCGTTTGGGCGTCCGGAGGACGCTTGGCCGCAGGCCGTCCAGCGAGGTATTTTAATGCCTCGCGGCGCCGCGGCGCCTCGCCCCGCTCCCTGGCTACTCAGCCATGGGCATCCCGCCTCAGGCGCCGCCGTACTTCTTCAGCAGCTCTTCGGCGTTCGCTTTCGTGACCTCTTCGGTCTCGAGCACGACCTCCTTCGGCGGGGTCTCCTGGTCCTTCAGGATCTTGAGCGCCCAGTCGATCGCCTCCGCGCCGCCGGTCGGGTAGACGTAGGTGACGTCGATCCGGCCGTCCATCACGGAGCGGATGCCGCCGTCCGGCGTGGGGAGGCCGTCGATGCCGACTACCAGCAGCTTCTCCATGTCGCGGTTGGCGTTCTGCGCGGAGATGATCGCCGCTTCGGCCATCGGGTCGTTGTGGGCGTAGATCACGTCGACGTTCGGCTGCGAGGCGAGCATCGCCTGAGAGGCGGGGATCGCCTTCTCCCGGAGCCAGTCGGCGTTCTGGCTCGCGACGATCTTGACGTCCGGGTTCCCCTCGATGCCTTCGCGGAAGCCGTCGCCGCGCTCCCGGGCCGGCGTGGAGCCTTCCAGGCCGCGCAGCTCGATCACGTTGCAGGGGGTGCGGCCCTGCTCCTTGCACCAGTTGGCGACATATTCGCCGGCGCGCTTGCCGATCGCCTGGTTGTTCGCGCCGATCCACATGGTGTACTTGTCGCCCTCGACCTTCCGGTCGAGCACGATCACCGGAATGCCGCGGTCGTACGCCTTGGCGACCACGTCGGTGAGCGGCGCCGCCTCGTTGGGGGAGATGATCAGGAGCTTGATGCCCTGCTGGAGGAAGTTCTCCACGTCGGCGACCTGCTTGGCGTTGTTCTGGGCGGCGTCCGCGAAGACCACCTCCAGCTCCGGGTGCTCCTTCGCGGCGGCGGCGATCTGGTCGTTCATCGCCTGGCGCCACGGCTCGCCCTTGTTCGCCTGCGACATGCCGATCAGGAACTTCTCGCCCCCGCCGCCCGCGGCACCGTTTCCGCCCCCGGTGCCGGTCTCTTCCCGCGGTCCGCAGCCCGCCAGGACGGCCCCGGCCGCTCCTAACCCGATCCCGATGAATACTCGACGGTCCATGACGCTTCCTCTCTGAATCGTTACTTCTTTCGTGTCGGCACCGATGATCGGCGTTCGGTTCCGCCGCCCCTCCGGGGCGAGCCGCGATCGATCGCCGGAGGTTGACCCCCGGCGGAGCCAACCGCGGAGTTCACTCCGCACCGTCTTCGGACGGTCCTCCCGCCCCTCCAGGGCGGCCCGTAGCCGCGGCTCCGTATCCGGGGGCTGCGCTTCGCTGACCCCCGGCTATCGTCTCCCGCCCCTCCGGGGCGGACGAGTAGCTCCCACCCGCCAGGGCCCTACCGCCGGGCGCGCTGGAGAAGGACCGCGAAAACGATGATCGCCCCCTTCAGGATCATCTGGTACTCGGAGGCGATATTCCTCAACCCGAGGATGTTATCCAGGATCGAGAGGATCAGCGCGCCGGCCATCGAGCCGATCACCGTCCCGGTGCCGCCCATCAGCGACGCCCCGCCGATCACTACCGCGGCGATCGCGTTCAGCTCGTAGCCGGAGCCGTCGATGTGGCTGCCCTGGTTCACCAGCGCCGCGTGGAGGAGGGCGGCGAGGCCGGCCAGGAAGCCGGAGACGACAAAGACGATCACCTTTACCCGGTCGACCGCCACCCCGGAGAGGTGGGTCGCTCCCTCGTTGCTGCCGACGGCGTAGACGTGCCGTCCGAAGGTGGTCCGCCGCAGCACCACGGAGGCGATGATGCCCGCCACCGCAAAGTAGAGGATCTGCACCGGCAGCCCGATGCCCGGGAGCGGGATCGTGCCGGCGAAGAGCGACTTGAACGCGGGCGGCGCCGCGGCGGGCCCGAAGGCGAGCGGGATCGCGTAGCCGCCCGCCCAGAGCGAGGCCGCGCCGCGGGCCACGCTGAGCATCGCCAGGGTGGTGATGAACGACTGGACCCGGAGGCGGGTGGTCACCACGCCGTTCACCAGCCCCACCAGCGCGCCGAGGCCCAGCACCAGCCCCACGGTGGCGCCGGTGCCGAGCCCCATCTTCATCAGCGCGGAGGCGGCCGCGACGGCGCAGAGCGCCAGGACCGCGCCGACCGAGAGATCGATGCCGCCGGTCAGGATCACCAGCGTCATCCCGATCGCGATGATGCCGTTCTCCGAGGCGAACCGCAGGATGTTGAGCAGGTTCTCCGGGTTCAGGAAGACGATGTTCCCGTCCCGGATCGGCGACAGGATCACCGAGAGAATGAAGATGGCGATCAGGCCGAAGAAGCTCTGGAACCGGAGCGCGAAGCTCCAGGCCGCCGCCGCCTTCGAGCCGGTTGTCTTCGCGTGCTCGCTCACCCGTTGCCGCTCCATTCTCTCGCGCAGCCGCCGCCGGGCCGCTACTTGCCCTTCGCCCGGATCACTTCCAGCGGCACCAGGAGCTCGCCGCCGCGCTGCACCTTGCCGTTCAGGATGCCGACCGCCGCCCGCACGCCGTACTTGCCCATCAGGTCCGGGTGCTGCTCGATCGTGCCGTACAGCTCGCCCGTGTCCAGCGCCGGGCGCACGTCCGGGATATTATCGTAGCCGATCACCACGACCTTGCCCTGCTTGCCCGCCTCGCTGAGCGCCTGGAGCGCGCCGACCGCCATCTTGTCGTTCGCGCAGAAGAGACCCTGGATCTCCGGGTGGGCGGCGAGCATCGACTGGAACTTGGCGTACGCCTTCTGGGTGTCCCACTCGGCGGTGTCGGTCGCCACCACGTCGAGCTTGCCCTCGATGGCGCTCTGGAAGCCGCGCTTGCGCGCCTCGGCGTTGTCGGCGCCGCGGATTCCCTCCAGGATCGCCACCTTGCCGCTGCCGCCGAGCGCCTCCACCATTGCCTCGCCCGCCAGCCGGCCGCCTTCCTCGTTATCCGCCCCTACGTAGGCGGACAGATTCAGCCCGCCGCTGCTGGCGGTGTCGGGGTCGATCCGGTTGTCGATGTTGATCACCAGGATGTTCTGGTCCTGCGCCTGCTTCAGCGCCGGCACGATCCCCTTCGAGTCGGCGGGCGCGATCAGGATGGCGTCGACCTTCCGCGCGGTGAGGTCCTGCACCATCGCGAACTGGCGCTCCTTGTCGCTCTCCTGCGCGGGGGCCTGGACCTCCAGCTCCGCGCCGAGCGCCTTCGCCTCTTCTTCCGCCGCCTTGATCATCGGATCGAAGAACGGGTTGTTGCGCGTCTTCACCACCAGCGCCAGCTTGTAGGGGCGGTCCGCCTTCTCTACCGCGTCGAGCTCCGCCTGCGTCAGCTCGGTCCCGGCGCCTGCATCTACGCTGCCGGCCGTGTTTCCCGCGGCCCCATCGGTCCCGGTGGAAGGCCCCGCCGGCTCCGGCTCCGGCCCGCAGCCGGCCGCGAAGAGCCCCAGGGCCAGTACCGCCGCCGCGGCCATGAACGCTCGGTGAGTTCTCATTTCCGCCTCTCGCTTTCTCGTCGTCAAATCAATCGCGGCCGGGACGCCGCGCGCGGTCGAGCATCACCGCCAGCACGATCACCAGGCCGATCACCACTCCCTGCAGCGTGTCTTTCACGCCGACCAGCACCATCCCGGCGTTGAGCACCGCGATGGTGAGCGCGCCGACCAGGCTCCCGAGGACGGTCCCGCGACCGCCGCTCAGGCTGGTGCCGCCGATCACCACCGCCGCGATGGCGTTCAGCTCCGCGCCCACGCCGGCGCCGGTGTCGGCCAGCTGGAACTTCGCCGTCAGCACGACCGCCGCCAGCGCCGCGCAGAGGCCGGAGAGCACGAACGCCAGGGTCTGGTAGACCGGCACCGAGACGCCGCTCAGGCGGGTCGCTTCTTCATTCGCTCCCACGGCGGTGATCAGCCTGCCGGAGCGGGTGAGCGTCTGCAGCACCACCCCGCTCACCACCACCACCAGCGCGATCAGGACCAGCGGCCAGCCCTGCCCCAGCGATCCGAGCCGCGCGGGGAGGCCGGAGACGCTGTTGCCGTCGGTCGCGTAGACCGTCAGCCCGCGCGCCGCGGTGAGCATCCCGAGCGTCACCACGAACGACGGCACTCGCCCGAGCGAAGTCACCAGCCCGTTCAACAGGCCGCAGGCAATTCCTACGGCGACCGCGGCCAGCAGCGCCCACTCCAGCCGCACGCCGCGCGCCAGCACCGGGCCGAGCAGCGATCCCAGCGCCGCGGTGACCAGGACCGTCACCCCGACTGCCGCGGCGCCCGCCGCGCGCCCGTCCACCCCACGCCGCAGCAGCTCCCGCGCCGCCGCCCAGGCCGCGAGCGCCGCCAGGGGAAAGGCGACGGTCCACGCCAGGAACGGCGGCAGCCCGCCGCGGACGGAGAGCCCCAGCGTGATGCCGCAGAGCGCCATCACCGCCCCGACGGAGAGGTCAATCCCCGCGGTCAGGATCACGAAGGTGAGCCCCACGGCGAGGATGATGTTGGTGGCCGCCTGCTGCAGGATGTTCGGCAGGTACTGCGGGGTCCAGAACGTGTTCAGGAACGCCGGGTGGAGGGAGAACGCCGCGCAGACGACGATGAGCGTCAGCCACGGACGCAGCACCCCCGCCAGCAGCCGCCGCGCCGACTGGCCCCCCGAAACCGCACTCGTCTTCTCCACTCCCGCTCCCTACCAGCCCGACCGGGCAAAGCACCGCCTCGAATTATAGCCCGCTCACAGAGCCTCGACAGCGAGAGGCGAGACTTCGAACCTCTCAGGAGATGGGGAGATGGGGAACCGGGGATAGGGGGATGCGCTTCGCGCTCTTGAACCTGCCTGCTCCTGCTGCTCTGAAAACAGCCGTCGAGATGTACACGGCGGGTCAGCACTCCGGCGCGGCCTACCGCCCGGCGTAGCGGCATCACACCGATAGCTTCCCTCTCCTCTCAGGAGAGGGATCGAGGGTGAGGCCCCGTGAGAAGGAGCCGCCATCGCACCTTTCCTGGCCGCGGGTGACCTGGACGGTCATCGGCAACTCTTGCTCGGCAGCCAGCCGAGGCGGGTCCGTCTTCCACAGGCGAACGCCGCCTCGCGGCTGTCTACACGCTACCCCCTACACGCTACACCCTGGCGAAAGCCCCTATCGCGCGAACGCCTGGAGCTCTCCGCAGGAGGAGAACGCCTGGGCCGGGTTGTCGCCGTGGGCGGGCTTGCCGATCACGCGGAGGGCGTAGACGGTCCGCTCCGCGGGAAGGCGCAGGGTGAAGCTCTGCCCGTCCTTCAGTCCGCGAGGATCGGTCGCCGTGGTGGCGGGGTAGTCGTCCAGCGTGCCGAGGCGCACCCACGGGCCGCCCTTTTCCAGGCGGGCTTCAATCCGCGGCTTGCCGGCGCTCGCGTCGAACCAGCCGCCGTCGTGGAAGAGGCGGCCGTGGGAGTAGACCACCCGGCCGATCTTCGCCGGCTTCTCCAGCTCCACCGCGAACCAGTCTTCCGCCTGCCGCTCCGCGTTGAAGGTGACGACGAAGGTCTGCTCGTCGCCGTCGACGATCGAGCCGGCGACGTTCCCCTCGCGGGAGCGGCTCTCCCGTCCCGGCGCCAGCAGGGAGAGGTTGCGCGGGATCGGCGTGCCGGGGGCGGGCAGCCAGACGGCGTAGCGACCGCCGGTGCTGCCGGCCTCCGCGAACGGGACGAAGAGGGCGTCCTTCACCGCCTCGTCGGTGCCGGTGCGCAGGCGCGCCCGGAACGCGAGCGGAATTCCCTCGGCCGTGGCGGCGCGGAACGGGCGCTCGCCGGACCGTGCGAAGCCGACGCCGCGGACGTGCGGCAGCTCCGGATTGCGGCGCTCGTCGTAGGCGAGCACGATCGGCCCCCACGTGAGCGCGGCTTTGCCGGCGTTGCTGTGCTCGCCGGTCACGATCCGGGTCGGGATGCCGAAGGTGAGCTCCACGCGGTCGCCGTCTTTCCAGCTTCGCGCGGGGACGGTGAGCCAGCCGTCGTTCTGCGCGGTCAGCTGGTTCGTCGGGACCCGCATCCGGAAGCGCTCGGCCCAGGCGGGGACGCGGACCTTGAGCGGGAAGCTCGCCGGGCGCTCCAGCCGCAGCGTCAGGGTCGAGCGGCCGCTGGTGAGGTCCTCCGGCCGCGGGGCGGGGAAGCTCGACTGCTGCTCCACCTTCACCCGCTGGTCGCCCACCGTCACGGTGGCGGTGGAGCTCTCCAGCAGGTTCACCGCCAGTCCCTCCGCGTCGTTCTCCCGGAAGGTGAGGTAGGCGTGCTGCGGGGCGAGTGCCATGCCGCGGGGCCCGCTGGAGACGCAGCAGTTGATGCCGGGGCCGTACGGCTTGATCCCCTCCAGCGAGGTGTAGTAGCACCACTCCCGCCCGTCCGGCCGCTGCGCCGCGGCGAGGTGGTTGTAGAAGGTGCGCTCCAGCTCGTCGCCGTAGCGGGCGCGGCCGGTGAGGCGGAGAAGCTGGGAGTTGAGCTGGATCCAGGTGACGCTGACGCAGGTCTCACCGACGTTCGCGCCCTGGTGGTTGGGGAGGTCGTGCGGATCGTGGAAGTGCTCGCCGTGGCTGGTGGAGCCGGTGAGGTAGAGCTGGTTGGCGACCACGTCGTCCCAGGCGTTGATCGCCGCCTGCAGGTACTCCCGCTCGCCGGTCACCCGCGCCAGCTCGCAGAGCCCCACCAGGTTGGAGAGCATCTCGTACGCCTTGCCGTTGCCGGTGCGCTGGACCGACTTCTCCGTCAGGAGCGTCCGCAGCACCTTGGGGCCGCCCTCCTCGTCCCAGGAGCGGACGATATACCGGCTGAACTCCAGGTAGCGGTCGTCGCCGGTCAGGCGGTAGAGCAGCACCATCGGCTGGAGCACGCTGGTGGAGGCCATGCCGACGTGCGTCCCGGCGGCGAGGATGCTCTTCTTCCCGGGCCCGAAGGTGCGAATCAGCAGGTCGCCCACCTTGCGGCTCGCCTCCAGCGCCGCGGCATTCCCGGTGTACTGGTGGTAGGTGAGCAGGCCCATCAGGTCGTACTTGTGCGACCAGACGTCCCAGTCCGCGTTGCGATAGAGCCCGAAGCGCTGGTCCGGCAGGTAGGTGCCGAGGTAGCCGTCCGGCTCCTGCGTCTTGACCAGCTCCGCGACGGCGTAGTCGAGCTTCGACTTCAGCTTCGGATCGCCGGTGTTCACCCACGCCAGCGTCGCCGCGTGCATCCACTTGCCGATATGCTCGCCGATCCACGGGTGCTCGCCCGGCTTCTTCCGGAAGCCGGCGAGGAGGCGGTCGACGTCGACCTCCGGCAGGCGCCGGTCGGCGTTCTTCGCCACGCGGTCGCCCAGGTAGCCCTGCAGGCGCACGGAGGCGGTGGGAGCCGGCGTCATCGCGTCCGGCAGCTTCGGCGCCACCCGGAACGGCACCGGCCGCTCCCGCGAGCCGGCTTCCTGCGCGGCGGAGGCGCAGAGCCCCAGGGCGGCGGTCGCGGCGACTGCCAGCGGACCCAGGCGAACCGCCGCCGAACGGCAGGCGGAGGTGCGTAGCGCTTTCATCTCTTCTCTCTACTTCTCGCTTGCTACCGGTAGAGCACCGGCTCCTTCTTCCAGTCTTTGTTCCGGTCGTGGCCCATCGCGGCGACGCGCGGGCGGCGCTCCCGCAGGCGGACCGACTCGATCCCTAGGTAGTATCCGCTCGACTGCGGGCTCTTACCCGCGCACTCCAGCCGCAGCGTGTACCGGCCCGGGTCGGGCCAGAAGTCGAGCAGGTGGAATTCCTGGCTCGCGACGTCCGCGCTGTAGAGATCGATCGGGCCGCCGAGGCGCACCCCGTTCAGATACGGCTGGTAGCGCCCGAAGTCGTACGACTTCGTCATGTTCAGCACCAGGCGCAGCGGCTCTTTCTTCTTCACCTCGAACGGGATCTCCAGCCACGCGCCCTCCTGCTGCTGGGGCATGTAGAGGAGCTGCGGCCCCGGGTAGAGGGCAAGCTGCTGGCGGACGACGCGCCCTTCGCCGTGGGAGGCGGCGCCGGTGACGTCGCGCGCGTAGGCGGTCTCCCGCTCCAGGCTCGGCAGGCGGCGCTCCCGGGCGTGCGGCGCGCGGGCGGTAAAGGTGGGCGTGCCGGTCTGGTACCAGAAGGCGACGCTGGAGAAGTCGTCCTCCCGCTCGTTCCAGCTCGTGCTCCTGTACTCCGGGTTCTCGTCCGGCGAGATCCAGCCGGAGTGCTCGAACGTCACCTTGAGGCCCTTATTGAAGACGAGCGGGTCCGCCACGTGCCAGCGGTAGGCGCTGGTGTGGCCGCCCAGGATGCCCCATTGGTCGAAGTACGGGACCCCGAAGAACGGCGTGCTGGTGGTCTTGAGACCCCAGGCGGAGAGGAAGTAGTCTTCCGTGCCGGTGCCCCAGATGGAGGGCTGCTCCTCGCCGTCGATGTAGATCTTCTCGTCGCCCTCGCCGAACCAGGAGGGGCTGCGGGTGCGGACCGCCAGCACCGTGCCGACGTAGTGGCCCTTCCCCTTCGTGTCGAGCACCACGTAGTCCTCACCGGACTTCACCGGGTACTCCTGGCGGTACTGGGCGTAGAAGTAGGGCGTGTCGGCGGGCAGGCTGCGCTTCTCGATCCAGTCGATGTTGTAGTAGAGCAGGTTGACCGGCTGCTCGCCCTGGTTGACGATCTCGATCCGCGCCGACTTCCGGAACGGCATGTGCCAGAAGCAGTTGTAGGAGTCGGCGTCTTCCACCACTACCGGCAGACTGCGAACCTCGCTGCGCTTGCCGAAGCAGTTGGCGAAGAAATCGCCCACCGGCGCCTCGACCGCCGGCCGCTTGCTGCCGTCCCAGTAGATGCGCAGCAGCATGTCCTGGTGCGTGGCGGAGCCCAGGGGGGCCCAGTCCTGCGGCTCCGGCCCGAGGAACGTCATCCAGATGTGGGTGATGACGCCGGGCCCCTTCTCGTCCATCAGCACGTGGGTCTCGCCCGGCGCCACGCGGAAGTTGTCGAAGTTGCTCCGCTCCTCGCGGTCGCCCTTCGGCGGGGCGTTCCGGTCGTACCGCCCGCCCGCCCCTTCCCGGAAGGTGGAGGTGACGCGGCGGCTGCGCCCCTCCTGCGGGTGGGCCAGGTCGCCCAGCCCCTGCGCGGCGCCCTCGCGCACCCCCAGGGCGAGCGCGGCGGCCAGGCCGAGGCCGGTGAGGAGACGGCGGATCGGTAGCGTCTTCATGGCAATTCTCTCGGGTGAGCGTTCTGGGTCCGGGCGGTTGAAACCGCGGCAACCGCGGCACGAAGTCCGCCTCCGCGGACTCAGATGGGCCTGGTTTGGGCGTCCGGAGGACGCGTGGCCGAAGGCCGTCCAGCGAGGGAATTCATTCCCTCGCGGCCGCGCGGGCCTCTCTCGGGAGGCCTGGCGTGTGGTCAGGCCTTCCCCTTCCGGAGCCCGCGCCGTTTTAGCATGTCGAACAGCACCGCGCCGAGGATCACCAGGCCGAGCACCACCTTTTGAGTGTAGCTCTCTACGCCGGTCAGGTTCATGCCGTTCTGGATCACGGCGATAATCAGCGCGCCGATCAGCGTGCCGAAGATGCGTCCCTC
The DNA here is from genome assembly GCA_046292385.1 of Armatimonadota bacterium. Taxonomy (GTDB): domain Bacteria; phylum Armatimonadota; class SYMT01; order SYMT01; family SYMT01; genus JBKBRF01. The sequence goes on along the minus strand of JBKBRF010000058.1, from coordinate 6,433 downwards.
GCCGCCCTGCAGGGAGGTGCCGCCGACCACCACCGCCGCGATCACGTAGAGCTCGTACATCTGGCCGTAGGTGGGAGAGCCGCTCTGGAGCTGCGACGCCATCACCACGCCGCCGAGGCCCGCCAGGAGGCCGCTGAAGGCGTAGACCCAGAGGAGGGTCTTACCGACCACCACCCCGGAGAGGCGCGCCGCCTCCGCGTTGCTCCCCACGGCGTAGACGTGACGGCCGGCGCGGGTGCGCGTCATCAGCACGTGCGCCAGCGCGTAGAGGCCGAGCATCAGCCAGACCGCGCGCGGCACGCCCAGGTCGGCGCCGCGGCCGAGCCAGACGAACGAGGCCGGCACCTGGTAGACCGACTGCCCGCGCGCCAGGAGGAACGCGAGCCCGCTGCCGACCAGCATCATCGCCAATGTCACGATGAACGGCGGGATCCGGAAGAGCGCGATCATGCTCCCGGAGAAGAGCCCCACCACCCCGCAGACGAGCATCGCTCCCAGGCAGGCGAGCGTCATCCCCAGCGGACCCGCCGCCTCGGCGCCGGCGTAGTCCCGGATCAGGAAGGTCGCCACCACCGCGGAGAGGGCGATCAGGCTGCCGACGGAGAGGTCGATCCCGCCGGTGATGATCACCAGCGTCATGCCGATCGCCACGATCGCAATCACCGCGATCTGGTTCGCGATGTTGAGCAGGTTCGCCGGCTTCAGGAAGTTGGAGCCCTGGAAGCTCGGCGGCGTGAGCACCCGCAGCGCCGCCAGCTCCGGATGCTGCTCCCGGGCGCGCTCGAAGACCGGCCACGCTCCCGCGGCCTGCTCCGCCGCGACGACGTCGACCTTTCGTCCGGCTTCCGCCTCCCGCTCCAGCGCCTGCCGCGCCTGCGCGGGCGTCCCGCGCACCACGCCGGCCACCTCGCGGCCTTCCGCCTTCAGGCCGGTCTCCACCGCTTCGGTGAAGGCGGCATCCTCCGCCCCGTCCCGCGCCACCACCAGCACCCGCGCGCCCGGCTCCGTTTCCTGGACCACCCGCTCCGCCAGCGCCCGCCCGCCGTCCGGCCCGGTCGGCTTCTGCGAGGTGTAGGTGACGACGCTGAAGTAGACGCAGAGGATCAGGAGCGCGAAGACGGTGCCGTAGTCGGAGAGGAAGCGACGCATAACTTTTTGAAGGCAAAAGTCTAAAGGCTAAAGGCAAAAGAAGAAGATCAACGATGGTGAGGGTAGCGCCCCGAGTAGTGGGGTTCGGACTTTAGCCTTTAGACTTTTGCCTTTAGCCTTTAGAAAGCTCCGGATCCTTTTCGCCGTCGGCTTTGCGGTAGAGCTCGGTGGGGATCAGGATCTCCTTCGGGAGCTCTTCGCCTTCGAAGTGCTTCACGATCGCCTGCACGGTCTGCACGCCGATGCGGTCCGGGAACTGGATCGGGTCGGCGTAGATCTTGCCGTCCTTGATCGCCTGCTTGCCTTCCGGCTGGCCGTCGAAGCCGATGATCTTGACCGCGTCGGCCTTGCCCGCCTTCTCCAGGGCGGCGCGGGCGCCGAGGGCGGAGGGGTCGTTGATGGCGAAGATCGCCTGGAGGTCGGGGTGCGCCTGGAGGATATCCTCGGTCACCTTGTACCCCTGGTCCTTGGCGCCGCCGGCGTTCAACTCCGTGACGATCTCGATCTTGCCGGACGGATGGGCGCGGTTGTGCTCCTCGATCACTTCCTTGAAGCCCTGGACGCGCAGAATGCATGACTCCACGAGCGGGAAGCTGAGGATCGCGACCTTGCCGCCGCCCTCGCCGACCGCCTCGATCAGCGCCTGGGCGGCTTCCTTCCCGCCGCCGAGGTTGTCGGTCGCGACGTGGGTCACCACTTCGGCGTCCGGGGCGAGGCAGGCGATGTCGGCGGTGAAGACCGGGATCCCGGCGGCGTTCGCCTCTTTAATGGCGGGGCCGATCGCCTTCGAGTCGCACGGCGTCAGGACGATCGCGGCGACCTTGCTCACGATGAAGTCCTTCACCTGGTTCTGCTGCCGGGCGACGTCGAACTCGCCGCTGACCACGGAGACGTCGTAGCCGTACTTCTTCGCCTCCTCGGTCATGCTGTCCGCGATCACCTTGAAGAACGGGTTGGTGAGAGTGAGCACCGAGAGGCCGATGGTGCCCTTGGTTCCGGCCGCGGCCCCGGTCGCCGAGGCGCCGCCCGATCCGGAGGCGTCCGGCTCCGATCCGCCGGTGCAGCCGGTCACCGTTACCGCCAGCCAGCCCATACCGCCTGCCAAAACCACTCGTCGCTTCACCGCGCTGTTCCTCCCGGAGCCGGCCCGCGAACCGCGCCGTCGCGTCCCGCACTGCGCTCCAGGTAGTAAGTAGAGGTGCACGAGCCGGGTATTCCTGCTTCGCAGCGGGCCGGAGAGGGACTCCCGCTCACCGCAGCGCCGGTCCCCGCTCGGAGGCTCTCCGGGTAAGAGTAGGAGATCGATTGGGAGTAGGAGTGCCCGTGTTCGGAAGACTCCGCACTCCGCCCTCGACACTCCGTCCTTTCCGCGGAGGCATTGCGGGGACCGGGGCGGCATGGTAGACTCCGGGTGTCACCAACGGTTTCAACCCTGCGGTGTGCGTGATGTCATCTGAGGCTTTGGGCCAACACTCTCAAGTCCGGAACCCATTATTCCTGCCGATGAGTGGCAGCCGGAATTAACGGCCTTCGGGCACGTGCCGGAATCGCGATATTCGCGCGGGAGCGGGTTCCACCCGTGCCACACGGGTTCAAAAGCTTAAGGACACACGGCACTGCGGGGCTTTTCTCCGAGCGGCGGTAGGACCGGCGGCGCGGCGGACGGAAGTCGCCGGTGCTCCTCCTCCCGCCGCTTCGCTGCTTCTCCCCCTTCCCGCGGCCCGCAGCCATGACCGGCAGCCTCTTCCCCGAAGACTCCTCGCCCGCTCCCGCGGTGGGCGGCCCGCCGCCCGCGGAGATCGATCCGAACGCCCCGCTCGCGGCGCGGATGCGGCCGCGGACGCTGGAAGAGTTCGTGGGGCAGGCGCACGTGGTCGGCGAAGGCACCCTCCTCCGCCGCGCCATCGAGCAGGACCGCCTCACCTCCATCATCCTGTGGGGGCCGCCCGGCAGCGGCAAGAGCACCCTCGCCATGCTGATCGCGCGCCACACGCGGGCGCACTACGACACGTTCAGCGCGGTGCTCTCCGGCGTGGCGGAGGTCCGCAAGGCGATCCAGGCGGCGCGGGAGCGGCGGAAGGCGACCGGCGGCCGGACGATCCTCTTTGTGGACGAGATCCACCGGTTCAACAAGGCGCAGCAGGACGCGTTCCTGCCGCACGTGGAGGACGGCACGATCATCCTGATCGGCGCCACCACGGAGAACCCGTACTTCGAGGTCAATACGCCGCTCCTCTCCCGCTCCCGCCTCTTCCGCTTCGAGGCGCTGCGCGACGAGGACTTGGCGGAGCTGCTGCGACGGGCGCTGCGCGACGAGGAGCGCGGCCTGGGGCGCTTCCGCGCGGAGCTGACCCCCGAAGCGGAAGAGCACCTGGTCCGGATCGCGGGCGGCGACGCCCGCAACGCGCTGAACGCCCTGGAGACCGCCGTCCTCGCCGCCCCGGAGGACGCCGACGGAAGCCGCCGGGTGACGCTGGAGCTGGCGGAAGAGGCGATCCAGCGGAGGGCGGTCGCCTACGACAAGGACGGCGACCAGCACTACGACATCGTCTCCGCCTTCATCAAGAGCATGCGCGGCTCCGATCCGGACGGCGCCGTCTACTGGCTCCACCGGATGCTCGCCGCCGGAGAAGATCCGCGCTTCCTCTGCCGCCGGATGGTGATCCACGCCGCGGAAGACGTCGGCCTCGCCGATCCAACCGCCCTGCTCGTCGCCACCGCCGCCGCCCAGGCACTGGAGCTGGTCGGCCTGCCGGAGGCGCAGATCCCGATGACGGAGGCGGCGATCTACATCGCCACCGCGCCGAAGAGCAACAAGGTGGTGGAGGCGATCGGCCGCGTGCAGAAGGACCTCCGGGAGCGCCCGCAGGGACCGGTCCCGCTCCACCTGCGCGACAGCCACTACCGCGGCGCCAAGCAGCTCGGCCACGGCCGCGGCTACCGCTACGCGCACGACTACCCCGGCGGCTACGTGCCCCAGCAGTACGTCCCCGAAGGCGCCCTGAGCGGCCCCCTCTACGAGCCGACCGACCACGGCCACGAAGCCGCGATCCGCGACCGCCTGGAGCAGTGGCGAGGAAACAAATCCGAACGTGCAGGAGATGTGGGGATGGGGGACGGAGATGTTGGGGATGGGCTCTGAAGTTTGGAGTGCAGAGGGCGGAATTCCGAACCTCTGGAACGGCTGAATTGATCGCTTGGCGGGGAGTTGCTCTGGCTCGGCCTGCTCTTGAGTAAGAGTAAGATTACGAGTGGGAGTAGGAGCCTGAGTCCGGTTGGTTCCCATCCCCCTCATCTCCAATTCATCCCCTTATCTCCTTTTTACACGGTTCCATGAGCGACCACCACCCACCCATTCTCGATACGCACCACCACCTCTGGGACCTGTCGCGGTTCCGGCTGCCGTGGCTGAAGGGCGCGCCGAAGCTCGACCGCAGCTTCGTGATGGACGACTACTCCGCGGCGACGCAGGGGCTCGGCGTGATGCGGACCGTTTACATGGAGGTCGACGTCGCGCCGGAGCAGCAGGTGGCGGAGGCGGAGTACGTGGTGGAGCTCTGCCGGCGGCCCGATAACCCGGTGGCGGCGGCGGTGATCTCCGGGCGCCCTGCGGAGCCGGGGTTTGCGGAGTACCTCGACCGCTGGCGCGGCGTGCCGGAGATCAAGGGACTGCGCCAGGTGCTGCATGGGGAGGGGACGCCGGCGGGCTACTGCCTCAAGCCGGAGTTCGTCCGGGGGATGCGCCTGCTCGGGGAGCGGGGCCTGAGCTTCGATCTCTGCATGCGCCACGCCGAGATCCCGGACGGCACCCGGTTGATCGCCCAGTGCCCGGAGACCCGGTTCATCCTGGACCACTGCGGCAATCCCCCGGTGCGGACGAACGACCGCTCCCGGTGGGAAGCCGACCTGGCCGAGATGGCCCGCCGGCCGAACGTCGTCTGCAAGGTCTCCGGCATCGTCGCCAGCGTCGACCCGGAGCGCTGGAGCGCCGCCGACCTCCGCCCGATCGTGGAGCACGTGCTCCGGGAGTTCGGGCCGGACCGCGTGATGTTCGGTGGCGACTGGCCGGTCTGCACCCTCGGCGCGACCTACCGGCAGTGGGTGGAGGCGCTTCGGGCGATCGTCCGCGGCCGCTCCTACGCGGAGCGGGCGAAGCTCTTCCACGACAACGCCGCCCGCTTCTACGGGCTCGACACGCAGTAGCCCCGCGGCAGTGGCTATCGCGCCTGCTTGCCCACCCGAGAAGGGGACCCGCGCCTTCCCTCGGAACTGGTAGGGGATCGGTCCCGCCCGGTGGGGTCTGCCCCCGGAGAAAAGGAGCCCCCTCATGGTTTGTCCTGCCTGTGACCGCACGCTGACCGAGAAGACCGTGGGCGATCTGGTGGTCGACGTCTGTGACGACGGCTGCGGCGGGATCTGGTTCGATCGCCGCGAGCTGCAGAAGGTCGACGAGCAGCACGAATCGGGCGGGGCGGCGCTCCTCGACGTTCACGCCGATCCGGCGGTGAAGGTAGACCACTCCAAGCGCCGGAGCTGCCCCCGGTGCGACCGCACCGTGCTGATGCGCCGGCTCTTCAGCCCGCAGAGCGGGGTTGAAGTGGACGAGTGCCCCGGCTGCGCCGGCTTCTGGCTCGATCTGGGCGAGCTGGGCGGGCTTCGCTCCGAGTTCGAGACCGTCGGCGACCGCGAGCGCGCCGAGCGCCAGCACATTAGCGAGACGTTCGTCCCCCAGCTCGCGGAGATGCAGGCGGAGAGCATCGCCGCGCACACCACCTTCCAGCGGCTGATGAAAATCCTGCGCCTCCGCCACTACTAAGCGGGTAGCGATTAGGGTGTAGCGTGTAGGGCTGTGGAGACGGTGGTTGCCGTGCGGGTGGTGCTGCTTCCGCCCGGCACGCAGCCATAGATCGCCGGCAGTGGACTGCCGGCGGAACCCACCGTGGAGCTCACTCCACCCCCTCTCGTGACGGCAATACGCGCTTCCGCTGCGTCGCTCGGAACGCGAGCCAGCCCTTTTCGGTGCTGCCGGAGTGACGCGCTTGCGGATACTGTTGGCGAAATCGGGAAGCTTCTCCGGGGCCCCGCTGGCGCGGGGCGCGAAAGCAAGCATTCGCACTCCACAGGCTAGCCCGGATGAGATTCCCTCTCGTCGAAAGGGAGACTGCCTCGGTGCAGTCTGTGGAGTGCGGTGGCTTGTGTCACACGCTGTAAAGTTGGTGCGCCCCGGGGCGCAGAGTATGTTTTGCCGGCTGCAGGGCGGGTACTCGCTTTACAGCCGGAATCA
>JBKBRF010000057.1:0-38526 GCA_046292385.1 Armatimonadota bacterium | reverse complement strand
GCACCTGCCAGAAACCATGCCGATGTACGAAGTGTAGTGGAAAGATTCAGCCTCGCTTGATGCTTCGCAGCCACCGCGAGGCTGAATCTTTCTTACAAACTGCGGAACTTGGGCTAGCAGCCCGTCTCTGCGTTCGCAGCGGGAACCTCATCCCGCGCCACCGCGCCGGAGCCATTAAGGTGAGAGGGCTCACGGGAGTGCTCCCTCCGTTCAAGCTCGCCCCCCTCGCCAGGGGGGCGCACAAGCGTCCGGCTCCGCCGGACTCAGGTTCCTGCCCCTCGTGACGACGCTGCCATCATCACCCAAACCGATGATGCTCTCTTCGCGTCCTTCCAGCTCTTCGCGCCTTCGCGTTCAGGTCCGTTCCTCTCAGGCGAGCTTCGCCCACGCGCTGCCGCGCTCTTTCATCGGGAGGGCGACGCGCTCGCCGGTGCGCTGGCTTTCGGGCAGGGCGAGGTACATCTCCATCGCCCAGCGGGCGTCGTTGTCGCTGGAGAAGTGGGAGCCGCCCTTCTCGAGGCATTCGATCAGGGCGCGGACCATCTTCTGGTTCGCCAGGTTCTGAAGCTCCGTCTCGGAGCGGGGGTGGCCGTCCATGCCGCGGTCCCACTCCGGCAGGCGGATCGGCTCCCAGGCGCCGGTGCCGAGCTCCGGGGTCCACTGCGGCGCCTTGCAGAGCCACGCCTGCTTCGCGAACCCGCCGTGGAGGGTGATCGTCCCCTGGGTGCCCTCGATCCAGAGGCCCATGTGCCGGGAGGCGCCCCTTCCCGCGTAAGACTCGTAGCTGCCGGCGACCCCGTGGGGGAACGCGTAGTAGCCGGTGAGGTTGTTGCCCGCGATCGGCCCGACCTGCTCCGAGCCCTCCCGCACGTCCCCACGGGCGATGTCGCGGTCGTCCTGGCGCAGGTGCGCCCAGGCCCAGAGCGGGTCCCCCGCCAGGTAGCGCATCTGGTCGAGCACGTGGGTGCCGAGGACGATCAGGTCCTGCGCGCCGCCGCGGGAGTCGTCCTTGCCCTTGCCCCGGATCCGGCGCAGCGTGCCGATGGCGCCGGACTGCACCAGCTTGCGCACGTGCTCCAGGTAGGGTAGGGCGCGGTTCTGGTGCGCCACGGCGACCCGGGTGCCGGACCGGCGGCATGCCTCGACCATCTCGTCCGCTTCCGCGAGCGTTCGCGCGAACGGCTTCTCGCAGTAGATACCCTTGACTCCGGCCGCGGCGCACGCCAGGACCATCTCCCGGTGCCCGGCGATCCAGCGGGGGCTCACGGAGACGAGGTCCGGCTTCTCCCGCTCCAGCAGCTCGCGGTAGTCCGCATACTGCGCCGCGGCCCCGGTGCGGGCGGCGCAGGCGGCCCGGCCGGCGGGGTCCGGGTCGGAGACCGCCGCCACGCGCACTTCAGGCATGCCGTTGTAGACCACGTCGAGCCCGTGCCCGTAATCGCCCGCGCCCGTATGCCCGAGAATCGCGACCCGGTATCTCTGCTGCGGCATAAGAATCCTCCTGGGAGAACGCGGACTCGGCTCCGGACCGGCGGCAACCGGGCGGAGCGCCAGCGAAAAGTCCACGCGGGCAGACACTGCTCTCGAATCCAACTCTGAAACTCAACGCCGGTGATTTACCGCCTGAGAGACCTCTATACGGCCCCAGTTGCCTTAGAATCGGCCGTTTCACCTTCCTGGGGGGTGCTTCACGGCTTCCGGAAGGAACGGAACACTCCGTCGCTGCGTTCTCTATGCTAAGGAGAGGCTTAATAAGCGAGCATCTAGGGTTACTATGACGATAGGGCGCCAAGCGAGGCGCAGGAAGCACGGCTATGGACCTCTCAGACATCACCACTTCGCTGGAGCCCACCGTGGCGTGGAGCACCCAGCAGATCCTGCCGGCCGGGTTCTTGCCGATGCTCCCGACCGCCGCGCCGGGTCCGCTGGACAGCGCCGACCATGCGTACGAGGTGAAGTGGGACGGCATCCGCGTGCTGGCGGGGTACGAGGGCCAGCGGCTGGTGCTCCGGAACGTCTCCGGCCAGGATATCCAGGAGTGGTTCCCGGAGCTGGAGGCGATGCGCGGCAGCGTCTTTCCGGACTGGGTGCTCCTGGACGGCGAGCTGGTGCTCGACGCGGACGAGCCGTCGATCTTTCCGCTGCAGCGGCGGCTGATGCTGCGCGACCCGCAGGAGATCCGGGAGCAGGCGCAGGAGACCCCTGCGGTCTTTATGGTCTACGACCTGCTCCGCATCGGCGATAGCTGGATGCTCGACGTGAACTGGGATGAACGCCGGGACATCCTGACGCGGGTGCTCCGCCAGTCGCCGCAGGTCCGCCTTTCCCCCGCCTTCGAGACCGGCGCGGAAGCGCTGGAGGTGGCGCGAGAGCTGGGCCGCGACTCGGTGGTCGGCAAGCGCACCCGGGGGCGCTACTACCCGGGCGAGAAGACCCGGGACTGGCTGAGCATCAAGCCCCGCGAGATCGTGGAAGCGGTGATCTGCGGCTGGACCGAAGGGCGCGGGGTGCGCCGCGGCACCATCGGCACCCTCATCCTCGGCGTCTATTCCGGAGACGAGCTGATCTACATCGGCCATACCGGCACCGGCATCGACGCGGAGACGCTCCAGAGCCTGCACCGGGAGCTGATCGCGCGCGGCAGCCGCCGCTGCCCCCTGGCGGAGGGGCCCAGCCTCAAGTCGGAGGTCCGCTGGGTGCGTCCGGAGCTGGTCTGCCGCATCCGCCACCAGGGCTGGTCCGAGACCGGCAAGATGCGCGGCCCCACCTTCCTGGAGATGGTGACGGAGCGCTCCCCCAGCGAGTGCCGCCTTTCCGGGCTGCTCTCCCGCTCCGGGTGCTGACGCATTAGGGATGAGCGATGAGGGATGAGGGATGAATCCGAACCCTCCGTGAGCGGGAGGTCCTGCTCCTACTCTTGCTCCTACTCTTGCTCCTGCTCGCTGGCGACCTTCGCGATCCGGCACGTCCTCGCCGGCCTGCGCCGTGTTCTGCCCTGACGAGGTAAGAGCCCTCGTAGCCGCGGCACTCCAGACCGGCCGGGCGGCAGGTGCGTGTTCCTCGCGCGGGGAACTGCTCCCTTGGTGGGCTGCCGGCCTTCGACAGGCCGCGCGCAGCCGGGACGCTTCTTCACGCGCAGGGGGAGAGCCATGTCGTCGCTCGCGACCTTTACGCTGCTGCCGGCCAGCGCCCTCTCCGGCTTGAGAGTGGCCGCGGTGCCGCAATCGCGCGGCTGGCTCCGGCGACCGCAGGATACGTTCCACGACTACCTGCGCCAGCACGGCCGCGAGGTGGACCTGCCGGAAGTGCCCGGCGTCGTCGTCGCCACCGCGCTCACCTACCTGGATGAGCAGCATCAGCTCGACCTGCTGCAGTCCGAGCACGACGAGCTGGCGCGCTGCCTGTCCGAGCAGCGAGGCGGAACCTTCTTCTTTCTCACCCCGGCCCACCGGCGGGAGCTCCTCCCGCGTCTCGATTCGATGCAGCCCAGCGAAGCCGAGCTGTGCGCCTATTACCGAGAGTTCAATGAGGCGGACGACCCCGAGGCCGGGAGGTGGATGCTGGAGAGCCTCCGCGCCCAGAGAGGCCCTGCGGCAGGTCGAAATCGAGACGGTGCTGCTGGTCGGCCTCGCGTAACCGCCTCTCCCGCGTGGCCGGAGCGTGCGCGGGGGTATGGTACAATCCAGGCAGCACGCTCTCGCCGGGATTCCCTACCGCCATGCCAGCTCCCGAGATCCGCTCCATCCTCGCCACCGACTGCGGCAGCACCACCACCAAGGCGATCCTGGTGGAGCGCCGGGGCGACGAGTACCGCCTCGCCTGCCGCGGAGAGGCGCCGACCACGGTCGAGGCGCCGTTCGACGACGTCACCGTAGGCGTGGTGAACGCCGTCCGGGAGATCGAGGAGCTCACCGGGCGCAAGTTCCTGGAGAACGGCAAGGTACTGGCACCGCGGAACGCCGCGGGCGAGGGCGCCGATCTCTACCTCTCCACCTCCAGCGCCGGCGGCGGCCTGCAAATGACGGTCGCCGGCGTGGTGATGGGGATGTCCGGCGAGAGCGCCCAGCGGGCGGCGCTCGGCGCGGGCGCCATCGTGATGGACACGGTCGCGGTCGACGACGGCCGTAAGGACTACGAGCGGGTGGAGCGGATCCGCGCGCTGCGGCCCGACATGCTGCTGATGGCCGGCGGCACCGAGGGCGGCACCGTGCGCCACCTGGTGGAGATGGCGGAGCTCCTCGTCTCCGCGGACCCGCGCCCGCGTCTCGGCATCGGTCTCAAGATCCCGGTCATCTACGCCGGCAACAGCGAGGCGCTGCCGGCGGTGGCGCAGGTGCTGCGGGAGCGGGTCGACCTCCACCCGGTCGCCAACGTGCGGCCCGCGCTCGACGTGGAGGACCTCGGCCCCGCGCGCGACGAGATCCACGAGCTCTTCCTGAAGCACGTGATGCAGCAGGCGCCCGGCTACTCCAAGCTGCTCACCTGGACCAGCGCCGACATCATGGCGACCCCCAACGCCGTCGGCCGGATCATCGAGACGATTGCGGAGCGGGAGGGGATCAACGTGCTGGCGGTCGACATCGGCGGCGCCACCACCGACGTCTTCAGCGTCTTCGGCGGCGTCTACAACCGCACCGTCTCCGCCAACCTCGGGATGAGCTACTCGATCTGCAACGTGCTCACCGAGGCGAGCGTGGAGAACATCGCTCGCTGGATCCCGTTCCGGATCGACCCCGCGGAGCTGCGGAACCGGCTGCGGAACAAGATGATCCGCCCCACCACGATCCCCTACACCCTGGAAGACCTCCTGATCGAGCAGGCGGTCTGCCGGGAGGCGCTGCGCCTGGCGCTGGACCACCACAAGAGCCTGGCGCGCGGCCTGACCGGGGTGCAGCAGGACCGGACCATGGGCGACCTGTTCGAGCAGCGCTCCGGCGGCGAGACGCTGGTGAAGATGCTCGACCTCGACATGGTGGTCGGCTCCGGCGGCGTGCTGAGCCACGCGCCGCGGCGGGAGCAGAGCGCCCTGATGATGATCGACGCCTACCAGCCGGAAGGCGTGACCGAGCTGGCGGTCGACAGCATCTTCATGATGCCGCAGCTCGGCGTGCTCTCCACCGTCCACGCCGAGGCCGCCACCCAGGTCTTCGAGCGGGACTGCCTGATCCGCCTGGGAACGGTGGTGGCGCCGGTCGGCCGCCCGCGCGGCGGAGCGGGCCCGCTGGCGGTAGTGCGGATGGACGGGCAGGAGATCCCGCTCAACCCCGGCACCCTGCAGGCGTTCCCCCTCTCCGCCGACGAGCGGAAAGAGCTGACCCTGCTCCCCGCCCGCGGGGTCGACGTCGGCGCCGGCCCCGGCCGCCCCCGCACGGTAGAGGTCCGCGGCGGCGTCGCCGGCCTGATCCTCGACGCCCGCGGCCGCCCCCTCGCCCTTCCGGTGAACGACGACGAGCGCATCCACAGCCTCCGCGAGTGGCTCCAGGCGCTCGACCTGCCGGTGCCGTCGGCAGAAAACTGATCCGCCTCCTGGAGAGTCAAACACTCAGTCAGTCGGCTGTCGGCCCTCCGGGACGGTGAGGCGGTCGTTGCGGCGGACGTCGGCTTCCGCCACGTGCCGGGAGCGCCCGCGGCGGGTGAGCGTGACGTTTCGGAACAGGATCGGGAAGGTCCGCAGCTCTTCGTCCTGGAAGTCCGGACGGTTCTGGACCTGCAAATGCAGGTGCGGCTCCGAGGTGTTGCCGGAGTTGCCGCACCGGGCCAGGAGCTCGCCGCGGCGCACTCGCTGCCCCGGCTTCACCCGCACGCTGCCCTGCTTCAGGTGCGCCAGCAGCACGAACCGGCCTTCCCCGATCTGGAGCACCACCTGGTTGCCGGCGAGGTTCTTCAAATCGGTCTCTCCGATCGGGTTGTCGCGCAGGTGGTTGACTGCGGAGACCACCAGTCCGTCTGCCGGCGCGTGGAGCGGCTGGTCCCACGCGGCGTAGGCCTCCAGCTTCTGCGGCTCCGACGGCGGGCCGTTCAGCGAGCGCTCCAGGTCGAGCGCGTGCTCCTGGGCCGGGATCAGGTAATGGTGGTTGATCAGCGCGCTGCGGCCGCCGTGGAAGACGTTCCAGGTCCCGCGGAACGGCGGATCGAGCACCACGCGCGGCTCCGGCGGGGGCAGGTGGACGCGGACCCACTGCCATCCGAGGAAGAGCGCGCCGATCAGGAAGAGCGCGTTGGCGGTCCGGTAGATCCGCCGCCGCGGCAGCCACTCCAGCAGCGCCAGCACTCCGGCCAGCACCCAGAAGAGGACGAGGACGACCGGGTACTCTTCCGGTGCCAGCAGCGCCGCCGGGAAGGAGAGGCACAGAGTGGCCCCGACCAGCAGCCACCAGCCGGAGCGCAGCAGCGCCTGGAGCAGATAGGGCCGCGTCTCCGGCGCGAGCGGCCGCAGGAAGAGCCCGTACTCGAGCTGCCTCCGCCAGGCCGACCAGAGCCGCACCACGACGCCGGCCGGGATCAGCAGCGCCGCGCCCTGGAACAGCACCGTCAGCAGCAGGCCCTCGTAATGCGTCGCCAGCCCCGCCAGCAGCAGCAGGACCGCTCCGAGACCGCGCAGGACACGCGACACCCGCGTGGAGGACCGACTCGCTTTCGGCGCCTCCGTTGCCGGAACCGAAGGAGAAGAGACTTCCATCAGGCCCTCCGCAGCCGGGGGACGTGTAAAGAAGGGGGCGCTCAAAGGGCGGAGTGCTGAGGACCGGACCTTTCGAGCGCAGGGTTCGAATTCCATACTCCGCCCTCATCCCTCTGTCCTTCCAACATCCCCCTATCCCCAGTCATCCCCTTATCTCCCTTCTTACACCGGTCCCGACACGCAGCCGACCTCGGGTAGAATGTTCGCAGCGGGCCGTGGAGACTGCTCCCCAACCTGCCAACCTGCAACCTGCCGACCTGCAACCAGAAGATGGCCACCGCCTACACGCCCGGGCTCAAGGTTTCCGCCGCGACGATCATCCGCAAGACGCGCCGCCTTCCCCTCAAGGGAGAGGTGATCGTGCGCGTGGGCGAGGCGGTGGAGCCGTATACGGTGGTCGCTCGCACCGAGATTCCCGGCCTCCTCCGCACCGTGCGCGCGGCGGACCGCCTGGGGATCGATCCGGACGAGCTCCCCGGCGCGATGCGGGTCGTGGAGCGGGAGCGGGTGCCGGCGGGGGCGCTCCTGGCGGAGTCGCGCTCCTTCTTCGGCCTCTTCCGCAGCGAGGCGCGGGCGCCGATCGACGGAGTGGTGGAGATCATCAACCCGGTCACCGGCAACGTCGGGCTGCGGGAGAACCCCACCTCCATCGAGGTCACCGCCTACATCCGCGGCACCATCGCGGAGGTGATGGAAGGCGAGGGGGTGGTGGTGGAGACCCATGGCGCGCTGGTGCAGGGAATCTTCGGGGTCGGCGGGGAGCGACAGGGTGCCCTCCGGATGGCGGTCGCCTCGCCCGACGCCCCGCTCGACGCGGAGCAGATTACGCCCGACATGGCGGGCCAGGTGATCGTCGGAGGCTCTCGCCTCACGCCGGCGGGGCTGGAGCGGGCGGTGTCGCTGGGGGTGGCCGGGATCGTAGTGGGGGCGATGGTCGACCGCGACCTGATCGACTTCCTCGGCTACGACATCGGCGTCGCCATCACCGGCCACGAGGCGATCCCGCTCACGCTGATCCTGACGGAGGGCTTCGGCTCGATCCGCATGGCCGACCGCACCTTCCGCCTGCTCTCCTCGCTGGAGGGCGAGGAGGCGTCGATCAACGGCGCCACCCAGATCCGCGCCGGCGTGATTCGGCCGGAGGTGATCGTCCCCCGCACCGGCGGCCAGGAGCGGGAAGCCGGCGAGGGGCACGACCTCGACCTCGGCACCCCGATCCGGATCATCCGCGAGCCCTACTTCGGCCAGCTCGCCACCGTCGCCGCCCTTCCCCACGAGCTGCAGCAGGTCCCCAGCGGCGCGATGGTCCGCGTGCTGGAAGCCCGCCTGCAGACCGGCGAGCAGGTGATCGTCCCGCGCGCGAACGTGGAGATCATTGAGGAGTAACCTAGGGTCTAGGGTCTAGGGGCCAGGGTATGGCCAGTCGGAGACCGGTGCTCACCTGAACCGGCCTGTCTTGATCGTCGCAGAAGCAGAGAAGTAGCCGGATCTCTCGACAGCAGGGTTCGGAATTCCGCCTTCATCCCTCTGCCTTCACCCTTCTGAACATCCCCCCATCTCCTTTACAGGTTCCGTGCTCCCATGCCGCGAACCTGAAAGCATGCGGCAATTCTTTCGCGGGCTGGCGGTCCTGCTCGTCATGCTCCCTCTCTTCCTTCTCTCCTACGCCGACGCGGCGCCGCGCGCTGCCTGGCGGGCGGGGCTGGCGGCGGTCTCGATCACGCCCACTCGCTCCATCTGGATGGCGGGGTACGCGGCGCGGACCGGTCCCTCGGAGGGCGCGCTGCACGAGCTGTACGTGAAGGCGCTGGCGCTGGAGGACCGGGACGGACGCCGCTCCGTGCTGGTCTCGGCCGATCTGCTCGGCTTCCCGGCGGAGCTGAGCCGGCGGATCGCCCGGCGGGCGCGGGAGCGGTTCCGGCTGCCGCGGGAGCGGCTGGTGCTGAACGCCTCGCACACGCACGGCGGTCCGGTGGTCGGCGACACCCTGCGCGTGGCGTACCAGGGGCTCACGCCGGAGCAGTGGGCGGAGGTGCGAGAGTACACCCGGGGGCTGGAAGACCGGGTGGTCGAGTGCATCGGGAAGGCGCTCGACGACCTCCGCCCCGCCCGCCTCGCCTTCGGCCGCGGCACGGCCGGCTTCGCCGCGAACCGCCGCACCCGGATCAACCCGAACGGGCCGATCGATCACGACGTGCCGGTGCTGAAGGTGGAGGGAGAGCGCGGGGAGCTGCGCGGGGTGGTCTTCGGCTACGCCTGCCACTGCACCACGCTGGGGGCCGAAATGCGGCAGCTCCACGGCGATTACGCCGGGTGGGCGCAGGCGCGGCTGGAGGCGCAGCACCCCGGCGCGCGCGCCCTCTTCGTCACCGGCTGCGGTGCGGACGCCAACCCCGACCCGCGCGGCAAGCTGGAAATGGCGCGGGAGTACGGGGAGAGCCTCGCCGCGGCGGTGAGCGGTGTCCTGAAGGGCCCGCTCCGGCCGGTGGAGGGGCCGCTCCGCTGCGCCTATGAGGAGGTGGAGGTCGACTTCGCGCCGCCGCCCTCCCGTGAGGAGTGGCAGAAGAAGGCGCAGGACCCGAACGTCTACGTCCGCAGCCACGCGCAGGCGATGCTGGCCCGGCTCGACCGCGACGGAGAGCTGCCCCGGCGCTATCCGAACCCGGTGCAGGTCTGGCGCTTCGGGGACGACCTCACCTTCGTGGCGCTGGCCGGCGAGGTGGTGGTCGACTACGCCCTCCGCCTGAAGAAAGAGCTGGGGCCGGAGCGGCTCTGGGTCTCCGGCTACAACAACGACGTCTACGCCTACATCCCGTCGCTCCGCGTGCTGCGCGAAGGCGGCTACGAGGGCGGCGAGGCGATGATCTACTATGGGCAGCCCGGCCCGTTCGCGGAGAGCGTCGAGGAGACGCTCGTCGCCGCCGTGCACCGGCTGGTGAAGCAGACCGAGGGGAAACGATGAACCACTACCTGTCGCGAAGAGGGCTCCTGGGCGCGGCCTCCGCCTGCGCCGCCGGCCTGGGGCTGGCCCGGCGGGCCGGCGCGGACGAGAAGCTGGCAGTGCTGGGCGGCACTCCGGTGCGGAAAGAGGGCTTCCCCGGCTGGCCGATCGTACGGGAGAACGAGGAGCGCGCCTGGATGGCGGTGCTGCAGGGCAAGGCCTGGTTCCGCTTCAGCGGCAACAACGTCAGCCGCTTCGAGGAGCGCTGGGCGAAGCAGCTCGGCGCCGGGCACGCCCTGGCGGTGACGAGCGGCACCACCGCCCTCTTCACCTCCCTCAAGGCGCTCGGCATCGGCCCCGGCGACGAGGTGATCGTCCCGCCCTACACCTTCATCGCCACGGTGAACGCCGTGCTGCTGCAGCACGCGCTGCCGGTCTTCGTGGACAGCGACCCGGAGACGTTCCAGATCGACGCCCGCAAGATCGAGGCGGCGATCACTCCGCGCACCGCCTGCATCCTGCCGGTCCACCTCGGCGGCGGCGCGGCCGATCTCGACACGATCCTCGCCGTCGGGAAGAAGCACCGCCTCCCGGTGCTGGAAGACGCCTGCCAGAGCCACCTGGCGGAGTGGCGCGGGAAGAAGGTCGGCACCCTCGGCGACCTCGGCTGCTTCAGCTTCCAGGCGTCCAAGAACCTGAACAGCGGCGAGGGCGGCGCGGTGGTGACCAGCAACAAGGAGCTGTACGAGCGCTGCTTCGCGGTCCACAACCAGGGGTTCGTCCCCCGCGGCGGCAGCATCAGCCCGGCCGAAGGGTGCAACCTGCGGATGACCGAGTTCCAGGGCGCGCTGCTGCTGGAGCAGATGACCCGGCTGGAGGAGCAGTCGCGCGTGCGGGAGCAGAACGCCGCCTACCTCACCGCGCAGCTCAAGGAGATCCCCGGCATCCGCCCCGCGCGGATGTACGAGGGCTGCACCCGCAACGCCTACCATCTCTACATGTTCCGGTACGACCCGCAGGGCTTTGCCGGCGTTCCGCGCGCGCGCTTCCTGCAGGCGCTCCAGGCGGAAGGGGTCCCCTGCTCCGGCGGCTACACCCCGCTCAACCGGCAGCCGTTCTTGAAGAACACGCTCGAGTCCCGCGCCTTCAAGGCGGTCTACTCCCCGGAGCGCCTGCGGGAGCACGCCGAGCGGAACCGCACCCCGGAGAACGACCGCCTCTGCGAAGAAGCGGTCTGGCTCGCCCAGACGATGCTCCTCGGCAGCCGCCGGGACATGGACCAGATCGCGGAGGCGGTGCGCAAGATCCAGAAGCAGGCGGCTTCGTTGAAGTGAGCTCCGAACCTTTTTTCACCACAGAGCACACCGAGGACACTGAGAGGAGCCAGGGACGGGCCTGATCCGCCTCGCGAACACCGTGCTGCGGCCCCGGTCCGGACCTGATTCACCGCAGAGGACGCGGAGAGCGCAGAGGGAACGCAGAGGGGGAACTAGAGGGGATGGGCCTGGCTCACCTATCGGCTTCCGTACAGCGACCCCGGGCTTTGTCCCTTCTGGTTCCTCTTTGCGTCCATTGCGCTCTTGGCGGTTCAATTCAGGTTCGGGTTCCTCTCTGCGTCTTTTGCGCCCTCTGCGGTGACTTCCCCGTTCGGTTCCTCTCCGTGTCCTCTGTGCGCTCTGTGGTGAAACAGGTCCGGAGAGCCTGCGTCTCTGCGGTGAAGATTCCAAGGAACAAGCCCCCGGTTGCTTTCGTCTGGTTGTTGAGCACCCAACCATTCGCCCACAGGAGGCCCGATCATGCGCCTGCTTACCCTCGGTCTCGCTTCGCTGTCGCTGCTCTTCGTCGCGCCCGCGCGGGCGGAGAACCGGACGGAGGCGATTCCGTTCCGGTTCACTTCCGCTGCGGAGGTGGAGCGCATCCTCGAGAGCGGGGGCGGCGGCCTCAGCTTCGGGAGCATCGCCGAGGGCGCCTCGCAGGAGGAGTACGAGCTGCTCCCTGCCGACTTGCTGCCGTCCGTGCCGCCGGCGGGCCGGGGGCGGGAAGGCGCCCGGTCGCTGGTCCCGGCGGGGATCACGGCGTGGTCGGTCGACTCCCGGGCCAATCAGCTCTGGGTAACCGGAACGCCGGAGGCGATCGGGAAGCTCAAAGAGCTCACGGAGCTGCTGGATCACCCGGTCCAGCGCGTGCGGATCACGATCCAGGCGGTCCGCCCCGGCCCGGAGATGCTGCAGGCGGCGGAGAAGGAGCCCCAGACCTTCGGCGCCGAGAAGCTGCGGATCCTGACGCTCACTCCGGCGGAGCGCCGGGCGCTGCAGGCGGCTCCTCCGATCGCTTCGCTGCCGGCGGAGAACAACCGGATCTTCCGGCTGCGCGTGCCGGTCAAGAAAGACGCCCCTGCCGGAAACTTCTCCCTGCTGCCTCGCATCAACGGCGACCAGAGCGTCACGCTCATCGTCGCCGGTCGGCGCGTCGGCGAGGACCGGAGCGCCTGGGCCGCGATCTTCCTGCGCCGGCTCCCGGCGGGCGGCTCGCTGCTCCTGCTGGGCGAGGCGCTCGCAGAGCCGCTCCTGATCACGCTGGAGCCAATGCCGGAAGAGAAGTAGCCCGGGACCGTTATTCACCACAGAGCGCACAGAGGACACAGAGAGGAACCGAACGGGGATTCACCGCAGAGAGCGTAAAGGACGCAGAGAGGGGAGCCAGAAGCGACAAACCCCGGGACCGCTGTACGGACCCGTGAGGAAGACCAGGCCTCTCCCGCTTATCCTCTGGTTCCCCTCTGCGTCCCCTCTGCGCTCTCCGCGTCCTCTGCGGTGAATCCGGTTCGGAGCGGGGCCGCTGCAGTAACTCGTGAAGCGGCCCAGGCCCAAACCTCTGTTCCCTCTCCGTGTCCCCTCTGTGTGCTCTGTGCGCTCTGTGCGCTCTGTGGTGAATCCGGTTCGGAATTCCTACTCGGCCTCCGCCTCCGGGTAAGGCGGGGAGACCACCTTCTCCGCTTCTTCCGCGTAGAGGCGGGCGATCTCTTCGCGGACGGCGGCGAGGGCCTCTTCGAGCGGGACGATCCGGCCTTCTTTGCTGTCGCGGCGCTTCAGCTCCACGCCGCCGTTCTTGAGGGAGCGGGAGCTGAGCGTGAGGCGGAGCGGGATGCCGATCAGGTCGGCGTCGGCGAACTTGACGCCCGCTTTGACGTCGCGGTCATCGAAGAGCACCTCCACGCCCGCCCCCTTCAGTGCCGCGTACAGCTCCTCGCCCTGGGCGGCGACCGCCTCGTCGCCGCCGGGGAGGGAGGCGAAGAAGAGCTCGTACGGCGCGACCGTGATCGGAAGCTGCAGGCCGTACTCATCGTTGAACGCCTCGCCCAGGCAGGCGAGGAGCCGCCCCACGCCGATGCCGTAGGAGCCCATCACCACCGGCCGCGCCTGGCCCTCGGCGTCGAGGAAGGTGGCCCCGAGCGCCTCCGTGTAGCGGGTGCCGAGCTGGAAGATGTTGCCGACCTCCACCCCGCGCGCCAGGGTGAGACCCTGCCCGCAGCGGAAGCACGGGGCGCCCTCGTAGGCGGAAGTCAGGTCCGCCGTCACGTCGGCCTGGAAGTCGCGGCCGGCGTTAACGTTGCGCAGGTGGTAGCCGGTCTCGTTCGCGCCCGCCACCAGGTTGGTCGACTGCGCCGCCAGGTCGTCGAGCACCACGAGCGAGGCTGAGCGGTCGATCCCGATCGGCGAGGCGTAGCCGGGGACGGCGCCGACGGCGCGGATCTCTGGGTCGGTCGCCGGCCGCAGCCAGCGCGCCTTGATCGCGTTGGAGAGCTTCGTCTCGTTCACCTGGAGGTCGCCGCGGACGATCGCCATCACCAGCACCTCGCGGGTGCCCTCCGGCTCCTCGTCGGTCGGCGCGGGCACCGCCGCGGTGAAGAAGACCGCCTTGGCGGTGCGGCTCTGCGGCACCTGGAGCAGCTCCGCCAGCGCCTCGATGGAGGGGGTGTTCGGCGTCTCGACCTTCTCCACCGGCTGGGCCTCCTCCACCACCGCCTCCGGCTTGCGGAAGCGGGCCACCTGCAGGTTGGCGGAGTAGCCGCAGGCGGGGCAGAGCGCCAGGGTGTCCTCACCGATGTCGCAGAGGAACATGAACTCGTGGGCCAGCTTGCCGCCCATCATGCCGGTGTCCGACTTCACCGCCACCACGTCTTTCAGGCCGCAGCGGCTGAAGATGCGGAAGTAGGCGGTGTAGTGCCGGCGGTACTGCTCCTCCAATCCGGCGGCGTCGATATCCAGGCTGTACGAGTCCTTCATCGTGAACTCGCGCACCCGGATCAACCCCGCGCGGGGGCGCGGCTCGTCCCGGAACTTGGTCTGGAGCTGGTAGACCAGCGCCGGGAGCTGGCGGTAGGAGCGGATCTCCTTGCGGACCAGGTCCGCCACCACCTCTTCGTGGGTCATGGCGAGCACCATGTCCCGCTCGGCGCGGTCCTTGAAGCGGGCCATCTCGTCGCCGATCTGGTACCACCGGCCGGTCTCCTGCCACACCTCCGCCGGGTGGACCACCGGCATGGTGATCTCCTGGCCGCCGATGGCGTCCATCTCCTCCCGGATGATCCGCTCGATCTTCGCCATGGAGCGGTGCCCGAGCGGGAGGTAGCTGAAGATGCCGGCGGCGAGCTGGCGCACGTACGCGGCGCGGAGCAGAAGCTGGTGGCTCCGCACCTCCACGTCGCCGGGCGCGGCGCGCAGGGTCTCGCCGAAATGGTGGGACATTCGCATCGGGTCTCTCGCTCCTCCCTGGCGGTGGTACCGCTCCTGTCAGGCGGAAATTGTATCAGCCAGGCCGGGGATAGGGCGAGGCGCGGCGCTTCCGGCACCTGCTTCGAGCCTGGTTATTGAAGCTGCTCATTGCCGAGGACCCGCGGGAGCGGCTCCCGGCTGGGGTTGGGAACTCGTTTCCAGAGCACCAGGCGCTTCGCAGCGCTGACCCGATAGATCCGGAGGCGCCGCGGACCGCTGCCGTCCCGTGCGTATGGGTCGTGGTCGTCGAAGATCCACTCCGGCCGGCCGTCGCCATCATGATCCTCTAGCAGCGGCCCGCCTGCGCGTCCCTCGATCTCTCCCATCTTCACCAGTCGTCCCCCGGTGATGGCGTAGAACTCCGTCAGCTCTCCGAGGTTCTCGGTCCCGTGGTACCGGGCCGCGACCACCGGAAACCCCACCGAAAGACCAGTTTTACGAGCCGCAATCGCCGAGGAGCCGCGGCGACTTGGGTGCAGTCTTCGCACGATTGCTCCGTTGCGCCGGAGCACGATTTCTTCGGTCCCGGGCAGCGCGTTGGACTCAAGGCTCCACCGGTGACCTCCGGCGGAGAAGCTCTGGACTTCTCCCACTCCCCACCTCAAGAACACCGCCTCGGGATCATCCGAAGGGAGCGGCCGCCCACCCGATTTGAGCAGCCGTTCCCAGATCTCGCGGTGCCCATTCAGCCCGGCGGCATGCGCTGCCTCACCAGCTAGCCTCGCTCGGTCGCGACGGATCGCGCCGGCATCGATCAGCGCCTGCACCATCTCAAGGTCTCCGTTCCAGGCGGCGTGCTCCAGGGGGCTGGCGAAGCGGTGATCGGATCCCGCGTCGGGTCGAGCGCCGCGACGAGCTCCCGGTGTAAGCTCCAGGCGTGGAAGCTGACGCCGGACCCCACGAGGAGCACGACGGCCAGCGCTGCGAGCGCGAGACGCTTTCGAGCGGGGCGGCGCATGCCCTGTTAGATTCTCTGCAGGCAGAACGGTTCCCGAAAAGTGAGCGGTGCCTTCATCTGCGGCCGGCGGGTTAGAATCTGGCGTGACCACACCTTACGCGACTCACGATCTTCACACGGATTACCCCGCCCGCCTCGCGGCGCCGCAGGGGGACCGGCTGCTGGAGCGGGACCGGCCGGTGCTGCTGCCGCTGGCGCCGGGCGAGCCGTTCGATCCGCTCCACACCTTCCGGTGCGGGCAGGTCTTCCGCTGGCACCGGCACGGCGACACCTGGTACGGCCCGTTCGGGCAGGCGTCGCTGGCGGTAAGGGTGACGCTGGACGGGCTGGAGGTGCGGGCCCATGGGTCGGCAGTGACGGTGGACGACGCCTGGCGCTTCCTGGGGCTCGACACGCCGCTGGCGGAGGTCTACCGCCGCCTCCGCCCGGACCCCCACCTGGCGCGGGCGGTCGAGGCGGCGGCGGGGCTTCGCATTCTGCGGCAGGACCCGTGGGAGTGCGTGGCGGGCTACATCTGCTCCCAGTGGAACAACATCCCGAAGATCGAGCTCTCCACCGGCCGGATCGCGCGGGACTGGGGGACGGTCCACCCCTGGGACGGCGGAGTCGAGGTGCCGGTGCTCCCGCCGCCGGAGCGACTGGCGGAGCTGGAGCCGGAAGCGCTGAAGAGCTGCGCCCTCGGCTACCGGTGCAAGTACCTGGTCCGCACCGCGCAGCGCGTCGCCGCCGGAGAGATCGACCTCCCCTCGCTCCGCCGCCTGCCGTACCGGGAGGCGCTGGCCGCACTGCTGGCGCTTCCGGGGATCGGGCGGAAAGTGGCCGACTGCATCCTGCTCTTCTCCCTCGACCAGCCGGAGGCGTTCCCGGTCGACGTCTGGGTGCGGCGCGTCGTCCACGAGCTTTACGGCGAGGCGCTCTCCGCCTACCTGCCCGACGCCGCCGCCCGCGTGGAGAAAGGCCTCACCCCCCGCGAGTACGACGCCATCCTGTGCTTCGCCTGGGACCGCTGGGGCGCCCTCGCCGGCTACGCGCAGCAATACCTCTTCTACACGCGCCGGGCGGGGCTTTGAGCAGACTTTTCGACGCAGAGGGACCCAGAAGCAGCCGACAGAAGGAACACAGATTCAAACCGCCAAGAACGCAAAGGACGCAAAGACAGAACCAGTCGGAGAGACTCCGGGGCCGCTGTACCGGACTCGAGAGGTGCCGCAGGGCCCATCCCCTCTAGTTCCCCCTCTGCGTCCCCTCTGCGCTCTCCGCGTCCTCTGCGGTGAATCCGGTCCGGACCGGGGCCACAGTACAGTGCTCGTGAGGCGGATCAGGCCCATCCCTCTGGTTCCGGTTCTCTCTGTGCCCTCTGTGCGCTCTGTGGTGAACAGGTTCGGAACCAAGGCTCGGGATCAGGCTCGCAGCTCCACCAGCGCCCCGATCACTTCTTCTCGCACGTAGGGATCTGCCTCGGCAGCCAGGGCGCTTCGCAGGGCCGCTTCCGCTTGCGGGCCGCCGAGGCGACCGAGGGCCCAGGCGGCGTGGCCGCGGACCAGCGGCTCGTCGTGGGAGAGGGCCTCCGCCAGCGCGGGGACGGCCGCCCGGTCGCCGCTGTTGCCGAGGGCGACGCAGACGTTGCGCAGGAAGCCGCGGCGCTTGGTCCGCTTCACCGCGCTGCGGCGGAAAGTCGCGCTGAACTCTTCCTGCGTCATCCGGAGCAGCGGGATCAGCTCCGGCGCCTGCAGCGACGGCCGCGGCGCGAACGCCGGCTCTGTCGCCAGACCCGGCTTGCGGTTCCAGGGGCAGACCTCCTGGCAGACGTCGCAGCCGAAGATCCAGTTGCCGACCAGCGGCCGCAGCTCCCGCGGGATCGGGCCGCGCAGCTCGATCGTGAGATAGGAGAGGCAGCGGCGGGCGTCGAGGACGTACGGCGCCAGGAAGGCTTCGGTGGGGCAGGCGACCTGGCAGCGGTCGCAGGTGCCGCAGTGGGCGGTGGTCGGCGCGTCGGGCGGCAGCTCCAGGTTGAGCAGCAGCGCGCCGAGGAAGAAGTAGCTGCCCTGCTTGCGGTCGATCAGGCAGGTGTTCTTGCCGAACCAGCCAAGGCCCGCGCGGGCGGCGAGGTCGCGCTCCAGCAGCGGGCCGGTGTCGACGTAGGTGCGGCCCTGCACCTCGGAGCCCCAGCGCTCCTGCGCCCAGGCCAGCAGCGCGCGGAGCTTGTGGATGAGGACGTCGTGGTAGTCGTCCCCCAGGGCGTAGCGTGCCATCCGACCGCGGAGCGGATCGTCCCACACCTCCGCCTTCGGCTCCCAGGTGCGGTAGCCGAGGCCGGCCACCAGGATCGAGCCGGTCTCCGGCCAGACGAGGCGCGGGTCGGCGCGGCGGTCCGGGTCGCGGCCCAGGTAGTGCATCTCGCCGGCGCAGCCTGCCTCCAGCCACTCCCGATAGGCGGTAGACGTCTCCGCGGGCGTGGCGGGCGCGATGCCCGCCAGCTCGAAGCCGAGCCGGCGCGCCTCCGCCAGCAGTGCCCTCTTCCGTTCCTCTGCCGCGTGCTCCACCCGGAGATGGTAGGGGAGACGCGGCCCGGATTCAAGCCGTCCGGACCACAGAGGTCGGAACTTTCGGAGTTTGCAGGTTCCGGGCTCCAACCTGCAACCTGCAACCTGCAAACCTGTCAACCTGCAAACTCCGTGCTATTCGGGGCGCGACTGCAGCACGTCGAGCGCCTCGCGCTCCAGCGCTTCGGTGTCCGCCGACTCCCCGGGGGGTGTCCCGGCCCCGGCCTCGTCCCCGGAGGCACTCAGCTTGCCGACCAGCGCCGTCATCGCGGCGGCGCCGGCTACCGCCAGGCCGAGCGCCGCCAGCGGCTTCGCGATGGTGAGCGCCTTGCGGGTGGGGGTGCCGTACTCCACGTTGTGCATGCCCCAGCGCTCGAACTGCTCCCACTTCATCGCGCCCTGGCCCAGCTCTTCCAGCCCGAGCCCCTTGATCAGCTCCGGCATGGCGGTGCGGAGGACCGGGTGGCCCGGGACGAAGTGGACCTTCGGATGGTGCTTGTACTCCGGCCGGGCGGAGTCGTCGAACACGATGTACGGTCCTTCCTCCAGGTGCTGCTCGAACTGCGGGTCTTCCACGTCTCCGATCATGATCGTCGGCGTGCCCTTGAGCCAGATCACCTGGTGCAGCTGCCCCCGCCGCAGCATGCTGTCGAGCACGCTCTTTACGTGCCCGATCGTCCCCGCCAGCGTCACGTCGGTGCCGACCAGCAGGTTGATCGGCAGGTACTCGAAGCCCTGGTGCCCGCTCCAGGCGCGGACCGCCACTTCTTCCAGCGGTACGCCGACGTAGTCGATCGGCTCCCGCACGCCCAGCCCGCGCGCCTCCGCCTCCCGCGCGAACTCCAGCTTCTCCCACTCCAGCCCCAGGATGCGCGCGATCGCGACATCGGTCGCTACCGGGTCGGTGGAAGCGAGGATGCAGCCGACCCAGTGCGGCTGGTTCGCGATCGGCCCGTCCCCCTCGCCGGCGATCAGCGCGTCAACCACGCAGAGATGCGGCCGGCTGACGAGCATCAGGTCCATGAACCGGCCGATCATGTCGTCGTCGCCGTGGTTGAAGTTCCGCCAGTTCTGGTTCACGGCGCCGACCCAGTTCTTCAGCGCGCCGCTGATCGGCTCGATGTGGTGGGTCTTGCACTTCGGAACGTCGATCACCACGTCGGCATCCAGCAGCGGCGCGGGGAGCGGTGCTTCCTGCGTGACCCGGCCGTCCGGGATCCGAGTCATCCGGTTCGGGACCGTATCGCTTCCGAGGTCGATCAGCTCCGCGCCCTCTTTCTCCGCGACCGCCGCCATGCCGGTGATCTTCATGCAGTCGAGCGACGAGAAGAAGCCCCCGCTCGACTCCGCGACCTGCACCCGCGCGGCGCCGGCCTCCTTCGCCAGGCGGATGAGCGCGCCGACCACCAGCGGGTCGGTGGTGCAGCCTTCCTCGGCGGAGTAGAAGACGGTCTGGTTCGGCTTGATCAGCACCGTGTTCCCCGGCGCCACGAACCGGGAGATCCCGCCCAGGTGCCCCACCGCTTCCCGGACCAGCTCCAGCACCCGTTCCTGCGTGCGGTGCTTTTCGTGGGTGTGTGAGATCGCCACGGTGGCTCGGTTCTGCGGCATCGGAGTCGCTCCTCGGGTGGGACGGCAGCGGGCCAGCGCCCGGCGCGGACAGGCTGCAGTTTCCCTCACCGGTGCCGCCCGCAAACCTCGGAGCGCCACCGGATACACCGCACCGCCAGGTCGAAGGAAGTCGTCTCCAGGCAGCTCGCCCGACGCTCGCAACAGAGAATTAACGTTTCCGGGCTGGTGGAGCGGCGCTCGTGGCCGACAATGCCTTCGGGCTGGATTCGCCGCCGAGCGCCCAAACAGAGGCTCGGAAGGGATCCGGCGGAAAGCCCGCGCTCCCGCGGCTCTCCCCCCAACCCCCCGGTGGGGAGGACTTTCAACCCCGGCCAGGCAAAGTGCGATAGGTTTTACCGGGAGCTCGACCGAAGAACGGCCGAGCATTCCCTAGAAAGCCGGGGCCACAAACCCAGGGAAAGGAAGGGATGTTTTGACAGGTCCGAGAAAACGGACCCTCTTCCCGTGCGTGCTGCTCGCAGCCGCGCTGGTGGGAGGGACGGCCAATTCTTCGGAAGCGGCACCCAGCAGTCAGGGGACTGCCCCGAAGAAGACCTCGACTACGGTCAAGAAGAAAACGAGCACTGGCTCTGATCAAGAAAGTGTAAGCGCCCGGCGCGGTGCGGAGGAATCCGCTGAGCCCGCGTCGAGCAGACCCGCCGCCCAGAAGCAGACCTCCGGGGAAACCGGATCGGCGGCGCGGGCTCGCACGAGCACCCCCTCTGTGGCCGCCCCCTCACCCCGAGCGGGCCGCGGAGGTTTGACAACGAGACGCGGGTCCTCTCCCGCCGCCGATGACGAGGCCGCCCTCCGGGCAGCGCTGGCGCGTCGGCAGGCCTGGAACGAACCCCGCCGAGTCCTTCCCGCCGAGCCGGCGCAGGTGCAAGATCCTCCGGCTGACGAGCGCGAAGCGATCGCGGGAGACGACGGGCTGCTGATGCTGGCGAGCGCTAAGGAAGGCGCCGGCGGCAAGGAGAACGAGGACCTGATCGAGGAAGCCCTGAAGCAGCGTGGCAAGCCCTATATCTGGGGTGGGGCCTCGCGCGGCGGGTTCGACTGCTCGGGGTTTGTTTGCTACATCTACAAGACGATGCGGGGCATGAACCTTCCGCACAGCGCTGCGGCGCAGTCGCGGTTGGGGACGCCGGTCGAGCGGGGCGAGCTGCGCGCCGGCGACCTGGTGTTCTTCAGTACCTATCGCTCCGGGATCTCCCACGTGGGGATCTACATCGGCGAGAACAAGTTCATCCACGCGGCTAACACCCGCAAAGATGTCCGGATCGATACGCTCACCGGCTATTACCACAAGCGGTACCGGGGTGCACGGCGGCTCTCTCGCTCGCCGATCGAGCTGGACAAGAAGGAGCTCGACCGGCTGATGAAAGAGTCGAGCGAGCTGCCGGCCAAGGAGCCGGCGAACTCGGAATAGCGCCCGGCTACCGGGACGAAACACCACGGCCTCCGCTTTCGAGCGGGGGCCGTGGTGTTTCGTATTGCGTATTCCGTATTGCGTATTCCGTATTGCGTAGCGGCGGGCTTGCACCTACTTACCAGGACATCGTGCCGGGCGAGGGGGCAGTTTAGCGCTCCGCCCGGCAGGATCTTGCGGCAAGAGGTGTAGGCGAGCCGCTACGCAATACGGAATACGCACTACTCTTCCGCCCGGCATCGCGCTTCCGAGGACGTGCCGGGTCCCCGACGTCGCCAGCGAGCAAGAGCAAGAGCAGGAGCAAGAACCTGCTCCCCGCCCGGCAGGATCTCGCGGCGAGCGGTGCAGGCCCATCGCTACGCAATACGGAATACGCAATACTCCTCACAGCAGGCCGCGCCCGCGCAGGAGCTCGGTTACGACCTGGCGCGCCGTGAAGCCGATCGGGTTCTCGCCGCCGGAGAGGTGCGCCGCGAAGAGGTGCGCCGTGCCGTCGTGCTCCACCCAGCCGACGTACCAGCCGTAGGTGGCGAAGAGCTTCCCGTCCTTCGCGTAACCCTGGGTGCCGGTTTTACCGCGGAGGGTGCCGCGCTCCGTCTTCTCCGCCACCATGATCTCCCGGACCTGCTCCATGGTGCGGCGGGAGACCGGCAGCTCGTAGCGGTAGAAGCGCTCCAGGAACTCGACCTGCTCATTCGGTGAGATCGTGAGCGCGTCGAGCCAGAACTGCTCCCCGCCGTCGGGGACGTTCTGATCCCCGTAGCGGAATTCGCGGACGAAGCGGCGCATCCGCTCCGTGCCGACCCGCTCCGCCAGCCGCTCGTAATACCAGAGCACGGAGTCGCGGTAGGCGGTCCGGAGGGTGTGGTCGCGGTTGTGCGACTCGATGTGCCGCTTCTTTCCGTCCCACTTCATCTCGTAGTCGAGGCTCGGGATCACCCCGGTCTCCAGCCCGATCAGCGAGTTCGGGATCTTGAAGGTGGAGCAGGGCGCGAACCGCTGGGCGCAGCGCTTCGGCTGGTAGCGGAGGGTGCGTCCGTCCCGCATGCTGCGGAGGACGAAAGCGCCGTCGTAGTCGCCGAAGAGGCGGGCTGCCTCGGGCAGCTCCTCCTCGGCGGAGGCGACGGCTGCCGCCGGGGCGGCGAGCAGGGTGCCGGCCAGGGCGCAGAAGTGCCGGCGGGAGAGCGGGGCTCGGGAGTCGGATCGCATCGGAGGTCTCCTTTCACAGCGGGGAGTGGAGTGCGGTCTCACTCTAGCTCACCGGACGCCGCGCGGTCCGTACGCGGGCGGGCGATCTTTCCGCCTCATCCGAAGGGAGAGAGGTGTCTACTCCGACGGAGTAGAGCGCAGGTAAGGCCGGAGGAGCTGCGCCACCCCGCTGCGGCCTCCCGCTTCCAGCTTGCGGATGATGTTCGAGCAGTGCGTCTTGGCGGTCGTCTCCGAGATGAAGAGACGCCGGCCGATCTCCCGGTTGCTGCAGCCCTGGACCAGCAGCTCCGCCACCTCCCGCTCCTTCTCCGTGAGCCGGTGGAGCGGGCTCTCACCGGGAGAGAGGCAGCGCAGCAGCAGCTCCACCGCTTCCGTCTGGCCCTCCTCGCAGGCGCGGCAGAGCTCCTCGGCAGCCTCACGGAGGGCCGAGTCGCCTTCGGGCAGGAGCGCCCGCAGCGCCGCCGCGCGCCGGCGGATCAGCTTCAGCCGCTCCCCCAGCAGCTCCACCGCGTCCGGCACGCCGGGCGGCCGGGGAGCGGGCGCTGCTTCCAGGCGCCGGCGACGCTCCGCGTCTTCCTCTTCCCGCCGCAGCGCCGTGGCGAGGCTGTCGGCCAGGTGCTGCAGGCAGTGGACCGTCTCCTCGGAATAGACCCCCGGCACGTACGACTGCATCGAGAGGATGCCGAAGACCTGCGGCCGGCCGCCGCGCTCGCGGGAGAGGAGCGGCGCGGCGATCGCCTCCGCGGAGACCCGCCGCGTGTCCCCGAAGCGGCGGCCGGTGGCGAGGAGACGGCCGTCGTCCTGGCGCGACCAGTAGGCCCGGCGGTGCGCCAGGATCCACTCGGTCAGGCCGCCGCGGACGTAGGGGTGAACGTTCGGGTCGTCGTACTCCTCGCCGTCGTAGTTGTAAGGAAAGACGATGGTGCGGTCGTCCCGGCAGAAGCCGACGTAGAAGGCGTCGGTGCGGGCGAGCGCGTGGGCCGTCTCCCGCAGGTACTGGTAGAGCGGGTAGCGCCCTCCGGAGACGAGCGCCAGGATCTGCCGGTCCGCCTCCCGCAGGATCTGCCTGCACCGCTCCGAAATCACACCCCACCTCCCCGCGTCCAGTTATCAGGTTGCAGGTTAGCAGGTTTCAGGTTTGGAACCCCGCCCCCGGTGGTCCAACCTGCAATCCCCGCATTCAGTTCTCAGGTTGCAGGTTGGCGGGCTCCAGGTTTGGAACGCCGGCCTCCGGTGATCCAACCTGCAACCTGCAAACTTGCAAACCTGCAACCGCGCCCCGCCGCGCCATCGTTGGCGCTGTGGAGGCTCCGCACCTCCCGTTCTGCCCCGAGGGGGCTGACTGGACCGCCGCCCGGCGCGTAGGAACGGGGGAAGGTCTGTCGAACTGGTGACCGGCCGTTCTCGCTCGACCTCCTGCCGCCGGTGCAGCCGACCCGAAGAGGAGTCTCTCCATGCGCGCTTTCCCTCGACCCCTCCGTCTGACCGCCGCTCTCGGGCTGCTCTCCGCCGGGATCTGCGCCGCCCAGGCCGCGCCAGGCGTGGCGGAGCAGAGCTGGCCGCAGTGGCGCGGGCCGCTCGCCTCCGGCGTGACCGCTACCGCCACCCCGCCGATCACCTGGAGCGAGGAGAGCAACGTGAAGTGGAAGGTGAAGCTGCCGGGCAGCGGCACCTCCACGCCGATTATCTGGGGCGACCGGATCTTCGTGCAGACCGCGGTGCCGGCGAGCGGCAAAGTGGCGGACGCGGAGACCGGAGGGGGAGGCGGCGCGCCCCGCTCCATCCAGCCGACGGAGCCGTACCGCTTCACCCTTCTCTGCCTGGACCGCGCCACCGGCAAGACGCTCTGGGAGCGGGTGGCGAAGGAAGAGATCCCGCACGAGGGGCACCACCCGGACCACGGCTTCTCCTCGCACTCTCCGGTGACCGATGGGGAGCACGTGTGGTCCTTCTTCGGCTCCCGCGGGCTCCACTGCTACTCGCTGGACGGGCAGCACAAGTGGTCGAAGGACCTCGGCCGCATGCGCACCCGCAACGGCTTCGGAGAGGGCAGCTCGCCCGCGCTGCACGGCGACACACTGGTCGTGAACTGGGACCACGAGGGCGACGACTTCATCGCGGCGCTCGACAAGAAGACCGGCGAAGAGCGCTGGCGGCAGCCGCGGGACGAGAGCACCTCGTGGTCGACCCCGCTCATCGTGGAGCACGGCGGCCGGACGCAGGTGGTGACCGCGGCGACGAACCGGATCCGCAGCTACGACCTGGAGACCGGCAAGCTGGTCTGGGAGTGCGCGGGGCTGACCGCCAACACGATCCCCACCCCGGTGACGGCGGACGGCGTGGTCTACGCGATGAGCGGCTTCCGCGGAAACGCGCTCCTGGCGATCCGGCTCGGCCGGGAGGGGGACCTGACCGGCACCGACGCGATCGTCTGGAGCCACAACAAGAGCACGCCGTACGTGCCGTCGCCGCTCCTCTACCACGACCGGCTCTACTTCCTCTCCAACAACGCCGGCATCCTCTCGTGCTTCGACGCGAAGACCGGCAAGCCGCTGATCGACGCGGAGCGCATCCCGGAGCTGATCGGCGTTTACGCCTCCCCGCTCGGCGCGGACGGACGCGTCTACCTCCTCGGCCGCAACGGCGCCGCGGTGGTGATCAAGGACGGCGAGAAGCTGGAAGTGCTGGCCCGGAACAAGCTGGACGACCGCTTCGACGCCTCGCCGGTCGCCGTAGGGAAGGAGCTGTTCCTCCGCGGGCACCAGTCGCTCTACTGCATCGCGGAGAAGTAGCCCGCCGCGCTGCCGGCCGCGGCGCAAAGCCGTGGTAGCGAGAAGACGCTCCGGAGAGACCTGCCCCGGAGCGTCTTCCTCGTTTCTGGGGCTCGGCCGGCAGCTACAGCCGGTTCGCGGCGGCGAGGAGGCCCTGCAGGTAGCCGGTGCTCCAGGCGCGGCCGCGGTGCGCCCACGGCGTATCGTTGACCATGTGCGGCACGTGGTCGTCGATGATGAAGCCGTTGAAGCCGACTTCCTTCAGCGCCCGGATCACCTCCACCGGGTCGACGTTGCCATCGCCCAGGAAGACCTCCGTAAACCGCTCCGCCGTGCCGACCACGTCGCGCAGGTGCATGTAGAAAATCCGCCCGCGGGAGCCGAAGTAGCGGATCGCCTCCAGCACCCCTTCTCCGCCGCGCATCTCGGACCAGCAGCCGTGGCAGAAGTCGAGCCCGTGCATGGGGCTGTGATGGAACTCCAGCGCGCGCTGGAAGCCCTCGAAGTTGCGGAAGAGGCGCGGGATGCCGCCGAGCGACGGCACTGGGGGATCATCCGGATGCAGCGCCATCCGCACGCCCGCCTCCTCGCAGACCGGCAGCATGCGCTCCAGATACCAGTCGTACGTGGCCCAGAGCTCCTCTTCGGAGTAGACGCACCCATGGGTGAGCGGGGCGTTCCGGGCCTCCTCCAGGTCGAACGCGGTCGCCACCGCTCCGCCGCGCACCGGCTGGAGCTGCGTGGAGCGCCAGACGCCGTTCGGCATCCAGTGATAGCCGAGGATCGGAATCCCCGCCCGGCCCATGTTCCGGACCGTCTCCTGCATGTTCCGGAGCTGCTCTTCCCGCCCCGGCAGGCCGAGCATAATGCGGTCGTAGAACCCGATCGGGACGTTCTCCAGCGCCATCAGGCGCAGCCCGCCCGCCTCCGCTCGCTCGCGCAGCGCCAGGAGGTCGGCATACTCCCAACGCTCCTCGCCCGGCAGTGCCGGCGTGTTCAGCAGCACGTCATCACATCCGCACTGCTTCACGAACAGGAGCTGCTCGTCCGTCAGCTCCTTGAACTGTCCCAACCCGATGCGCATCGGCAGCGCGCTCAAGTCGATCATCCTCGTCTCCGCAGCCCCGCAGGGCAGGTCCCGTCCTCCCCTACCTCTACTCCCGCGGGGCCGGAAGCTCCTGCCCCGGGCCGCGGTGAGACCGAGACGGAACCGGGTTTGGCGCGAGCGGGGTCGAGGCGGAGTGGGGGCTCGCGGCCGAGGGCGCTCTCCCTCGTCGCCGACTCATGCGGCGCGCAAGCGAGCTGGCGCCGCCCTGCTCGCCTAAGGACCGACTAAGGAGCGGATAGTCTGAACTCAACGGCGCCTAAAAGCGTCTGTGGGAGCGTGGGGAGAGGCCCACGCGAGGCCGCGAGCGTGAGGTGGGATGCGGTCACAGGCCCTGGTACGACCTGTGACCGCTTGAGAACACGAGGGTTTCGTATCTCACCTTTGCATTCTGCCGGATCCTTCTGAGTTCCTCTCCCCACGTCACGCGCGAATCTCCCCGGGCGTGGAGCGAGGGCGATCGCCCCAGAGGATCTATCTTGCAGAATGGCCAGAGGTGCCTGCGCCAGGCCGCGGCGGCCGTTCCGCCGCGCCGGGACGGCGCGGCGCCGCACACTGCCGCCGGCGGCGACACGCCGTGTGCCCGGTTCCGGCACCTGCCGCCGCCGATCATCCTGATTGGGATGCACCGTTCCGGGACCAGCCTGGTGGCGGGGATGCTCCACGCGCTGGGAGTCTACATGGGCCCGGACCTGCGGTTTCCCGCTCCCTCGGATCCCCCGGAGGTGCAGGAAGCGCTTCGCCGCGCCGGCTACGGCGAGGCGCTCCCGTTCCGGGAGATCAACGAGTCGCTCCTGAAGAGCGCCCGCGCCGAGTGGGACCGGGTTACCCCGTTCCTCCAGGCGCGCGGGCGGGCGGAGGATCCCTACGGCGAGCGCCTGCTCCGCGCGCTGGAGGGGCGCAGCGGGGAGGAGTTCCTGGCGGGTCGGCCCGAAGGTTGGCGCGGGGCGTGGGGATGGAAGGATCCGCGCACCAGCCTTACGCTCCCGTACTGGCTGAAGGCGTTTCCGCAAGCGCGGCTGATCCACGTCCGGCGCGATCCGGAGGCGGTCGCCCGCAGCCTCGCCCGCCGCGCCGCCGCGCAGGCGCCGCCCCGCCGCGACGGCACGCCGCTCCCGCCCGCGCAGCGGCTGCGCTGGTGGCTGCAGAACCCGGGGCTGACGGCGCGCCGGCTGGCGTGGCGCCTGGGGCTGGTGCCGGCGGAGACGGCGGCGGAGCGGCAGCGCTGCGAAGACCCGGCGGTGAGCAAAGAGCTCTGGCGCCTCTACGTCGCCGAGTGCGAGCGCTACCGAGCCCACCCGGGCGGCTACCTGGAGCTGGACTACGAGGCGATCGCCGGAGACCCCCTCGGCACCGCGAAGACCCTCGCTCGCTTCGGCGCCATCCCCGCCACCCCAGACCAGCTCACCGCCGCCGCTTCCCTGGTACAGGCTGTGTAAGAACCGAACCGTGTAAGAAAAGGGGATAGGGGGATGTTATTGGGGATGGGGGGATGTTCTTAAGGGCAGAGGACGGAGTGCAGAGGGCGGAATTCAAACCCTCCGCACGTGGGGTTCGGTCCTCTGCACTCCGCCCTCTGCACTCCGAACTATCCTTTGAGTCCGGTGGCGGCGATGCCTTCTACGACGTAGCGCTGGGCGGCGAGGTAGAGCAGGATCACCGGCAGGCTGGCCAGGGTGGCGCTGGCCATGATGAGTGACCAGTCGGTGTAGTAGAGGCTCTGGAACTCCGCCAGCACCAGCTGCAGCGGGAACCGCTCCGGGCTGTTCAGGTAGATGAGCGGCCCCATGAAGTCGTTCCAGCCGCCCAGGAAGCCGAAGACGCCGAGCGTGGCGAGCGGCGCGTGGGCCAGGGGTAGGTTGATCTTCCAGAAGCTCTGCAGCGGGTTGCAGCCGTCGATGCGCGCCGCCTCGTCCAGGTCGGGCGGGAGCGTGCGGAAGTACTGCCGCATGAAGAAGACGGCGTAGGCGCCCCCGAACAGGCCCGGGACGATCAGCGGGCGGAACGTATCGACCCACTGCAGCTCCCGGAAGAAGACGAAGAGCGGGATCAGGGTGACGGCGCCGGGGATCATCATCGTCGCCAGCAGCGCGCCGAAGAGCCCGTCGCGGCCGGGAAAGCGGAGCCGCGCGAAGGCGTAGGCCGCCAGCGCGGAGGCGAGGAGCCCTCCCACCAGCGGCGGCACCGTCAGGATCAGCGTGTTCAGCAGTCCGCGCCAGAACGGCACCACCTGCGTCACCCGCACGAAGTTGCTCCAGCGCGGGTCTTCCGGAAACCACTCCGGCGGCTGCTGAAACACCCCCGCCGGGCTCTGCAGCGCCGTGGAGACCATCCACCAGAACGGCAGCAGCGTTCCGAAGGCACCGAGGAGGACTAACGCGCGGGCGGCGATGCTACCGGGGCTGGGGCGGTCTTTCATCGGTGTTACTCTCTGCCGGGTGCTGCTATTGCGTATTCCGTATTGCGTAGCGGAACGCCTGTCCCGCGGCACCCCAACATCCTGCCGGGCCGACCGCTGGATTCAAGCCTTTCGCCCGGCAGGATCTATCGAAAAGCGTGCGCAGCAAGCCGCTACGCAATACGCAATACGAAATACGCAATAGCAGCAACCGCTCCCCGGCAAGCAAACCCCGCTATTCGGAGTAATGCACCCACTTGCGGGAGGCGGCGAACTGCGCCAGCGTAGCCGTCAGGATCATCGCGCCGAGCACCCAGGCGACCGCGCACGCGTAGCCCATCCGGTTCCGCTCAAACGCGGTCTGCCAGAGGTAGTACATCACCGTGGCGGCGGAATAATCGGGGCCGCCGCCGGGCGTCATCAGGTAGATCTGCCCGAACATCTGCAGCGAGCCGATCACCGAGGTGACCGCGATGAAGAAGGTGGTCGGCGTCAGCAGCGGCCACACCACGTGCCGGAAGCGCGCGCCGGGGCCGGCGCCGTCCAGGCTGGCCGCCTCCAGCAGGCTGCCGGGCACGCTCTGCAGACCCGCCAGGTAGAGCAGCACGGAGTGGCCCAGGTTCATCCAGATCCCCATCAGGATCAGGGCGGGCTTCACCCACTTCGGGTCCTGCAGCCAGGCGGGGCCGGCAACCCCGAAGTGCGCCAGCACCGTGTTCATCCAGCCGAACTCCGGGTTGTAGATCCAGGTCCAGAGCAGGGAGACGGAGACGATGCTGGTGACCGCCGGCAGGAAGTAGAGCGACCGGAAGAAGGCGGCGAAGCGCATCCGGTTGAGCGAGAGCGCCAGCGCCAGGGAGAGCGCCATGCCGATCGGAATGCCCAGCAGGTAGAAGAGGCTGTTCCGGAGCGCCGTCCAGAAGTCGCCGTCCGACCAGAGCCCCCGGAAGTTGGCCGCGCCGGCCCAGTGCGGCTCGCCGAGCAGGTCGTACTCGAAGAGGCTGAGCACCAGCGACGCGAGGAGCGGCCCGAGCCCGAAGAGGGTGAAGCCGACGAACGGCGCGAGGATGAAGAGGTAGGCCCAGCGGGCTTCCTCCCGCGCGCGGCGGCCCAGCCTGGGAGCTGCGGGGGGCGCGTTCACCGCCGCGCGCTCCAGGAGCGGTCGAGCGCCGTCTGGATCTCCGCGCGCGAGCTGCGGAGCACCTCCTTCACGCTCTTCTCGCCCCGGTAGGCCGCCCCGATCTCCCGGATAAAGAGGTCCCACCACTCGTGGTCCGGCGTGCGGGTAGGGACGCCGGACTGTTGGTACTCGGCGGCGTCGATGAAGACCTCCGCGCTCTCCGGGCGCTGCCCCGGCTGGAGGAAGACCTCCGTGCGGGCGAGCGACTTCTGGTTCGGCACCTGGAAGCCGGTCCGGGTCTGCGCCGCCTGGCCCTCCGGGCCGACCAGGAACTCCACCAGCTTCCACGCCGCTTCTTTGTGGGCGCTGCCCGGAGAGATCGCCAGCCCCACGCTGCCGCTCCACCCCTCCTTGCGCCGCGTGCGGGGGCTCACCGGCACCGGCACCACGTCCCAGTCGAACTCCGCGTTCCGGAACATCGGCACCATCCAGCGCCCGCCGATGAAGGTGGCGAGGCGGCCGGTCAGGAAGAGCGTGTCGACCGGGATCGACTGCCGCTGCCGCTCCATCGGGGAGAGACCCTTCTCCGCCTGCAGGGAGACGAGCCACTCCAGCGCCTCGATGGCGCGCGGGTCGTCCGGCAGCACCCACCGGCGGCCGTCCGCGCTCAGCAGCCTGCCCCCGTTGCTCCAGATCGCCGCCTCCATCACGAAGCCGTGCGTGCCCCACTGGTCGATCCGCCCGTCGCCGTCGGTATCGCGGGAGGCGCTGCGCCAGAGCGCCTCCGCCTCGTCCCAGGTGAGCGGCCGGTCCGCGGGCGGCAGCGGGATGCCCTGCGCTCGCAGCAGGTCGCGGTTCACGTACATGGCGGTAGGGCCGATATCCTTCGGGAGCGCGTAGAGCGGCCCCTGGCCGAAGACCCGACCGTCGAAGCGGTACCGCCGCAGCCCCGCCTCCCAGATCTCCTCCGGGTTCACCACCTCGCTGCGGGCGACGAACGGCTCCAGGTTCAGCAGCTTGCCGCCTAGCGCGAAGCCGGCGAAGTCGCCGTCCGGCACGTAGAAGACGTCCGGCGGCGCGCCGCCCGCCACCATCACCTTGAGCTTGGCGACGTAGTCGCGCGGGACGGGGCGGTACTCCACGTCGATCTCCGGGTGGCGCCGCTCGAACTCCGCCACCAGGTCGGTGAAGACCTTCCGCTCGATGATCCCGCCCCAGCCGGTGAAGAGGATCCGCTGCGCCCCGGGGTCCGGCGCGTGGGCGGTAAGGCGCCCCCACAGCGCGAAGAGCGCGAGCAGCAGCAGCGAGACGCCGAGCACGGCGGCCACGAAGCCCGCCACCATGCCGATCTCACCCCGAGCGCGCCCGCTCCGATTCACCGCACGTCTCCTCTTCGGTAGTTGGCAGGTTACTGGTTTTGGATGCGACCATCCGAGAGGCCGAAACCTGCAACTTGCCAACCTGCCAACCTGCAACGATAAGCTATCCGGTCAGAACCGCCCGCAGGTGCTCCGCATCCCGCTTCAGCACCTCGCGGCGCTTCGACTCCGCGACTTTGCCGATCGACTCGTCCTCGATCGTGAGGGGGCCGTCGTAGCCGGCCTCTCGGAGGATCGCGACGACCTTCGCCATCTCGAGGTCGCCCTCGTCCAGCGGGCAGCAGTAGCGGCCGTACTCGTAGCCGACCTCCCGCTGCGTTTCCCGCAGCTCTTCCGGGTAGGCGATGTTCTTCACGTGGGTCGCCTTCACGTGGGGACCCAGCTCCCGGTAGATCTGGTAGACGCGGGAGAGCGGGTGGCCGAACCAGTACCAGTTGCCGACGTCGAGCGTCACGCCGACGCGCGGGTTGTCGACCTCCCCCAGGACCGCCAGCATCCATTCCGGGTCATTCCCCTGCGGGCCGTGGTTCTCGATGCCGAGCTCCACCGTGCTGTCCGGCGTCCCGCGAAGCACCTCGCGCAGGCCCTCCGCGAAGATCCGCACCCGCTCCGGGAGCGGCAGCTCCGCCTGGCCGGTCATGATGCTGTCGACCCGGAGCGACGGAATGCCGAGGATTTCCGCCACCTGCGCCGCCTGGGTGACCCAGTGAACGTGCGCCTCCCGCTCCTCCGGATGGTGGAAGTCCTGGGAGCAGAGCAGCGTGCAGACCCGCACCCCG
Source organism: Armatimonadota bacterium (assembly GCA_046292385.1). Classification (GTDB taxonomy): domain Bacteria; phylum Armatimonadota; class SYMT01; order SYMT01; family SYMT01; genus JBKBRF01. Next base: position 6,829 of record JBKBRF010000057.1, on the reverse strand, counting down.
TGCCGCTCCATCTGCTCTTCCAGCGCGTTCCGGTGCGCCGGGTCGGTCAGGTTGAGCTGCAGCTCGTCCTCGAGCGACCGCACGTAGCCGTCCCGGTCGATCGCCAGCTCAATCGCAGCGAGCCCGAGGTCCAGAAGCCCTTCCACCGCCGACGCATAGCCCGCCTGATAGAGACTGGCATCCCGGATCGCAACCTGCATGGAACACACTCCTTTCGCTGCGTCCCGGTTAGGCGATCCCGTCGCCCGAACCTCTTCGCTGCGACCCGATGGCACGCGACCACGGTGTCAGTGCCACCACTCGGCGGGGGTCTGCTCCGTCACCAGGCGCTCTGCCACCGGCAGCTCGTCCCGAAGCAGGGAAGGTAGATCGGACCAGACACCCACCACCTCTCCCGACGCGCGGAGCGCGCGCAGCCCGTGGTTGCCCCAGAAGTAGCCGATGTTCTCGTCGTCCGACCAGGCGCGACCACCGAAGTGGAACTCGCCGTCTCGTTTCGCGTACTGGTGTACCCAGTTCAGGTTGGCCGCACCAAGATCGAGCGGCTGCGACCGGGTGCGGTCCAGCGTCGGGACGCGGGCCTGCAGAGAGGGCGGAAGCCCGAACAGGTCGAGATCGTGAACGGAGCACCCGTTTACGCTCAACAGGAGCTCGCGGTAGGCTGCCGGGATCTGACAACCCGTTCGCTTGGTAAAGCCGGCAAACCAGGCTTTCTTCGCCGGCGCGTACAGGCGAAGCGCATAGCTCTCCGGCGCTTCCCAGGGCTGGTGCGCGATCTGGAGCGTCTCATCGGTCGCGATGCTGGAGCAGTATCGCGCATACCGCTGCGCATGCTCGCGGATGACCGCCAGGTCGGGTGGCAGCGCCGAGAGGCGGTCGACAATTTGCTGTTGGATGGGATTCATGGCGGGGGACTCCAGTGCGTCCGCGCGGGGCCGGATACGACTTGAGGCTCGTTAGTCGAGCCAGCTATAGGCGCTCGGGGGAGCCTCGGGGAGATCGCCGGCCACGATCATGTTGAAGAGGAGGGCGCTGGTGTTGTCCTCCCGCTTCGAGGAGAGGAGTCGCTGGATAAAGCCCATCGGGCTCACCGCGTGAGAGCGCGTCGGGTGGCAGACGGCGTAGACGTTGCTCTCCGCATCCGGGTGGACCTCACACCACTCCCACCCCTTCTCCCGGCAGAGGGTCTCCCCCCAGAGGCACCCGAGGTCGATGGCGAGCTGCGTCCGCTCCTCGGCCGGCAAGCGTCGCCCTGCGCGGATCTCGTCGATCTTGCTGTATAGCTTCTCGATCACCTCACGGCTGGCGGCCCGCTCCGTCACGCGGACTAGAGCACGCGCTCGCGCGATCGCCTCCGCGATCTCGGTCTCCACGTCCTCTTCCAGCGGCTCTTCGTACGTCACCCACTCCCGGTCGAGCAGGCGCGCCTCGGGGTGCTCGGTGCCCCACTGGCCTTCTACAATGCGAAGATTCGCAGCGATGCGGCTGAGCAGCGGGTGGTCCAGGAGGGAGCCGGCTTTGGCAAACATCCGGACCAGCACGCCACAGGTCGCGCTGCGGTAGACGTGGACGATGTCGCGCGACGACTGCTGCAGCGCTTCGTGCTCCCACCCCGCGGGGAGATCGGGGATCGCCAATATCTCCGGCTCAAACTGCATCCCCTCCGGCAGCCGCACCTTCCGCTTCACCCGCGTCTCTCGGTACTTGCCGACCCTCTCCTCGAACTCCACAGCCGCCTGCGGTAGCGGGTACTGCCCGATGTGGACCAGCGAGGTGCCGTTCCACGGCGCGGGCGTGTCGCCCCAGAACGTCGTGGAAATCTCCTGAACTTCGATCGTGACGTAGAGCGTGGAGGCGGGAACGCCGTCCAACCCTCCCAGAGCGACACAGCCGATCCGGATCTCATCCGGGAGCGCCACCTGCGATAGGAAGTAGTCTTTCGATACGGACACGCTGCCGCCTCCTTGCTGAAGCGCTATGGGTTGAGACCCTATTCGCTAACAAGCAGGCTGCGGCCTTTCTCGGAGCCCCTAAAGGAGCACGACACCTGTCCGGTGGCTAGCCAAGCTTGCTCGCCGACAACCGGTGGCGGGGCAGCGTGAAGCACGTGACGAACGAGGTCAGTGCCAGCCCGATCCCGTAAAGGAAGATCCGCTCGTAGCCCTGGTTCTCCCAGACCCAGCCGGCGGCCAGCGGCACCGTGACCGCCGCCACGTGGTTCCAGGTGAGCCCCATGGCGAGGCTGGCGGAGAGCTCCGAGCGGGGGGCGGTGTGGCGGATGTAGGTCTGGATGCCGACCGAGCCGGTAAAGAGCAGGTTGTCCAGCGCGAAGAGGCCGTAGAAGAGCCAGTCCGGCCGGATGCCCGACGCCTGGGCCACGCCGGTGATGCGGGTGTAGCCGAAGAAGACGAGCGCTACCAGCGCGTAGTAGACGGTCAGCACGCGCCGCTCGCCGAAGTGGTCGGTCCAGCGCCCCACGATCGGCGCGGCGAGTATTGTCAGCGTGCCGTTCAGCAGCAGCAGCACCGCCACCGTTTCCCGGCTGGCGCCGAACTCCCGCACCAGGATCAGCAGCGCGAAGGTCTGCACCACCTGGCGGCGCCCGCCGTCGAGCAGCATCAGCAGGTAGTAGCGCCAGTAATCCCGGCGGAAGACGAGCCGCTGGGTGATTCCACCGCCCTGGGAGGCGGGAATGCGTCCGGCGAAGAGCGTCCCGACCGCCACCGCCGCGCCGCCCGCCAGGAAGGTGATCCCGAAACCGATCCGCTCCGCGAAGAGGCCGAGGAAGAGGAGCCCTCCCAGGCCCGCCACCGCCATGTAGCGGCTCATCAGCCCCAGGCTGTATCCGTGGCGACCCTCCTGCGAGAGCGTGAGCGTGAGCGACGGCTGAACCGTCAGCCAGATGTGCAGGCCGAGGCTCCAGAGCAGGTTGCAGGCGACGAGCGGCCAGTAGGAGCCGGCCTGGCCCGTCGCCCCGATCCCGGCCGCCACCAGCGCCAGCGCCACCACCGCCAGCCGCGGCTCCGCGATGCCGGCCAGCAGCCCGATGATCCCGGCGGTGAGCAGCCCCGGCACCTCCCGCAGCGACTCGAGCAGCCCCATCCGCTCCGGAGAGACGTGGAGGTGATCGGCGACAAAGCTGGGGACGGTGCCGGTGTTGATCCCGAAGCCGAACCCGAAGGCGATCGTCGCGGCCGCGAGCAGGAGCCAGTCCCGCCCGCGGGAGCTCTCCTCGCTCGGATCGGGCGCTTCCGTCACGGGTGGTACTGCCGCTCCGCCGCCGCCGCGATCTCCGGCTCCACGTCCCGGGCGTAGTCCGCCGGCGAGACCTCGTCGAACACCACTGCCACCTGGCTCGCGTCCGCTACCTTGCACACCTCCACCAGCGCCTCGGCAATCCGCCGCGCCGCCTCGCGCTTCTGCTCGTCGCTGCGGCCGGGGTAGAGCTTCACGTTTACGTAGGGCATCTCGATCCTCTCCGGCGGCGTGGGCCGCCACACGTTGAAACGGGACCGCACCCGAAGGCACGGCCCCGTCCTGGTTCACGGAGTCAGCTACGCTTCTCGGAATTGAAAAGCTCTGCGTTGTTAGAAGGTTTGCAAGCTGCAGGTTTCAGGTTCCGGACCCTACCGCACGGCGGGCTAACCTGTAACCTGCGAACTTGCAAACCTGTAACAGTGCCTCCCACTCAGTCCCGCTACTCGGCTCCCACGGGGGCGGTGCCGGCCGGCGGCACCGGCTCGGCGGCCTTGCTGTCGTCGCGGAAGAGCGCGAAGAACGCGACCATCACCACCCCCGCCGCGATGGCGGCGATCATCCAGAGCGACTGCCAGTTGACCACGTCGCCCTGCGTGTACGCCTCCTTGATCTTCCCGGTCAGCTGCGCACCGATCAGCATTCCCAGGCCCTGCGTCACCAGCACCAGGAAGCCCTGCGCCTGGCCGCGGATTGCGGCGGGCGCCCGCTTGTCCACGTAGATCTGCCCCGTCACGAAGAAGAAGTCGTAGCAGATGCCGTGGAGCACGATGCCGCCGAGCACCATCCAGTGGGCGGGCGTCAGGCCTGCGCTGCTCATCCCGAAGGTGGGCGCGGCGGCGGCGAAGAGGCCGTAGCGGAGTACCCAGGCCAGCATCCCGACCACCAGCATGTACTTCACGCCGAGCCGCGCGAAGCAGAGCGGCATCACCAGCATGAAGAAGATTTCGGACATCTGCCCGAACGACATGTTGAAGGCCGGATCGGCGAAGCCGGTGCCGACGTAGATCGGCGCGAACGAGTAGTACGCCGCCAGCGGGATGCAGATCAGGAACGAGCTGACGATGAAGATCGAGAACGCCGGGCTGCGCATCAGCGCCAGCGAGTCGAGTCCCAGCACGTCTCGCGCGGTGACCGCGCGGCCTGCCGCCGGCGGCGGGGTGTGCGGCAGCACGAAGCTGTAGAGGCCGAGCACCAGGCTGGCGCCGCCGGCGACGTAGAACTGGACCGCCGTGGTGTCGCCCTTCAGGAGCTTGCTGACGACGATGTTCGCCGCGATCCAGCCGATGGTCCCGAAGACGCGGATCATCGGGAACTGCCGCTCCTGGTCGGTCACGTTGTGGAACGCCAGGGTGTTGGTCAGGCCGAGGGTCGGCATGTAGCACAGCGCGTAGAGCAGCAGCACCACGATGAAGGTGGTCTGCGCCGCCGCGCCGCCCTGGGCCACCATCGGCGCCGCGAGGAGGATCAGGCCGCCGAGCAGGTGCAGCACCCCCAGCACCCGCTCCGTCGCGAAGAAGCGGTCGGCCACCATGCCGAGGAAGAACGGCGAGATAATCGCCGCGATCGGCGCCACCGAATAGGCCCAGGCCACGCCGTCCCCCATGCCGTTCGCCGTCATGAAGTTGCCGACGGTGACGTACCAGGCACCCCAGACGAAGAACTGGAGGAACATCATCGCGGAGAGCTGTGCGCCCACCGCGGCGCCGCTCCGGCCGCTTGAATGTCCGCTCATCTGCGGAGCTTCCTTTCTAATTCCAGAGTATTAGACGCTGCCGGGGCCCGCCCGGACCCCGGCATACAAGTGTAGGCGCTCGCGCGCCCTGTTGGGCGGAATGTTCGCTTCCGCGCCCGGCATCTCCTACTCTCCCGCGCTGTCACCCCTCTGTACTACTCACCGTGGGAATCTTGCCGCGATGCGCAGATTCTGGTCGCGGTCATCGCGCGCCTGGGCGTCGCGGAGCCGGAGGGTGCCAGTGGTGTGGCGCTTTTGCTTCTCTTCGAGCTGCAGCCTCGATCCCGCGACCCGACCCCGCGCCCTTGTGCCGGGAAGCAGCCCTCCCGCGACGAAGGCCCTCCGCGGCCTTTTCACACTCCGCTGCGCTCCGTTAGCAGGCCGCTACGGGAGCTCCCGCCGAGAAGCTCTTCCCGCGCCAGGAAGCGTTACCCGTGCCGACAGCGGAGCTCACGGGCTGCCTCCCGGCCCTTCGAGCGACCACCCCTCGCCAGGGGTGGTCACAACTGGCACCCTCCGGGCGCCTCTAGTCTGGGCACGGTCGGCCGCCGACGGGTTGCCTCAAGCCGGTGCAGCACGGCCGGCTTCGCGCTCCCGGACGTGGGGATCTGTGAAGCCCGGAAGCACTGCCGGAGGCAGAGCGGGAGGGGTTCACTCGTGACCACCCGGGTGCCCGCTTGCGGGCGGTAGGGGTGGGAGGGCGCGGGGTGGACCCTCGGAGAGAGGGTGCTTTCGCCGAGAGAATCCCTCCCCAGCCGCCGAGGGTTTGGTTGCGGCATCAGCCGCGCTGTGAGAGGGTTGCAGGGAGCCGGCGGACCGGTTGCCGCGCCGAATTCGGAATCGAAGCCTCTGCCGCATTTTGTGCCTGGGGAGCGGTGCTTTCCTCTTGATTTTCGAACAGATTTTTGCTATTATTCACGGTGGGGTTGACAGCGGTGAAGCGAGCGAGACTCCCTCCTCCGCGCCCCGTCCCGAGATGACCTGGACGAGAGACAACGACGACCTGGAAGCGAGATGAAGATGGAACGGATGTCGAAGAAAGACCTGGCGGTGGGGCTGCACTCGCGAGGGATGGGCGTGGAGGCGATTGCCGAGCTGCTGGACTGCGACCCCAGCTACGTGGCGAACGCGCTGATCGAGCGCGGCTACACGCCGGAGTACTCGGACCTCTACACCTCCACCGGCCCGCAGAACCGGTATGCCGCGATGCTGGCCGGCGTGCTGCGGTTCCGAAACCCGGCGGCGGCGCGGGAGTCGGTGCGGCAGATCGACGCGCGCTACCACCACTTCGAGGAGCTGCGAGACCGCCGCGGCATGCACCAGTGCCAGGTGCTGGCGCTGACCGGCAAGAACCGTGCCGAGGGGATCGGCAAGTGGGAGGAGGCGGAGGTCTTCGCCGAGTGGCTGCGGACGCACCTGCTGGTCCAGCGCGTGGAGCCGGTGCAGACGAAGCTGCGGTTGGAGGAGGAGGCGCTGCCGCTGGCGGCCTAACGCCTTGTCGGGTTCCTTCGTCGCGAGAACTATGGATCTCACCGAGGGATCTCCCCGAGCCCTTGTCGGCGGGAACCGCCTTCGAGCTGACACCCCTCTCAAGATACTGTTGGCGAAACCAGTGGGGCTGCTCCGATGGCCCCGCTGACGCGGGGCGCGAAAGCAAGCATTCGCACTCCACATGCCGGCCCGGGAGGCATTCCCTCTCGCGGAACGGGAGACTGCGGCGGTGCAGTCTGTGGAGTGCGGTGGCTTGTGTCACACGCTGTAAAGTTACGCCGCTGGTGGCGCAGGAAGGTTTTGCCGCATCGCTCGCTTGCGCGAAGGAGGCCGGGGATGCGCTACCTG
>JBKBRF010000056.1:15823-39542 GCA_046292385.1 Armatimonadota bacterium | reverse complement strand
GGAGAGGGCTCGCCCGCGAGTACGACTATCTACCGGAAACCACGGAGGCGAAGATCCTGCTGGCGATGAGCCGGCTGATGCTCAACCGGCTAACTGTATGACCGACTACCGTACACCCTCTGAGCGTCCGGTGCCCTACCTACCCCTATCTGGATCCCCCTCCTTTTTGGGAGCCCGGCTGTGAAGGCTGCGTGCCGGGGCTACCAACTACCCCTGCTAGTGGACGGTGGAAGGGAGGGACTCCCGGGCACAAAAGGGTTCCCTCCCTGAGCGCTCTCGGATCAAGAACACCCCTATCAGGCGCCGGCAACCAGAAGGGAGCCCTGTATCACCGCCTCGGCGCGCCACCGGCGGTCCGGCTCAATGCCGCCTGCCGCTGCCCTTGGGAGTGGGGCGGTCCTCCCGCGGCTCTGCCGGATAGGGCACCGGGACGTATTCCACGCTGGGGCGGCGCTGCATCGGCTGCGGGTAGAGCTCCATCAGTGCGTAAACCTCTTCGGGGAGATCGGTGCTGATGGGGAGGCCCATCGCCCGGCCCTGGGCGGCATCGATCGGGTAGTCGTGCGTCCAGTAGCCCTGGGTCAGTGCGTCCGCGACCTGCTCCGCGTGCTCCGGCGGCATCCGGTCGCCGATCAGTCCCAGCACGGTCTCCTTCACCTGCCGGAGCGCCTTCTCCGCGATATCGGCGAGGATCAGGGTGCGGTCTTCCCGGTTTGGGTTGGGCTGCGCCACCGCCCGCAGAATCGAGGCCGCCGGGTACTCGCCAATCTGCGGGTCGACGGGACCGAGAACCGCGTTCGGATCGAGTACCACCTCGTCGGCTGCCAGCGCGATCAGGGTCCCCCCGGACATCGCGTAATGCGGGACCAGCACCCGTACCGGAGCGGGGTGCTTCCGAAACGCCTCCGCGATCTGCTCCGAGGCGAGAACCAGTCCGCCGGGAGTGTGCAGGACGAGGTCGATCGGGGTCGTGACCGGAGTCAGCCGGATCGCCGTGAGCACCGCCTCCGAGTCTTCGATGTTGATGTACCGGGCAATCGGGATCCCGAGGAAGCTCATCGTCTCCTGGCGGTGGATCAGCGTAATCACCCGGCCGCCACGCTTCTTCTCCAGGTCGCGGAGCGCCTGCATGCGCCGGAAGTCGAGCCAGCGCCGCTGCAGCATCGGGAGCAGCGACGCCAGGATCAGGTAGATCCATAGGAAGTCGAGGATGCCCATCGCGCCGGCCGGCACTCCTTCCCTCTCGATCCCTACCCTTCATTGGCGAGTGGATAGCCCGGGCGGGTCACCCGGCGCGCGTCACCCCGGCGGTACGCGGCGAAGCCCTTCCACGGAGATGGCATCCAGGAGACCGCTCTCTCTCGTGGAAGGACTCGCCGCCGGACACGCGCAGCACCCAGCTCAGGTGCCGGTGCGGGTGTGCTCCGGGTCCAGGACTTCCAGCGCCTCTTCCCGGGTGAGCTCCCCCTCGAAGCGATCGGTCGCGCTGAGGTCCCAGTCGTCGGAGCCGGACATCATCCCGGTCTCGATCTCACCCGGCTTGCGGTCCCGCCGGATCCGCTCCAGCGCGGGATCTTCAGCCAGCCCCGGCCCTTCTTCCGGCGCCCGTTCCTCCGGACGCGCGGCCCGTTCCTCGTTCATGGCCGGTTCATCCCCGTGCCGACGCCGGCGCGGCTATCGGTGTCCGCTTGTTCCGCCATCGCTTCCAGGTCTTCGTCCGAGAGCGTCTCCATGTCGATCTCGTCGTCGTCCGACTGCAGCATGTCGACGCCGCCCACGCTGTCGCGGCGGATCGAGACGCGCGCGTCGTCGCCGTCGGTGAGCGGGTTGTCGCGGATCTGGAAGCCGGCCGAGCCGAGGTCCTGGGGCACGCTGGTGCCCAGCCCCGGCGCCGCGCCGGTCACGTGGCCGTGGAGGTCCGTGGTAAAGGTGGCGCCATCGTCCGCGTGGAGCGACTCGCCCGTGAAGTCGTCCATGCCGTCGTTCATGTCCGGATCGGTGTTCAGCATGGAGGTCCGCACGAAATCGGCCTCCTGCTCCTCCCCTCGCGCGTTGCTGATGTGGTAATCGGTGGCGAAGAGATCCGGCGGGTTCGGGTTGGCGCGGCGGGCGACCTCGTGCGGGATCGGCCCGCTGCGGTTCGTCTCCAGCGCCTCGTCGGTATCCAGGTCGTCCAGCCGCTGCCAGTGCTCCGTCAGCGTGGTGCGACGATCGCTGTGGTTATCGACGATAAAGCCCAGATCCTGGACTTCCTCATCATCGTCCGGACTCGTCCCCAGGTACCCCGCGTCTTCGTACGAGCGGTCCTTGATCGGGTCCAGCCTCTCCTGCTCCATGAAGTCTTGATTCGGGCCTCGGTCAGACATCGAACTCCCTCCTGTAGCGGTTCATTCCCGAAAAGAGGGTCGATGACACGGAGTCGCCGCGGCGCGTGCGAGCAGCAGGGCAGGGGAGCGTGGGGACTCAGTCCGAAACCGTCGTGCGGGATTCAGCGAGCCTGCCGCGGTGGCGTTCGGCCCGCTGCTCGCAGGCGCCGCAGAGCCACCGGATGGTCTCTTCCCGGCGCGAGTCGTCCTGCATGCGGAACGGGTAAGTGGTTTCGCCGCGGCGCAGGTTCCGCAGGTAGCCGCGGAGGCTGAGGGGGCGGCCGCAGACCTGGCAAAGGGGTAGAGGGAGGGGCATAGATCCGGCGGAAGCAGCGGAGACGGGAGCGGAATCCCGCTCCCGGCGCTCCCGTTCCGTTGCCCGGTGGCGGAAACCTCCCGCCCACCCTCAAAGGAGTCTAAAGAAACGTGTCAGGGGCGCACCACGGTGCCGTCCCGGCGGCGGATCGCGGCCCAGCCGCCCCGGAGCGGCTCTTCCGGGAAGGGGTACTTCGCGGCAAGCTCCTCGTCCACTTCGACTCCCAGGCCGGGCCGCTCGTTCGGCCACATGCAGCCGTCCCGGATCTCCGGCGTGCCGGGGAACACGGCCCGGGTCTCCTCCGGGAAGAGGTACTCCTCCTGGATCCCGAAGTTGTAGCAGGCGAGGTCGAGATGCAGGTTGGCGGCGTGGCCCACCGGCGAGACGTCCCCCGGCCCGTGCCAGGCGGTGCGCACCCCGAAGAACTCGCAGAGCGCGGCGAGCTTGCGGGCCGGTGAGAGGCCGCCGATGGTGGAGACGTGGACGCGGATAAAGTCGATCAGCCGGTCCTGGATCAGCGGCAGGTACTCGCTGGCGTTGGAGAAGAGCTCTCCCATGGCGATCGGCGTCGCCGCCTGCTGCCGCAGGAGCGGGAAGTAGCCGATGTCCTCCGGCGCGAACGGGTCCTCCAGGAAGAAGAGCTGGTGCCGCTCGAGCTGCTTCGCCAGGTTGATCGCGTGGATCGGCGGGACCCGCTCGTGGATGTCGTGGAGCAGCTCCACTTCGTCGCCCAGCTCGGCGCGGAGGTGGTCGAAAAGCTGCAGCACCGAGCGCACGTACGGCGCCGGCTCCCAGACCGCCTGCTGCGCGTCCTGTCCCTTGACGCCGTAGGTGCTGAAGCCGGGCACCTGCATCTGCGCGCGGCAGTGGACGTAGCCCTCCGCCAGCGCCTCGCGCACCCGCGCCTCCACCTCCTGCGGATCCCGTCCGTTGCAGTGGCGGTAGAGCGGCACGCGGTCGCGGCACTTCCCGCCCAGGAGCTGGTAGACCGGCATCCCGGCCTGCTTCCCCTTGATATCCCAGAGCGCCTCGTCCACCCCGGAAAGGGCGTTGTTCAGCACGGGACCGTTGCGCCAGTAGGAGCTGACGAAGGCCGACTGCCAGATGTCCTCGATGTCGTCGACGCTTCGCCCGCGGAGGAACGGGTCGAGGTACTCCTCCACGGCGGCGACCACCGCCATCGGGCGCTGCGTAAAGGTGGCGCAGCCGTAGCCGTAGAGGCCGGGCTCGCTGGTGTCGACCCGCACGACAATCAGGCGGATGCCGTTGGGAGCGGTAAGGAGAGTGCGGACGCGGGTGATGGTGGCAGGCATGGCGTGAGGGAGGCGGGGACGTCTGTGGCTCAGATCCGAGTGGAAGCCCGAGCTTATTCAACCACAGAGCGCACGGAGTGCACAGAGGAGGCACCGAGGAGGGAACCGGAGGTAGGGGCTCTCTCCGTCTCACGAGTCGCAGACAGCGGCCCCGGCTCGAGCTTAGTTCACCGCAGAGGACGCGGAGAGCGCTGAGGAGAGAACCAGAGGCAGGCGCGCAGTTTCCTTTAAGGACGCTGCACAGAATGGCGACGAGATCGCGCCCGCCGGATCGTTCTTCGCGCCCTCTGCGTCCTCTGCGGTTGAATTCTGGCTCGGGTTCCTCACCAGGCCGCCGCGGATCAGGTCAGCTTCTGGGGGATCAAGAGCGCGCCGAGAAAGGCGCCGACCACCGCGCCGACCAGCCCGATCGGCAGCGACATCAGGACGCCCTCGCGGGTCCAGATCTCAAAGGTGCTGCCCGGATCGGCCTGGCTGGCGAGGAACTCCAGAATCCGGAGCCCGCCCCACGCCCCGCCCAGCGCGGCGCAAAATACGAACGCGCGACGCAAGAGTGCCATCGCTGTACCTCCAGTACGGTGATGGTAGCGATTCTGGCGAGCAGGCGGTTCCTCTTGAGGGAGGGTTGTGTCGAGAATCACAACCGGATTCCGCCAGACGCGCTCTGGGCCGTCCGCAGCAGAGAACAGCTGACTCATTCCTCTGCGGTCTGCCGCAGCGGGAGGCCTTTGAAGACGTAGAAGAGCAGCGCCAGGGAAGGGATCAACAGCAGGCCGCCGGGGACGAGGGTCCAGAGCACGAAGCTGAGGGTGGCGTCCGGGGCTGCGGTTTCCTGCAAGGTGTAGGCGGGATAGACCAGGTACGGGTACTGCGCCGCGCCCCAGCCGATCACCACCAGCGCTACCTGGCCCGCGGCGGCGAAGCGTCCGAGCCGGTACCGGCGGCGGTAGACTGCCCAGGCGGAGAGCGCCGCCAGCACCACCGCCAGCGCCTGGATCGGCGCCACGCGCGGCTGGGCCAGCGCTTCCCAGAAGCGGGGGGCGTCCCACCGGGCTACCAGCGCGGTCAGAGCGGCGAGCGCGGCCATTACCGCCGCGGCCCAGAGCGCGCGCCGGCGGAAGTCCTCCTGGGTCTCCCCTTCCGTTTCCAGCGTCAGGTAGACCGCCGCCACGTAGGCGCAGATCGCGAGCGAGAGCGCGCCGAGCGACCAGCAGAACGGCGTGAGCCACGGCTCCCAGTACCCGGAGACGACGACTCCCTCCCGCACCTCCAGCCGCCCGTTCGAGACGGCGCCCAGGCACATGCCGAGCAGGAACGGCGTGATGGTGCTCGCCACCCCGAAGATCCGGCCCCAGAGACGGGCGGAGGCGAGCGGGTGCACGGAGGAAGGCCCGCCGGTGCGGAGCGCCTCCGCGCCGTGCGCGCGGAAGACGAAGGCCGAGCCGCGGAGCACGATGCCGATCAGCGCCAGGTGGAACGGAACGAAGAGCGCCACGCTCACCGCGGCGAAGGCGGGCGGAAAGCAGACGAAGTGCAGCACGATCAGGAAGATGAGCCAGACGTGGTTCGCCTCCCAGACCGGGCCCATCGCGTGGGCCACCGCCTGGCGCTGCTCCTCCTTGCGCGGTCCCCCGGCGAGCAGGTTCCAGATCCCGCCGCCGAAGTCGGCCCCGCCCAGCAGCGCGTAGGCGATCAGCGCCGCCAGGGCCACAGACGCGATCCAGAGCTCAAGCGGCATGGCTCGCCCTCCCGTGGGCGGCCGCCGGCTCGTCCGGCTCCGGCTCCTGCGGCTGCTGGCCCAGGCGCAGGAGGAACCAGGTGAGCACGACGGCGAGGAAGAGATAGAGGACCGTGAAGCTGTAGAAGGTGTTGACGAGGTGCGGAGAGGGGCTGACCGCCTCGGAGGTCCGCATCACGTCGCGGATCACCCATGGCTGCCGCCCGACCTCCGTCACCATCCACCCGGTCTCCAGCGCCAGGAACCCCAGGGTGCCGGCGGGGACCAGGATCGCCGCCGCCCACCCCGGCAGCTCGCCGCGCCGCCGCCAGTAGAGCAGCCAGTAGATCCCGGAGACCAGGATCAGCGCCATGCCGCAGCCGACCATCACCTGGAAGCTCAGGTGGGTGATGGTGACGTTGGGCCACTCGCTGCGCGGGAACTCGTTCAGCCCCTTAACCTCCGCGTCGAAGTCCCGGAAAGCCAGAAAGCTCAGTAGTTTCGGGATCTCGAGGACGTAGCTCACCTCCCCGCGCTCCTCGTCCGGCCAGCCGCCGATTCGGAACGCCGCGCCCCGCTCGGTCTCGAACTGCGCCTCCATCGCGGCGAGCTTGGTCGGCTGCGTCTCGGCGACGAAGCCGGCACTCAGGTCGCCGCTCAGCGGCATCAGCAGCGCCATCACCGCGCCGAGCGCCATGGAGAGCCGCAGCCCCGCCCGCTGCACCTCCGTCCGGTGCCCCTTCCAGTACCCCCACGCGTAGACGCCGGCCACGGCGAAGGCGGTGGCGGTGTAGCAGGAGAGGGTGGAGTGAAGCGCCATCACCGCCCACGCCGGGCTGAAGAGTGCCGCGAACGGCTGGATGTTCTCCGCCTTGCCGTCCACCAGCTCGAATCCGACCGGATGCTGCATCCAGGCGTTGGCGGAGACGACCAGGATTCCCGAGACGGCGCCGCTGATGGCGATCGGGATGCCGCAGAGCCAGTGAGCGCGCGGCGAGAGACGGTCCCACCCGTAGAGGTAGAGCCCGATGAAGATCGCCTCGATGAAGAAGGCGTACCCCTCCAGCGCGAACGCCGAGCCGATGATCGGGCCGGCGAACTGCATGAAGTGCGGCCAGAGCAGGCCCAGCTCGAAGGCGAGCGCCGTGCCGGAGACCGCCCCGACCGCGAAGAGCACTCCGAGCGCTTTCGACCACTTCCGCGCCAGCGCCAGGTACTCCGCGCGGCCGGTGCGCAGCCACAATCCCTCCGCCATGACCAGCAACAGCGGCAGCCCGATCCCGAGCGCCGCGAAGATCATGTGGAACGCGAGCGAAACCGTCATCTGCAGCCGCGCCGCCAGCAAACCATCCATCCGGTGCCTCCCGCTCCCGTCGGTCGTCAGGAGTAGGTTATCCCCCGAATTGGTTAGCGTCTCTTATGAATTACTATCGATAGATAATTAGGGATTATGAGTAGCGACCGCGTGGGGACTTGCCCGGGACCCGACCCGCCGACCGGGCGAAGGGAGGTTTGGAAATCTCTCCGGACAGGTAAGCTCCACCGGCCAACGGGGCTATGGGGAGAGGTCCTGATCTGGCCGGCCCTCCGTTCCTTCATGGGGCGGGGGGCTTTCCTCGTACCGGCTCTGTGGCTGCTTCGCCTCCTCCCGCCCTGCGTGCGGGCGGCGGCTCGTCATCCATACCGCCGGTTGCCGGACCGTTGTGCTACAGTTCTGGTTGGAGGCCGGCGCGCCGGGGCAGCTTTCCGCCCGCACGCTAAGAGTGCCCACCCCTGTACTCGCACGAAGCCCGGTCTGCGCCGCGACGCAGCCGTGCCGGACGCGATGGAGAGCAACATGGACGCGTATCAACCGACGAAGGCGGATCGGTTCACTTTTGGACTCTGGACGTTCGGCAACCCGGGCCGGGATCCGTTCGGCGAGCCGGTGCGGGAGAAGATCACCCCGGTGGAGGGCGTGAAGCGCCTCTCCGAGCTGGGTGCGTACGGCGTGAACCTGCACGACAACGACCTCGTGCCGATCGACGCCACGCCCGCCGAGCGCGACCGGATCGTAAGCGAGTTCAAGCAGGCGCTGCGGGACTACGACATGAAGGTCCCGATGGCGACGACCAACCTCTTCGGAGACCCGATCTTCAAGGACGGCGCCTTCACCTCCAACGAGCCGAAGGTGCGCGCCTACGCGCTGCAGAAGACGATGCGGTCGATCGACCTCGGCGTGGAGCTGGGCGCGGAGACCTACGTCTTCTGGGGCGGCCGGGAGGGGACGGAGACCGATGCCGCCAAGGACGCGGTCCAGGCAGTGAAGTGGATGCGGGAGTGCTTCAACTTCCTGATCGGCTACGTCAAGGACCAGGGCTACAACCTGAAGTTCGCCCTGGAGGCGAAGCCGAACGAGCCGCGCGGCGACATCTACTTCTCCACCACCGGGCACATGCTGGCGTTTATCGAGACGCTGGAAGACCCGTCGATGGTCGGCGTCAACCCGGAAGTGGCCCACGAGACGATGGCGGGTCTCAACTTCTACCACGGCGTGGCCCAGGCGCTGGAGTCCGGCAAGCTCTTCCACATCGACCTGAACTCCCAGAAGCCGGGCCGGTACGACCAGGACTTCCGCTTCGGGCAGGAAGATATCAAGAACGCCTTCTTCCTGGTGAAGCTGCTGGAAGACTACCAGTGGCCTGGCATGCGCCACTTCGACGCGCACGCGCTGCGCACCGAAGACCGGGACGGGGTCTGGGACTTCTGTGCCGGCTGCATGCGGACTTACAAGATCCTGCAGGAGAAGGTGCGCCGCTTCAACGCCGATCCGGAGATCACCGGTCTGCTGAACCAGATCCGCGCCGGCGACGAAGAGCTGGAGCGCCTCATGGGCTCCTACAGCTCCGAGAGCGCCAGCACCCTCTCCGGCCGGGAGTTCGACCGGCCCGCGATCGGCGCGAAGGGCCGCGGATACGAGAAGCTGGACCAGCTGACGATGGAGGTCCTGCTCGGCGTCCGTTAGTGGAACTGAGTGGGAGAAAGGGAGAGTGGGGGCAAGGGAGACCCGCTCGCGACAGCCGGCTCTCAAGCTCGCCCACTCACGTTTTCTCCCACTCAGTCCAAAACAGGGAGTGTTGATACATGCGAATCGGACCACTGCGGTCGGTGAATCCCGACGCGATCGTGGCGCCGCAGGGATACCGGGTGGAGGCGCTCGTTACGGGGCTGACCTTCCCTTCCGCCATCTCCTTCGGTCCCGGAGGCGAGCTCTACCTGGCTGAGGCCGGGGGCGTGGCCGGCTCCGTGGTCGCCCCGCCGCGTGTGCTGCGGATCGACCCGGACCGCTCTGTCACGGAGATCGGCCGGCTGGAGAACCCGATCCTGGGTCTCGTCTACCGGAACGGCGAGCTGTTGATCGGCGAGGACGGCCCCTCCCCCCGCGTGCTGCGGGTCACCGCCGAGGGCGAGGTGGAGGTGCTGGTGGAGGGGCTCCCCGGCGGGGGCGACTACGGCCTGAGCGGCCTCTCGCTCGATGCCTCCGGCGCCCTCATCTTCGGCGTGGGAGTCCGCACCAACAGCGGCGTGGTGGGGCTGGACAACGCCGCCCGCGGCTGGGTGGCGGCCCATCCGGACTGGGCCGACGTGCCCGGCGCCGACGTGCGGCTGAACGGCATCAACTACGTCACCGGCCAGCCGACCGCCGGCGGCTCCGCCCGTCGCACCACCGGCAGCTTCAAGCCGTTCGGGATCCGCTGCGAGGCGGGGGAGCAGGTCCGCGGCGCCGCGCGCTGCGGCGGCGCCATCTACCGGCTGGCGGCGGACACCGCGGAGCCGGAGCGGGTGGCGTGGGGTCTGCGAAACCCGGTCGGCGTCTGCTGCGGCCCCGACGGCCAGATCATGGCAACCGAAGGCGGGATGGAAGAGCGCGGCAGCCGCCCGATCGCGGGAGCGCCGGACAATCTGTGGGAGATCCAGAACGGCGGCTACTACGGCTGGCCGGACCACGCCAGCGGCATCGCGGTCACCGAGCCGCGGTTCCGGCTGCCGGGGCACCCGCAGCCGCGCCAGCTCCTGCAGGACGCGCCGAAGGTCGCCGGCACGCCGCTCGCTACCTTCGCGCCCCGCTCCGGCGTCGGCCGCTTCAGCGTCTCTTCTTCGGAGGAGTTCGGCTTCGTAGGCGAGGCGCTGGTGGCGCTCTCCGGCGAGTGGAGCGCCGCCGCCTATCCCGGCGATGACGCGCCGCACGGCCACCGGGTGGTGCGGGTGAACCTGCGGACCGGCGACACGGCCGACTTCCTGGTCAACCGCCAGGGCGGTCCCTCCTCCGCCGGCAACTCCGGCGGCCTGGAGCGGCCGTTCGACGTGCAGTTCGACCCGACCGGTGAAGTGCTCTACGTGGTCGACATGGGAGAGGTCCGCCTCAACCGGGAGCACGGCCTGGAGCCGTTCGGCGGCACCGGCATCGTCTGGCGCATCACCCGGATCCGGGAGACGCTGACCGTCACCGAGAAGCCGGAGCGCGCCCGCCGCGGCGACCGCCGGCGCGGCCAGCCGACCGAGGAAGCCGAGGCGGCCGAAGCAGTGACGGCCGAAGAGACCGGCGCCGAGCTGGCGGAGGAGGCCGAAGTCACGGAGGAGACCGAAGTCACCGAAGCGGCCGAGGCTGCCGAGGACCAGGTCCAGGACGAGGTGACGAGCGCCGAGGCCGGCGGTGAGGTGCAGGTGGTCGAGGAGAGCGCCGAGCCGGACCAGGGCGAAGAGGAGCCGGCAGCTCCGGAGACCGCCGAGGAAGCTGCGGGCGAAGAGCCTGCCGCCGAAGCCGCACCTGCGGAAGCCGAGGTCCCCGAAGCGGAAGCCGCTCCCGCGGAAGAGGCAGCCGCTCCCGCGGAAGAGGAGACGGTGCTCTCCCCGGAGGAGCTCTCCGGAGAATCCCAGCCGCCTGCGGGCGAGGCGGAGCCCACCACGGCGGAGCCCGCTTCGGAGCCGGCAGACGCCGAGGCTTCCGAGGCGCCGGCCGAAGAGCAGTCCGAGCCGGCCTCCGGCGAAGAGACCGAGCGCGCGACGGAGTGAGGAGTTAGATGGCAGATCCACGACGACGACGCGGCCGCTCCGGACGCGGGGGCCGAATCCCCAAGAAGGGCGAGTCGCAGACCGCGAGCTTCGGGTCGGACGAGCAGTTCGTGAGCTTTCCGCTCGACACCCCGGAGCCGATCCAGATCACGAGCCCGCTCGACCCGGCACAGGTGGAGGCGCTCTTCACCCGCCTGATCGAGCGGGAGCGCGCCCATGCCGCGGCGGTGCGGGCGCTGGCGGAGCAGAGCGGCGACCCGGCCCTGGCGGACGTGCAGGCGCAGGTAGACCGGCACCGGCAGACGCTGGAGCAGCTCGCCCGGGACCTCGGCTCTCGCTCCTCCGGCAACGGCGGGAACAAGACCGAGGGCGGCGAAGCGGTGGGCGCCTGGGAGCTCGTCTCCCGGCAGCGCGCCTCGCACCTCGGCTGGACCGCCCTCCAGCGGGTGGCCTACGCCTCCGGCGACAAGCGGATCGACCGCGCCGTCAAGCCGGTCGTCCGGGAGAAGGAGCGCCACACCGAGGTGCTGGAGGAGTACGCCCTCCGGCAGGTGACCGGCGGCCTGGTGCGCGATCTCGACTGAGATCGGGAGCCGGGTAGCGAGAAACGGATGGCCGGGGGTGAGCCCCCGGCCATTCTCGCTTTCTGACTCGCTTCAGCGCTCGGAGAGGGCTCGCTGCTGGTCCCGCTTCGCTTCCCGTTCCGCAATCGCCTCGCGCTTGTCCCAGAGCTTCCGCCCCTTAGCGATCGCCAGCTCCACCTTGGCGAAGCCGTTGCGCATGTGGATGTCGAGCGGCACGAGCGTGAGCCCCTTCTCGTGCGCCCGCCCGATGAGGCGGTCGATCTCCCGCCGGTGGAGTAGCAGCTTGCGCGGGCGGACCGCCTCCACGTTGTTGCGGTTCCCCTGCTCGTACGGAGCGATGTGCGCGTTGTGGAGCCAGACCTCGCCGTCCTGCACGCGCGCGTAGGAGTCCTGGAGCTGCACGCGCCCCGCCCGCACCGACTTGATCTCGGTGCCGGTGAGCATCACCCCCGCCTCGATCGTCTCCAGAATGTCGTACTCGTGCCGGGCCTTCCGGTTTACGACTACCACTTTCCTGCCGCCCTGATTACCGCCCGGGTTCTGTTTCATCGTCTCCACCAGCCGAACGAACGCCGATCTGCCCCTGTGCCTGCCGAGATCCAGCCGACAGCTAGCACGCCCCGTACGAGTCATCCTGAACGCAGTGAAGGATCTCCGTCGCACAGCTCGACGTGAAACCGGCAGGCACTTCCGCTCGGGAGATACTCGCTAGGCTCCAGCCCCGCCACGTCCAGGCCTGTTCCGGTCCAGGACGGCTGCCGAGATGCTTCACGTTGTTCAGCATGACTCCTTACGGGTGTCATGGCTGGGTGCGGTCGGGTTCGCTGCTTTCGATTACAGGCGAGTACAGGTCGCGCCACTCCGCATTCGTGCTCTCGACCAGCGCCAGCTTGCGGGCGCGTGTCCATCCCTTGATGCGCTTCTCTGCTTCGATAGCGGCAATAGGGCTATCAAAATGCTCATACCACACGAGGCGAAAGATCCGGTAACGACGGGTGAACTCCGACCCGGTGCCGGATCGATGCTCGAGTATCCGCCGCTCGAGATCACTCGTCACGCCGACGTAAAGCTTCCGTGTCCGGCTGGCGAGGATATACGTCGTGTACAACCTCTGGGTCAATTCTGTCTCTAAACGCTACATCGCCACCCGCGAACTGACTCCGACCTTCCTCAACACCCCGTGCGAGTCATCCCGAACGCAGTGAAGGATCTACGTAACTCGGCTTTTCGGGAGGGGCGGCTGGCCACTCGTCCGGGTGCGTCCCACCAGGCCGAGTCCTCGTCACGTCTATGCTTTTTCCGATCCAGAACGGCTGCCGAGATGCTTCACGTTGTTCAGCATGACTGCTTACGGTTAGCAAGTCTCCCTCGGAAAAGTCTCCTCCGGATCGTGTCCCTACCGGTCCTGCACCACTTCCGGGCGGTAGTTCCGCGCGCGGAGCTCTTGCAGGAGCTTATCCACATTCTCCCGCTGGCGGAACGCGCCGACCTGAATCCGGTAGTCCTCCCCAACCTTCACCACGGCCGGGACGGCACCGGGGGTCTCGCCGAGCTCCTGGCGCAGCTTCTCCGCATCCTCGCGAGACTTGAAGCGGCCCAGACGAACCCGGAGCAGCGGACCCGCGTCGGCGGCGGGGGCCGCCTCGGTGCCGGCGGCGGTCACCGGCGCGGCAGGCTTGGCGGGAGCCGGCTTCGCCGGGGCCGGCTTCGGCGCCGGCGTTGCGGGTTGGCGAGCGGTCCGCTCCCGCTCCGCGCGCTCCCGCGCCTCACGCTCCCGTGCTTCGCGCTCGCGCGCTTCCCGCCGCTCCTCCTCCCGCCGCTCTTCTTCTCGCCGGCGCTCTTCCGCGCGGCGTTCTTCTTCCCGCCGGCGCTCCCGCTCTTCACTCTCACCGCGGTCCGGCTCGCCCTCACCGCGGCGGACCGCCACCCGGACCGGCTCTTCCGCGGAATCGCGGGTCGAGGGGTCGGCGTCGGGATCGTAGGTCAGCTCGGCGAGCTCGCGGTCGGAGATCGGCGGGTGGGAGTCGCGCTCGGACTTGCGCTCCGGCTCCGCGGGGCGCTCGGCGCGGGCGGAGTGGATCGCCACCCGGGGCTGCTCTTCCGGCGCTTCGTCGCGGGCAGGCTCGTCCGCCTTCGCCGCCCGGGACGGCACGCGGGCCGAGGCAGTCTGGCGCGTTGGCTCCTCATCGGTCCACTCGGAGAGGCGCGGGCCGACGAAAAACGCGCCGAAAATTCCACTGGCGACTCCCAGACCGACGAGCCCCAGCAGCATGCCGGGCGACTTCCCGCTCTTCTTCTTGCGCTTCATCCTACTACCTCCCGCTGTCCGGCGGTCGCGATCATCCCGATCGCTCCCTCACTCATAGGACAGACAGCCACACCGCTGGATGGTGCCGCACTTCTCCGCTCTCGTTCTATAGAAACCGCTCGCAGACCGCATTGGCGAGCATGATGCCGCGGCGGGTCAGCCGGAGACGGTCGCCGTACGGCTCGAGCAGGCCGTCCTCCCGGCACTCCCGCAGCACCGCTCCGTGCAGCGCCTCTACGTCGAGTCCGAACCGGCGGCTCAGCTCGCCCACGGAGATCCCCTCCCGGGTGCGCAGGCCGACCATCATCGCCTCTCCCAGCGCCTCCCGCACCTCCAGCCGCTCTTCCCAGGCGCGCTCCGGTCCCTGGGGACGGCACGCGGTGGCGAGATACCGCTGCATGCTGCGGGTATTGCCCCAGCGGAGGCCCTCGGCGTAGCTGGCGGCGCCGAGACCCAGCCCCAGGAACGGCTCGCCGCGCCAGTAGGTCTGGTTGTGGCGGCATTCCGCGCCCGGGCGGGCGAAGTTGGAGACCTCGTACTGCTCGAAGCCGTGGGACGTCAGCCGGTCGATTACCCATTCGTACATGTCGGCCGAGAGGTCCTCATCCGGGAGGGCAAGCAAGCCGGCACGGTACCGCCGCCCGAACTCGGTCTGCTGCTCGATGGTGAGGTTGTAGAGGGAGAGGTGCTCCGCGCCGAAGGAGAGCGCCCGCTCCACGTCGCTCCGCCACTCCTCCAGCGTCTGCCCCGGCAGGCAAAAGATCAGGTCGAGGCTGAGCCGCGGAATGCCGGCCTGCTGCGCCGCCTCGATCGCCTCTACCGACTCCGCCGCCGTGTGGATCCGCCCCAGCGCCTTCAGGTGGGCGTCGTGGAACGTCTGCAGTCCCAGGCTCACCCGATTGAAGCCCATCTCCCGTATGGCGGTAAACGACTCCACGGAGACGGTGCCGGGGTTGCACTCGATCGACCATTCCGCCCCCTCGGAGAAGCGGAACGTCTCCCGCGCCGCCTCGGTGATCCGCGCCAGCTGCGGCGTGCTCAGCTCGCTCGGCGTCCCGCCGCCGAAGTAGAGGGTCCGCGCCGCCGCGCCGCGCCAGGCGTGGCCGCGGATCTCGTCGACCAGCCTGTCGACGTACTGCTGCCGGATCGCCTCCGGCGCCGGGCCGGCGGCGAAGTCGCAGTAGTAGCACTTCCGCACGCAGAACGGGATGTGCACGTACACGCCGATCGGCTCCGCCGGACGGGGCGGGAGGAGCTGGGGTGTCGATTCGATTTGGAGTAGCGGTGGGTGGGCACTCATGAGACTGCTGCGTGAGAACCGCTCCGATCACGGCACGAGGGAATGAATTCCCTCGCTGTCCGGCCTGCGGCCAAGCGTCCTCCCGGACGCCCAAACCAGGTGCTGCAGAGTCCCCGCAGGGGGACTTCGTGCTGTTGTTGCCGCGGTTTCAACCGCCCGGTAGTGAGCCGGCCCGGGCTCCCGTTAGAGCACGCCGAGGAGCTTGTGGACCTGGGGGATGACGCGGACGTCGGCCAGGTACTCGCCGGCGATCGCCTGCCAGCGGAGGGTCGCTTCCATGTCCGGGGTCCGGCTGACGCTCCCGAACGGCGTGACCGGCTGCAGCGTGAGGCTGGAGCCGGGGGCCTCTTCCGCGGCGAGGCGGAAGATGGCGCGCAGCTCTGCCTCCTCGGCGGCGGGCGAGAGCACCAGCTTCAGGAAGGTGCGCGGAGAGCCGGGGCGGCCCGGCCGGGCGACTCGCAGGAACTCGCGGTGACGCTCCAGCCAGTCCGGGCACCGGTCGCCGGTGCAGGAGGGCGGCTTCAGGTCCATCGCGATCCAGTCGAGCCACGGCAGCACGCGGGGCAGGTGCTCCGGCAGCAGGCCGTTCGTCTCCAGCGAGATCCGCAGGCCGTCCTGCCGCATCCGCGGCAGGAGCTGCTCCAGGAACCGCGCGTGGAGGAGCGGCTCTCCCCCGGTGATGCTGAGCGAGTGGTGCGGAGCCTGCTCCGCCAGCCGCAGCACCGCCTCGCGGACGCGCTCCAGCGGCGCCGGGTTGGCGAGCGGGCGGAAGTCGGCGCGCCCGGCGGTCTGCTCCGCCCGTCCCGGCAGGAGCGGCCCCTTCGGTGCGGTGAGCGTCTCCGGGCTGTCACACCAGGCGCAGCGGAGGTTGCAGCCGAAGAGTCGCAGGAAGACCTGGCGGACTCCCAGGAGCTCCGCCTCTCCCTGGATGCTGCTGAACACCTCCACCACCCGCGCCGTGGCGGGCCGCTTTGCTGCCGGGGTGAGCCGGTCGCGCTCCAGTGTGATCATCGCCGTCGTTCTACCCGCGAAGGGCACGGCGTATCATACCAGAAAGGGGAGGGGAGTGTAGTCTAGCCTCGGACTTGCTGCTCTCGCGCAGCACGGCATGTTGATCGCGGGCCGATCCCAGGCCCTTGTCGCCTGGCACCGCCATCAGCCCGGCGGGTGCCCCTGAAGGAGCACCCTGTCTCTCTGCAAAGGACGCTGAAGCGCCCTGTACTTTCGTGAGGGTTCTCGTGAGTACAGGGCGCTTCAGCGTCCTTCCGTCAGAGCATCAGGCGGGTCGTTTACGGCCCGCCGCGGAGTGCTTGCGCTGTCTCGGCCCGCGGATCCATGGGCCGGCACAATCCACTACCGGATGCCGCGGCCGTCGACGTTCAGGAGGTCTCCGCTTACCTGCGAGGCCTCGTCGGAGAGGAGGTAGAGGCAGGCGTAGGCGGCGTCTTCCGGAACCTGGTGCCGGCCGAGCGGCGTGTTCTTCGCCGCTTCCTCCAGCCAGCCGGCGTCGTGCCCCTCCTGCGCCTGGATCTCGATCTCTGTCTCCGTGATCACCCAGCCCGGGTTGACGAAGTTGACGCGGATGCGGTCCGGCGCCAGGGCGTTGGCGAGGTTGCGGGTGAGGGTGATCAGGCCGCCCTTGGCGACGGAATAGGCGAAGAGGTTCGGCGCGCCGATGTAGGAGTTCGCGGAGCCGATGTTCACGATGCAGCCGCCGCCCTGCTTCCGCAGCTCCGGCACCGCGTACTTGCAGCAGAAGAAGACCCCCTTCAGGTTGACCGCCATGATCTGGTCCCAGAGTGCCTCGGTCGTCTCCTCCAGCGTGGAGCGGGGGAAGATGCCGGCGTTGTTCACCAGGCCGTCGAGCCGGCCGAACTCGCGGACCGCCTCCGCCACGAGGTGACGGCAGTCCGCTTCGGAGACGATGTCGGTCGGCACGAAGAGGGCGCGACCGCCCGCCTCCGTAATCGCCTGCGCCGCTTCTTCCCCGCGCTCCCGGTTCCGGTTGGCGATCACCACCGACGCGCCTTCCCGCGCGAGCACTTCCGAGATGCCGCGCCCGATGCCGGTGGCGCCGCCGGTGACGATGATGACCTTTCCCTCGACTCGACCCATAGCGAACCTCTATCTGCTCTTCGAATTCAGCTACTTCTCGGAAGCGCTGCGCGTTCTCAAGTTTTCAGGTTGCAAGTTGCAGGTTCAGAACCCGTCGCACGAGAGGCCGAGCCTGCAACCTGTCAACCTGCAACGAAGCCGGCTGGTGCTGCTCCCGCCACCGGTTGTACCGCCGTTGGGCGGGGTTCGTCCGGCAGGATTTACGCGGCCGGGGCGCCAAGAGAGTTGGGTCTCCTTGTTTGCCGCCCTAAAGGGCAAGCGGTCCGATCGCGTGGAGGGCTCGATGAACAGGCTGGCTCGACGTCTGCTGCTCCTGCTCCTGGGGGCGCTGCTGCTCTCAACTGCCGTGCTGGAACGGCCGGTGGAGGCGGGCGGCGGCGGGAAGCCGGAGGAGGTGCGTCTGCAGCTCAAGTGGCTGCACCAGGCGCAGTTCGCCGGCTACTACGCGGCGCGCGACCGCGGTTACTACGCGGACGAGGGGCTGGACGTCACGATCCTACCGGGCGGGCCGGAGCTGGCCGCGGAGGACGTGGTGAATGCCGGCGCCGCGGAATTCGGCATCAATTGGATGTCGGCCCTGCTGCGGGCACGGGAGGCCGGAAAGCCGCTGGTCAACATCGCGCAGATCTTCCAGGACTCCGGGATGCGGCTGGTGGCGTTCAAGTCGAGCGGCATCAAGAAGGTAGAGGATCTCGCCGGACGCCGGGTGGGGGTCTGGTTCTCCGGCAACGAGTACCAGTTCATGGCGCTGGCGGCGAAGTTCCACCTCTCTCCGCCGGCAGAGCACATGACGGTGGTGGAGCAGCCGTTCGAGATGACGCCCTTCCTGCAGGGCGAGCTCGACGTCGCCCACGCGATGACCTACAACGAGCTCCGCTACGTGCTGCACACGGCGAAGCGGAAGGAGCTCCGGATCTTCGATTACAACCGCCTCGGCGTCAGCATCCTGGAGGACGGGATCTTCGCCCGGGAAGACTGGCTCCAGACCCATCCGGAGACGGCGGTAAAGTTCCTGCGCGCGTCGTTCCGCGGCTGGAAGTGGGCGGTCGAGCACCCGGAAGCGGCGGCGCGGATGTCGTTCCAGTACGCCGGTCCGGAGGCGCCGGGCGGGCTGGTACACCAGCGCCACATGGCGCGTGGAGTGGCGCGGCTGGTGCGCGGCCAGGGCAAGCGCCGGCCGATCGGGTACCTCTCCCCGGGGCGCTACGAGCGCACCTGGAAGACCCTGGTGGAGCAGGGGGTGCTTGCAGCCGAGCCGCAGGGTGCCTACACAACGGAGTACTGGCGACGAGCGCGCCGCTGAGGCGCCGCCCCGGCGACGGTAGAGGCAGGCGATCCATGAGACAGGGAGCGCGGGTGCGGCGCGTGGGGGCCGGCATCCTGGGCGTGGCGGCGCTGGCGGCGGTGCTGGCCGGTGGGCTGGTGCCGGAGGCCGGGGCGGCGCCGAAGCCGAAGGCGGGGAAGCTGGACCAGAAGTTCGGCCAGGGCGGTCGGGCGATCCAGGACTTCTCCAGGCGCGAAGACGGCGCCGAGGCGCTGGCGATCCAGGCCGACGGCAAGATCGTGGTGGCGGGGACGGCGCAGAGCCGTGCCTCCGCCACGCAGCAGCTCCGGGACTTCGCCCTGCTGCGCTGTGACTCGCGCGGCCGCCTGGACCCCGGCTTCGGCGCCCGCGGTCGGGCGGTCCTCGACTTCGACGGCTACGATGACAGCCTCTCCGCCGTCGAACTCGTTTCCGGCGGCAAGATCCTGGCGGCGGGGACCTCCGTCGGCCCGGACGCCCAGCAGGTGCTTCGCCACCGGTTCGCCCTGGCGCGCTTCACCCCGAGCGGGGCGCTCGATTCGGAGTTCGGCAGCGGCGGCCGAGTCACGGCCGACCTGACCCCCGGCGATGACGAGATCTACGCGCTCGCCGTGCTCCCGGACGGCTCGATCCTGGCGGCGGGACAGGGCCGCGCCGGCGCCAGCGACGACTTCGCGCTGGCGAAGTTTACGCCGGACGGACAGCTCGACCCCGAGTTCGGGGACGGCGGCCGGGTCCTCACCGACTTCAGCGACGGCTCCGCCAGCTCGGACGAGGCGCGAGCCGTGATCGCCCTCCCCGGCGGGCGCATCCTCGTGGCCGGCACGGCCCACAACGACTTCGCTCTCGCCCGGTACGAGGCGGACGGCTCCCTCGACCCCAGCTTCGGCGACGGCGGCCGGGTGGTCACCGACCTGCGCGGCGGGGCCGACCGCGCCTACGGGATGGCGCTCCAGGCGGACGGCATGATCGTGGTGGCCGGCAGCGCGCTGAACGGCAAGCAGGGCCTCGACCTGGCGCTGGCGCGCTACTCCGCGGAGGGCGTGCCGGACGCGACCTTCGGCGACGGCGGCACGGTGGTCGGTCACGCCGGCGGCGATGAGGCCGCCCGCGCCATCGCGGTCCAGGCGGACGGGCGCCTCGTCGTGGCGGGCTCGGCCCTGCCGCGGAGGACGGTCGATACCCTCCTCGCCCGCTACCACCCGGACGGCACCCTCGACGCCACCTTCGGGAAGCAGGGGGTCTCGGTGCTGCGCTTTTCCAAGAACAGTCACGACTACGCCACCGCGGTGAGGCTCCAGGGAGACGGCAAGATCGTGTTCGCGGGAGCAACCCGCGGCAAGACGCCGGACTTTCTGGTGGGGAGGGTGCTGGCGAAGTAGATTCTTTCCGTGCGCGCCTGACCCGACGAAACGCAGCGCCGGTATTCCCCTGCCGGGGAAGCGGTGGCTTGCCCCCAGTACGGGGGGCTTGCTTTCGCGCCCCGCCAGCGGGGCAACCGAAGCAGCCCTGCCAAGGTCGCACCGGCTCTTGACCGAACCAGGCGCGCGAGCGGGAGAAGGTTCTTTCCCCCACCGGCCGCGAAAGGGAGCGTGCCATGCACCGCATCTCACTCCTGCTCGTCCTTCTCGCCATGCTCCCGTTCTCCGCCCTCGCCGCCTCGGGTGAGACGCCTTCCCGCGCTGACCCGAAAGGGCGGCCGACCGTCGCCTGCTACTACTTTCCGAACTACCATCGCGGCGACCCGCGCAACGAGGCGGTCCACGGGAAGGGGTGGAGCGAGTGGGAGCTCGTGAAGCAGGCGCGGCCCCGCTTTCCCGGGCACTACCAGCCGAACGAGCCGCTCTGGGGCTACGAGGACGAGTCGGACCCGCGCGTGATGGCGCGGAAGATCGACGCCGCGGCGGACCACGGGGTCGACGCCTTCATCTTCGACTGGTACTGGTACGACGACGGCCCGTTCCTGGAGCGGGGTCTCGACCGCGGCTTCCTCGGCGCGAAGAATAACCGCCGGCTCAAGTTCGGGCTGATGTGGGCGAACCACGACTGGGTCGACATCCACCCGAAGACGCTCGGCACCCCGGACCGGCTGCTCTACCCGGGTAAGATCACCCCCGCCACCTGGGAGACGCTGACGGACCACGTGATCCGCAAGTACTTCCGGCACCCGTCGTACTGGAAGATCGACGGCCGGCCCTACTTCTCCGTCTACGAGCTTTACCGGCTGGTGCAGAGTTTCGGCGGCGTGGAAGAGACGCGGAAGGCACTCGACCGCTTCCGCGCGAAGACCCGCGCCGCCGGCTTTCCGGACCTGCACCTGAACGGCGTCACGTGGGGCGTGCAGATCCTGCCGGGAGAGACGGCGGTCACCAACGTGGCGGAGCTCTCTCGGAAGCTGGCGCTGGATAGCACCACCTCCTACGTCTGGATCCACCACGTGCCGCTGAACCAGTTCCCGGAGACGCCGTACGCGCGGGTGATGGACGAGTACTTCAAGTACGCGGAGACGGCGACGCGCAACTTCGGCGTGCCGTACCACCCGAACGTCACGATGGGCTGGGACTCCAGCCCGCGCGCCCGCCAGGCCGACCCGTTTGAGAACCGCGGCTACCCGTTCATGGCGCGCCTGAGCGGCAACACGCCGGAGGCGTTCCGCACCGGGCTGCTCCGCGCCCGCGACTTCCTGGCCGGCCGTCCGGAGGCGGAGCGGGTGCTGACGATCAACTGCTGGAACGAGTGGACCGAAGGCAGCTACCTGGAGCCGGACCGCCGCCACGGAATGCGCTACCTGGAAGCGCTGAAGTCGGTCTTCCCGCCTGCAACCCGGCGTTAGGTTGTCCCGCGGTGTGTAGTGTGCTGCCGGGTCGAAGGGCGAGTGCTTCGGCGACCTTCCCGCGACGGAGATTCGGTGGCTCGTGTCACACGTTGTAAAGTGGGTGCGCCCGGGGCGCAGCGTAAGATCTGCCCAGAGGAACGAACGGCCCCTCACGTGCCCCTACCCCAGTCATCCTGAACGGAGTGAAGGATCTCGGCAGCCGTGCTGGTCCGGAGCACGCAGGACGTGACGCGGACTCTGCCGTCGGTGCCCCTCCGCGCGCGAGGCCTCTCGCTCCGGCGCAGAGGGCGCGACGTAGATCCTTCACTGCGTTCAGGATGACTGGGGTGGGAAAACGAAGGCGGCCGAGCTTTTCCCGCCCCTACCGAGCGCCGGACGGCGGCAAATCTCGCCTGCGCCGCCAGTGGCGTAACTTTACAGCGTGTGACACTTGCCACCGCTTCCCCGCCAGGGGAATCTCGCCGGAGGACTCGGCCGCCGGTAATCCTCCTGCCCTGTTGATTTCGCCAACAGTATCCTTGCGCGGCCCTGCACTCAGGGTGAAGTCGCTCCCGCCCGGGGTTTGGCTCTCGATACAGCTGATACCCGATTCGGTCCGTTGCTGCTTGCTCGGTAGGAATCACTACCGCTCGCGGCGCACTGGCGTAGGTAACCCGACCTCCAGGCTCGGGTTGCCGCAGTAGCTTTCGCTTTACGAAGGAGTGCCGCATGAGCGCGGTAGCACAAGCGGGGCCGGGGCCGGCCAACACCAAGCTCCGACTTTTCCTGATGATGGTGTTGGAGTTCTTCATCTGGGGCGCCTGGCTGCCGCTGGTCTTCCCCTACATGGGCAAGATCGGCTTCAACACCGATCAGCAGGCCCTCATCGGCAGCACCTTTGCCATCGCCTCGATCGTAGCGATCTTCTTCAGCAACCAGTTCGCCGACCGCACCTTCGCCGCGGAGAAGTTCATGGCGTTCAGCCATCTCGTCGGCGGGCTCGCGCTGATGGGGCTCTACTTCACCCGCAGCTTTCCGGTCTTCTTCGGACTGATGCTGGTCCACTCGCTGCTCTACGTGCCGACCATCTCCGTCTCCAACTCGCTCGCCTTTGCCAACCTCAAGGACGCCCAGAAAGAGTTTGGAATCGTGCGCATGGGCGGCACCATCGGCTGGATCCTGGCGGCCTGGCCGCTCTATTTCCTCCTGAGCGGCGCCGAGGGCGAGGCGCTGACCAAGGCGCAGAGCGCAATCTTCCTGGTGGGCGGTATCGCTTCGCTCGCGCTCGCCGGCTACAGCCTCACGCTCCCGCACACCCCGCCGCGGCCCGCCGAGCCCGGGGAGGACCGCTTCGCGTGGCTGAAGGCGTTCAAGCTGCTGGCGGCGCCATACATCCTGGTGCTCTTCGTGGTGACCTTTGTCGACTCGACGATTCACAACGGTTACTTCGTGATGGCCGGGAAGTTCCTGGAAGATATCAAGATCCCACCGGAATACATCACCCCGGTCATGAGCATCGGTCAGGTGGCGGAGATCCTCACGATGGCGGTGCTCGGGCTGGCGCTCAAGCGGCTCGGCTGGAAGGTGACGATGACGCTCGGGATCCTGGGTCACGCCGCCCGCTTTGCGGTCTTCGCGTTCATGAGCCAGAACATCCCGGTGATCATCACCGTGCAGGTGCTGCACGGCATCTGCTACGCTTTCTTCTTCGCCACGCTCTACATCTACATCGACGCGGTCTTCCCCAAAGATATCCGCACCAGCGCCCAGGGCCTGTTCAACCTGCTGATCCTGGGGATCGGCGACCTGGCGGCGAAGTGGCTCTTCGTGCCGCTGCAGGAGTACTACACGCGGAACGGCGCCACGGACTACCAGAGTCTCTTCCTGGTGCCGACCGCCATGGCGCTGGGCGCGGCGGTCATCCTGGCGCTCTTCTTCCGCCCGCCCAAGGAGTCGCCGGAGGAAGTGGGCGCCCCCGCTACCGCGCATTAGTCGGAGACGGAGAGACAGTGGGACCGGGGGAGCTGCGCACGCTCGGCCGGTCCCTCTCTCCGCGCTTCAGCGTGCTATCCAGCGAGACAGCCGGGTCCTTCAGGGCCCGGCGTCCGAGCCGGCCGTGGCCGTCCTGGATCGAGCCGGCGAGAACGTGCCGGAGGCACCGGACTCGGGCGCGCGGCCGAGCTCGCAGAACGAGAGGATCGGAGGAAGAAAAGTGGCGGATACCCGGGAGAACGGTGAGGAGAAGCGGGAGTTCGAGCTGCCGATCCGGCTCTCCATCGGAGAGCGCGAGGTGGAGGTGCCGATCCGGGTGAGCGTCACCTTCGAGACCCTGGCGCAGATGGTGGAGCGGCACCTGTTCGAGCAGGAAGACCTCTACCTGCAGCTTATGGAGCACTACGCGGAGCAGGCGGCGCGGCGGGGGAAGAAGCCCACCTCCGGGCGCTCGGCTGCCACCCGCCGCGCCGCCGAGGGCCCCTCCGCCGAGGGCCCGGCTGCGCCGCGCGGCGAAGCGCCCACCCCCACGAACACG
>JBKBRF010000056.1:0-15813 GCA_046292385.1 Armatimonadota bacterium | reverse complement strand
CCCCTCCCACTCCCTGCTCCCCCCCCCCTCCCCAGCGCCCGCCGCCGCGAACGGGGACTCGTTCTCCGAAGCGGAGCTGGAGGCGTGGCGGGGCAAGGCGGAGCCGCCGTTCTCCGGCCGCGGCCGCAAGAGCCGGGACCGCCGCCTCTGGGAGGCCGCCAACCCGGACCGCGCCGCCTCCGCCGGCACGTAGCCGCCCGATCCTTGCGCGGCCCGGTGGACAAACCTCCCGATTCTAGCGAAGATGAGACCGCTGCAAAGTAAATGACTCGTCCCTGCCCATTCTGAGGCGGGGGGAAGCGGTGGCAATCGATGGAGAGCACGGCGCGGAGCGACGCGCGGGGGAGCGCGGAGTACCGGCAGTCCCTCCTGCAGGCCCAGTTCGAGGCCAGCCCGGACGGCATCCTGGTGGTAGCGCCGGACCGCACCCTGCTGAGCTACAATCGGCGCTTCGCGGAGATGTGGGGGATTCCGGAAGAGGTGCTCCGCTCCGGCAGCGACGAGGCGGTCGTCGACGCGGTGCTCTCCATGGTGGTCGATCCGGACGAGTTCCGGCGTCGTGTCGAGCTCTGCTACCAGCTTCCACACGAGCACCGCCGCGACGAGGTCCACTTGCGTGACGGGCGCACCTTCGACCGCTACAGCGCGCCGGTCCTGAGTGAAAGCGGCGAGTACCTCGGTCTCACGATCATCTTTCAGGACGTCACCGCGCGCAAGCAGGCGGAAGCGGAGCTGGAGCGCAGCGAGCGCCGGTTCCGGTCCCTGACGGAGAACGCGCGCGATCTGATCAGCATCCTCGATCCGAGCGGCATCGCTCTCTACGAGAGCCCCGCGTCCGAGACGATCCTGGGATACCGCCCGGAGGAGCTCTGCGGGGTCAACGTCATCTCCCTGATCCATCCGGAAGACCGCCCCCAGGTACAGGCGCTGTTCGAGCGCTGTGTCGCGGACACCGTCGACGAGACGGTGTCCGCTCCGGTCTACCGGTTCCGGCACCGGGACGGCTCCTGGCGATCCCTGGAGTCGGTTGCTACCAACCGGCTCCATGACCCGGCGGTGCGCGGCATCATTGTCAACACGCGCGACGTCACCTCGCGCGTGGCCGCGGAGCAGGAGCTGCAGCGGGTGCTCTCGGGGATCCACTGCATCCTCTGGCGCGCCGAGATCGCCTGGGACGGCGAGCGGATGCAATTCCGGCCCACGATCTCGAATGAAGCGGCCGCGCGCGAGTTCCTGCCGGTCGAGATTCCGGCAGGGAGCACCTACAGCGAAGCGCTCTACGCCAGCGTGTGCCCGGAGGACCTGGAGCGGGCGGTGCAGATCCGATTGGAAGCCCTTCGCAGCGGCGCCCCCGGCTACGCGCTGGAGTATCGCGTCCGCCGCGCCGACGGGGAGCTCCGGTGGCTCCGGGCGGACGTGAAGCTGGAGCAGGTGGGCCCGGGCCGCTGGGAGGCGCTGGGTGTCAGCACCGACATCACCCAGCGGAAACAGGCGGAGGAGGCGCTCCGCTTGAGCGAAGAGCGCTTCCGGCGCATCGTGGAGACCGCCTCCGAAGGGATCATCACGACCGATGCGGAGGAAGTCGTAACGTTCGCCAATCCGCAGGCGGAAGAAATGCTGGGGGCCGGGGAAGTGGCGCTGGAGGGCCGCCCGGCTTCCGAGATCCTGCTGGATGACGGCGCGGAAGAGCGGCGCCGGCGGAGGGTGGCCGGGATCCGGGAAGAGTACGACACTCGGTTCCGGCGGCTCGATGGGCGCGAGGGCTGGGTGCGGGTCCGGGCCACGCCGCTGCTGAACGCGCAGGGGCAGTACCTCGGCTCGCTCTCGATGCTGACCGACATCACCGAAGCGCGCCTGGCGGAGGAGCAGCTCCGCTACGTGATGACCCACGCGCACTGCCTGATCTGGGACGCCGACGTGGAGGACACGGGAGCCGAGGAGCTCTGGTGGCGGATGCGCTGTGCGGACCTGGAGGCGGCG
Source organism: Armatimonadota bacterium (assembly GCA_046292385.1). Classification (GTDB taxonomy): domain Bacteria; phylum Armatimonadota; class SYMT01; order SYMT01; family SYMT01; genus JBKBRF01. The sequence continues at coordinate 13,833 of JBKBRF010000056.1, read as the reverse complement.
GAGCGATTTTTCCCGGTGGAGGCGGTGCCGGGAGAGTCGTACTTCAACGCCTGGTTCCGCTGCCGCCCGGAAGAGGACCAGCGCCGCACCGCCTCCTACGGCAACGAGCGGATGCGGACGGGGGAGAGCTACACGCAGGAGTTCCGCGCCCGCGACGCCACCGGCGCGCTCCGCTGGCTGCGCGAAGACGTACAGGTGCAGGCCGTGGCGCCGGGCCGCTGGCGCGCGGTAGGCGTCTGCGTCGACGTGACGGAGCAGCGGCAGGCGGAGCAGAGACTCCAGTGGTGGCAGGAGCAGCTTCAGCTGGTGGCCCAGGCTTCCCGAGATATCCTCTGGCGCCGGGAGCTCGATTCCGACACGACGCAGTTCACCCAGGCGATAGAAACGGTGCTCGGCTACACGGCGGAGGAGGTCGGCCACACCTACACATGGTGGAAGGAGCACCTGCACCCGGAGGACCGGAAGACCACCTGCCGCCACTACGAGGCGGCGCTCTACGGCACCGCGCGCACCTGGAGCGGCGAGTACCGGTTCCGCCGCAAGGACGGCACCTACGCCGTCATCTTCGACCGAGCCTTCTTCGTGCGGGATGAAGAGGGACGCCCGGTGCGAGCCGTCGGGGCGATGATGGACGTCTCCCAGCACCACGAGCTTCAGCAGGAGCTGCGCCAGGCGCAGAAGATGGAGGCGATCGGCCGGCTCGCGGGCGGCGTGGCGCACGACTTCAATAACATGCTGGCGGTGATCAACGGCTACAGCAGCCTGCTGCTGCCGCAGTTCCCCCCGGACAGTCCGATCCGGCACTCGCTGGAGGAGGTGCACCGGGCCGGAGAGCGCGCGGCCGCCCTCACGCGCCAGCTCCTCGCCTTCAGCCGCAAGCAGATGCTGGAGACCCGCATCCTGGACCTGAACGAGGTGGTCGGCGGCATCAGCAAGATGCTCCGCCGGCTGATCGGCGAGGACATCCGCCTGGAGACGCAGCTGGCGGCCGGTCTGCCGCCGCTGAAGGCGGATCCGACCCAGATCGAACAGGTGCTGATGAACCTGGCGGTCAACTCCCGGGATGCCATGCCGGGAGGCGGGGTGCTCGCCATCCGCACCCGGTCCGTGAAGATCGAGCCGGAGCCGTCCGGGCCGTCTCGCGAGGTGCCCCCCGGCCGGTATCTCTGCCTGGAGGTGGAGGATACCGGCTGCGGGATGAGCGCGGAGGTGCAGGCGCACGTCTTCGAGCCGTTCTTCACCACCAAGCCGCAGGGGGAGGGCACGGGCCTCGGTCTCGCTACCGTCTACGGAATCGTCCGCCAGAGCGGCGGCTACATCGAGCTCCACAGCCGGGAGGACGCCGGGACCCGCTTCGAGCTGTTCTTCCCCGTCGCTGGGGAGACGCCTGGCGACGAGGACTCGCGGCGCGAGGCGCGGGTGCCCCGCGGCACCGAGACCGTGCTGGTGGTGGAAGACGAGGAGATGGTCGCCCGGCTGCTGCGAGACGTGCTGGAGTATGCCGGGTACACGGTGATCTCCTGCCGCGGGGCCGAGGAGGCGTTCACCGTGCTGGGCCGGGAGGAGCAGGCAATCGACCTCCTGATTACCGATGTCGTGATGCCGGGCATGAATGGGCGGCAGCTGGCGGAGCAGGCTGCCCGGCTGCGGCCGGCCCTCAAGATTCTCTACATCTCCGGGTATACTGACGACGCGCTCCTGCGCGCCGGGATCTCCACCTCCGAGGTCGCCTTCGTGCAAAAGCCGTTCTCTCCGGCTACGCTGCTGCAGAAGGTGCACGAGCTGCTGCGGGTCCCCGGAGCCGGAGCCCGGCGCGAGCGCGGCCGCTCGCTCTGATCGGAAGGAGACCGACGCTTGCCCGCCCGTAATGACGATCTGCACGGCATGGTGCCGGACACCTGCGACGTGGCGCTGGTGCTGCTCGACGTGATCAACGACATGCAGTTCGACGGCGCCGAGCGCCTCCTGCCGCACGCGGTCCGGTCGGCGGAGCGGATTGCGGAGCTGAAGCGACGGGTGGCGGCGGCGGGAATACCGGTCGTCTACGTGAACGACAACTTCGGCCGGTGGCGCTCCGACTTCCGCGCCCTGATCCGCCACACCCTGGAGGCCGAAACCCCCGGCCGGGAGATCGCCCGGATGCTGCTGCCGGCGGAGGAAGACTACTTCGTCCTCAAGCCGAAGCACTCCGGCTTCTTCTCCAGCACGCTCGACGTGCTCCTCACCTATCTGAAGGTGAAGACGCTGATCATCGCCGGCTTCGCGGGCGATATCTGCGTGCTCTTCACCGCCAGCGACGCCTACATGCGCGACTACCGGCTGATGGTCCCGTCCGACTGCGTCGCTTCCGAGGACCCGGAAGAGAACCGCCGGGCCCTGGAGAAGATGGCGCGGGTGCTCCGGGCGGATACCACCCCTTCCGCCGAGCTGGACCTCGAGCGCCTCCGCCGCCACGCCCGCTCCTCCGAGCGAGAGCAGCCGGAAGGCCCCTCCGCGGATCTCCCCCGGGACTCCACCGCCTGATCGTGTACACAGCACCATCAGATCTTCGGGAGTTGACTCCCGAAGCGCCAACCGCGGGCAGTTGACTGCCCGCTCCGTCTCTCCAACCGCGGGCAGTTGACTGCCCACTCCGACTCTCCGGCGATCCCGCTCCCCGTCCCTCGACCCGTCCGCACCGTCCGTACCGGCCGCACGTTATACTCCCTTGGTGGCGGCACCTCGCTCGTGGTGCGGAGGTGCCACTCTACTGCTTCGAGGAATGATTCCGTTGTCCCAACCTGAACCGCTTCCGCTGCCGCAGCAGATGCTGCAGCTGGCCTCCGGCTACTTCGTGTCACAGTCGCTGCATGCCGCCGCCCGCCTGGGAGTGGCCGACTACCTGACCGGCGGCCCGCGCTCCACGCAGGAGCTCGCCGAGCGGACTGGCGCGGATGAGCCGTCGCTCTACCGCCTCCTCCGTGCCCTCGCCAGCCTCGGCGTCTTCCGGGAGACGGAGCCGCGCACGTTCGAGCTGACGCCGCTTGCCGAGCTGCTGCGGGAGGGAGTGCCGGGGTCGATGCGCTCCGCCGTGATCATGCTCGGAGATCCGGAGCATTACCGCGCCTGGGGAGAGCTGGAGCACAGCATCCAGACCGGCGAGCCGGCGTTCGATCACGCCTTCGGGATGGGCGTCTTCGAGTACTTCGAGCGTCACCCGCAGTCCGCCGCCGTCTTCGACCAGGCGATGACCGACCTGACCGACGCCGAGGGGATCGCCGCCGCCTACGACTTCTCCGAGGTGAGGACGGTGGTCGACATCGCGGGCGGTCACGGCAGCTTGCTGGCGGCGGTGCTGCGCCTCCACCCGCAGCTCCACGGCGTGCTCTTCGACCTGCCCCACGTGATCCAGCGTGCGAAGGAGCGCGGGTTCCTCGGCGGAGAGCTGGCGGAGCGCGCGCGGCTGGAGAGCGGCAGCTTCTTCGAAGCGGTGCCGGCCGGCGGCGACGTCTACATGATGAAGCACATCATCCACGACTGGGATGACGAGCACTGCGTCCGGATTCTGGAGAGCTGCCGCCGGGTGCTGCCGGCGGCCGGCCGGCTGCTGGTGCTCGATACGGTGGTCCCCGCCGGGAACGATCCGCACCCGAGCAAGCTGATGGACCTGAACATGCTGGTGATGACCCACGGCGGCCGGGAGCGCACCGAAGAAGAATTCCGCGCCCTCTTCTCCCGGGCCGGATTCCGGCTCACCCGCATCGTGCCGACCCGCTCGTCCACCTGCTACGTGGAGGGGATCCCCGCCTGAGCTCCGGTCGGTTGAGGAGGCCCACCGGGCCTCCTCAACGCCGCGCGCCCGGCTACCCGCCGGACGTGCCCGGGGCGCCCGCGGGCCCCTGCGGGCCGGCAGGCCCCTGCGGACCCTGCGGACCGGGGACCGGGACCGGGACCACTTCGGTGTCCGGCTTCGACGGCTGCACGATCGTGGTGTCGGGATCCCGGTCTGCCTCTACGACGGTGGGGCCGCAGCCGCTGAGCAGGCCCGCGCCAAGCAAGCCGAGCGCGGCCACACACGCATACCCAACCCGCGCGCGGCGGGCGATCTTCTCACTGTTCACGGTTGTCTCCACTCGGGGCCGGCTCCGAACCCCGGCCGGCGTCGGCGAATGTTCCCCAGCCAGGGCCGCAGGCAAACGTGCGGTCTGTTTCCGGTAAGCGGTGCGAGACAGGTCAGGTCAGGATCTCTTTCACCACGCGCCCGTGAACATCAGTGAGCCGGTAATCGCGGCCTGCGTGACGGAAGGTCAGCCGCTCGTGATCGAGCCCGAGCAGGTGCAGGATGGTGGCGTGCAGATCGTGCACGTGCACTCCGTTCTCCGCCACGCCGATGCCATACTCGTCAGATGCCCCGTAGATCGTCCCTCCGCGGACGCCGGCCCCCGCGAGCCAGGAGGAGAAGACCTGGTGATGGTGCTCCCGTCCGCGGGCGTTCGGGTCCGAATGATAGGGCGTGCGACCGAACTCGGTGGTCCAGACTACCAGGGTGTCGTCCAGCATGCCGCGCTGCTTCAGATCGGTGATCAGCCCGGCGATGGGCTGGTCCACGTTCCGGGCGAGCGGCACGTGCGTATCGATATCGCCGTGCGCGTCCCAGTTGAAGTTGAGCTCTGCGTTGCCGGATGAGCCGGTGTCGATCAACTCGATGAATCGCACCCCGCGTTCCGCAAAGCGCCGGGCGATCAGGCACTGCCAGCCGAATCCGGTGGTCTGGCCGCGTTTCAGCCCGTAGAGTCCCAGGGTGGTGTCGCTCTCCGTCGAGAGGTCGAACACTTCCGGCGCGGCAGCCTGCATTCCGAAGGCGGTCTCGAAAGAGCGGATCCGCGCCTCCAGGGCAGGATCGCCGCCACGCTGCAGGAGGTGCCGGCGGTTGGCGCGCGCGAGTCGCGCTAGCTCCAGCTCCTGCAGCTCCGGCGTGAGGGACCGACGGGCCAGGTTCGCGATCGGCGCCGTGCCGGGGACGAGGTGTGTCCCCTGGTGGCATCCCGGCAGGAAGTCGGCCGCCCAGGTCTGCGCGCCGGCATACGGCGCCGCCGGGGCCACTACCAGGAACGACGGCAAATTCCGGTTTTCGGTCCCCAGACCGTAGCTCGCCCACGCGCCGAGGCTGGGGCGGGCGAAGTTGAAGGAGCCGGTGTGCATTCCGAGCGTGCTCTCATAGTGGTTCGTGTGGTCCGTCTGCATCGAGCGGAGGACGCAGAGGTCATCCACCACTCCCCGGACGTGCGGGAAGAGATCGCTCACGTCGATTCCGGATTTGCCGCCCCGTTGAAAGGCAAAGTGGGGCCGCTTCAGATGGAAGCGGTAATTGCCCGGACGTCCCTGCCAGTTGTCGATGGTGACCGTCTTGCCGTGGTCCGCAGCGAGCTTCGGCTTCGGATCGAACGACTCCACGTGAGAGACTCCGCCCGTCATAAAGAGAAAGATCACCCGTTTCGCGCGGGCGGGGAAGTGGGGCGCTCGCGGAGCGAGCGGATCGGCCGACCGGATTGGCGGCGCAGCGGCGGCTTCTTCCGCCAGGATGCCGGCCAGCGCGAGGGCTCCGAACCCGCCGCCCATGCGCTGCAGCCACTCGCGGCGGGTCATGCCGCGCAGCGCGGAAGCTCGATTGAAACGCACATTCATTTCAGTCACCTGTGGCTGCCGGGACCGGCGCTCACTCGAGATGGAGGAATTCGTTGCAGCCGAAGAGCGTCCGGGCGAAGGCGGCCCAGACCTTCACCTCGCGCTCGGCCGCGGGAAGCGCCAGCGTCTGAAGCTTTTCCTGGTAGGTCGTGACGAAATCCAGCTCTTCCCGCAGTTCCTCCGGGGAAGGCTCCCGGGTCAGCGCCATCTCGTACGCCCACCTGATCCGTCCTTCAGCCCCGGCCGAGGCGGCAATCATACGGCGCGCGAATCCCTCCGACTGCTCGTGGACGAAAGGCGCGTTCATGAGGTAGAGGGCCTGGGTGGGGACCGTGGTTGAAGTCCGGCGGGCTGTACTGGCGTTGGTGTCGGGCCCATCAAACAGCGCCAGAAAGGGATGCCGCCGAATCCGCTGGGTCATCAGGTAGACGCTTCGTCGGTCGGTGTCATAGGTGAGACGGGGTGGCAGACCGCGGCGCAGGCGCTCTGCATTCTCGGGCGTGTTTTCGACAGCCTTCTCCGCATCAAACGGGGCGTGCTGGGAGAAGAGGGCCTGACGGACCGGGGGGAAGGGATGCCGCCCGCCCTCACCGGGAGGCGTGGAGAGGTCGAGAGTACCGCCCAGCAGCAGCACGTTGTCCCGCAGCGCTTCCGCCTCCACCCGCTGCCGGGGGAAGCGGGCGAGCCACTCGTTGCCGGGGTCGACGCGCACGGTCTTTGCGTCGGCTGAAGAGGAGAGCTGATAGACCCGAGAAAGCAGGATCAGGCGGTGCAGCCGCTTGAGGCTCCAACCGAGGCCTTCCTGAGGGATGAAGGCGGAAGGATGAGGGATGAATTCCGAACCCTTCCGTTCGGATGGCGCACTCGCTCCACGGAAAGCAGCGGCCCGGACTCCCTTGGTCCCTCTGTCTCTCTGTCTCTCCCTCCCGCCGGCTGTCTCCCCGTCGGGTCGGTGAGCAGTAGCTGGTGCCGCGAACACAGAAGCCAGGTAATCCAGCAGCTCCGGGTGGCTGGGACGCCGCCCGCGGGTACCGAAGTCGTTCTCGGTGGTGACCAGACCGGTTCCGAAGTGATGCTGCCAGACGCGGTTGACCAGCACGCGTGCGGTGAGTGGATGCTGTGGTCGCGTGAGCCAGCGCGCCAGCTCCAGGCGACCGCTGCCCTCCGTCCCTGGCGGCAATGTGGTCCCGCCGAGGGCTTTCGGAAAGCCGCGCGCCGCTACGTCTCCCGGCTGCTCCGGCTCCCCCCGCTTCTGGACGGGAACGTCGCGCGGCGTGCCCTCCCAGACGGCGTAGGCTTGTGGGAAGGGACCGGCCGCCAGTAGCTCCGCGAGCTCCTGCTCCAACGCAGCAGCCTGCCGCGCGATCTCTTCTGCCGCGGGGGCTGTTGGCGGCACCGTCATCGCGATCGAGTCCGGGAGCGGGGGCAGGGGAGCTTCGGAGAGGGCTACGTTGTCCACGTGCAGGGTCGGCCGGAGCCCCGGCAGGTGGCCCCGGCTGTCGATCAGGAGATAGTCGATCCGCCCGTCCCAGCGACTGTCGCAACGTCCACGGAACGGGCGGAGCCGGCCCGGGGTTCCGACGCTGCCGGTGAAACGCCCGCCGGGAAGATCGAGCGCGAGCTGCAGGTGGTGCCAGGGGGCTCCCGGCTCCAAAGCGCTCAGCTTCTCCACCGCGTCTCCGTTGCGCGCGAAGAGCGCGTCGTGGGTCAGGAAGACCTCGAGAGCGGGCCGCCTGCCGGGACCGCTGCCCAGGTAGACGCGGTAGGAGCCTTCACTCCCTGCCGGGATGGCGGCCATCCGGAAGTCGAGTGCGAAGTGGAGCGTTCCTGCCCGGTCCGTGAAAGCGGGCACCCACCCCCGCCCCAGCGACGGGGCTGTTCCATCGGAGGCGAGTGCCGCGCCACTCGCGCCGCGGGAGTAGACATGGGTAAAGGAGCTCTGGGCAGCATCATCGATCAACACCCCGCCCGACGCTACCCAGGGATTGGCCGGGAGTCCCAGGCTGCCTCCCTGCGGCCGCGCCTGCAGCTCGAAATCGCCGTCCAATCCGGTGAGGGGCCGGATGATCGTTGGGCTCCAGCCGACTCCCTGCGCGCGCTTGAGTGCGCCCAAGCGCTCCTGAAGGCTGCTGACCCGGTGGTCCCAGTCGCGCCACCTGGGGTCGGCCCCCCGCTCCGGCACCAGCGGCACCATGGCTCGCACTTGCGGCAGGCGCTCGGAGCCGGGAAAGGCATAGCGGGTGCTCGCGAAGATTCCATACAGGCCGTAGTAATCCACGGCTGAGATCGGATCGAACTTATGGTCGTGGCAGCGTGCACAGCCGAGCGACAGCCCCAGCACCGCCTGCCCCACGCCGTCGATCGAGTCCTGGATCGTCAGGTGCTCGTAGCGCTCCGTGTCGTAGCCGAAGCGGCGAGAGATTGCTACGAAGCCGGTCGCAGTGACCAGCTCCGCGTACCTCTCCGGGCTGAGCCTGCCTGCCGCCGCACCCTGCCGGGCGAGAATGTCGCCGGCGAGCTGCTCCCGGAGAAACTGGTCGTACGGGAGATCCCGATTGAACGCGCGGATCACGTAGTTGCGATAACGGTAGGCCTCCGGAACGGGGTAATCGGCGGTCTCGCCGGCGGTGTCGGCGTAGCGAACCACGTCGAGCCAGTGGCGGCCCCAGCGCTCCCCGTAGAGGGGGGACGCCAGGAGGCGGTCGATCACCTTCTCCCACGCATTCGTGGACCGGTCGGCCAGGAAGGCGCGGACTTCCGCCGGGGTGGGAAGCAGCCCGGTGAGGTCCAGGGTGGCCCGGCGGATTAACGTGCGGCGGTCGGCCGCGGGCGCCGGCTGCAGGCGTTTCGCTTCCAGCTTGGCCAGGATAAAACGGTCGATTGGCGTCAGCGGCCACTTTGCGCTCTTCACCGCCGGGAGCACCGGCCGGCGCACGGGCCGGAACGCCCAATGGATCTTTCCCGATGCCGCCGCGGCGCCACGGCAGGACGGAGGGGAGGGGAAGGGAGCACCGAGCCCGATCCATTTCTCCAGGGCGGCAATCTCGTGCGGCGCGAGCTTCCGGTCCGGCGGCATCGCCGGCCCTTCGTGGCGAACCGCCCGGAGCAGCAGGCTCTCGGCAGGAGAAGTGGTGGAGAGCGCCGGTCCGCGCTCGCCGCCCCGCAGGAGCGCCGCGCGGGAGTCGAGACGGAGCCCGCCTTGCTGCACCTGCGGGCCGTGGCACGAGATGCAGTGGGTCAGCAAGAGTGGGCGCACTTCCCGCTCGAAGAAGTCGAGCGTCTCCCGCGCGGCTGGGGAGGCGGCAGCTCCGGCCAGAGGACCCCTGGATCCCGATTGTCCGGGCTGCGCAGCCGCGGGCTTCGATCGGCTCGACCGAGGCATGGGCGCCGCCAGCGCTCCGAGCACCGAGAGGCCACACCAGGCCGCTCCCAATCCCATCGCGGCGATCGCGCTCCAGCGCGCCCGCGGCTCACTCCGCCTTGAGGACCGGCGAGCGCTCGGAAACTCCGGCTTCATTGAATGCCTCAATCTGGAAGTAGTAGGGCCGATCCCGGTCCATCGCCCGGAAGTAGTACTCGTTGGCAGTGAAGACCATGACGCTGGTGTAGAGCTTGTCCGGCGCGATCCCGCTGTAGACCACGTATCCGGTCGCGTCCGGCGAAGCCTGCCACTTGAGCCAGGCGTTGCGCCGGTCGGTATCGCCCCGCAAGGCGACAAAGTGCCGCACCGGCCGGGGCTTCTCTCCGCGGCCGTGCCCGAAGACGCGGAACCCGCTCAGCGCGAGCTTGCCGGTGGGGACGTGGAGGTTTTCCAGCCGCAGGTAGCGCGCCGTCACTGGCTCCGCGAGCTCCACGTAGTCGTGCGGCACGTCGGTGCGGTTGCGGCTCTTATCGACAATCGTCTTCCAGCGGCGGCCGTCCAGGCTTGCCCGAATGCGGTACTGGTGGTAGAGGCCGGACTGCTTACCCATGATCTCCGCGTCCTGGTCCGCATAGTTCACCTGCACCGCGCGCACGGTGCTCGCCGCGCCCAGGTCGCTCTGGAGCCACTCTCCTCGCTCCCCGGAGGCGGCGCTCCAGTAGGTCTTCAGGTCTTCGTCTACGGCCAGGCTCGGCTGGAACCCCCCGAGCGTGGAGGAGGCGGTAACCGGCTTGCCGTAGTTCAGGAGCATCCAGCCGGTGAAGGTGCCGCCCAGGTGACGGTCGGACGCTCCCCGGGGGAGGTAGTGCGGGAAGTCGCCGTAGGCGGTGTCGGTGTACATCACGCCTTCCCGGTCGAACCCGGCGGGCCAGAGGCCGATGCGGCGCTCAAAGTTGTTCTTCACGCCGATAGCGATCGTGGCGGTGCGCCAGTAGTGGCCGAACTGATCCTGAAACGTCGCGCCGTGACCCGCCCCCCGGGCAAAGCCGCCCGGCTTGAAGCAGATCGGGTTGTGGGGCTGATAGGTGAACGGTCCGAGCGGCCGGTCTCCCACGTAGACGCCGTCTCCATAGCCACTGAACTCCGTGCCCGGGGCGCTGTACTGGAGGTAGTACTTGCCGCGGTGCTTCGTCATCCAGGCGCCTTCGATGAACGGACGCAGGAACGTGTTGTCGTGGTGCTCTCCAAACCGCTCCCAGCCGTGGAGATCATCGCGGAGCCGGATCAGATCCTGCCGCTCGCCGATCGGCTGGAGGGTCTTCCGGTCGATCTCCTGCCCGTAGAGGGGGAAGGTATTGCTCGAGCCGTGGTAGAGATAGAGCCGGTCATCCTCGTCCAGGAAGAAGGCCGGGTCCCAGGCGCCGGCCTGGAACTCCGCCACCGCCTCCGTCCAATCATCGACTCGCGGGTTGGTGCTCTTCCAGAGCGGAAAGTCTTTCGTGTAGGTGGAGCCGATCAGGTAGAGCGCGTCTCCCATCACGAAGGCGGCGGGAGCGCAGAGCTCGTCGTAGACCTGGTGGTGCGGCTTGAGGAACTTGCGCGGCACGAAATTCCACTGCGCCAGATCGGGACTCCACCAGTAGCCCCACTGGTTGGTGGAGAAGAGGTAGTAGTCTCCCTTGAACCGCACGATCACCGGATCGGCCGTGGTCCGGTGCTTCCCCTGCTCCACGAAGTTCGGAATGGGGCAGTAGCCGTAGTCGATATTGAGCGGATTGCAGTAGGTCCGCGGCGCGGCTGCACCGGCGCGCCCCGGCTCCGGCAGCTCGCCGCCGGCCGCCTTTCCGGGACTTCCGTGCGCCACCAGGCCCGGGTACGCGGCGCTGCCGGCCAGGCCGAGCAGGCCGAGGGTGCTGACGAGGAATCGCAGGCGGTTCATGGCGTTTCTCAGCTCCACCAGGGCTCCCCGTTCCGCTTCCGCCCGGGACGGGTCGGGATTGCCGGTCAGTTCTCCCAGAGCCCGCCGGATTACTGCGCCGCGTTGTGGAGACGGAAGGGGAAGGTCCCCGCGCGGCTGGCTCCCTTCCTCTTCGAGAGGGTGCCATGTCCGGAGGGCCGCCGTCGCCGCGGCACGGCGCTAGCGCAGCAGCGGGACGATCGGGGTGCCGCTGCAGAGCGGGAGCGGGCGGTCCTGGACGTCGCGCAGGAACGTATCCGGCGGGATGCCGAGCAGGTGGTACATGGTGGCGGCCAGGTCGGCGGGGCGGACCCCGTCCTCCTCCGGGTAGGCCGCCAGGGAGTCGCTCTTGCCGTAAACCTGGCCGCCGCGGATGCCGCCGCCCGCCAGGACGCTGGTAAAGACGTGCGGCCAGTGGTCGCGCCCGTCCGCGCTGGCGCCGGCGCCGCCGACCACGCTCTGCCCCACCCGGGGCGTGCGCCCGAACTCGCCGGTCCAGAGGATCAGCGTCTCGTCCAGCAGTCCGCGGTCGCGCAGGTCGTCCAGCAGCGCGGAGAACGCCTGGTCCGCCGGGGGCATCAGCCGCTCCTTCAGATCGATGAAGTTCCGCTGGTGGGTGTCCCAGTAGACGCTGACGTTCTTGATCCCCTCGTTCTGCCAGAAGACGGTCACGAGCGGCACGCCCGCCTCGATCAGCCGCCGCGCCTGGAGCACCGCCTGGCCGTGCATGTGGCGGCCGTATTTCTCCCGGGTCTGCTCGCTCTCCCGGGAGAGGTCGAACGCCCGGCCGGCGCCCTCCGCGGAGAGGAGGTTGAAGGCGCGCTCGTAGCTGGTGTCGTGCGCCTGCACCATCGGGTGGCGCTCCAGCAGGCGGACCCGCGAATCGAGCTGGTCCCGCAGACCGAGACGCCGCCGCAGGCGCGCCGGCCCCAGCTCCGCGGAGAGGCTGAACTCGCCGCTGGCGTACTCCGGGCTGTTCGGATCGGCATCGATCGTGAACGGCTGGAGGGCGGGTCCCAGCCAGCCGGCGCCCTGCCCGCGGGAGTCCTCCACGAAGCGCGGCACGTCGAGCTTCGTCTCCGGGCGCAGCACCACGTACGGCGGCAGCGTGGGGTTCGCGCGGCCGAGGCGCCCCAGCACCGCGCCGAAGCTGGGCCAGTCGTCGCTCGGGCTCCCCTGCCGGTTCGGCATGTCCTCCCCGGTGAGCAGGAAGTGGGTAGCGGTGGTGTGGTTGACGTCCGGATGGTAGACGGAGCGGACGATCGCGAGCTGGTCGCACCGCTGCGCCAGGCGAGGGAAGTGCTCGCAGATCCGGATCCCGTCGACGTTGGTGCCGATCGGCTTGAACGGACCCCGGTACTCCTCCGGCGCGTCCGGCTTCATGTCCCAGGTGTCCTGCTGGGCCGGTCCGCCCCACATGAAGAGCAGGATCACCCGTTTTGCCCGGCCGAAGGAGCGCGGCGCCCCGGCCGCGGGCGCGGCGAGTGCCTGCGCCTCCAGCAGCCGCGGCAGCGAGAGCCCCAGCAGCGACAGGCTCCCGGCGCGCAAGAGCTCCCGCCGCCGGAGCGGCGCGCTCCGCCGGAAGCCGGGGCAGCCTGGAAGCGGGGACCTCATGACTGGATGCGACACGGCAGCTCGGCGCCGGTTTCAAGTCGGCGCCGGTGCCGTAGATCCCAAGGCAAATCGAAGTTGACGCGGAGCGCCCCCGAGCGTTATCCGTGCAGGGGGCGACGGTTGCACCCCACGCAGACGGAGCGAAAGGAGCGGAGATGGAGAAGCGGGTCCTCGGCGGCACCGGGATGGAGGTGTCGGTCCTCGGGTTCGGCGGCGCGGAGATCGGGTTCGAGGAGGCGAGCGTGGAGACGGTGGAGCGGCTGCTCCACGGCGCGCTCGACGCCGGCCTGAACGTGATCGACACCGCGGAGTGCTACGCGGACAGCGAAGAGCTGATCGGCCGCGCCGTCTCCGGGCGCCGCGGCGACTTCTACCTCTTCACCAAGTGCGGCCACGCCTCGGGGATCGACCTCCCGGACTGGGACCCGCGCCTGCTGGAGCAGAGCATCGACCGCAGCCTCCGCCGGCTGCGCACCGACTGCGTCGACCTGGTCCAGCTCCACAGCTGTACGGAGGAGGCGCTGCGGCAGGGCGACGTGATCGAGGTGCTCCGCCGCGCCCGCGACGCCGGCAAGACCCGCTTCATCGGCTACAGCGGCGACCGCGAGGCGGCGCGCTACGCGGTGGAGTGCGGCGCCTTCGACACGCTGCAGACCTCCGTCAGCATCGCGGACCAGCAGCCGCTGGAGCTCACGCTACCGCTGGCGCGCGAGCGCGGGATGGGCGTGATCGCCAAGCGGCCGATCGCGAACGCCGCCTGGCGCTACGCGGAGCGGCCGGAGAACAGCTACCACCAGCCGTACTGGGAGCGGCTGCAGGCGCTGCAGTACCCGTTCCTTCGCGGCGACATGCGAGAGGCGGCGGGCCGCGCCCTCCGCTTCACGCTCTCCACCCCCGGCGTGCACACCGCCATCGTCGGCACCGGCAAGCCGGGCCGCTGGAAGGAGAACGCGGAGCTCCTGGCCGCCGGTCCCCTCCCCCCGGCGGAGTACGAGGCGATCCGGAGCCGCTGGCGGGAAGTGGCCGGAGAGGACTGGGTCGGGCAGATTTAGACCGGGCGGGGACCTGCGGAGACGGAGAGACCTTCGGAGGCGGAGAGACCTTCGGGGACAGAGGGACTGGACTTACCCCCTGAGGGCGGACAGTCAGTACCCCTGGTTTAAGTGAGCGGGCTTTCGCCCTCGAACTCGGCCGGGGGCCGATAGCCGAGCGCCGAATGGAGGCGCCGGCGATTATA
>JBKBRF010000055.1:22581-40828 GCA_046292385.1 Armatimonadota bacterium | reverse complement strand
CTGATTCCGGCTGTAAAGCGAGTACCCGCCCTGCAGCCGGCAAAACATACTCTGCGCCCCGGGGCGCACCAACTTTACAGCGTGTGACACTTGCCACCGCTTCCCCGCCAGGGGAATCTCGGAGAAGCGGTCGGCCACGAAGATCCTCCTGCCCCGCTGATTTCGCCAACAGTATCCTACAGCTCCGGGGAGGCGAGGAGCGGGTCGGTGACGCGCTCCAGCACCTCCACGCTCCGCGCCTCCAGGTAGTAGTACTTCTCCACCGGCCCCCAGCGGGTTTCGCTCTCCGGCACCAGCCGCAGGGTGCCCTTCACCCGGACCGGCTTACCCACGGCGGCGAGCTCCGGAAAGTCGGCGCCGCGGACGAAGATGCGGCCGCCTTCGTAGGCGACCCGCTGCGTCGTCATGTGGTTTTCCTGGAGCGGCGGCTCGCCCAGGGCCAGGCCCTCTACCTGCACCGTCTTCCCCACCAGGTTCGCCCGCCACTCGGCGCGCCGCGAGCCGTCCGGTCGCGGCAGGCCGTAGACGAGCGCCGGGGAGAAGTTCTCGTTCTTGGCAGCCTGCTCCGGTTCAGGCAGCGCCTCCGCCCGGATGGGCGGGAGCCTGGGCGCCGGCTCCACAGGTAGATCGTCCGCTCCGGAAGCGGTGAGGCCGAGGCCGAGCACCAGCGGGCTGAGCAGGAGCAGCGCGAGTCGCATGGGTTCTTCCGGGGATCGAACGCACCTGCGGCAAGGGCGCCGCTCTACCCCAGATGCTCCGGAGCGCCGGGAGGTTACACCCGGGCTCGCGGCCTTGAGGCACGCGAGGGCGGGTCCGGCTACAATAGCCCGGTGAGCGAAGGGGGAAACGAGTGCCTGCCTGGTCCATCTTTCTCATTAGCGCCATCGCCGTCATCGCGGCCGGCAGCCGCTTGTCCCGAGACGGCGACACGATTGCGGACCGGACCGGTCTCGGCGGCGCCTGGGTCGGCGCGATCCTGGTGGCGGGCGCGACGTCGCTGCCGGAGCTGGCCACCGATATCTTCGCGGTGCGGCAGGGGCTGGTGCCGCTGGCGGTGGGGGACCTCTTCGGATCCAGCATGGCGAACATGCTGATCCTGGCGGTAGCCGATCTCTCCACACGCCAGCTCCAGGTCCTGACCCGGGTCACCATCAACCAGGTGATGGTCGGCCTGCTCGCGATCCTGCTGACGGTGCTCGCCGCGGCCGGGGTGCTGGCGCACCAGGGCGTGGCAGTGTTGAACCTGGGCTGGGCGCCGCTGGCGATTGGGCTCTGCTACATCCTGGGAATGCGGCTGCTCCACGTGAACCGGGGCGAGCCCCCGTTCGAGTCCGCGGAGGCGGCGGCGGAGAGCACCCATCAGGCCGGCCCGCTGAAGCCGGCGGTTGTCGGCTTCGTGCTCTCCGCACTCGTGATCCTGATCGCGGCGCCATTCCTCGCCGGCTCCGCCGCCACCATCGCGGAACAGCTCGGTTACTCTACCGGCCTGGTCGGCATGGTCCTCCTGGCGATCACTACCTCGCTGCCGGAGGTTACCGTCTCCGTCGCCGCGGTGCGCTCCGGCTCCTACGACCTGGCGGTGGGCAACCTGCTTGGCAGCAACGCCTTCAACATGTTCATCCTGGTGGCGCTCGACCTGGTCGACGGCCCGGGACCGCTCCTGGCGCGCGTGGGGAACGAGCTGCTGGTCGGCGCCCTCTTCGCGGTGCTCCTGATGGCGCAGGCGCTCCTGGCGGTGCTGAACAAATCGGAGCGGCGGATCTGGTACCTGGAGCCCGACGCCATCTTCCTCGTCCTCACCTACGTCGCCGGTCTCTACCTGACCTACCGAGTAGGGCATTGAAGGCTAAAGGCCCTTAAAGGCTAAAGGCAGAAGGCTAAAGGCTAAAGTGGGAACCCCACCTGCCGGATGCGAGGGTTCGGACCTTTAGCCTTTAGCCTTTATACTTTTGCCTTTAAAGAGGTCCTTTAAGCGAAGCAAGGAGGCGGTCCCAGCCGGGTTTGGCGGCTTCTACCGTCTTGGCGGGGCCGACGATGCGGAGGTAGTAGGGGCCGTCGCCGCCTTCGAAGGTCGTCTCCACGATCGCCGCCAGCATCCGGTAGCCGGGCCGCTCCGTAACCTGTTGGGAGGCGGGGAACGGGCGCTCCTGGTAGGTGCCGGGCAGGTCCATCGTGGTGAGCTTCAGCCCCTTCCGCTCGGAGCGGGCGACCTTCGCCGCCTTCTCCACGTCGCCGCCCTCCGGCTGCCGCATCATGCCCTTCCAGCGCTTCAGGTTCTCCTCCACGGAGCCGCCGCCGCCCGCGCCGAAGTGGAAGACGATGAACTGGGCGTCTCGCGTGTCGCCCTTGGCGCGCGGCAGCACGTACTGCGCCATCCGGAATTGCCCACCGGCGGGCTGCTCCTTCCACTCGCCGGGAACCTGACCCGTCACGCCGCCGAGCGTGAGCGGGTGCGGCTTCTCCGCGGCGGCTTTAGCGGGCTGCTGCGCGAGGGCGCGAGTTGCGAGGGTGGGAAGGCACGCGGCGCCGAGCGCCGCGGCGGCGAAGAGGTATCGGATCCGCATCGAAGCTAGCCTCGTTTCTCCAGAAAGCCTGCAGTCAACTCGGACACCTGTTCCGGGCGTCCCTCTTCGAGTATAGGGTACGCGGCGCCGCGTGTCGCCCCGGCGGGAAAGCCCTTGCACATCGGGCCGGCATGCGGCAACTAAGGGTGGCTGCCGCGTCTGCCCTCTGCCGGATCGCTTTCACGGAACGTGGAACCCGGCCTTAAGGTCGCCTGCCAATCAAGCTGCCGCTCCCGCCCCGAGGCGGCGTGCGGCGTGCGGTGTGTCCCGTCGGAGCTCCACGTCCATGCGCTCGCTGCTCGCCTTTCTCGCGCTCGTCACCCTCTCTCTCGGCCTGATCGCCACCCAGGCGCGGGGCCAGGCGGCTCGCAGCCGGCAGCCCGCGCCGTACAGCTATTACTACGGCGGGTCGCTGGTGACGCTGAAGCCGAGCGAGCGGTTCGTGGCGGTCCGTGACAGGGGGGCCTCCACCCGGCAGTTCGCCGCGCAAGCCTCGCTCCAGGCGCACGCGCTCAGCTCCCGGGCCGGATTCCGCTCGCGCGGCTACGCCATCTACGCGCTGCCGCCGCAGCCGAAGGGCGGAGCGCCCTCCGCGGCGTCGGCCGTGCTGCAGGCCGGGGCACGCGCCGCGCAGGAGGTGCAGCCGGTCTTCCCGGACGGGGAGTTCCTGCTGGTGCCGACCGACGAGGCGCTGGTTGGGTTCAAGGCGCCGATCTCGCTGCGGGACGCTCGGAAGTACCTCCTCGGCCGGCGCGGCACCGTGAGCGTCACGGCGCACCTGGATCACTCCTTCCTGGTGCGGGTCAACCAGCCGGGGAACGGGCGGATCTTCAGCGTGGCGCGCACCCTCTCCGCGCTCCCGAAGATCCGGTATGCGGAGCCGAACTTCATCTCGCAGCGGACCACCGCCCAGGAGGTGATGCCGGGCGCCGCGCCGACGTCCGGGGTCGACCCGACGCCGCGCCCGGCGGACGGCCCGCTGCAGGGGGCTCCGGGCGCTGCCGGCATGGAGCCGGTTCGCGGCACCGCGCTTCCGAGCTGGACCACCGTGGTCAGCGCCGATTTCGAGAGCAATCCGGCCGGCTGGACCGTAGGCGGCGAGCAAGGATACTCCAGCGCCCGGCCGGGGATCGTCACCACCCGGGCCCGGGGAGGCGGTCGCTCCACCTACATGACCGGCTACAACGCCGCCACCCAGGGTCCGCTTGGCCCTCCGTACCCGCACAACACCTTCAACTGGCTTCTCTCGCCGCTACTTAACCTGACCGGCGCGGAAGAGGCCTACCTGGAGTTCTGGTACTACGCGAAGTACGAGAACCCGGACCCGGGATCCGGCCAGTTCTACGACTACGGGTTCGTGCGGTTCGCGCACCCCGCCTCCGGCAGCTACATCCAGAGCACCCTGATCGGCCTTTATCCGAACAGCAGCGGCGTGCTGAGCGGGGACCTGACGATCGACCCCACCACGAAGAACGGGTGGCGCCGGGTGCTCATGCGGGTCCCGCCGCCGCTACTGACCAGCAACGTTCGCGCCGAATTCTACTTCTTCAGCGATGACTCGCTCAACGCCGAGGGCCTCTACCTCGATGACGTGCGGATCGTCGCCACCGCCGACGTCGATACCGAGTCGATCAGCAGCGACCCGTACAGCGGTCGCCAGTACGAGCTGAAGAACTCCGGCCAGCTCGCCGCGCTCGGAGGCGACGGGAACGACCTGAACGTGCCGGAAGCGTGGGCGGAGCAGCCGGTCTCCAGCTCGATCGTCGTCGCCGTGATCGACGACGGCGTTGATCTCCAGCACCCCGATCTCAACCTGGTGGGTGGATTCGACGCAGAGACCGGCGCCGCCGGTGGCGGTCCGAAAGACAACCAGTCGTTCCACGGCACCGCCTGCGCGGGCAACGTGGGGGCGAAGAAGGACAACGGCATCGGAGTGGCCGGCACCGCCCCCGGCGTGAAGATCATGCCGATTTCCTGGAGCACCTTCGCCGGCGCGGCCAACGCGTTCGCCCTCGCCGTGGCCAACGGCGCCAAGGTGATCACCAACTCCTGGGGACACCCGGACGCCCGCTCCCAGGCGGTGGATGACCAGATCCGGAACGCGCTGCAGGCGAACCGGGTGGTGCTCTTCGCCGGAGGAAACGGCCCGGATCGGCCGCCGTTCACCTACCGCATCGCCTGGCCCGCCGGCCTCTCCGGGTCGAACGACACGGTCCTCCGCAACGTCATCTCCGTCGGGATGTCGAGCCCCACGGACGAGCACAAGGGGGTCGGCAGCAGCGACGGCGGCGCCTTCGCCGGCTCCAGCTACCTGGCACACGGCGGGCTCGACGGTCCGGACGTCTGCGCCCCGGGGCCGTGGAGCTACACCACCGATATCCGCGGAGCCGCCGGCTACAACACCGACGGGAACACCAGCGGGGTCCACCCGGACTACACGCACGACTTCGGCGGCACCTCGTCGGCCACGCCCAAGGTCGCCGGCATCGTGGCGCTGCTCCTCTCCCGCAACCCCAGCCTGACCCCGGCGGAGGTGAAGCAGCTCCTGAAGAGCACCACGAAGGATATCGAGCAGGCAGGGGTGGACGACAAGACCGGCTCCGGCCGCGTCGACGCGCTGGCGGCGCTGCGCGCGGTGCCGGGCACCACCTTCTCGGTCTCCGGCCGGGTCACGCTCAACGGCGGCGGGCTGAGCGACGTGGTGGTCTCCGCCGGCGCGAACAAGAGTGCCACCACCAACGCGAGCGGCGACTACACCCTCACCGGGCTCTCCACCGGCACCTACACTCTCACGCCGTCGCGGTCCGGCTATACTTTCGATCCCGCCACCCGCTCCGTAACGGTGGGACCGAGCGCCACCGGGCGCGACTTCACGGCTACCGAGGCCGGTGGGAACACTTCCCCGGCCACTTTCGCCCTGCGGGACGGCAGCGCGCCGGCGGGCGGTGACGCCACGCTCCAGCTTCAGTTCGCGGCGAACGGCGCTTCCGTCACGGCCGCGGGCTTCGACCTGGTGTTCGACAGCACGAAGCTCTCCTTCGTCAGCGCGACGAAGGGAGCGCTGCCGGCCGGCGCCGCGGTGACCACGAACGAGATCGCCGCCGGGACGATCCGGTTTGCGGTCTACGATCCGGGCGGCGGCTCCGCCTGGTCCAGCGGCACCATCCTCTCCGTCAAGCTCCGCGTGTCGCAGGGGGTGGCGAACGGCGGGACCACCCCGGTGCGCCTCCGCCTGCCGAACACGGCCGCGGATGGGGTTCAGGTCTCCGACGCGCAGTCGAACGTCGCGAACGCCTCGGCCACGCCCGGCACCGTCACCTTCGGCGTCGCCGGAGACCTGAACGGCAACGGACTGCTCGACATCGGCGACGTCCAGAAGATCGTCAACGTCTTCCTCGGCCGGGACACCTACGACCCGGCGCTCCACGACCTGAACGGGAACGGCGGGCTGGACATCGGCGACGTGCAGAAACTGGTGAACCTCTTCCTGGGCCGCTCCTTCGCCCCGCCCCAGACGGCGGCGAAGGCGACGACGTTCAAGGTCGCCTTCAACACCGGCGAGGAGCAGATCAGCTCGCTCGCGTTCGATCTCAACGTCGGCCGCGGCTCGGTCACCAGCGTCTCCCTCGGCGCCCCGCGAGAGGATCTGGTGGTCGCCTTCAACCCGATGGAGAACGGGCGCGTGCGCGTGGTGCTCTACAGCAGCACCGCCACCCCGATCTCCAATTCCAGGAAGCTGCTGATCATCCGCGCAAAGGGTCTGAAGAGCTTCAAGCCGCTGCGTCCGAACACGGGCACGGCGGGTGCGGACGGCGCCCGGCCGGATTCGACGGTGGTGCCGATCCCGTACGCCAACCCGAAGAAGAAAAAGAGGGGTCTCTGGATCGGCTAAAGCGGGTACGCGGAGAGGGGAGCTGGGAGCGATTTCCGGCTCCCCACGCTCCTCAGAGGCGGTTCGTGAGCAGGCCTGATAGAGCCGAAGGTGACGCGCACAGCGCCGCCGCGCCCGCGATCCGCAGCTCTTCGACCGAGCCGAAGCCGTAGGTGACGCCGACCGCGGGAACGCCGCTGCGAGCGGCGCCGAGGACGTCGTGCTTCCGGTCGCCGACCATCACCGCTCCCGCGGGGTCGATCCCGCTCTCGGAGAGCAGGTGCGAGATCAGCTCGCCCTTGTTGGAGCGGGTGCCGTCCAGCTCGCAGCCGAAGACGCCGTCGAAGTGCTCCGCCAGGCGGAAGTGCTCCAGCACCCGCTCGGCGAACACGGTCGGCTTGGAGGTCGCCACGTACAGCCGGCGCCCGCCGCTTCGCAGCTCCGCCAGCAGCTCCGGCACCCCGGAGTAAACGCGGCACTCGTAGAGCCCCTGCTCCCGGTAGCGCTCCCGGTAGAGGCCGACCGCCTCCCACGCGTGAGAGAGGTCGTCGGTCCGGAGCAGGCGCGCGAAGCTCTCCTGCAGCGGCGGTCCGACGCACCAGCGCAGCGCCTCCGGAGCCGGCACGTCCCGTCCGAGCCGGCGCAGCGCGTGGCCGATGCAGCCGAGGATTCCCTCTTCCGGATCGGTGAGGGTGCCGTCGAGATCGAAGAGGATCGTGCGTGGGGGCGGGAATGGCATCGAACGAGTTTACCACGTCCCGCGGCGGGGAGCGCGGAGCGCAAGCGACTTCCTCCTGCCGATGAGTCAACCCTACCGTGCCGGACCGCCTCCCTCCCGAGGGTTGAAATACCGCGCCGCAAACTCCAGGAAGGTGGGCCAGTTGGGGCCGGTGGTGTGGCCGCCGCTGTGCTGGCGGAACGCCAGGTCGCCCGTGGTGAGCCCCTGTTCGAGCGGCGGCATCTCGGCGGAGCCGAGGTCTTTTTTGCCCAGCAGCCGGTAGACCGGGCCGGCGGCGACCGCGGCGAGGAACTGGCCGCGGCTATCGACCCAGTTCCCCTCCACCTGCGGGGAGCCGCAGCTGATGAAGACCGGGCGCGGCGCGCAGAGGGCGATCAGCTCGTGGGCGTCAACCGGCAGGTCGGCCGGGGTGAGCGGCCCGGCGTAGCGGACGAAGCTCCCCGCGAACCAGTGATACTCCCCGGAGCTCGCCAGGTTCTCCACCTGCTCGCCGAAGATCCGCCGGTAGAGCTTGGCGCCGCCCGCGCCGGACGAGCCGATGAACCCGATGGCGAACCGGGTGTCGTACGCCACCGCCACCAGGGCTGCCTTGCCGTAGCGGGAAAGGCCCTCGATCGCCACGCGCTTCGCGTCAACGGCGCGGTCCGTCTCCAGGTAGTCGAGCGCGCGGCTGGCGCCCCACGCCCAGGCTCGCAGCGCGCCCCAGTCGTCGACCTTTCGCGGCTGGCCCTGGTTGACCAGGCCGATGATCCCCTCGCGGAGCCCCGCGCCGTGGTCGGCCTGGACGCTGGTGGGGGAGAGGATCGCATAGCCCCAGCCTCTCGCCAGGACCTGCTCCTGCCAGCCCGGCCCGGCGCCCGGCGGAGGACCGAAGGCCGGCGCGCCCGGACGGAGAGGGAAGACGAAGCCGAGCTCCATGATCACCGGCACCGGCCCCCGCGCAGCCTCCGGCGTGGTGAGCGTGAGCTGGATGTCGACCGTAATCGCCGGATGCCTGGAGTTATCGACGTGCCCCACCAGCCGCTTCGTCACGGCCGGAATGGCGCCGACGGTCGACTTCACCGTCTCCGTCACCTCCCAGGTCACCTTCGGGGTCTGCCTCGGGACACGGCCGTAGATCTCGCGGTCGAACTCCTCGAACAGCTCCGCGCGCCGCCGCTCCCACTCCGCGGGGGTGGTGACCCGGCCGCCGTCCTGGAACCGGAGCGGGTCCGGTAACGTGTAGCTTCCGACCTTCGCCTCGTCCGCGTTGGCGGCATTCGGCGCGTTCGGGTTGCCGCTCGGACCCGGCCGGAGCGCCGGGATGCCGAGGAGCCCGAGCAGGTGCTGATGATCCTCGCGGGTCCGCGCCTGCTGCTCCGGCGAGGGACCGAAGCGCCGCGGCGGGGGCCGGTTGCCCTCCGCCACGGGAGGGGTGGGCGCCTGCACGAGCGCCAGGGCCGTGAGCAGGGTGGCTGCCGCCAGCGAGTTCATCGGGAGCTCCGGGAGAGGACAGAGTGATCCACGCCTCATGGTTCGCCGGACCGCTGCCTCTTCCCCTGCAGAGCCGGACGAGGAGGCGAGACCCCGGTGAGCAAGGAAACTTGAGGGCTGCCTGCGAATAACTCCGGGGCTTTTGCCGTCGCCCCGGGAGCTCTCCATGGCCCGCTTCTCTCCGCTCGTCCCGCTGCTCGTCACCGCCGTCTCGCTGGTGCTGCCAGCCCTCGCCCAGCAGCAGCCGCCTCCACCCCGGCCGTATACGCTCTCGGCAGCCGAGCGGGAGAGCCTGGACGGGTTGAAGGCGGAGCTGACCGCCCGGCTGAAGCGGCTCTCCCCGGAGGCGGCGCGCCGGCCGGACGCCTCCGTCTTCCTCCGGACGGCGGAGCTGGCGGACCGGCTCGACCTCTACGTCAACCGCGGGCACGTCGCCACCGTGCGGCGGGGGCTGGAGATCGGCCTCGCGCGCTGCGCGGAGCTGGAGAGCGGCCGCACCCCGTGGGCGGAGCGGCCGGGACGCAGCCTGCGCGGCTTCGTGAGCAAGATCGACGGTACGGTGCAGCCGTACGGGGTGGTGCTCCCCGCCGGGTTCGACCCGCAGCGTGCGGAGCCGTACCCGGTGGAGATCTTCCTGCACGGGCGCGGCCCGACCGAGGTGACGTTCCTGCAGGAGAACGAGCCGGCCCCGGGCAGCAGCGCCGCGCGGGCGCCGGAGCAGCCGCACCTGGAGCTGCACCCGTTCGGCCGCGGCAACAATGGCTGGCGCTGGTCCGGCGAGACCGACGTCTTCGAGGCGCTCGACGACTTCCTGAAGCAGTATCCGGTCGACCCCAGCCGCATCATGCTCCGCGGCTTCTCCATGGGCGGGCACGGCGCGTGGCACCTCGGCCTCCACCACCCGGGCCGGTGGTCGGCCGTCAGCCCCGGCGCCGGCTTCTCGGACACCCGCCGGTACCTGAAGCTCACCGAGCCGCAGCCGCGCTACCAGGAGCAGGCGTGGCACATCTACGACGCGGTCGACTACGCCCGCAACCTGGTCAACGTGCCGTTCATCGCCTACGGCGGCGACAAGGACCCGCAGCTCCAGGCCGCGCTCAACATCAAGGAGCTGGCGGAGGCCGAGGGGCTTTCGCTCAACCTGATCGTCGGGCCGGATACGGAGCACCGCTACCACCCGGAGAGCCTGCGGGAGATCAAGCGCCAGCTCGCCTCCCACCGGAACCACCCGGCGCCGGCGGCGGTCGACTTCACCACCTGGACGCTGAAGTACCCCCAGTGCGACTGGGTGACGCTCGACGCGCTGGAGGAGCACTACCGCCGCGCCCGCGTGGCGGCCCGGATCGAGGGCGACCGGGTGGTGGTGACGACGGAAAACGTCGCCGCCCTCACCCTCGACCCGCTTCCCGAGCGCGTGAAGCGCGCGGAGATCGACGGCCGGCGCGTGCGTGTGCCGGAGGGGAAGACGTTCCGCGCCCGCAAGAGCGGCCGGGACTGGAGCTTCACCGAGAGCCTGCCGGACGGGCTCCGCAAGCGGCCGGGCCTCCAGGGCCCGATCGACGACGCCTTCACCGCCCGCTTCCTGGCGGTCCGCGGCACCGGCACGCCGTGGCACCGGCAGGTGCAGGAGTACGCCGACCGCGAGCTGCTCCGCTTCCAGGACGACTTCCGGTTCGGCTTCCGCGGCGAGGTGCAGGTGAAGGACGACCGCGACGCCTTCTGGCTCGACTGGAAGGAGTCGAACCTGGTGCTCTTCGGCGATCCCGGCTCCAACGCGCTGATCAAGAAGATCCTCCCGGACCTTCCGATCGACTGGACCCGAAAGGGCCTGCGCGTGAACGGGGTCCGCTACTCGCCGGAGCACGTGCCGGTGCTCGTCTTCCCGAACCCGCTGAACCCCGAGCGGTACGTGGTGATCAACAGCGGCCACACCTGGCAGCGCCGCGACCTGCTGGCGAGCAACGCCTACCTGACGCCCAAGCTGCCGGACTGGGCGGTGCTGCGCCCGGGCGCCGAGCGCGCGGAGGTAGCCGCCGCCGGCTACTTCGACGAGCGGTGGCGGATGCGGAGGGAGAGGAAGCGGGATTCGGACTGAAATCGGAGTATGCGGCGGCCTCTTGGCGGTAGCGGAGGGCAGGCGTCGGTGCCTCGCGGGATCTGCTCGGCAGCACTTGGCTCCCCACCCCAGTCATCCTGAATGAAATGAAGGATCTACGTCGCGCAGTCCTCCGGATGATGCGTCTGGCCCTTCGTTCGGGGGCGCCTCGCCAGGCCGACTCCTCGCCACGCGCATGCGTGCTCCGAGCCAGGACGGCTGCCGAGATTCTTCCCTTCGGTCAGAATGACGAAGTCGGAGCAAGGTACCTCGAGCGCAGGGCCGGCGGACGGCAGCAGCGCTCGGACGCTTCTCCACTCCGTGTCGGCGGTGGTGCTGCCCCTCGGCCGTGCCGCCGCGGAAGGGACCGGTGATGCGCGACGGCAGCACCACAGATCGCCGGTTGACGCGCCAAACGCGCCCCGTGCTATAACTCCAGCGTCATTGAAAACCGCATCGTTCGCGTGGCCTGAAGTGTGTCCCGGCTCGTAAGGAGCCGGGAAGAATAGGGAAGCCGGTGGAAAGCCGGCGCGGTGCCGCCACTGTAACCGGGAAGTGATCCGCAGCAGCCATCCGAGAGGAGAAGGCGCGGAGAGCGAGGATCCGGGAGCCAGGAGACCTGCACTTCGGGAGCTTCGGCCGACTCCCCCTTCGGACAAAGGGGCCGGACGGACACGCGCGCACCCGGCCCTGCTCCTCCGGCCTCCGCGGCACGCCCGCTCCGCCGGTGGGATCCGCGGCTCCGGTGCGCCGGCCGTTTCCCGCCTCTCGCCCCTGGTGAGAGGCGTTTCGTGATTCTGGGACTGCTCCCGGGAAGCGGCCGACCGCGCCGCGTTGCCCTGTCCGCTCCTGCGGGAGCGATCGGAGGAGCCATGTGCACCGGAGTCCGGACCCTCATTCCCGCCGTCCCCGCGCGGCGGCGCGGCTTTACGCTGATCGAGCTGCTGGTGGTGATTGCGATCATCGCCATCCTCGCCGCGATCCTCTTCCCCGTGTTCGCCCAGGCCCGGGAGGCAGCCCGGAAGACGACCTGCCTCTCCAATCTCAAGCAGCTCGGGACCGCCACGCAGCTGTACGTGCAGGACCACGACGGGATGTACTTCCAGCACGACTGGCGGAATCCGCAGACCTGGTACGGCCTGGCGGTGGGCGGAAAGGTCGACAAGACCCAGGGGCTGATCTATCCCTACTTGCGGAACGGCGACGTGCAGAAGTGCCCCAGCTTCACCGCGCTGCCGAAGTACGACGGCGCTACCGCCGGCTACGGCTACAACTACGCCTATCTGACGGAGAACTGGAGCGCTCCGGGAGTGCACGAGGCGTTGATCCAGCGGCCGGCGAGCTGCATCGTCTTCGGCGACGCGGCGACTTACGAGTGGTGGACCAACCCGCCGGCGGTGCGGGAGAGCTTCGGGCTCTTCCCGCCGAGCAGCACCCTCGCGTACAACGCGCCGACCTCCCAGTTCCGCCACGGCGGCATGACGAACGTGATCTTTGCGGACGGCCATGCGAAGTCGCTGGCTCCCCGGGTCAAGAGCACCACCGAGCCGCTCGCCTCGCAGCAGCTACACCACCTCGGGAGGACCGACGACGAGTTCTTCTCCGGCCGGTAGGGTCACGGTAGGGCCGCGCCGGGCGAGAGGCAGGCTGGTAAACTGAAGAGCGGGGGAGCGCCGCTCCCCCCTCGGTTCTCACGGAGCGGCATGTGCGTACGGCACGCCGCTCCGTCCCACGTCTGGATGCCGATGAACGACTGGCTGGAGCAGCTTCTCCCCGCGGGGCCGTGGCAGGCCCTCGCCATCCGTGCGGCGGCATTCGCGGTCAACGTGCTGGTGGCGGTGGTGTTGTTCCTGGTGGCGCGCTGGCTGCTCCGCCGGGGCCTCTCCCGGGTGCTGAACCCGGTCGTCACCCGCGCCGCCGGCGCCGACCCGGGACGCGCCGCCCGCCTCCGCACCCTGGAAGGCCTGACGAAGAGCACGCTCAACGTCGTGCTCATCTTCATGCTGGTCCTCTTCCTGCTGAACAACGCGGGGGTCGACATCGCCACGCTGCTGGCCGGCGCCGGGGTGGTCGGCCTGGCGGTCAGCTTCGGTGCGCAGAAGCTGGTGAAGGATGTCCTCACCGGGTTCTTCATCCTGCTGGAAGACCAGTTCCGGGTGGGAGAGACGGTGACGCTCCACGGCATCCCGGGCGGCTCCCTCACCGGGGTCGAAGTGCTGGAGATGGGGCTGCGCGTGACCCACCTGCGCGACGAGGCCGGAAAGCTGATCATCGTGAGCAACGGGGACATCGCGGCGGTGGTGAACCACAGCCGAGGGCCGATCACGGCGTCGGTGGAGGTGGGGCTCGCGCCCGTCACCGACCTGGATCGCGCCCGGGAGGCGCTGCGCGGGATGCGCCTACCCGAGTCGGTCTTTGCGGGCCCCGCCGCGCTGCGAGGGGTGACGGCGCTCGACGCGTCCAAGATGACGGTCCGGATCACCGCCCCCGCCCGTCCCGGGGAGGCGCCCGCCGCGGAGATGGCCCTCCGCCGGGAAGCAGCCCAGGCCCTCCGCGCCGCCGGCCTGGAGCTGCGGTAGTCGGATCGGCAGGCGAGTAGGCGGCATTACGCTCTCTGGCCGGAGGGCTGCTGGCGTGGTATAAAACCTGTGTTTGCCTGTTCCGGGCCCGGAGTCCGGGCTGGCTAGATCGAGTTAACCACCGGAGACACAGAGATGCCGCGTCGGAGCCTGGATCCTCACTTTCAGGATGAACCCCCAGAGTGGACGAAGCGGAAGCATCAACTGCTCGAGCGGATAGTGGTCCCTTCCGCCGAGAAGATGAAGGGCATTCGCAATTGCCTGGCTCTCGTCGATGGCTACGCTGGCCCGAACAGTTATGGCGATGCGATCCAGGGCTCCACCGTGATCCTCTGTCGAGCCGCCCAGAGGCTCGCCGGCAAGGGTGTGCCGGTACGGGTCTTCGCCTGCGAGCCGGAGCCCGATCGGTTTCAGCAGCTCGTATCGAATCTGGCGCCGCAGATCGAGTCCGGCCTCCTGACCGCATGCCAGATGTCTCACTCCGAGGCTGTACCGGAAATACTCAGGACCATCGAAGGGTGGCCGGCGTTCGTGTTCCTCGACCCGCATGGTCCGAAAGACCTGCGACTGAAGGACGATCTTGTTCCGTGGCTCCGTCGACCCATGACCGACGTGCTCGGGATCTTCATGGCCTTGGCCGCCGCGCGTGCTTGCGCTGAGGCGGCAAGTCCCAAAGGAAGTCCCGCGAGTCAGGCTACCGCGAGAGCGATTCTCGGCGACCGCTGGCGGGAGGTGGACAGTGAGATCGACGCGCATCGGCTGTTCATTCAGGAGCTCAGCGGTCTCAAGCGCTTTACCGGCTTGTATCCGCTCCGGAAGAAGCAGACGCTTCATCGGGCCTACGCCATCTTCGGCGCATCCGATAGCGTCCACGGCTTCCATCTGCTCTCGGATGCCGTAGCTCGAGACTGGGGTGCCCTGAAGGACTTCGATTTCGCCCGAAAGCCTGCGACGCTCTTTTCGGAGCTCGACCCGGAAGATGAGCAGCAGGAAGAGTTCGATCGACTCGTTCAGCTAGTCCGTCCTATTCTGCTCCACCAGCCCGAGTTGTCGGGACAGAAGCTCGCACTTGCCCTGTACCGCAGTCTTCAGAGTCCGGGAAGTATCTTCGGGCAATTTGTGGAGCGTGATTTTACACGTGCCGCGCAATCAGTCAGGAAGAGAGCCCAAGATGGCTAAGGCGACTGCTATCGAGTGGACAAACATGACCTGGAACCCGGTTACCGGCTGCTCCAAGGTCAGCCAAGGCTGCAAGCACTGTTACGCCGAGCGCATGGCTAAGCGCCTGCGGCTCATGGGCTCGCCGCGTTACACCAACGGATTCCAGGTGACTCTCCATCCGGATCTCATCGATCTTCCCCGACGCTGGAGACAGCCTCGACGGATCTTCGTCAATTCGATGTCCGATCTGTTTCACGAGGACGTACCTCTGGAGTTCATCCAGCGTGTATTCGCAACGATGCAGAGTTGCGAGCACCATGTTTTCCAGGTCTTAACCAAGCGCGCCGATCGGCTTCGTGCCTGCGCACCTTACTTGCCCTGGCCGCCCAACGTTTGGATGGGGGTGAGCGTTGAGGATGCTCACGTGGCGCATCGCATCGACGGGCTACGTGCCACTCCCGCGGGTACTCGGTTCTTGTCATGCGAGCCACTGATCGGGCCGCTGCCAAATCTCGACCTCACCGGAATCCACTGGGTCATTGCCGGCGGGGAGTCAGGCCCGAAGGCGAGGCCGGTCGCCGCCGATTGGGTGCGGGACATCCGTGACCAGTGCCGCCGAGCGGAGGTAGCCTTTTTCTTCAAACAGTGGGGTGGAGTCCGTAAGCACCTCACGGGGCGTGAGCTGGACGGCACCACCTGGGATGAATACCCAACGCCCACCAGTGGAATTCGGGACGCGCTACCGGTCTTGGCTGGGTAGCCGTACTCGTGACGCAGGGATTGACCAGCTCGGCCGGATGATAACCTGACAGGCGGAGAAGACCTAGGTGCACCCAACTCTCTTCGTGAATGGGCGGTTCTGGCCGACGCCGGGGGGCGGCGAGGCCGGCGCGCTGATGGCGCGGGGCGGGCGGATCGAAGCGCTCTACCGGGAAGGCGAGGTGCCCGCTTTGGAAGGGGCGCCGGTGGTCGATCTCGGGGGACGGACGGCGATTCCGGGACTGGTCGACGCGCACTGCCACCTGGTCTCCTACGGGATGAACCGGCTGCGGGAGGCGGACCTCCGCGGCGCCGATAGCCTGGCGGAGCTGGGCCGGCGGCTCCGCGAGCAGGCGGAGCGCCAGGGTCTCCGGCCGGGTGACCGACGCTGGCTCCTGGGGCGGGGGTTCGAGCAGGACCGGCTGGCGGAGGGCCGCTGGCCCACGCGGCACGACCTGGACGAGATCGCGCCGGGGGTGCCGGTGCGGATCAGCCGGATCTGCGGGCACGCGCTGGTGGCGAGCACGGCCGCGCTGCAGGCCGCCGGGCTCGATCCGGCAGAGCGGCGGCACGGCTTTCCGGAGGGGGTGCTGACGGAAAACGACATGGGGCCGATCTTCGCCGCGGTCCCAGGGCCAAGCTCCAGTGAGTGGCTCGAGGCGGCGCGGCGGGCGTGCGCGGAGGCGGCGTCGGTCGGGTTCACCGGCATCCACTCGCTGATGGCGCACGAGCGGGAGGTCCGGGCGCTGCTCGACCTCCGAGCGGAGGGGCCGCTGCCGGTGCGGGTGGTGATGCAGCTTCCGTTCTCGCTGCTGGAGCACGCCGCCGGGCTGGGGCTGCGGACCGGCTTCGGCGACGAGTACCTGCGGATCGGCGCGGTGAAGCTCTTCAGCGACGGCTCGCTCGGCGCGCGGACCGCCGCCCTGCGGGAGCCATACGCGGATGAACCCGGGACGTGCGGCCAGCTCCTCTACGAGCCGGACGAGCTGACCCGGCGGGTGAAGGCGGTGACGGAAGCCGGCTTCCAGGTCTGCATCCACGCGATCGGCGACCGCGCCATGGACGTCACCCTCGACGCCATCGAGGCCGCGGCCCCGCACCCGTTCCCTCCGCGGATCGAGCACGCGTCGATGGTCAACTCCGGGCTGGTCGCGCGGATGCGGGCACTCGGAGTCGGCGCCGCGGTGCAGCCGCAGTTTGCGTGGTCGGACTACTGGACGCCCGACCGGGTCGGCCCGGAGCGGGCGCGCGGCTGCTACGCCTTCCGCACCCTGCACGAGGCCGGGGTACCGCTGGCCGGAAGCACCGACTGCCCGGTAGAGACGCTCGACGCGATGACCGCGCTCGAGCAGCTCGTGCACCGGCCCCCGTGGCTGCCTGAAGACGGCCTGCCGCTGGCGGAAGCGCTCCGGGTCTTCAGCGAGGGGAGCTATGCGCTGCTCGGCGGCGAGGGCGGCCGGCTGCAATCCGGCGACTATGCCGACTTCGTGGTGCTGGAGCAGGACCCGCGCGAGGTGGCGCCCTCCGAGCTCGCCCGTATCCCGGTGGCGCGGACGGTGGTCGGCGGCCGGACTGTTTTCGGACAGGAGTCGGCCTAGCCCTCGTGCAATCTCCTGGGTAGACCGCCCGCAGCATCGAGGCGCGGGCACGGCTTCGTGGAAGAGCGCAGCATGGCCACCTATTCCGATTCCGAATACGACTTTCTCGCCGAGCGCCTCCAGGCGCGCGGGGTCGATCTCCAGTCCGTCACCGAGGCGCTGAAGCGCCAGTGCATCGAGACCCCCTCGTGGGGCTACGCCGATTCCGGCACCCGATTCGGCTCTTTCGCGCAGCCGGGCGCCGCCGTCACCGTCGCGGAGAAGCTGGCGGACGCGGCGCAGGTCCACCGCCACACCGGCATCGCGCCGCAGGTGGCGGTCCACGTGCTCTGGGACCTGCCGGACGAGGCCGCGATCGAGTCGGTCCCCGCCCTGGCGGAAGAGCTGGGGGTCCGGATCGGCTCGATCAATCCGACCCTCTTCCAGGACCCGCTCTACTGGATGGGCAGCTTCGGCAACCGGGACGTGGTGGCGCGCCGCCGGGCGGTGCAGCACTGCCTCGACTCGGTGGAGATCGGGCGACAGCTCGGCTCCACCGCGCTGAGCCTCTGGTTCGCGGACGGCACCGACTACCCGGGGCAGGACGACATTCGCGAGCGGAAGCGCCGGTTCGAGGAGTGCCTGGTTCAGCTCTACGCCGCGATGCCGGAGCAGATGACGATGCTCCTGGAGTACAAGCCGTTCGAGCCGGGCCTCTACCACACCGACATCGCCGACTGGGGCATGAGCTACGTGCTCTGCAAGAAGCTCGGGGAGCGGGCGCGGGTGCTGGTCGACCTGGGTCACCACCTTCCCGGCACCAACATCGAGCACATCGTCGCCTTCCTGCTCGACGAGGGGATGCTGGGCGGCTTCCACTTCAACAACCGGAAGTACGCGGACGACGACCTGATGGTCGGCTCCATCAACCCGTACGAGTTCTTCCTGATCTACCACGAGCTGGTGAAAGAAGAGCAGAGCCCCCGCGGCAACCCGCCGGTGGAGTACATGGTCGATCAGGGCTTCAACACCAAGAAGAAGATCCCCGGCATGATCCAGACGGTGCTGATGATCCAGTCGACTTACGCCAAGGCGCTGGTGGTCGACCGCGCCCGCCTGGCGGAGGCGGCCGGCAACGGCGACGTGGTCGGCGCGGAGCAGTGCCTGCTCGACGCGTTTAACACCGACGTGGAGCCGCTGCTCCGCCGGGTCCGGCACGAGATGGGCGTGCCGGCGCAGCCCCTGCGCGCCTACCTGGAGGGCGGCTACCAGCAGCGGATCGAGCAGGAGCGCGGCATCCGCAAGGGCGCCGGCGGCCTGGGTCAGTAGCCGCTGCTTCCCGGCGAAAAAAGATCATTTTGCCGACAGCGGCGGGGGGGGGGGGAGGGCAGGAGACAACCGAGCACAAAGGGGTAGGGGGGCCTCAGCG
>JBKBRF010000055.1:3685-22571 GCA_046292385.1 Armatimonadota bacterium | reverse complement strand
CTTCCTCCTCGCCCGTTCCTTTTCCTCCCCCCCCCCCCCCCCCCTTGGCAGGGCTGTCCGGAGCCACTCGAGCCCCGGGTTGCAGGGGCTCCTCAGCGGATGGTGATGGCGCGGGAGGCGCTGTAGGTCTTACCCCACATGTCGCGGGTGCGTACCTCGATCTTGCGCACTCCCGGCTGCGGGTAGCGCGGGAGGGTGCCGCGCCAGATGTGGGACGACTTGATGACGTTCGGCAGCTTCCGCCCCGGCGGCGGGGTGCCGGAGCTCTCCGCTTCCTTCAGCCGCTGGAAGGCCGGGTCCTCCACCTCCACCCGCTCCAGCGCGCGCCAGTCTCCGCCGTCCAGGCGCATCTCCACCGTGGAGCGCGCGGAGCCGGCGAAGACGTTCACCAGCACTTCGGTCCCCTCGGCGTCGCGGCCGCCCACCGCTTCGGGTGCGTAGATGTTCATCTGGTAGTCGCGCGGGCGGGAGGCGGCCTTGAACTCGAAGGAGTAGCGGTGGCCGTCGAACGTGGCGATCGAGTAGCCGTTCGGGGCGCCGTCGCGCATCAGCGTGTGCGGGATGCCGCGCTCGTCCGGGGAGCCGCTCCACCAGCTTCCGGAGACGGTCACGTTGATCACGTGGTGGTGCGGCTCCGGGCCGCGCCAGCCGTCTTCCCGGGTGATGAAGCGATGCTCCTGGTAGTGCGTGTGGCCGGAGATCGACATCGTGTACGGCCGCTGCTCGATCAGCCGGTAGAGCTCCGCGCGGTCTTCCACCCCCTCCAGGGGGATGTGCATCATCAGCACCACGAGCTGCTTCTCCGGCACGTGCGCCAGGTCGTTCTTCACCCACTCGATCTGCTTCGGCCCCAGCCCGCCGGTGTAGCGCCCGCGGTCGGTGGCGGTGCGGCCGCTCCACTGCACGTCATCCAGCACGATGAAGTGGACCGGGCCGTGATCGAACGAGTAGTACGAGGGGCCGTAGTGGCGGTGGAACGTCTCGTCCGAGTCCTCGTCGTTCGCCGCATCCTGGTTGATGTCGTGGTTGCCGATCACGTTGTACCAGGGGATCCCGACCAGCGCGACGGTGCCGTTCAGGCTGTTGAAGAGCGAGAGGTTGTCGAACAGGATGTCGCCCAGCGTGACGCCGAAGGAGGCGTCGGCGCCGACCAGCTCCTCCACCACGTCGTGGGCGATGTAGTCGATCTCGTTCTGGTCTCGCGGCTGCGGATCGGCGAAGAAGATCGCGCGGAAGCGGTCCGGCTCCTTCTGCGGGTGGAGCGGAAAATCGATCGAAGCCGGCAGCGGCCCGGTGGGGGGGACGCCGGGGAAGCGGAGGCGGGGAGAGCCGTCCGGCTTGTGGAGGTAGTAGAAGCGGGGGAGCTGATGGTGGTCCACGGGGGTCATCCAGCCCCGCGGCTTCACCACGAAGAAGATCGTGTCCGGCGCGGACGGCAGGCTCCACTCCCCGCGGGAGTTGGTCTTCGCTACCTCCCGCCCGTTCGAGACGCGGACGCCGGAGAGGCCGGGCTCGCCCGGGTCTCGCACGCCGTCCCGGTCCCGATCGTGGAACACCACGCCCTTCGCGGCGCCGGGAGCCGACGCGTCGCGGCCTCCCGCCTGCACCGCATAGAACGCCCCGGCCGCCAGGACTGCCGCCGCTGCAAACCCGAGAACCCGTCGCATCGTGCTACCTCCCCCGGCGCTTCTTCGCCGGCCCCGCCAGGGAAGTATCGCACGGTCGCCTTAAGGGGAGGTAAACGCCGTCTCGACAGCCAGGCAATCATGACGCGAGGAGGCGGAGCGCAGGCCAGGCGAGACGGAGCCCGGTCTTCAGGTCCCGTCGTTGTTCAGGAGCTGCCCGATGGTGGCGGCCTGCTCCGCCGGCACCCAGCCGCACAGCCAGAGTCCCTTACGGCCCTGCCGGCGAATGGCGCCCTCGTTCTCCAGCTCCTGGAGGGTGCGAGCCACGGTCTCCCGCGCCAGGGAGATCATTTCCCCCAGCTCGGACTGCGTCACCCGGAGCGGCAGCCACGTGCTGCCCTCACGCACCTGCCCGTGCGCCGCGGCCATCACCTTCAGCAGTCCCAGCAGCCGCTCCCGCGCGCTGTTGATCGTCACGATGTCGAGCCGCTGGTGCGCCCGCTCCAGGCGCGTGCTCAGCAGCGAGATGATGTGCGCCATGAGCTGGGGGTAGTACTGGGCGAAACGGCCGAGCTGGCTCGCCGGCAGCACGTGGGCGGCACCATCGGTGACGGCGTGGGCGCTCACCAGCCACTTGCCGCTCGGGTGGAGCGAGCCCTCCGCGAAGACCTCGCCCGGCCCGATCAGGTAGAGCGCGTAGTCCTCCCCACTCACGCCGCGGCGGCGCAGAAGCACCTGCCCCTCCGCCACGATGTAGAGACTGTCGCAAGGCTCTCCCTGCACGCCGATCCGCATCCCCTTCCAGAACGGGACGCGCGGCGCGAGGTCGGCAAGCGGCCCCGCCCCGAGATCGAGCGAAGCAAGAGGGTGCCGGGCACCCGGCGCGGGGCGAGACATGGAATCGGCTCCGGTGTACGAGGGCACGAAAGCGGAAGCCCCTGCATCCGTGACCTCTTTCGCGCTCGTCATCGATTCCCCCTTCGAAGGACCCGCAGGGGGGACCGCCAAAAGATCGTACCGGGGTCCGGGTCGCGGTTGGCTGTCGGCCGCGTGACGGGGATCACTTAGGCGCGGCAGAAGGCAGCCTGCCTGGCGGGCAATCGGACCTGAAGCCACCGAACGAGGGCCACACGCAGGGAGGGACGACCGCATGAACGGCGATCTGGGAGTCTACCGCGAGCTGCTGGACCGGGTGCTCGCGCGGCAAGGTGCTTCTCTCTCTTACCTGGCGCGAGACTGGCCGGAGCGGGAGCAGTGGCGGCTGGAGGCGCGCGGCAAGCTGCTGGAGCTGCTCGCCTTCCGTCCGGACCCGGCTCCGCTGGAGGCGCGCCCCGGCCGCGTGGTGGAGCGGGACGGAGTCCGCGTCGAGGAGGTCTCCTGGAACGTCGGCTACGGTCCGCGCTGTGAGGCGTGGATCCTGAAGCCCGCAGGTGCCACCGGCCGCCTCCCCGCCGTGCTGGCGCTGCACGACCACGGCGGCTTCAAGTACTACGGCAAGGAGAAGATCGCCGAGTCGGACCACGCCTTCCCGCTCACGACGGAGCACCGGCGGGACGCCTACGGCGGCGTGCCCTGGGCCAACGCGCTCGCCCGGGAAGGGTTCCTGGTGCTGGTTCACGACGGCTTCCTCTTCGGGAGCCGCGCCGTGCCGGTGGAGAGCCTGAGCCCGCGCTACCAGAGCCGGTTCCGCAGCCTGCAGCCCGGCACCCCCGCCTACATCCGAGAGTACAACGCCTTCGCGGGCGAGCACGAGCACGTGGTGGCGAAGTCGTGCTTCACCGCCGGCACCACCTGGCCCGGGATCTTCGCCTACGAGGACCGGCGGGCGGTCGACTACCTCCTCACCCGGGACGACGTCGACCCGGAGCGGATCGGCTGCGGCGGCCTCTCCGGAGGCGGCCTGCGCACCGTCCTGCTCGCCGGCACCGACCCCCGCATCCGCG
The DNA here is from genome assembly GCA_046292385.1 of Armatimonadota bacterium. GTDB lineage: Bacteria > Armatimonadota > SYMT01 > SYMT01 > SYMT01 > JBKBRF01. The sequence goes on along the minus strand of JBKBRF010000055.1, from coordinate 19,003 downwards.
CCGCCGCCTGCGTCGGGTTCATGTCGACCTGGCAGGACTTCCTCCACGACCGGACGTGGACGCACACCTGGATGCTCTACGTTCCGCATTGTGCCGCCTACCTCGACTTCCCCGACATCCTGGGCCTCCACGGCCCGAAGCCCGCCCTGGTGCAGTACGACGAGGACGATCCGCTCTACAGCCTGGAAGGCCAGCGCGCCGCCGACCGCCGCCTGCGCGAGACCTACCGCAAGATGGGCGCGGCGGATCGCTACCAGGGCACCTTCTACCCGGGCGGCCACAAGTTCGACGTCCCGATGCAGCAAGAGGCGTTCGCGTTCTTCAAGCGCTGGCTGGTCGCGGAAGGGTCTAGGGGTTAGGGTCTAGGGTATGGGTCTGTGCGGGCGGGGTGCGCCGTTCGGGGAACGGTCACTCCTGCGCTCGCTCTTGACCGGCGGTTCGGCAACCACTGCGCGAGGTCAACCTGCGCCGACTCGACGATTCCGAGGGAGAAGGAAGTTGGATGAGCGGATCGCCAGGCTCGCCGGGCTGATCGACGAAGCGGCGGAGCTCCTTCGCCGGCACGGCCAGACTCACTGGCCAGACTGGCTTGCCCGGAATGCGATGTGGATTCGCCGGCTCGACCTCTATGGGGTCGAGACGCTCCTCTCGGGCTACGGTGGCATGGGCAGCCTGAACGATATCTACCTGCATTCAGTCAACGGTCATCAGATCGATGAAAAGGACGTCGTTTCCGTCAACCAGCGCTTGAGGAGCTTACTGACGGAAATCTACCTTCTGGCGACAGAGCTTCGGCGAGCGGAGCTACGCGCGTACATTGAGGCCCAGAAGTCCGAATAGGCCGACTGCTTGCGTGTCCGTGTGGTGATCGGAAGCGCAGATTGGCTTGTCGGGATGGAATCCCAACCCGAGAGGGAGGCCGCGCGAGCGCGTCACTCCGCGTGTCCTCGGCGAGCGTATCCGATTCTTCGGTGCCGTAGCAGCAGCCCGGGTGCGCCCTCATGCCGGAAGGAGGTTGCATACCTCCGGCACTGCCGGAGTGACGCGCTCGCGCGGCCCTTCTTTCGGAGTGCAGTCGTCCCTGTGAAGTGTGGAGATGCGGGTTGAACCCGATGACATCCACCGTCACCAGCCGCAGAACCGGCGGACGGCGGGATCTGGGAGCACAAGACGCAGGCCGCATGTCGCTGCTGCGGCGCGCACGGTGCCAAGAGCGAGGTGATCTCTCCGGAGGAGGAGTAGCCCCCGGGCGAGGGCGAGCCCTACCGGTCACCAAAAGCGGCCCGCGGTCGCCGATGGGGCTCAGCGACCGCAGGGTTCCGATTCATCCCTCAGCGTTCATCCCTCATCCCTCGGAGGCCCTCAGCGTTCATCCTTCATCCCTTCAGAGAGCCGCTGCAGGAACTTGCGGTAGAGCGCCTCGTGGCGGTTGTCGAGGTCGACGGGCCGGCCCTGGATGAAGAGGTGCTTCACCTGGGTGCGGGGGTCGAACGGGTCGCCGGTGGCGAGGAAGAGGTTGCCGACCTTCCCCACCGCCAGGCTGCCGTAGTCTTTCTCCACCCCCAGGATCTCCGCCGGGGCGAGGGTGACGGCGCGCAGCGCGGCGTCGGCGGGGAGGCCGTAGGAGATCGCCATCGCGGCGTGGTAGGGCAGGTTGCGCGCGTTGGCGGTGTCGCCGGAGACGAGCGCGAACGGGATCCCCGCCTCGTGCAGCGCGGCGGGGAGGGCGAAGAGCTGGTCGTACGCCTCGCGCGTGCCGGACGGCTGGGAGAGGATGGAGCCGACGAGGCACTTCGCCTGCTTCTCCTTCAGCAGCTTCGTCACCTGGTCCGCTTCCAGCACGCCGGAGAGGATGGAGCGGAGCCGGTACTCCTCCGTCAGCGCGAGCGCGCCCTCGATCTCCTCCTTCCGGTTCACCTCGAAGAGCACCGGCAGCTCGCCCTTCACGTACGGCTGCAGCGCGGTCAGCTTCAGGTCGACCGGCTCGCCCGGCTTCGGACCCTGGTACTCTCCCGCGGTCTTGAGGAGCGTCTTCAACGCGCTGAGCTGGGCGCCGTTGGCGCCGCGGGGGTAGCGGACCACCAGCCCGGCGCGGGGCCTGGCTGCCATTTCCTCCGCGGTCCAGCCCGCCAGGTTCATCAGCGCCGCCTGCCCGGGGACGGTGCCGCCGGACGGGCGGGTGAGGACGGTGGTGACGCCGTTCGCGCGGGTGACCGGGATCAGCTCGCTGTGCGGGTGGAACGCCTCGAAGGCGCAGAGCTGCGGGTTCAGGTCGCCCAGCTCGGCGGCGTCGACCGTCGCGCGGACGGAGGAGATCTCGCTCAGGCCGAGCTGCGTGTCGGTCTCGATCATGCCGGGGTAGGCGGATAGGCCGGCGCCGTCGATCACCCGCGCCCCCGCGGGGGCGGCGACGTTCGCGCCGAGGGCGGCGATGCGCCCGCCGCGGAGCAGCAGGCTGCCCCGCTGGACCACCGGGCCGGAGACCGGCACCAGGCGGGCGTCGCGGATCAGGATCAGGTCGTCCGCAGCGGGGGCTGCGGAGGCGCCGCGGGCCAGCGCGGCCGCGGGGAGGAGCGCTCCGAGGAGAAAGGTACGCCGCTTCATCGTTACTGCTCGCTTTCCAGGTAGAGCTCCAGGTCGCACTCGCAGTCGTCATCGCTGCCGATGCTGAGCGCCTGCTCCGCTTCCGGGGCGGGGTAGCCCGGCTTGCCGCGCCGCTCCAGGTCCTGCTTGCGGTCGAAGAAGATCCGGCCCTCCACCAGCGTCATCTCGCAGCGGGTGTTCGCCGCGAACGGGTGCGCGCTGAAGATCGCCAGGTCGGCGTCTTTTCCCACCTCCAGGCTGCCGACGCGGTGATCGATCCCGATCTGCCAGGCGGGGTGCAGGGTGATCGTCTTGAGCGCCTCGGTCTCGGTCATGTCGCCGTACTTCATGCACTTGGCGGCTTCCCAGTACATCCGGCGGACGCGCTCGTTGCTGTCCGAGTTGATGCTCACGCGCACTCCGGCCCGGGTGGTGAGGGCGGCGTTGTGGGGAATCGCGTCGTACGCCTCCACCTTGTAGGCCCAGTGGTCCGAGAAGGTGGAGACGCCGGCGCCGTGCCGGGCGATCTCCGGGGCGACCTTGTAGGCTTCCAGCGCGTGGTGGAGCGTGCGGATCTTGAAGCCGAACTCGTCCGCGATCCGGAGGAGCATCAGGATCTCGTCGGAGCGGTAGCAGTGCGCCTGGACCAGGATCTTGCCGGTCAGGATGTCGGCCAGCGCCTCCAGGCGGAGGTCACGCCGCGGCGGCTGCGGCGACTCCCCGCGGCCCCTGGCGGCGTGGTAGGCGTCCCAGCGGTCCCGGTAGGCGCGCGCGGCGGTGAAGGAGGCGCGGAGCACGTTCTCCACCCCCAGGCGCGTGGCCGGGTAGCGCCGGGCGGCGCCCGGCTGCAGCGTGGAGTTGGAGCGCTTCGGGTTCTCCCCGAGGGCGAATTTGACCGTCCGCGGCGCGCCGGGCACCAGCAGGTCGTCCGCCGGCTCGCCCCACTTCAGCTTGATGATGGCGTTCTGCCCGCCGATCGTGTTGGCGCTGCCGTGCATCACGTGCGCGGTGGTGACGCCGCCGGCGAGGGCGCGGTAGACGGTGATGTCGCGCGGGTTGATGCAGTCTCCGATCCGCACCTCCGGGGTGACGGAGTAGCTCCCCTCGTTGATCCCGCCCTCAATCGCCATGTGGGAGTGGGCGTCGACGATCCCCGGCATCACGTACTTGCCGGTCGCGTCGATCACCTGCGCCCCCTGCGGCGCCGGGACGGAGGCGCTCGGCCCGATCGCGGCGATCCGGCCGCTCCGGATCAGGATGCTGCCGTTCGGGATGACGCCGCGGGTGACGGTGAGGAGCGTGGCGTTCTTCACCAGCACCACCTCGCTGGCCGGAGCGGGGACGATCGCCCCGTCGTTCGCCGCCGGCTCGCTCCCGGGGCGGTTGCTCTCCGTGCGCGGCTCCTGCTTCAGCTCGAACGGCTGGCCCTTCACGAAGACGTGCCGCAGCCGGCTGCCGGAGGCGAAGAGCGGTCCCTCCGAGACGATCAGGTCGGCCGCCTTGCCCGGCCGGATCGAGCCGTACCGCCCGCTCACGCCGAGGATCTCCGCCGGGGAGAGGGTGAGGGCGCGGACCGCCTGCTCTTCCGTCAGCCCGCCCGCCATGAATCTCCGCACCGCGCCGGGGAGGTCGTCGTACCCGGAGAGGCCGCGGCTCGTCAGCGCGAGCGGGACCCCCGCCCTCAGCAGCTCCGCGGGCACCGACGCGCCGGTCCCGGAGGTGGAGGTGCCGAGCGCGAAGAGGACGGGAGTCCCCCGCCGCGCCAGCTCCGGAGCCAGGCGGTTCGCCTCCGCGCCGCCCGCCACCGCGAGTCGGAAGCGGAACTCATCCGCCAGCTTCAGCGCCCGGTCGATCTCCCGCTCCCGGTTGGCGGTAAAGTGGACCCACTGCTCGCCGCGGATGACCGGCCGGAGCGCGTCGAGGTCCGGGCTCTTCTCCGCGGCTGCGGAGAGCGCGGCGTGGCGCTGCGCATCCGCCAGCATCTGCCGCTGCGCCGCGAGCACCGCCATCAGCGTGCCCGGGTAGCGTCCCGCGCCGCCGCTGAAGGCGAAGCAGACCGGTCCCGCCTTCTCCTCCACGAACGCCGCCGCCTCCCCCGGCAGCGGCCGGACCAGCGCCGCCTGTCCCGGGATCGCCCCCGTGCGGGGCGCAGAGAGCGCCAGCGTCACCCCGGCGGAGCGGGCGGCGCTGAAGTCGCGGTCCGACGCCTTCAGCGCCGCCGCCACCTGCCAGGCAGGGGCGAGGCCGAGCGACACCGCCGAAAGCTGCGCTTCCAGCGTAGAGAGGTCCGGCGCGGGCGGGTTGACCGGCGCCGGGCCCTCCACAGCGGGCATCGGCGCGGGCATCGGCGCGGGCATTCCCTGTCCGCCGCGGCCACGGCCACCCCCGCTGGCCGGGACGAACGGCTGCGCCAGGGTCGAGTGGAGGTCAATCAGCCCCGGATAGACGCTCAGGCCGCCGGCGTTCAGCTCCTGCGCGCCGGCGGGGGCGGTGAGCCCGGGGCCGACCGCCTCGATCACGCCGCCGCGCACCAGGATGTCGGCCCGCTCTAGGACCGCGCCCTCCACCGGCACTACGCGCGCGCCGCGGATGAGCCAGACCCCGGCCGGAGGCGCCTGCCCCCACGCCGCGCACGCGAGTCCGGAGAGGACGAGCGCCAGGAGCAGACGGGGAAAACTGCGGGAAGTCATGAGAACCTGTCCCAGTTGGCAGTGGTGAATGCGAGCCTGAGCGAGGGCCGCGGAGACTAGGAGCGCCGGGACGGTCGATATGGGCCGAATATCGGACGTTCCGGCGCGACAACGGATCCGCGGTTCGCAGCCAGGCGCAGCCGCCTCTCCCTACTGGGACAGGTTCTAAACCTGAAACCGTAGGGAAGTAGGGCGTGACAGCTGCCGAACTGTTCGGAACGGCAAGCGCCGCGTCCTCCCAGGCAGCCCTGGAGTCTGGTGGTGTGTCCAGCCACTTCTGACGTGTTGGAGTGGGAGAAAGGGAGAGTGGGGGAGTGGGAGAGCCGCTCCCCGGCCGGTCACCGGGTGCCGATCAACGGCTCCAGCGTGCGTCTTCCGAGCATTCAGGGCCTCCGTTACATGGGGAGCGGGCGACTCAGCGCTCTGCAGCCAGGATCAGCACTCGGATGACGGGATCGGAGGCGTGTTCGGCGGGCGTCCTTCCGAGCTTGTCGCGCAGCGACGGATCGGCGCCCCGCTGGAGCAGCAGTTGCACCATGCGCTTGTCGTCCCTGGCGGCGGCGACGGCGAGCGGTGTATACGGGGCCACCACGCACCCACGCTTCCATGGCGCCGTGGCACTGGCGTTGGCACCGGCGTCCAGCAGCTCCTTCGCCGCATCAAGGTCGCCGTAGCACACTGCCAGCATCAACGGGGTGTGCCCGCCCGGGGAAGTCGCATTCGGGTTCGCGCGCTGACGCACGCATCGGAGAACGCTTTCCAGATCCGCCGCGACGACCGATGTCCGCATCTGCTCGGTCACGGCGTGCCGGGCGTAGACCTCGGAGGCGACCGTCGCCAATAGCGCCAACACCGCCGTTCCCACCAGAAGCTCCCGCGTGCGTTTCCCGATCATCTCTGCCACCCTCCGGCTTGAGACTAGGCGAGGATGGGGCGGACCACCTCTCCGGCGACGTCGGTCAGGCGCTCGGCGCGACCGTTGTGGAGATAGGTGAGCTGCTTGTGGTCCAGCCCCAGCAGGTGGAGGATCGTGGCGTGGATGTCGTGGACATGGGTCCGGTTCTCCACCGCGCGGAGGCCGACCGGATCGGTGCCGCCGTAGGTGACGCCGCCCTTGATCCCGCCGCCGGCCATCCAGATGCTGAAGCCGTACGGGTTGTGGTCGCGCCCGGTCTTCCCCTCGGTCATCGGGGTGCGGCCAAACTCTCCGGCCCAGACCACCAGCGTGCTGTCGAGCAGGCCGCGCTGCTTCAGGTCTTTGATCAGCGCCGCGGCGGGCTGGTCGGTGCGGGCGCAGTGGACTCGGTGGTTCTCCTCGATGTCGCTGTGAGCGTCCCACCCGTTCGTGTCGCCGCAGTAGAGCTGCACGCAGCGGACTCCGTGCTCCACCATCCGCCGCGCCAGCAGGCACCGGAGCCCGAACTCCGCGCACTCGGGGCGGTCGAGGCCGTACATCTTCTTGGTCGCCTCGCTCTCCTTCGAAAGATCGGTCACCTGCGGCGCGTGGCTCTGCATCCGGTACGCCAGTTCGTACGCGGCGATCCGCGCCGCCAGCGCGCTGTCTTCCCGGCGCTGCTTCAGGTGCTCCTGGTTCAGGCTGCGGACCAGGTCGAGCGTCTTCCGCTGCTGCGCCTCCGTCACGCCCTCCGGCAGCTCCAGGTTCAGGATCGGGGACTTCCCCCCGCGCATGATCGTGCCCTGGTAGGCGGCCGGCAGGAAGCCGTTCCCCCACGAGGGCGCGCCGCCTTTCACCCAGCCGGCGGGGTCCGGCATCACCACGTAGGCCGGCATGTTCTGGTTCTCGCTGCCGAGCCCGTACGCCACCCAGGAGCCGAGGCACGGCCGCCCCATCCGCACGGAGCCGCAGTTCATCAGGTAGACCGACTCCGGGTGGGTGACGCTGTCCCCATAGCAGCCGCGCAGCACCGCGAGGTCGTCGACGATCCCGGCCATGTGCGGGAGGAAGTCGGAGACCTCCGTCCCGGACTGGCCGTGCTTCCGGAAGGTCCGCTGCGTGCCGAGCAGCACGTTCTTGTCCACGCCGCGGCGGGTCTTCACCGGCCCGAAGCTCTCCGGCAGCTTCTGCCCGTGCAGCCGCTGCAGCTCCGGCTTGGGATCGAACGTCTCCAGGTGGCTCGGTCCGCCCGACATGAAGAGGAAGATGATCCGCTTCGCCTTCGCCGCGAAGTGCGGCTGCTTCGGCGCCAGCGGGTTCGCGGCAGGCGCCTCGGCCGCTAGCAGCCCCTGGTCCGCCAGCAGGGATGCGAGCGCCAGGGTCCCGAATCCGAAGCCGGACCGGGAGAGGAACTCCCGCCGGGAGGTGGGGGCCGTATCCGGCCCATTCGGTCCACAGCAGCGCTTGCTCATCGTGCCTCTCACTTCAGTCATCGCGTCCGACATAGAGCGAGGAGTGCGCCTCTTCGGCGCGGCCTCACCCCCGCCCCCTCTCCTGAGAGGAGAGGGGAGCTATGGGTGGAGTCCGGGTTAAAGACCGGCTGGTCGCCCAAACTGCGATAGTCAAAGACATCCCCACATCTCCAACCAGAATCCCCCCATCTCCTGAGAGGTTCCAAAATCCCTCATTCCACGTAGACGAGCTCGTTCAGGTTCATCAGGGCGAGGCAGTAGTCCGACCACGCCTTCTCCATATTCCCCCCGTGCAGGGCGGCCTGCTCTGCCAGGAACTCGCGGGCGAGGCGGGCTTCCAGCTCGGTGGGCGGGCGGGAGAAGGCGAGCCGGTAGGCGCGCTCGATCCGCTCCGCTTCGGTGGCGCGCTCCCGCAGCACCCGGGCGGCGAAGTGGCGCGCGTGCTCCTGCATCTCCGGTGCGTTGAGCAGCGCCAGGGCCTGCGGGGCAGTGGTCGTCACCTCGCGGCGTTCGCAGCTCAAGTTGGTGTCGGGCGCGTCGAACGCCTCGAGCGCGGGGTAGCGCAGGTTGCGCCGCATGAAGATGTAGAGGCTCCGGCGCAGGTGGTCCTGCGGGTCCGGAGAGACGTTCCAGATCGCTCCGGCCGGCAGCGCCTCTTTGGAGAAGGGCGGGAAGACCCCGGGCCCGCCGGCTTTGGGGTTCAGGCGGCCGCTTACCGCCAGCAGCGTATCCCGCACCGCCTCCGCCTCCAGCCGCTTGCGGTTCATGCGGGAGAAGAGCTCGTTCTCCGGGTCGACCTTCAGCGTCCGCGCCGGGGGGCGGGTCGACTGCTTGTAGCTGTTCGAGGTGACGATCAGCCGGATCAGCCCCTTCATGCTCCAAGATAAGCCCTCTTGAGGGATGAGGGATGGGGGATGAGGGATGAATCTCGAACCCTTACTCCCGGAGGCGACGGCTGGCCCACGCAAAGGGGCGGTTCGGACTCTCTCTTTCACTCCGTCTCTCTGTCTCTCTGTCCCAGGGGCTGTCCCGCGGTCGCTGGCGGGAGAGGAGAACGTCCAGGCGAGAAAGTCGAGGAGCTCTGGGTTCGTGGGGTTGGCGCCGCGGAGGCCGAAGTCGCTGGGGGTGGGGAGGATGGCGCGGCCGAAGAGGTGCTGCCAGACGCGGTTGACCATCACCCGGGCGGTCAGCGGGTTCTCCGGGCTGGCGATCCAGGCGGCCAGGGCGGCGCGGCGGCCGGTGTGGGCGGCGTCCGGCACCGGCGGCCGGTAGCCCTGCGCCGGCAGGACCTGCGGGATGCCGGGGGTAACCGGGTGCGCGCGGTTGGCGAGCTCCCCGCGCTCCAGCACGTGGGTCGGGGGCGCGGTCGGCCCGTTCTCCGTCAGTCCCATCGCGGTCGGGAGACGGGGGCGCTGCCCTTCGACCGTCCGCAGCTCCTTCACCAGCCGCTGGTACTCCGCGCGCGCCGCTTCCGGCAGCAGCGGCAGCACCTCTTCCGCCTTCGGCTCCACGCGAGCCTCGTTTCGCTCCACCAGGAGGCGCTGCTCTACCGTCCGCTCCGGGTCGGGCGTGTGGAACGCGGTGCGGAGGTCTTCCGGTAGGGCGGCGATCTTCTTCTCGCGGAGGTCGTCCCGCGCGGTGCCGGCCAGCGCCATCACGCGCTCCTGCAGCGGCGCCAGGCGCGCCTCGTGCGCGGCTTTCGCCTCGCGGTAGCGGCGGAGGTCCTGCAGCGTCGGCACCGGCAGGTCGTTCCGGAACTGCGCGGGCGCGAAGAACGCCTGCAGGCGGTAGTAGTCCTGGATGGTGATCGGCTCGTACTTGTGGTCGTGACAGCGCGCGCAGCCGACCGTCAGGCCGAGGAAGACCAGCCCCGCCGTGTCGGTCATGTCGTTCAGCGTGTTCTGCCGCCGCGCCGCCTGGTCCGCCGCGTCGGTCATGTCCGGCCCCAGCAGGTTGAAGCCGGTGGCGATGCGGGCGTCCGGGTCCTCCGGCGCGAGCTGGTCCCCGGCGAGCTGCTCTTTCACGAACCGGTCGTACGGCTTATCGGAGTTGAAGCTGCGGACCACGTAATCCCGGTAGCGCCAGGCGTCCGGCCGGGCCTCGTCGAACTCGTAGCCGTTGCTGTCCGAGTAGCGAGCGAGGTCGAGCCAGTGGCGCGCCCACCGCTCCCCGAAGGCGGGAGAGGCGAGGTAGCGGTCGACCATCCGCTCGTAGGAGCCGGGCGCCGGGTCCGCCAGGTACCCTTCCAGCTCGTCCGGCGTGGGCGGCAGGCCGGTGAGGTCGAAGGCGACGCGCCGGATCAGCTCCGCGCGCGTGGCGGTCGGTGCCGGGCCGATTCCCTGCTCTTCCAGCCGCGCCAGCACGAAGGCGTCGATCGGGCTGCGAACCCAGGCGGCGCGGCGCACCTGCGGCAGGGCCGGACGAGCGGGCTTCTTCCAGGCCCAGTGCCGGAGCTGGGTCGGCGTGAACCGGGCCGTCTCCCGCGCGGCGGCGGTCCCCGCGGCGAGTGCCGCGCCCCCGGCCAGGGCCAGGAGGAGCAGGTTCTGGAGGGAGAAACGACGCTTCGGCTGGACCATAGAGGCAGAATACTCCTGGTTCCATGGGACAGTGCGACCGACGCGAAGTTTCACGCCGGACCTGCCAGACGAAGAGCCAACTGATGAGCGGAGAGCGTGTCTACCGGCTGCGAGGTCCGCGCGGGGTGCTGGCGGAGCGGCTCTACCGGCCCGGCCCGGGGCTCGCCTGGGCGCTGGGGCTGCTGGCGCGCCCGCCGCTAAAGCCGGGCGAGGGGCTCTGGCTGGTGCCCGGCGGAAGCATCCACACCTGGGGGCTGCGGTATGCGATCGACGTGCTCTTTCTCGATCGCGACCTCCGCGTGCTGCGGGTCGCCCGGGGAGTGCGGCCGTGGCGCGTGGCCCTGGCGCCGCGGGGCACCGCGGGAGTGGTGGAGCTGCCGGCGGGAGCGGCCCCCGCGGAAGCCGGTGACCGGTTGACGATCGAACCGGCGGTCGCCGGGCCGTAGCGCCCCGGCCGCGTGGTTCCGGCGGCGACCGGCGTGGTATACTCAGCAAGTTATCACCCAGGCGGATTGCACCCCTGTTCCGAGTAGAAGAGGATTCATGAGGCGACCCCAGCGACCCCACCAGCGACCCGGCGGCGGACCCCCGCGCCGCAGACCCGGCGGACCTCCCGGAAGCGGAGGCGGGCCCGGCGGACCTCCCCGCCGACGTACGGCGCTGGATGCGGTTCCGAGGGACCCCGAGAATCCGTTCAAGGTGCTCGGCACCGGCATCGATCGCCAGACGGTGATCGCCGTCGCCGAGCCGCTGGAGCTGGTGGTGATCCAGGGCTTCACCCGCGAGATCGAGGAGCCGTTCCGCGCCTCGCGCCTGCGGCCGGAAGACTTCTGGGAGCAGCACCCGGAGCTGCTGCCCACCGCCCGCAAGCTGGACGACATCCTGGCCGGCATCCAGCAGCGCCGCGGCGGCTAGCCTGCCGCTCTGTTAGCAGGTTGCAGGTTAGCAAGTTCCAGGTTCCGAACCCCGTCCCCGGTGGTCCCAACCTGCAACCTGCAACTTGCTAACCTGCAACCAGGAAGGAGCTCGGTATGGCGGGGCGGCTGGCGGGCAAGGTGGCCCTGGTCACCGGCGCGGCCGGCGGCATCGGCCGCTCCGCCGCCGCTCTCTTCTCGCGTGAGGGCGCCCGCGTCGTGGGGGTGGACCTCTCCCCGGCGCCGCTGCCCCCTTCGGAGGCCGAGGCCTACTTCTCCGTCGACGTCACCTCCGGCGCGGCCGTGGCCGAGCTCTTCCAGGGCGTGGCGGAGCGGTACGGGCGGCTCGACGTCCTCTTCAACGTCGTCGGCGCGAGCGGGCGGCGGCACGGGGACGGTCCGGTCGACCTCTGCACCGAAGAGGGCTGGGACTGGGTGCTCGACGTGAACCTCCGCAGCTCCTTCCTCTGCAGCAAGCACGCGATTCCCCTGCTGCGGCGCGCGGGCGGCGGCAGCATCATCCAGCTCTCTTCCGTGCTCGGCATAGGCGGCCACGAGGCGTTTTCAACCCACGCCTACGCCGCCAGCAAGGGCGCGCTGATCTCCCTCACCCGCGCGATGGCGGTCCACTACGCCCGGGAGAAGATCCGCGTCAATGCCCTCTGCCCCGGCCTGATCCGCACCCCGATGAGCGAGCGAGCGCAGTCCGACCCCGCTACCCTGGCCCTGGTTGCGGACCTGCAGCCCCTGACCGGCGAGCTCGGCTCCCCGGAAGACGTGGCCCAGGCCGCCCTCTTCCTCGCCAGCGACGAGAGCCGCTTCATCACCGGCGCCGTCCTGCCGGTCGACGGCGGCTGGACGGCTCGTTAGCGGGACGTGTAAGAAAAGGGGATGTCGAGATGGATTGGGGATATGGGGATGGGCAGCCTTCCGAACCGGGCTCCTACTCTTACTCCTACTCGTACTCTTACTCCCGTCCGGAATCGCAACCGCTGCTGGAGATGACCCCGTGAAACGAGACGAGATCCTTGGCTACCTGCACGACTACCTGCGTGTGGGGGAGTTCCGCGACTACGGCCCGCAGGGGCTGCAGGTGGAGGGCCGGGCGGAGGTGCGGTCGGTGGTGACCGGTGTCTCCGGCAGCGTGGCGCTCTTCGAGAAGGCGGCGGAGGTCGGCGCCGACATGGTGCTGGTGCACCACGGCATCTTCTGGGACCGCGACTCTCGCGTGGTAAAGGGCGCGCTGAAGCGCCGGCTCGAGCTCCTGCTGCGGCACGAGCTGACCCTGGCGGCGTACCACCTCTGCCTCGACGCGCACCCGGAAGTCGGCAACAACGCGCTGGCAGCGCGGCGGCTGGGGCTCGCGAACATCCGCCCGTGGGGCGAGTCTGGGGGCAAGGCGATCGGATTCCGCGGCGAGTGGGAGCCGGCGAAGCCGATCGTGGACGCACTCGACGAAATCAACCTCCTCTATCGCTCCCAGGCGCTCACCTTCCGGAACGGGCCGCGCCAGGTGCGGAGCGTCGGCATCGTCAGCGGCGGCGCGCAGAGCATGCTGGGTGACGCGGTCGAGGCAGGCCTCGACATGTTCATCACGGGGGAAGCGTCCGAGTACGTGATGAACATGTCGCTCGAGAACGGGATCCACTTCGTGGGCGCGGGCCACTACAACACGGAGACGCTCGGCATCCGCGCCGTCGGCGAGCATCTGGCGGAGCGGTTCGGCCTCCAGCACCTCTTCATCGACCTCCCCAACCCGGTCTAACCGGCTCCGCCCGGTTGCAGGTTTACAGGTTGTCAGGTTCCAGGTTTGGACCACCGAAGGTCGGGGTTCGGAACCTGAAACTTGCCAACCTGCAACCTGAAAACCAGGTTCTCCCGCGTCAGAAGTAGCTGAACAGACCCGTAGGTTAGCCGTGCCGGAAATCGTCGTCCTGGGCAACTTCGTCGTCGATATCATCGGGAAGCCGATCGACCGGCTCCCGGGCCGCGGGCATCTCAGCCTGCTCGACACACTGGAGACGCACGTCGGCGGGAACGGCCCCAACACCGCGGGAGCGCTGGCGCGGCTGGGCGGCGCGGCGGCGGCGGCCGGCGCGGTGGGGCAGGACCTCTACGGCCGGTTTCTGCTGGAGGCGCTGGAAGGCTGGGGGGTCGACACGCGTCCCGTGCTGCGTCTGCCGGACGTCGCCACCGGCGTGACGCTCGTCCCGGTGGACACCACTGGCGAGCGGAGCTTCATCTACTACCGCGGAGCCAACGCGCGGGTCGACGCGGAGAGTTTGGACTGGTCCGCGCTGAACGGCGTCCGGCACCTCCACCTCTGCGGCTTCTACGTGCTCCCCGGGCTCGACGGCGAGCCGGCGGCCCGCCTGCTGCGCGCGGCGCGGGAGCGGGGGCTCACCACCTCGGTCGACGTCTGCTGGGACCAGCGCGGCCGCTGGATGGAGACGCTGGCGCCGTGCATGCCGCACGTCGACCTCCTGATGCCGAGCGAGGAAGAGGCGGCGCGGCTGAGCGATGCGACCGACCCGGCGGAGATGGCGGCGCGGCTGCGCTCGCTCGGCCCGCGGGAGGTGGTGGTGAAGCTGGGGGAGCGCGGCTGCTACTACCTGGGAGAGGAGGGCCCGCTGGCGCTCCCCGCGCTGCGGGTGGAGGTGCGCGAGACGACCGGCGCGGGCGACTGCTTCATCGCGGGGTTCCTCTACGCCCGCCTGCGCGGCTGGCCGGTGGAGCGCGCGCTGCGGTTCGCCAACGCCTGCGGCGCCCGCGCCGTGGGCCACGTGGGCGCGGTCACCGGCATGGCGCCCGCGGCAGAGATCGAGAGCTGGGCGGCCGGGGTGCCGCCGCGGACCTGTGTGGAGAAAGAAGCTGCAGGATGAGTGAGCCGATTACCGGGATGATCGTCGCCACGCTCACGCCGTTCCGCGAGGGACGCGTCGACGCGGAGGGGGTGCGACGGCACGTGGCGCGCCTGGCGGAGGCCGGCATCCCGGCGGTCGCGCCCGCCGGCACCACGGGGGAGTTCCTCTATCTCTCGGAAGAGGAGCGCGCGGAGGTGGTCCGCGCCTCGGTGGAGGGCGCCGCGGGCCGCCTGCGGGTCATCGCCGGCATCTGGGCGCTCGATCCGGCCGGGGTGGGCCGGCTGGCGCGCGCGGCCGAAGCCGCCGGCGCGGACGCCGTCTTCCTCACCACGCCGATCTACTACCCCGCCACCGACGAGGCGGTCTACCGCTGGTATGCCTCCGCCCGGGAGCAGACTTCGCTGCCGCTCTTCGCCTATCACATCCCCCAGTACGCGGTGAACGGCGTCAGCACGGCGGTGCTCGACCGCCTTCTCCGCGACGGCGTGGTGCAGGGGATCAAAGACTCGACCGGCAAGCCGGAGAGGCTGCAGGAGCTGCTCGACACCGTCCAGGGCCGCGCTCCGGTCTACGGCGCCAGCGACTCGTTCGCGCTGCGGGCGCGCCGGATGGGGGCGGACGGCTTCATCTCCGCGCTCGCCAACCTCTACCCGCGCACCTTCGTCCGGATCTGGAACGGCGACGCGGAGTCCCAGGCGACGATCGACCGCGTCCGCACCGCCGTCAAGGGCTACGGCGGCATCGGCGGCCTCAAGGCGCTCCTTCGCGCCCAGGGCTTCGACTTCGGAGAGACCCGCCTGCCGTTCGGCGACCTCGAACCGGCGGAAGAAGCGGAGCTGCGGCAGACGGTAGCCGCGCTGGGGGAGCTGGCTTAGTATTGCGTATCGCGTATTGCGTAGCGGCGTGCCGGTACCGCCTTGCGAAGCATCCTGCCGGGCGAAGCGCAGAGTAGGCCTCCCGCCCGGCACGACGTTCTGAAGAGCGGAGAAAGCTACCCGCTACGCAATACGAAATACGTCAGATACGGAATACGCCTCTCCCGTAGGCGCCCCGCCCCTCTCGCCTCAAATTCCGCCCTGCCAACGAGAGCCAGCTTCCGCACCGCCACCACATCCTACCGGGCCAAGCGCAGAGTAGGCCTCCCGCCCGGTACGACGTTCTGAAGAGCGGAGAAAGCTACCCGCTACGCAATACGAAATACGCCAGATACGGAATACGCCTCTCCCGTAGGCGCCCCGCCCCTCTCGCCTCAAATTCCGCCCTGCCAACGAGAGCCAGCTTCCGCACCGCCACCACATCCTACCGGGCCAAGCGCAGAGTAGGC
>JBKBRF010000055.1:0-3585 GCA_046292385.1 Armatimonadota bacterium | reverse complement strand
CTCCCTCCCGGCACGACGTTCTGCAGAGAGGAGAAAGCTACCCGCTACGCAATACGCGATACGGAATACGCGAAATACGCGATAAGAACTACGCCTCTCCCGAGGCCGCGCCGCACCACCCACGAACGAGCGGACGCTACCGCACCACGAGGACCGACCTCCGCGCGTGGTCCATCACCTGCTTGGCAACGCTGCCGAGGAGCAGGGAGCTCAATCCGCCTCGGCCGCGGTGCCCCAGGACGATCGGCTCGGCGCCGAGCTCGTCGGCGGTTCGCGGGATCAGCTCCACCGGGTCCCCCCACTCTACGCGCGGCTCCGCGGGCGCGCCCGCTTCCCGCACCAGGGCGGCTCCCTCTTCGGCCAGGCGCTCGAACTCTTCCGCCGGGGAGACCGGCACCACCGCGTCGTAGCCGCTGGGCACCAGCTCCCCGACCACCAGTACCGTCACCTGGGCTCCCAGGCAGCGCGCCAGCTCCGCCGCCTGGGCGGCAGCGCGGCGGGACGGTTCGGAGCCGTCGTAGGCCAGCAGCAGGTGGTTCACGTCTATCTCCCTCCGGGATCTGAGCTCTGTCGCTGGATTCTGCCCTGACCGCCGCGCCGGTGTCACGACCGGGCTACCGGACGAGCAGCACGGAGCAGGGCGCTCGATTGACGAGCCGGTCCGCCACACTCCCGAGGAACAGCCCCTCGAGAGCGGAGACGCCGCGGGCGCCGGCGACGATCAGGTCGGCATGGCGTTCCGCGGCGAGGGAGAGGATCTCCTCCGTCGGGTCGCCCACCCGCAGCTCCGCCTGCGACGCGAGCCCAGCCGCCTTCAGCCGGTAGGCCGCCTGCTCCGCGCGCCGGAGCGCCTCTCGCCGCTGGCGGTCGTCCGCCTCCGCCAGCGCCTCTTCCAGGTCGCGCTCGTTGATCGTCATCAGCCCCGGTGTCAGGTTGTGTGGGCGTGTGACGCCGACCGTCGTCACGCGGGCGTCTTCCGGCAGCGGCAGTCGTGTGAGGAAACCGGTGGCGCGGTCGGCATACTCGGAGCCGTCGGTCGCCAGCACCACCTGCCGCAGCCCGTGGGCCGGCGGATGAGCGATCGCCACCGCGCAGGGGGCGTGGGAGGCGACGTTCCGCGCCACGCTGCCGAGAATGAGCCGCTGGAGCCCGCTCAGCCCGCGCGACCCGACTACGATCAGGCTCGCCTCGTGCTCGTTCGCGGCGTTCAGGATCTCCCGCGCCGGCTCGCCGGTACGAACGTCGGTCGACGCGTCGCAGCCGAGGGCCCGCACCGCCTCTGCCGTTTCATCGGCGATCTGCCGGGCGGCGGAGAGCTTCTCCCGCTCCAGGCGGTCGATGGCGGGGTGCTCCCACGGCAGCGCTCGCTCCAGCGGCGCGTGGACCGTTACCACGCGCACCGCCGTGGTCACCGGAAAGCGCAGCGCCCGCAGCAGCTCGACAGTAGCCTGCGACGCCTCCGATCCGTCCGTCGCCAGCACGATCCTCCACATCGCTCTCCCTCCTCGCGATCAGGCTAGTGGACCTGACGCCGCTCCGCGAGTCCGAGGCTCGCTGCAATCGCCGCCGGGGTGAGCAGCCACGGAGCACGGTCCGCCCCGTCTTCGGGGATCTCGAGCGGCGCCGCGGCCGGCACGGCGCGCGCCTCGCTGCGAAGCGCGTCGCGAAGTGCGTGCCAGTACTCCGCGGTGAACGGCTTGAAATCGAAGCAGCGGCTCATGGACTGTGACTCCCCAGCACCCCGAAGGGTACGTAAAAAGCCCTCGCCCATCCGGCTGGATGGAGACGAGGGCTAACCTGGCCCGCGGGCACGGCATACTCGGCCGGACCCGGATCGGTTGTATCTATGAAGACGCGGGAAGCGAGCGATCGTGTCGCAGGTATTTTCCCGTCTCGCCGAATCGCTCGGAGGGAATACTGGGGCGGGGGCGCACGCCGGAGGAGGAGCGGATGAGGGCGATGCTGCTTCGAAGCCCGCGGCCGGTGGTGGAGGCGCCGCTGGAGCTGGTAGAGCTGCCGGTTCCGGAGCCGGGCCCGGGCGAGGTGCTGATCCGGGTGGAGGTGTGCGGTGTCTGCCGGACCGACCTCCACGTCGTCGAAGGCGAGCTGCCTCCCCAGCGGCCGGAGATCATCCCGGGGCATGAGGTGGTCGGCCGGGTGGAAAGGCACGGCCCGGGCGCGACCCGCTTTCAGGTGGGCGACCGGGTCGGCGCGGCGTGGCTCTACGCCTCCTGTGGGGAGTGCCGCTACTGCCGCCGGGGCGACGAGAACCTCTGCCTGCGGCCCACCTTCACCGGCTACCACGCGCACGGCGGCTACGCCGAGTACATGGTCGCGCGGGAGGCATTCCTCTACCCGATCCCGGAGGGGGTCGGCTCTCGCGAGGCGGCTCCGTTCCTCTGCGCCGGGATCATCGGCTACCGGGCGCTCCGGCGCAGCGAGATCCGCCCTGGGGAGCCGCTGGGGCTCTACGGCTTCGGCGCCTCCGCCCACCTGGTGATCCAGATCGCGCGGCACTGGGGCTGTCCCGTGTACGTCTGCACGCGCGGCGAGCGGCACCAGGAGCTGGCGCGGAGCATGGGCGCCGTCTGGGTGGGGCCGGTCGACGCGCTCCCGCCGGAGAAGCTGCGGAGCAGCATCCTCTTCGCCCCGGCCGGGGAGCTGGTGCTGGGCGCGCTGGAGGCGCTCGACCGCGGCGGGACGCTGGCCCTCGCGGGGATCTACATGACGCCGATCCCGGAGCTCAACTACGGCCGCTATCTCTTCCAGGAGCGCTCGCTCCGCAGCGTGACCGCCAACACCCGGCAGGACGGCGAGGAGCTGATGCGCCTTGCGGCGGAGATCCCGCTCCACACCCACACCACGGAGCACCCGCTGGAGGCCGCCAACGAGGCGCTCCGCACCCTCAAACACGACGAAATCCGCGGCGCGGCGGTGCTGCGGATGAGCCCAGAGATGAAGGATGAGGGATGAAGGATGAGTCCGAACCCTCCGTAGACGGGAGCTCCTGCTCCTACTCTTTCTCCTGCTCGCTGGCGACCTTCAATACTCGGGCGTGTACTGGCGAGCAGGGGCGCCGACGGTGTAGAGGCTTCGGATGCCGGGCTCCCGCCCCGAAGGCTTTCGGGACTACAGGGAGCGAAGCCCCGAAAGCTTTCGGGGCTCAGACCTGCCGGGCCGAAAGGCTGGCGTTGCTTCCTGCCTGCCCATCAAGGATGCATCCGGTAAGTGGTCGCAGGATTTGACGCTCCGTGTGGAGGGCGTGAGCCCGTGCTGGTGCCTTATTTCGTCGCGCCGAGCCCGCAGGACGGAGTCGACTTCACCCCGCAAGAAGGGCCGCGCAAGGATACTGTTGGCGAAATCGGGAAGCTGCTCCGGTGCCCCACTGGCGCGGGGCGCGAAAGCAAGCATTCGCACTCCACAGGCTAGCCCGGTAGAGATTCCCTCTCGTCGAAAGGGAGCCGGCCTCGGTGCAGTCTGTGGAGTGCGGTGGCTTGTGTCACACGCTGTAAAGTTGGTGCGCCCCGGGGCGCAGAGTATGTTTTGCCGGCTGCAGGGCGGGTACTCGCTTTACAGCCGGAATCA
>JBKBRF010000054.1:0-41797 GCA_046292385.1 Armatimonadota bacterium | reverse complement strand
CGCGGTAATCTCTTTCATGGCGGTGTTTCCTTCCTTTGCCGAGTTGGCCCTCGGCTGCTTCTAGTCTCTAGAAGGAAGGTTCACCGCCTTCACCGTTTACACACCTTCTGATGGTAGCTCCACTCTCCCTTGCTCCCACTCAGTTCCGGATGAGCCGCCTTCATCCCAATCAGCGTGCCTGGAGCGAGCTCTCGGGGACGTGCCGGAAACACCCGGTCGCCAGCGAGCAGGAGCAAGAGCAGGAGCACGAACAGGATCTCCCGTGTGCGGAGGGTTCGGCTTTAGCCTTTAGCCTTCTGCCTTTAGCCTTTAGAACCCCCTCTCCCTTGCTCCCACTCAGTCCCGAAAGAAGTAGCGGGACACACCACTACGCCGCCAGCGAGTCGCGGACTTCCGCCAGGATCTCGTAGGAGCGAAGGCGCGCGGCATGGTCGTACAGGTGTGCGGCGACCATCAGCTCGTCCGCGCCGGTATCGGCCAGGAACGCCGCCAGCTTCCGGCGCACCGTCTCCCGGGAGCCGACCACGGAGCAGCGCAGCGCCCGCTCCACGCCGGCCCGCTCGGCGTCGGTCCAGCGGCCCTCCATGCTCTCCACCGGCGGCGGAAGCTTCCCCGGTGCGCCGCGGCGAAGCGCTGCGAACTGCTGCTGCAGCGACGTGAAGAGCCGCTCGGCTTCCTGGTCCGTGTCCGCGGCCACGACGTTGACCCCGACCATCACGTGCGGCCGGTCGAGCTGCTCCGATGGCTGGAAGCTGCCGCGGTAGAGCTCCATCGCCGCGTAGAGATAGTCGGGCGCGAAGTGCGAGGCGAAGGCGAACGGCAGCCCCAGCGAGGCGGCAAAGCGCGCGCTGAAGTCGCTCGAGCCCAGCAGCCAGATCGGCACGCGGAGTCCTTCGCCGGGCACCGCGCGTACCTTCTGGTCCGGCGTTGCGGGGCGGAAGTACTGCTGCAGCTCCAGCACGTCCTGCGGGAACTGCTCCGCCGCCATCAGCCGCTCCCGCCGCAGCGCCCGCATGGTGAACAGGTCCGTGCCCGGCGCACGGCCGAGGCCAAGGTCGATGCGCCCGGGGTAGAGCGTCTCCAGCGTGCCGAACTGCTCCGCCACCACCAGCGGCGAGTGGTTCGGCAGCATCACCCCGCCCGCGCCGACCCGGATCCGGGAGGTCCCGCCCGCCAGGTAGCCGATCAGCACCGCCGTCGCCGAGCTGGCGATCCCGGGCATATTGTGGTGCTCCGCCACCCAGTAGCGCTGGTAACCCCACCGCTCCGCGTGCTGCGCCAGCTCCAGCGAGTTGCGCAGCGCCTCCGCGGGCGTGCTCCCCGCGACGACGGGGGAGAGGTCGAGGATCGAAAACGGTACGACTCGCGGCTCCGGCATACTGCTCCACTCCTGGCAGGCCGAAGAGCTGTCCCATGATGAAGGACCACTCCGGCCGATCTATCGGAGTCTTACCGTCTTCACCTGGGGTTGTAGCTGCGGCGCTGGCGGAACGGACGGAAGCATGGCGCTCGAGCGGACCGACTACGAAGAGGCGGCGGTTAAGTCGGTCCTCACTCGCACCGCTCCCCGCGGGAGAAGCGGCGCCAGGACCGAACGGTCCACCCCCACCAGACGACAGCACAGAGCACGGTCACGGCGTATTCCCACGGCCAGATCCGTGGAATGCCGTGGAGCGCTTCCCACAAGACAGCTCCCGTCCAGGCGAGTGAGCCCGCGATGTTGAGCGTGACGAGGAGCACGTCTGCCTGACGCAGCGAAAGTCCAGGCCTACGCACCCAACCGTGCCCGAGTCTCACAGTATGTCATCCGGCTCTGGCTCACCCGCGGAAACCCGGGACAGCGCCCGCTCGAACTGCTCCCGGCTGCCTCTAGCGGCGCGGGCTTCGAGGTACTCCTCTGTCAACAACGCGGAGAGCTTCTCCGCGAGGGCGGTGGTCACGAACTGGTTGATCGACACGCCCTCCTTACGGGCTAGCTCTCGTACCTGCCTGTGCAGCGACTCCGGAAGTCGCAAACTGAGCGTGCTCATGGAAGCTCTCCAATCTCCTCTAGGAACTGCTTCGGTGAGAGTATCCGCAAGCCGAACCGTTCTGCCCCGGCGAAATCCCGTATGTTGAATGTAATAATCGCGTCACACCGTCCCTCGACCGCCACCTCCAGTACCAGATCATCGCCGGGATCCCGCAAGAATGGCCTCCAAAGAAAGAAGATCGGGTGACGGTGGGCCACGGAGCAGAGATAGTCGATGATGTCGTCAATGTCGCGATCCGCCAGACCCGTCACACTACTCTGGCGTTTCGCTACGTCCTCGTATTCCAGGACCAGCGGGACGGAAACATGGACTTGAAACCGTGCGCATTCCCCGACGAGTGTGAGGAGGCGGAACGAGGCGCCGCGATTCGAACGAAGCGCTGCCGCGAGAACACACGTGTCGATAACGATCTGACGCGGAGTCATTCTGGTATTGCTCATAATACCAGTGATGCTGTGAGTTGGCAATGATCACGGCGTCCGGCAGGCCAGGGCCAGGTGAGCACTGGTCTCATAAAGGCGGGCTTCGCTCTTGCAGGCTCGACTCGAGTCCGAAGACGAGGCTGGGCGTCCGCCACTCCTGCCGATCATTGCAAACGGCCGTCGTTGCAGGGCACGGCGTATAATCGGTACCGCCTGAGACAGGAGGAGCGCCCGAATGGTGAAGCTGGAGTGCATCATCCGTCCCGAGCGGTTCGAAGACGTGAGCGCCGCCCTGATGGATCTCGACCTCGTCGGAATGACCAGCACCGAAGTGCGCGGCTGCGGCCGGCAGCGCGGCTACGTGGAGCGGTACCGGGGGATGGAGTACCAAGTGCGCCTGCTGCCGAAGATGCGGCTAGAGGTGGTGGTGCCGGACGACCGCGTGCCGGAGGCGATCCAGGCAATCCAGTCGGCCGCCCGCACCGGCGAGGTAGGCGACGGCAAGATCTTCCTCCAACGGATCGACGACGCCGTCCGCATCCGCACCGGCGAGCGCGGCGAGGACGCGCTCTAGCTTCCCGAAAGCGGCTTCCGCTTCACGGGGTGGAGTGGGAGAGTGGGCGCAAGGGAGAGCCGGAGAAACCGCACCGAAGCGGCGATCTCCTGCCGGAAACCCTGATCGTCCCGGGGCGCCTCCGAGTAAGAGTAGGAGAACGAGTAGGAGTAGGAGTGCCCGTACCGGGAGGTTCGGATTCATCCCTCATCCTTCATCCCTCATCCCTTCCAATGGACCTCCTCCCCCTCCTTTCGCCCGAAGCCGCCGACCGGCGGCGGCGCCTCTTTCCGGCGGAGGCGGAGCGGTCGGCGCGGCTGCTGCAGGCGCTGGGACGGCGCGCGGGGCCGCCGCACGAGGCGGTGCCGCTGCTGGAGCTGCTGCTGGCGGCGCTGGAGGAGGCGCCGGATCCGGAGATGGCGCTCCTGAACCTGGAGCGCTGGCTCTCCGGTCTCCCCACCCCCGCCTCTTCGCTGCGGCTCCTGGCGGAGAACCCGCGGCTGCTGGCGGACCTGGTCGCCCTCTTTGGCTCCTCCCAGTACCTCTCCGACATCCTCGCCCGCGATCCGTGGCTCTACAGCCTGCTGCTGGAGCCGGACGGCCCCCGCACCCGCGAGGACTACGCCGCGGCGCTCACTCACGCGCTCCGGCCCCTCCGCAAGCCGGAGAGCCGGCGGGAGGCGCTGCGGCGCGTGAAGCGGCGCGAGTTCCTGCGGATCGGCTGGCGCGACCTCGCCCGGCGCGCGCCGCTGGAGGAGATCGTCCGGGAGATCTCCGGGCTGGCCGACGCGCTGGTCGAAGCGGCGCTGGAGGCGGCGCGGGAGGAGGTCGCCGCTCGCTTTCCCACCGCCGCCGCCCAGGTGCGCTTCAGCGTCATCGCGATGGGCAAGCTCGGGGCGGAGGAGCTGAACTACAGCAGCGACATCGACCTCGTCTTCGTGATGGATAGCCCCAACCCGGCCGACGAGGGGCACCGCCGCTTCGCGGCGCGGCTGGCGGAGACACTGATCGCGGTCCTGGCGGAGGACACGCCGGAGGGTCGGTGCTTCCGGGTCGACATGCGCCTGCGGCCGGAGGGACGGGCGGGCGCGCTGGCGCGCTCGTTCGGCGCGTTCCGCACCTACTACGACCGCTGGGCGGAGACGTGGGAGCGGCAGGCGCTGATCAAGGCGCGGGCGGTGGCGGGCGACCCGGAGCTGGGTCGGCGTTTCATGGAGCTGATCGAGCCGGTCACCTACCGCCACTACCCCACGCTGACGCTGCTGGAGGACGTGCGGGAGATGCGTGCCGCCGTGGAGCGCAAGCTGGAGGCGGCGGGCGAGCTGGGCGAGCACGTGAAGGAGGGGCGCGGCAGCATCCGGGACGTAGAGTTCACGGTGCAGCTCCTCCAGCTCCTCTTCGGGGAGCAGCGCCCGGAGCTGCGGGTGCGGGATACACTCACCGCGCTGGAGCGGCTGCGGGAGCTAGGTCTGCTCTCTCCGGAAGAGCACGGGGTCTTCGCCGGGGGCTACCGGTTCCTGCGGGAGGTGGAGCACCGCCTCCAGATCCTGCAGGACCGCCCCGTGCGCCGGCTGCCTCCGGATCCCGCGGGGCGGCTCCGGCTGGCGCGGACCATGGACTTCCCGGATACCGAGACCTTTATGCGGGAGTTCCAGCACCGCGCGCAGGGGGTCCGCGCGCTCGCCCTGGAGATCCAGGGGCGGCTCGGCGTGGACGGCTGGCACGTCGACGCCTTCCGCTCCGCCCTGCTGGAGGCGGAGGCGCCGGAGAGCGCCCTGCTGCTGCGCTCGGCGCTGGAGACCCGCGGCTTCCCCGCTCCCGACGCGGCATTGGTGGCGCTGGTCCGGCTCGCTGCCGGCGGACCGCGCGCGCCGCATCCCGCCGCCACCCGCCGCCTCTTCGCCGAGCTCGCCCCGGCGCTGCTCGACGCCTGCGCGGAGGCTGCCGATCCGACGGAGGCACTGGTCGGGATCGCGGATCTGGCGGACCGGAAGGTCCTCCACCGCGCCCAGTACCAGACGTGGCTGGAGCACCCGGAGGCGCTGCAGGCGCTCTGCCGCTTCGCCGGCGCCGCCCCCGCGGCGATGCGGACTGTCCTCCGCTTTCCCGAGCTGGCCGACTTCGTTACCGACGAGGAACTGCTCGCGCGGCGGAAGTCGCGGGCGGCGGTGCAGGCCGAGGCGGAGGCTCGCCTTGCGGCGGCCGAGACTTACCCCCGCCGGCTCTCCACGCTGCGCCGGCTCAAGCTGCGGGAATACGTGCGCCTGGCGGCGGTGCACGCGGTCGACCCTCGGCCCGTGGCGGCGGAGACGGAGGAGTGGTCGGACGTCGCCGAGGCGCTGCTGCGCGCGGCGCTGGCCGCGGCGGTGGCGCGCCTGCGGCAGGAGGGGCGGTGGCCGCGCGAGGACGCGGGCGACTTCGCCATCTTCGGGCTCGGCCGCTTCGGTGGCCGAGACCTGCACTTCGCCTCGGACCTCGACCTGGTCTACGTCTACCGGGCGTCGGACGAGCTGGGCCAGTCGGAGTACGAGCGGCTGGCCCAGCAGCTCGGGGAGGTGCTGCAGGCGCCCTCGGAGGAAGGTCCGCTCTTCGAGCTCGACCTGCGCCTGCGCCCGGAGGGGCGGCAGGGCTTCACCGTGACGAGCCTGGAGGCGGCGCGGCGCTACTACGGCGAGGGGGGACGGGCGGAGACCTGGGAGCTGCAGATGCTCACGCGGCTGCGGCAGGTGGCGGGGAGCGAGGTGGTCGCAGCCGACTTCCGCGAGCTGGTGGAAGCGCGTCTCTATCGTCCGGAGATGCCGGCGGAATGGCGGGACGAGATTCGGGCCATGAAGCGCCGGATGGAGACGGAGCGGGTGCCGGAGGCGGCCCGGGACCGGCACCTGAAGCTCAGCCCCGGCGGCCTGGCCGACCTGGAGTTCACCATCCAGCTCCTGCAGCTTCAGCACGGCGGCGGCGACCCGAGCCTCCGCGTTCCGGGCACGCTGGAGGCACTGGGAGCGCTGCAGGCTGCCGCCCACCTCTCCCCGGGGGAGGCTGCCGGCCTGCGGGAGGCGCATCACTTCCTCACCCGGGCTCGCCTCTCGCTCTCCCTGCTGCAGCGGAGCGGGGGCGCCGATTCGCTCCCGCTGGGCGCCGCGGAGGAGCGTCTCGGCACCGCCCTCGCGCGCGCGGTGGGGCTGGGGGATCTCGCCTCCCTGGAGCGCAGCTACCGGACCCACACCGCCGCCGTCCGGAGCGTCTTCGAGCGAGTCTTCAGCGCTCCGGAGCAGCCGTAACCCGGCTTATCCGGTCGCGCTTTCTTCGGTTCGGGCCGCCTTACCAGAGGTCTGTCCGTTCCCGCCGGCCGGCGAGGCGGCGGATCCGTCGCGGCTGCCGAGAGCCCGGATCAGCTCGTCCCACGGTACGCCGCTCCGCAGGTGGAGGTCCTGCTGCGGGTACGGTATCTCGATCTCCCGGGCCCGCAGCTCTTCCAGCAGCCGGCACTGCAGATCGGTCACGACCACCGGCTTGGCGGTCTCCGCCATGTTGATCCAGAACAGCAGCTTGAACTCGAGCGAGCTGGCGCCCATCGCCTCGAACCAGACCTGGGGCTCCGGGGACGCCAGCACGGAGGGATGTTCCCGCGCGATCTGCAGCGCCAGCTCCTGCACCTCTCTTGGGTTCGCGGAGTAGGCGACTCCGAACGGAATGATGGCGCGAATCACGGAGTCGCTGTGGGTCCAGTTCACCAGCGTGTCACCCAGCAGCTTGGAGTTGGGCACCAGCACGTCGACGTTGTCCCAGTTGGTAACCAGCGTGGAGCGCAGGTTCACCTCCTTCACCTTGCCGGTGTGCTCGCCGATGGTGATCACGTCGCCCTGCCGGATCTGCCGGCTGCTGAGCAGGATCAGGCCGCTGGCGAGATTGCCGGCCAGGTCCTGCAGGCCCAGCCCGATGCCGACGCTAAGCCCGCCCGCCACCAGCGCCAGGCTCTCCGGCGAAAGGCCGAGGTTGTTCAGGATCAGCAGGATCATCCCGGCCATCACCGCGTAGTGCAGCAGCCGGTTGAGCGCGTAGGCCTCTCCCAGGTCGACCCCGACCCGCGGATAGACCCGGAACGCCAGCAGCGCCTGCAGCCACCCGGAAAGGAGCACCGCGAGCACTCCGATCCAGAGGCTCGCCCAGATCGCCCGGCCTAGAATCCGGATCTTGCCCAGCTCGATCCAGGTCAGATCCAGCAGGTAGCGCCACGGCTCCCACAACCCCAGCACGTGGAGGCTGAAGGTGAGCACCATGGCGATCACCACGAGCGTCAACAGGCGCTCGGTCCAGGTGAGCAGCGCCTCGCGCGCCTCCTGGCGCTGCGGATCCTCCCAGAGCCGCCGCAGCGCCACTTCCTGCGCCACGTGGAGCCCGATGAACGCCACCAGTACCGCTCCCAGCACCGCCCAGCCGCGGCCCAGGAACGTCTCCGCGAGACGCTGGTAACCCGCCACCCAGAGCAGCGCCACCACGAGCGACGCGTAGACGATCGGCAGGTAGGCGGTGGTAACGAACCCGAGGAACCGCTGATACGGGCGGTTCGTCAGCCGCGGCAGCAGCGCCAGCACCTGCTCTCTGCGAGCCAGCACCCCGAAGACGCCGAGCACCAGGATCAGGTGACCCAGCGTAACCCACAGCGCGCGCACGTCTTCCCGGTAGGCGGTGGCGTCCATCGCCAGCCAGCCGGCCAACCACCAGGCGGCGAAGACGAGCAGGCGGTGAAGCGGCGCAAAGAGCCCGGTGGCTCCTTCCCGCCGCCTTCCGCCCAGGATGAGACGGTGGAGCACGGCGTCGCTCACGCGATAGAGCAGCCAGACGGTCAGGAGCTGCTGAACCAGCAGGAAGGCGCGACCGGCTTCCCCCGCCAGCAGCCCGCCCACGTTCCAGACGAGCCATGCGGAGGCCGGAACCAGCGCCCGGCGGGCTACCGCGATCAGCAGCCGGGAGAGGCCGCTGCTGCCGCCGGCGGCGCGCGCGCGGCTCCAGAGCCGCCGCCACCGGGGCGGCCGCCGCCGCTCGACCACCAGGCCTGCAAGTACGAAGAGAACCAGGGCGACCACCCC
Organism: Armatimonadota bacterium; assembly: GCA_046292385.1. GTDB lineage: Bacteria > Armatimonadota > SYMT01 > SYMT01 > SYMT01 > JBKBRF01. The sequence continues at coordinate 33,702 of JBKBRF010000054.1, read as the reverse complement.
GGCCAGAACGCCCGCGCCCACCGCTTCCAGCCAGCGTCCGACCACCGACGGCTCCGTGGAGACGCGCTGGAAGACCGCGAGCGCGTCGCGATAGGCGCGGGCGGGAGTGGCGCCGTCGAAGCCGGGCGGCATGCGCTCGAACATCTGCTCCCACGCCCGCCTCTGCGTAATCAGCGGCCAGGGCCGGCCGCGTGCCTCGGACGCCGGGCTCGTCGCCGGTCGGGTCGCTGTCAGCGGATCCCCGTCCGCCGCGGCGGTCGGGCCCGCGGCGCGCCGTGGCTCCGTACGTGCCTGGGGCAGCTCGCTGCGGTCCCGCGGCGGCTCGGCGGGCGCTCTCTCGGCGCCGTTAGCGGGCGGCGCAACCGGAGCGGCGGCCTCCGCTCCCGGCGAGGGCTCGCCCGCCGTCCCATCCTGCGCCGCTGGGGCTCCCGGCTCGGTGCCGCCCACCGACGGCGACTCCGCCGGCGTCGCCGGAGTCTCTCCCGGGGTCACGGGGGTGTCGGGACTCGGGGCCGGCTCCGTGCCGGTCCCGCCCGGGGCCGGCGCGGGTGCGGGGGAGGGAGTTGTGGGGGCGGCACCGCCGCTTCCAGTCCCGGTGGTCCCGGCGGATCCTCTCTCTCCTCCTTCCTCCTTCGGGGTCGCCGGGCTTTCGACCGCCGTGCCGGCCGGCTGCGTCCGCGCGCGCCGCCCTCCGCCCGGGCGGCGCTCCTCGCTCGGCGTCACTCCGGGCTGCGCCGGATCGGGGCGAGGCTCCCTCGTCGCCCGGTTGGGGTCGCGCGCGCGGCGCTCTCCCGGGGCGCGGCGCTCGGCCGGCGCGCGCTCTTCCGGCGTCTGCGCCGCCGCGGGCGCGAGATGGAGGCCAAGGAGCAGAAAACAGGCGGTGAGGGTAACGTGGCGGAACGTCATGAGCGGGGCCGGCGGGGGCCGGAAAAGGCCCGGGCCCGTCCTCCTTTGGGTGCGGGAGAGCAGGGCAAACCGGGGTCCGGCTACCCGCTCCCTCAGTTCTAATGCTGGTCCGGCTCGGCTCTTAGCCGGCGCCGGGTGCGGCGTGACGGTCGCGAACGCTGCGGATGATCCCGGTGGCCGACTCCAGCCGCAGGCGGACAGCCTCCAGGTTCTCCAGGATGCGGTACCAGGCGTGGCTGTCGTACATCACCGCCACGTAGGCATCCTCCGCCTTCTCGATCGCCTCCACCAGCTCTTCGGCGGACCGCTCGATCACCTGCCACTCCGGGTCGGAGAACCACTCCTCCGGGGTCTCCGCGTAGAGCGGCTCGAAGCGCTCGGCCGCCTCTTGCAAGCGCGCGACCGCCGCCCGCACCGCTTCATCAAAGCTGGGCGGAACCTCCGGCTCGTCGCCCAGGATGTTGAAGGGGTCGCTCTCAGGCATAGTCGGGAGCGGACGGCACAGGCAGGGCGTCCTATCCGGAGTATACGCCAGCAAGTGCAGAGAGGAAAGAAGAGAGAAGAAAGAAGGGAGATCCCCGACCGCGCGTACTCTTTCTTCTCCCCTCTCTCTTCTTCCATCTTGTCTGCTATTATGGGGAGGTTTTTCGGAGAGAGCTTCCCGGCCGGGCCGGCCGGAGGGCGTCTCGGGAGTGCAGTGTGTCAGCGCCGGCGTTTACCATCACCTTTCTCGGCACCGGGAGCGGCGTCCCGTCGCTCGATCGCAACCTGGCCTGTGTGGCGGTCCAGCGCGGGGGCGAGCTGTTCCTGTTCGACTGCGGCGAGGCGGCGCAGATCCAGTACCGGCGCGCCGGCCTCGGCATGGCGCCGCTCCAGGCGATCGCGATCTCGCATCTGCACGGCGACCACGTCACCGGGCTGATGGGACTGCTGATGTCGCTGCAGATGGCGGACCGCTCCGAGCCGCTCGACCTCTACGGCCCTCCGGGACTCGGGGAGTACGTCCGCTGCAACCAGCGCGCGCTCCACACCGGGTTCGGCTACCGGCTTCGCATCCACGAGCAGGAGCACGGCGGGCTCTTCCGGGACGCGGGGGCTTACCGGCTCACCGCCGCGCCGCTCGACCACCGGCTGCTCTGCCTCGGCTTCCGCCTGGAGGAGGCGGCGCGGCCCGGCCGCTTCGACCTCGACGCCGCCAGGGAGTTCGGGATCCCGCCGGGCCCGCTGTTCGGGCGTCTTCAGCGCGGAGAGCCGGTCTCGCTGCCGGACGGCCGCACCGTCACGCCGGACCAGGTGCTCGGGCCGCCGCGTCCCGGCGCGGTGGTGGCCTACTGCACCGATACCCGCCCCTGCCCCGCCGCGGTGGAGCTGGCCCGCGGCGCCGACCTGCTGATCTACGAGGGCACCTTCGACGCGGAGATGGGCCGGGACGCCCATCGCAAGGGCCACTCCACCGTCGCCGACGCCGCCCACGTGGCGCTGGAGGCGGGGGTGCGGGAGTTGGCGATCACCCACCTCTCCCCGCGCTATACCGACGTCACCCGCCTCCTGGAGCAGGCCCGGGAGATCTTCCCCCAGACCCGCATTGCTCGCGACCTCGCCCGGATGGAAGTCTTCCACCGGGAAGAGTAAGGGGCCGTCTCCGATTCAGTCGGAGACGGGGTCCGCCAGCTCTTCTTCCAGGAACGAGAGGTCGAGCGCCCGCCGCAGGGTGGCCAGCTCCTGGCGGTTCCACTGCGAAAGGTGGTCCAGGACCTCCTCCCCTGCCTCCGTGAGCACCACGCGCACCTGCCTCCCATCCTCCGGATCGGTAGTGCGCCGGACCAGGCCGCTCCGCTCACTCCGGTCTACCAGCCCTACCGCAGCGTGGTGCCGGACCTGCAGCGCGTCGGCGAGATCGGTGATCGAGGCCCAGTCGCGCCCGCGCTGACCCTTGATCGCGAGCAGGAGTTGATGCTGCTGCGGCGTCACACCGGCCTGGCGAGCGCCTTCATCGGAGTGGTGGAGGAAGCGTCGCAGCGCGCGGCGGAAGGCGGCGAGCGCCTCGTAATCCGCCTTTTCCAGCTTCCGGGAGCGAGAGACAGAGGGGGTGGGGGTGTTCACAGAAATATCGTATCGCGATATAACGTGCCCGCCGCCAGCCGCGCGTCGAGCCGGTTTACCGTCCGCCGTTCCGAAGTACCATGTCTCAATCCGACTCCGTTTCGCCTGCCGGCGGGCTGCCGGTCGCCCCTTCCATGGAGCCGGCCCGCCTCGCCGCCCGGGTGCCGCAGGACACCACGCCGGTCGATCTCCGCATCGTCAAGATCGGCGCGGTAGCCGTTGCCGTCGCCGTCGGGGCGGCGCTGGCGGCGCAGCTCCTGACCGCGCTGATTGCAGTGGTGACCAACCTGGCGTTCTACGGGCGGCTCTCCACCGTGTTCCGGATGCCGGCGGAGAACCAGCTGGGGGCGCTGGTGCTCGTGGTGCCGGTCCTCGGCGCGCTGATGGTGGGTTTGATGGCCCGGTACGGCTCCCGGGCGATCCGTGGACATGGTATCCCGGAGGCGATGGAGCAGGTACTGCTGAATGAGAGCCGCATTCCTCCGCGCATCACCTTTCTGAAGCCGCTCTCCGCCGCCATCGCGATCGGAACCGGCGGGCCGTTCGGGGCGGAGGGCCCGATCATCGCCACCGGCGGCGCGCTCGGCTCCTTCGTAGGGCAGCTGCTCCGCACCACGGCGGTGGAGCGGAAGACGCTCCTGGCCGCCGGTGCCGCGGCCGGCATGGCGGCGACGTTTGGCAGCCCCATCTCCGCGGTCCTTCTGGCGGTGGAGCTGCTTCTCTTCGAGTTCCGGCCGCGCTCCATCATCCCGGTGGCGCTCGCCAGCGCCACGGCCACCGGAGTGCGCCTCTCGTTCGAGGGGCCCGCCCCGGTGTTCCCGATGCCGGAAGTGGCCTGGCCGGGCGGCGGGGCGCTGGCAACTTATGTCCTGCTCGGGGCGCTGATGGGCGTGGTGGCGGTCTACGTGACCCGCCTGGTGTACGGGATCGAGGACGCTTTCGAGCGCCTGCCGGTCCACTGGATGTGGTGGCCGGCACTGGGAGCGATCGCGGTGGGAGTGGTCGGCTATTTCGCGCCGCGGACCCTGGGAGTGGGGTACGACAACATCGAGCAGTTCGTTTCCGGAGAGCTGGTGGGCCAGGCTGCGCTGTTCCTCTGCCTGATGAAGCTGGTCTCCTGGTCGATCTACCTGGGGAGCGGCACCTCCGGCGGTACGCTCGCGCCCCTCTTCACCATCGGCGGCGGGCTGGGTTCCGTCGCGGGCGGACTGGTGGCGGCAGCGCTCCCCGGGCTGGGGGTCGACGCGCGGATCGCCGCGCTGGTCGGGATGGCGGCGGTCTTCGCCGGCGCCTCCCGCGCGCTGCTCGCCTCGGTGGTGTTCGCGTTCGAGACCACGCTCCAGCCGGCCGGGCTGCTGCCGCTGCTCGGCGGCTGCACCGCGGCGTACCTGATCTCCAGCCTCATGATGCGGCACACGATCATGACGGAGAAGATCGCCCGGCGGGGCGTGCGCGTTCCTTCGGAGTACGCCGCCGACTTCCTCGACCAGGTTCTGGTGCGGGACGCCGCCTCGCGGCCGGTCGTCTCGCTCTCCGCCGATGAGCCGGTGGAAGGGGTCCTGGCGCGTCTCAATACGGAGGCAGACGCGTGGCGGCACCAGGGATACCCCGTGCTCGGCGAGGGCGGAAAGCTGCTGGGGGTCGTCACCCGGCGCGACCTGCTGCGAGCCGGCGCTGTCTCCCGCGGCTCGGTCGGGGAGTTGATCCACCGCCCGGCCGCGGTGGTCTATGAGGACCAGACGCTGCGGCAGGCGGCAGACCACATGGTGGCGGAGCGGGTAGGGCGGCTCCCGGTCGTCTCCCGCACCGAGCCGGACGTGGTAATCGGCATGATCACGCGCAGCGACCTGCTGGCCGCCCACCAGCGCCGCCTGGCCGAGAGCGGCAAGCGGAAGCGCAGCATTCGGGTGCGGACGGCGCTGCGCGACCAGGCCCGGCGGCTGGGCTCCCGGATCCGGGGGTGAGCCGCGGCGGATCGATCATTTGTCTCCCCCACCCCCCTGCTAAATGAGGGCTCCCACAGAGACTCTCGTACGGAATACCCCATGTGACGCGGTTCACTGCGTTCTCAGGGAACCTGACCGATAATCCGGGTGACTTAGCGTTGAGCGGCCGAGCAGCCGCCACGTTTTCGGAGCCGGAGCGCCGGAAATAGGTCCACCGGAGGTTGTGAGGAGCAGGATCATGGGAGCATTCTGGGGCTACTTCCTGGACTTCTTCGGCGTGCACGAGCCCGAGGAGGAGCGGCGGACGGTGACGTCCCGGCGCGAGGCCGATCCGCGCGACCGGGGCCACGCGCGGGAGGAGCCGGATCCGAGGCCGGTCACGCCGCCGGCGCCGAGCTCCGGCGGCAGACAGGAGCGCGTGCTGCGGTAGCGGTCCGGCGCCGTGTTGAGTGCCGGCGGATCGATCCGCGGGGGCCGGCGGTGCCGGCCCCTGTCGCTGTACGGCGGCCAGTGGATCAGGCGACGCAGCGGAAGTCGGGCCCCTCTCTCCAGCCGGCGGCGAGCAGGACGCGCCGCAGCACCTCCCGCTGGCCCGGTTGCCCCAGCGCCACCAGGCCGTACGCCTCGCCGCGCAGCGGCAGCGCCTCCGGGTGGCCGAGCACCGGCACCCCGTACAGGTGATGACCCACCTTCCGTGGATCGATGTCGACGAACGCAGTCGGTGAAATGCCCTCCGCCTCCAGCGCGCGGGCGATCGACTTCCCCACCGGCCCCGCCCCGAAGATGAGCGGCTTCCGGCCCTCTGCCAGGTGGGTGCGGGCGAGGTAATGGGCCTTGCAGCGCAGGAAGGCCTCCGGCGAGTACTGCGGCTGCTGGCGGGAGCTGCGGCGCGAGCCTTCCCGCCAGAGAAGCGCCACCTCCGGCACCTTCGCCATCCGGTAGCCGGCGGCCCAGAGCCGCAGGAGCAGGTCGTAATCCTCCGGCCAGCCGGGGTCCCGGTAGCCGCCGACCTCCCGCACGGCGCCGGCCTGTGCTACGAGCGTCGGGTGGGCGAGGGGACACTCGATGAAGATATCCCGGTCGTGCTCCTCCGGCGTGGTGAGGGAGTTGAGCCACGTCTCGTAGCGCCGGGCGCCGCCCGCCACCGTCTCATCCGGGAAATAGCGAACGCGGCAGCCGACCGCTGCTACGTCCCCCTCGGCGATCCGCGCCACCTGGCGCTCCAGCCGCCGCGGCAGAGAGACGTCGTCCGCATCCATCCGCCCCAGCAGCGGCGCCGCGGCGAGCGAGAGCGCGTGCTGGAGCGACTCGACGATGCCGCGCGGCTCCACGTGGGTCACCAGGCGCATCCGGGGGTCGCGCCGCACCCAGGCGCGCAGCAGGCGGCGGGTGTCGTCGCGGGAGCCGTCGTCGACGAGGATCGCCTCCCAGTCTCGGAACGTCTGCGCGGAGATGGAGCCGAGCGCCTGGTCAACAGTCGCCTCGGCGTTGCGGATCGGGATGAGGAGAGAAAGCTGGGGCATGCCGCAGGTGCGGAGCGAGCGGACCGGGAGTTGGGAGCGCCCGCGTCAAAGAAAAGCGTATACGACAGGTCCCGGGCACGACAACGGAGCGGCGCCGAAACACCAGAATCTCCACATCGCGGGAGTTCTGGCGGTCAGGGCAGCGCCAGCCGCTCTACCTGCGTCCAGGCGACTTCCACCCCGAAGCCCGGCCCGTCCGGGCAGTGGACGAAGCCGCCTTCCAGCCGCACCGGGTCCTTCGCGACAGAGGCCTCATGGTAAAGAGGCCCCAGGATGTCGCCGTGGTAGCGCTCCGCGGCGACGTTCGGGGTACAGACCGAAAGGTGGCACATGGCGGCGGTGGCGGGATCGAGCTCCAGGTTGCTGCCGACCGCGCAGGCGACACCGCGCTCCGCCGCCAGCTCCGCGATGTGACGGCTCACCGTGAGCCCTCCGTTCTTTCCCGGGTAGACGCTGATCAGGTCGCACGCCTCCCGGCGCAGCGCCTCGCGCGCCTCCCACACGGTGAAGACCGACTCGTCCGCCATCACCGGGACCTGAATTCGCCGGCGCACCTCCGCCATGCCGTCCAGGTCTTCCCGCCGCACCGGCTGCTCCGCCAGCAGCAGGCGGTACGGCTCCATCCGCCGGAGCGCCCACACCGCGTCGTCCACACTCCAGCCGCCGTTGGCGTCGACGGTGAGCTCGATCTCCGGCCCGATCGCGTCCCGCACTGCCGCCACCCGCTCCACGTCTTCCGCCGGGTCCAGGCCGACCTTCACCTTGACGGTCCGGTGTCCCCAGGCAACACGGCGCCGGGCATTCTCCGCGGCGGCGGCCGGCGCGGCGGCGGCCAGGGAGAAGCGGATCGGCAGGCGAAGGTCGCGCACGGCGCCGCCGAGCAGCTCGAAGACCGGCTTCCGCAGCGTCTTACCCCAGGCGTCGAGCGCAGCCGCCTCCACCGCCGACCTGGCGAACGGGTTCAGCACCGCGGCGCGCTCGAGCGCGGCGAGCAGGGCCGGCACGTCGTCCACCCGCCGACCGAGAGCGACCGGCGCGAAGCAGCGGTCGATGAGCGCCCGCGCCCCCCAGGCGGTCTCCCCACTCCACTCGGGGGTCACGGTCGCCTCCCCGATCCCGACGACGCCGTCCTCCGTCTCCAGCCGCACCAGCACCGGGTGGGAGACCCGGTGGGAGCCGAGGGAGCTGGTGATCATCAGCTCCCGCCGGATCGGAACTTCGACCGCGTGAGCCGTAAGCGAGCGGATCTTCATCGGGAATGGCCTTCCTGAAGGCTAAAGTCAAAAGGCTAAAGGCAAAAGGCTAAAGTCCCGGACCATTCTTCGACGAGAGGTGGTTCGGAACTTTAGCCTTTAGCCTTTTGACTTTAGCCTTTAGGATCCCTCATCGTTCATCCTTCATCCTTCAAGGGTCAGCCGCCGAGCTTGATCATTCCCCAGGCTTTGAGCGCCCCGGTGGCGATCTGGCCGGCGCCGTAGAGGAGGCCGATGCCGAACTGCCCCGCGGCGGCCAGACCGAAGGCGAACTGGCCGATCGCCAGCGGGGCGAGGACGAACTGACCCAGGCCGAAGACCGCGCCGACCCCGAACTGCGCGATGGTGATCGCGCCGATCCCGAACTGGCCGATGGCGACGATCCCCTTCGCCACCCGCAGCTTCCCGTTCTCGTCCCGGCCGAACGCCACGTGGACCAGCGGCACGCCGAGGACCGTGGTCTCCGATTTCCACTCGTAGCCCCAGCCGCGCCAAGCTTGCCGCGCAGGCCACGGGGCGCCGCACTGAGGGCAGGAGAGCGCCTCCGTGCTCACCTCGCGCCGGCAGGAGCGACAGGGGGCGGTCCGTCCCGCGGGGGTGGCCTGCGGACTGGGCGGCGCCTGGGCGCGCAGCCGCTGGGCGAGGGTCGCCGGATCGTCCAGCTTCGCCAGCACCCGCTCCACGTCGGCCTCGTCTACCATCCCCGCCCCTTCCAGCTCCAGGGCCAGCTCGATGCGGGCGCGCCCCTGCTGCAGCAGCCACTGCCGCTCCTCCGCGGGAACGTCCATCAGGTGCAGGCGGAGGCTCTCCAGATAGCGGTCGACCTTCTCATTGCTCTGCAGTTGGACCTGGCTCATCGCTTCTCTCCTGGGCCGGCAGGCAGAACGGGTCTACGGATCAGTGCTCCTCACTCTACCAACGGGTGCGCTCGCCCGGGGGTACGCCGGGGCCGGTGCTGCATGCCGCTTCGTCGATCCGGAGGGGCAGTCCTTCCGTGTTAACCGGACGGAAGCGCCGCTTGCCCGGTTTGACCGGCTGCGCGCCTGCTTGATATAATCGAGCGCATTTTTGCGCCGCCCGCCGGCCTGTCACGCCGCGGCACTACACCACCCCAGGGAGCGAGGGAGCTATGTCGGGGCATTCCAAATGGCATAACATCCGCCTGAAGAAGGGCAAGATGGACGCGGAGCGGGGGAAGATCTTCACCAAGCTCTCGCGCGAGATCATCATGGCCGCCAAGGCGGGGGGCGGAAACCCGGATGCCAACCTCCGGCTCCGGATGGCGGTCCAGAAGGCGCGCGAGAACAGCATGCCGGCGGACCGCATCAAGAGCGCCATCCAGCGCGGCACGGGCGAAGTGGAAGGCGCCATCTACGACGAGCTGACCTACGAGGGCTACGGCCCGAACGGGGTGGCGGTGCTGGTGCAGTGCGCTACGGACAACCGCAACCGCACGGTGGCGGAGATCCGGAACATCTTTTCCAAGTGCGGCGGCAACCTCGGCGAGTCGGGCAGCGTCGGCTGGCTCTTCAACCGCCGCGGTCTCATCTCGGTAGCCAAGAACGGCAAGTCCGAGGACGAGGTGATGGAAGCCGTCCTGGAAGCGGGCGCGGACGATATCCGCACGGAAGAGGAGACGTTCGACGTCTATACGGCTCCGGAAGACTTCGGCTCCGTCCGCGACGCGCTGGAAGAGGCCGGGTTTGAGATCAAGAACGCCGACCTCACGATGGTGCCCACCACCACGGTCCGGTTGGAGGGCCAGCCGGTGCAGCAGGTGCTGCGGATGATGGACCAGCTCGAAGATCACGACGACGTCCAGAACGTCTACGCGAACTTCGACATCCCCGACGACGAGATCGCCCGCCTGGCGTAGACGGAAGTCGCCTCACTACGAACGCGAAGCCCGTGCCGCGGGCGCGTTCGTAGTGAGCTCAGTACGAGTCCAGGACGGAGCGGACCTTCCTCGCCAGCTCCAGCGGTGAGAACGGCTTGGGCAGGAAGGAAACTTCCGCCCGGGCCAGGCCGTGCCGCACGATGGCATCCTCGGTGTAGCCCGACATGTAGAGGACCCGGGTCTCCGGGCGGTTCTCCTGCAGCTCCTTAGCCAGGGTGCTGCCGCCTCCTCCGGGCATCACCACGTCGGTCAGGAGCAGGTGGATCGGGCCTTCGTGCTCGCCTGCCACCCGGAGGGCGTCGATGCGGTTGCGGGCCTGGAGCACGGTGTAGCCGCAGCCCTCCAGTACGCGCACCGCCAGCCGCCGCAGCATCTCCTCGTCTTCCACCACCAGCAGCGTCTCGGTGCCGTCCGGGAGCGCGGGAGCGGTTACGGGAGCGTCTTGCCGGCACTCGCGGTCGATCCGCGGCAGGTAGACGGTGAACTCGCTCCCCTTGCCGGGCGCCGTTTTGAGGTAGATGTAGCCGCCGCTCTGCTTGATGATTCCGTAGACCGTCGCCAGCCCCAGGCCGGTGCCCTTTCCCACGTCCTTGGTGGTGAAAAACGGCTCGAAAGCCCGCGCGGCGACGTCCGGCGCCATGCCGGTGCCGGTGTCCCGCACCGCCAGCGCCACGTACCGGCCCGGCAGCACTTCCGGGTGCTCGCGGACGAACGGCCCCTCCAGGTCGACGTTCCGGGTCGCGATGGTCAGGCGGCCGCCGTGCGGCATCGCGTCGCGCGCGTTGACCACCAGGTTCACCAGCACCTGCTCGATCTGGCCCGGGTCCGCCTTGACACGCCCCAGCTCCGGACCCGACTGCGTCATCAGCTCGATATCCTCGCCGATGAGCCGGTCCAGCATGCCGGCGGTGGTGCGAACCAGCTCGTTCAGGTCGAGCACCCGCGGCTCGAGGATCTGCCGCCGGCTGAACGCCAGAAGCTGCCGGGTCAGGCCGGAGGCGCGCTCTCCCGCCCGGTGGATCTCCAGGATCGGCGCGCGGGTGGGATCGTCGGCAGGCAGGCGGTCGAGCAGCAGGTTGGTATAGCCGGTGATGACCGCCAGCATGTTGTTGAAGTCGTGCGCGATGCCGCCGGCAAGCTGGCCGATGGCGTCCATCTTCTGCGCCTGGCGGAGCTGGTGCTCGAGCTGCCGGACTTCCGTGATGTCCCGAACGATCCCCACCACCCCCAGCACCTCGCCGGTGACGCTTCGGAACGGGGCCTTGATCGCCATCAGGGTGCGCTGCTTCCCGTCGCGCGAGTCCTGCGTGATGTAGGTGGTCCGCTCGCCGGAGCGGCGCACCCTCCCGTCGGTGTCCCGGATCAGCCTCACCTCGTCCGGGGGGAAGAAGGCTTCGTCCGTGCGGCCCACCACTTCTTCGACGCTCGCGCCGAGCATCGCCGCCCCGGCGGAGTTGATCATCAGGTACCGGCCTTCAAGGTCCTTCACGAAGACCGCGTCCGAGGTGCCCTCCACCACCGCCTGGATCAGGGCGTGCTGCTCGCGCAGGGAGACCTCCGCGCGGAGGCGCTCGGAGATGGTGCCGAGCAGGGCGCAGAACATTGCGAGCGTCTCCTGCTGCGCGGCATCCAGGGCCGCGCCGGAGATGGCGGTGTCGTTGAACATCAGGCCGATCGGGGCGCTGGATGAGCGGATCGGCGTCCGTGCCACCCATCCGTGACCGACTTCCTGGGTGCAACCGCCCTCGTAGGACCGCAGTGTCGCCACGGTTTCCGCGCTCCACGGCGGCGCACCACCGCTTCCTCCGTACAGCACGGCTCGCGTCTCGCCGGTGGTCGGGATCCGGCATCCGTCGAGGGATACCAGCCGGCCCCGCATGTCGATGCCCCAGGTCCCCCTCGCCCAGTCCCCCGCGTCGTCCAGGATGAAGATGCCGCAGCGCTCGATCCCCAGCCGGTCGCGGGCCAGCTCCACCGCGCGCCGGTAGAGCGTCGACTCATCCGGCGCCCGCATCAGCTCGTCCGCGGATTCGAGCACCGCCCGCTGCCACGCCTCGGTGCGCTTTCGCTCCGTGATGTCGCGGCAGTTCGCCACCAGACCGCGGATCTGCGGGTCGTCGACGCGGTTCATCGCGATCGACTCGAACCAGCGCCAGGAGCCGTCCGCGTGCCGGAACCGGAGCTCGCAGCTCTCCCGCGTCTCCGGATCACGCAGGTAGCGAGCCACCACCTCTCGGACGGCCGGAGCGTCGTCCGGGTGGATCCGGTCGAAGACGTTGGTCCCGATCAGCTCGTCCTGGTCATAGCCGAGCACGCGGCTGACGGAGGGGCTCTCATACCGGATGGTGCCGTCCGGCGCCAGGATCGTGAGCACGTCGGAGGTATGCTGCACCAGGCCGCGGAAGAGCTGCTCGCTTTCTCGCAGCGCGTGCTCCGCGAACCGCTGGTCGGAGACGTCGGTGCAGACCCCGACCGCGCGCCAGCGGCCCGGGCCGTCCGGGTCGACCCGCACCTCTTCGCGGATCCAGCGCAGCCGGCCTTCCCGGTCGCGGCAGCGGAAATCGACGGAGTAATCCTCCCCGCGCAGCACGGATGCCCGCGCGTGGCTCACGGCACGCTCGCGGTCCTCCGGCAGCCTGGCGCACTCCCACGCCACGGAGAAGCTCCCGTCGTGCGACGGCGGCAGCAGCCAGGCTGCCGCGTCCGCGTCGACGGGGTGCATCGCCCAGATCAGGCCGCCCTGCTCGTCCTGCGTGATCTCCGCGTGCCACACGAGGCAGCGCGCGCGGGTGAGCACGTCCCGCAGGTCGCGCTCGCTGCGCCGGCGCCCCGCGATCTCCGCGCGGAGCTGCAGCTCGGTGGCGACGAGCTCCGCTACCCCGGCGGCGTCGTCGTGGTCCGCCTCCGTCCAGCGGCGCGCACCCTCGTCCAGGACTTCCAGCGTGCCGAGCAGCTCGCCGCCCGAGGTGCGGATCGGGACGGTCAGCGGGGCTCCGGCACTCTCACCGGAGCCGGCGCGGCCCTTTACCACCCGGCGCGCCCCGTCGGTCAGGTAGATCAGGGCGCCGGACGCGTTCAGCAGCCGCACGGCCAGGCCGGCCAGGCGGTCGAGCGCTTCCTCTCGCGGACCTTCCTTCAGCAGCAGGCGACAGAGGGAGTCGAGACACGACGGAGGACACTGGGGGAATTCAGGACAGCTCACGGAATGAAAGACGAGTCGAGGTCCGCCGAATGGCGAGGCTTCCGGGGACCTCCGTTTGATTGTGGGGGCTGACGAACGGGGCGCGCAGAAAAACGCGAGATGGCGGCAGTCGATGCCGCCATCTCGCCGAAAGACAGCATGCCGGAAAACTTTTAGTGATGATCGACGCGAGGTGCAATCGGGCGCGCGCGAAATGCCCGCACCAGCTCCACCATCCGGCTCACCACGCACTCCACCACGCGCGCGCCCTTCTCCCGGCTGGCGGTGCGCGGATCTCCCTGGGTGCCGGTGCGGCTGTTGCGGCTGAAGAACTCCTGGAAGACCACGGGGCTCGGGCGCTGGAGGTCCCAGTAGAAGAACTGGCTCTTCGGATAGCTGATGTCGTGCTCCGCCTTCTCCATCTGCACCAGGTCCGGCCGGAAGTGGAGGATCACGCTCGTCTCCAGCTCGCAGCCGTGCGCCAACCCGCCCGGGTACTCCGCCTCGCGGAACTCAGAGAGCGCCGGATCGGCGAGCGACCACCAGGAGATGAGCGCCGCGACCGTCGTCTCGGTGTGGTTGGTGATGTTGCGGGCGGCGATGTCGAGGAACGGCACGTTGCTGCCGTGCCCGTTCACCAGCAGGATCTTCTTGAACCCGTGGTGCGCCACGCTCTTCCCGATGTCCGAGACGTAGTCGATGATCGTGTGGCCGTCCACCGCGATCGTGCCGGGGAAGTCGAGGTGGTGGAAATTGAACGAGTAGTAGACTTGCGGCATCAGGACCGCCTCGTCCGGGATCCGCTCCACCACGCACCGGGCGATCTCCCGGGAAGTGATGCAGTCGGTGGAGAGCGGCAGGTGCGGGCCGTGCTGCTCGATCGTTCCGACCGGGATCACCACCACCCGGTCCTGCGCGGCCGCTTCCTTCAGCTCCGGCCAGGTGTGCTCTTCCCACAGAATCTTGTTCGCCATCAGGTGCCTCCCAGGATACAGGTGGTGATCCGTTACCGAGGTGCGGCCGGGTTTCCTTCCGGACGGGGGCCTGAACGGCCGCTCAGTCCTGCGGCCGGGTGCTGGCAGTCAACTCCTGCAGGCGGTCGCTGATCTTCACCGGAAACGGCTCCGGGTCTCGCAGGCGCCGGACCCCCTCGGGCAGCGCCGCCCGCTGCTCGAGAGCGCGAGCCCGGATCTCCGGCAGCGCGGGGAGCGGCGCGACCATTTCCCCTCCCCGCAGCACCGGAGTCAGCAGCGGCTCACCCGGCAGCGCTTCTCCGCGCAGCGCCAGCGTGTCCCCCTCGAGCTCGCCGTCCGGGCGGCGGATCCGGAACACCTGCTTGGCGTCCGGATAGGTCGCCTTGTCCGGGCTCAGCTTGCGCACCGCGCGGTGACGCCCCTCGTCGTCGATGGCGACCAGCTTGTAGACCCCTCCCAGCGCCGGTGCGTCCCGGGAGGTGATCAGCTCGGTGCCGACTCCGAACAGGTCGATCGGCGCGCCGGCCCGGACCATCCGCTCGATCTCGTATTCGTTCAGGTCCCCGCTGGCGGCGATGATCGTCTTCTCCAAGCCAGCCTCGTCCAGGATGCGCCGCACCTGCCGACTCAGCGTCAGCACGTCGCCGCTGTCGAGGCGCACCCCGCGGACGGAGGGGCCCAGCTCCGCGGCCCGGCGCGCGCCCTCCAGCGTGTCGTAGGTGTCGATCAGAAGGATCGTGTGGTGGGGGAAGGAGCGGTGGAAGGTGCGGAACGCCTCCCGCTCGTGCTCGAACGACATGATGAAGCTGTGAGCCGCGGTCCCGGAGACCGGGATGCCGAAGGTGCGGCCCGCCAGCACGTTGGAGGTGCCGACGCACCCCCCGATCACCGCCGCCCGTGCGCCGTAGTTCGCGGCGTCGAAGCCGTGGGCGCGCCGCGCCCCGAACTCCACCACGTCGCGCCCCGCCGCGGCGTCCACCACCCGCGCCGCCTTGGTGGCGATGAGCGTCTGGTGGTTGATCGTTGCCAGCAGGAACGTCTCCACCATCTGCGCCTCGATGAGCGGGCCGCGCACCTGCAGGAGCGGCTCGTTGGCGAAGGCGACCGTGCCTTCCGGCATCGCTTCCACGTCTCCGGTGAAGCGGAAGTCGCGGAGGTACTCCCAGTACGCGCCGCCGACCGCCGCGAAGTGAGGTAGGGCGCGCAGGTAGTCGAGGCTCGCCCCGTCGAAGCGGAGCGCCCGGAGGTACTCGAGCGCCTGCTCCAGCCCGGCCGTCACCAGGTAGCCGCGATCCGGGGGCAGGCGGCGGACGAACAGGTTGAAGGTGGCGGAGACCGGCGCCATCCCCGCCTCGAAGTAGGCGGCCGCCATCGTCAGCTCGTACAGGTCAGTCGCCAGGCCGCAGCTCCCCGGCTCCCCCAGCAGTCCCAGCGTCTTCACGGTCTCTCCTCTCCCCCTCCGGTCTCTCGCGCAGCCTACCGGGCGCCCGTGTCTCTCGTGATACAGCAGAGGAGCCTCCGTAGTCCACCGTCCGCCGGCGGCAGTATTCCGGCATACTGAAGCAAGTAGCCCCCACGTGCAGGGGCGGGGAGCGAGACATGGACCCGAAGGAGATCTCCCTACAACCGGGCGACGCGCTGGTGATCGTCGACGTTCAGAACGACTTCCTGCCGGGCGGCAGCCTGGCCGTGGCAGACGGCGACCAGATCCTGCCGGTGGTCAACGCCCTGGCGGAGCGGTTCGCGGAGGCCGGCCTGCCGGTCGTCGCCACCCGCGACTGGCACTCCGCCGACCACCGCTCCTTCGCCGCAGAGGGGGGGCCGTGGCCGCCACACTGCGTGACCGGCACCCCCGGCGCCGAGTTCTCCGCGGAGCTGCGGCTCCCGCCCGGCACACCGGTCGTCTCCAAAGGCGTCGAGGCCGGGGACGAGTCGTACTCCAACTTCGAGCGGACCGACCTGGACCCGCTGCTGCGCGCTGCCGGGGCGCGGCGCATCTTCCTGGTGGGCCTGGCGACCGACTACTGCGTGGGCCAGACCGCGGTCGAGGCGCTGAGCCGGGGGTATGAAGTGGTGCTCGTCCCGCAGGGAATGCGCGCGGTCGTCCCGGCGCAGGGACAGGCGATGCTGGAGCGGCTGCAGCGGGAGGGGGCGGAGATCGTGAACGTCTCGAGTACCGGATCCCCGGCGGGTTAGCGCCGCCGCTGCGTCCAGCCACTCTACCACCGCGCCCGCGCGACTCGAAAAGAATCGCGCGGGCGTAATCGATGCTGCTCCGCTCCGTTCTATACGGGGAAGAAAGCCCGCCTACGCAGGTGCTCGATGCCCTGACGGATGCGACCGGGCGAGCGTCTGCCTACCCGTGAAAATCGGCGGCGAATTCATGATGTCGATTCGCGGAACGGGCGACTATATTGTCCAGTTGACGGTGTGGCGCGAGGGTCTGGCATGGCGGGAAAGAAGCGGAGCCGGTTCCGGTGGGGCTGGGTATGGGCGGCCCTGCTGGTGGTGGGCGGCGGGGGTTACGGCGCGTGGTACCAGCAGAACGCGGCCGCGCAGGCGGGCAAGCTGCCGGCCGGCGTGCAGACCGGGACCGTGAGCCGGGGCGACATCGACCAGAAGATCACCGCTACCGGCGTGGTGGCGGCGCAGATCGGCGCGAAGGTGAACGTCGGCTCCCAGATCTCCGGCCTGATCCGCAGCCTCCCGGCCGACGTCGGCGCGCTGGTCCGCACCGGCCAGGTGGTGGCGGTGCTCGACTCGCCCGACCTGCAAGCGCAGGTGGAGCAGCAGCGGCAGAGCGTACAGGTGGCGGAGGCCTCGCTGGCGCAGGCGGAGAGCCGTTTGCGCCAGGCGGAGCTGAATGCGGAGCTGACCCGGGAGCAGAACCAGGCGCAGATCGCCGAAGCGCGCTCCGCGCTCCTGGGCGCGGACGAGCGGCTGAGCGTGGCGGAGTCGCTGAACAAGCTGCAGCCGACGCAGACGAGCACCGAGATCGCGCGGGCGCGGGCAGGGCTCTCCACGGCCCACGCGCAGGAGCGACAGGTGCAGAAGACGGTGGCGATGCAGATCGCCCAGGCCGATGCCGCCATTGACGAAGCCCGGGTCGCCTCGGTGAACAGCTCCCGTCAGCTCCAGCGACAGCAGAGCCTGCTGAGCAAGGGCTACATTGCCCGGCAGGAGGTGGAGAACACCCGCACCGCCTACGTGCAGGCGGAGGCGCGGTTGAAGAATGCCCGCGCCAGCCGGTCGATCGTGGAGGAGAAGACCCAGGCAGATCTCCAGGCGGCCCGGAACCAGGTGACGGAAGCGGAAGCGGCGCTGGAGGTAGCCCAGGCGAGCCAGCTTCAGAACGAGGTGCGCGAGGCGGAGGCGCGGAGCGCGCTGCAGAGCAAGCGCCAGGCAGAGGCCACGCTGCAGCTCCGCCGGTCGAACCGCACGCAGGATATCGTCCGCCGCCGCGCCGTGGAAGAAGCGAAAGCCGCCGTGGCGCAGGCCCGGGGCACCCTCCGCCAGGCGCAGGCCCAGCTCCGATTCCAGGAAGCGCAGCTCGACAAGGCGATCATCCGCGCGCCGCTGGACGGCACCGTCGTCTCGATCACCGCCCAGCAGGGGGAGACGGTCGCCGCGGGCTTCCAGACCGCTACGCTGCTCACGGTGGTCGACCTGAAGCGGCTGGAAGTGCGCGCCTACGTGGATGAGGTCGACGTGGGCAAGGCGCGGATCGGGCTCCCCGCGGAGGTGCGCGTCGAGTCGTTCCCGGGACGGGTCTTCACCGGCCAGGTCGCCAAGATCTCCTCCGCCTCCACCGTGAAGGACAACGTGGTCACCTACGAGACAACGGTCGCGCTCGACAACCCGGAGGGGCTGCTGCGGCCCGACATGACCGCCGACGTGACGCTGCTGCTCGACCGCACCCCGAACGTGCTGCTGCTCCCGACGGAGGCGATCCACCGGGAGGTGGGCCGGACCGTCGTTTACGTGCTCCACCGGGCGAAGCAGGGGAAGGAGCGGGTGGAGGAGCGGACGGTGGAGACCGGCGTCCGCAACAACAGCCACACGCAGATCGTCTCGGGCCTCAAGGAAGGCGAGGAGGTGGTCCTCGCCGGGCTGGCGCGCCTTGGCGTGAAGGCGGTCGACGCCCAGGACGCCGAGGGAAAGAAGGAGCCGTAGCCGGTGCTGGAGACCGCTGTCCGCAGCCGCATGCTCGAGCTGACCGGCATCCGGAAGATCTACACCATGGGCGACCAGGAGGTGCGCGCCCTCGACGGCGTCGACCTTCAGGTGGAGGAAGGCGAGTTCGTCGCGATCATGGGCCCTTCCGGCTCCGGGAAGTCGACGCTCATGCACATCCTGGGGCTGCTCGACGCCCCGACCGCCGGCTCCTACCGCCTCGACGGCGAGGAGGTCTCGGACCTGGACGAGGTGGAGCTGGCGCAGGTCCGCAACCGCACGATCGGCTTCATCTTCCAGAGCTTCAACCTGCTGCCCTCGTTCACGGCGCTGGAGAACGTGGAGCTGCCGATGGTCTACGGCGGGGTCCGCGGCCGCCGGGAGCGGGCGCGGCAGGCGCTGGAGCGGGTGGGGCTTGCCAACCGGATGGACCACAAGCCGACGGAGCTCTCCGGCGGTCAGCAGCAGCGCGTCGCCATCGCCCGGGCCGTCGCCGCGGAGCCCCGCATCCTGATGGCGGACGAGCCGACCGGCAACGTCTCCACGCAGCAAGGCGAGGAGATCATGCAGATCTTCCAGGAGCTGAACGACGAGGGCGTGAGCGTGATCGTGGTCACCCACGAGCCGCACATCGCCCGCCACTCGCGCCGGCTGGTGCAGGTGCGGGACGGCCGGATCGTCGCCGACGACGCCATCCGCAACCGGCTCCTCGCCAGCGACTGGCTCGCCGACCCGGAGAACAACTCGACCGACCTGCTGGAGCTGTAGCCTCCGCTCGCAGGTGCGCGTTAATGTCTCGTCTCCGGCGGCAGGGTCAGCGAAGCTCGGTGCAACGCCCCGGCAGTGAGGCGCAGGCGGAGAACCGTCGTCCCGGCGCCCGGGCGAGTTAGCTCCGCGCGGTAGTCGCCCGGCGGAACGTTTCGCAGCAGCAGGCGGCCCCGGTAGTAGTCGGCCGTCGCCTCCGTGAGGGCATCGGAGAAGGTGCTGAAGGAGGTCTCCAGCAGCCGCAGGCGAACCGGGGCGAGCGGGCGCGCGGGGAGCTTCGGTGCCCGGATCAGGATCTCCAGGCGCGCCAGCTCCGACCGGTCGCCGCCGCGCTCCAGAGCCAGC
Organism: Armatimonadota bacterium; assembly: GCA_046292385.1. Classification (GTDB taxonomy): domain Bacteria; phylum Armatimonadota; class SYMT01; order SYMT01; family SYMT01; genus JBKBRF01. The sequence goes on along the minus strand of JBKBRF010000054.1, from coordinate 14,636 downwards.
AGCGTGTGCAGCAGGTCCGCCGAAGCACGAGCGCTCTCCTGCGCCGCCTCCAGTGCCAGCGCCTCCACCGCCGCGCGGTCCTCCCGCTCCGCGGGCGGGCGCATCTGCTCCGCCAGCCGGCGCACGCGGGCAATCCGCGTGTCCATCGCCGCCTCCAGGCCCCGGATGGCCGCTTCCGGATCCCCTCCGAGCCGCCGCGGCCGGTAGCCCGGGATCGTCACCTGCTCCGCGTCGATCCAGTTCTCCATCCGGAAGTGGAGATCCCCGGAAACAGGCAGCGCGTGGGGCGGGCTGGTGCTGTCCTGCACGAAGTGGAGCAGGCTTCCGACCCAGCGGCCGGCGTTGGCCCGGCTCTCCGTCCGCAGCGCCTGCAGCGCCCGGCGGAAGAACGGTGGGAAGGTGGTGCGGACCTCCGGGGTGAGGTGGCTGACGTGCCGGGGAAACTCCGGGAAGAGGAGGTAGTGGTTGGGCGAGTAGTCCGGCAGCTCCGCGTCCCGGTAGTCCGGCAGCCAGGAGTACCGGGCCAGCTCCACCGTCCCGAGGCGGGCCTCCACGCGGTCGGAGGCGGGCAGTGCGTCGAGCGCCGCGCGGGTGATCTCCGAGTGGGGTCCCCACGCGCCGACCGGGGTCAGGGCACAGAACAGGAGCGCCGCCGCGGCCCCGAAGGAGCGAAGACCGCGGCGGCGCCGGCTGGAGCAAATGTCTACCACTCGAGCTTCCAGGGGGAGCGGTAGGCGTAGCGGGTCATCCGCTGCTGCTCCGGGTCGCCGACCACCTTCTGCTTCTTCGGATCCCAACGCACCTTGCGGCCGGAGCGCAGGGCCAGGTTGCCGAGGTGGCAGACGGTCGCGCTGCGATGGCCGATCTCCACGTCGCAGATCGGGCTCTTCCGGCTCTTGATGCAGTCGAGCCAGTTCTGGTGGTGGTTGTCGCTTGCGTAGAGACGCGTGGCGCTTCCCGGGAGCGGGTCGGTGAGCAGCTCCGGAGCGCTCGCCTCGATCTTGCCGCGGTCGACCCAGATCCAGCCGTGCTCCCCCTCGAACTGGGTGCCGCCGCGGTACTGCTGGCCGCAGAGCATCGTCACCCCGTTGGCGTACTGGAAGGTGAGGCCGAACTGCTCCGGCACCTCGTACCAGCTCTCGGCGTGGAACTTCGCCGTGCCCTCGCAGGAGACCGGGCCGCTCTCGTCCATCCCCAGGCCCCACTGGGCGATGTCGAGGTGGTGCGCTCCCCAGTTGGTGAGCTGACCGCCGCTGTAGTCCCAGAAGAACCGGAAGAGGTAGTGCACCCGCTTCTCGTTGTACGGGCGCAGGGGTGCGGGTCCGAGCCAGAAGTCGTAGTCGAGCTGCTCCGGCGGGGTGCCGTCCATCACCGCGGGGCCCGTGAAGTTGACCCCCGGCAGTCCGACCCGCACCGTGTGGATCTTGCCGAGGCGGCCGCTGCGGACCAGCTCGCACGCCTGCCGGAACTTCGCGTCGGAGCGCTGCTGGCTGCCGGTCTGGACGATGCGCCGGTGCCGCCGCGCCGCGCGGATCATCGCCTTCCCCTCGTCGATCGTGAGCGAGAGCGGTTTCTCGACGTAGACGTCCTTCCCCGCCTCGCACGCCAGCAGGGTCGGCAGGGCGTGCCAGTGGTCCGGGGTGGTGATCACCACCGCGTCGACGTCTTTGTTCTCCAGCAGCTTCCGGAAGTCGGAGTACGCCTCGCACGGGTTGCCGGCAGCCTCCACCTGCGCCTTCGCCTGCGCCAGGTGAGCGCGGTCGACGTCGCAGACCGCCACCGTGTTCTTCAGGTGCGGGCGCATGTTCCCGCGGCCCTGGCCGCCGACGCCGATGTGGCCGATCAGGATCCGCTCGCTGGCGGCGGGAACGCCCGGCTCGGCGCCGAGCGCGCGGGCCGGGACAATCGTCGGAAACCCGATCCCGGCGGCGCCCGCAGCCGCGGCGGAGCCCTTCAGAAAACGACGACGCGAGGTGACGGTAGGCCGTGGCATCAGCTTCTCCCCTGGCTGGACGTACGGGAGAGCATTCGACACCAGGGAGAAGGCGCCCTCTCGGGCGGGGTCTACGAAAAGGAGATAAGGGGATGAGGTTAGGACGGAGTGCAGAGGGCGGAGTGCAGAGGACCGGACCCACCGCTCACGGGAGGTTCGGAATTCCGCACTCCGCCCACATCCCTCTGCCCTTAAGAGATCCCCCTATCTCCAATCCCATCCCCATATCTCCTTTACTTACACCTCCCGCGGTTCGCGCTCAGCGTCAGCGGGTGCGGGCTCGCCGGCGGGGAGGGCGGGGGTGGCGGCTTCCTCCACCTTGCTTCCGTTGGAGCCCGGTTCTCGCCGGCGGCCGGCGGCGGCTTCGAGGACGCGGGCGGCGGTCTCCTTCGCCAGGGTGGTCGCCTCTTCGTAGATCCGCAGCATCTCCTGCCGGTTCGGGCGGCGGCCCTCGTCGAAGACCATCTGCGCGGCGCGTCCCACGGCGTAGGTGCCGGAGTAGGCGATCCCCGCCTTGATCCCCACGCCGAGGCCCGGGACCGCGCCGGCAATCTGGCGGGCCAGGGTGCGCCACCCGAGCGCGGAGCCAACCACTCCCGCCACCTCCCGCGCGCGGGAAGTGAGGTCGAGAGACTCGCCGTAAATCGCCGCCAGCCGGAAGATCAGCAGCACCTGGTTCTTGGTGAGCACCAGCACGTCGGCGCCGGCGAAGGCGGGAAAGAGCGGCGCCAGGAACGGCAGCGAGCCGGAGAGGCTGGAAACCGCGGCGAACTCCGCGTTGACGCGGCTGACGTCGCGGATCACCTGCTCCGCCGCCAGCGGCCGGAATCCGGGCAGCCGCCGCGCCAGAGAGACCCGCAGGTCCGGCCGCCGCTCCAGCACGGCCGGGAAGAGATCGGTCGGCCGCTCCAGCTTCAGCGTATCGGCCGGGCGCAGCTCGGTGACGCCCGGTCCTCCCGGCAGGGAGACGAGCAGATCGGCGTAGCGGAGCCGCTTCTCCGCTTCCTCGGAGTAGGGCGGCGTGGCGCAGAAGAGGAACTCCCGCGCCTCCTCCGCCTCGCGGATCGTCAGCGGTCCCAGCGCCAGCGACCGCGCCGCCGCCACCGGCTCCGGATCGCCCGCCAGGCCGAGCACGAAGAGCCGGCTCGCCTCGTTCCGCACCGGTTGGGCGGAGACTTCCTTGATCACGTCCCAGAAGTTCATGGCTGCTTAATACCCAGGCCCGCGGGGCAGGATGCGCGCCTCCCCCTCTCTATGGTACGAGATCGCGCCGTCCGGATAGTGGCGCCCGGCGGCGATCGGTCCGGCCGCGGTAAGAAAGGCTGCTCCGGAGCCAGAAACGAAACCGGCGCCCGGGAGTCAATGGGACTCCCGGGCGCCGGCTGGAGTGGCGGTTCCCGCTTACTGTGCGGGGACCAATCGGTATGCGTCTCGTTCTCGTTTGACCGTGGCGCCCACCTGGGCGGCGACTGCCTGGAGGCAGCCCTCCGAGGTGGTGTTTTCCAGCCGGACGGAAACGGCGGTGTCCGGCGAGATGCCGTCTACCACCACCGGCAGCTCCAGGCCGCCGGTGATCCGTCGCAGCGCTTCTTCCAGCGGCTGGCGGTCCAGCACCAGGGTCACGCTCTGACCGACTCGCGGAGCGAGCGGGACGGCGATCAGGTGCTGGAACGACTGCCCGGCGGAAGCGGATTCCACCGTGATTCTCAGGGTCTCGGCTTCGGGACCGGCCGCGAGCGAGGCGGAAAACTCCGCCGGCTGCTCCTGGCTGATCTCGTCCTTCCCCTCCCAGCTCATCCGGGCGCCTTCCACCTTGATCCGGGCATCCGGAAGGGTGACGGAGGGCACCACGCGCAGGTTCACCTGCCGGCCGGCGGCAGTGATGGGGCCGACTTCGATCTGAGCGGTCTGCGCCAGGGGCGCGGGCACAGCTCCGGTGGTGATCGCCGGCCCGTTGGGGCCGAAGATCTCCCCGCCCGCCGTGTTCTGGACGTGCGGAATGCCGGAGGCGAGCCAGGAGCCGCCAAGGATCAACGTGGCCAGTCCTGCGCCGGTAGCGAAGCTGACCGGGCTGAGCGTCCGCAGCCACTGCACCAGCGCTACCGCGAACGGGGCGCGGCGAGCGGGTACGGGCTCCGGGGCGGCCTGGGCTTCGAGCCGGGAGAGCACCTGCCACACCCCGTCCGGGGGCGGCGGCACCGACGGCATCGAATCGAGAACCGCGATCGTTTCCTGGAGGGACTCCACCTCTTCACGGCAGTGTCCGCAGCCCTGGAGATGCGTCTCCAGCGCCACAGCCATCGGACGATCGAGCGCATGCTCCAGGTAGTCGGAGAAATACTCCTGTGCTCGCTCGCAATGCATCGATGATCAACTCCCTAGGATGCGCCCGGGCCCCCGGCCGGTTCCGGCGCGGAGAGCGGATCTCTCGCCGGGAGGGTCAGGGTATGAATGGTTGGCCGTCCCTCGAGGTCCGGGTCAGTTTCCCAGACTTTCTCAGCTCTCCAAAAGTTCCCTGACGCTGTTGAGCTTCTGTTTCAAGGCGAGCCTCGCCCGGTTGAGCCTCGACTTGACGGTCCCGATCGGCAGCCCCATGATCTCCGCGATCTCCTCGTAGGAGAGGTGCTGGAAGTGGTACATGGCGATCATCATTCGCTGCGGCTCCGACAGCCCCAGCACCGCCTGCTGGATGATCTGGCTCTGCTCCTGCCGCTCCGCCTCCCAGGCGGGACCCGGCTGCGAGTCTTCCACCTGGCGGGAGACGCTGCTGTCGTCCAGCTCCACCATCTCTTCCAGCGAGGCGTGAGTCCGCAGGCGCCGCTTCTTGCGGTCGTCCAGGAACACGTTCTTGACGATGCGGTAGAGCCAGGTGGTGAAGTTGGCGTCGCCGCGGAACGAGCCGAGGGAGTTGTGGACCCGAATGAACGCCTCGCTCACGATGTCCTGGGCGTCGTCGTAGTCGTTCGTGAGCCGGTAGGCCAGGTTGAAGACGGCGCGGTAGTGGCGCTGGACGAGCGCTTCCAGCGACCGGCGGTCGCCCCGGCGCGCCCGGTCGATCAGCTCCGCATCCGAGCAGGCGGAAAAACCGCCTGCTTCCGCATATCCGGGATCAGCCATGTCGCGATTATACCGGTCGCGTGTACGGGCGGACAACCGGGCGCATCCAGCCCCATGCCAGGTTCCGCGACGCTTCCCAGCGTGCAACGGAGGGTTTTGGACCCCGAAGGCCAATCCTACTCGCGAGAGCCCGGGGCGGCCAGACCCCGATTGCAGAGAAGGAGCGCTGATGTCCGAACGCCACGTGGTGCCGACCGACGGGATGTCGATCCGTGAAGACACCGTTCTCGCGCCGGGAGTCTATCACCTGCCGGACGGAATCCGGATCGAGGCGGACGGCGTGACCCTGGACGGGAACGGCGCGCTGCTGGTCGGCGCGGACCGCCAGGGGCGGGGGGTCCAGCTGGAGGGCCGCGCCGGCGTGACGATCCGGAACCTCAAGCTGCGGGACTACTACCACGGGGTCCACGCCCGCGGCTGCCGGGAGCTGCTGCTGGAGGGGAGCCAGATCACCGCCACTGCGGAAGTCCACCCGAACACGATCTTCCTCGACATCTGGCTCGGCCCTGAGGAGGCGTACGGCGGCGCGGTGCTGCTCTGGGAGGTCACCGACAGCCGGGTGGAGGGCAACGACCTTCAGCACCAGCAGAACGGCCTGCTCACCTATTTCTGCGACCGGCTCACCGTCGCCCGCAACCAGGTCAACTACAACAGCGGCTACGGGATTCACCTGTTCCAGACCTGCGACAGCCGCTTCGAGGAGAACTCGGCCGACTTCTGCTGCCGCTTCGAGCCGCGGGAAGGCGGGCTCCACTACGGCCACATGGGCGCGGACGCCACCGGCTTCCTGGCGGTCCACGGCTCTTCCCGCAACGTCTTCCGCCGCAACACCGCCCGCCTCGGCGGCGACGGCTTCTTCCTGGCGGGCCTCTCCCCGGAGGGCCGCAAGCTCGGCTGCGACGACAACCTCTTCGAGGAGAACGACGGCTCCTTGAGCCCGAACATCGCCTTCGAGGCGACCTTCTGCCGGGGAAACGTCTTCCGCGGCAACTACGCGGACCGCTGCAACTACGGCTTCTGGCTCGGCTTCTCCTGGGACACCACGATCGAGGGGAACCGGATGATCATGAACCGGCAGGCCGGGATCGCGGTCGAGAACGGCCACGGCTTCCGCGTGACCGGCAACCGCTTCCAGGGGAACGGCCACGGGATCCTGCTCTGGACCCACTACGTAGAGAAGTTCGCGGGGCTCTTCCCGGAGAGCATGACGAGCTACGACTGGACGATCGAGGAGAACACCTTCACGCGCAACGGCAAGGGGATCCGCATCGCCGCGGACCAGGACCACGGCATCCGCCCGCTCCCGGAGGAGCGCTGCGGGCGGGAAGAGACCCGTCCCCGCGGCCACACCCTGCGCAAGAACGACATCCAGGACAACCGCGTCGGGATCGAGCTGTTCCGCGCGGATGGCACCGTGGTGGAGCAGAACCTGCTCAACGCCAACGTGGAGGCAAACCTCCGCCAGGACGACGCCCGCGACACCCTCGCCCGCAACAACCTCGGCTCCGGCGGCGGATATCTTTAAGCCCACGCCCTCGGCCGTGCGTTCGCCCTCAACGTCGGCTCTACAATTCGGAGAGTGAGGGCCCGCCGGGCCACAGCTCCTCAAGCGTCGCGTCCATGAACCGCCGCTTCGGCTCGGCACCCCAGGTGAGAAAGAGCTGGCCGGCAATCACCCGGTGCAGACCGGACTCAGACTCGATGATCAGCTGACAGTGATCCGCCGGCCGGCCCCAGCCGATCTTCTCCCAGGAGCGGTCGAAGAGCAGGCTGGTGATGCTCTCGGGCCACTCGGATGCCCACTGCGCGGTCTCCTCCGCGGTGGGCATCCGCAGGCGCGCGTTCCGCATCTGTATCGGGCAGTCGACGAAGTAGGTGTGCAGGAAGCAGAGGTCAGCTTTCTCTCCGCTGGTCAGGCTGGCGAGGAGGTGCAGCTCCAGGTGTGACCAGCCATAACCCCATAGCTCCAGGTCAGCCCCCGCGAAGAGCGGGAAGAGGTGGGAAAACTCCGAGATTCTGGTGTCGGGGTCGTACATCATGAGCGGCGCTCACCCAGCCATTCATACAACGACAGATCCCGGCAGCCAATCGAGAAGGTGGCCTCAGGCCCGGTGAGCAGCACCGTCAGAACGGGAGGCTGCGCGGTCTCGGGCAGTTCTGGCTCGATCCCGCGCACGGGTGCCCTGGCCACTTCGAACCTGCGAACCTCCATCCAGCCCTGAAGACGCAGGTGAACGGGATCGTGGAAGATTAGGAACAGCTTGCGCGGAAAAGTATTGCTGGTGGTGAGCACGAGCCGCCGGTCCTCCATGCGGTAGGCCATCCACTGCCAGGCGCACTCTCCAACGCCGTTGGCCTCTTCGAGCGCTTCCACAGCCCCTCGGACGCAGTGATACTCCACCAATCCACCTCCCCTACACCCCACGTTTGGTTGCTCGCCTGTGCTGCTGGGGCCTGTTTGGGCGCACCGGGCCTGGAGCTACCGCTCCGCCGCCGTCAGCAGCATACGAAACCCGCTGGTGATCCGCCGGAATAAAACCGGGCCGTACGCCAGGACCAGCGCTTGTGCGACCGGGTAGTGCGTGGATCCGCGGAAGAGATGCCGAGAGGCGAGCCGAGTCACACGGATCGGCCCCGCTTCGACCCGGGCGATGCGATGAGACACCGAGGGGAAAGTGCGTGAGTGGGAGCCGCATTCTCCTGGGCGGCTCCCACTCACGGAGCGGCCAACCGGGGCTATGCTCCCGGTACCGTGTGCCCGGCGCCGCCCAGGACGCGCTCGCGTACGGCGAGGTACGTGGTGCCGAGGTAGCGCTTGGCGACCTTCTTCGTGGCCCAGGTAAGGCGCTGCCGCACCGGCCAGATGCCGCGCCCGCGCGCGCACGCCGCGGCGACCGAGGGATTCATCCCGCGCCAGAGCGTGTACCTGCCGATACAGGTGACCCCGTGGAAGCTCCAGGTCCGGGCGACCGGCTCCGAGGTGAAGAGGTAGCGGATGCCGGCCTCCGCCGCGGCCTGGGCTACGGCGGGGGTGAGCGCGCCGCCCGGGATGGAGGCGGTCTCCGGCCGCTTCCCGAGGATCGGCGCCAGGGTGTCCACGCTCTCGAGCCATTCCCGGCGCAGCCGCTCCAGCGAGCAGGCTGACATCGGCATCGGGTGATTGGCGGTGTGGCTCCCGATCACGTGGCCGCGCGCGGCAAGCTCGCGGATCTGCCGCTCGTCGAGGAATCCCGGCGTGCCGATCCGCCCGGTCGCCACGAAGAGGAACGCGCTCCAGCCGAGCCGGTCCAGCATCGGCGCCACCACGGTCGCGGCGCTCACCCCACCGTCATCGAACGTGAGGCGCCAGCTCCCGCGCGCGGCCACCTCGCCCAGCAGGACCGGAGCGGTTCCCAGCGCGCGGAGCCGCTCCAGGTGGGCGACGAACGCCTGCTCCCGCAGCTTGTAGATCTCGGCGTTGAACTCGTTGAAGCCGCTCTCCGTCCAGTCGTCGCTCGTGATGACGTCGTGGTAAAGAAGGGTCGGGACGGTCATGGCACCCCCTTTCGTGCGGCGAGCTTCCACCGCAGGTACGCCGTGAGCCAGGGCTGCCCCCAGGCGCGGCTCGGACGTCCGCTCGTGTCGACCGGCTCCGCTTGCCCGGAGACCGCGGCGAGCAGCCGGTCCCGGATCGGGTCGAGGTTGTCGACCAGGACCCGCTGCTGGACTACCACGTGGCTTTCGCGCCGCTCATCGAAGGGGTAGCCGAAGTAACCGTAGACCGGGCCGGTATCGACGCCGTGGTCGATCCGCAGCAGCGTGAGCCCGACTCGCTCCGTGTCGCGCTGCGCGAGCGCCCAGAAGCAGCCGTGGGCGTTGCGGTACTCGGGGCAGATCCCCGGATGCAGCACGTAGGTGCCCCGGGCCGGAACGGAAAAGACCTCCGGCCGGAGCAGGGTCTTACACCGCGCGATCGCGAAATCGGGCCGGCACCCCCGCAAGAAGTCGACGCACTCCGCGCTGTTGACGGAATCGGTGCGGAGGACGTTGGCGCAGGGCGGCACGTGAGAGAACCGCGCGCGCAGATCGGAGACGACCGCGCGCTCCCACTGCCGGTCGCGGGACGCCAGGAATGCGCGGTAGTAGGCTCGGAACGCCAGGACGTCCAGGAACCCGAGCACGCCGCTGCGCCGGATCTCGCGCCCGATCCGCTGCCGCGTCCGCTGGGCGCCCTCCTCCAGCAGGACCACCCCCACGAGGTCGCTGAAGCTGCCGAGCCAGCGGCTCACCCCCTCCTGGTCCAGCAGGTACCCCTGGTGGCAGATCAGCACAGAGCGGAACATCGGGACCTCCCACGTCGCTCGCCGGGCTGTTTCCGGGTGTTACCCGATGGCCTTACCCCTCAAACGGCTCTTTGCTCGGAGGGCGCGCGTCGGGGCGTCGGCGGCGCCGCGGGATGAACAAACGACCCGGGCCGGACGGCGGGGTGAGCGCGCGTCCGGCCCGGGTCTTGCGGGACTCCTGGGGAGAGGTCCTGGGATTTACACGATACTGCGCCGGACCGGCTGCTCCGGACGGTCGCGGCGGATCGGGCGCAGGGTGACGACGTTCTCCGGCTCGTAGTCGAGCAGCTTCAGCCAGTCTTCCTGGGTGTCGGTCTTGGGGAAGATCTCGTTCTCCCGGTACTCCACGCGGAGCGCCTTCCGCAGGTCTTCCAGGTTCACGCCCTGCTCGAAGTCTCCGCTGGCGATGGCGCGCTTGATGGCGAAGTCTTTCGCCCGCTCCACCACGCTGCGCAGCAGCGCGCCGGAGACGAGGTCGCGCCAGTAGAGCCGCTCCACGCTGCCGTTGCGGAGGTGGACCTCCAGGAACTCCGTTTCTTCCGTCCGCTGGAAGAGGAACTGCAAGGCGCCCTCGATCATCGCCTCGCGCGCCGCCTCCGGGCTCTCGTGCTGCAGGACGGCGGCCGGGTCGAGCGGGATGCGGTCGTGCAGGTAGATGCCGAGGATCTCCCGGGCGGCCTTGCGGTCCGGCCGGGTCACCTTCACCTTGCGGTCGATCCGCTCCGGGCGCAGGATCGCCGGGTCGATGTAGTCCGGCCGGTTGGAGGTGAGCATCACCACCACGTTCTCCATGCTCACCAGGCCGTCCATCTCCGCGGCGAACTGCGGCACCACGGTGTTGGCGATGTTCAGGTAGCGGCCGCTGCTGCGGGTCCGCAGGATCGCCTCCGCCTCGTCGATGAAGATGAAGACCAGCCGACCTTCCTTCGCCTTCTCCCGGGCCTGGGCGAAGATCTCGCGGACCATCCGCTCGCTCTCGCCGAGCCACATGTTCAGGATCTTGGGGCCGTTGATGAACATGAAGTACTCCTCCACGTTCCGGCCCACCCGCTCGCTGTACTCCCGAGTCAGGTTGTAGGCGGTCGCCTTGCCGATCAGCGTCTTGCCGCAGCCGGGAGGGCCGAAGAGCAGGATCCCCTTCAGCGGCTTCTTCTCGAAGCGCTCGTACAGCTCCGGGTAGAGGAGCGGGTGCTCGATCGCATCTCGGATCACCCGGATCGCCTCTTCCTGGCCGCCGATCCGCTCCCACGGGATCTCCGGCACCTCTTCCAGGTAGAAGTCGCGCGCCTCCTGGTGCGGGAAGTGCTCCAGCGCCACGCGGAAGCTCGGCTCCACGCGCACCTCGTCGCCCGCCTTCAGGGCCGAGTCCCCGAGCGCGGGCGACGGCTCGATCACCCGGCCGGAGCTGCCGGCGGCGTCAAGCGACACGCGCAGCCGCCCGCCGGAGAGCACCTCCGTGATCTTCACGATCGCGCCGTTCGCCCACTCGCCGAGGTCGCCGACCACCGCGTAGGCGTCGTTCAGCGCCACCCGGGTTCCGACCCGCAGCTCCGCCTTCTCCAGCTTCGGATCGAGGGAGCACAGGTACTCCTGCTCGCCCAGCGTCACCCGGGCGCTGCCGTTCTCGGTCCGCCCCAGGTAGGTGCCGATCCGGTTGGCCGGGGAGGTGAGCTTCTGGTAGGCCTCCTCGTACTCCGCCAGCAGCTTCTGCGCCTCCTCGAACTGCTGCTCGTCCACCTCAAGCTGGTGCCGGAGCAGCAGCAGGTGGTTCACCACGCGCGGCTCCTCGGTGCGGAGCATGCCGAGAATGCGGTCGACCAGCGTGACGGCGCGGTAAGCGGTCTCCGGAACGCGCGGACCATCGTCGTCCGTTCCGAAGCCGCGGGGATCTTGCGGGGAATGCTCCCGGAAATCGTCGCGTGCAGGCACGAATAAACCTCTATCTATCGGATCAATAGCATCGAATGGACAGGGGCGTCCCGCACGGGAGCGCCGTTAGCCCATTATACCGGCTGGTCCGGATTCGTTGTTCTGGCCCGCTCCGGGACGGGTATGAACCGGTAACGGCGTCGGGACGAGGTCGACCGGCGGAGGTGGAGGATGAGCAGCGTAGCCCCAGACAATACCCCCGGACTGCAGGGAACGCCGGAGCTGGACGAGCTGCAGCGCAGCCGGGAGACGCCGGTAACGGTAGAGACGCTGGAGCGGCTCACCCCGCCGCACTACGGCCAGCGGAGCGAGATCCCGGTCCCGGACCCGGGGGAGCGCCCCGGCGCCATCCGCCCGGCCAACGGCGAGGAAGAGACCGAGAACCCGGGCTGACGGCGCTCGTCGCCGAGCCCGTCGCCGGGCTCCTGGCAACCGCGGGACCCGAAACCTGAAAACCCCCTAAGCTCCCCGGCTCTCCGTGGCTGGCCGCCGCCTGCTTAACAGCTTTTCAGCCGGCGGCGGCAGGGGCGGACCCCTGGCGGCTCTCAACAACTCCGCGGCGCCTGTCCGGTAGGGAGCCGGGCGCCGAGAGAGAGTTGAAGGAGAGAAGACATGGAGCACTCATCATTCCGCCGCCTGCTCGCAGTGGCGCTCGCGGCCGTGGGGCTGGTCGCGACCGAGCGCCACGCGCACGCCCAGGGCTGAATCCTCGCCCGACAGAGCGCGCCCGTGCTTGGCGCGTCCAAAAGCCCCTATCTGGAACCCTCGGAGTGGCAGCTCTCGCTCGGCTACCGCACCCTCAAGGCGGAGCAGCACTACACCGGCATCCGCAAGAACCACGAGATCCGCTCGGGCGTGGTCAATAGCCAGCACCTGCTCGACCTCGCCGCCACCTACGCGATCGACCGGAGGACGAATGCCACCCTGAGCATCCCGTTCGTCTACACCGGCTTCTCCCTGCTGCTGCCGCCGGACCCGGCGACCGGCACGCGCGACGTGATGCGCGGGAAGGGACTGGGGGACATCAGCCTCGTCCTCCGGCGCTGGGTGCTCGACACCGAGCGGCACACGGACCAGAACGCGTCGCTGGGAATCGGGTTCAAGTTTCCCACCGGCAACCCGGACGCGCGGGACGACTATCGCGATTTCACCGGGGCGAACCGCACCGTGAAAGCAATCGACCAGTCGATCCAGCCGGGCGACGGCGGTTTCGGCGTGGTGCTCGACTTCCAGGGCTTCAAGGCGATCGGGAAGCTGACGTTCTTCGCCTCGGGAACCTACCTGATCAACCCGCGGGATACCAACAACACCCCGTCGCTGATCCAGGGACTGGGGCTCGGCGCGAACCCGCTCTTCGCCGGCGAGCTGGTGAACTCCGTGCCGGACCAGTACATCGGGCGGGTGGGAGTCGCCATGCCGGTAAACAAGAAGCAGTCCCTCTCCGCCACGCTGGCGGCACGTATCGAGGGGATCCCGCCGACCGACCTGGTGGGCGATTCGAACGGCTTCCGGCGTCCCGGCTACGCGATCTTTATCGAGCCGGGCCTGATCTACAGCAAGGGGAAGTCGACCTTCGCGCTGAGCGTGCCGGTCACGGTGCACCGCAACGTGCAGGACAACCCGGCGTCGCTGCGGCGGGAAGATGCCACGATGGCGGACTACGTGGTGCTCTTCAGCTACTCGCGCCGCTTCGGACGGTAACCGCGGCTCTGGTGGCGGGTTAGCAGATTTTCAGGTTGCAGGTTCCGACGCTTGGTTTCGGATGGTCTCAACCTGCAACCGGTTAACCTGCCAACCTGCAACCAGGAAACTCCCACGGGCTCCGGCGAGTTACTGCGCCGGCGCGGCCTGCACCAGGCGGCAGCCGCGCGCCTCCGGTACGTAGCCGGCGGGCCACTCGGTGGTGCCGTCGTAGATCGCGTCCTGCAGGTGAATGCCGCGCAGGTTGCTTCCCACCAGCACCGCGCCGCGCAGGTCCGCACCGCTCAGGATCGCGCCGCGCAGGTCCACGCCGGTCAGGTTCGCCCTCACCAGGCAGGCCCGGCGCAGGCTGGCGCCCTGGATGTCGGCATGCCGGAGATCGGCTCCGGAGAGATCGGCTTCGTCCAATGCCGCCTGGAAGAGCGTCGCCTTCTCGAGCGCCGCGCCGTTCAGCTTCGCCTCGGTGAGGAGGGAGTCGGTGAGGTCCGCGCCGCGGAAGTCGGCTCCCGCCAGGCTCTCCCCGCGCAGGTTGGCTCCCGCGAGCCGGGACGCTTTGACGGAAAAGAGCAGCTCCCCGGTTTCCTTGTGGTAAATCTCCACGCTCTCCCGCGGGCCGTCTCCGCTCTGTCCGGTGATCAGCCGGGCGAGTGCCTCGCGGCTCTCCGGCGAGAGCTCCATCCGGAACGAAGCTCGCTCTCCAAGCTGGAACCCCTGGCCCGCCGGCTGGGGGAGCAGGCTGGCCCAGCCACGCGCCATCGCGTCCAGGACCGTCAAGCCCTCCGGCTCGTTCCGCAGGTAGAGGCGGCGCTCCGTGGTGGTGCTCCAGTCGACTCGCACACCCGGGGCGAGCCACACCAGCACCGGCTCGACCTGACACGGCCGCTGCGGGTCGCGCGCGGGGAGGTCGAGCCGGTAGGTGGTGCCGAGCTCGGACGGGTCCCGGCTTCCCAGGGTGCGGATTCGGTAGGCGGTGACGGTATTCATCGAGCGAGGCAGGTCCCACGCAGGTCGGGCGGCGCTGAGCGTCGGAGAGAGCCGGCCGCAGCGGCTGAGTAATGAGGGGATGCCGTTCGGGACAGCTATACTTAGCCGGCGACTCCACCGCGCGCAAGACCCACCGCATCCGGCGAGTGCTCGGAGGCGCGAGAGTGGACCGATCCGGCGAAAACCTGGGGGGCTGGGCCGTGCGTGGGGAGGGGAAACAGACCGGATGAGGATTCCTTCTCCGCAGTGCGGCGTCTGTGGACGCCACTTGAGCCTGCGCGGCACGCTGCGGCAGTGGCGGCGCAGCGAGACCTCCTACCCGTTCCGAATGCAGGACGGCAGCCGCCAGGAGCAGCCGGTCCGCTGGCTCTGCTACGGCTGCGAGCGCCGCGCGGAGCGGCTCCGGATCGCGCTCATCGGCGCCCCGGAGGACGCCGAGAGCGACTTCTGAGCGGTAGACGCGCTACCCCGGCAGCGGCAGCCAGTGGAAGTAGACTGCCATCGGCATGCCGATCACCAGCAGCGCGATCACGATCGTGACGCCCCAGAACAGGGTGTCGGTCCAGGATTCGGGGCTCTCTTGGTACATC
>JBKBRF010000053.1:0-44048 GCA_046292385.1 Armatimonadota bacterium | reverse complement strand
GGGCTTGCACCTGCCAGAAACCATGCCGATGTACGAAGTGTAGTGGAAAGATTCAGCCTCGCTTGATGCTTCGCAGCCACCGCGAGGCTGAATCTTTCTTACAAACTGCGGAACTTGGGCTGGGTCGTCGATCCCAGCCACGAGCGGGTCCGTCTCTACTCACTGGGAGAGGACGGGCGCTATGCAGCGGTCGAGGAAGTCGATGGGCGCCTCACCTCCCGGGTGATCCAGGGATTCTGGCTCAAGCCGGAGTGGCTCTGGCAGGCCCCGCGCCCCGGGGTGCTGCAGTGTCTACGGGAGATCGGCGTCCTGCCGTAGATCGGAACGCCGAGCGCTCCTTACGCGGCCTCATCCCCGGCCCCTCTCCTGCGAGGAGAGGGGAGCTATGGATGTCAGGCGAGGGGGTTAGGCCGCGCCGGAGTGCGAACCGATCGCCCGGCGCCCTCCGGAGCTGTTATCACGAGTGCATCGTCCCGGACGGTGGCGCCGAACACAGCTGTTCGCCCGGCACGACGTCCTGGCGAGCGGTGGCAGCCACTCGCTACGGAATACGCGATACGGAATACGCCTCCCCCGCCCCCCGCTGCGGCCTCCCGCAGACAGTCCCCGCTCCCGCGAGGGGACCGTACCGACCGCCTGCCCACCTGTCACTCGACCCCTTCGAATGCCGCGCTCCGCGTGGTTGACACCCTCTCAGGCGCTGCGCTATAAATAGCTGGCGTTAGCACTCCCTGTGCGAGAGTGCTAATCCGCCGGACAGGTTTCCCGGAGCGAGCGCTCGTAGGAGGCCGCTTCCGTTCGGACTCCCGCTCCGGCCGCTCACCCGCCCCCTGCTCTCTTGGGAAGGGCCGTCGGGTCGCGGACTGCGGCGGGTCCGGTTTCAAGTCTCGGTTAGACAGGAGGCAGAGTCCCGATGAAGATCCGTCCTCTCGGCGACAAGGTAGTCGTCAGGGCCGTCACCAGCAACGAGCGCACCGCCGGCGGCATCGTGCTGCCGGATGCGGCGCGCGAGAAGCCCCAGCAGGGCGTGGTGGAAGCGGTCGGCCCCGGCCGGCTGCTGGAGAACGGCGAGCGAGCCCCGATGGCCGTCCAGGTAGGCGACACCGTCATCTACTCCAAGTACGGCGGCAACGAGGTGAAGCTGGAAGGCCAGGAGTTTCTGATCCTGGACCAGGAGTCGATCTACGCCGTCAAGGTTGACTGATCCGCTCCCACGATTTGACCTGCGTCCGGGTGGGAGCCACTGTCCCGCCGCGCAGGTAAGAGCCCACGGGGGGACGTCGGCAGGTCCCCGGGCTGGTTTCTTACACAACGCTCGAGAGCGATGCCGGATCGCGAGACGCTCCGATCCCGGCAACTGCAGGAGGTAACTGACAGCTATGGCAGCCAAGATGATTGCCTACGATGAGGAAGCGCGGCGCTCGCTGGAGCGGGGCGCGCTTTCCGTGGCGCGCGCGGTAAAGGTCACCCTCGGCCCGCGCGGTCGCAACGTCGTCATCGACAAGAAGTGGGGCTCCCCGACCATCACCAAGGACGGCGTGACGGTAGCCAAGGAGATCGAGCTCAGCGACGCCTATGAGAACATGGGCGCGCAGCTCGTGAAGGAAGTGGCGTCCAAGACCAACGACGTGGCGGGCGACGGCACCACCACCGCCACCGTGCTGGCCGCGGCGATCCTCTCCGAGGGTCTCAAGAACGTGGCCGCCGGCGCGAACCCGATGACGCTGAAGCGCGGCATCGACCTCGCGGTGGCGAAGGCGGTCGAGGAGCTGAAGAGCATCGCGCAGGCGGTGAACACCACCGAAGAGGTGGAAGCCGTGGCGTCGATTGCCGGAAACGACCCGTCGGTCGGCAAGATCATCGCCGAGGCCATGGACAAGGTCGGCAAGGACGGCGTCATCACCGTCGAGGAGAGCAAGTCGGCCAGCGATACCCTCGAGGTGGTCGAGGGGATGCAGTTCGACAAGGGCTACGTCTCCCCGTACATGGTGACCGATCCGGAGCGGATGGAAGCGATCTACGAGAACCCGCTGATCCTCCTCTACGAGAAGAAGATCTCCTCCGCGGCGGACCTGGTGCCGGTGCTGGAGAAGGTGGCCGGCGCCCGCCAGCCGCTGGTGATCATCGCCGAAGACATCGAGGGTGACGCCCTCGCCACCCTGGTGGTCAACAAGATCCGCGGCATACTCCACACCGTGGCGGTGAAGGCGCCGGGCTTCGGCGACCGCCGCAAGCGGATGATGGAAGACATCGCCACCCTCACCGGCGGCAAGTTCATCTCCGAAGACCTCGGCATCAAGCTGGAGAACGTGGAGCTGGAGAGCCTGGGCCGCGCCAAGAAGGTGGTGATCACCAAGGAAGAGACCACCATCATCGAGGGTGCCGGCAGCCAGGATGCGGTCACCGGCCGCATCAACCAGATCCGCGCCGAGATCGAGAACACCGAGAGCAGCTACGACAAGGAGAAGCTCCAGGAGCGCCTGGCCAAGCTCTCCGGCGGCGTGGCGGTGATCAAGGTCGGCGCCGCGACCGAGACCGAGCTGAAGGAAAAGAAGCATCGCTTCGAGGACGCGCTCTCCGCGACCCGCGCGGCGGTGGAAGAGGGCATCGTCCCCGGCGGCGGCGTGGCGCTGGTGAACATCCAGAACGCGCTCGAAGGCCTGGGCGACGAGCACGAAGTGAAGGTGGGCGTGAACATCGTCCGCCGCGCGCTGGAGGAGCCGCTCCGCCAGATCGCCAACAACGCCGGCTTCGAGGGCAGCGTGGTGGTCGAGCGGGTGCGCGGCCTGGAGCGCGGCCACGGCTTCAACGCCAAGACCGAGGAGTACGTCGACATGATCAAGGCCGGCGTCATCGACCCGGTCAAGGTCACCCGCTCCGCTCTGGAGAACGCGGCCTCCATCACCAGCCTGATCCTCACCACCGAAGCCCTGGTGGCGGACCGGCCGGAGAAGGAGAAGCCGGCGGCGGGCGGCGGTCACGGCGGCAGCCACGACTTCGACATGTAAGTCGTCGCTCCGCGCGATGAGTCGACGGCCCCAGCCTCTCTCGAGGCTGGGGCCGTCCTCGTTTCTGTCGATCAAAAGTTGGGCCACCTCCACCGTTCGATGGAGACGCGCAAGCGGTGGGAACCCGCTGCGGCGAGTGCGGGTCTGCCTGTTACACAAGCACTAACCCCTCGGGGTTTCAATAACAGGGAGACGAAGCAGCGATGATGCGATGGACGCGAATGACCGCCCTCACCCTGACCGCCGCCCTCGGCGCGATGGTCCTGGCCCCGGTTCCGGCCCTCGCCGGCTCCAAGGGTAAGCGCAACACGGCGCTCCTGCTCGGCGCGGCCGCCGTCTACGGAGTGGTGAAGAAGAAGCCGGTCATCGCGGGGGTGGCGGGCGCCGGAGCGCTCTACACCTACATGCAGTCTCGCAAGGACCGGGAGAAGGAGCTGGAGCGGGAGAAGCGCCAGCGCCAGCGCCGCCGCCAGGCGCGGTACCGCCGCGTGTCCACCCGCCGTGTGGTGAGCCGTCCCGTCTACGTGAGCCGGCCGGTCTACGTGAGCCGCGGCGGCTACTCCCGCGGCCACGTGCCGCCCGGTCTGGCCAAGAAGGGCGGGCTGCCCCCGGGCCAGGCCAAGAAGTGCCGCTAACGGGAGGAGCCGCCGCTGCCGGGAAGGGTGAGCCCTTCCCGGTTTGTTTTCCGGCCGCACCGGGTGGGAAACA
The DNA here is from genome assembly GCA_046292385.1 of Armatimonadota bacterium. Taxonomy (GTDB): domain Bacteria; phylum Armatimonadota; class SYMT01; order SYMT01; family SYMT01; genus JBKBRF01. The sequence continues at coordinate 40,332 of JBKBRF010000053.1, read as the reverse complement.
TGGGCGAAACCGGCAGGATACCAAACAGACTTCCCGGGCAGCACCCCGGGGGCTTTCGATACAGCAACGGGAGGCACGCGTGACAAAACGGATCAGAATGCTGGCGGTGGCGCTGGTGAGCTCGATCGGGCTCAGCCTCGTGGCCGCCCCTGCGGCCGAGGCCGGCTCCAAGGGCCGCCGGAACACCGCGCTGGCACTCGGAGCCGTCGCGGTCTACGGAGTCGTCAAGAAGAAGCCGCTCGTGGCCGGCCTGGCGGGGGGAGGCGCGCTCTATTCCTACACCCGCTCCCGGCAGGCGGCCTCTAAGGAGCGCCAGCGCCGGAAGTGGACGCAGCGACGCCGCTACTCGTATCGACGGCGGTAGGGTGCCGCGGAATCCGGACACCCGAGTCCTGAGAAAGAAGGGGGCTGGATGGATGAACCATCCAGCCCCCTTCCGTTCCGTCGTGAGGCTTCTGCCCACGTGCTATCGGGAGGTGCCGCTTACGGCGACGCGGTCGCCCTCGCGCAGCATGTCAAAGCCCATGCTGCGGCCATCGCGCATCACGTTGACGTTATCCATGTAGACCCGGTGCATGCGTCCGGAGTTGTCCCGCAGGATGAAGTATCCGCGGTCCGGATGGACCTCGTGGACCGTTCCGCGCAGGTTGACCCGTCGCCCCTCGCGGCGCTCGCCGGCTACCCGCTCCACGTATCCCATCGGCTCGCCGGTGCGGAAGAAGCGGCTCGTGCGGAACGCCTCGTCCCGGCCGATATTCTCGATCCGGTTGACCTCGAGACGGAGGTCATCGGTCTGGCGACCGGTGACGCGGACCCACTGCCCGTCATCGATCTCGTGAACGGAGATCTTCTCGCCCTTGTCGTCCACGACCATGGCGTTCTCGGGGACGCTCAGCGTCCACTCGTTGCCGGCCGTCATCACCTGGATCTTCCGGGTGGTCTCAAAGGTGCCGGTGTCGTCCGAGACCTTGCCGACCAGCGTGATCTGTCCAGGCTGGAAGCGGGTATCGGTGGTAGACGGGTAGGTCTCCCGCGCTCCGGCGACCGCACTTACGTAGCCGCGCGAGAGTCCGGGCCGGTAGAACGCGGTGCGCCGGAAGCTCTGCTCGTCCGGGGCGATCACCTGGACCCGCGTTACCTTGATGCGGCGCGCATCGTCCATCACGCGCCCTTCCGCGCGGACCCACATGCCGTCGTCCAGGCCGTCTTCATCGAGCGTCTGGCCGTTCATTCCCAGGATGGTGGCATCGCTGAAGTGCAGCGTGTAGTCGGTATCCTGGGGACCGACCGCCACCTGCATCTTCTGCTCGTTCAGCTCGCCTTTCGGCGGGCTGGAGATGCGGCCGACCACGGTAACCGGAGTGTTCTCCGCGAACGCCTTCACCGGCGAGCTGCCCGTCGACACCACGTAGCCCTGGTTGAACCCGCTGCGGAAGAAACGGGAGTTCCGATAGCCCGCTTCGTCACCGCCGACGACCTGAAGACGCTTGACCTTGATACGCCGCGCGTCGTCCATCACGGTGCCTTCCGCGTAGACCCACATCTTGTCGCGGAAGTCGTCGCCGCTGATCTTGTCGCCGTGGAAGCCGATCAGCTCCGCCTCGTCGAAGTGGAGCGTGTAATCGGTCTTGTTCGGACCGATCGCCACCTGCATCTTCTCTTCGTGCGTAACTCCGATGTCGCGCGGCTGGCTGCTAATCACACCCACCAGCCGGACCGGAGTACCTTCCGTCATTTTCTGGACGTTCTGCGTCCCGGCGGCCGCGCTGCCCGCGAGGCCGACCGTCATCGCGATCGTCATTGGTATCAAACGGCTCATGCACTTTCCCTCCTTCAGCGGCATTCCGCCGCAGAGACTTTTCCCGGCTCCCCGTCCCTCAAACCCCGGCGAGGAGCGTCGAAAAGGCCCCCGCGGATCACCGCGGGGGCCGGGAAAGACACGAGCAGCCGAGCGCTACTTCTTCTTCTTGCTGCGCCGGTCGGCCTCCACTTCGTCGACCACCACCGGCGGCGGAGGCGTGCGAGTGACGGGGACCCCCACCACCACGACCGGCGTACCGGACGGTGCCGTCGGCGCGGCATTCGGGTTCTGCGCGTCGCCGGTGGTGCCCTTGGGGAAGCGCCGCTTCCGCTTCGGGGTGTCTCCGCTGCCTGCCGGAGCTTCGTCCGAGGTGACCACCACCGGGGCCGGCGCCTGGGCCACGGCGGGCCCGGCCGGCTTATCGGCGGCCGCCGGCGTGGGGGCGGCCGGTGCCTCGGCCGTTACGGGGCGCTCCCGCCCGGACCCGGTCGCCGCGGGCGCGGAATTCGACTCACCCATCGGCGCGCCGGCCGCGGCGGGGCTCTTCTCCGGCTTCGCCGCCACCTGGACCGGCGGGGGAGTCGGCTTGACGACCGGCTTCGGCGCCGGCTGTGCTGCCGGCTGGACCGGAGCCCCGGCCGGGGGCGCCACCGCCACCTTCGTATCGGCGTTGATGAAGCCGACCGGCAGCTCGAACTCTCGTGCGGGCAGCGAGTCGAAGCTGATCTTTCGGACCTCGGAGCTGGCAACCTCGAGCGTTCGGGACGTGCTCTTCTCGTCCTTGCTCTGCGCCAGGGCCTCCTCGGTGACGGTCGTGGAGCTGGCCAGGACGAAGCCGCCCAGCGCGCGGACGCGGTCGCCCACCGCCCGCAGGTGCAGGACGAACGCGTCATTCCACTCGCCCGCCATCACCCGGGCCTGCTGCAGGGTGAGGGACGTTCCGAACTGCTCCACATAGGCCTCTTCGAACGGCCGCACCTCGTTCAGCAGGCGCTCGTCCTTCGTGAGCCAGACTTCCTGGTCGAAGCTGAAGCGGAGCTGGCTGCCGCTGCGGAGGTTCTGCGCGCCGATCACCACCCGCGCCATCACCTGCTCGGCCTCGAAGCCGGCGATCTTGCGCGTCTTGCCGGTCGGCACCACCTCGATGGCGGTGGTCTCGCTCCGGTAGAGGCTGCGCAGCGGCTGCTCTTCCGCGCTCCGCGGCGCCTGCACGCCCTGCTGCAGGATCTGCGCGAACTTCTCGTACGGATACTCCCGGTAGGAGCGCTCCTGGGGCTCCAGCTCCCAGATCAGGTCCCGGTCCGGGCGGTGGATCTCTACGTAGGCGCCATAGTGCCCCCCGGAATGGAACAGCACCCCGCGGGTTTCCTGCTTGCTCACCACGGCCCGCTTCTCACCCTGGATCATCGTCCAGCGGGTGACGGTCGACCCGAGGGACGTCGCCTTCTCCTCGATCTTCACATCCGCCCGGGCCGCCCCTGGTGCGAGGACGACTCCGGCCGCGAGCGCTCCGGCAAACCACGACGCACGACGAACCATGACACTACCTCCTGGATGACCGGCCGCTTTCCCACAGGCCGCTCCTTCGGCTGTGCAGCTTGTTCGCCCCGCGGGGAAGGAAGACCTTCGTATCTCGTCTTCCGTATTGCGTATCGCGTATTGCGTAGCGGACAGCCGCTACCTCGGCCTCAGTACGTCGTGCCGGGCGGAGCGCTCGTCAGCTTCTCGCCCGGCACGACGTTCTGAAAAGTGCAGCAAGCACGCCGCTACGCAATACTCGATACGCAATACGCCTCCCCACCTCGAAGTGAGACAATAGCCGGGCCGGGAAAACCGGTCACCGGTGATCCTGTGATGGAGAGCGGAGCATGTTCGTCCGAAACCTGGAGCAGTGCGAGTTGATCGTTGCGAATGACCTGACGGAGCTGCGGGAGCTGTTCCACCCGGAGACGGACGGGCTGCCGGTGGGGTACAGCCTGGCGCACGCGGTGATCAAACCGGGCTGCCGCTCCATCCGGCACCATCTGGTGGGAGCCAGTGAGGTCTATTACCTGCTCTCCGGCCGCGGGCGGATGCACGTGGAGGAGGAGACCCGGGAAGTCCGGGCGGGCGACGCGCTGTTGATTCCGGCGGGGGAGGTGCAGTACCTGGAGAACACCGGGAACGAGGACCTGGTGTTCCTGGCGATCGTGGAGCCGGCGTGGCGCGCGGAGATCGACGTTCGAGACGAACAGCCGGACGAGCCGTGAAAAAGAAAAATGGCCGTCCCGTCAGGACGGCCAAGCACTGGCTGATCAAGAAGGAGTAACACGCTTAATCCTTCCGACCCTATCTTAACCACGCCCCGCGAATCTGAAACACCTATCTCAGCGAAGTCAACCTGCGAGCAAGAAGAGTAGTTGTGATTGCTCGCATTCCGAGCGAAGGAAGAGCAGCTACACAGGGGAACGAGTACCGGATGCAGATAAAGATACGCCTGTTCGGCGAGCTGAAGCAGTATCAACCGGAAGGGGAGCGGCGCGGTCGCGCCGTGCGAATCGAAGTGCCGGACGGCCTCTCCGCGCAGCAGCTGATCCTGCACCTGGGGATCCCGTACGGCGGGGATGAGGGGCAGATGGTGGTCGCCGTGAACGACGTGGAAGTCGACCACGGAAAGGTGCTCCGGGACGGCGATACGGTGAGTCTCTTCGAGCCGCTCGCCGGAGGCTAGGCGCCGGACGCCAGAGCGGGGATGCGCCGCCGCGCACCCCCGCCGTGAAACCAGGGCCCAGTTGACGGCTACAGCGCGCCGCGGAGGCCGGCCGCGCGCTTGGCGGCCCGCATCTCCTTCGCGGCGGCGATCGCATCTTCCAGCGTTTCGAAGCGCGGCACGTCCCCGGAGACCGGGATCTCGACCGTGCTCACCACGAAGAGCTCGCCGCCGATGGAGCGCATTCGCTGTCGCAGCGCGTTCACGAACTCGCCGGCGCCGGGCAGCCACTCGCTGATCATCCGCACGTCGAGCACGACGAAGTGGTAGCGATGGTAGTAGGGGCGCTCCGGACCGACGGTGGCGACCAGGTTGTACCGGATCGCGCGTGCCGTCTCCTCGTCAAACGTGTGGGAGACCGCCAGGACCGGAATGCGGTCTGCCAGCCGGAACTGGATCTTGCCCGGGAATTCGGTTCCAACGGGACTTCCGCCGAATTCGAGATGATGCTGGTTGCCAGCGGCCATACGCGCTCCATTCTCCCCCGGCCCGTCTGCGGGCGCCGGGTAATTCTAGCACACGGCGCCCGCAGCACCGGATTGCCCCGCGGCGCCCGGCCCCGCAGTATAATTCGCGCGTGAATGCAGCTTGCTCGGGGGAGGCCGGAATGAAGATCGCGATCGGGAGCGACCACGCGGGCTTGAATCTCAAACGCGCGATCAAGGAGGCCCTGGCGGGGGCCGGGCACGAGGTGCGCGACTTCGGCACCGACAGCGAAGCCTCGGTCGACTACCCGGACTACGTCTTCCCCGTGGCGGAGGCGGTGGCCCGCGGCGAGGTGGACCTCGCGATCTTCCCTTGCGGCTCCGGGCTCGGGCCGGTGATCGCCGCCAACAAGGTGCCGGGCGTCCGGGCGGTGGTCTGCCACGACGTCTACAGTGCCCGCTCTTCTCGCCGGGACAACGACGCCAACATGCTCACCATGGGCGAGCGCGTCATCGGGATCGGCGCGGCGCTCGAGGTGGTGAACGCCTGGGTGAACGAGCCGTTCAGCGGAGTCGACCGGCACCAGCGACGGGTCGACAAGATCACGGCGGCCGAAAAGCGGTACTGCGGGGGGCAGTAGCCTCTCGCTCGCTACTCCGCGGCTTCCACGTGCAGCGTCTTCTCGTGCGTGTAGAGGCAGGCGCCCGGCGCGCTTCCCCGCGGCTTGCGCACGTACTTGCGGAAGGTGTAGTCCACGGCGACCACTCCGGAGTGCTTCGCCTCGCTGTGGCGCGCTGCTAGCCGGGCTGCCTCCCGCAGCACCTCCGACGGGAGGCGGTCGAGCGACTGCACGCCGCGGACCACCACGTGGGCGCCGGTCACCGCCCGGGCGTGGAGCCAGAGATCGCCGGGCCGCGCCACGCGGGTGGTCAGGTAGTCGTTGGAGGTGGCGTTCTCCCCGTAGAGCACCTCCCAGTCGCGGACCGGGACCCGGCGGATGCGCACTCCCGCGGGAAACGCCTCGGCTTCGGGACGCGCTTGCGCCGCCGGTCCCTGGGTGCGGAGGAGCCCCTCGCGCTTAGCCAGTTCGTGGAGCGCCCGAAGGTGAGTCTCGTCCGCGGAGCCCGCCTCTTCCACCCGGGAGCGCAGCTCCGCCACCCGCGCCTGCAGCGCCGGAATCCGCTCGAGAGACGCTTCCGCCGCGGCAACCGCCCTCCGGTACCGGTGGAAGCAGCGCTCCGCATTCTCGCGTCCGTCCAGCTCCGGATCGAGCGCGATCCGCAGCGTCCCGCCCTCCGGGTCGTACCAGTTCGGCAGCTCCACCTCCGTATCGCCCCGCTCCACCTTGCCGGAGTGCGCGGCGAGCAGCTCGCCGGAGATCCGGAGCTGCTCCGCGGCATCCAGGCCCTCCAGGTGACCTTCCGCCTCGGACAGCTGCGTTTCAGCGGTCCGTAAAGCCCGCTCCAGCGCGCCGAGCGCGGTCCGGCGCAGCGTCTCGACCGCCTCGTGCTCCTCCCGGAACGAGTAGAAGCGGTCGCAGGCCGCGGAGACGCTCTCCACCCCGACGAAGGTTTCCCAGCCGGACTGTCGTGACGGAAAGGCCCAGATCCCCTTCGGCTTTCCGGCCGGATCCTGGAACAGCACCGGCGAGAAGTCGCGCCGGCGGACCCGCTCCATCATCGAATCGACCGCGGCGGCGACTCCCTCCGGGGAGGGATCCTCTGCGAGGGCGAATGCTTCGCGAGCGGCGAAGGTGCCCCAGCCGCTCAGCGCGCGCGTGATCGCCGCCGGCTCGTCCGCTCCGCCCAGCAGCGCCGCCAGCTCCGCTCGGGAGAGAGTGCGGGGATCGGGCCGCTCGCCGGGCGGCTCCTCGTACGGCTGTCCCGGCAGCACCGGCCGGACCCGCGTCTGGGAAGGCGGGACCACCTTTGCCGCGCCGAGCACCACCCCCGCCTCGTCCAGCAGGATCAGGTTGCTGTACCGGCCCATCACCTCGTGGACCAACGTGTGGCTTTCCTCGCCGCGCCGGAACGTGAGCCGCAGGATGCGGTCGAACCGCACCTGCTCCGCCTCCACCAGCCGGCTGCCGCCGATCCGCTTCCGCAGCAGCATGCAGAAGCCCGGCGGGGTGGCCGGGTTCTCCCGCCGGATGCGCGTGGCGTGCGCCCGCGGCCAGCGCGCGTCCGACGAGAAGAGCCAGAGCCGCCGCGGCCCCCGCCCGGTAAACGCCAGTACCACGTCGAGCGCGTGCGGCTGGTAGACCTGGTCGACGAACGCGCCCACCGCGTCCCGCCGCAGCTCGTCGAGCGCCGCCGCCATACAGAAGCTGTCGTAATTCATCGATCCTCGGGTCGTGCTGGTCGTTGGTTTCGGCGCCGAATGGAACGCGGCTCTCTCGCCAGGGTAGAATGGTGGAGTTGATGCCCAGACGTGTTATGGGTCGGAGCCGACCTCTGGGCCGAGAGTGGGTGCCTCCAAGATGCCTTTCATCCAACTCCCCACGCCGGAGCCGGCGGAAGAGTCGCGGTTGGACTGGGACGCGCTGCGTCCCGCCGTTACCGAGGAGTTGCTCCAGGCAATTACACACCGGATCGTGGCGACCTTCCATCCGGTCCAGGTCATCCTCTTCGGCTCCCACGCCTCCGGCATTCCCCACGCGGAGAGTGACGTGGACCTGCTGGTGGTAATGCCGACAGAAGAGTCGCCAGCGCAGCGGATCCTCCGCGTCTCCCAGGTTGCCCGGGTGCCATTTCTCCCTATGGACCTGCTCGTGGTGACACCGGATGAGATGACGGCTCGGCTCTCGCAGGGCGACCCGTTCTTGCGAGAGGTGGTCGCGCGCGGCCGGGTTCTCTACTCTCGATGAGTATCGTACAGGACTGGGTGGACAAGGCGGAGGCCGATTTCGCCGGGGCAGAGACTCTGGACGGCCGGCAGAGCGCTCCGCTGCCCGACCTGGTCTGCTATCACTGCCAGCAGTCAGCGGAGAAGTATCTGAAGGCCTATCTCCTCGCACGGGGAGCCAGCCCGCCGCGGATTCACGACCTGGTCCAACTCCTCAACCTCTGCTGCGTCTTCGATCCGTCACTCTCGACCCTCTCCGCCGAGATCCAGGCGTTAGATGCCTACGGCGTGATGATCCGCTACCCGGGTATGTCGGCAACGGTGCAGGAGTCGAAAGATGCGCTGCGGTTCGCTCGCACGATCCGGGCCGGGCTTCGCTCGAGACTCGGACTGTAGCGCGCCGGCTTACTCTTCTACCAGGGCGAGCGCAATGGCGTCCTCGGCCCGCTTGGCGCCGTTGGCCCCGCCGGTCGGGCCGGGGTGGTGGTTGATCAGGATGCTGAAGACTCGCCGCTTCCCGTCGCGCGAGGTGGCGTAGCCGCTCAGCGCGGTGACGTGGGAGAGGGTGCCGGTCTTCGCCTGGATCTTCCCCTCGGCCGAGGTGCCCTTCAGCCGGGAGCGCAGGGTGCCGTCCACCCCCATCACCGGGAGTGACTCGGTGAAGACCGGTCCCCAGGGCTGGGCGCGCGCCTTCACCAGCAGCTCGGAGACGGCGCGGGCGGTCACCAGGTCGTGGCGGCTCATGCCGCTGCCGTCGTTCACCAGCACGCCGCCCGCCGGGACGCCCAGCTTCGCCAGCCAGTCTTCCAGCACCTCGCTGCCGGTGTGGGTGTCGCCCTTCCCCTTTTCCCGATAGCCGATCTCCTTCAGCAGCATCTCCGCAATCAGGTTGTTGCTCGGCTTGTTCAGCAGGGAGACGAGGCGCGAGAGGGGAGGGGAGGTGAGGGAGGTGAGCGCCCGCGCGCTGTCCGGGGCGGGCAGGTCGCGCACCGGGCCGGCCACTTTCACGCCGCGCTGCGCAAGGAGCTGCCGGAAGAGTGCTCCCGCGAAGCGCTGCGGCTCTTCTACCGTGACCTCCACCTCCCGCAGCGGTCGTCCGCCCACGCCGATGGTGCCGGTGATCTTCAACGCGTTGCGGCCCCGCAGGCGCATCACGTCGAGGTCGGACTTCGTATCCGCGGAGCCGGTGAGCGGACGCTCGGCGAGGGCGGCATAGCCGGGAATGGGGCTCTGCTTCACCGTCACCGGCGCGCCGGCGCGGGCGGCGGGAAGTACGTCGACCTTCATCACGTTGCTGTTGACAGAGAGCGCGCTCACCTGCGCGGCGTAGTAGTACGACTCGTCGTCCGCCTCCCACCCGGTGCCGAGGCGGCGCCGGTCGTAGCGGGAGTCGTCAACCCGCAGCGCGCCGGTCACCACGCGGATACCCCCGGCCTTTACGGCGTCGGCGAGACGCTCCAGGTCCTTCGTCTCCAGCACCGGGTCGCCGCCTCCCTGGAGGATCAGGTCACCGGCCAGCGTGCTCCCGCTGCGTTTGCCGGTCTGCAGCACGCGGGTGGTGAAGCGGTAGTCCGGCCCCAGGTGCGCCAGCGCCGCCGCGGAGGTGAGCAGCTTCATGTTCGAAGCCGGGTTCATCGACAGGTCCGCGTTGCGCTCGTAGAGAACGTCCCCCTGCGGCAGCTCGACCACCCGCACCGCGCTGAGGGTGTGCGGCCCGAGCCCCGCGATCGCGGCGTCGACCCGCTGCGCGAGCGAGGCGGTGTCGGCCCCGGCGCGGGCCGCCAGCAGCAGCGCGGCGGAGAAGAGCAGCAGCGCCTGGCGGGCACCCCGGCGGGGACGGCCCCCTTCTGGACGAGGAAACTGGAGCATGATCGAGATCCTGGAGCTGCGGGCGGAGCCGGCGCAGTACGCGATGAAGAGCCCGTTCGAGAGCGCGAAGCGACGCTCTTCGGTGGCGGAGAACGTGCTGGTGACGGCGGTCCTGAGCGACGGCACCCGGGGCTACGGCGAGGCCTCTCCCGCTGATTATGTTACCGGCGAGACGCCGGAGAGCGTGCTCGCCTCGGTTTCGGGCGCGGCCGACGCGGTGCTCCGGCGCGACATCTCCCGCGTGCGGGACTGGGCGCCGCGGCTGGACGAGGCGCTCTCCGGCCAGCACACCGCCCGCAGCGCGGCGGAGATGGCGCTGCTCGACGCGCTCTCCCGCACCTGGGGCGTGCCGCTCTGGATCTACTTCGGCGGGGCCACGCCGGAGGTCCGCAGCGACCTGACCGTCCCGATCGCCCCGCCGGAGCAGGCGGGAGCGATCGCCGCCGAGGCCGCCGGGATGGGCTACCGCTCGATCAAGATCAAGGTGGGCGGCCCCGACCGCGATGCCGACCTGGAACGGGTCCGCGCCGTCTCCGCCGCCGCGCCCGGCGCCGGGATCCGGCTCGACGCCAACCAGGGTTTCGGTGCGGACGAAGCGCTCGCCTTCCTCGCCGCCTGCGAGGGGGCGGGCATCCCGATCGAGATGATGGAGCAGCCGGTGCCGCGGGAAGACCTGGAGGCGCTCGCCGCCGTCACCCGCGGCAGCCGCGTGCCGGTGATCGCGGACGAAGCGGTGGTCGATCCCGCCGCCGCGGTGAAGGTCGCCGCCATGGGCGCCGCGCACGGCATCAACATCAAGGTCGCTAAGGCGGGGCTGCTCGGCGCGCTCCAGATCATCGCCATCGCCCGCGCCGCCGGCCTCAAGCTGATGCTCGGCTGCATGCTGGAGTCGCTGCTCGGCATCGGCGGCAGCCTCCACCTCGCCTGCGGCAGCGGCGCCTTCGACTACCTCGACCTCGACTCCCACGCCCTGATCGGCCTTACGCCCACCGGTCTCCCCTTCGCGCAGGAGGGTGACGTTCTCCGTGTGAGCGCCAGCACTCCCGGCATCGGCTGGGAGCCTACGGCGCAGGGGTGACGCGACCGGTCCGCGCGCTCTCGTAGGCGGCCTCGATGATACGGCTCGCCTGCATGCCGTCCTCACCGGAGTAGCGCGGCGGCTCCCCGGCGGCGATGCGCCGGGTGAAGTCGTCGATCAGCGGCAAGTGGACGTTCTCCGCCTTCGGCAGGTGCCAGCGGAGTCCCTCCGGCGTCTCCTCGGCCCCGGCGAGCAGCTCCGGTGCGCGCTCGCGGAGACGGGCGGGATCGCACTCCAGCGAGAGCAGGGGGCCGTCGACCGGCGTGGCGGAGAGGGCACCCTGCGTCCCGTTGATCTCCAGCGCGTCGCGGGAGCGGCTGCGGAAGCCGTGCCGCGTAACGGCGTGGACGCCGCTCCGGAAGCGGATCAGCAGCGTCTCGGTGTCCGGCGCCTCGATCGGCAGCTCCCGGCACTCGGCGAAGGCGGCGACGCGGTCCGGCTCTCCCAGCAGCCAGCAGAGGAGGTCGAGCCGGTGGCTGCCGGTATCGACGAGCGCCCCGCCGCCGGACAACTCTGCGTTCAGGCGCCAGTTCTCCGGGGTGACGCGCCGTGGGTCGAGGCGGCTGCTCAGGTGCGCCTGCGCGGAGACCGGCTCGCCGATCGCACCGGCCTCGAGCAGCGCCTGCATGCGCAGCAGCTTCGGATAGTAGCGGCGGTAGTAGGCCACCTGCAGCGCCACCCCATTGGCGCGGCACGCCTCGATCATCCGGAGGCAGTCGGCGACGCTGTTCGCCAGCGGCTTCTCGCACAGCACGTGCTTGCCCGCCTCCGCCGCGGCGATCACGTCTTCCGCATGCCGGTGGTGCTCGGTCGCCACGTAGACCGCCCCGACCTCCGGATCCGCGAGCACCTCGGCCCGCGAGCCGGTGCTCTTTGCGTCCGGGCAACGAGCGGCCAGCTCCGCGGCGCGGGCGGCGGTGCGGCTCTGCAGCCAGATGAGGCGGCTACTCGGCCGCGCGGCAATCGCCGGAGCGACCCGCTTCTCCGTAATGTCACCACACCCGAGAATCCCCCAGCCGAGCATCACGCTGCCTCCTGGGAACGATTGCACTCACTGAGCGCTGACACCTGCCGGAAGGCGAATCGGATCTGACGCGGGGAATAATATTGTGGGTCCGGTATCCGCCGGCCGGAGGAGATTGCGATGAGCGCTGTAGTCGAGAAGCCCACGTCCGAGCTGGTCACCCCTGAGGACCTCCAGGAAATGGCCGACGGAGAGCGGTTCGAGCTGGTCGACGGCCATCTGGTGGAGAGGGAGATGGGGAATCAGTCAAGCTGGATCGAGCTCCAGCTCGCTCGTTTGCTGGGAAACTATATCGAAGAGCAAGGGCTCGGCTGGGTGTTCGGCGCCACTGCCGGCTACCAGTGCTTCAGCGATCGAAGCAAGATCCGCCGCCCGGACTGCTCCTTCATCGCCCGCGATCGCTTCTCGAACGACCAGTTCGCACTCCCCTACATCACCACCGCACCTGACCTCGCGGTAGAGGTGATTTCGCCGAACGAGAACTGGAACGCCACCGAGAGAAAGATCGCGGACTATCTGGAGGCGGGCGTGAAACAGGTCTGGATCGTTGATCCGGAGCACCGCACGGTACACGTGCGCGGGCCCCGCAACGCCGTGGCGCTGTACGGAGCGGACGACGAGCTTCCCGGCGAGCCGGTGGTGCCGGGCTTCCGCCTGCGAGTCGCCGAGTTGTTCCCGCCGATCGACTCGCAGGCGCAGTGAGCTACAGGGCCACGCTCCGGGGGGTGATGCCGGGGATCAGGGTGCGCAGCCGGTAGATGCTGTGGCTGGCGGTAACGTAGAGGCTGCGGAAGTCCGAGTCGCCCCAGGCGCAGTTGGCGGTCTTTTCCGGGAAGCGAACGTGCCCCAGCGCGTCACCGTCCGGCGAAAGGATCCAGAGGCCGCCGGGCCCGGTGGTGTGGACGTTCCCCTCCGTGTCGACCTTCATCCCGTCGGGCCGGCCTTCGCCGTCTTCGGCGTTGAAGTGGGCGAAGACCTCGCCGCCGGCAAGGGTGCCGTCCTCCATCACCTCGAAGGCGCGGATCAGGTAGCGCGAGGTATCGGCGACGTAGAGCAGGCTCTCATCCGGGCTGAACGCGAGGCCGTTGGGACGGTCGAAGTCCGCCGCCAGCAGCACCGGCTCCGTCTCGCCGGGGCGCAGGAGGTAGAGGCCGTTGTGGGGCTGCTCCTGCTCCGCCAGGGCGCCAAAGTCGGCGGAGAGCAGGCCGTAGGGCGGGTCGCTGAAGTAGAGGCTGCCGTCGCTCCGCATCACCAGGTCGTTCGGGCTGTTCAGCCGCCGGCCGCCGTAGCGCTCCACCAGCGGCTCCACGGTCCCGTCCGGCCGGGTGCGGGAGACGCGCCGGTTCAGGTGCTCACACGCCAGCAGGCAGCCTTCCGGATCCCAGGTGAGGCCGTTCGCCTTGCCGCTCGGCTCGCGAAAGACTTCCGCGCCACGTTCCGGAATCCACCGGTAGATCCGGTTCGCCGGGATGTCACTGAAGTAAAGGGAGTCGTCGCGGGGATCCCAGACCGGACCCTCGGTAAAGACGAAGCCGGTGGCGACCTGCTCCAGGCAGGCATCGGGCGGGAGTACCCGGGAAAGCTGGGGTGAGAGAACTCGGATCATATTCGGTATGGTAGCTGCCGGGCGTTTACCGCGCGGCTTCGACGCTGGGGGCGTATTCCGTAGTGCGTATTGCGTAGCGGCTCGCTGCACGCGCTTTGCGGTAGATCGTGCCGGGCGAAAGGCTTGAATCCGGCGTCTCGCTCGGCAGGACGTCTTGGTGCCGCGGGACAGGCAATCCGCTACGTAATACGCGCTACGGAATACGACTCACTTATAGTCCTCCCGGACCGGATGAAAGATGTCGAGGGCGCGGGCGGGACCGTTGACGCTGCGGGCGCTGTGGCGGGCGCCGCCGGGAACCCAGTAGCTGTCGCCCTGCCGGATGATGCGTCCTTCCCCCTCAATAACCAGCTCGAACTCTCCTTCGAGGCCGATCCCCATCTGCTCGTGCGGGTGCTGGTGCTCCGGCACCAGGGCGTCGGCGCGGTCGAACTGGACGAACGAGAGCATGACCTGATCGCCCCAGGCGGTCGTAATCGTGACCCCGGGAAAGATCTCGCGGGTGGGCTGCTGGTCGAGGTCGAAGAACGGCATCGGGCGAAAGTCTCCTGCCGGAGGGGAGGAGCGCGGCGCGTGATAAACTGCCCTCGGAGCCGGCACCCCCAGTCTCTTGTAGGATAACCCTTTCTCCCGCCGACTGCCGCAAGCCGCTGCCGATCGACGGGAGACCTGGTTGGCAGGTTGCAGGTTACAGGTTGGCCGCACCGCAGGCCGGGTGCGGAGCTTGAAACCTGCCAACCTGCAACCTGCAACGGTGCGTTCTCTGGTTCAGGCCGCACGGATAACGAATATGCCCGCGATTCAGGACACTCTTCAGCAACTGGTGACGATGAGTCGCCGCCTCGGCGACCCCGCGCTGGACTATGCCATCCTGGGGGAGGGGAACACCTCCGTCGGGGTCGACGCCGGCACGTTCTATGTCAAGGCCTCCGGCGTCTCGCTGCGAGACATCTCGGAGCCGGGCTTCGTGCGCGTGCGGCGGGAGCCGATCCTGGAGCTGCTCGCGCGGCCGAGCGTGACCGACGACGAGATCCGCGACGGGATGCTGGCGGCGCGGGTCGATACCCTCAGCCCGATCCGCCCCTCCGTGGAGACGCTCTTCCACGCCTACCTGCTCTCCCTGCCCGGGATCAACTGGGTCGGTCACACGCACCCGACGCCGGTGAACGCGATCCTCTGCTCCCGCCTGGGGGAAGAGGCGGTCTCCGGGCGGCTCTTTCCGGACGAGATCGTCTGCTGCGGTCCCGCGCCCGCCTGGGTGCCGTACACCGATCCCGGCCAGCCGCTGGCCCGCGAGCTGCGGAGCCGGGTGGAGGCGTACATCGACCGGTACAACGCGCCGCCGCGAATCATCCTGATGCAGAACCACGGGCTGATCGCGCTCGGCAAGACTCCGGGCGAAGTAGAAAGCGCCACGGCGATGTACGTCAAGACGGCGCGAGTGATCCTCGGCACCTACGCCCTCGGCGGACCGAGCTTCCTCTCGCAGGAGAATGTCGACCGGATCTACACCCGCCCCGACGAGAAGTACCGCGAGAAGCAGATCGGCGTCGCCTGATCTGTCCCGCCAGGCAAACGCTGCCTGCAGCGCGGCCGCAGAATCGAGGAGCCCACGGCAATCAGCCGTGGGCTCCTCTTTTTATGTTCCGGAGCTTCTTTCACCGGTCATGTAGGGTCGCGCTCCGTTCTGGGGATAACCAAACGAACGCGCCGTGTGGGGGGTGGCGATTTGGAGGCAGCAGCGTGGTACTAGACCGTCTTGAATCAGTCGTCGAGGGAGCCTTCGACGGCTTCTTCGGAATCATCTTGCGGGGAAAGATCCAGCCGCTGGAGATCGCGCGTCAGCTGACTCGACAGGCCGAAGAGGACAAGATCATCAGCCTGAACCGCGTCTACGTGCCGAACCGCTTTGTCGTCGGGCTGCACCCGGAGGACATGGCCGCGTTCCAGGCGGTGGCGCCGGAGCTCGAGGCCGAGTTCCGGCGGTTCGTCGGCGAGTGGGTGCTGGAGCGCGACTACTCCGTAAGCGGGCCGATCCAGGTGGAGCTGACCGCGCAGGACCGGGTGCGGCGAGGGCGGGTGCGCATCTCCACCTCGATGGACGCGGTGAAGAACACGGACGAGCCGCTCGCCCTCAAGGCAGAGCTCCCGCCCGCGGCGGTCGGGATGCTGGAAGGGCTGGAGGGGCCCGACGCGGGGCGCGACCTGCCGCTCTACGCGCGCCGGACGCTGCTTGGGAATAGCGAGGCGTGCGAGATCCAGCTCGAGGACCCGCAGGTCTCTCCGAAGCACGTCGCTTTGGAGCCGGACCACGGGTTCTGGCGACTCGAGAACCTCAACGGCGGTCCTCCGCCGCAGGTGAACGGCCTGACGCGGCACGACGGCGTCGTGCGCGACGGGGACATTCTGCGCGTGGGGGACAGCGTCTTCCGGGTCCATCTTCAGGATGAGGAGCTCGCGGGCTAATGGGAGACTGGGGTCTGTTTCGCGGGGCGGAGGCGTGGCTGGAGCGGGTGATGCCGCCGGACACGAAGGCGCTGCAGATCGGTCTGTGGCTCCTGATCGGGCTCTGCATCTTCTACTTGGGCTGGTCGTGGTTCCGCCGCCGGCGACGCGGCGGCGCCATGGCCGGCGAGCTGCGGGCGCTTCCGGGGGGAAGCCTGCCCGCGGGTGAGAAGTTTCCGTTCAACGGGCACGATGTCCTGATCGGCCGCGGCGAGGATGCCGCGGTCCGGCTTTCCGGACACTCGATCGCCCGCCGCCACGCCGTCATCTCCGCCGCCGAGGGGCGGTACTGGGTGGACGACCTGCACACCGCCACGGGCGTGCGGGTGAACGGCCGGCAGATCTCCGGCCGGTCGTCGCTGCGGGACGGCGACTTGCTCGAGATCGGAGCACAGTGCTTCCGCTTCCACCAGCGGACACAGTCGACGTGGCGTCCCCACGTCTGGGTCGCGCTGCTGCTGGCGCTCTCCAGCGCACTCTTCATCTTTGCCCAGTGGGCGGCATGGGGCGCTACGAACGCCACCGTGCGGCCGCCCGCAGAGGTGGTTCACTTCTGGACGCTGGCACTCGTGGCGGGCTCCTGGGCGGCGACGGGACTGATCCGTCTGCGGCGCGGAGTCTTCGACCCGATCCTGGTGCCGGTGGCGCTGGCGCTCACCGGGATCGGCCTGACGGTGGTGCTCCGCGCCCAGCCGGAGCTCTACACCCGGCAGGCGCTGGCGTGCGCGCTGGGGCTGGGCGCGCTGACGCTGATGGCGCTGCTGCCGCTGCATCGGATCGGCCGCTACCGATACCTCTGTCTCGTGGGGGGCCTGGCGCTGCTGATCGCCACGCTTTTCGTGGGGCACACGGTCGGCGACCAGCGCCTGGCGGTCTCCACGTTCGGTTTCCAGTTCCAGCCTGCGGAGCCGGCCAAGCTGCTGCTTGCGGTCTTCCTGGCGGGACTGCTCAGTGAGCGTCAGGAGCTGGTGGCCCGCTCTGGCCGGAGCTGGGCGCTGACCCGTTCCGACGTCCGCTACATGGGTCCGATGGTCGTGGCGTGGGGCGTGGCGCTGGCGCTGTTGATCGTCCAGCGCGACCTCGGCACCGCCCTGCTCTTCTTCGGCCTCTTCGTCGCGTTCGTCGGCATGGCGAGCGGCCGGTTCATCTTCGTGATCATGAGCCTCGGCGCCTTCGCGTTCGGGGCGGTCTTGAGCGCGGCGGCGTTCGACCGCGTCCGGGAGCGGGTGACGCTCTGGCTCGATCCGTGGCAGGATCCGCAGGGACTCGGCTACCAGATCAGCCAGGGTCTCTTCGCGCTCGGCGCCGGCGGCCTGCAGGGCCTCGGCCTGGGACACGGCTTCCCGCACCTGGTGCCGGCGGCCCACACCGACCTCCCGATCGTGGTGATCGGCGAGGAGCTGGGCCTGATCGGCACGCTGGCGGTGCTGTCGCTGATCGGGCTCGTCATCGCCCGCGGCTACCGCGCGGCGGCGCGCGCCGATGACGACTTCCTCGGGCTGCTCTCCGCGGGGCTCAGCACCGTGCTCGCGCTGCAGACCCTCGTAATCGTCGGCGGCGTGGTGCGCCTGCTGCCGCTCACCGGGGTGACACTCCCGTTCATCAGCTTCGGCGGCTCGTCGCTCGTGACCAACCTGGCGCTGATCGGGATGCTCGTCGGCATCAGCGCCTCTCCGGCCGCGCCGAGGGTGCGGAGTGCCGCCCGCGTGCCGAGCTACTCCTGGAAGCGGCAGGTACGGTGGGTCATCGCCACCGCCTTTGCGGGCATCCTCGCGCTGGGAGGCATGCTCGCCTACTGGCAGGTGAATGAGAGCAAAGTGCTGGCGGCGGATCAGCACAATCCACGCCTCCGGCTGGTGGCAAACGAAATCGAGCGCGGCAAGATCCTCTCGATCCACGGGGAGACGCTCGCGGAGACAATCCGCAAGGACGGGAAGTACGTGCGGCGCCTTCCTCACTCCAGCCTGGTTTCACAAATCCTGGGCTACAGCACGCTGCGGCATGGAAAGACGGGAGTAGAGGGGGAAGCCGACGCGGCACTGATCGGCATCGAGCGTGCCGACAGCCTCTCGGAGGCGCTGAAACGCGAGGAAGCGGGCATTCCGGGCGACAACGTCCGCCTCACGATCAACCTGCCACTGCAGAAATACGCGGCCGAGTTGCTCGGCTCGCGCCGGGGCTCGATCGTAGCGCTCGATCCGCGCACCGGCGCCGTCCGGGCGATGGTGAGCAACCCTCGGTATTCGCTCCACCGGGCGGAAGAGCGCTGGGAAGAGCTGACCACGCACCCAGGTAAGCCACTTCTCTTCCGCGCGACGCAGGGAGTCTATCCGCCGGGCTCCACCTTCAAGGTGGTGACCGCGGCAATCGCGCTGGATAGTGGAGAGGTGAAGCCGGACGAGACGTTCTACTGTCCCGGCGCAGCCAGCATCGGCAGCTATACCTGGCGCTGCTTTGGGGGCAAGGCGCACGGACGGCTGAATCTGCACGACGCGCTGCGGGTCTCCTGTAACGTGACCTTCGGTAAGATCGGCTACCGGCTCGGCCGCGAGCGGCTCGTCGAAGGCGCGAAGAAGTTCGGCATCGGCGTCGCCCCCCCGATGTCGACTCCCACCAGCGCCGGCCTGCTGGCGCCCGACCCGCGGCCGTGGCGCTCCATCCCGGTGCAGCTCGGCTTCGGCCAGGGACCGCTGGCGGTGACCCCGCTCCAGATGGCGCTGGTGGCCGCGGCAATCGGAAATGACGGCGTGGTGATGAAGCCGTACACGATCCGGGATTACGAGACGCCGGAAGGAGTGCCCTATCACCAGACGAAGCCGGAGCCGTGGCAGCGCGCCGTAGATGAGAAGGCCGCGCGGGCCGTGCGCCAGATGATGGCCTCCGTGGTGGAGCGAGGCACCGGCGGCCGCGCGCGGATGGAGCAGATCCAGATCGGCGGTAAGACCGGCACCGCGGAGAACCCGCACGGCGAAGACCACGCCTGGTTCATCAGCCTGGCGCCCGTCAAGGACCCGAAGCTCGCCGTGGCAGTGATCGTCGAAGGCGCCGGTCAGGGTGGTAAGGTCGCCGCCCCGATTGCCCAGAAGCTGATCGCGAAACACTTCGGCCTCCCCACCGGAGACGAGAAGAAGCCGTAGCCGCGCGAAACCCGGCTGCCGCGCCTCACCGGGGCGGTAGCCGGAGCTCTCCGACCCGGTGAGGCGCGGCGGGCACGGTCATTCGTCCTTTACAGTGGTTCCGGCTGCGGAATCAGTGACACAGGGTGTGTCAGAAAGTCAGCCTCGTCCGTATAGGCCAGATACAGTGCGCGCGTTCGATAGAGGTTGCGAGCGGAAAACCCCTGTACCGCCGGAGACGCGGGAAACGTACGGCCGCGCTCGAGTACCCACCCCAGTCATCCTGAACGCAGTGAAGGAACTACGTCGCTCGGCTCTCCGGAGATACGGTCAGCACCCGCATTCGGGAGCACCCCGCCAGGCCGACTCCTCGTCACGCCTTCTGCGTACTCCGGACCAGTACGGCTGCCGAGATTCTTCACTGCGTTCAGAATGACTGCTTACGGTGAGTGGCGGGTCAAGCGGAAAGCCGTCGGGCGGTCGTCAGGGCTACGGATCGTTTCTTCGGGCGTGGCCGGCCCTCGGCCGTGCCTGCGGCTCAGGATGACAAACTCGGTGAAAGGTACCTTGATCGGAGTGGAGGACCATGATCGATGGGGCGACCATCCCGTTTCTTCGGGGGTGTTCGGCCGTTGGCCGTGCCAGCGGCGATGCGCGCTTTCAATTCCAGTAAGAGGTCCTCATAGCCGGGAAGCACGGGTTTCGCAGGCATAGACTTCCTCCGGACGCTGGCGCCGACAAGCAGGTGCGGATCCCGAACAGCGACGTGATCGGAACCGTCCCATGTCACAGGAGACCAGGATCTCCTGGCCGACGCGTGGTGAAGTCGATTCCGGGACGAGCCCCGGGGAGGGCGCGGATGGCGCGCCGCGGCCCCTCCCCGGCCCCGCTTACTTCACGACCATGTTCACCAGGCGGCCGGGCACGTAGATGAACTTCTTCAACTCCTTGCCGGCCAGCTCCGCCTGGATCTTCTCGCTGGCGAGGGTGGTCTCCCGGACGGTCGCCTCGTCGGCGTTGGCGGGAACGGTGATCCGCTCGCGCAGCTTGCCGTTCACCTGCACGCCGATCTCGATCGCGTCTTCCGCGGCAAGCGCTTCGCTCCACTCCGGCCAGCGCTGCTGGTGGACGCTGTACTCGTTGCCGAGCTGCTCCCACAGCTCTTCCGCGGTGTGGGGCGCCAGCGGCGCGAGCATCAGCACCAGCGACTCCAGCCCCTCGCGCCAGGCGGAGGTACCGGCCGCGGGGGAGCGGCTCAGGCGCTGCAGCGTGTTCGTCAGCTCCATCAGCGCCGCGACGGCGGTGTTGTAGGAGAACCGCTCCAGGTCGCCGGTCACCTTGCGCAGGGTCTGGTGGACCGCCCGCTGCAGCTCCCGTACTTCGACGGCGTCGTTGTTTCCGTCCGCGGCACCCGCCGTTTCGGCGACCTGCGTGCGCACGCGGTTGAGGAACCGGACCACGCCTTCGACCCCACGCGGGTTCCACGCGCCGCCCTGCTCCCAGGGTCCCAGGAACATCAGGAAGAGCCGCACCACGTCGGCGCCGTACTGGCTCACGTAGTCGTCCGGAGCGACGACGTTGAGCTTGCTCTTCGACATCTTCTCCGCGGCGGAGGTGAGCGGCTCGCGGGTCTCTTTGTGGATCGCCTCGCCGCGGTCGCCCACGAACTCCACGTCGCCGTAGCCGAGGTACTTGCCGGTCTGCTCGCGGAACGAGAACGCGGTGATGGTGCCCTGGCTGAAGAGCTTCGGGAACGGCTCGTCCCACTCCCGCTCCGGGTGGGCCCGGCGCAGCTCGTCGAACATCCCCATGTCCCGCATCACCTTGTGGAAGAAGCGGGAGTAGAGCAGGTGCATCGTGGCGTGCTCGGCGCCGCCGGTGTACAGGTCGACCGGCAGCCAGTACTGCCCCGGCTCCGGATCGAACGGGCGCTTCTCGTCGTGCGGGGAGAGATAGCGGTACTGGTACCAGGACGAGTCGACGAACGTGTCCATCGTGTCGGTCTCACGCTCGGCGGGACCGCCGCACTCCGGGCAGGTGGTATGCCGGAACGTCGGGTGGAAGCGCAGCGGCGACTCGCCGGTCGGCTTGAACTCCACGTCGTCCGGCAGCACGACCGGGAGCTGGTCGTCCGGCACCGGCTGCGGGCCGCACTTCTCGCAGTAGACGATCGGGATCGGCGTGCCCCACATGCGCTGTCGCGAGATCAGCCAGTCGCGCAGGCGGTAGGTGACGGCGCCGCCGCCGATGCCCCGCGATTCCAGCTCCGCGACGATCGCCTGCTTGCCGGCCTGGTGGTCCAGCCCCTCGAACGGACCGGAGTTGACCATCACCCCCGGCCCACTGTACGCGCCGGAGAGCGGGGTGCCGTCCCAATCCGGCGGCACGATGACGACCGGGATCTCCAGCCCGTAGCGGCGGGCGAAGTCGAAGTCGCGCTCGTCGTGGGCCGGCACCGCCATGATGGCGCCGGTGCCGTAGGTCATCAGGACGTAGTCGCCGAGGTAGATCGGCACGTCGGCGCCGGTGAGCGGGTGGACCGCATAGGCGCCGGTAAAGACCCCGGTGCGCTCCTTCTCCGTACTCAGGCGGTCGATCTCCGTCTGCCGCTCGGTCTGGGCGACGTACTGGTCCACCTCGGCCTGCCGGTCCGGCGTGGTGATCGTCTTCACCAGTGGGTGCTCCGGCGCCAGCACGCAGAAGGTGACGCCGTAGATCGTGTCCGGCCGCGTGGTGAAGACCCGGAAGCTCTCCTCCGTACTCTTCACCTGGAAGGCGAACTCCGCCCCCTCGCTCTTGCCGATCCAGTTCCGCTGCAGCGCCTTGATGTTCTCCGGCCAGTCGAGCCGCTCCAGGTCCAGCAGCTCGTCCGCGAAGTTGGTGATGCGGAAGTACCACTGGTTCAGGTCTTTCTTGATCACCTGGGCGTTGCAGCGCTCGCAGCGGCGCTCCTCGCCCAGCACCTGCTCCCGGGCCAGGGTGGTGTTGCAGCTCGGGCACCAGTCGACCGGCGCGAACTTCCGGTAGGCCAGCCCGCGGCGGTAGAACTGCAGGAAGAACCACTGGTTCCACCGGTAGTACTCCGGGTCGCAGGTGATGATCTCGCGCCGCCAGTCGAAGCTGGCGCCGGTGGTGCGGAGCTGGTCCTCCATCCGGCGGATGTTGTTGTAGGTCCAGATCTTAGGATGGACGTTGTTCCGGATGGCGGCGTTCTCCGCCGGCAGCCCGAAGGCGTCGAAGCCCATCGGGAAGAGGACGTTGTAGCCCTTCATCCGCATGAAGCGGGCGCGCGCGTCGGTGGGAGTCACCGGATACCAGTGGCCCACGTGGAGGTCCCCGCTGGGATACGGGTACATCGTCACCACGTAGTACTTGGGCCGGTTGGGATCCTCATCCGCCTGGTAGATGCCGGACTCTTCCCAGCGCTGCTGCCACTTGCGGTCGATCTCTCTCGGGTCGTAACGTTCAGCCATGGTCTCTTCTAATCACGAGTGGTCGAACTAAACAGGGTGGGGCGGGCGCTCGCGCGAGCGGCCCGGCCGTGAGACGCCGTGGCGCTACGATCCGGCAAGCCTGGCCGCCCGGGCCGCTCGGCGCCGGGCTCGATCCTCCGCACGGGCAGTCATCTCCATCACCTCGCCTTTACGGGTTGCCTGGGTTCCGGGGAAACACCCACAGGAAGTATCCCCAGAAGAGCGCTCCCGTCACGAGAAGTACTACTACGGAGCCGACGAGCTCCTGCCGCGACAGGCGGAAGTGGCGCCAGTTGAGCGCCACGAACGCCACCGCCATCGGCAGCAGCGCCGGCACGGCGTGGACGAACGGCACCAGGAAGAGCGCGGCCCCGAGCACCACGCCGAGCACCAGGGCGTTGCGCGAGACCCCCATGTTGAACCGCGCCGCGCAGGCGAGGAAGAAGCCGAGGAACAGGAAGTCGGCCGGCCCGATCGTGAGCGACCACGGCGCCAGGCCGGGGTGCACCTGCGAGGTCGGCACCTTGGCGGAGACCGACTGCAGCAGCTTCTGCCCGCCTTCCGTGGAGAGCGCCCGGTTCACCGTGCCGAAGTTCACCACCACGAAGTCCGCGAACGCGGCGAACAGCGCGGCGGGGAACAGGATGTTCGGCTCCCGCACCGAAAGCCCCAGCGCGATCCCGGCCGCCGCCATGGCGCCGATCATCGCCATGTCCTGCACCGGACTCACCAGCAGCCAGCCCGCGCCGCGTGTCTGCGCCATCAGGAACCCGAGCCCCAGCCATACCGCCAGCCCGACCAGCGCCCCCAGCACCAACCGGCCCCGGGGCGGCTCCCGCCGCGCGAGAGCGGCGATGGCGAGCGCGGGAAGGCCGATGCTCAGGACCGAGCTGACCGCCGCCACCAGCAGCAGTGCCCACGGCGGCGTGGCCAGCGGCAGGCGCACCAGAGCCAGGGCCAGGCGGAACAGCGCGTAGGCCAGGAGCAGGGCGAGCGCAGGGCCGGCGGAGCCTTTCTCTGCGTTCCGCTCCGGATCCGGCGCACTCTCCACGGCGGCTGCTCTCCCGAATCTCGTTCCGTTTCCGGCCGCGCAGCCAAATTGAACCGGGACCCGCTCCTTGCTATACTTCTGCGAGTCGGAGTTGCCACTGCGCAAGTCCGGACATTCTAGCAAAAGCAATCCCGACGGCGCAACGCGCGCCGGCCTTCGGCCGGCTTGCCTGCGGAGCGGGAGCGAAAGACTCCACAGGGAAAAGACGTGGACAAGCTTCGGATTGTGATCGCCGACGACGAGTCGATCATCCGCCTGGACCTCAAAGAGACACTCCAGCGGATGGGCCATCAGGTGGTGGCGGAAGCAGGAGACGGGCGCACCGCCGTCGATCTGGTGCGTCAGCACCGGCCGGACCTGGCTATTCTGGACGTAAAGATGCCGGAGCTGGACGGCATCGACGCCGCGAAGGAGATCTCCGGCGAGAAGCTGGCCCCGGTGCTGCTGCTCACCGCCTACAGCCAGCAGGACCTGGTGGAGCGGGCGATGCACGCGGGCGTCTTCGGCTACGTGGTGAAGCCGTTCACGGAGTCGGACCTGCTTCCGGCCATGAACGTTTCGATCGCGCGGTTCCGCGAGTTCCGGGAGATCGCGGAGCAGGCGGACTCGCTCGCCTCCGCGCTGGAGACGCGCAAGCTGGTCGACCGCGCCAAGGGTCTCCTGATGGACCGCCACGGCCTGCGAGAGAACGAGGCGTTCCGCCGCATCCAGCAGCAGAGCATGAACACCCGCAAGTCGATGCGGGAGATCGCCGAGGCGATCATCATCGCCAGCGAGCTGGCCTAGCTCGAGAAGTAGCACGAGCTCGATGACAGTAAGCCTGGACCCGGAGAGGACCCCCGCCGATCCCGCGGCGGAGCTGGCGGACGCGGAGGCGCGGATCGCGGAGCTGCAGGCGCAGCTCGACGAGAAGACGGAAGAGGTCGACCTGCTCCACGAGGTGAGCGCCCACGTGGCGGCTGCCCCGAACGCAGAGGCGATGCTCGACTACATCGCGCGGGTTGCCGTCCGCGTGACGGAGACCGAGTCGTCCTCGATCTACGTCTTCGATCCCACCAAGCAGAACCTGGTGCTGCGCGCCGTCCACGACGCTCCCGACGGGGTGGTCGGCCGCGTCTCCCTGAAGGTGGGGGAGGGGATCACCGGCTGGGTGGCGCGGGAGCTGCTGCCGGTGGCGCTGGAGCGCGACGCCTTCAAGGACCCTCGCTTCAAGAAGCTGCCGGACCTGCGCGACCAGCAGTGCCAGAGCTTCCTCTCCGTCCCGATGCTGGCGCAGAACGCCTTTATCGGGGTGCTGAACGTGAAGACGCGGGAGCCGCACTCCTACCCGCCGCGCGCCGTCCGGCTCCTTCAGGCGGTGGCGGCCCAGGCCGCCGCGGCGATCCAGGGCGCGCGTCTGCAGGAGGGGATGCAGGTCCAGTCGACCCAGCTCTCCGCCATCTCCGAAGTCAGCAAAACGATCACCTCCAACCTCTACCTGGAGGAGATCCTGCAGCTCATCGTCGCGATGACGGCGCAGACGTTCGGATTCAAGATCTGCTCGATCATGCTGCTCGACGAGGAGCGCCAGGAGCTGGTGATCAAGGCGACCCAGAGCAAGAGCCGGGACTACGTCACCAAGCCGAACCTGAAGGTGGGGGAGAGCATCGCCGGGCGGGTGGTGCAGGACCGCCGCATCCTCGCGATCCTCGACGTGAAGCGCGCTCCGGAGTACCGCTTCCCGGATATCGCGGAGAAGGAAGGGCTCTGCTCCATGGTCTGCGTCCCGCTGATCAGCCGGGAGCAGGTGGTCGGCGTGCTCAACTGCTACACCGATCGACCCAAGGTTTTCTCTCACGAGGAGATCGACAGCCTCCGCACGCTCGCCAACCAGGCGGCGATCGCCATCATCAACGCCAAGCTGATGGTGCGCTCCGCGATCATCCAGGAGATGCACCACCGGGTTAAGAACAGCCTGCAGACGGTGGCCAGCCTGCTGCGGCTCCAGGTGCACCGCACGGGCGAGGGCACCCCCGAGGAGATGCTGAAGGAATCGATCAACCGGATCATCAGCATCGCTGCCGTCCACGATCTCCTCTCGCAGGAAGAGCTGGACCAGGTGAACCTGCGGCAGGTGGCGGATACGATCCTCACGCTCACCGGGCGCAGCCTCCTGCGCCCGGGCCAGCAGATCACCATGCGCGTGGTCGGTCCGGACGTCTCGCTCCCGGCCAGCAAGGCGAGCTCCGTCGCGCTGGTCCTGAACGAGTTGGTCCAGAACGCGGTGGAGCACGGCTTCCACGACCGGGACGAGGGCCGGATCGAAGTGCGAATCGGAATCGCCGACGGAACCGTGCGCATGGACATCGTAAACGACGGCGCGCCCGTTCCGAATGGCTTCGACCTGCGCACTTCGGACAGTCTCGGCCTGCAGATCGTGGACACCCTGACCCAGAATGATCTGGGCGGCAAGTTCACGCTGCACACCGACAGCGAGACGCACGCCACGATCCTGTTCCCGCTCTAGCCCCATTCGGCAGTGCGGGCGGGGGCCGCACCGGTCCCGCGAGCTGCGCCCGCGGGCGCTACCTCAGGTGGGATTCCCGCGCACTAACCTTCCAAGTTATTCACTTGGAGAGCCGGCACACTTTATTGTCTTTCCGTTGGCGCGCGCCTCGGCAATGTACAATAGCGCGTCGGTTCCCTATGGTAGAGAGTGGTACGCCGCGGGAAACCCCGTGCAAATGAAAGTGAAAGGCAGCGAAGAGGCAAAATGCGAAGACAGTTTCCAGACCAGCAGACAGGCTGGATCCGCGACGTGTTCGAAGGTCTGGACGAAGCAACCCTCAACTCTCTGAAGAACTCCGGTACGCCCCGATCCCTCGCAGAGGGTGAGCGGCTGACCGATGTCAATAACGCGGTGGTCCGCGTGGAGAGCGGCCTGGTCCGGCTCTCCGTGACCGCCGACGACCGCAGTCTGACCATCGCTCTGTTCGGTCCGGGGGACACGATCTGCGCTCCGCTCTTCCACGAGTGGGACAACGAGCTCTACTACCTGGAGGCCCAGGAAGCGTCCGAAGTGACCGTGATCCCGCAGGACTCGGTGCTGCAGGCCTGCTCCGGCAACGTGGACCTGAGCCGCCGCGTGATGCGCCAGCTTAGCTGGGCCACCTGGCAGCTCATGCACTCGATCCACATGCTTGCGTTCTACAACCTGCCGCAGCGCGTGGCCCAGGTGCTGGTGAACCTCGCCGCCTCATTCGGCGTGCGGAACCGCAAGGGCGGCATCAGCGTGGGTCTCCGGTTCACGCAGCAGGAGCTGGCGGAGATGGCGGGTGCCCGCCGGGAGACGCTGAGCACCGTGCTGCAGGAGTTCCGGGAGGACGACGTTCTCGACCTCCGCTACGCGCGCATCGAGATCAAGGACTTCGAAGCGCTGAAGCGGATCGCCGGGACGGAGCCCCTGCCGTTCCTGAGCCCCCGCGAGCTGTAAGCCTTTCCAGGCAGAGCCCCACCAGTCCGAGCCCCCGTCCCCGTGAGGGATGGGGGCTCGTTCGTGTACGGAAACGGGGAGAGAGGCGATCGGTCTCCGAGGTCTCCGGAATCCGAGGATCCGCAGCCGCCTGCGTTTACCCTCACGTCCCCGCGCACCCGGGCCCGCGCCGCCCTCCCGCGAGTCTCCTTGCGGTAAACTGCCCGTATGAGCGCCCACAACCTGCCTCGACCCGAATACCCTCGCCCGCAGTTCGTCCGCTCCGAGTGGCTCTGTTTGAACGGCACCTGGGAGTTTGCCTTCGACGATACCGACCACGGCCTTTCGGAAGGCTGGTGCGACGGACGGCAGCTCGAGGCGGAGATCGTGGTGCCGTTCCCGCACCAGTGCGAGCGCTCCGGAATCAATGACAAGGGCGTGCACCCGGTAGTCTGGTACGCCCGGAGCTTCACGGTGCCGGACGAGTGGCGCGGCCGGGACGTGCTGCTCCAC
Organism: Armatimonadota bacterium; assembly: GCA_046292385.1. Classification (GTDB taxonomy): domain Bacteria; phylum Armatimonadota; class SYMT01; order SYMT01; family SYMT01; genus JBKBRF01. The sequence continues at coordinate 12,826 of JBKBRF010000053.1, read as the reverse complement.
TTCGGCGCGGTCGACTACCGCACCACCGTGTGGGTAAACGGGCAGGAGGTGGGTCACAACCGCGGGGGGCACGTGCCGTTCGCGTTCGACATCTCTCCCTACCTGACCGAGGAGAACCGGCTCGTCCTCCGCGTGGAGGACTCGCAGGACCCGCGCCAGCCCCGGGGAAAGCAGTCGAGCACCGGGCTTCCGCACGGGATCGACTACTACTGCACCACCGGAATCTGGCAGAGCGTCTGGCTGGAGCCGGTGCCGCCGAGACGGATCGAAGACGTAGTGGTGATTCCGCAGCTCGATCCGGATGCCCTGGAGCTCACCGTCTACCTCCACGCCCCGTCGACCGAGTGGCACGTGGAGGCGGAGGTCCGCGAGGGCGAGCGGGTGGTGGCGCGCGCCGCCGTGGAGACGCCCTACGCGGTGGCCCAGCTGCGGCTGGAGATTCCGCAGGCGCGGCGGTGGTCGCCGGACGATCCGCACCTGTACGACGTCCACCTGCGGCTCCGGTGCGAGGGGGAGCTCCTCGACGAGGTGCAGACCTACGCCGGCCTCCGGCGGGTCGAGCTGCGAGGCGGGCGGATGCTCCTGAACGGGGAGCCGACCTACCTGGTTTCGGTGCTTGACCAGGGCTACTGGCCGGAGAGCTACCTGGCGCCCCCTTCGGACGAGGCGCTGCGCCGGGACGTGGAGCTGATCAAGGCGTTCGGCTTCAACTGCGCGCGGAAGCACCAGAAGATCGAGGACCCGCGCTGGCTCTACTGGTGCGACCGCCTGGGACTGATGGTCTGGGCGGAGATGCCGAATGGGCGGGCCTGGTCGACCGAGGCGGAGGAGCGCCTGCTGGCGGAGTGGGAGCGGGCGGTCTGCCGGGATCTGAATCACCCGTGCATCGTCGCGTGGGTGCCGGTGAACGAGAGCATGGGCTTTCCGGACCTCCGGGAGGGGCATCCGGGGCAGTACAGCTTCCTGGAGCGGATGGTCACCGCGACCCGCCGCCTGGATGCGACCCGGCCGGTGATCGACAACGATGGCTGGGAGCATACCGACGTCGCCGACATCATCGCGGTCCACGACTACAGCCACAGCTCCGAGCGGCTCAAGGAGCACTGGCGCAGCGCGCTCGACGGGGGGCCGATGCCGGCACGCATCTGGAGCGGCAGCCGGACGATCTTCGCGCGGGACTGCCGCTACCACGGCCAGCCGATCATGCTGACGGAGGTGGGGGGCTTTCTCCTTCAGCCGGAGCTGCCGCGGGAAAGCTGGGACCGGATGTACAACATCTACGCCTCCATTGCGAGCAGCGACGAGCTGCTTGGCAAGTACCGCGACCTGATGGAAGGGATCCGCGAGCTGCCGTTCGTCTCCGGATTCTGCTACACCCAGCTCACCGACATCGAGCAGGAGATCAACGGCCTGCTCACCTACGACCGCCGGCTGAAGGTGGATCCGGAGCGGATCGCCGCTATCCACCGGGAGCTCTTCGACGGTCAGGCGCAGGAAGTGATCCGCATCCGGTGCGCGGAGCCGCGCGAAGGCTGCGAGTAACGCGATGAAGCTTCTGATACTGGGTGGAACGGTGTTCCTCGGCTGCCACCTGGTGGAGGCGGCACTGGCGGCAGGCCACGAAGTGACGCTCTTTCACCGGGGGCGGCACGGGGCCGAGCTCTTCCCGGGGGTCGAGAAGCTCCACGGCGACCGGGACGGCGACCTCTCCGCGCTGGAAGGGCGCCGCTGGGATGCCGTCCTCGACACCAGCGGCTACGTGCCGCGGGTGGTGCGGCAGTCGGCGCGGCTTCTGCAGGGAGCGGTGGAGCACTACACCTTCGTCTCCAGCATCTCGGTCTACTCCGGATTCGGTCAGGTGGGAATCGACGAGACCGAGCCGGTCGGCACGCTGGCCGACGAGAGCGTGGAAGAGGTGACGGGCGAGACCTACGGGCCGCTCAAAGCGCTCTGCGAGCGCGAAGTGTCCGAGGCGTTCCCGGGCCGCTCCCTGCTGGTGCGTCCCGGCCTTATCGTCGGCCCGCACGACCCGACCGACCGCTTCACCTACTGGCCCGTGCGCGTGGCCCGCGGCGGCGAGGTGCTGGCGCCGGGAGTGCCGGATCACCCGGTGCAGTGGATCGACGTGCGGGACCTGGCGGAGTGGATGGTCCGGCTCGTCGCGGCGCGCGCCGAGGGTGTCTTCAACGCGGTCGGCCCGGCCGCGCCGGCGACGATGGGGGAGCTGCTCGACTGCTGCCGCCGGGCCGCCGGGTCGGACGCCGCCTTTACCTGGGTCGACGAGGCATTCCTGGCGGAACAGGGCGTCGCCCCGTGGTCCGACCTGCCGCTCTGGGTGCCGGCCTCCGGGGACTACGCGGGCTTCTCCCGGATCGACAACCGCCGCGCGCTCGCGGCCGGACTGCAGCTCCGGCCTTTGCTGGAGACGGCTGCGGATACGCTCGCATGGCTCGCCGCCGAGCCGGAGCGGGAGCTGAAAGCGGGCCTCACCGCCGAACGGGAGCGCGCCGTGCTCCAGCGCTGGCACGAGCGGTAGCGACTCCAGCCCTTTCCGGGAGATAACCAGCGACCGCAGTTATCCCTCGGAGAGGGTGCGCTGGATCGTGTCGAGCAGCTCCGTGGGGTGGAACGGCTTGTTGAGGTAGCAGGAAGCCCCGGAGCGCTCCGCTTCGAAGACGTCCTGGTCCTGCGCTTTGGCGGTGAGCATCACCACCGGCACCTTCTCCGTCCGAGCATCCGCCTTCAGCCGGCGCAGCAGCTCGATCCCATCCATCCGCGGCATCGTGATGTCGAGCACCACCAGGTCCGGGACCTCGTTCTTAAGCTGCTCGAGCGCTTCGACGCCGTCCGACGCGGTGGTGACTCGGTAGCCGGCGCGGGTCAGGTTGAGCTGCACGAGGCGGCGGATCAGGGGGTCATCGTCAACGGTCAGAACGTGTCTGGACATGCAGCTCCTCCACCCGTATTGTATCGTCCCCGCGCCCCCGGGATTCACCGGATAGAACGCGCAGCCCTCCGCCCGGCCGGTTGGCGTGGCGCGTTTTACAAGCAGGGCAGAATGAAGATATGGTACACGGAACCACAGGAGGGAGGATGGCGATGCGGCGACCGAGTATGCACCTGGATCTGTCCGAGATCGTGGTCCGGGAGGGCATGCGGGCCGACGTAGAGGTCGATCAGCCCTCTGTCGAGGACCCGGATCTCGTCTTCGCCGAGCCGGTGCGCGGCAAGGTGACGTTCACCAACGGCGGGGACCTGATCAACATCGACGGGCAGGTGGAGACGACGCTGCTGCAGCCGTGCAGCCGCTGCCTCACCGACGTGCGCGTTCCGGTGAAGCTGGAGATCGACGAGCACTTTCCGATCGACGACGTCCTCCATCCCAACCGCCCGCCGGCGGAGGACGAGGATTACGACACGGTGGTGAGCTCCGTCGTCTACCTGGACCAGGGCCGCCCCATCCTCGACCTGGAAGAGCTGCTGCGCCAGCTCATCGTAGCCGAGGTGCCGATCCGCACCCTCTGCGACGACGCCTGCTCCGGGCTCTGCCCCCAATGCGGCGCCAATCTGAACGACCAGCCCTGCACCTGCGAGCGCCAGGCGGCAAACACCCCCTTGGCGGGGCTGGCCGCCCTCCTCGAGGAGCAGGGAGAGGAATCCGGGGAGTAGCGGGTAGCGCGTAGGTCTTCCGCGGGCTGGGCACCGTTCGTGTACGGCTGCTCCTCTCGCTTGCTCTCGCCACTGTTCGGCAGCTGATGGGCGGGGCCGGCGATCGCTCTCCTCGCACCGCAGTTTCCCGTCGCCGCAGACCTACACGCTACCCCCTCGCAAAGCGCGAACCAACCCGCGGAGTTCACTCCGCACCTTAATGCTCAACCGAACTATCCCGCCGCCTGGACCGAGCTTCCGGGGACGTGGCGGAGCACCTGTTCGCCAGCGAGCAGGAGCAGGAGTAAGAGCAGGAGCAAGAACTGCCGTACACGGAAGGTTTGGGTCTCATCCCTCATCCTTCATCCCTCATCCCTCTCGAAGCCCTGGACTTCCCGCAGTCGGTGTTCTAGAATAAGTGGGTTTTGCGGCTGCCGCTCCTTCAGGGAGCCGGCGAACCCTACCCCGGTTCGGCCGCGGGTCGAATTCTACTGTTTCTATCCAGGGGCTCCGCTCGCCGGGAAGGCGCCGGAGCGAGGTTAGTCTGGCATGCCATTACCGAAGCGTAAGACGTCCCACGCGCGCACTTCGCGCCGCCGGGCCGCCAACTTCAAGCTCACTGTTCCCAACGTGGTCGACTGCCCCCGCTGCCACGCGCCGCGGCTTCCGCACCACGTTTGCCCCACCTGCGGCTTTTACGGCAACCGGATGGTGATCGACGTCCGGGCCCGCCGGCGCGCCGAGGAAGAGACCGCCCCGAGCTCGGAAGGCACCGAAACGCCGCAGGAGTAGCGGGTGAGAATCGCCGTAGACGCCATGGGGGGCGACCACGCGCCGGCTGCAATCGTGGACGGCGCGGTCCAAGCCTCCCAGGAGTTCGGCCTGGACCTGCTTCTGGTAGGGCGAGAGGCACAGGTCAAGCCTCTCCTTGAGAAGCACGACAGCACGGCCCGCCGGCGCATCGAGCTAGTGGACGCGCCGGAAGTCGTGGAGATGCACGAGTCCCCCGCCCAGGCGGTGCGCCGGAAGAAAGGCGCTTCGCTGGTGGTGTGCGCGGATCTCGTTAAGAGCGGCACGGCAGCGGCCATGTTCTCCGCCGGGAATACCGGCGCGGGCATGGCCGTCAGCCTGTTCAAGCTTGGTCGCATCACCGGCATCGACCGCCCCGCCATCGCCATCATCCTCCCCAACCGCTCCGGTCACACCGTGCTGCTCGACGCCGGCGCGAACGTCGACGTCGGGCCGGAGTGCCTGGCGCAGTACGCGGTGATGGGCAGCATCTACGCGCGCGAGGTGATGGGAATCGCCGACCCGCGCGTGGGGCTGGTCAATATCGGCGAGGAAGAGGGCAAGGGAAACGAGCTGGTCCGCGAGGCGTACGGGCTCCTGCGCGGGATGCCGGTCCACTTCATCGGAAACGTCGAAGGCCCGGACCTCTTCAACGGCCGGTGTGACGTGGCGGTGTGCGACGGCTTCACCGGCAACGTAATACTGAAGGTTGGCGAGGGGGTCGCCGAGTTCGTGCGGGACCTGATCAAGGAGGAGATGCAGGGGCATCCGCTCCTGATGATCCCCGCCGTGATGTTGAAACCGGCATTCAAGCGCATTCAGCGCCGGACCGACTATGGTGAGCGGGGTGGAGCGCCCCTGCTTGGGGTCAACGGCGTGTGCATTATCGGCCACGGCAAGTCGAACAGCGCCGCCGTGACCAACGCTATCCGTTCGGCGGGAGAGGCAGTACGTCATGGAATCGTCGACAAGATCCGCGAGCACGTTGCTCGATAGGCCGGTGGCGGGAGGCGCGCTGGTGCCGTCGCTCCGCAGCGCCGGTATCCTCGGCCTGGGCAGCTACGCCCCGGAGCGCGTGCTGACGAATGCCGACCTGGAGCGGATGGTCGAGACGAATGACGAGTGGATCGTCACCCGCACCGGCATCCGGGAGCGGCGCGTCGCGGCTCCGGAGGAGCGCACCAGCGACCTCGCCACCCGTGCCGCCGAGCGCGCTCTGGCCGACGCGGGCCTCTCCGGCGCGGAGATCGATCTCGTCATCGTCGCCACGGTCACCGGGGACGCGCCGTTCCCCGCCGTCGCCTCCCTCGTGCAGAACCGCATCGGCGCCACCCGTGCCGCCGCCTTCGACCTCGGGGCCGGCTGCTCCGGCTTCATCTACGCGCTGGCGGTGGGCTCCCAGTTCGTGCAGACCGGCCTCTACCGGCACGTCCTGGTGGTCGGCGCGGAGAGCCTCTCCCGCATCACCAATTGGCGAGACCGCTCTACCTGCGTGCTCTTCGGAGACGGCGCGGGCGCCGTGGTACTGGGCCCCGTGGCGGAGGGGGAGGGCTGTCTGGCATTCGACCTGGGGTCGGACGGCAGCGGCGGCCCGCTGCTGGCGGTGGAGCCGGGCGGCTATGGCCACGAGCTTTCCACCGGGTCGGACGACCCGCTGCACCAGAGCATCCGGATGGCCGGCAGCGAGGTCTTCAAGTTCGCGGTGCGCGTCATCGAGGAGAGCACGCTGCGAGCGCTGCGGCAGGCGGGGCTTTCAGTGGCGGACGTCGACTGCTTCGTGCCCCACCAGGCGAACATCCGCATCATCGACGCCGCCGCCAGGCGGCTGGGCCTGCCGGAGAGCGCCGTCTTCAGCAACGTGGAGCGGTACGGAAACACCTCCGCCGCCTCCATTCCGCTGGCGCTCGACGAGGCTCGCACTCAGGGTCGCCTGCGCGCCGGTGATACGCTGGTGATGGTCGGCTTCGGCGCCGGCCTTTCGTGGGCCTCTTGCGTGCTGAAGTGGACCGGCACCAACGGAGTGGAGACGGATCGATGAGCTTGGAAGGGAAAGTCGCGCTGGTGACGGGCGGCGGCCGCGGCATCGGGCGCGCCATCGCACTGGGGCTGGCGCAGGCGGGCGCCGACGTGGCGGTGGCGGTGAGCCGGGAGATCGACGCGGCGGAGACGGTGGCGGAAGAGATCCGCGGCCTCGGCCGGCGCGCGCTGGCGCTGAAGGCCGACGTCTCTTCCGCCGACGAGGCGGAAGGACTGGTGGCGCAGACCGTCGAGCAGCTCGGCCGAATCGACTTCCTGGTCAACAACGCCGGCATCACCAAAGACGGCCTGATCATGCGAATGTCCGAGGCGGACTGGGACGCGGTGATCCAGGTGAACCTGAAGGGCACCTTCAACTGCAGCAAGGCCGCCGTGAAGCGGATGGTGCGGCAGCGCTCCGGGCGCATCGTCAACGTCACTTCGGTGATGGGGATTACCGGCAACGCGGGGCAGGCGAACTACGCCGCCTCCAAAGCCGGAATCATCGGCCTGACAAAGTCGACCGCGAAGGAAGTCGGCTCCCGCGGCATCACCTGCAACGCGGTGGCGCCCGGCTGGATCCGCACGCGGATGACGGAGGCGCTCCCGCAGGACCTGGCGGAGAAGGTGCTGCCGCAGATCCCGCTGGGACGGCTGGGCGAGCCGGAAGACGTGGCGGGCGTGGTGACCTTCCTTTGCTCCGATGCCGCAGCCTACGTCACCGGCCAGGTACTGGTTGTCGATGGCGGCCTCATCGGCTGAGATAGACTGCCCCGGTCGGCTTAATGTTTTGTCTGCCCGGGTGCGGGTGGGCGTGATACGGGACGGTGGTCCCGGAGCGTGTCTGCCCGAGTGGGCAACCGATGCAAACCGCATACGGAGGTAAGATAGTGTCGACGTTCGATCGTGTGAAGAAGGTAGTGGCGGAGCAGCTCGACGTGAACCCGGATGAGGTGACGCCGCAGGCCTCGTTTGTAGATGACCTCGGAGCCGACTCCCTCGACATGGTGGAGCTCACCATGGCGTTCGAGGAAGAGTTCGACATCGAGATCCCGGACGAAGAGGCCGAGAAGATCTCCACCGTGCAGGATGCGGTGAACTATCTCGACGAGAAGATCAAGTCCTAACCGTCTTATGTCCAGGCGACGTGTAGTCATCACCGGCCTCGGGTGCGTGAGCCCCGTGGGCCTCGACGCAGAATCGAGCTGGCAGGCAGTGCTGGCCGGCAAGTCCGGCGTGGCGCCGCTCGAGCGTTTCGACGCGTCTTCGCTTCCGGTCCGCTTCGGCGCGGAAGTGAAGGGGTTCGACCCGCTGAAGTGGGTCGAGCGCAAGGAAGCGCGCAAGATGGACCGCTTCACCCAGTTCGCGGTGGCGGCGGCCCAGGAAGCGATCGACAGCGCGCGCCTGGAAGTGACCGACGAGAACCGGAACCGGATCGGCGTCATCATCGGCTCGGGCATCGGCGGTATCGAGACGCTCGAGCGGGAGCACTCCACCTATCTGGATCGGGGAGCGGACCGGGTGAGCCCGTTCTTCATCCCGATGATGATCTGCGACATGGCGAGCGGCCAGGTCTCGATCCGGTTCGGCCTCGGCGGCCCAAATAGCTGTATCGTCACCGCTTGCGCCACCGGCACGCACTCGATCGGCGACGCGCTGGAGGTAATCCGGCGCGGCGACGCGGACGCGATGCTGGCCGGCGGCGCTGAGGCGGCGATCACACCGCTCGGTATCGCCGGCTTCGCCGCCTGCCGCGCCCTTTCCACCCGGAACGACGAGCCGGCCCGCGCGAGTCGCCCGTTCGACGCGCTGCGCGACGGCTTCGTGATGGGCGAGGGCTCCGCCATCCTGGTCCTGGAAGAGCTGGAGTTTGCCCGCGCCCGCGGCGCCACCATTCTGGCGGAGCTGGTGGGCTACGGCATGAGCGCGGACGCCTACCACATCACCCAGCCGGCGCCGGAAGGGGCCGGCGCGGTGCGGGCGATGAAGGCGGCGCTGGCGAATGCCGGCGTGGCTCCGGAAGAGGTCGGCTACGTCAACGCTCACGGCACCTCCACCGGCCCGAACGACCGGAACGAGACCGCCGCGGTGAGGTCGCTCTTCGGCGAGCGGGCCTACCAGCTTCCGATGAGCAGCACGAAGTCGATGACCGGCCACCTGCTCGGTGCCGCCGGGGCGGTGGAAGGCATGTTCTGCGTCCAGGCGCTCCGCGACGCCGTGGTGCCGCCGACCATCAACTACGAGAACCCGGATCCGGACTGCGACCTCGATTACGTGCCGAACGAAAAACGTGAGCTCCAGCCGGAGGTCGCGATCTCGAACAGCTTCGGCTTCGGGGGGCACAACGCGACCCTCGTGTTCCGCCGCTTCATTTCCTAGGAAACGTTACTTACAGCGGCGGCACTCCGGCAGAAGCCCCCATTCGGGGGTGCGGAGGCCGCCGTTTCTTTTTGTCTCTTTCGCCTGCAAAGGATCTCGCCATGTCCCGCCTCTCCGAACGCGCGCGCAACGCTGCCCCGTCGCCCACTCTCGCCATCACCGCCCGCGCCAACGCGCTGAAGGCACAGGGCGTGGATGTCATCAGCTTCGCCGCCGGCGAGCCGGACTTCGACACGCCGGAGCATGTCAAGGCGGCCGCGATCGAGGCGCTCCAGCGCGGGATGACGAAGTACACGCCCTCCTCCGGCATCCCGGCGCTGAAGGAAGCGATCTGCGAGAAGCACCAGCGGGAGAACGGCCTGAGCTACCAGCCGGGCCAGGTGATCGTCTCCGCGGGCGCCAAGCACAGCATCTACAACCTGTTCCAGGCGGTGCTGAACCCGGGCGACGAGGTGATCATCCCGCAGCCGTACTGGGTGAGCTACCCGGAGCAGGCCAAGCTCGCGGGCGGCGTGCCGGTGATCGTGGACGCACCGGAGGCGAACGGCTTCAAGGTGACGGCGGAGGCGATCGCCGCGGCGGTGACGCCGAAGACGAAGCTGATCGTCCTCAACTCGCCCAGCAATCCGTCCGGCGCGGTGGTCGAGGAGACCGAGCTCCGGAAGATCGCCGATCTGGCGGTGGAGCGCGACCTCCTGGTGCTGAGCGACGAGATCTACGAGCACCTCACCTACGGCCGGCAGCACGTCAGCATCGCATCCTTCGGACCGGAGATCCAGGCGCGGACGCTGGTGGTCAACGGCTTCTCCAAGGCCTACTCCATGACCGGCTGGCGCCTCGGCTGGCTGGCCGGCGACATGGAGATCGTCGCCGCCATGGGCCGGATCCAGGACCAGAGCACCAGCAACCCGACCAGCTTCGCGCAATTCGGCGCCGTGGCGGCGCTGCGGGGGCCGCAGGACTGCGTGGAGCAGATGCGGGTTCAGTTCGAGAAGCGGCGCGACTACATCGTCGGCCGGCTCAACTCGATCCGCGGGATCACCTGCGTCACGCCCGAAGGCGCCTTCTACGTGCTCCCGAGCGTGGAGGCGCTGGTGAACGACAAGTATCCGGACGGTGACGCGCTGGCGGAGTACCTGCTGAATGAGGCGAAGATCGCGGTGATCCCCGGCAGCGGCTTCGGCATGCCGAAGCACATCCGCCTCTCTTACGCCACCAGCATGGAAGCGATCGAGAAGGGCATCGACCGGCTGGAAGCCGCCACCGCGGCGCTGTAGCCGAGGACGGAGTGCAGAGGCCGGAGTGCGGAATCCCGAACCGCTCGGGTCCGGAGGGTTCGATCCTCTGCACTCCGCCCTCTGCACTCCGTCCTTCTCAAGTCGTTCCTCGTTCCCGGCCGGGCGCTCCGGGCCGCGCGGCCGGGAAGCCGCGGAGCAGGCGGCGGGCTCTCGAACGCAGGTTGAATCGCTCCAGCAGGCTGCGGACTACCTCGGAGGTCCCGGCGCAGGTGGCGTGGATGCTCAGCGCCACCGCCGGCCGCGGTCTCTTGCGGAGCAGGTAGGTATTTACCACCCGCTCGTGGTGCGTGCCGAAGAACCGCTTGTATTCCGCATCGCCGTAGCCGAAGTCGAGCCACTCCGGCGGATCGTGCTGATGTAGATCTTCCAGGAGACGGTAGAGCAGCACCTTTCCGGGGGAGTAGTCGCTCCACTCCGGGTCGTAGCCGACCTGGTCGTAGTAGTAAACACGCTCCACCTGGCGGCCCAGCACGAACGAGATCGGCTCCTTTCCACGGAGCAGCACGTACGACCGCAGCCAGCCCCGCTCCGCCTCCGCCGTAAGCCGGAGCGCCATCTCCCGGGAGGCCCGCACCGCTCTTCGAAGGCGAGTCCCCTGCCAGCTCCGGTGAGACACCCGCTCCACGTGCTGCAGGAGCGGCGGAACCTCATCGGCTCGCGCGATCCGCCGAACGCTCACCTCTCCCTCCACGCTCTCCAGCCGCCGCACCGTGTTCTGCAGCTTACGCCGGCTCCGGCCGCTGAAGCGGGAGAGGTAGGAGTCGAAATCCGGCTCCAGCTTCAGCAGCCAGTATTCCGCGCTCCCGTAGGGCAGGTAGGTCCAGCCGTGCCGTCGGATGCCGGGCGACTCCCGCAGCAGGCGCCAGACCGGCGCCGCCTCCGGCAGGCTGGAGAGGTAGAGCGAGGCATTCGGATTCTTCTCCAGCAGCGCCGCCAGCGCCAGCTCCAGCGCTTCCGGCTCCCGGGCCCCGGCAAAGGCGGGGCCCGGAATCTCCAGCGCCGCAAGCCGGAAGCTCGCCACGGTGGCGTACCCGAGGCGGCATGGTAGCTCCAGCGTTTGGGGCACGTAAGGCAGCACCAGCGACAATCGCTCCTCATCGTACACGGCCACCGCGTGGGTGATCCCGCCGGTCCGAGCGTGTACCAGCGGCCAGCTCGGAGCCGGCGACTCCTCCGCTGAAGGTCCCCGCGACGGGTCAGCAGCCATCCCGATCAGACGCTCTACCTCGGCGGTAGAGGAGATGAGAGCAATGCGATACCGAGACATCGAACTCCTGTGAGCGGACCCCGGGCGCCAGGACGCCGAGGCAGGCCGTGCCCCTGTGGAGACCAGCAGGTTGGCACTCAAGCTTGCCCTGCATACCCGGCTCGCGCGGCTTTTATGCGGGATTGCGGGATTGATCCGCAGCGCGACCGCAAGAGCTTCTCATTCAATGACCGGGTAAGGACGGTAACCGGTGGGTAGCTCGATCGCGGTGCCGCCGGGCGCAAAGAAGCGGGCGCCGACTGTGCGCGGGGAGGATACAACGTACCGGGGCCGCCGCTTAACCGGGTCGGGCGGAATCGAGCTTTCACGAGGTACGGACGATGCGGATACTCTCCTTCACGATCGATGGCCAGGTGCGCCTGGGTGTGCTGATGTCGGCCGAGCGGGTGCTCGACGTGACGAACGTCTACCCGACCGCGCTGGCGCTGCTGGAGGCCGGTGAGATCGCAATGTCGGTGGTGCTCTCCGCACTGGAGCGGGCGGAGAGGGGGGAGGCGCTGGCCGGGCCGATCCGGCCGCTGGCGGAGGTGCGGCTCAAAGCCCCGGTGCCGCAGGCGCGGAAGCTGCTGGCGCTCGCCGGAAACTACCAGGAACACGTGAAAGAAGGGGGACGGCAGGTCTTTCCCAAGGAAGAGACCTACCCGTACTTCTTCCTGAAGCCGCCCTCCACTTCGCTGATCGGCAGCGGGGAAGCGATCCGGTACCCGCAGCTCGCCCGGAAGCTCGACTATGAAGGGGAGCTGACCGTGGTGATCGGCAAGCGCGGGCGCGACATCCCGGAGAACGAGGCCTACCGCTACGTGGCCGGGTACACGATCCTGAACGACATCTCCGAGCGCGCGCTTCCCTCCAAGGAGCCGCCGCGGGCGGAGCGGGAGCGCGACCGGTTCTTCGACTGGCTCGTCGGAAAGTGGCTCGACACCGGCGCGCCGTGCGGCCCGTGGCTGGTTACCAAGGATGAGATCCACGACCCGCACGCGCTGCGGCTGCGCACGCGAGTGAACGGCGAGGTGCGGCAGGACTCCACCACCGCGGAGATGGTCTTTACCGTCCCGGAAGTGATCGCCTGGATCAGCCGGTTCGTCACCCTGGAGCCGGGCGACCTGATCGCCACCGGCACGCCCTCGGGCGTGGGCAATGCGAGCGGACGGCTCCTACAGCCGGGCGACGTGGTGGAGGTGGAGATCGAGGGGATCGGCCAGCTCCGGAACGAAGTCTCCTGAAGGCAAAAGCCGAACCGTGCGGGGCATAAGGATCACCGGAGACCCAGCACTTCGGCGCGGCCTAACCCCCCGACCCCCTTCCCTGAGAGGGTGTACGGTAGTCGGTCATACAGTTAGCCGGTTGAGCATCAGCCGGCTCATCGCCAGCAGGATCTTCGCCTCCGTGGTTTCCGGTAGATAGTCGTACTCGCGGGCGAGCCCTCTCC
>JBKBRF010000052.1:0-44325 GCA_046292385.1 Armatimonadota bacterium | reverse complement strand
ATGAAGTGGTCCGTGTAGGTAGTCTGGGGGTGGGGAGCCGACCATTAGTTTGGTCTCTCGACTTCCCCTCCCCCCCCCAGCGGTGCCCCGCCCTGAAGCCGCGGAGCCGCCCGCGCCCGGCCGACCGGCGGTCGCTCCGGTGCGGCTGCCACCGGCGCGGGCGGCTCCGGGTGGGGGCGAGGGTCGTCCGCCCGGGGGCGGCTGCTGCTTGCGCGCGCGGTCGCGCAGGGTCAGGTCGTACGAGGCGCGCCGGGTGGCGTCTCCCAGGACGTCGTAGGCCTGGTTGATGCGCAGGAACATCTCGTGGGCGCCGGGACCGGGGTTCACGTCCGGATGGTACTTGCGCGCCAGCTCCCGGAATCGCTTCCGGATCTGGTCTGCATCAGCATCCGGGGAAAGACCCAGGACTTCGTAGTGGGTCTTTCCCTCGCTCACGGCCTAGCCTCCGCCACCTGCTCCGGTAACCCCCGCGGCATATCCGCCCCAGGCGCCGATGACCTGGATCGCGATGATCAGCGCCATGATGAGGAGCAGCACCACGCCGAGGATGACGACCAGTTGGACGCTGGTATGGAGCGCTTCCTGCTCGTAGAAGTCCGCTGCCTTGTTGAGCGTATCATCCAGACTGCCGGTCGTCTCACCCGTGCTCACCATGCCGGTAAACATGGGCGGGAAGAAGCGGGTCGCGGAGAGCGCCAGGCCGATCGAGCCGCCCTTCTCCATGGCGGGCGCCGCCACGCGGCAGCCGCGCTCCAGCACGCTGTTGCCGGTAGCCTCCGAGGAGATGGTCACCGCGCTCACGATCGGAACGCCCGCGCCGTAGAGCGCCGCCAGGGTGCGGGAGAACCGCGCCACCGCCAGCTTGCGGACGAGCGGGCCGATCACCGGCAGCCCGAGCTTGATCTGATCGTACAGCTCCCGACCCGCCTGCGTGGTGAGCAGCAGCTTTACCATAACGTAGGTCGGGATGCCGTAGAGGATGGCCGTGGAAACCGTACCCCACACCGCCAGCAGGTAGGGGACCACCCCCCCCAGCACCAGGATCGGGATCGGCGGGATCAGGATTAAGGCCAGCAGGAGCAGCTTGGGGTAGAGGGTTTTCTTCTTGATCTCCAGCCGGAGCTGGTAGTCGCGCTCCAGGTACTCCGCGAGCCGCTCCAGGATCGTGACGAGCAGTCCACCCATCTCGCCGGCTTCGACCATCCGGAGCTGCATCTTGTCGAAGAGCCACGGAAAGCGCCGCATCCCGGCGGAGAGCGTCTGGCCCGCCAGCACCATCTGCGCCATGGTCGCGGCGACCCGCCGGAGATGCTGGTTCGGCGACTGGTGCGTTCCGCCGAGCGTCTCCAGAGAGCCGTAGAGCGGCATGCCGGAGTTCAGCATCGTGTAGAGCTGGCGGTAGAAAAGAGAGAGGTCTTTGGAGGAGACCGGTGGGAAGAGCTTCATAAAGAGGCTCGTCTCCTGCTTTTCCCCCCGCTCGCCCTCCGCGCGCCCCCCGCCGCCGCGGCGCTTCAGGTTGGTGGTCCAGAGCCCCTGCTCCCGGAGCTGCGCCACCGCCTGGGAGTCGGAGACCGCTTCCACCTCCCCCTGCTGAACATTTCCGCGGCTGTCCTTGGCTGTATAGGTATAGACCGGCATTTGGAAAACACTCCTAAAGGCAAAAGTATAAAGGCTAAAGGCTAAAGTGAGCTGCCGGCGGGCGGCAGAGCTTCTCGTCCGCAGGGTTCGGACTTTTGCCTTTAGCCTTTTGCCTTCAGCCTTTGCCTTCTAACTTTTGCCTTCTACTGCTGCCATTCTTCGAAAGCTTTGAAGATCTGTCCGTAGTAGCCCTGCATCAGGATGGCGAACCCGATGGCGCCGAGCAGGAAAGCCCAGAGGGTGAACGAGATCGCTCCTCGCAGCACGCCGGCGCCGAGCGCCACGCGGGTGTCTTCTTCGTACCGGTTGGCCAGGTAGTGGAGCGCCTGGGGGATGTCACCGGTGGTCTCGCCGGTCGCGACCATCCCCACGTCCGCCGGTTCCAGCACGCCGGTCTGCTCCATTCCGGCGCTCAGGCGGCCGGTGGTCTCCACGGCACCGCGGCCGGAGAGGAAGCGGTCCGAGAGATAGAGGTTCGGGACCGCGGCGGCGGCGGTGTCCCAGGCGGTAGTCCCGCTCACGCCGGCGTGGTAGAGCCGCTCCAGCATCCGGGTGAAGACCGCGCTGGCCCGGAGAAAGTTGATCCGCCCGATCACTGGCAGCTTCAGCAGCGACCGGTGCCACTTCCGCGTCAGCTCTCCGCCGCTGCGGCGCACGTGCGAGAAGTAGGCGAGGCCGCCGAAGTAGAGCACCAGGATCGGCAGTGAGACCCGCAGGAAGGTGCTGCCAATCGCCTGCATGCCCACGCCCACGTCGAAGTTCCGGAGCGCCGCGCCGAAGAAGGCCGAGAAGGCGATCAGCACCGCGAGCGTGACGACGTTCGAGTGAGCGAACCAGACCCAGATCGCCAGCCGGCGGCGGGTGTTGTCGTCCTGCTCGTGCTGGTCCGCCAGCGCCTGGAACGCTTCCGGCAGGAAGCCGCCCAGCTCCGCCGCTCGCACCGTGCCGACGTCGCCGCGGGAGAAGATGCGGGGATACCGCTCCATCTGGTCCGAGAGCCGCTCGCCGCGCTGCACGCCCTGCGCCACCTCCACCAGTACCTGGCGCAGGGAGCGGTCGTGCACCTGGCCGGCGACGGTGGAGACCGCCTGGTAGGCCGGCATGCCGGCGCGGAAGGAGATGTGGAGCTGGTGGAGCATCCGCGCGATCGACCGCTCCGGCGCGCTAAGGCGGGAGACCGGCGCCGGGGCCGACTGCGTGGCCGCGGCGGGAGCGCCCGCGGCCAGGCCTGCGGCCGACGCCCGCAGGCCCCGCTGCGCCACCTCGATCGAGACCGGCCGGTATCCCTGGGCGGCGAGGCGGCGGGAGACGGCTTGCTCGTCCAGCTCCTGCATGTAAGCGGTCACCGGGTTGCCGGTACCGTCCAGCGCCTCATAGCGAAACAGCGGCACGACGCAGCTCCTCCAGCACTTCCGGCGCGATCTGCTCCAGCGGGCCGGTGACGAACTCCCGCTCCAGCAGGTGGGGATGGGGGACGGTCAGCTCCGGCGTGCTCACCCGGCGGGCGCCGTAGAGCAGCAGGTCGATGTCGATCAGCCGCGGACCCCAGCGATAGGTCGGCGCGCGCCCGACTTTCCGCTCTATCTCTTTGACGGCGCGAAGCAGGGCCCCGGGTTCCAGCGCCGTGCGAATCTCCGCCACCGCGTTCAGGAAGCCGGGCTGGTCCGTCACGCCCCACGGCGCGCTCTCCACGAAGGCGGAGACCCGCACCACCTCCGTCCCCGGCAGCTCGCCGAGCTGCCGCAGCGCCTGGCGCAGGTTCTCACCGCGCTCGCCGAGGTTGCTGCCCAGACCCAGGAAAACCCGCTCGTCCATGCCATCTCTAAACGGCGCCGCGCTGCGTTGGTTGCGCCGGCGCTCCGAAGAAGTTTTCTATCCGAGTCGCAGCGCCGTCACCTCCAGCTCACGCCCGTTGACGGTGATCAGGACCGCGTCGCCGGTGGGGGTGGCGCCGACATTCCGCACGATCTCGCCGGAATGGGTGCGGTGCTCTTGCGCGCGGTGGAGGTGGCCGGTCAGGTAGAGCCGCGGGCGCAGGAGCTGGAAAGCACGGAGGAAGCAGCGCTGGCCCGCGTGGCGGTTGCCCCAGGCGAGGTCCGCTACGCCGCTGGGGCAGCCGTGGGAGAGCAGGATATCGACTCTCGCCCCGGAAGCCTGCACTCGCAGCGCGGCTTCGTCGACGTCCTCGTCGGTGACGTAATAGGGCTTCCGGTGGCTCTTGGCCCAGATGCCGCTGATTCCGGCCAGCACCAGCGCTCCGACCTGCTGCGTGCCGCCCTGGGGAAGCAGCACCGGCGAGCCGTCGCGATTCTCCCACTCTTCCAGGACCTGCAGGTCGTCGTGGTTTCCGAAGACGGTGTAGACCGGCAGGCGCTCCGTAAAGGCCTGCAGCGCCTCCGGATCGACCTCCCCGGGATCGCCCCAGTCTCCGCAGCAGAGCAGCACGTCCGGCTCCGCCGCCTCCAGCGCGGTCCAGACCGATTGCAGGTCCCCGTGTAGATCGCTCACCGCCAGCAGTTTCATCGAGTCACACGGGAGTGGTGGTTCGGCGCTCGCATGTCTGGAGTCCGGGAGACGTTCCCAAAGAACGGCGCTCACACGTCAGCAAAGGGTAGGGGCGGCGGGGTCTAGCCGACTATCCCTTCGTGGGGGAGGAAGACTTCGGCGCGGGCGCCACGCTCATTCGTTAAGCGCAGCCGCCCGTTCATACCGCTGACGAGCGCTTCCACCACCTGCAGTCCCACGTTGCTATCCCGCTCGAGCAGGAACCCGGGAGGGAGGCCCAGGCCGTCATCCTGGACGGTGAGCCGAAACCCCGCCTCCTCGGTCGCGAAAGAGATGTCCAGGTGGCCTCTTTGCCTGTGTGCGAGGCCGTGCTTGACGGCATTGCTGATCAGCTCTGTGAGAATCAGCGCGAAGCGGGTCGCGTGGCGCGAGGGCAGTCGCGCGGGGTCACAGTGCAGCGTCACCGTAACGGACTCCTCCGCTAGATTCTGGCCGGTGAGCACCATCGGCACGAGTCTTTGCAGCGCCTCGGCCACCTCGATGCTCTCCATCTCGCTTTCGTGCGAGAGGAGATCGTGAATTGCCGCGATCGCCTGGATCCGATCCATGCAGTTGTGCAGGACCGATGCCGTGCCGGCATCCGCTTGGTCTAATTCCAGCGACAGGAGGTCCGTCACGGACTGCAGGTTGTTCTTGATCCGGTGGTGTGCTTCTCGCGTAGCCACCATCAGCTGGCGCGACTTGCGCTGCTCGCTCGCAAGGAGCTGCGCATACTCCTTCTCTGCACCCTTCACGCTCGTAATATCAAGGATCACGCCGTTGACGGCGACTACCCTCCCACTCACATCACGGCTCACCCGGCCGTGGTCTTCCATCCAGATCTCCACCCCGTCGGCGGGTCGCACCACTCGGAACTGGCAGACGTAACCGCCCCCACGGCTCGGAGCGGTGGCGATGGCGTCTCGATATCGCTCCCGGTCCTCCGGATGCACGAGGTCAAACAGCTCCGCGTAGCTCGAGAGAGTCCGCTCCGGCGGCAGCCCGAAAACCTCCGAGGCCGTTTCCGATAGATACACTCGGTCTGGAGCGCATTCCCACTCCCATGCCACCATGCGCGAGGCCACCAGCGCCCGTACCAGCCGTTCTTCGGCGCGCCGCGCGCGCTCGGCCAGCTCCTGCGCACGCAGTCCCGTGATCACGAGCTGCTGGTTCGCCTCGGTAAGGTCGGCGATCACTTCAGAATCGGCCGTCTCCTCCGCCTCGGTCCCTGCATCGGCTCCGGGGTAAGTGACGGTGTTTATCAGGGAGAATCGGATTGGCGCGTCCTCAGGCGGCGGACGATTGGGCCTCAACGTCGTGGCTGGGTGCCGAGTGTAGTCGGCTCGCCCTCGCTCTACCAGGCTTTCCTGAATGGCGCGGTGGAGGTCGCTCACCGTGGTGGGCTGCCCCAGGCGGTGCTCTGCCGCTCCCGGGTAGAGCCGGCGAAAGGCCGGGTTCAGGTGACGCAGGACCTGTTCAGGCCCCTCGCTCACGGCCACAGCCGAGGGCGAGTGGGCAACCGCGCAGTACAGGACGGAACAAAGATCGCCCTCGGGATTACTCATGGAACTGCATCCTTCCCCGTCGGTGCCCTCCACATTAGCGAGAAGGGCCGATCCGTCCCCTGTTGTGGCCCGCGTTCCTTATCCCGGGCGGCTCTCCGGAGGCGCCGGCGCGCGCACCACGTCGCGACTTCCCCCCACACCCTCCACATACCCCAACTGGAACAGGCGCCCTATCGCCTGACGCAGTGGGCCACGTCTCAACCCGGTCCGGGCGGCCAGTTGAGCAAGCGGAGCTTCCCCGACGCTGCGGACCGCCTCCAGAACCAGCTCTTCTACTCGGGTCAAGCCTTCCCGCGTTCGGGGTGCGGCGCGCTCTGCGGTACCGGTGAGTATTCGTTGATACCCAAAAAATCTCCCTCCCACCACAATGCCGTCGCGCGTGACGTCGTAGATGCGTAGATCCGGGCTGTGCTCACCGCGCCGCGTCTTGACGACCATCATCACCTTTCGAAGCTGCCCCTCCAGCTCTACATACCGCTGCAAGATGATGACATCGGTGAGAAACGAGATATGGTGGGGGCTCAGCCGCAGCTCCTGGAACGAGTCGGTCACCTCGACGGAGCTCAGGACCGTAATGCCTCGGCCGGTAAGGGCACTGAGGAGGCGGTAAAGCGACTCGCGGAAGTCGGCTCGAAACGCCGGCGCGAGCGCCATCTCAAATCCGACCAGCGAATCGATGACGACCCGGGTGGCGCCGAGCTGCTCTACCGCCGTCAACAGCTCCTGGAGCGTCTCGTCTACCGAGAGATCCAGCGGCCGCAGGTAGAGCACCTTGACGCGCCCATCGCGGATCATCTCCTTGAACTCGAGTCCCATCGTCTCGGCCCGGGAGATGTATTCCGTGGGGTGCTCTTCGAAGACCGCCATTACGCCGAGCTCGCCGTTCCGCGCCCCCTCGGCAATGAACTGGGTACAGACGGCGGTCTTGCCGGAGCCCGCCGGTCCCGCGATGAGGGCGGAGTCTCCGGAGGGAATGCCGCCGCCCAGCAGCTCGTCCAGCCCCCGTATACCGGTGGAGAGCCGCCGCTCCGGCCGCTCCTCCGGAGTCTTCGGCATCAAGCCGAAGGTGCGCGGAAAGACCCGGACCCCCTCTTCGGAGATCCGAAAGGTGTGGAGCCCGGGAATCGAGCTCTGGCCGCGCAGCTTCACCACCTGGAGCTTACGCACTACCGAGTTTCCGTCCACGATCTGCGAGAGCCAGAAGAGCCCGTCCGCCACCGTGAAGATCGGGTTATCCCGGAGCTCGCCCATCTCGTACTCGCCGACCAGAAAGGTAGTCGCCTGCCAGCTGGTAAGATGGAGCGCCAGTCGCTGCACGAACGACTGCAGCTCCATCTCCCCGGTGGGGGAGCTGCCCACCTTACGGATTACCGTCCGAAAAGAATCGACGACCACGAAGCCGGGATTGGCGGCCCTTACCTCCGTCACAATACGGTCCAGCACGGCGCCGAGCCCGTCCTGCATCACCTCTCCGCTGAGGTTGATGAAGCGGACGGAGTCGTCCACCTTATTGGTATCGAAGAAGTCGAATTGCTGCTGGTAGCGCAGCATCTTCAGTGGAGGCTCGCCCAGCACCGTGAAATAAAGCGCCGGCCGCTGCGGGGTCGCGTTGGCAAACACGATCTGCTGGGCCAGGGTCGTCTTGCCCGAGCCGGGGGAGCCCGCAATAACATTGAAGGAAAACTCCGGGAGCCCCCCACTGATAACCATGTCCAGGCCCGGCACGCCAGTGGGCAACTGGCTGATCGACACTCCGCCGCTCTCTGTCATCCTTCGTGATCCTCGGCTCCCACGCCTTCTGCCGGCTCAGGCCAGATGTCCCCCGCCAGCTTTCGCGTGATGCGCTCCCCGACAAACGTGACTAGTAGCTCGAGTAGCTGCGCGAGGAGCTCCACGTAGGCCGCATCCCTTTCGGAAGCATCGCGCCCCGCCAGTGTTTCCTCCAGCCCGCTCAGAGAGCCGGAGCTCTCCACGCCCACCAGCGCCAGGCACGGGTGCTCTCGCGCCGCCAGGGCTATCGCGCGCGCCAGCAGCGCGCGATAGCCCTCGCCACCCACCAGCGGCGTCAGTCTCCGCCCCAGGGTGTCCAGCCTCGCCACCGCGGCCGCGGCAACACTCTCGTGCGGCGCACACGCTGCCAGCCGCTCCAGGAGGAGCATTCGAAACGAGGCGCCGGAGGTGTTGCGTGGAGCCTGACTCATCGGTGGGTCCGCAGGGCAGGGTCGAAATCGTTCAGGCGTGGGCGGTGACCGCTGAGCCGAATACGGCCATCCGCGAGGGTCGGGCCCGCGCGGACCGCACTGGCGATGAATGCGTTTGGCAGCGGGCGCGAGCCCGCCGGCTGACCGGTCGATTCAGTGGTCCCAGGGTGCCGGGTCCGGAAAGGTCAGCCCGCATGTGGTGGGATCCCGCCGCCGTCGGAGCCAGCCGGCGGAAGGATGCAGGGCGGCTCCGAGCCTCTCGGAAGCTCGCAATCCGAAAGCCCCTTGACGAAAACCGGTGTCCGGCCGGTATCGATCACCACCTCAGATCTTGACCCAAGTCAGGGGAGATTACACCCTTTTCTCCAATTCTCCCGCATTTACGTGAGACGGCGGTGCGGCGGGAGCCGGTCTTGAGAACCACGCCCCTCACCGCCCAGGCTACCGGCGGCTCGGTAGGCTCCGAGAGCACCCTTCCGACCGTGAAGCGAGTTGCTTCGGAGAGCTAGCGGGCGACAGCACGAGCGATTGGCGTGGACTTTACCGCCGGAGGTGGGTATGAGTCACTTGCCGACAAGACCAACGGTGCGCATTCTCAGCCCGGGAGAACAGCAACAATGGATGTGGACCCTCGAAAATGAAACCACAACACCGCCAGGAACGGGCGGTCCTGGCAGAGCTCCTCCAGGACTGCGCGGAGGAGATCCTTACGACCTGGGAAGCGAGGACCCGAGCTGAGGTCTCCGCAGCGCAGGGCGAGGAGTCGATCATCCTTCGCAACACCTTCCCCCAACTGATCGCCTCGATCGTCACCACGCTGCATCCCGAGTGGGAGTCCGACTCCGAATTGCACGCTCGCCTGAAGCGCACGGTCGATCAATCGCTGGACCACGGAGGGCGACGGGCGACAGAGACGCACTACAGTCTCGCGCAAGTGTTCCATGAGTTTCAGTTATTGCGCCAGACGATCATCCAGGTTCTCGAGCAGCATGCTGAAGTTCAGCCGGACGCACGGGAGTTGATCTACGGTGCTCTGGAGTCGGCAATGCTGATCGCCGGCGAGCGGTTTGCTCTTAGCAAGCGAGAGCAAGAGTCGGAACGCGCCGCGAAGGCGGAAGCTGCCGTCAGCGAGGCGCAGCGGCTGACCGAGAGCAAGGACCAGCTACTCGCTACCGTCGCTCACGAGCTCCGCACCCCATTCTCGGCTATCAGCAACGCCCTGTACGTGCTGGAGCACAGCTCCGTCACCGACGAGCGGTCGGTGCGACTTCTGGAGAGCGCCTCCCGCCAGACGCGTAAGATCTCCCGCATGTTGGAGGACCTGCTGGATATCTCGCGCCTGATCCGCGGTCAGATGGCGCTGAACGTGGAGCGATGCGATCTCAAGGGGATCGCAGCAAGTGCCGCAGAGACGTTTCGGCTCGGGGTCGCGCACGAGCAGCACGAGTTCGTCCTCCGGCTGCCGAAAGAACCACTCCCGGTGGAAGCTGATTGCATGCGGATCGAGCAGGTCCTACTCAACCTGCTGGACAACGCCGCAAAGTATTGCCCGGCCGGCGGTCGGATCGAGCTTTCGGTGACGCCTGCGGACGACTGCGTAGAGTTGTCCGTACAAGACACCGGGATCGGGATCGAGCCAAACCGGCTGCGGCAGATCTTTGGTCTTTTCGAGCAGGTAGAACCCGATCCTACCACCGCCCGAAAGGGGATTGGATTGGGGCTGAGCCTGGTCAAGACCCTGGTGGAGATGCACGGCGGATCGGTCCGGGCATACAGCGAGGGGCTGGGGAAGGGCAGCCAGTTCATCGTGAGACTGCCACGGAACCAGGCAGCACCGGCCCCATCAACCCCGAGCTGCCAGGCGGAGACCGGCGCGCCCTAGCGGGTGCGACGTAAGTACTGCCGGACTCGCGCCTCGGACTAAGGTCGAGGCTACAGAGAACAAAGCCCGCCTGCGCGGGCTCAGACCTGCCGGTCCGAAAGGCTGGCATTCTCCCTTCCTACCCTTAGCGTCAGTGGCGCTGCAGCCACGAGTCAATCTCCCGGCGGGATGCGCTGATTTAGGTAGAGCCGGCCAATTCCGCTACTCTCGTCGCTCTCCACACCCGCCGGCTACCATCGGCGGCTGAAACCGACGGTCCAGAAGAAGTCCGCGGCAGTGCGGCCGGAGAGGCCGGTGCCGACGGCGAGGTCGAGCTGGGTATCGTCGCTCAGCAGGTAGGTGAAGCCGCCGTCGAGGATCAGCAGGTCGCCCCCGCCGGCGCGCTCGTGGAGCTGGTGCGCCAGCTCCACGAAGGTGCTCAGCCGGTCGGTGATCGAGTATCCGAGGGAGCCGGTTAGCAACGTGGAGACGAAGGTGCTGCCGGAGTCGTCTTCTTCCAGGAAGAGCCCGGCGTTGGAGCCGAGCGACCAGCGCTCGCCCAGGTCCCAGCCCATCAGCGCCTTCACCGTGCCGGTAACGTGGTCCTGGGAGAAGTCCGAGGAGCCGATGGGGAGACCGACGTGTGCCAGTACCGCCAGCTCGGGGCGGAGGGAGCCCTCCCGGCTCGACTGAAGCGCGTGCTTGAAGCCGAGCTCGATGGGGGAGTAGCCGGTGGTCCGGCGCACGCCGCGGGGGGTGGAGAGCCGGCTGCGGGAGAAGGCGTCGGTCTCCAGGCGCGCTTCCCAGCGCGGATCGAAGCCCCACCGGAGCAGCGTGGGGCGGAACAGGTTGCGCTCGTCGATCCGGCGGCGGTTGAAATACTCCTGGTAGAAGCCGCTCTCGGTCTGGAAAACGCCTTTCCCGACCACGCTGCTCGCCTCCGTGATGTCGGGGCGGTCGGTCTCGATCGTCTCGGGAATGTTCTTCTGCGCGGCTGCGGGCGCGGCAGTGAGGGCGAGCAGGGCGGCGGCGAGCGCGGCGGGGCGAGTCAGCATGGCGGTCTCCATTCTCGTCAGCGGGCGGCGGGTGGGATTGGCTTCCCCTGCGGGTCCCGCTCCGGAAAGTCGACGGCGGCTTCCATCTCCGCCGTCAGCGAGGGGGAAAGGTGGTGCTCGACGCGGTCGGCCGGGCCGTGCTGGTGGTCCGCCGCGTAGCCCAGCTCTCCCAGGTAGCTCTCGTAGAGGCGGTGGCGCCGGATCAGCTCCCGCGCCTGGTCCGCGCCGCTCTCGGAAAGCTCCAGGTAGTCGCCCTGGCGCCGCAGAAGCCCTGCACGCAGCAGGCGACGCGCGGCCTTCGCGGCCTCGGAAGGCAGCCACTCCTGCGCGCGGCTCAGCTCCTTCACGGTGAAGGCGGCGGCCTCTCCCGCTTCCTCGCGCCGGCCGGCCCAGAGCAGCACGTCTTCCTGCGCGATCTGCCGGCGCAAGCGCGTCCGCGCGATCCGGCGGAAGATCACCCCGTGCGTGGGGGAGAACAGGAACGCCAGCGCGAAGAGCCCCCCGGCGGCGCTCGCCATCGCCCCGGCAACGGAGCAGTCGAGCCACACCGAGAGGAAGTAGCCGGAGACGGCCGAGGCGACGCCGACCACCACGCTCAACCCCAGCATCCAGCTCAGGCGGTCGGTCAGCAGGTAGGCGGTGGCGGCGGGGACGATCAGCATCGCCACCACCAGGATCGCCCCCACGCTCTCGAAGGCGCCGACGGTGGTAACGGAGACCATCCCCATCAGCAGGTAGTGCATCAGGCCGACCGGGATGCCGACCGCCGCCGCCATCGCGGGGTCGAAGGCGCAAATCTTGAACTGCTTGTAGAAGAGTGCCAGCAGCGCGATGTTGGCCGCCAGGAGCGTGCCGTTGATCGCTACCGCCCGCGGTATCGGGCCCGTCCCGAGCGTGTCGAGCGGCGCCAGCTCGATGTCGCCGTAGAGCACGCACTCCACGTCGAGGTCGACGTTCGCCGCGTACCGGGTCACCAGCACCACGCCGAGGGCGAAGAGGGAGGTGAAGATGACGCCGATCGCGGCATCCCCCTGCACCCCGCCGCGGGAAAGCGCCTGCACCAGGAAGGTGGTCGCGAGCCCCACCAGGATCGCGCCGATCATCATCGGCGCCGCGCCGCGGTTGCTGGTGAGGAGGAACGCCACCACGATACCGGCGAGGATCGAGTGGCTGATGGCGTCGCCGAGCATCGCCAGGCGGCGCAGCACCAGGAAGCAGCCGAGCAGACCGCAAGCGGCGGCGACGAGAGAGCCGATCAGGATCGTCCAGAGCGCGGTGTCGATCTGCATCGTCGTTCCTCAGCTCCGGACCGGGTGCACGCTGGGAGGCAGCTCCAGGGCGCGGCCGTGCACCCGCAGCAGCCGCTCCAGCTCTTCCACCGTGTCGCGCGGCAGCAGGTGCTCGATCAGGTCGGCGTCGCGGTCCACGTGGTCCGCCCCGAGCTGTCCCTCGTGCATCAGGAACATCTCCCAGAGCCGGTGGTTGCGCACTACCGAGTAGGCCGCCTCGCGCCCCTGTTTACTGAAGGCGTAGCCGTCGCCGAAGCGCACCAGGCTCCCCTCTCGCTCCAGGCGGCGGAGGGCGCGGGCGGCGGCGACCGGCGAGGTGCCGCGGTGACCGGCGAACTCCGCGGCCGTGAACCGCCGCTCCCAGTCTCCCGCGGCTTCCGTCAGCTCGTAGGCGGTGCGCAGTGCGTGCTCCCGCGCCACGCGTCCGCGCAGCGAGACGAGCCGCAGGAGCCGCGAGAGGAGCCCCCGGCGCGGCGCGAAGATGAGCGAGAAGACGAAGGCCGCGGTGGCGGCGAGCACGATGACCGGACCGGTCGGCATGCCGGACTGGAAGGTGCTGCCGATCGTCCCGAGCGCGCCGGAGACCGCGCCGATGACGCCGGAGAGCGCGACCATGACGCCGAGGCGATCGGTCCAGAGCCGCGCCGCCGCCGCGGGCGTGATCAGCAGCGCCGCCATCAGCACCGCTCCGACCGCCTGGAGGCCGATCACCACCGCCAGCACGATCAGGAAGAGCAGGATGCCGTCCAGCACCAGCGTGGAGTAGCCGAGGCCGCGGGCGAAACCGGGGTCGAAGCAGAGCAGCTTGAGCTCTTTGAAGAAGAGGAGCGAGAGGAGGCAGACCACCGCCGCGCAGGCGGCCATGATGCGGACGTCGACGCCGACCATCGAGGCCGCCTGCCCGAAGATGAACTTGTCCAGCCCCGCCTGGCTACTCTGACCGGACTGCTGGATCCGTGTCAGGAGCACGATCCCGAAGCCGAAGAAGACGGAGAGCACCAGGCCGAGCGCCGTGTCTTCCTTGATGCGGGAATAGCGCGTGATCGCCTGGATGCAGAAGGCGCCGATGAGCCCGGCGGCGAGGGCCCCGAGCAGGAAGAGCGCCAGGGAGCGCTGGCCGGTGAGGAGGAACGCCACGCAGACGCCCGGCAGCGCCGCGTGGGCGAGCGCGTCCGAGATGAGGCTCCGGCGCCGCAGGAGCGCGAAGCTCCCGAGCACGCCGCTGCTGACGCCGAGGAGCATGCAGCCCGCCAGCACCCAGCGGAGGTTCGGCGAGGAGAGCCACTGCTCCATTAGCGGCGCTCCTCCGGGATGCCGCGCGCCACGGCGTCCGCGACCGCGCTCACGATGTTCAGGCGCCCGCCGTAGGTCTTCTGCAGGTTCTCCGGCGTGAAGACCTCCGCGGTGGGACCGACGGCGATCTGCCGCATGTTCAGCATGATCACCCAGTCGAAGTACTCCGGCACTGTCTGCAGGTCGTGGTGCACCACCAGCACCGTCTTGTTCTGCTGCTTGAGGTCGTGCAGGAGGCTGATGATTGCCTTCTCGGTGGCGGCGTCGACCCCGGCGAACGGCTCGTCCATGAAGTAGAGCGAGGCCTCCTGCGCCAGGGCCCGCGCCAGGAAGACGCGCTGCTGCTGGCCGCCGGAGAGCTGGCTGATCTGGCGGGTGGCGTAGTCCGCCATGCCGACCTTCCGCAGGCACTCCATCGCGAAGTCGCGGTCCGCCTTGCCGGGCCGTCGGAACCAGCCCAGGTGGCCGTAGCGGCCCATCAGCACCACGTCGAGGGCGTGGGTGGGGAAATCCCAGTCGACCGATTCCCGCTGCGGCACGTAGCCGATCAGGCGGCGCTGCTGGGCGTAGGGGCGGCCGTAGATCTTCACCCAGCCGGAGGCGAGCGGCACCAGGCCCAGCGCCGCCTTGATGAGGGTCGACTTCCCGGCGCCGTTCGGCCCGACGATGCCGATCAGCTTGCCCTCCGGCACGCTGAAGTCGATGTCCCAGAGCACCGGCCGGCGGTGGTACGCGACCGTCAGGTCGTGCACCTCCAACGGCGGCGCGGAGGCCCCGGCTCCGTGGCGCCCGGCAGCGGTATCGCTCTTCGTATGGGCGGTGGCTGCGCTCATCGGCTTTCTCACTTCAGCGCCGCGACAATCGTCTTCACGTTGTGCCGGACCATGCCGGGATAGGTGCCTTCCGGCGTGCCCGGCTCGCCCATCGCGTCGGAGTAGAGCGTCCCGCCGATCTTGACGGTGTGCCCCCGCGCGCGGCAGCCCTCGACGACCGCCTTGATTGCCTGCTGCGGCACGCTCGACTCTACGAAGACCGCCGGGATCCGCCGCTGGACCAGCAGGTTCACCAGGTCGTTGACCTTGTCGAGGCTCGCCTCGGAGACGGTGCTCATCCCCTGCAGGCCCACCACCTCCACGTCGTAGGCTCGGCCGAAGTAGCCGAAGGCGTCGTGGGCCGTCACCAGCACGCGCTGCTCCTTCGGGATCGTCGCGAGCTCCGTCTTGCAGTGCTCGTGGAGCTGCTGGAGCTCGCCGCGGTACGCCTCGCCGTTCGCCTCGTAGCTGGAGCGGCTGGAGGGATCGAGCTCCGAGAGCGCGTCTACGACGGCGTCGATCGTCTGCGACCAGAGACTCACGTCGAACCAGATGTGCGGGTCGTAGTGTCCCTGGAACTCCGGCGGCTCGCGGAGCTGGCCCTTGTCGACCGACTCCGCCACCGCGACCACCGGCTTCTTCCGTGCCAGGTTGACGAGGAGGTCGACCATCTTGCCTTCCAGCAGCAGACCGTTGTAGAAGATGATGTCCGCGCCGGAGAGGAGCTGCACGTCGCTCTGCCGCGGGCTGTAGAGGTGGGGATCCACCCCCGGGCCCATCAGCGCCTGCACCTCCACCCGGTCGCCGCCCACGCGGCGCACGGTATCGGCGACCATTCCGACGGTGGCGGTCACCTGGATCGTCCGGCCCTCCACGGGGCTGGCGCTGCCGTTCTGGCAGCCGGCGAGGGCGCCCGCCAGCGGAAGCGCGCCCAGCGCCAGGGCGGCACCTCGCTTCAAGATCAGTCGACGCGTCAGCATCGGGTTCACTCCCCCAGTTCCACGAACACGTTCTCGGCCAGCTCTCGTCCCACGCTTTGGTTCGCGCCGTCCACCCGGATGCGCAGGGAGCCGCCGTACGGCTCCTTCGCCAGCATCTCCACGGAGGCGTCCGGATAGAGGCCCAGGTCGCCCAGGTAGCGCAGCATCGCCGGGTCTCCGTCTGTCACGCGGCGGACCACCGCGGCCTGGCCGGCTTCCATGTCCGCCAGCGGCGCGTGGCGCTTCTGGCAGATGCGACCGTCTTTGGTCGGGATCGGGTCCCCGTGCGGGTCGTGCGTCGGGTGGCCCAGCAGCTCCGCGATCTTCTCCTCGAACTCCTCGGAGATCACGTGCTCCAGCTTCTCCGCCTCGCTGTCCACCTGGTCCCACGTGTAGCCGAGCGCCTCTTTCAGGTAGGTCTCGATCAGCCGGTGGTGCCGGATGATCTCCAGCGCGACCTTCTCCCCCGCGGGGGTGAGCCGGACCTCCTGGGTGCGCTCGTACTCCACCAGCTTCAGCTCTTGCAGGCGCCGCAGCATCTTCGTCACGGCGGCCGGCGACACCGACATCCGCTCCGCGACGAGCGTGGGGGTGCATCTGCGGTCCGAAGTGGAGAGCTTGTAGATCGCCTTCAGGTAGTCCTGGGCCGCTTCACCGATCATTTGAACTGCGTTCCCGCTTTCAACTTCACCAGGGAAAGCGGAATACTTTACCCGGGTTAAATCTATCGCTAAACCTGTCGGGTGTCAACGGAGGTTGCGCGGGGGTTCAGAAGGAAGTAGAGTGTGCCGGCCGGACGGACCCGGCGCGGAGCCACAGATGCAGGAGATCACCGTTCCGTTACTGGTGGGGGCGCTCACCGCGCTGCCGTTCGTTCTGGGTTATTTCGTCTACCGCTTCCTCTCGCGTCGCAAGCTCGGGCGCGTGCTGCGCGAGCCTCGGCCGTGGCAGGAGGCGACGCTGCTGCGGTGGGTCGAGCGAGGCTGGCTGGAGCCGGAGCTGGCGGGCTCGCTGCCGGAGTATCTCTCGCCCGCGGTGATCTTCTTCGAATGGGGAGCGGCCGACCCGGAAGTGGTGCCGCACTGGCGCTTTCGGGAGCCGATCCGGCCGGAGACGCCGTTCGAGGCGCTGGTGGAGGATGCCTGGCAGGGCCTGCCGGAGGCGGAGCGCGCCCGGTCCCGCGAGCGGCTTGCGGAGGCGGTGCAGGTGGCGGCTGAGTGGTGGGGCGGCTCGGAGCGCGGTTGGAACCGGCGCCCGCTGGCGCTGCTGGAGAGCGCCATGCCCCGCAAGCAGAAGGAGCTTCCGCTGCTCCCGATGCAGGATCTCACCGCCGCGCCGCTGCCCGGTCCGGTGCGGATTCCCGCGGATGCCGGGGCCGACGGCCCGGACCTGATCCTGGCGCTGGCGGCGCTCCGCCGCAGCCGTCCGCGCTACCTCCACCCGCTGGCGCCGAAGCGCGGCAGCAAGGGCTCGCTGGTGGAAGGCCTCTCTACGCAGGTCGGCTCGGATGTCGGCCGCCGCATCGGGGGCGGCCTGGGCGCCGCGCTGGGGCCGATCGGGTCGATGGTCGGCCAGTACGTGGGGGAGCTGGCGGGACGCCTCGGCGGAAAGGCGCTGGCGGCGCAGACGCTGCCGGACCACATCACCGCGGCGCTAAAAGAGACCGAGACCGCGCTCTCCCGGCTCGGTAAGGTGGTCGAGACGGATGACTTCGCCCGCGCGGCGTGCCGTC
Organism: Armatimonadota bacterium; assembly: GCA_046292385.1. Taxonomy (GTDB): domain Bacteria; phylum Armatimonadota; class SYMT01; order SYMT01; family SYMT01; genus JBKBRF01. The sequence goes on along the minus strand of JBKBRF010000052.1, from coordinate 27,355 downwards.
CGGCCGAAGGGGTACTGGAGATCGGGAAGCGGCTGGAGATCGGGCGGGAGGCGCGGAGCCGCCGCTTCCGGGAGCGGATCTGGCCCACCACCGGGCTCGCCATGATCGAGGAGTCGCTCCGGGTGGCGCTGCGGGAGCTGCAGGGCTACCGGGCGGCGTCGGACCACTTCATCGCCACGGCCAGGAAGGCGCCGGAGCCGGTCGCCGGCGGCATGATCCTGCAGAACCCCTGGCTGGTGCGAGACATTCCCGGATCGATCGAGCGGCTGAACGGCGCGCGCGCCGCGCTCAACCGGGCGGCGCAGATCATCCGCCGCAGCCAGGGCGCCTGACCCGGGGACCGCGACCGCTAATCGTTGGACTCTATGCTGGCGCCGAAGGCCCGGATGGTCCGCTTGACCCAGTCCTTCAGCTCCTCGCCGCTCGGATGCTCCGGTTTCAGCCACGGGGTCAGCAGGTCGACGACCTCTTCCCGGGAGCCGCCGCCCGCCACCGCGCCGCTGTCGTACTTGAAGCGGCTGCACTCACGCACGATGCGCTTGAGCACGTTGATCCGCGCGTCGTCCGACATGTTCCGCTGGGCCATCATCGGGCGGAGCTGATACTGGATCAGGTTGTTGTAGCGGCGCTGGACCTCGCTGCGGGAGATCCTCTCGCCGGCCCATGGATCGGTGCGCTCTTCTCGCATCGTCTACTCTCCTCGAACCCGCACCGGAAGATAAGCCGCCGCTCCCGGCACCGAGTGGGGGAGTGGAAGAGCGGGGGAGCATGAGTCGCCGGTCACGAGGGGAAGTCTCCCACTCGCCCACTCTCCCTTGCTCCCACTCTTCCGCGGCGTCAGTCTTCCAGGAAAATGACCGCCGCCTTGGTGCTTCCGCGGACCACCCGGTGGAAGTCCGCCAGGGCGCGCTGCTGCACCGCCAGCGGCAGCTCCACCCAGCGTTCGGTCGTAACGGGCTGGCGCGCCGCATCGACCAGGGTAAGGCTGCCGTTCTCGAGCCACTCCAGCAGCTCGGCGGTGATGTCTTGGGGGAACTCGGTGCCGTTGGAAGCCGGAAGACTTCCAGGTGTCATTACTTCGGACATCGGGATCACTCCTCCGTTCCTGCCCCCTCGCTGGAAACACTCAGGTGGTCAACGCTGGCTCAGGACCGGTTGAATGGCGGGCTGGGGAGAAGGCCAGCCGTAGAATCCGCCAACCCGGGAGCACACAGGCATTGCGGTCCGCCTGCCCACGAATCACGCGGTTGATAAGCGCATATTATCGGATGATTAGCGAGCCGTCCACGGGATTCCGCGGCGGCCGCCTCACCCCAGAGCCTCCGGGCGGCGACGGTCTCCGGAAAGGTGATGCTGGCGGACGTGGATCCGCATCGCCTGCGGGGTGATGCCGAGCGCTTCAGCGGCGCGGTCGAGGTCCCAGCGGTTCTCGTCGAGCGCCTCCAGCAGCAGGCGCCGCTCGAACTCCGCCACGCGGTCGTGCAGCGTGTGGCGTGAGCCGCCGCCGGACTGGCCGGCGCGGCTCACGAGGCGGACGTGGGCCGGGAGCAGGTCCGGCGTGATCTGCCGGGTCTCCTCGTCGGCGAGCGCGACGGCATGCTCGATCGCGTTCTCCAGCTCGCGGATGTTCCCCGGCCACTCGTACTCTTCCAGGATCTCGACCGCGGTGGAGGAGAGGTCCTCGATCTTCCGGCCGTCCTGCCGCGCGTACTTGGTCACGAAGTGGCGGGCGAGCGCGGCGATGTCTTCCTTCCGCTCCCGCAGGGCGGGGAGACGGATCTCCACGACGCGCAGGCGGTAGTAAAGGTCGTCCCGGAACTCACCGCGGGAGATCGATTGCTGCAGGTCCCGGTTGGTAGCGGCGATGATGCGCACATCGACTTTGATCGGCTTGGCGCCACCCACGCGGTCGATCTCGCGCTCCTGCACGGCACGCATCAGCTTCGCCTGCACCGCCGGGCTGATGTCGCCGATCTCGTCGAGGAAGAGCGTGCCGCCGTCGGCCAGCTCGAAGCGGCCGATCCGCTGCCAGTTGGCGCCGGTGAACGCGCCCTTCTCGTGACCGAACAGCTCGCTCTCCAGCAGCTCGCTCGGCAGGGCGGCGCAGGAGACGGCGACGAAGCGCCGGTTGGCGCGCGGCCCATTGTAGTGGAGAGCCCGCGCCACCAGCTCCTTCCCGGTGCCGCTCTCGCCCAGGATCAACACGTTCGCCCGGCTGCGCGCCGCCCGCTCCACCAGGGCGTAGACCTCCTGCATCTTGGGGCTGGAGCCGACCAGGTTTCCGAGCTTGTGCCGCGCCTGCAGCTCCTGGCGCAGGTGCTCGTTCTCCCGCTGGAGCTGTCCGTGCAGCCGCGCCCGCTGCACCGCCAGCTTCACCTTTTCCAGGTCGAACGGCTTGGAGAGATAGTCGAACGCCCCCAGCTTCAGCGCCTCGACCGAGCTGTCGACCGTCCCGTGCGCCGTGATCACCAGCAGCGGCGCGTGGACGGCGCGGTCCCGCAGCTCCCGCAGCAGATCCACTCCGGACATCTCCGGCATGGAAAGGTCGGTCACCACCACGTCGGGAGGGTTCTCGCAGATCGCCGGCAGCGCCTCCGTGGCGCTGCTGCAGCAGCGGACTTCCCACCCGAGGCGGGTGAAGTAAGTCGAGAGCACCCGCGCAACGTTCGGCTCGTCATCGACCACCACCAGACTGCCGGGCCGGCGCTCTTCCTCCGGAGTGGGATCGCTCATTCTCGGTCCCCGCGCGCTCTCGGCGCTCGCGCGCGCTGGCGTGACGATAGGATGTTCATCTCTTCGCGGTACTTCAGCACCGTGCGCCGCGCGATCCGCACCCCCTGGCTCCGCAGGAGGTCCGCGATCTGCTGGTCGCTGTAGGGGCTCGCCGGGTCCTCCGAGGCGACCACCGCCGCCACGAGGGCGCGGACGCTGGTCGCCCGGTCGAAGAAGAAGCTGGCCGGCACAACGCGCCCGCTTACGAGCTGGACGAACTTGTCCGAAACCGCCCGGCTGATGGTGCTCTCGTGGACCTGTAGAAACGACGCGACCTGGGACTGCGTCACCGGGCGGAGGTCCTCTTCCTGCTCGGAGCGGAGAAACATCTCCTGCTCCTCCACGATGCACTCCATTACCCGGTCCAGGATCCGCTTGCGGTCGTTCAGGCTGCGCAGGAAGAGCTGCGCGCGGCGGAGGTACTCGCTTACGTGACGCCGCTCCGGCTCCGAGAAGCTTTCCGGAGACTCCTTCAGGCGGCGGAACAGGCGGGTATAGACCGGACTCACGTGCAGCTCCGGCAGGCCGTGCTCGTGCAGCTCGAACGCCACCTTGCGCTCGTCGGTCAGGTAGATCCGCACGTCCGGCCGCACCGGGCGCGCGCCGTCCGGGGTCCGCTCGCTCCACTGCGCCCCGTACCGGCTCCCCGGATAGGGGGAGAGATTGTGACGGATCCAGGCGGCGGTCTTCTCCACCTCCACCGGCGCCGCGTGGAGACTGCGGGCGATGGCGCGCCAGCGCGAGGCGGCGAGCTCCCGCCAGCAGCGGCAGACGATCGGCTCCGCGAGCGGCGGCACCTCGCCGTCTTCCGCCAGCGAGCGCAGCTGGAGCAGCAGACATTCTTGCAGGCTGCGCGCGCCGACCCCGGCCGGATCGAAGCTCTGCAGGAGACGCAGGGCGGCCTCCACTCTCTCGTGGGAGACAGAGAGCGCCCGGGCCGCTTCCTCCAGCGGGCAGTGGAGGTAGCCGTCCGGGGTGATGCTGTCGATCAAATAGGAGCCGATGCGCCGGAGGTCGCCCTCGGCGGCGGCGGCGAGCTGCATCCGCAGGTGGTCCGCGAGGGTAGAGGGGCACTCCGCCAGGTCGAGCGGGTCGAGGTCGTCCTCGCCGGGAATCCAGGAGTGCCGGACGCTCGCGGCGGCGGACGCGGAGCTCTCCACGCGGCCGAAGGCCCGTCCCTCGGGTGCTCCCTCGAGCAGGGGAGCATCCCAGCGGGAGACGGCGCTGAGCGGCTCATCCGGCGATTCCAGCGCGGGGTTTTCCGCCAGCTCCTGCACCACTCGCTGGCGCAGCTCCACGGCCGGCATCTGGAGCAGGCGATTGGTGAGCAGCAACTGCGGCTCGGCGCGCTGCTGCTGGCGTTGACCCTGGGTCTGACGCTGGACGATCGCCATGGGGGTGAGCGGATTCTGCGGACCCGACAGCCGTAGAGCCGGCGCCGGAGTGGGTGGCGCGAAGACTCCCGGTTGCCCGGCAACGGCCCCCACGGGGGGATGGGAGCGGAACCAGGGCGGTTCACGGCATGCGAGCAAGCTGCCGCCCACCTATTATGGCTCAGTTAACGTTGCGCTGGAGACGGCGCAAGGGAACTGGCACAAAATTTGCATGCGCATTGGAGTCGAGGCTACTCCGCGGTGGGGGCGGAGCCGTCGTGACCGCGGGCCAGGTTCTGGATCACCGCCAGCAGCTCCGTGTAGCTCGGCGGCTTGCTGAACGCAAAGCGGGCGCCGTGGTCCAGCGCGGTGCGGAGACGCTGCGGATCGGTATCACCCGTCAGTACGATCACGGGCGTTTCCGGCGCGGTTTCGCGGACCCGCGTCAGCAGCTCCACCCCGTCCGCGCGGGGCAGCAGCAGCTCCATCAGGATGAGCTGGAACGCCCGGTCGTCCTTCGCCTCTCCCACCAGCCTCCAGGCCTCGTGGGCATCCTCCGCGGCGGAGACTTCGAAGCCTTCGCGGGCGAGGAGCGAGGTCAGCGTGCGCCGCACCTGCGCGTCGTCGTCCACCAGCAGCGCGCGGCCGCGGGGTCGGGAGCGCCCGGCCCCCCGGGGGAGCGAGCGCCGCTCCACGATCGGCAGGCTGACGGTCACCGTCGTCCCGATCCCTTCCGCGGAGCTGATCCGGATGTCGCCGCCGATTCCGCGCACCATCGCCAGGCTCACCGGCAGCCCCAGTCCACTGCCGGAGCCTCCGCCCGCCCGGCGGCTGAAGAACGGATCGAAGATCCGCTTCAGGCTCTCGCGCGGAATGCCGACGCCGGTGTCGTGGAACTTGACGTCGAGCAGCCCGATCTTCGGATCGCGCTCGTCCTGCCGCATGCCGGCGCTGATCGTCAGGATGCCCCCGTGCGGCATCGCCTGCATCGCGTTGAGGATCAGGTTGAAGAAGACCTGGTGGAGCTGGTTCGGATCCGCCTCCACCAGCGGCACCTCCTCGCTGAGCTGCAGCTCCACACTGGCGGCGCGCGAGGCGGGGTGGTTGCGGAGCAGGCGCACCGCATCCTGGATTACCTCCCGCACGTCGAGCCGCTGAAGCTGCGGCTCCGCCCCCCGCGCGAAGGAGAGGAGGTCGTGCGCCACGCGGCCGCCCCGCATCGTCTCCTCGTAGATCTGCTGCGCGGCCTCCGCCACGTGCCCCGGTAGGTCTTCCTCTTCCGCGATCATCCGGAGGAGCTGCGCGTCGCCGGCAATTGCCGCCATGATGTTGTTGAAGTTGTGGGCGATCCCCGCGGCCAGCTCCCCGATCGCCGCCAGCCGCTCGGAGCGGATCAGCTGGTTGTCTACCTGCACGCGCTGCGTGATGTCCTCCATCACGCCGAGCACCGCCGCGCCGCCGTCTTCCCGCAGCATGGGGCCGAACCAGTAGGTCTCCGCCACCTCACCGCCGTGGTCGCCCTGGTGCTGGACGTGGTCGAGCCGGAGCGGCATCGCCGTGGTGAGGACCCGCAGGATCCGGTGGTTGTAGGGCTGCAGGTAGGGGAGCAGCTCCGGGAACGGACGGCCGAGCGCGTCGCGCCGGCGGCGCCCCGTCTGCTCCTCCATCGCCCGGCTCCAGTAGAGCACTCGTCCGTCGCCGTCCAGCGTGAAGAAGCCGATCGGCGCCGTCTCCACGATGGTGCGGTTCAGCTCGTCCGCGAAGTCCGGCCGGCCGCTTACCGCGTAGCCGCAGTGGCGGCAGTAGCGGTCGCCCGCATCGAGCTGGCGCTCGCACCGGGGGCAGGGGCAGGATTCCAGGCTCACGGACACGCTCCTCTTCCGCCGCGCAGGCGCCGAATGGCCGGTAGGGGATTGGAATGCGCCCACCGCGGGATAGACTATTCCGGAGTGATTGTCGGGACATTCGACCCGGGGGTGGAGGTGCAGCATGGCGGTGCCGGTGATTGGTGAGGCGGACTGGGAAGCGCAGGTCTTGAAGCAGGACGGCTGGGTGCTGGTCGACTTCTTCGCCATCTGGTGCGGTCCGTGCCGCGCTATGGCGCCGCTCCTGGACCGCTTCGCGGAGATGCACCCGGACGTGAAGGTCTACAAGGTCGACTCCGACGCGGACGAGCCGCTCTCCGAGCGGTACATGGTCCGGAAGATCCCCACCGTCATCGCCTTCAAGAACGGCGAAGAGGTGCGCCGCGCCATCAATCCGCAGACCCGCGCGGCGCTGGAAGAGCTGATTGCGGAGTAGCCGCGGACTCTTTCACGCGCGGTGCCGGCGTAGTTCGCTGGAGCGCTCGGACAGTTTCCGCTCGGCTGGCCGATACTTCTCCTGACGCCTCCCCGCCGCGAGCCGCGGCCGCTGCACGCCGGGGAGCGTCCGGGAGAAGAAGACTCATGAAGCTTGGCCTGATCAACTCCGCCTGGGCCCAGGCGGGACAGCCCACCGAGTTCGGCATCCGCAAGACGAAGGAGCTGGGCTTCGACACGATCGACATCTTCGCCGATCCGCTCGACATGGACGTGCGGGAGCGGCGGTTGATCAAGGAGACGGCCGATGAGCTCGGCCTGCCGATCGTCTCCATCTGCTGCGTGGCGGTCGGCCTGATCGACCTCAATCCGAGCGTCCAGCGGTTCCACGTCGACCGCACCCGCGCCTATCTCGACCTTTGCTACGAGTACGGCTGCCGGAACCTGCTGCTGGTGCTGGGGGAGTACATCTGGGAGCAGCAGGTGATCCCGCCGGCCGAGCAGTGGCAGTGGGGCGTGGAGAACGTGCGGAAGCTGGGGGAGCACGCCCGGGAGCTGGGGCTGGAGATCGCGATGGAGCTGGAGCCGTTCAAGCTCTCACTCATCAACAGCGTCGACACGATGGTCCGCTTCCTGGACGACGTCGCCATGCCGGAGACGGTACGGGCGAACTGCGACATCAGCCACCTGCACCTGGTCCGCACCCCGTTCGAGGAAGTCGCCCGGCTGAAGGGGCGCATCGGGCACGTCCACCTCTCCGACTGCGACGGCCAGGTGCACGGCGACCTCCCGCCCGGCCGCGGCATCACCCCGGTGCAGGAGTACCTGGCGGCGGTGCAGCGGACGGGCTACGACGGCGTGGTGAGCATCGAGCTGGAGTACTCGCCGGAGCCGGAGAAGATCGTGGAGTGGGTGACGGAGGCCTATAGCGAGACCGACCGGATCATGCAGAGCCTCGGCGCGAGGGGCTGAGTCGACTCGGTTCTTCGACACAGAGGGACACAGAAGAACCGACAGAGGGAACACAGAAGGGATAGGAACCGGGCCGCCGCCGCGGCGGAGCGCCAACCGATCGTCCTAGACGAGGGTCGAGCCTGCGCTCGGTTCCCCATCTGTGTCCCTCTGTGTCGAAAAGGCGTCCGGCTGCCCGTTAGCGCCTGCCGCTCCACTGCTCTCGGGCCGGATCCGAGTCGTCGTGGAGCTCGTCGTCTGCATCCGGGTCAATCGTGGCGCTGCGAGATGCCCGCGCGGGCTGCGAGCGGCGCCGCTTTTCCGCGTACATCGCGGCGTCCGCGGCGGCGAGCAGGTCGTCTTCCACCGGATCGAGCTGTCGCACGCCGATGCTGACGCGGATCCGGAACGGCAGGGTCCCGGAGGCGTTCACGTCGACCAGCCTTTCCCGGACGCGCTTCATCACTGCTTCCGCTTCCAGCTCGGTGGTCTCCGGCATTAGGATCACGAACTCGTCCCCCCCAAAGCGGGCGGCCACGTCACCGGCGCGCACCTCGCGGAGCGACTCACCAATGGTTTGCAGCGCCTGGTCTCCCAGCGTGTGGCCCCAGTGGTCGTTGATCTCCTTCATCCGGTCGACGTCGATCATCACCAGGGTGAGCGGCCGGCCGTTCCGGCGAGCCCGCGCGACCTCCCGCCGATACTGGTCCTCGAAGTAGCGCCGGCTCGCCACTCCCGTGAGAGGATCGGTGCGGGCCTGGTGGGCGATGTCGTCGTAGGTGCGCGCGCTGGCAATCGCGGAGGCGAGCAGGGTCGCAATCAGCCGCAGGGTCTCCATGTGGTCCCGGATGAGCCAGGGCCGCCGGCGGTACGCCACCGCGAGCAAGCCTTCGGGACCGCGCTCTCCCGGGAGCGGCACGGCGATCACCGCGCGCGCCTCTCCCTGCGAGAGGAATCCGGTCAGCTCCGGAGTCAGGGCCGCGCGCTCCAGCAGGACCGGATCTCGCTGCGCCAGGAGCGCTGCGACCGCCGGGTCATCCGCCGGCAGGCTGCGGTAGCCGCGGAGGTAACTGGCGCTCGCGTGGATGCAGGTGGCGATCTCCAGCCGGGAGCCTTCGCCGAGCGTGCGCAGGCAACCGCCGTCGGCGCTCGCCAGAAGCACCGCCCGGGTGAGCCCCATATCAAGGATCGATTGGATATCGAGCGGATGCCGCAGGCGGCGCACCAGGTCGCTGATCACCCGCTGGCGGATCCGGCCGCGCTGGAGGAGGGTGTCGACTCCGGCCACCGCGAGCGCGGCGAGCACCATGATCCAGGCGAGGCGCAGCACCGGCATCCATGGGCCCGGATAGATTGCGCCGGCGATCTCCAGCGGCAGCACCAGCGCGCAGAGCGCGGCGAAGGCGCCGATGAGCAGCGGACGCCGCCCCGCCATCTGGCGCGGCGAGAATATGCTGTTCCAGGACGGCGGATGCTGCCCGCCTGCGCCTCGCGTCTTCCGCACCGCGACCTACCCGTCTTACTCCGCGTTTACCGCCGTCAGCCCGCCGGTCCGGGGACGCTCCGCCACCCGCCCACCGAGAAGACTGTTGGCGAGGTTATACCCAGCGGCGGGATAGCAACCTGTCGTCCGTAGGTCGCCCGAATGCTCCATAATTAGTCCACAGGAAGCTGACAGAGGCTCCCCCGAAGCGCAGCCGGGTAGTCCCCAGAGGGGCGGCGAGCCCAAACTCCGAATGCTTGCCGGCCCGGGAGCGCTCTCCGAAAAGGATTGAGATGGCGGAAACGATCGATTGCCTGGTAGTGGGTGCCGGAATGGCGGGTCTCACGGCGGGGGCGCTGCTGGCGCGCGCCGGGAAGCGGGTTGCGGTCTTCGAGAAGCACGGCAAGCTGGGCGGCTACGCGCAGTACTTCGGGCAGGACCCCACCTTCGACGCGGCGACCCACCTGATCGGCGGCTGCGGACCCCGCGGCTGGGTGACCGAGCTGGTGGACCAGGTCGGCATTTCGGACCGCGTGGAGCTGATCCCGTGCGACCCGGTCTACCACGCGGTCTTCCCCCGCCACTCCTATAGCGCCGCCGCCGACCCGGAGCGGTTCCGCCAGGAGCTCTGCACCCTCTGGCCTTCGGAGGCGGCCGCGATCGGCCGGTTCTTCGCCGACGTGGAGGCGATGGGACGGGATTACCTCACCCTGGCGGGAGACGCTCCCGCGGAGCTGCTGCGCGTCCACCACGAGCAGACGCTCGACGCGTACCTGGACGAGTACACCCGGAACCAGGAGGTGCGCGCCGCGCTGGGGGCGCTCTGGATCTACGGCGGGCTTCCCCCCGCGCGGCTCTCCGCGGTCCACTACGCCATGCTCTGGCACCAGTTCCAGGTCCAGGGGAGCGGCGCCGTCCGCGGCGGGGTCAAGGTGCTCACCCAGGCGCTGGCGGATGTCATTACCGAGCACGGCGGGGTGGTGGAGACCCGGGTCCGCGTGGCGCAGCTTCGCCGCCGCGGCGGCAAGGTGACGGGAGCGCGGCTGGAGGACGGCCGCGAGCTCGAGACCGGCGCCATCATCTCCACTGCCAGCCCGCACGACACGTTCGAGGAGCTGCTCTTCGACGAAGAGCAGAAGCCGGCCGGCTACCCGGCGCTGCGCTCCTTCGCCACCTCCATCTCCGCGATGCAGGTCCACCTGCTGGTCGACGGGCCGCTGCAGCCGGCGGCGCGGACGACCCTGCTCCACACCACGTACGACCTGAACGAGGCGTTCTTCGACCTCCAGCGGGACGAGCCGGACTACGCCGCCCTGGTATGCAGCGTGCTCGACTACAACGACCCGAGCCGGGCGCCGGAGGGCTCGCACATCCTGTCGCTCTTCACGCTGGCTCCGTACGGGCGGATGGACAACTGGAGCGCGCCGTTCGACAGCCGGCGCGGACCGGAGTACCGGGCGCTCGAGGAGTACCGCGCTCTCAAGGACGAGCTGGGCGACGCGATCGTGGCGCGGGCGGAAGACCTCTTCCCCGGCCTCTCCCAGCGGGTGCGCGCGCGGAAGGTCGGCACCCCGCTGACGCTGGAGCGATACACCTTCAACACCGGCGGCGCCGCGTTCGGCTGGGCGCACGTGCCGGAGCAGAGCGGCGCCGCGCGGCCCGGACCGGAGACGCCGTTCCGCGGCCTCTTTATGGCGGGGCACTGGACCTTTCCCGGCGGCGGCGTGGCACCCGCGATGGTCTCCGGCCGCCTCGCCGCCGAGGCGGTGCTCCGCACGGGTTAGGCTCGAGTTTACTTCCCTGGAAAGGATCGATCGAGATGGGAAACTGGGTGGAGCTGTTCGACGGGCAGAGCCTGGCCGGGTGGTCGGCGGGAGAGAGCCACGAGTGGGGCGTGGTCGGCGGCGTGCGCCTGGCGGAGGGAGATCCCTCGCGCTTCCAGTACGAGCCGGGGAGCGGCGTGCTGGTGAATGGAGAGCGCGGCATCACCGCCGACATCCGCACGGAGCGCGACCACGGGAGCTGCGAGCTGGAGCTGGAGTACTGCGTGCCGGAAGGCTCCAACTCCGGCGTCTACTTCATGGGGCAGTACGAGATCCAGATCCTCGATAGCTGGGGCACGCCTGACACGAAGCTCGAGTTTGGCACCAATGGCGGGATCTACGCGCGCTGGGTGGAGGAGACGCAGACCTCCTACGACGGTGCCGCGCCGCGCGTGAACGCCTCCCGCGCGCCCGGCGAGTGGCAGCAGCTCCGCGCCATCTTCCACGCGCCGCGCTTCGACGAAGACGGCAACCGGGTCTCCCCGGCGCGCTTCGAGCGCGTGGTGCTGAACGGGATCGTGATCCACGAAGAGTTCGAGTGCACCGGCCCCACCCGCGGCGCCTGGGTGGAAGAGCGCGACATTCCGTCCGGCCCGCTGCGCCTGCAGGGCGACCATGGCCCGGTGGCGTTCCGAAACGTGCGGATGCGGGAGCTCGATTGACCGGCCCGCCTCCCTGGCCGTGCCCGGAGGCGCGTCTCCTCAACGAGTCGGAGCCCCCGCCTCCCGGCACGCACGCCTGGCTCTACGAAGGCACGCTGGAGCGCTTCACCGGCCCCCCCGCGCGGTTTCCGATCCGGCAGCGGGTGGCGTGGCCGGAGCCGGTAGCGTGGGAGCGGGTGCGCGCGCTCGGCGAGTGGATGGTGACCCGGCTGAGCGTGAACGGGCACCTGCTGGTCGGCCTGCGCGCCCGCGCCGAGGAAGAGCCGCCGTCAGCCGCGAAGCTGGTAGTGCCGGAGGGGTAGCCTGCGCGGCACGGGCGGAGCCCGGAGGAGAGAGCGATGACTGATGAGTCCAGGACACCGCGAGGCGGCTTCCGGGAAGCGCGGGCGGCGGCTCGCGCAGAGCTCACGGCAGAGAAGCTCATCCGCGGGGCGCTGGAGTCGGTCGCCGCGGTCGCGGCGGCAGTCTGGGCGCTGCAGATCGTAGGGCTCTTCGAGCCGCTGCGTGCGTACATCCTCGCCAACACCTGGACGCTGCTCAAGTGTTGGGCACTGTACTTCTTTCTCCTCCGTCCGCTGCTGTACTTCGCGGTACTGATGCTGTTTCCGCCGGCTGCCGCGCTGGCCGAAGGCGTGGGTAAGGCGCTACGGCGGAACGGTGATCGCCGATCCGTCCGGAGCTGATTGCGGCTACCGTGCTGCGGTCCGCGTTGAAGCAGGGAAGGATTTCCCCGCTCTCGTGCCGCAGCATGCGGTATGAATGAACGCTCGGCGACAAACACCGCGGTGATCGCGCTCGTGCTCGGGGTGCTGAGCTTGGTCGGCTTGAGCGTGTTCGCGGGTCTTCCAGCCTGGATCCTCGGCCGCGCAGAGCTGCGACGCATCGCTGCGGGGGAGGCGTCCGTCTCCGGTCGCGGCCTGGCGCTGACCGGGATGATCCTGGGGATCATCAGTACGGTCCTGGCCGTGGTGGCAGTGATCGTAGCGCTGCTCCTCGTCTGGGCCCTGCAGCCGACGGTGGATTTGATTCAGGAGATGTCGGCGCCCTCACGCTAGCGACGAGAGGCGCCTCCGCAATTCGTCGACCCCTGCAGAAACGAGAGACGGGTGAGCGGGACGTGACTTATTGCCAGTCCCTGCTCACCCGCCGCTTACGACGCTTGATTGGGTCCGAGTGGCAGCTACGGCCGGGGCTCGGCGCGGATCACGAGGACCGGGCAGGGCGCATTGTGGAGGACGCGCTCCGTGACGCTGCCGATCAGGCGGTCGCGGCCGTCGTCCACGCTCACGCCGCGGCTGCCCATCACGATCAGGTCGTACTGGCCGTCCTCCGCCACCTCGACGATCGTCTCCGGCGCGGGGCCTTCGACGACTTGTCCTTCATCCACCTGCGCGCCGGCTTCGCGGGCGGCTGCGATGGCGGCGTCGAGCGCCTGGCGGGCGCGTCCTTCGATGCGCGCGCGAATCGCAGCGGCGATCTCTTCCGGCAGGTCTCCCCCGGTCACGTACTGGTATTCCACCGTCACCAGCGGCGTCACGGTGCCTCTGTGCCTGGTTGCCAGGTCGGCCGCGATGCGGGCCGCTTCCAGAGAGTGACGAGAGCCGTCGGTTGGTAGCAGAATCTTCTCGAACATCAATTCACCTCGGTCGCAGGGTGGAGAGCCGGCGCCTTCCCGGAGCCGTTTCAGTATACCCGGACGCGCGGGGATCGTGTGGGCGCACCGGCGCCCCCCAGGGAAGGAACGGACCAGTGGCAGAGACGGCAGGCAACCCATCGCCCCGCTGCGTGATCGGCGTCGATCTCGGCGGCACCAACGCCCGCGCGGCGCTGATCGACCCCGACGGCAAGATCGTCGCGCAGGCCCGGCGGCCCTCCCTGCAGGACCAGCCCGCGGAGGCGACGCTGCGCCAGATCGGGGATGCCTGCGAGGAGGCGATCCGGGAGGCGGGAGTGGAGCGGTCGGAGGTCCTCGGCGTCGGGATCGGCCTGCCGGGGATTATGGACAGCGAGACCGGCATCTGCTTCTGGTCTCCCAATTTCCCGCACTGGAAAGACGTCCCGATCGGGCCGGCGGTGTCGGAGCGGCTCGGCGTGCCGGTCTATATCCTGAACGACGCGAAGTGCGCCGCCCTGGGCGAGCTCTGCTACGGCGCCGGCCGGGGCGTCCGGAACATGGTGATGATCACCCTCGGCACCGGCATCGGCGGCGCGTTCGTGGTTGACGGCCGCCTGCTGCTGGGCCCGAACGGCTCGATCGGGGAGGTAGGCCACCACACGATCGACCCGGCCGGCCGCCGGTGCGGCTGCGGCAACTTTGGATGCTGGGAGGCGATGTGCGCCCGGGACGCCATCATCGAGCGCGCGGAGCGGAAGCTCCAGGGCGGGCGCCCTTCCCGGCTGCGAGAGCTGGGGGGACGCGGCGGCATCACGCCGGAGCTGGTCAGCCGGGCCGCGAGTGAGGGCGACGCCGTGGCGCTGGAGGTGCTGGAGGAGATCGGCTGCTACATCGGGATCGGGGCGACGAACCTGATCAACATGCTCAACCCGGAGCGGTTCGTTATCGGTGGCGGCATCTCCGCGGCCGGCGCGCCGCTGTTCGATCCGATCGTCCGCACCATCGACAGCCGCGCCGTCCCGCTCCAGCGGCGGACCGCGGAGATCGTCCCGGCCCTCCTGGGAGACAACGCCGGCGTGATGGGCGCCGCCGCGCTGGTGCTCGACCGCGTCGGAAACGTCACGGACGCGATCTGAGCGGGTGCAGGTGGGAAAGAAACCCGAGGCGCCTGAAGGGCGCCACTTGTGACCGCCCCTGGGCGCAGGGGCGGTCGCTCGAAGGCGGCCGAGATAGCCCGTGAACTCGGCTGCTGGCGGGGTAGGGCATCCTGGCGCGGGAAGAGCCTCACGAAATGAGCTCCCGAAGCAGCCTGCTAACGGAGCGCAGCGGAGTGTGAAAAGGCCGCGTAGGGCCGTCGTCGCGGGAGGGCTAGCTCGGGCGACAAGGGCGCGGGGTCGGACTGGCGGTATCGACGCTGGTTCGCCGATGAGCGGCCAGCGCACGCGCCAAGAGACCAACAACTCCCCAGCCACACAGCTTCGCGGGAGGGATGCGCGGCCCAATGTGCGTAATCCCTGTTGGCGCACGGTCTGCTCCGCGCGCGCTGCTTTCTCCCGCCGGCCCGAATGCTATAGTAAGCAGTCCCCTTCACTCCTTTTGAACGGACGGTCTCTCCCATGTCTCGCCACCCCCTCCATTCGGCACTCACCCGCCGCGGCGCGATGGCGCTGCTCGCGCTGCTTGCTGCCGGGGTCAGCGCCTCCGGTTGTCTTGGGGGCGGGGGAGGGGGCGGCGCGGACGACGGCACGCTCCGCCTGGCGCAGACGGCGGAGCCGACGACTCTCGACCCGGCCCAGGTGCAGGACGGTCCGACGATCGAGTTCATGATGCACGTCTTCGAAGGGCTGGTTCAGTGGAGCCCGGAGAACAAGCTGGTCCCGGCGCTGGCGGAGAAGTGGGAGATCAGCCCGGACGGCCGCACCTACACCTTCACCATCCGCCAGGGCGCCAAGTTCCATAACGGCCGCGAGGTAACGGCGGAGGACTTCGCGTACAGCATCTCCCGCACGCTGGCCGACAAGACCTCGTCGG
The DNA here is from genome assembly GCA_046292385.1 of Armatimonadota bacterium. GTDB lineage: Bacteria > Armatimonadota > SYMT01 > SYMT01 > SYMT01 > JBKBRF01. The sequence continues at coordinate 12,345 of JBKBRF010000052.1, read as the reverse complement.
TGGCGGAGGTCTACCTGAACGACATTCTTGGCGCCAAGGCCTACCGGGAGGGGAAGACGCAGAAGCTGGAAGGCGTGGAGGTGGTCGACCCCCGGACCCTGAAGATCACGATCGACGCGCCGAAGGGCTACTTCCTCGCCAAGCTGACCTATCCCACCGCCTACGCCGTCTGCAAAGAGGCGGTGGAGAACACCTCCACGATGACGGAGCAGGAGGCGATCGGCACCGGACCGTTCCGGCTGGCCGAGTACCGCCGCGGCGACCGGATGATCCTGGAGGCGTTCCCGGAGTACTGGGACGGCGCTCCGAAGCTGGCGCGGATCGAGCGGCGGATCCTGCTCGACGCCGGTACCCGGCACGACGCGTTCGAGGCGGGAGACCTCGACATCGCGGACGTGAGCATGGCGATGTACCGGGCCGACAAGGACAATCCGGAGCTGGCCGACAAGCTGAAGCTCTTCCCGCGGCCCTCCATCTATTACATCGCGCTCAACCAGCAGGCCTACGCCCCGTTCAAAGACCGGAGAGTACGGCAGGCGTTCGCGCACGCGGTAGACCGGAACGCGATCGTCCAGACCGTGCACGAAGGGGTACCGCAGGTGGCGGCCGGGATCGTACCGACCGGGGTGCCGGGTCACGATCCGGATTTCAGGGGGCTGGAATACGACCCGGCCCGCGCGAAGCAGCTTCTCTCTGAAGCCGGCTACCCGAACGGACGGGGGCTCCCGCCGCTGACGCTCTATTTCCGCGCCCAGGTGGAAGACATCCGGAACACGGCGCAGGTGGTGGCGGAGCAGCTCAAGAACAACCTGGGCCTCGAAGTGAAGCTGGCCGAAGAGGAGTGGACCACCTTCCTTGCCAAGCGGAACCGTGGCGAGATGCCGGTCTACTTCCTCCGCTGGGCGGCCGACTACCTCGACCCGCAGAACTTCCTCTCGCTGATGCTGCACAGCGGGTCGAAAGAGAACACGCTCGGCTACTCCAACCCGGAGTTCGACCGGCTCTGCGACCAGGCCGACGTGATGCAGGACGCAGAGAAGCGCCTCGCCACCTATCGCCGGGCGGAGGAGATCGTGGTGAGCGACGCTCCCTGGATCCCGATCCACTTCCAGAAGGACGTGGAGCTCTGGAACCCGAGGCTCCGCGGCGTGGAGGACAGCGCGATGGGGCACCTTCCGCACAAGCGGACCCACTTCGCGGATTAGGACGCCCGCGTGTCCCGCTACCTCCTCTTCATGCTCCGGCGGCTCGGCCAGGGAGTGGCGACTCTCGCCGCGCTCTCGCTGATCACCTTCTGCCTCGCGGCGCTGGCGCCGGCCGGCCCCGTGGAGGTGATGCTGGGCCAGCACGCCGACCCGGAACAGGTGCGCAGCCTGAAGAAAGAGTTCGGGCTGGACCAGCCGCTCCCGGTGCAGTACGGCCGGTGGGTGGCCGGATTCCTGACCGGGGACCTGGGAAAGTCGTACCGGGACCGGCAGCCGGTGGCGCAGACCCTGGCGGTGCGCTACCCGGTCACCGCCACCCTGGCCGGCATGGCGGGGCTCTACGCGCTGCTGGTCGGATTCCCGCTGGGGCTGGCGGCGGCGCTGCGGCCGGGGTCGTGGGTCGACCGCGCGGCCACCACCGCCGCGCTGGCGGGAGTCTCCGTCCCGGCCTTCGTGATGCTGCCGCTGCTGGTGATGCTCTTCTCCCTGCGGCTCAAGTGGTTCCCGGTCTTCTACAACGGGGAGTGGTGGCACCTGATCCTGCCGGCGATCGCCCTCGGCACCCGCCCTGCCGCGCTGCTGGCGCGCATGACCCGCGCCTCGTTCCTGGAAGCGCTCTCGCAAGACTACGTTCGCACCGCCCGCGCCAAGGGGCTCGACTGGTTCCGCACCGTCACGTGGCACGCCGGCAAGAACGCGCTGCTGCCGGTGCTCACGGTGCTCGGGGTCTCTGTCGGCTACATGCTCGGCGGGTCGTTCGTGGTGGAGTACATCTTCGGCATCCCCGGCATCGGCGGGATGTCGGTCAAGGCGATCTCCGAGCGCGACTACCCGATGATCCAGGCGGTGGTCCTGCTCGGCGCCGCGCTCTTCCTCGTCGTCAACCTGGTGGTGGACCTGCTCTATGGCCTCCTCGATCCGCGCCTTCGCGCCGCCGCAGCTCAGTCTTAGCCGGCTGCCGCCGCCGCTCCGCCGGGCCGCCACCCTGCTCTCGGCGACCTACCTGGCGCTCATCGTCTTCGTGGCGCTCTTCGCCGGCTTCCTGGCGCCGCAGGGCTACTCGGAGCAGGACCTCTCGCAGCGCCTCCGCCCCGCCAGCCAGCAGCACCCGCTGGGGACCGACCACCTCGGCCGGGACGTGCTGAGCCGCCTGGTCTACGGCGCGCGGGTCTCGCTCTCCGTAGCGCTCGCGGTGGAGGCGGTGGAGCTGCTCTTCGGGCTTACGCTGGGGATGCTCGCGGGGCTCAAGCGCGGACGGCTGGACGACCTGGTGATGCGGGTGACCGACCTGATGTTCGCGTTTCCGGACATCCTGCTGGCGATCCTGATCACCGGCACGCTCGGCAAGGAGATCCAGTGGGTCTTCCTGGCGCTGGCGCTCGTCGGCTGGCCGGGGATGGTTCGCCTGGTGCGCAGCCAGGTGCTCTCGCTGCGGGATCTGGAGTTCGTGCAGGCCGCGCGCGCCGCGGGGGCCACCGACGGCCGCATCATGCTGCGCCACCTGCTGCCGAACGTGCTCGGGCCGGTAGTGGTCGCCGCGACGGTCGGCATGGGCGCCATCGTGCTGGCGGAGAGTACCCTGAGCTTCCTGGGGCTCGGGATTCAGCCGCCGTTCCCCTCCTGGGGCTCCATGATCAAAGAGGGCTGGGAGTTCCGGCGCTCCAACCTGATGCTCACCTTCTGGCCCGCCGGCTGCCTCGCCGCCACCATCATGGCGTTCAACTTCCTGGGGGACGGCCTGCGAGACTGGCTCGATCCGCGCAGCCGCGCAATCTAATGTCGATTCTGCGCGGGAAAGGGCAAAAAAAGTGCCCGTCCCCGAGGTCGGGTCCGGGCCAACGCACTACAGTCAATGAGCCGTTAGCCTTCGCTGCAAGAAGCGTGCCAGTCGAGTCATTTACCCCCCCAATCTGCCGCGGCTTCTCGCAAGCGCGGAGCTCACTCCGGCGAGGGTTGCCAGTTAATTGGCCGGCTGCCGTCACTCGTCAAGCGTGCTTCCTATACTAAGCTGACGTGACGGCGCTGTTAGCGCTTTCGTGACAAACTGCCCGTAGTGGTAAACTGAGGGGGAAGGGATAGCTTCTATGGCAGCACAGCGCGTTCTGGTAATTGAAGACGATCCGGATACGGAGCAGATGCTCACGATGATCCTGCGGTCGGAGGGATACGACGTCCTCTCCGCCGGCAACGGTCCGCTGGGTCTGGAGCTCCTGCGCAAGATGGGTCCGGACCTGGTGATCCTGGACTGGATGCTGCCCGGGATGGACGGGATCGAGGTCTGCCGCCGGGCGCGCGAGTTCAGCATGGTGCCGATCGTCATGCTGACGGCCAAGTCTTCCTCCACGGACCGCGTGGCGGGTCTCGACACGGGGGCGGACGACTACCTGGCGAAGCCGTTCGAGCCGGAGGAGCTGCTGGCGCGCATCCGGGCGCAGCTGCGCCGCGCCAGCATGATCGGGGACGGCCTGCAGCGCGACAAGCCGGTGCAGGTGGGCGAGCTGCGGCTGGAGCCGGCGAGTCACGAGGTCTGGCTCCGCGGCGAACAGGTGAGCCTGACCCGCCTGGAGTTCAACCTGCTCTACTGCCTGGCGCAGCGCGCGGGGAAGGTGCTGACTCGCGAGGATATCCTGCGGCTGGTGTGGGGCGAGAACGAAGCGATCGATCTCCGCGGAATCGACGCGCACATCCGGCGCCTGCGCGCGAAGGTGGAAGACGACGCGGACGACCCGAAGCGGATCCTCACCGTCCACGGCGTCGGCTACAAGATGGCCCCTGCGTAGCCGGAACAGGCGCGGAATCGAACCGCTTCAGTTTCGCAAGATTAAACCAAGCAGGCAACAACGTGGCCGCGCCGCCAGCTGCGCTAACATCGTACCATTCCCACGTTCACTCATCGCGCCGGCGGAACCTCAGGTCCGCGCCGTCGCGTAGCTGACATTGCTAACGGTTGGCGGGAGATGGTAAAGCGCGCACTGCTGAGTATGGCAACGGCCGCATGCGTGGGACTACTGGCTGTGCCGGTATTCTCGCAGGTAAGCCGATTCGACCTGCAGGAGCCGCTGAGCCGCTTGATCATCGGGGGGTCCGTCCAGCTCCAGTGGAGCGCCGACACCCCCGCGGTGACCGATTCCACCGACTGCGCGGCCGTAACTTGGTTCTATACCCCGCGCCCGGAGGATCCACGGAGCCTGAAGCGGATCACCACCCAGTTCCGCGAGGACTTTAGCCGCGGGCTCGGCATCGAGTGGGACCGCATCCCGCCGTTCGGCTTCGACTGGAACGCCGACTTCGAGGAGGCGGAGAACCGCTACTTCCTGCGCTCCAGCCAGAAGGACGCGGGTCCGGTGGTCTCCCAGGTGGAGCTGGACCAGAACTCCGTGCTGTCGGTGATGGTGCGGCCGACGACGGTCAGCCCGCAGTTCGCCATCGGTATGCGCGTCCAGCCGAATCTGAACGGCTACTTCATCCGGCAGGACGGCAACAGCGCCAAGCTGATGAGCGGCGGCCGGGTGCTGAAGGAGATCCGGCTGACCGACATCCGCCGCAAGCGCTGGTACTACTACGAGCTTGGCCTGCGGAGCTGGAAGCGGAAGGACGTGGAGATCCGCGCCCGCATCCTCGATGAGGAGCGACGGGTACTGGCCTGCTTCCCGCCGGTGTGGGAGCGGCCGCAGGACGGAAAGCTTCTGGGGCCCGGAGCGATCGCGCTGTATCCCAAGGCGGACTTTGCAGAGGTCTACGTGGACCCGTGGGACTCGCGCTGGATCAGCTCTAATCCCAACAAAGCGAACAAATTCCGGTGGAGCACGTCAAACGTAGCGGACGGCGAGTACCACGTGGTCGCGGAGATCACGGAAACCCGGCGTCCGCCGCGCATGGTCGTAAGCCCCTTCAAGCTGGAGATCCGCAACCTCGGCCGCGCCGCGAAGGACTAAACACCTGAGCCCTGACCCGGTGCGGGACGGGGACCGAGCCGCGTACTCGCTGGGGCGTGCTCGATGGAGGCGCAGGATGAAGCGCGGGTGGATAACACGAACCTCGCTCTTTGCCAGGATGAGCCTGCTCTTCGGCCTCCTGGTTACGGTGCCGCTCATCATCAGCGGTATCGTCCTCAGTCTCGCGGGGTGGCAGACGGTCTACGAGAGCGGCGGTGACGTCGCCGACATCGGCCGAGAAGCCGTTCGCACCACCGCCGCCGACTTCGAGAAGCTCGCCACCACCAAGCTCACCGATATCGAGAAGGATGTCGTAGAGCAGGGCAAGACTCACCTCAAGAACACCTCGGATCAGGCCGTCGAGGTGGGCAAGGGAGCGCTCGCGAGCAGTGCTAACCAGATGTCGGAGCGCGGGCAGGACGCGGTCAAGAACGCGGCGTCGAAGGTAGGTCAGGTGAGTCGGGAGACCGTGCGGAACTCCCACGAGAGGGTCCGGGAGGGTACGAAACAGGCGCTCACCGACCTTCGGACTACCTTTGCCGAGAAAATGGGCGCTGAGATCAATTCGTCGTCCAAAGGAGTGCTGGACGAGATCCGGCGCTCGCTCCTGACGCTGTGGGACGTCTCCGCAAGTCGACGCTGGTCTGCCGTGCCGGACCAGGACGTACTGCTGCGGAACGAGATCGTGCTGCGACTGCAGCTCCCGATCCGGCACAACGCGATCATCAACCCGGATACCGATACGACGTTCGCCGCCCGCGTGCTCAACAACCACCTGGCGGGCTTTCAGCCGCGCATCGTCCGCGCGATTCTGGTGAATTCGTCCGGAACCGAGATCCTTCGCCATGAACCCGGAAACCCCCACGCCGCCGAGGAAGATTGGGAGAAGTCCTCAACCCGGCAGCAGTTCCTGGCCGTTCCGGATCCGTACGTGGTGGAGCCGATCCGGTACGACGAGACGAGTAAGCACTGGATACGGCGGGTGGTGCATCAGGTCGCGATCGGAGAGCCGTCTGCGGACGCCTCGGACTCGATGAAAATGCCGAAGGGCAAGCCGGACACGGCGTTCGTGCTGGTGGATTACCCGGTAGACGGCCTGGCGAAGATAGCCACGCGGGACACGCTCCCGAAGGGAATGATGATCGTCGTGGTGAGGGCGAGCACCGGAGAGCTGATCAGCTCGTTCCCCACCCAGCCTCCCGCATTGGGTAGGTCGCTGCTCGCGGAGCTGCCGGCTCACAACGAAGCGGACGTGGAGCGCAGCAATGAGCCGGATCGATATCGGATGTCCCCTTACCGCTTCACTCTCGGCGCGGATCCCACCGAGCACTTCGCGCGCGCCTGGTACTGGAAGGAAAACGACGCGTGGGTCGTCGTTGCCCAGGAGAAGGCAGAGGTCTACCAGCCCGCGGATGCGCTGAACGCCGCGGTGACCGGCGCGTGGCTCACCTCCCTCGGAAACGTCGAGAAGACGATCGACACGAGCTTTATCAAGCAGCGCACCACCCGCGCCGAGGAGGCCCAGGCCGACATCCTGAAGCAGGCTCTCGACCGCCTGCGCCTGGTGGAAGAAGCTGAGGTGGGAGGGGTCAAGAACGAGTTCCAGCGGCATCAGAAGGAGCTTCTCCAGGCGCTGGGGGCCAAGCTGGCGCAGGAGGTGGGCACGCAGCAGGGCAAGGCCAGCGTCGAGATGGAAGAGCGCATCCGCACGATGATGGGAGACACCATCGACAGCGTAAATGCCGCCGCGAACACCACCGCGAACAGAGCCGGCGACAATATTCAGAAGCAGTCGAACGCCGTGGCGACGCGCGCGGCGGGGAAGATGCTGCTCAACTCCGCGTGGCTGATCCCGCTCTTCCTGGTACTGGCGCTCTTCCTGGCGATGCTGACCGCGAAGTCGCTGGTCCGGCCGATCAACCAGCTCGTGAAGGGGACCCAGGCGCTGGCGGCGGGCGACTACAGCCTGCGCATCCGCGCCTCCGGCGACGACGAGCTGGCGCGCCTCGCCGTGGCGTTCAACGACATGGCCGCGGCGATCCAGATCGGCCGCGCGGAGCTGCAGGAGAGCCACGACACGCTCGCCGAGGAAAAGCTGCGCATCCAGGCGATCGTGGAATCGAGCCCGGACGGCCTCCTGATGCTCGAGCCGAACGGCCAGGTCGCCTTCCTGAACGCCGCCGCGCGCAAGTACCTCAACCCGCTGAAGCTGCCGCTGCCGGAGGCGCCGTTCGCGGTCGCCGCGCTGCCCGGCGAAGTCTCCCGGGCGCTCCAGGACTGCCTCGCCACCTGCGAGAAGGGGCCGGGCGTCCACGAGTACGAGCTGACGGAGCCGGAGCGGCAGGTGCTGCAGCTGCGGCAGGTCGACCTGATCGCGTCCAGCGGCAAGCCGCTGGGCCGGCTGCTCCACCTGCACGACATCACCCGCGAGCGCGTGATCGACGAGATGAAGAGCGACTTCATCTCCCTCGTCTCGCACGAGCTGCGGACGCCGCTCACCTCCATCCTCGGCTTCTCCAGCTACATGCTGACGGGCCGGCTGGGACAGGTGGCGGACACCCAGAAGACCGCCCTGGAATCGATCCACCGCCAGGCGAAGCGGCTCTCCGCCATCATCTCGGACTTCCTGGATATCTCCCGCATCGAGAGCGGCAAGATCGAGATGAAGCAGTCGCCGGTCTCCGTGCGCCAGGTCGCGGAGCGGGTGCTGGAGGATCTCCGGCCCCAGGCTTCGGAGAAGGGCGTCCGCGTCGGCACCGACGTGCCGGACAGCTCGCTGCCGGTGGTCGCCATGGCCGACGAGCAGCGGATCGCGCAGGTGTTCACCAACCTGGTGGGGAACGCCCTCAAGTTCACCGAGAACGACGGCCGGATCGACGTGCGGCTCTTCCGAGACAACGGCAAGGTGGTCTGCACCGTGCGAGACACGGGATGCGGAATCCCGGCGGATGAAGTCGACCGCGTCTTCGACCGATTCTATCAGGTGGAGAAAGTGGTCACTCGCAAGACCGGCGGGACCGGGCTGGGACTGGCCATCGTCAAGAATATTATCGAAGCGCACGGCGGCAGCATCTGGATCGAGAGCGAAGTAGGAAAGGGGACCGCCGTCTCCTTCACGCTCCCGGCGGCCGAATAGCGCAGAAAAGCCTACCCGGTAGGCTCCGAACGGAACGCGCATGCCCTGTAAAGTGATGGTGGTGGAGGATGAGCCGGAGAACCGCCTGTTCATCGGCTTGATGCTTCGCACCGAAGGTTACGACGTGTTGGAGGCGGAGGATGGTCCCTCCGCCTTCCGGCTGCTGGACGCGGGTCACGTCCCGGAGCTGATTCTCCTCGACGTGATGATGCCCGGCCTCAACGGCTGGCAGGTCTTCGAGCAGCTCCACCGGGATCCCCGCTGGGGGCGCATCCCGGTGGTGATGCTCACCGCCCTGGCGCAGCGGACCGACGTAGAGCGGGCGGTGGAGATGGGCGTGGACGGCTACCTGACCAAGCCGTTCGAGCCCGCGGACCTGATCCACACGATCGAAGAGACGCTGGAGCGTAAGCAAGGGGAGCGGTAGTGAGCAAGATCCTGATCGTGGACGACGACGAGGGCGTGCGGGAGATGTGCCGGATGGTGCTCTCCACCGAAGGATACGACGTGGTGGAGGCCGACTCCGGGCCCGGCGGGGTGAACCTGGCCCGCAAGGAGCAGCCGCACCTGGTGCTGCTCGACTGGATGATGCCGGACGTCGACGGGATGGACACGCTGCGGATGCTCAAGGCTTCGCAGGCGACCAGCGGCATCCCGGTGATCATGCTGACCGCGCTGGACGGGCTTCCCCAGATCTCGCTCGCGACGATGAACGGCGCCGACGGCTACGTGGTGAAGCCGTTCGAGGTAGACGACCTCCTCCGCCTGGTGAAGCGGTTCACGGAGCAGCCGGCGGCGACCGACTGATCCCCACCGGCCGCCTCCACGGCACGGGCTCGCCTGAGTTAAGATAGCGCGTCGATTAGCCCCTCGTCTGTGCCCTCTGGAGACGCCCGTGCAGCCACCCGCAGTCCCGTCCCACGTCGAAAAGCTCCGCCCGTACGTCGCCGGCAAGCCGATCGAGGAGGTAGAGCGGGAGTACGGCCTCACCGACGTGGTGAAGCTGGCGAGCAACGAGAACCCGCTCGGCCCCTCGCCGCGCGCGCTGGAGGCGGTGCGCACCGCGCTCCCCGGCATCGCGCAGTATCCGGACGGCGGCTGCTTCGCCCTGACCAACGCCCTGGCGGAGCACTGGCGGGTCTCTCCGGAGCAGATCGTCGTCGGCAACGGCTCGGACGAGATCATCCACTACCTCGGCCTCGCCTACCTCCAGCCGGGCGAGCGGATGATCACCGGCGACCCCTCGTTCGTCCGCTATGAATCGGCCGCGCTCCTGAACCAGGCGGAGTTCGTGGTGACGCCGCTCCGGGAGCACGCGTTCGACGTCGACGCCATCCTCGCCGAAGCGGCGCGGGGCGCGCGGATGATCTTCATCGCGAACCCCAACAACCCGACCGGCACGATGGTCGGCCGCGCGGAGGTGGAGCGCCTCCTGAACGGCTGCCCGGAAGAGACGATCGTGGTGCTGGACGAAGCGTACTACGAGTACGTGAACGACCGGTCCTACCCGGACAGCCTGGAGTACGTGCGCGAGGGGCGCAACGTGGTGGTGCTGCGCACCTTCTCCAAGATCTACGGCCTGGCGGGCCTGCGGGTCGGCTACGGCATCGCCCGCCCGGAGATCATCCGCGCGCTGCACCAGGTGCGGGAGCCGTTCAACGTCAACTCGCTCGCGCAGGTCGCGGCGATCGCCAGCCTGCACGATCCGGAGCAGGTGAGCCGGAGCTGCCGGCTCAACGCGGAAGGCCGGGAATACCTCTACGGAGAGTTCCGGCGCCTGGGGCTCGATTACGTGCCGTCGCAGGCCAACTTCGTGCTGGTCGACGTCGGCCGGCCCGGCAAGCAGGTGTTCGAGGCGCTGCTGCGGCGGGGCGTGATCATCCGCACCATGGACCTGTACGGCATGCCGCAGCACCTGCGGGTGAGCGTGGGTCTGCCGCAGGAGAACGCCCGCTTCATCGCAGAGCTGGAGGCGGTGCTCGCCGCTTCCCCGGCGCCGGCAGGCGTTGGCTGATCCGGTGTTCGGCACCGTCGCCATTGTGGGGATCGGGCTGATCGGCGGCTCCCTCGGGATGGCGCTGCGGGCGCGCGGCCTGGCGCGGCGAGTGCTCGGCATTCCCCGCCGGCAGGCGACGATCGACGAGGCGCTCGCCCTCGGCGCCATCGACGCCGGGACGCTCGAGCTGAGCGGAGTCGCGGACGCGGAGCTGGTGGTGCTGGCGCCCCCGGTGCTCACGATCCCGCCGCTCGTCCGGGACCTGGCGCCGTATCTGCGCCCGGGGGCGGTGGTGACCGACGTCGGCAGCACCAAGGCGGAGCTCACGCGCTGCCTGCCGTCGCTGCTGCCGGAGCACGCCGATTTCGTGGGAGGCCACCCGATGGCCGGCTCGGAGCAGGGCGGCGTCGCCGCGGGCGAGCCGGACCTCTTCGAGGGCGCCACCTGGGTCCTGACGCGGGCGCCGAGCACCCGTCCGGAGAACGTGGCGCGACTGGCGGAGCTGGCACGGCGGCTGGGCGCCACCCCGGTGGAGATGGACCCGGAGCTCCACGACGCGGCGGTCGCGCGGATCAGCCACCTTCCGCACGTGGTCGCGGCGGCGCTGGCGGAGGCGGCTCGCACCGACGGCGTCACCTCGGAGATCCTGCGCCTCCTGGTGGCCGGCGGCTTCAAGAGCACGACCCGCATCGCCTCCAGCCCGCCGGAGATGTGGCGCGACATCTGCGTCACCAACCGGGACGCGATCCTAAGCGCGCTGGACGACTTCGAAAGCTGCCTGGGCCGCTTCCGCGCGGCGCTGCTCCAGGGCGACGCCGACGCGCTGCTCCAGGCGTTCGAGCGCGGCAAGCAGGGTCGCGACTCGCTCGTCCCTCCCCGCCGGGACGAAGAGGGCTCCCCATGAGCGAGCCGCTCCTCGACGTACGGGGCCTCCGCAAGGTCTACGCCAGCCAGGCCGGCCGCGGCCACCTGGTCACTGCGGCCGACGACGTGAGCTTCCACGTGCTGCCCGGCGAGACGTTCGGACTGGTGGGGGAGAGCGGCTGCGGGAAGTCGACCGTCGCCCGCTGCATCATGCGCCTGATCGAGCCGACCGGCGGCGAAGTCTGGTTCGAAGGCGAGGAGCTGGTCCGGCTGAACCCCAACCGCCTGCGACCGCTGCGCCGCCGGATGCAGATGGTCTTCCAGGACCCGTATTCCTCGCTCGATCCGCGCATGACGATCCGCGCCAGCCTGCTGGAGCCGCTGGAGATCCACCGCGTCGGCAGCCGCGCGGAGCGGGAGGCGCGGGTCCGCGAGCTGATTGGAATGGTCGGCCTGCCGGAGAGCGCGCTGGCGAAGTACCCCCACGAGTTCAGCGGCGGCCAGCGCCAGCGGGTCGGCATCGCCCGGGCCCTGGCGCTCTCGCCGCGGCTGGTGATCGCCGACGAGCCGGTCTCCGCGCTCGACCTCTCGATCCGCGCCCAGGTGATCAACCTGATGGCGGACCTCCAGCGCCAGCTCGGTCTCGCCTACCTCTTCATCGCCCACGACCTCACCCTGGTCCGCCACGTCTGCCACCGGGTCGCCGTGATGAGCCGCGGGCGAATCGTGGAGATCGCGGACACCGAAGCGCTCTTCCGCAGCCCCACGCACCCCTACACCCGGCGGCTCCTCGCCTCCATCCCGATCCCCGATCCGCACCAGCGCGACCACCCGCGCCCGGAGCCGGAAGCGGAGGAGCAGGAAACCGGCGCGGCGTTGCCGCTCGTCGAGATCGCCCCCGGCCACCTCGCCCGCGTCTAACACGGCAGGTCCTGCTCCTGCTGTTGCTCCTACTCGCTGGCGACCCACGCTTGATCGGCGTGCCCTCGCCAGGCGCGGACAGCCTCACACGACTGCCGGAGTGACGCGCTTGCGGATACTGTTGGCGAAATCAGCAGGGCAGGAGGATTCCCGGCAGCCGAGCACTCCGGCGAGATTCCCCTGGCGGGGAAGCGGTGGCAAGTGTCACACGCTGTAAAGTTACGCCGCTGGTGGCGCAGGAAGGTTTTGCCGCATCGCTCGCTTGCGCGAAGGAGGCCGGGGATGCGC
>JBKBRF010000051.1:0-49485 GCA_046292385.1 Armatimonadota bacterium | reverse complement strand
GTACCCGCCCTGCAGCCGGCAAAACATACTCTGCGCCCCGGGGCGCACCAACTTTACAGCGTGTGACACTTGCCACCGCTTCCCCGCCAGGGGAATCTCGCCGGAGTGCTCGCGCGCCGGTGATCCTCTCGCCCCGCTGATTTCGCCAACAGTATCTGGCGAGGGGAGGGCAGGGGGTGGACCGTCGGAGAGATGCTGATCTCGTCTAACCAAGCATTCCCCCGCCGCCGTGAGTTTGGTTGCGGCGTCAGCCGCGCTGCGTGCTCCAGACCAGGGCGGCTGCCGAGATTCTTCACTGCGTTCAGAATGACAAATGCGCGGGGCGGTGCCTCGACCGTGCCCGGGGCTCAGGATGAGTGGGACGGGCACGGGATGCTGGTGTGGGATAGGCGAGAAGCTCTGCCGGATTCGCGCCTCGGACTGAAGTCAAGGCTACAGAGAGCGAAGCCGGGCCCCCGTGCGGGGGCTATACCTGCGCGGGCTCAGACCTGTCGGTCCGGAAAGCTCGTGCTTCTTCCGTCCTTCCCCCGAGAGAGGCCTGGGTCCGCATCGTGCCGACAATACCCCACAGGCAAAAAAAAGCCTGCCAAGCCTCTAGGGCTGGCAGGCCACCGGTAGGGAGTTAGGATTTGGAACACACCAGCACTCTACCACCGGGGTACAGCCTGTAAACCAGAAGATTGGAAAATCTGCGCCGGGCCGGCTGTACAGCCGGCGATTGCCCCTCCGGCGGCTGGATGCTCGCCGCGGGGCGCGAGCCGACCGCGCCCGCGATTCTCCCTATGCCGTGCCGGCTCATCATCAACGCAGACGACTTCGGATGGTCCACCGGGGTCAACCAGGCCGTCGCCGCGCTCTTCGATGACGGCATCCTGACTTCGACCAGCCTGATGGTCGGCGCTCCGGCGGCAGCGGGGGCGGTCGACGTCGCTGCGTCCCGGCCCGGAATGGCGGTGGGGCTGCACCTGGCGCTCTGCGACGCGCCGCCGGTCCTCCCGCCCGAGGAGGTTCCCGCGCTCGTCGATGCCAAGGGCTGGCTCTCGCGCCGCTACCTGCTCTCCGGCCTCCGCATCTCCGCCAGCCGACGCGTGCGAGGCCAGGCCCGGGCGGAGGTGCGGGCACAGCTCCGGGCCTTCGCGGAAACGGGGCTCCCGCTCGCCCACCTCGATACCCACCTCCATCTCGGGCTGGTGCCGGCCCTCTTCCGGATCGTGCTGGAGGAGCTCTCCGAGTACCCCGGGCGGAAGCTCGCGCCGGTGCGGCTCAGGATTCCGGAAGACGACTTCCCGCTGCACCTCCGGATCGCGCCCGCAGACGCCCTGCGGAATGCCGCGCACGCCGCCTGGTTCGGGTGGAGCTGCGCGCGGCAGCGTCCGGCGGCGCAGCGGCGCGGCTTCCGCGCCACCCGCCGCTGCTACGGATTCTTCCGGAGCGGGCGCCTCGACGCCGCGTACCTGACGCGGTTGATCGCGGAGCTTCCGGAGGGGGAGGCGGAGCTGCACTGCCACCCGGACCTTTCCACCCCCGCCGGGCGCGCGGAATTCGACGCGCTCCGCTCGCGCGAGCTCCGGAACGCGCTCGCGGCGAGAGGGGTCGAGTTATGGTTCGGCGCCGTGTAGAAAAACTGCCGCGACGTGCGACTGCCTGGAACTTGAGCGGCGGAGTGATCGCTGCGATACAACGACGGAGGCATTCCGCTGCGGGTTCGACTGCCTCCGGCCGACATTTAAGCGAGACAGGTCTATTCGAGACGGGGAAGAGTGTCCGGGCGAAGTGGAGCCAAGGGACCCCGTGCTTGACGCGTTGCCCTCACGAGCATAAGATTGACCGATATGCCCCTGGCCTTCCCCGGCGCGGAGCTTCTTCCAGCGCAGCAGCAAACCCTAGCCTCCGAGACGGTCTTCACCGGAATCGGTCTTCACACCGGCCGGCGCTCGCGGGTGACGGTTTGTCCCGCCCCTTCCGATCACGGGATCGTCTTCGTCTCCGGCGGCCAGCGCATCCCCGCGCTGGCCGAGTATATCGGGGACACCACGCGCTGCACCGCCCTCACCTGCGGTGACGCGGTGGTCCACACGGTGGAGCACCTGCTCGCCGCGCTTTACGCGCTCGGCATCGACAATGCCGAGATCCACGTCGAAGGGCCGGAGCCGCCCGCGCTGGACGGCAGCGCGCGCCCGTTCGCGGACGGCCTGCTCGCCGCCGGGGTCCGCCAGCAGGGGACGCCGCCGCGGGAGATCGTGCTGCGGGAGATCGTCTGGGTGCAGGACGGCGACCGCCACGTCCTGGCCGCCCCGCACGACCGGCTCACCGTGATCGCCGCCGTCGACTTCGGCCGGCCGTACGCGGGGCCGCAGAGCTTCTGCTATTCCCTGGAGGGCGCGCAGACTTCGGTGGAGGCGTTGGAGCTGGTCGGCGCCGCATCCGGCACTGTCGCCTCGCTCCTCCCGCCGCCTCGCCAGCCCGCCGCGGAAGGGGGCACGCCGCTCAACGTGTTCCTGGAAGAGCTGGCGCCGGCGCGCACTTTCTGTTTCGAGGACTGGATCGCCGCCATCCGGGCGGCCGGGCTGGGCGGCGGCGGCAGCCTGGAGAACACGCTGGTGCTCTCCGAGAGCGGCACCAGCACCCCCATGCGCTTCCCGGAGGAGCTGGCCCGGCACAAGACGCTGGACCTCCTCGGCGACCTGGCCCTGGTAGGTGGGCGGCTCAGGGCCTGCGTGGTCGCGATCAAGGCGGGACACTCACTGCACGTAAGCGCCGCACGACGGATTCGGAGATTGGCTTATGACGTTGGACATCCGGGAGATTAGCGAGCTTCTGCCTCACCGCTATCCGTTCCTCCTGGTTGACCGCGTGCTGGAGCTGGTGCCGGGGGAGAGATGCAAGGCGGTTAAGAACGTCACGGTCAACGAGCCGTTCTTCGTCGGGCACTTTCCGGACCGGCCCACGATGCCCGGGGTCCTGATCCTGGAATCGATGGCGCAGACCGGTGCGCTGATCCTGCTCTCCCTCGCGAAGGAGGAGAAGCAGATCCTCTATCTCGCGGGCGCGGAGCGGGTGCGGTTCAAGAAGCCGGTGCTGCCTGGCGACGTGCTGGTGAACGAGGTCCGGCTGCTCTGGCACCGGCGCGGCTTCGGCCGCATCGACTGCAAGGCGCTGGTAGACGGAGAAGTGGTGGCGGAGGCCGAGATGGCCTATTCGCTTTCAGCCCGGGACCGATAGCCGCGTGTTGAACGCGCGGGATGCGGTGTCGTGAGCCCTGTCCGCGGCGCGCCGGTTGGCGTGCCCGGATCAAAGGACGCTGGAATGAGCATACATCCTACCGCCGTGGTGGACCCCGGCGCGGAGATTGCCGATGATGTCGTCATCGGCCCTTACTGCGTGATCGGCAGGCACGCGCGGATCGGCCGGGGCACCCGGCTGGAATCGCACGTCAGCGTAGAGCAGCACACCACCATCGGTGAAGACTGCCAGGTGCGCCAGGGAGCGGTGCTGGGAGGCCCCCCGCAGGACCACAAGTACCGGGGGGAGCGGACGTTCGTCCAGATCGGCAACCGGAACATCATCCGGGAGTTCGTGACGATCCACCGCGCCACCGGCGAAGGGGAAGCGACCCGCATCGGCGACGACAACATGATCATGGCCTACTGCCACATCGGCCACAACTGCTGGCTGGGCAATGGGATCATGATGGCGAACTCCGTGGGCATCAGTGGGCACTGCGTGATCGAGGACCGCGTAGTCTTTGGCGGGATCGTCGGCCTCCACCAGTTCGTCCGCATCGGCAAGTTCGCGATGATCGGCGGGATGTCGAAGGTGGTGCGAGACGTGCCGCCCTTCATGATGGCCGACGGCCGGCCCACCCAGCTGGTGGGTCTGAACGTGCTCGGCCTGCGCCGCTCCGGCATGCCGCCGCGGGTGCGGGCCGGCTTGAAGCAGGCGTTCCGGCTGCTCTACCAGAGTAACCTGAACCTGACCCAGGGCATCGAGGCCGCCTACAACGAGGTGGAGCCCAGCGAGGAGCGGGATTACCTGCTCGAGTTCCTCACCAATATTCGCCACGGCTACGGCGGCCGCCAGAACGACCGCCGCGGCTAGCGCCGCAGTCCACTCATCCGTGCTGTAAGCTCGGGGGGCGGAGTATCGCACGTGGTGCGCGGGAGATATAGAAGTACGTGCCACGCGTCGAGACAACGGATAGTACCAGCATCGCCATGGCGGACCCCGCGAGCCGAGAGCACGAAGATGGGCCCGTTCTGCCCGTGCGCGGAGCGGACGGCACCCGCACTCGTTTCGACGAGATCGTAACGCCGCACCCGGTGACGGCCTTCCTGTTCCGGCGGCGCACGTTCCTGGTGCTGCTCGGCATCCTGGCGATGGTGCCGTTCGCCAAGCCGCGGCCGGATATGCTCGGGATCGGCGTCGCCGTCGCGGTGCTGGCGGAGGCGATCCGGATCTGGGCGGCGGGGACGATCCACAAGACGGAGGAGCTCACCACCGGCGGCCCCTACGCCTTCGTGCGGCACCCGCTCTACGTCGGCAGCTTCCTGCACGCGGTCGCCTACTCGTTCATGTCCGGACGCTGGGAGAGCTTCGCGTTCGTCATCCCGATCTTCCTGCTGCTCTACAGCGCGGCGGTGAGCACGGAAGAGGCGATGCTCCACAAGCTTTTCCCCCGGCGCTACGAGGAGTACTGCCAGCGGGTGCCGCGCTTCGTGCCGCGGCTCCGCCTGCCGCGCCGCGGACACGGCCAGTTCTCCTGGCGCCAGGTGATGATCAACAAGGAATATGTGAATCTGATCTGGCTCGTGGTGCTGACCGGCCTCTTCGTCTGGAAGATGGTCACCACCTGAGCGCCGCCGCGGCCCCGGCCCGCTCGTGCGGGGGGTGCCGCTCCCACAGAAAGATCCCCCGCCGCGCCGTGGTGGGGCACCGGGCTCTGCCGATAGAGTTCGTGTAGAGCCTGCCGGTGCTGCGCCGCGACGCCGGAGAGAGACGCCTCGTCACGTGAAGACGCCGAAGCCACAGCCGTACTCGGAGTGCGAGCCGCTCCAGGGGCAGATCGGGCAGAAGGAAGCGCTGCTGCTGCTGCTCCGGCGGCTGGCGCCGCTCCGGACCGCCATGGCCGCCGGGCTGGTCCTCACGCTCATCTGGTCCGTGGTCGGCCTCGGCTACGGCGCCCTGGCGAAGTTCTTCTTCGACACGATCGAGGAATACGCCGGGAAGGGCGAGGTGGGGGTCGGGATCCTCAACTTCTGGACGCTGGTGGTGCTCCCCTGGATGGCGTTCCGCGCCTGCGTCTACTTCGCCAAGGCGTTTGTGTGGACGTGGGTCTCCCAGCGCCTCACCCTGGGGCTCCGCAACGACGTCTACGCTCACCTGCAGCGCCAGTCGCTCTCGTTCTTCGACAAACGGAAGACCGGGCAGCTCCTCTCCTCGCTCAGCAACGACGTCCCGCAGGTGACGCAGGTGCTGAATGCGATCCAGGACCTGGTGAGCGCGCCGTTCATCCTGGTGTTCGGCACGCTGCTCCTGTTCTGGATCAACGTTCCGCTGGCGCTCGTCTCCTGCCTCGTCCTGCCGCCGATCGCCTTCATCATCATCCAGGCGACGCGCCGGTTGAAGACCTACTCCTCGCAGCTTCAGAACGCGCAGGCGCGGGTGGTCGACCAGGCGGAGGAGACGATCTCCGGCGTGCGGGTGGTGAAGTCGTTCGCCAACGAGGAGTACGAGATCGAGCGTTTCCGGCACGAGAGCCAGGACGTGTTCCGCTCCGTGATGCGGATCATGCGGCTGAACAGCGCCATGCGCCCCCTGGTGGAGCTTCTCGGCGCCTTCGCGATCATGCTGGTGCTCTGGGTCGGCGGCCGGCAGATCATCCTCGGGTCGGGCGGGGTCTCCCTCGGCGACCTCTTCTTCTTCGTCATGACGCTCCAGCAGGTGGCGGACGCGGCGCGCAACACCGCCACGATCTCCTCCAACCTCACCACGGCCGGCGTCTCGGCAGATCGCATCTTCACGCTGCTCGGCACCCACATCGAAGTGGAAGAGAAGCCGGAGGCGATCGAGCTGGGCGACGTGAAGGGACGGATCGAGCTCCGGAACGTGGAGTTTGCCTACAGCGCCGGCATCCCGGTGCTGGCGGGGATCTCGTTCACGATGGAGCCGGGCGAGGTGGTGGCGATCGTCGGCCCGACCGGCGCCGGAAAGACGACGATCGCCGCGCTGATCCCGCGCTTTTACGACGTGAGCGGCGGCTCGATCCTGGTGGACGGGGTCGACATCCGGGACTGCACGCTTCACTCGCTCCGCGCGCAGATCGGCATCGTGCCCCAGGAGACGGTGCTCTTCGCCGGCACGCTGCGAGACAACATCCGCTACGGCCGGCTGGAGGCCACCGACGAGGAGATCGAAGCGGCGGCGCGGACCGCGAACGCGTGGGAGTTCATCTCCCGGGCCCCGGAGGGGCTGGACACGATCGTCGGGGAGCGCGGGCTGATGCTCTCCGGCGGACAGCGCCAGCGGATCGCCATCGCGCGCGCCGTGCTGCGGGACCCGCGCATCCTGATCCTCGACGAGGCGACTTCGTCGCTCGACAGCCAGTCGGAGGCGCTGGTCCAGGACGCCCTGCAGAAGCTGGTGGCGGACCGGACCACCCTGGTGATCGCGCACCGGCTCTCCACGATCCAGAACGCGGACAAGATCCTGGTGATGAAGTACGGGCAGATCGTCGAGGCGGGGCGCCACGAAGAGCTGCTGGCGCGCGGCGGCACCTATTCGGAGCTCTACCGCACGCAGTTCCGGCGCGCGGGCGCCGGTGAGAGCGTACCGCAGGAGTAGTCGCCGTGATGCTGCTGGCCTACAACCTCCTGCTGCTCATCCTGAGCCCGCTGCTGGCGCTCTACCTGGCGCACCGGCTGTTGATCAAGGGGAAGTCGCGCCAGGGTCTCGCGCAGCGGCTCGGTCTCTCCCCCCGGCTGCCGGCTCCGCCGCCGGCAGGGCGGGTCTGGCTCCACGCCGTCTCCGCGGGGGAGATGGTGGCGGCGGCGGCGATCGCGCGGCGCCTGGCGGAGCTCTCACCTGGTACGGAGCTGGTCGTCTCCACCACCACCCCGGCCGGTTTCCAGCAGGCGGAGCGGCTGCTCCCGGAGGCGGCGGCGCGGTTCTACTTCCCGTTCGACTTCCTCCCCTGCGCTGCCCTGGCGCTGCTGCGGGTGCGTCCCACGGCGGTAGCGGCGGTGGAGACCGAGATCTGGCCGAACTGGCTGGCGCTGGCGCGGCTCTTCGGGGCGGAGGCGGCGCTGGTGAATGGGCAGTTCGCGGATAAGGGCTTCCGCGGCGCCCGCCGGGCGCGCCCGCTCTACCGCTGGGCGCTGGGCCAGATGGACTCGCTCTACATGCAGACCCGCCAGGCCGCCGAGCGCGCGATCTATCTCGGCGCGCGGCCGGAGCGGGTGCAGGTGGTGGGGAACGTCAAGTTCGAGCAGAAGCCCTCCGCCCTCAAGCCGGAGGCGGAGACGGCGATCCGCTCGGCGCTGCGGCTCGACGGCCGACCGCTCTTCCTGGCCGGCAGCACCCACCCCGGCGAAGAAGAACAGGTGCTGGAAGCGTTCCGCGCGGCGCGGGAGCGGCTGCCGAACCTCGCGCTGCTCCTGGCGCCGCGCCACGTGGAGCGGGCTCCCGCGGTCTGCCGCCTGCTGGAAGAGCAGGGCTTCCGGTACGCGCGCCGCAGTGAGCTCGGGACGGCCGGAGCGGAGTGCGACGTGCTGGTGCTGGATACCATGGGAGAGCTGGCGGGAGCGTACGCCCTGGCCGGCGTCGGCTTCGTCGGCGGCAGCCTGGTGCCGGTCGGCGGGCACGATATCCTGCAGCCGCTCTTCCACGGCAAGCCGACCTTCTTCGGCCCGCACATGCACAATCAGCACGACCTCGCCGCGCTGGCGCTGGAGACCGGCTCCGCGGTGCAGGTGCGAAATGCTGCGGAGTTGGCCGAGGGTATTGTAAGCTGCTGTACGTCGGTCGAGGAGCGGGACCGCCTGCGGAGCTCGGCCGAGGAGCTGCTGCGGAACAACACCGGCGCGGCCTATCGCTGCGCCGAGCTGCTCGCCCGCCTGGCCGTCGGCCGGGAGCAGGGCGGCGGCGCGCTAGAGGTTCCTCGCGGCGCCAGCGCGTGAGGTAGTCGAGGCAAGAGCGTTCATGGAATCACGCACCGGCGAACGAATTCTGCTGATCCGGCTCTCCGCCATTGGGGACGTGACCGTTACGACCCCGGTAACCCGCGCCCTGCGCGAGGCGAAGCCGGATGCCCACATCACGTGGGTGGTGGAGACCCGCGCGAAGGACGTTCTGGCCGGCAACCCCTACCTGGACGAGGTGATTACCTGGGACCGCCCCAAGGGCGGGCTCGGTATCCGGCCGTTCCTGGAGCTGGTGCCGCAGCTGCGCGCCCGCCGCTTCGACTGGGCGATCGACTTCCAGGGGCTGATGCGCAGCGCGCTGGTGGCCCGGTTCTCCGGCGCGCGGCGGGTGGTGGGGAATGCCGGCGCGCGGGAAGGCGCCGAGCGGCTCTACCACGTGCGCGTCCCGCGGCGCGAGGACGACCCCAGCTCGCGTCAGCGCTGCCTCGATCTCCTGCGCCCCCTGGGAGTGCGCAGCGCCAACCGCGACATGGTGCTGCCGATCTCCGAATCGGACCGCATGGACGCCCGCGCCCTCCTGCACACCCAGGGCGTGACGGCGCGGACCCCCTACGTCTGCCTGGTGCCGTTCACCACCTGGACGCAGAAGCACTGGTTCTCCGACCGCTGGAGCGAGCTGGCGGAGCTGATCGACCGGCGCCTCGGGCTGCGGCCGGTGGTGCTGGGCAGCGGCGCCGACGCGCCGGGAGCCGCGGAGATCTGCGCCCGGGCCGGGGCGACGGTGAACCTCGCCGGCAAGACGACGCTCAAGTCCGCTTCCGCCGTGATCGCAGGCGCCGCGCTGACGGTCGCGGTCGATACCGCGCTGATGCACGCCTCGGTGGCGGTGGGCACGCCGACCGTCGCGCTCTGCGGCGCTTCCTGGTGGCGCGGCTTCGAGGATTACCGGGAGACCGGCCGCTACACCATGCTCCGGGAAGAGCTGGGCTGCTCCCCCTGCCTGCGCGCCCCGACCTGCGGGGGACAGTTCGACTGCATGCGCGCGCTGACCGTCGAGCGGGTCTTCCAGGCCGCCCGCGAGCGTCTCGGCTCCACGATTCTGGAGTGCGTGTGAGCGATTTCGAGACGCGGTGGCGGGAGGTGATCTCGGGAGAGGCTGGAGACTGGTGGGCGCCGCTGGCCCGCGGCGGTCTCGGCGCGCTCGCCGGGCTCTACGCCGGCGTGGTCGGCGGCTACCGTCTCGGGTTCGACCTCCGCCTGCTCCACGCAGCCTCGCTGCCGTGCCGGGTCGTCTCGATCGGCAACATCACCGTCGGCGGCACCGGCAAGACCACCACCACTCGCTGGCTGGTCCGGCGCCTGCAGGAGTGGGGGCGCCGCCCCGCCATCCTGAGCCACGGCTACCGCGCCGGGGAGGCGGCCGAGACGAAGCAGGAGCGGCCGCCGGTCACCGTCGTCTCGGACTCCCACCAGGTTCTCGCCCCGGTGGAGACGAGCGGGGACGAGCCGCAGCTCCTGGCGCGGTCGCTCCCCGGCGTGCCGGTGCTGATCGGCCGGAAGCGCGTCCTGACCGCGCGCCACGCTTACGAGCAGCTCGGGGTCGATACCTGCGTGGTCGACGACGGCTTCCAGTACTGGCGGCTGAAGAAAGACCTGGAGATCGTGCTGCTCAACGCCACCAACCCGTTCGGCTACGGCCGGCTGGTGCCGCGCGGCATGCTGCGGGAGCCGCTCCGGGGCCTCCGGCGGGCCCACGCGGCGATCCTCACCCACGCGGCCCGGGTGGAGCCGTCCGAACGGGACAAGCTGCGGGCGCAGATCCGCAAGCTGAACCCGCACCTGGTGCTGGCGGAGGCACGGCACGTACCGGTATGCTTGCGCGAGGCCGCTACCGGAGCCCGCCTGCCGCTGGAAAGTCTGCGGGAGGGACGCTGGCTGGCGCTTTCCAGTCTCGGCAGCCCGGAATCGTTCGAGCGGACGCTGGTAGAGCTCGGCGCGCGGAATCCCGCCCCGGCGCGGTTTCGCGACCACCATCCCTATCGCCGCGAGGAGCTCGCGCAGGTGGTGCAGCAGGTAACGCGGGAGGGGCTCTCCGGAGTGGTGACGACCGAGAAAGACTTCGTCAAGATACCGGTGGAGTGGCTGGCAGGGACCGACTACCGGGTACTGGAAGTCGATCTGGAGCTGCTCTCCGGACGAGACGAGCTGGAGGCCCTGGTGCGGACCCGGGTAGGAATCGAGAATGGCAGCACGGCGCGTTAAGAGCGGTCCAAAAGAGCAGCGGTGGAGCAAGCCGCTGGAGTGGTGGGCCACGCGCGTGCTGGTGCGGACCCTGAACCTGATCGGCCGCGTCACCCCGCGCCCGGCGCTCACCGTGCTGGGCAACGGCCTCGGCATGGGCGCGTACCACACGATGACGCGGTACCGCAAGGTGGCGCACGCCAACCTGCGCCGGGCCTACGGCGGGAGCTGGAGCGACGCCGAGATCGAGCGCGTCGCCCGGGAGAGCTTCCGCTGCGTCGGGCGGACGCTGGTCGAGTTCTTCCTGCGCCAGCCGCGGATCAGCCCGGAGGAGATCGAGCGGGAGGTCCGCTTCGAGGGCCAGGAGCACTTCGAGGCGGCGTTTGCCCGCGGAAAAGGCGTGATCCTGGTCACCGCCCACTACGGGAACTGGGAGATGATGGGCCCCCGGCTGGCCCGCGCCGGCTACCAGGTGAGCGCGATCAGCCGCACGGCGGACGACCCCGGCCTGGAGCAGATGATCGAGTCGATCCGCACCCGCTGCGGCCTCCGGCAGATCCCCCGCCAGAAGGCGGCGCGGGAAGGCCTGGCGGCGCTGCGGCGCAACGAGATCCTGGCGATCCTGCTGGACCAGAACACGCTGGAGGGCGGGGTCTTTGTGCCGTTCTACGGACATCTTGCCAGCACGGCGACCGGGCCGGCAGTCTTTTCTCTAAAGACCGGCGCCGCGCTTGTGCCGACATTCTGCATGCGAGAGCCTGACGGCACCCATACGATGCGCGCCTGGCCCCCGATCTATCCCACGCCGACCGGTGATCGGGACGGCGACGTCTTGCGGTTAACCGCCGAGATCACCCACGTTATAGAGTCTCAGATCCGAGAGCGGCCGGAGCTCTGGTGCTGGCTGCACAACCGCTGGAAGCTTCAGCCGGAAGACGTGGAGTCCCCCCGGATCGCCCCCTCCCTGGAGCTTTCACAGAAAGGTCGTCTCGAGTGCAAGCAGTGCGACTAGACCAGGTGCGGCGCATCCTCGTTCTCAACCGGAACCACATCGGCGACTGCCTGCTGACCACGCCGATGCTCCGGGCGCTCAAGCGGCGCTTCCCGCGCGCGCACCTGGCGGTATCGGTGCCCAGCTCCAACAAGGACTTGCTGATCACCAACCCGCACGTGGACGAGATCGTGGTCCGCCCCCGCACCAGCAGTTGGGGCGCCAAGCTGCGGTTCGCGCTGGAGATGCGGGACGCGCAGTACGACCTGATCATCTCGCTGCAGGAGAAGTCGCTCTTCTACGGCTGGGCCACGCTTTTCGCGGGGCTCTCCGACCGGAAGCTGGTGACGGTGGGGCTGGATGACCGCCGCACCCGCCGCTTCTACCGCCACGTCAGCCCGATCCGCCCGAACCAGCACGAGGTCTACAAGTATCTCGATCTCGCGTACCTGCTCGGCTGCCCGCAGGACCGCAACCCGGTGCTGGAGCTGGAGCCGACTACGACCGCGCGGAAGCGGGTCGACAAGCTGCTGCTCGAGAGCGGCCTCGCTCCCGAAAGCCGCTTCGTCGCGATCAATCCCGGCGGCACCAAGCCGGAGAAGTGGTGGCCCGTGGAGCGCTTCGCCGCGGTGGCGGACCGGCTGCAGGAAGAGCTGGGTCTGCCCGCGGTGATCCTGGGCGGCGCCGTCGACCTGCCCCGCGCCACCGAGATCGCCGCGCAGATGCGCACCCGCCCGCTGGTGGTCGCCGGCCGCACCACCCTGGCGGATACGGCGGCGATGATGGAGCGCTGCGCCCTGCTGGTGACCGGCGATACCGGTCCGATGCACATGGCGGTGGCGCTTGCCGTTCCGGTGGTCGTTCTCTTCGGACCTACCAGCCCGGTCAAGTTCGGACCGTTCTCCCGTCACGGTGTGGTGCTGAAGCACGAAGAGCCGTGCATGCGCTGCCGCCACTCCTGCCTCCACACGATCACGGTGGAGGAGACGCTCGACGCGGCGCTCCACCTCTGCCACACGTCGGGCGCGCCCCGGCCCGCGCGCCGCGCGCCGCTCCCGGAGATCTCCAGCACGCCCTGGCCCCCGAAGCCGGCGAGGGCCGCCTCCGGCCCCGAAGACGGCCGGATGCGGATCGCCCTCGTCAACTCGATCCGCTTCTTCGGCGGCGGCGAGCACCGCACCATGCGCGCCGCACGGGACTTCGCCGCGCGGGGGCACGAGGTGACCGTGATCGGGCTGGCCGGCAGCGAGCTGGAGGCCCGCTGCCGGGAGCAGGGGACCGCCTTCTTCCCGGTGACGCTGGGGCATTACCTGGCGCCGAAGTCGGCCGAGGCGCTGCGCCGCGCGCTGCAGAAGCTCCGCGCGGACGTGGCGGTCTGCTACGACGAGCGCTCCGCCCGCGTGGCGGCGCTGGCCGGCGCCCGCATCCCGCTGGTCTACTACGTCGGCCTGCAGGGCAGCCTGAAAGACAAGCTGTTCAACCGGATGTTCGTGGGGCCGCGCTTCGCCCGCTTCATCCCGAACGCGGAGGCGACGCGGGAAGAGCTGCTCGCCTTCGGCTGGCTGCCGGAGCAGCGGCTGCAGGTGATCCACGACGGGGTCGACCCGAGCCCGATCGACGCGGCCGACCCCGCCGGCGCGCGCGAGGAGCTGGGCGCGCGACCGGGCCAGGTGGTCGCCATCACCGTCGCGCGGCTGGTGCCGGAGAAAGGCCACGCGTTCCTGCTGCAGGCGCTCTCGGGGCTTCCGGAGGAGCTCGACTACAAGCTCTGGATCGCCGGCGTCGGCCCGGAGCTGGAGGCGCTGGTGGAGGAGCGGGACCGGCTGGGGCTCTCCGGGAAGGTCGACTTCCTCGGCTTCCGGACCGACGTTCCGCGCCTGCTGCGCGCCGCCGACCTGATGGTGCACCCGTCCCGCCGCGAGGGCGCGCCGAACTCGGTCCGCGAGGCGATGGCGGCCGGGCTCCCGGTGATCGCGGTGGCGGCCTCCGGCACCCCGGAAGTGGTGGCGCACGGCGAGACCGGCCTGCTCTCCGAGGTCGGCGATCTCGAAGCGCTGAAGCGGCACCTCCAGCGGCTGCTGGCCGACGAGCAGGAGCGCCGCCGGCTGGGTGAGGCGGGCCGGCGCCGCGCGCTCACCGAGTTTTCCGAGGACCACTGTGCCGAGCGCTGGCTGGCGATGCTTCGCCAGTGCATCCAGGAGCACGCCGGCTTGCCCGTGCGGGGCTCGGTAAACGAGCCGGGACTTTGAGACGAGCTGGGCCACTCGGCCGATAGGTAGGCACTTCGAGGGTTTCGCGGAGTGACGCGCTTGCGCGGCTCTTCTTCCGATGTGAAGTCGTTCTCGTGAAGAAGTAGTGGTGCGGTCTCCGCTTAACGGCACGGTCGCGACTCCGGTAGGGAGGCCGCGCAAGCGCGTCACTCCGGCATTACCGCTAGAGGGTGCCGCGAATCGGTAGAGGCCGAGGTATCGATAGGCCCGGCTTACGGGATTGGGGAGCTTCGTTGAGAGTTGCGGTCATCAATTCGCTGCGCGTCTGCGGCGGCGGCGAGAAGTGGGTGGTGCGGCAGGCGGACTGCTGGCGGGGCGTCGGCCACGAGCCGGTGATCGTTTGCCAGTCCGGCTCCGGCATCGAGCGGCTCGCGCAGGAGCGCGGGCTGGAGACCGCTCCCGTCACGATGCGGCACGACGTCTCCCCGTCCGGCGTCCTCGGCCTTGCCGGCACGCTGCGCCGGCTGCAGCCGCAGGTGGTGCTCTGCTGCAACGAGCGCGCCTTCCGCCTGGCGGCGCCCGCGACCCGCCTGGCCGGCCGCCCCGCGCTGGTCTACCGGAACGGCCTCACCGACACGTTCAAGAACCGGGGGCACAACCGGCTCTTCTTCCGCTGGGCCGACCGGATGGTCGTCATCTCGGAGCCGCTGCGCCAGGAGATGGCGAGCTACGGCTGGATCCCGGAGGAGCGCCTCCAGGTGATCCGCAATGGCATCGACCCGACGCTCTACGACGCGGACCCGCCCGCGCGGGCGCGGGTGCGGGCGGAGCTGGGCACGCCGGCCGGCGCGGTGGTTGCCGCCGTGCTGGCGCGCGTGACGGAGGACAAGGGGCAGGTCGAGACGATCGACGCCTTCGCCTCCCTGGCGGCGCGGCACCCGCGTGCCGAGCTCTGGATCGTCGGCGAGGGGACGCTGCGCCCGCGCCTGGAGGAGCAGGCACGCGCGCTCGGCGTGCAGGACCGCGTGCGCTTCACCGGCTTCCGCAGCGACATCGCCGCGGTCTTCCAGGCGGTAGACGTCGTGGTGCAGGCTTCCCACCGGGAAGGGCTCGGGAACACGCTGCTGGAAGCGATGGCGGCCTCCCGGCCGATCGTGGCGTCGGGAGTCGGCGGCATTCTCGACGTCGTGGTGCCCGGGGAGACCGGCACGCTGGTGCCGCCGTACAACGCCGCCGCGATCGCCGAGGCGCTGGAGCCGCTCCTGGCCGACGAGGCGCTGCGGGAGAAGTACGGCCGCCAGGGCCGGCAGCGGGTGGAGCGGGAGTTCCGGCTGGACGCGGAGACGCAGCAGTGGGACCGGCTCTTCCGCAGCCTGGCCGCGGATCCGGGCCGCCGCGCCGCGGCCGGGGCGCTGAAGGGCCTCCCGTGAGCGGCTCCGGAGCGCAGCCGGCCACCTGGCCCTCCATCGCGGGCGGCCGCCTTCCCGTGCGCCGGATCCTGGTGGTCCAGACCCAGCGGCTGGGCGACGTGCTCTGCGCCACCCCGGTCTTCGCGGCGCTCCGCCGTCAGTTCCCCGCGGCGCACCTGGCCGCGCTCGTGCACCGGCCGATGGACGAGCTGCTGGCGGAGAGCCCGGACCTGGACGAGGTGCTGACCTACGACCGCCAGAGCACGCACCGCGGCCTGGGCAGCCGCTTCCGGCTGGTGCGGGAGCTGCGCGCGCGCGAGTTCGACTGGGTGCTCTCGATCCACGCCGCCAGCAGCGTCGCCTTCGCACTGGTTGCGGCGCGCATCCCGTGGCGCACCTGCGTCTGGCGCTATGGCGACTACCGCAAGCCGCACTGGCGCCAGTTCTTCCAGCAGCACGTCCGCCAGGACCGCCGCCGGGGTGAGAAGCACGAGATCGAGTACAACCTCGACGTCCTGCGCCAGCTCGGAATGGAGCCGGCCGACCACACCTACCGCGTCTACCTGGCGGAGCACGAGCGGCGGTGGGCGCGGGAGTGGCTGAAGAGCCGGGGGCGAGACGAGCGCCGGCCGCTGGCGATCGTCCACCCGGGGCACGGCGGCGGGCGCCAGTCGTGGGCGCCGGCGCAGTTCGCCGCGACCGCCGACGGCCTGGTGCGGCGCGGCTACCAGGTCGGGATCACCGGCGGCCCGAAGGAAGTGGAGCTGGTCGGCGCTATCGCCGGGCAGATGCGCGAGCCGGCGCTGGAGCTGGCGGGCGGGACGACGATCCGGGAGCTGGCGGCGGTGCTGGCCCAGGCGCGGCTCTTCGTGAGCGTCTCTACCGGTCCGATGCACCTGGCGAGCGCGGTCGGCGCCCCGGCCGTAACCCTCTACGGCCCGACCGACCTCCGCATCGAGAAGACCCGCTTCTGCCCCTACGGCAGCCAGGCGCGGGCCGTCGTCTCTCCGGTCGCCTGCACCTGCCCCTCCAGCAAGAGCTGCCGGGAGCCGGTCTGCATGCTCGGCCTCACACCGGAGATGGCGCTTTCCGCCGCGGATGAATTGTCCGCCGTGGCCGCCGGATAGAACCCCTGTAGAGGCCGACCTGCGAGGCAGGCGGCGGAGGGCAGGGTAATGAGCGGCAGTACGAGCCCACGGATTCTCCTGACCGGCGCCACCGGCTTTGTCGGCGGCCGCCTGTGGCCGGAGCTGGAGCGAGCCGGCTACCGGGTCCGCGGCTTCACCCGCAGCCCGGAGAAGGCGCGTCGCAAGTGGCCTGACCGCGAGTGGGCCGGCGGCGACGTCTCCGACGAGAGCTCGCTCCGAAACGCCATGGACGGGTGTTATGCTTCGTACTACCTGGTGCACGGCATGGCCGAGGGCGGGGCGGACTTCCGGAGGCGTGAAGTGGAGGCAGCAGAGCGGTTCAGGGGCGCGGCGGAAAAGGCCGGCCTTTCGCGGGTGATCTACCTGGGCGGCTTGAAGCCGGACGGCGAGCCGACGGAGCACCTGCGCAGTCGGCTGGAGGTGGGGGAGACGCTGCGCGCCGGCCGGGTGCCGTGCCTGGAGCTGCGCGCGAGCATGATCGTGGGACACGGCAGCCTGAGCTGGCTGATCGTGCGCGACCTGGCGGCCCGGCTCCCCTGCATGGTCCTGCCGGCCTGGCTGCACTCCCGGACCCAGCCGGTAGCGGCACGCGAGGTGATCCTGGCGCTGGTGGAAGGCCTGCGCATCCCCCTGGAGCGGAGCGCCAGCTTCGACCTGCCGGGCCCGGAAGTGCTCTCCGGCCGCGAGATCCTGGAGCGGACCTCCGCCCTGATGGGGCGGCGCCGGCCGGTGATGGTGGAGGTGCCGGTCCTTTCTCCCTGGCTCTCCTCCCACTGGGTGCACTTCGTGACGCGGGCGGAGTGGTCGGTCGCGCGGGAGGTGGTGATCGGCCTCCAGCACGACTTCCTGGCGCGGGACGGGCGCTACTGGGAGCTGATCGGCCTCACGCACCGCATCTCGTTCGACCAGGCGGTGCGAGAGGCGCTGGCGGAGGAGCGCGGGGACGGACCGATCCCCGGCGTGTGGGGCGGCATCGAGCGCACGCTGAGCCGCTGCTGGGCCGGAAGAGCCGCCGCGTGAAGGGCTTTGCGGAGGAGACACCGGGGTCGTTCTGGACCGAGCGCCGCCTCGCGGCGGCCGGGATTGCCCTCGGCATCGCGGGCGGGCTGCTCTCCCGCTGGATCGGGGTCTGGCTTGGCGTGGGGGGCTTCGCGGCGCTGGCGGGGGTCTTCGCGCTTGCCTGCGGAGGCTGCTACCTCCGCCCGCTCCTCGCGCTGTCTCCCGCGCGGGTAGCCGTCGGCGCCGCCGCAGGTCTCGTGATGGTCGCCGCGACCTACCTCGCGTACCCGGTCGCAGCGGGGGCAGTGTCGCTCGTGACGCCGCAGACGATCGACCTCTACCGCGCCTTCCAGGGAGAGCCGGTCTGGCTGCGGTTCGCGCTGCTGCCCGCGGCGATCGCCGGCGAGGACCTCGTCTGGCGCGGCCTGGTGCAGAGCGCGCTCTCCCGGCGCCTGGGGCTCTGGGCAGGACTGCTGCTCGCCTCCGCCCTCTATGCCTGCACGCACCTGAGCGTCGGCTCGCCGCTGCTCGTCGCCGTCGCCTTCGCGTGCGGCCTCTACTGGGGAGCGCTGCGGCTCTGGACCCGCAGCCTGGTGCCGGTGCTGGTGGCGCACCTGCTCTGGGACCTGGCGGTGATGTTTTTCTGGCCGCTGGAGGTGGTGCCGGTTCGCTAGCTTGGACTTTTCTCGGCGTTCCGCTGCCTCGTCACCGCGGCCCGACCCCGAGCCCTAGTCGGCCGCTTCAGCCCTCCCGCGACGCGTGCCCTCCGCCGGCCCTTTCACACTCCGCTGCGCTCCGTTAGCGGGCCGCTCCGGGAGTTCACCTCAACGGGCTCTTCCCGCGCCACTCCGCCCTACCACCGCAGAAGCGGCGTTCACGGGCTGAAGCGGCCGCCGTCGAGCTACCGCCCCTGACGCCCAGGGGCGGTCACAATGGTCGTCCTCCGGGCTTGCCTGCTGCTGTCCCTTCGGACGACCGGGGACTGATTCGCTTGCGAGTCCCCGAAGGGGGTCCCCCGTCCGGGGGATAAAACTTCGTGCCGTGGTTGCCGCGGTTTCAACCGCCCGGTCTGATCGCTCCCCGCTAAGCTGGCCTGTGATATACTCCGCGCAGACCCTCCCCCCTTAGCCCCCGCCGGTACCCCGTGTCTGAGAAGCTGAACTTCATCGTCATTCTCTGCGACACGTTCCGCTGGGACTTCCTGAGCTCCAACGGCAGCACCGAGGTGCAGACGCCGTACCTGGATCGCCTGGCCGCCGAGTCGGTGGTCTTCGACAATGCCTACGCGTGCAGCTTCCCCACGCTGCCGTGCCGGGCGGAGCTCTTTACCGGCAAGTTCATCTTCCCCTACCTCACCTGGGGACCGCTGCCGGAGGGGGAGACGACCCTGGCGCAGCGGATGGGGGCGCTCGGCTACCACACCGCGCTGATCTGCGACACGCTGCCGCTGCAGCACCTGGAGTACGGCTACGACCGCGGGTTCCAGAGCCGGATCCGGCTGCGGGGGCAGTGGTACGACAAGTGGGCCGACGCTTCGATCCCGGTGTCGCTGCCGGCGCCGGCGGAGAAGCTGGACCAGCACGACCGGGTCCGGCAGTACCTCCGGAACGTCGCCGGCTTTCAGCGGGAGGACGACTACTTCGCGCCGCAGGTGATGCAGACGGCGGGGGACTGGCTGGAGCGGTTCGCGCACCGGGGGCCGTTCTTCCTCTGGATCGACTGCTTCGACCCGCACGAGCCGTGGGATCCCCCGGCGGAGTACCT
Source organism: Armatimonadota bacterium (assembly GCA_046292385.1). Lineage (GTDB taxonomy): Bacteria > Armatimonadota > SYMT01 > SYMT01 > SYMT01 > JBKBRF01. Next base: position 30,585 of record JBKBRF010000051.1, on the reverse strand, counting down.
CGACCCCCGCGACGCGACGGGCGACAAGATCATCTACCCGATCCTGGGGCGGGCGGACCGCTACTCCGCGGCGGAGCTCGCCTCGCTGCGGCGCCTCTACGCGGGAGAGGTGCGGATGGTCGACCGCTGGATCGGCAAGCTGGTCGATGAGATCGACCGGCTGGGCCTGCGGGAGAACACCGTGCTCGTCTTCCTGGCCGACCACGGCATCTTCCTGGGCGAGCACAACCTGCTGGGCAAGGCGAGCAAGCGGCGGCAGGACGTCGACGGCTGGCCGCCCTACCACGAGGTCGGGCACGTGCCGTTCATGGTGCGCCTGCCGGGGAACGCGCCGCGGCACGTGAACGGGTTCGTGCACCCGGGCGACCTGATGCCGACCCTGTTGGAGCTCGGCGGCGGGACGATCCCGCCGGAGGTCGACGCCAGCTCCCTCCTGCCGCTGATGCGCGGCGAGAAGGAGCACCTGCGCGACATCGCGATTACGGCGTGGTCGTACCGGGGCTGGCGGCGGTACCATCCGAGCTGCATCCGGGACCACGAGTGGTCGATGATCTGGTGGCGGAGCGGGGTGCCGCCGCGGCTGCATCACCTTCCGAGCGATCCGGGGGAGGTAAACGACGTCTTCCCGGAGCACCGGGAAGTAGGCCGGCGCCTGCACGCCCAGTATGTGGACGAGTTGAAGAGGCTGTCCTGCCCGCCGAAGGCCTACTGGTCGCGCCGGTTCTTCCTGACCGGCTCGCCGAACGGCCGCAAGTGATGAGGGGAGTCGCTCGGCTCTGCTGGTAGCCGGGCGGTTGAAACCGCGGCAACGACAGCACGAAGTCCCCCTTCGGGGACTCAGCATTTCCTGGTTCGGGCGTCCGGAGGACGCTTGGCCGCAGGCCGCCCAGCGAGGGAATTCATTCCCTCGCGGTCGCTGTACACTGGCTCGAGCGATACCGTGGAAGAGATCGATTTCAACCGGATCAAGACCCAGCCGATCGCGGAGCGCCCCAGCAAGCTGCGCCTGGAGCAGCGCGCCCCGAAGCCGGAGCCGCTGACCGGCTTCCTGGAGCGGCTGCCGCGGGTGCTGGCGGCGGACGTGCTGCGCGACCTGGTGACGCACGTGGCGGAGGCCTCGCGGTCGGAGCGGACGGTCCTGGTCTCCATGGGCGCGCACGTCATCAAGTGCGGCCTGGCTCCGGTGTTGATCGAGCTGGCGCGGCGGGGAGTGGTCCGCGGCTTCGCCACCAACGGCGCCACGCTGATCCACGATAGCGAGCTGGCGCTCTTCGGCGTCACCTCGGAGGAAGTGGCCCAGGGCCTTCGCGATGGCACCTTCGGGATGGCGGAGGAGACGCAGGCGTTCGTGAACCGCGCCGTCTCGGAGGGGGTCCGGGAAGGGAAGGGGATCGGGGAAGCGGTCGGCACCGCGCTCCTCGCGGCCGGCGCTCCCCACGCGGAGCACAGCCTGCTCGCCCAGGCGGCCGCGCTCGGCGTGCCGGTGACGGTCCACGTGGCGGTCGGCACCGACATCGTCCACATGCACCCCTCCGCGGACGGCGCCGCCATCGGAGAAGGGAGCCTGCGCGACTTCCGCCGGCTGGTGCAGCTTGTCGCCACGCTGGAAGGCGGCGCCCTGATCAACTTCGGCTCCGCGGTGCTGATGCCGGAGGTGATGCTGAAGGCGTTTGCGATCCTGGCGAACCAGGGCCGCCGCCTCGACGGCTGCCTGAGCGCGGACTTCGACATGATCCGCACCTACCGCTCCGCCACCCAGCTCGTCGACCGGGTCCGTCACCTCGGCGGGCGGGGCCTGGCGCTCACCGGCCACCACGAGATCATGATTCCGCTCTTCGCTTCGCTCGTGCTGGCGGAGCTGGAGCGGGTGGAGCACAGTCCGGGCGGTTGAAACCGCGGCAACCACGGCACGAAGTCCCCCTGCGGGGACTCAGAAGAGCCTGGGACTGGGCGTCCGGAGGACGCGTGGCCGCAGGCCGATCAGCGAGGTATTTTAATGCCTCGCCGCTCCGCGGGCAGGCTGCCCCATTCTCGCGTACCCGGCAGGCTACTCCCCCGCATCCAGCCACCGCACCTCTTCCGGCGTCAGCTCCAGCTCGGCGGCGCGGACGCAAGAGCGCAGCTCGTCCACGTCTTTCGGGCCGATGAGGGCGTAGGTGGGGAACGGCTGGTGCAGCACCCAGGCCAGCGCCACCTGGATGGCGGTGAAGCCGCGCTCGGCGCCGAGCTGCTCCGCCCGGCGAAGGCGCGCCCAGTTGCCCTCGCTGTAGAAGACGCGGCCGACCGTCTCGTCGGTCACCTCGTCCGGCCGGAAGGTGCCGGAGAAGAACCCGCGGGCCTGGCTGGACCACGCGAAGAGCGGCATCTGGGTGCGCGTGTACCAGGCCAGCGCTTCCGGGCTCCGGGCATCGACGCAGCCGAGCCAGATCTCCCCGTTCGGCACCGCCAGGCTCAGGTGCGGGCTGGAGGCGGAGAACCCCGCCAGCCCCTCGCGGGCGGCATAGGCGTTCGCGGCGTCGATCCGCTCCGGCGTCCAGTTGGAGCCTCCGAACGCGTGGATGCGGCCCGCGTCACGGTGCCGGTTGAGCGCGTCAACGATCTCCTCTACCGGCACGTCCGGGTCGTCGCGGTGGAGCAGGTAGAGGTCGATGCGATCGGTCCGCAGCCTCGCCAGGCTGTCCCGGAGGTCGCAGGTGATATCTTCCGGCGTGACGCGGCGGCGGTCGGCGTTGTGGTGCGCACCCTTGCCCAGGATCACCATCTCGTCGCGGCAGCCGCGCGCCTCCAGCCAGCGGCCGAAGGCGCGCTCGCTGTTGCCGCCCTGGTAGAGGTGCGCGGTGTCGACGATGTTCCCGCCCAGCGCGCGCCACTCGTCGAGGAGCGCGTAAGTGTGGTCGAGGGTGTCGACGTGGAACACCATGGAGCCGAGCACCAGGCGGGAGAGCGGCCGGTCGAGCGGGGCGAAGTAGGCGGTGCGCATAGAGAGCCTCTCGTGAGCTGCGGTCAGGGGACCGCGGCGGCGATGCGTGTGAAACCAGCCTCGGGCGTCGGCTATAACTCCACGGACGGGCCGCGGCCGTCCCACCGATCCGGACCAAGAACCGATCCTCTATGAACCCCCCGATTCCCTCCCGACCGGAGCCGGCGCTGCTGGCGGAAGTGACGCGCGGCCCCGCGGTGGAGAGCCGGCACTTCGGACACGTGGTGGTCGTCAACAGCGCGGGCGAGCTGCTCTTCAGCGCGGGCGACCCGGAGCATCCCACCTACCCGCGCTCCTCGCTCAAGCCGCTGCAGGCGCTGGCGGCGGTGGCGCGCGGGACGGCCGACTACTTCCACTTTACCGAAGCCGAGATCGCCGTCACCTGCGCCTCGCACGCCGCGGAGCCGCGCCACCTGGAGGCGGTGCGGCAGATCCTGGCGCGGATCGAGGCGACGGAGGACGACCTCCGCTGCGGCCCACACGGCGTGCCGCATATTCCGACGCGCGACGCGATGATCCGCGAGGGCCGGGAGCCGACGCCGATCTACAACAACTGCTCCGGCAAGCACTCCGGCATGCTCGCCCTGGCATGCGTGCTGGAAGCCCCCCTGGCCGGCTACTGGGAAGCGGAGCACCCGGTCCAGCAGGAGATCCAGCGGATTCTGGTTGCCGCGTGCGGCGCGGACCGAGGGGCGCTGCAGTGGGGGATCGACGGCTGCGGCGTGCCGACCTACCTGATGCCGCTGCGGGAGCTGGCGCTCGGCTTTGCGCGGCTCGCGGACCCGGCCTACCTGGACCAGTCCGACGCCGAAGCGGCGCGCCGGATTACCGGGGCGATGATGGCCGAGCCGGGGATGGTCCGCGGCGAAGGCGGGCTCGACACGGTCGTTATGGAGGCACTGCCGGGGACCGTCTTCTGCAAAGGCGGCGCGGAAGGCTGCGAGGCGGCCGGCATCCCGGGACAGGGGATCGGCATCGCAATCAAGGTGGAGGACGGCGCCGCCCGCCCGCTCGCGCCGGTGCTCCTGGCGCTGCTCCGCCGCTTCGACGCCGCGCCGAGAGAGCTCCCCGCGATCCTGGCGCCCCTCGCGCGCCCGCAGGTCCTGAACACGCGCTGCGAGGTGGTGGGAGAAGTCCACTCGGCAATCTGAGTCGTTCAGGGGGATGACGGTAGCCGCCGTCGCGGCGAACGCGAGGGGTTGAAAACCCCTCGCTGAATTCAGGCGTCCTGCCGGACGTGCCACCCCCGAATGTCTTCCTGCGCACCGCGGGCTACTACGGGCCGGCCTCTTCGTCGACCTCTTCCCATTCGGGCCAGAGGTCGCCCCGAGCGTGCCGCTCCCTCTGCGACTCGATATAGGCCCGAACCCGCGCGACATGCGAGCGGCTGACGCTGAACGCGCCGTACCCTTCCTGCCAGCGGAACTCATCTCCAATCGGGATGAGCCGGTTCAGAGCGTGCGAAGCGTTGCCTTTCATCTGCTTGGCGAGCTGCGCGGCAGATACCCGTCCGGGGATCCGGACGAGCAGATGGGCGTGGTCTTCCGTGCCGTCCAGCGCTATCACCTGACACCCCAGGGAGCACGCCTCCTGCTCGATAGCCTCGCGAACCGCCTCCCACATCCCTGGGTCCAACACCGGCTCTCGTCTTCGCGTGGCCCAGACGACGTGCAGGTAGATTTCTGCCTTACTTCGCCGCACCTGTCTCCGCTTTTATCGTCCGGAGGACGCCCGTTCCCAGCGAGGGGTTTTCAACCCCTCGCCTATGCGCGCGGGCCGCCGCTCGGATTCATCCCTCATCCTTCATCCCTCTAAAGCCCCTTCAGCACCTCCGCCGCGTCGGCGTTGCTCGGCTCGTCCTTCAGCGCTTGCTCCGCGGCGGCTTTCGCTTTCGCTTTGTCACCGGCCAGGAGGTACTGCTTCGCCAGCAGGCCGCGGACGGCGCCCGGCTTCCGCACACCGCCGGCTAGCGCCGACTCCAGCTCGTAGATGGCGTCCTGGTGGCGCTTCAGGTGGGCGAGGGCGGCGCCGTAGACCTGGTGCACGTAGGTCTCGTTCGGGGTGATGGAGATGACCCGCGGCGCCACGCGGACGACGTCTTCCCAGCGCTCGTCGAGGGAGTACTGGTCGATCAGCAGGCGGGCGGCTTCGTGCTCGTGCTCCTGGAGGTCGAGGTAGGCTTCCGTCTCCTTCAGCAGGTCGTCGCGGCGCTCTTGCTTCTGGTAGAGCTGCATCAGCAGGTTGTACGGCTCGGCGCGGTCCGGGTCCCACTTCTTGGCGGCGTTCAGGTGCTCGATCGTCGCCTCCAGGTCCCCGGCTCCCGCGGCAAAACGGCCGAGCGCCAGGCGGACCGGGTAGCCGTCGACCCCGTTCTTGAGCAGCGTCTCCAGCTCGGTCCGCGCGCCGGCGGCGTCGCCGGTCTTGGAGAGGGCGGCGGCGAGGACGAACCGCGCCAGCGCGTGCTTGCCGTCGAGCGCCAGCGCCTTCCGGGCCTGCTCCACGGCGGCCGGGGCCGCGTCTTCCAGCAGCGCCGCGGCGAGCGCCGCCTGGGCGTTCGCGTCCGAGATCTTCGCCAGCGCCTCCGCCTTCAGCTTCGCCGTGTCCGAATAGCGCTCCGGATCGAACTGGAAGCCTTTGACGTAGTGCTCGTAGCGGCGGCGCAGGTAGTCGCGGAAGCCGGCGTCGAGCTGGTCCAGGCTCTTGCCGGTCACCGCCGGCAGGATCTCGGCGTCCTGCTTGCCCTCGCCGTACATCTTGAGCGCCTGGACGATCTTCGGGAAGCCGAACGTCTCGGCCAGGTAATGGATTACCAGCGACGACTGCTGGTAGGCGATCACCACGCCGTTCGGACGGTCGGGCCGGGTGAAGGCGGCGGAGAGCTCCGAGATCTTCCAGAGGTTGCCGCGCTCCAGCGACTGGTAGATCTCCAGCGCGTGCTCCCGCTTCCAGTGCGGTCGCTCGATGTTCGTCTCGTACTCCGCCAGCCCTTCCGTGAACCAGCGGGCGGAGCGGTTCTTCGAGAGCGCCAGGTGGAAGACGTGCCCCAGCTCGTGCCAGAGCACCAGCTCCCAGCTCGCCTCCGCGGAGCCGGGCGACATGGCGGTTACCAGCGGGCCGAAGCAGGTGCCCTGGGCGCCGATCTCCGGCAGGCCGGTGGTCCGTGCGCCGTAGTGGGGCCGCTGCGTGAAGAGCTCCACGGTGACCGGTCCCTTCGGGGTGAAGCCGTATTTCTTCACGTAGGCGTCCCACGCGCGCTGCATCAGCTGCGGCACGTAGCGCTCCAGCAGCGGCTTCTCCTTCTTGCTCAGGCGGAAGATGAACGGCCCGGAAGGGAAGGTGGTGTAGTCCTTCGCGATCACCTCTTCGTAGAGGTTGAGCGTGTTGAAGGTGCGGACGTTGAACGGGTCGAGCTCGAACGCCTGCTCGAGCAGCTTGAGCGCTTCTTCCTCGCCGGAGATGCCGCGCCGCATCAGGTTGGTCGCGAGCGCCGCCAGGGCGTTGGCGTTCTCAGCGTCGAGCTTCACCGCCTCGCGGTTGAGGGTGACGGCATCCTCGTAGCGGTGCTGCCGGACCGCCAGCTCGCCCACGATGAAGTAGAAGTCGGAGAAGCGCGGGTTCTGCGCCAGCACCTTCTGCCGGTGGGCCGTGTAGCCGGCGGTGTCGTCCTGCAAATAGCGGCTCGCCGCCAGCAGGGAGAGCGCCTCCAGGTCGGCCGGGTTGACGGCGAGCGACTTCTTCAGCAGCGCCTCCGCGCTGGCGAACTCTTCGTTGTCGAGCGCCAGCCGCGCCTTCAGGTTGAAGGCCGGGACGTACTTCGGGTTCTGCTTCAGAGCGGCGTCGGCGAGGGCGGTCGCCTTGGGAACGTCGTAAGAGGTCTCCACGATCACGGAGGCCATCCCGGTGAGCGCGCGCGGGTGGTTCTCGTTGATCTTGAGCACCTCCTGGAAGCACTTCACCGCCTCCGCGGCGTTGTACTTGGCCAGGAACAGCTCGCCCCACTCCAGGTTGGCGAGCAGGAACTGCGGGTCTTTCTCGGCGGCCTGCTGGAAGGTGCTGCTCGCGTCCTGCCACGCCTTCAGGCGCCGCGCCGCCATGGCGGTGTAGGTGAGCTGGTCGGCCTTCTCCGCGTCGATCTTCCCGGCGTTGAAGTCTTCGAAGAACTGGTCGAGCACCGCCTCCGCCTCGGCCTCCTTCCCCGTCTCCTGGAGCGCGGTGCCGAGGTAGATCCGGGCGCGGAGGTGGCGCGGATCGGCCTTCAGCGCCTCCCGGAAGCGTCCGATCGCCTCCGCGCTCTTGCCGGTCTCGTGCAGCACCTCGCCGGTGAGCGTGAGCGCCGCCGCCTGCGTCGCCTTCACCGCCGCCGCCTGCGCCGCCGCCTGCAGCGCTTCCGGGTAGCGGCCGGTGAGCCGGTAGAGCTCCGCCAGCGCCAGCGCGGCCGGGGCCTTCTCCGCCGCGGGCGCCGCCTTCAATGCCTTCTCGGCCGCGGCGTAGTCGCCGGAGTGCAGGGCCTTGCGGCCGTCCGCCACCCCGGCCAGGCCGGGAGCGCAGGCGAGGAGCGCCGCGGCGAGCGCGAGGGCGAGCGGCGGCAGGCGAAGCGGGGCGTGGAACATCGGATCTCCCCCGGTGGCGCCGCCTGGAGGCGGCAGGTCAGGACCGTGTGTCTAGATTCTACGGCACCGGTCCTGATCCTGTGTTGGGGGAGTGTTGGGTCTGGAGCAGTGCGGGGGAGGTTAGAGGCAGCCGTGCCCTTGCCTGGCCGCAGCGCTCGGCGCGTGCTGCGGGTACCTTCAAGTCGAGAGCTCGCCGGCACACCAGCCGTCTACCAGTTCCGCCAGGCTGGGCGCCATGAACTTGAACTCTCCGTCGATGGGGTAGGCCCAGAGCCCGGAGTGCCCGCGACGATAGCCGAAGTGGACGCCGTCTCCGCCGGAAGTACCGATCACCAGAAACTCGCTCTCAACGTCTTCGTAGACTTCGGGGTAGGGGAAGACTACCGGCGTGTAAGAGAGCTCGTCGAAGTGCCCCCGCTCAGGCCAGTCTCCGGCGAAGTAATCCTGGCAGTGGAAGTCGCGCCACCGCAGCGGCATCTCCGGACACCCGGGGGCGATTCCCGCGGTGGAGAGGACGCGATCCACCAGCTCGCGACCGTACGCCAGGTGCGTGAGCTGGACGGCTACTTCCTCCGCGGGGCAGGTGCCGCGTGCGGCGAACTCCCGCTGAAGGTTGTCGAACTCGGGGATGCTGCCCAGCCCGCTCTCCAACAGCTCCTGCGCGAGCGGCAGGACCAGCTTCTGCCACCGCTCCTCCGGTGGTAGCTGCCGGAGCTCGGTTACGACGATTACCTGCCGCATCAACTCCTCCGGCGGAAACAGGTGAGGCAGTCGCCGGCTCCCGTGCTGCAAGGCCGAGCCGTCGGCGAGAGATCTACAGCTCCCGCACGTAGCGGAGCACGTCGGCCAGCTCCGCGGGGGAGAGTTCGTGGGCGCGGCCGTGCTTCTTCTCGCCGTTGTGGCGCTGGAAGATCGACTCGAGCGTCTCCGCGCGGCCGTCGTGCAGGTAGGGGGCGCTGTCGAAGGCGCCGCGGAGGTGGGGGACGTCGAGGTCGCGGTCGGCTTCCGTCGTACCGATCCAGGCGCGGGTGCCGGTGCCGCCGTGCATCGGGCCGGAGTGGCAGCCGGAGCAGCCGCCCTTCCCCTCGAAGATCGCCTTCCCGCGCTGCGCCTGGGGCGTCAGGCTGTCGTCGTCTGCGCGGTAGGGGTTCGCCGGCAGCTCGGCGCCTTCGAGCATCCGCCGCAGCGCGTGGAGCGCGGGGGCCGGCTGGGGGTCTCCGCCGAGGAGGCCGACCACCTCATCCTGGAAGAAGTCCTCGATCTCCTTCTCGTGGCCGCTCCAGCGGAACGGAGAGGTCTCCGGCACGCCGCCACGGAGGGCGCGAGAGTTGCGGTTCGGGACGCGGTCCGGCACGTGGACGAACTGCCACGAGAGACCGTCGGTGCTGACGTTAGGATGGCACGAGGCGCAGGAGAACTGCCCGCCCCGGGCCAGCTTGGCGCTGCCGAAAAGGTAGCGGCCTTCCAGGCGCGGATCTTCCCGTTCCGGCGCGCCGAGCGGGATCTTCCGGATCAGCTTCAGCGTGGCGGCGTCGAGCAGCGCCACCGTGCTCTCCAGCTCGTTGGCGACCCAGAGCTGCTTGCGGTCCGGCGAGAGCGCGATGCCGCGCGGGCGGGCGCCGACTACCCGCCGCGCCGTGATCTGCGGGTCGTAGCTGCGCAGGTGCGGCCCGGGGGTGCGGACCAGCACCGTCTCGTCCGAGCCGGCCAGGGTGAGCGCCACCAGCTCCGGTCCGAGCACCGTCACGCCGTCCGGATCGGGCGCGGACGCGGCGGCGAAGTCGAGCCAGCCCTCCGCGCTCCCCGCCTTCGCCTCGGGGCGGAGATCGAGCACGAAGAGTGTGTTGATCCACATGTCGAGCGGATCGCGCGTCACCCGGGTGTTGCCGGGGATCTGCCCGGTCACGAAGGCGCGCTTGCCGTCCGCGGTGACGGCGATCCCGCGCAGGTTGCGGCCGGTCACCTCGATGCGGCGGGTCTCCTGGAGGCTCCCGGTGTCCACCACGCTCACGTCGCCACCCTGGAGATTGGCGGCGAGCAGCGTGGCGCCGTCCGGAGTCAGCGCGAGCGCCCGCGGGCGGCGGCCGACGCCGATCCGCTCTCGCACTTCCAGGTCGGGCAGGCTCAGCACGGCGACCTGGTCCAGCGGCGGCAGCGAGACGTAGGCCGACTTCCCATCCGGCGAGATCGCAACGCCGGCCGGCTCGCCGCGCAGGCTGCGGAGCGCGACCTGCTTTCCGCTCGCCGGATCCAGCAGCGCTACCGAGCCGGAAAGGGCGTTGGCGACCAACGCCAACCCGTCCGGCGTGACCGCCATCGCCTCCGGCTGCTTTCCGCCGGTGGGCAGGCGGCGCTGGAAGGCTCCGGACTGCGCGTCGAAGACCGCCAGCGTGCCCTCGTCGCTCTCCGTCACCAGCGCCCGCTTTCCGTCCGGAGTGAAGGCGATCTGCACGGGCCCCCGCGTGGCGCGCGGCAGCGGAGGGAGCGCGAGCGACTCCCCGGCGTCCGCCGGCAGCAGCGACGCGAGCGGCGCGGCGAGCAGGACTCCAGCGGCAAGGGCAGCGGTAAGCGGGCGAGGGAGGTGCATGTCTAACAGATCAGAGCAGAACCCGATGCGAGTGCCTGGAAGGGCTATTTCCCGATTCTAGCGGCCACAAACCCTTCCTTGCCTGCCTCCACACGAACTCTAACGTCCGGTCCCGAAGTAGTCACCACGGTCCCGGCTCGCCTGCGGCGGCACCCGGTCGGCAGGAGCGTCTCCCGCGAGGGAGAGGGCGACCAGCAGCGGGAACTTGCCCTCCGGCGCGCGGCGGGTGTAGGGACCCTCGCCCCACGCGCGGCCCCACGAGAGGAGGTCGAAGCGCCGGAATTGGTCCGCCGCGCGGTCGTACTCCACGTAGCCCTGCAGCCGCGCTTCGTAGCCCCGGGATGAATCGGCGGTCCGGAGCACGGCGGTCCCGGCCAGGCGCAGCCGGCCGGCCGCGGGATCCTCGACCACGAGCTGGAGGTCGGCCTGGCGAATCTCGTCCCGGCCCCACATCGGCGGCTCGCCGCGCACGTTATCGACCAGGTGGAAGCGGAGCAGCCGCTCGGTGACCGCTTTCGAGAGCGGCACGGCGGCGCCCTTCTCCCAGCGGGCCGGCAGCAGCGCGCGGGCTTCCTCTTTGGTGATCCACACGTGGTCCCGGCCGGTAGCGTGGTTCGGGGTCCACTCCGTCGCGCTCGCCGGCTGCGGGATGCGGGTGTACGCGTCGAGGACCACCCCGCCCGGGGGAGGAACGCGCTGGAACCGGGTGTCGACCGCGGCAGCCAGCTCCACCTTGGCAGCGGCGGGGGCCAGCTGCTGCCCCTTCGCCAGGGAGCGCTGAAGCAGCCGCACCATCCGCGCCGGATCCGGGTGGAAGTGGTCGGAGCCGAGGAACTGGCCGTCCGCCAGCGCGGCGTAGACGCCCTGCCGGGTCTGGTTTCGGGGCTGGTCCTTGTGGTGGCTCTGGCCCGCGACCTTCCAGAAGAACTCCCCGTCCGCGTCCTGCTGCCGGTGGAGGTACCACTGGTCGCCGGCATACGGGACGAACGAGTCCTTGATCAGGCGGATCACGTCCGGGTTGGAGAAGACGAGCTCACGGCCCGTCACGCCGTTGTTTCAGGTGCAGCCGAGCGGGTGGCCGTCCATGATCCACAGGAAGAGCGGCTTCCCCTCCCGGGCGGCCCGGGTGCGCGCCTGCTGGAGATCGGTCTCCCACGGGATTTCGGTCCAGCGCTCGCCCTTCGGCTCCAGCGCGGCGTGCAGCTTCTCGAACTGGGCGGTCGAGAGACTTGCCGTCTCGAAGCCGGGGACCGGCGTCCCCCCAAGCGTCCGGGGCTCGGCGGCGCTGCCCCGCAGGGCGAAGACGCCCGCCCCCACCGCCATCACCGCCGCGGCGGCGAACACCGCTCTCCTGCTCTGCACCATTCGCACCCTCCTGCGCACTCGGCCGACGGCCCACGATCCACGACTGTCTCTCACTTTGAGAGCACGGAGGCGCGGCCAAGTTCCTTCGCATTCTGTTGAGGCTCGGCTCGCCCACACGCGGGGCGCCGGTGAGGTAGCGAGCAGCGCCCGCCCATGCTAGAATGCAGCCATCCAGGGCCTGTAGCTCAACGGTCAGAGCAGGGGACTCATAATCCCTTGGTTCGGGGTTCGAATCCCCGCGGGCCCAAGCTTCTAGTGCGTATTCCGTATTGCGTAGCGAGCTGCTCTTCCCGCTTTGCGCGGCGTCCTGCCGGGCGAAGCGCCTTTTTGCCCCTGTCCCGGTAAGACATTGCGAGACCGAGGTATCGGCTGTCCGCTAAGCGGAGGGTCCCCCCACAGCGACTCGCCCGGCAGGATGCCTCGCAAAGCGGTTCCGGCGTCTCGCTATGCAATACGGGATACGCAATACCAGCCCCTCACCAGCGGAGCGCCTGCCCGCTAAGTGGTGCGTCCCGCGGCGCGCGAAAGCGTTCCCCCGCAGCGAGTCGCCCGGCACGATGCTTCGCCAGGCGGTGCCGGCGCGTCGCTACGCAATACGCAATACGCACTACCTCCCCCTCGCCTGCCAACCGCACCCTCCGCCGCCAACCGCCCCCGCCGAGAGCCCCCGAAGTCCCCCGAATCGGTTGCACGTTTGACCTCTGGCAAGCTGGGGGATCACTGCCTCGTAACACAAGAGACGAGGAAAAGAGACGATGAGCGAGCAGTCCGACCGACCCGGCTCCAGCCGTGAAATCGCGGAGTCGGAACTGGGACCGGTGCTGATCTCCGGCGGCGAACTGGGGGACGAGTCGCCGGTAGGGGGCCCGGTGCTGACGGAGGACTGGGGGCGCCTCACGGACTCGGAGGGTCTGCACGGAACCCTGGAAGAGGCGACAGGACCCGTGGAGCCCGCGAGTGGCACAGACGCGCCGGTATCGGGTGACGTGGATACTTCCGCGGTTACCGGGAGCAGCGATGCCGGGGACGAACCGTAGAGACGCCGTGATCTCGCCAGAAAAGGGCGCCCGTGTCCTGCAGAGGACACGGGCGCCGGCGCGTACGGGCGCGCCGTTCTTCGGGTTACCGGGTCCGGCCGGCGAGGCTGCGCGCGATGGCGACGCTGTTCTTGCCGAGGCTCACGAACCGGGCCTGGAGCTTCACCCCGGCCGGCAGCTCCGCCAGCGCCACCCGCTGGCCGTTCAGCGTGATCAGCGTGCCGGCATTCACCTTCAGGATCGACGGCTTGCGGGCGCTGCCTCGCCCCCGCACCGCTAGCGAGACGGTCTGGCTGGCGGTGGAGATCCCCTGGAGCGAGCCGGTGATAGTGCTGGTCTTCCGGGAGACGGCGTGGAGGTAGACCGCCTGGCGCTGTCCGTTCACCTGCCGGAACGCCACCGTGGCGCGGCTGCTGCGGCCGATCTGCGTGAGCTGGGCGTCCTGGAAGTCGAGGTTCACGTTCGTCGCGGGGACCACCTGGACCGTCACCTTGCCGCCGCGGCCGGAGACCGTCACGGAGCCGGTGCGAGTGTTGGTCTGCGTCACCACCCCATCCGTCAGCTCGTCCTCCGTCTCGGCCTCCAGCTCCACCACCAGGAGCGTCTCCGGATCGTAGTCGACTTTCACCACCAGGCCGACCAGCAGCGAGAGGTCGGTCAGCGGCACGTCGTTGAGCATCAACTGCGAGGTGGTGTCGACCTGGAGCTGCAGCTCCGGCCCGAATGAGGACGCGAAGGTAAGGGTGGCGGGCGCCTCCGGCGCGCTGACCGCCAGCACGGTGCCGAACGCCTCGAAGGTGCTCTCGATTTCGACTTCCTCGGCGATCATCGTCGCCGGGTCGTACTCGACTTCGACAAACTGGCCGACGAGAGTGGTCAGATCCCCCGTGAAGGCGGCTTCGTCATCCTCTTCGTCGTCGTCCTCACCGTCCTCATCGTCCTCGTCCTCGTCTTCATCCTCATCCTCATCCTCGTCTTCGTCGTCCTCGTCATCGCCGCCGCGCCGCAGGATCGCTGCGTCCTCGCCCTCATCCTCCGGCTCGTCGTCATCCAGCTCGAACTCGGTGCCGGCATCGACCGTCACCACGATCTCACCGGTGGAGGTGAGCACCGTGAGGGTGCCGGGCACGGCGGGTCCGGAGACGGCGGTGACGACCCCTTCCGCCTCCGTCTCGCTGCGCCCGCCCCGGCGCGCGAGCGACGCGGTAGCGGTGGCGAGGATCAGCAGGACCATAGCAGCGAGCACCCAGGCGGGGCGGCGCAGATCGGCGTTCATCGTAACTCCCTTGCTCCAAGCAGCCAGTGAAGAGGCGACCGTGGAAGCGCCCCAGGGGCGACGCGCCTCGCGGTCTGCTGCTCAGACAAAGGAACGGGTCGGCGGGAAAATACTGGCGCAGGAAGCGACCGGCCGGTATTTTTTCGGGCGAGCCGCCGGTTGGGATGCCGGCGTCCTGAGAAAGGCCGCTCCCCCGCGTCTTCGGAGGAGCGGCCCGGCTCTCGCAGCGCTACCGCGTCTTGATGCGCGTGTTCCATTCCCGCTTCCACGCGCGGTGGGCGGGAGTGTCGGGGAACCGCTCGCCCGGGCCGGGCGGGTACTGCTTCATTCCGTGGAACGGCAGCGGCTCCACCATCTCGCCGAGCAGCGTGTTCGGATCGGCGTCCTTGGTCCAGCCGTCGCTGATCAGCACGTAATCGCGTTTCCAGCCGGCGGGGAGCTTCGGCAGCTTCCGGGCGTCGAAGAGGAAGCGGATCTCGTCGCCGGGGGCGACGATCGCGTACTGGTCGTCGACTTTCTTGAGCAGCGGGGAGCAGTCGCCCAGGCGGGTGTAAGCGCCGGCGATGTCCGGCCAGCCCGGGGCGTCATCGCCTTCCAGCTCGTCCTGGTAGTCGTACATGTCCGGACCGTTCGGCACCTCGCGGTAGTGGCGGCCGTACCCGCGCTCCCGCAGCATCGCCTCCGTCAGCGGCGCCTCGGTCTCCACGATGCGGACCGGCGCCTCCCCGGAGGTGAAGAACGCCTGGTCCCAGCGGATCTCGGCAGTGGTGGTGAGCTTCACGCGGAAGTCGCTCCCCACGAAGCGGTTGCTCAGGTCGAGCACCATCGTCTTCCGCTTTCCGGTCGGCAGGCCGACGGTCCGGTCGACTTCCTTCCATCCGCCCCGGCCGTCGCCGACGTAGAGCGTCGGCGGCACCACCGGTACCCGGGGGTTCTGCGCGGCTGCCACGTTGATGCTGGAGCCGGAGGGGAAGAGCCAGCCGTTCAGGAAGAGCCGCACGTTAGCGGGGTCGTTCACCTGCCCCAGGTCGAGGATCAGGTCGAACGGCCGCATCACGCCGCGGTACGGGCCGCCGGGGACCGGCGTGTACTCGTTGTCCCGCTCGCGGAGCAGCGGCAGCAGGTCGGCGCCGCTCTCGTTGGTGGCCGACTTCGGCAGGCGGCGGTCGGTGGCGGTATAGACCTGATACGGCGCGGGCGGCCCGAAGATGAACCGCTCGTCCACGAAGACTTCCGTCTCCGCCGGATGGTCGACGGCGACGAGCCGGATCAGGTCGAAGTAGCTCACCTCCCGCAGCTCTTCGGTGGCGATGAGCCCCAGGTAGTCGCCGATCGGGGTCATCTTCTCACCCGGGATCTTCACCCAGTCGAGCGTCTGGTCGTGCGGGATCGGCACCCCGCGCGCCGCCAGCATCCCGAGCGGACTCTTCCAGTTGAAGTCGGCGTGGAAGTTCCACTTCTCGCCGTCCCAGGTGTAGAGGAACGGGCACGACCCGCTGGGGATCTCCCGGAAGTGGACCGCCTGCCGCGGCTCCGGCGCTACCAGGTTCTGGGGTACGCCGTTGGTCCACATAATCCGGATGGCGGCAGCCTTGGGCGAGCGGCCGAGCCCCATGTGGATCTGCGGCCGCGTCACCAGGATCTTCTGCCGGTCCCAGGGGGTAAGGGGCTCCACCACCGCGCCGATTCCGAACGAGTTGTTCGGGTGCGGCTGCGACGGGTCGATCGGCGCCTCCGCGACGTCCAGCTTCTCGAGGTCGAGCGTCTGCCAGGGATTCTGGTTGCCGCCGTCGTTGCGGAGCAGCCGGAGCGCGCCGTCCGGGGCGGCGGCGAGCAGGTCCAGGTCGCCGTCCTGATCGTAGTCGAGCGGCTCGACCCAGCTCAGCTCGCCGGCAGCCTGCGGGACCTCCACCGCGTCGAAGCGGCCCTGGTTGTTGCGGAGAAGACGGAGGCCCTGCTCTCCGGCGAAGGCGAGGTCGATCCAGGTGTCGTTGTCGTAGTCGAGCGCCGTCACCCAGAGCGCCTGGAACCCGTCCAGCGGGAGCGCGGCGGCGTCGGCTTCGAAGCCCTGGCTCTCGCGGTTCCGGTAGAGCAGCGTGCCATGCGGATCCCGGCCGGCGACGGCAATGTCCCAGTCGCCGTCCCGGTCGAAGTCCGCCACCGCCGCCGCGAGCGCGCCCGCGCCGCTCCGCAGCCCCCACGCCTGCGAAGCATTCTTGAACACGTCCTGGCGCTGGTTCAGCAGCAGCACCGGCGATCCGTAGGCGCGGACCACGAACAGGTCGATCACGCCGTTGGCGTCGAAGTCGCCGAACACCGTCTGGCGCGCTCCCTGCGAGGGAAGGGTGAGGCCGGCCCGCTCCGTGATGTCCTCGAAGGTGCCCTTGCCCTGGTTGCGCAGGTAGCGGATTGCCGGCTGTCCCTCCGCCGCGCTCGTGCGGATGATGTCGAGATCGCCGTCGTGATCCAGGTCGACCGCCGTCGCGCTCCCGGGTCCGCGGCCGGGCATCGCGCCGTCGGCCTTCCACTCGCCGTTCATTCCGGAGTACTGCAGGCCGGAGGGCGCGACGATCGCCGACCTGGAGTTGAGCCAGACTCGATCGCCCTCGGGGGCGGCGACGTAAAGGTCGAGGCTGAAGTCCCCGTTCAGGTCCGCCACGAGCGGAGAGGATTCACCGTCCGCGGTGCCGGGCTTCGCCGCGGCGAACCCGCTCTCGCTGTTGATCAGGATCTCGTTCGGAGACGGGCCGACTGCCAGGTCCGGCCGGTAGAACACCGGATTCTGCGGCTGACCCTCCTCCCGGACGCCGGACTGCGCCGTCAGGTCGACGTCGCCGATCCCGACGGGAGCCACCCCCCGGGCGCGGACGTCAGCCAGGTTCACCTCATCGGTGACATCGGTCCAGGAGACGCTGATCTGCGGCGCGGCCGGCTCCGCGAGGGGCGGCGGGGGCACGTCCCACTCGCGCATCACCAGGTTCGCCGGATCCCGGGTGTTTCCGTAGATCAAGGCGCGGTGCTTGCTGAACTCAGAGGTCTGGGAAAGGACGTTGGAAAGCGTCCGGGCGTGCCGGATCGCTTCGGTAGACCGGGCTTTCAGCGCACGATCCAGGCTCGTTATCGTGTTCCGGACTAGCACCGGCGGCTTTACCAGGGCGGCGCGCATCTCCTCGAGGACTCGCTGGGCCGGCTCGTACTCACCTCGCTGCGCGAGCGTCACGAGCCACGGCGCCTGCGCCGCTACGTTCGCTGGTGCCAGCTCATAGATCCGCTGCTGAAGCTGTGCGATCCGAGACTCGTGATCGCCCGGAATGCTGTTCAGGTGGTTGAGCAGCGGCCCGAGGATCCGCGGGTCCTCCGGAGCTCGCGCTACCGCCGTCTCGAACGCCTTCGTCGCCTCGTCCGGCTGCGTTGTGCCGTACGCCTCGCCAAGCACCATCCAGGCCCAGGAGCTCTCCGGCGCCAGCTCTGCTCCCTGTTTGGCAAGCTCCACCGCCTGCTCCCGCTGCGAGACGATGGTGGCGGCAGCGGAGTTTACGTAGCCGAAGGCGAGACGCGGCTGGGCTTTGCGGATCGCTTCGAACTCCGGCAGCGCCAGGTGCTCGCTCTTCGGATTCTCCATCAGCCCGATGCCGCGTACCCGGTGGACCTCCAGGCGGGCGTACTCCTCCGGAGTGATTCCCTGCCACGGCTTTCCAGGCACCAGGAAGCGGTAGGCGGCGAACGCGAGCGCGATCAGCAGCACGGCGGCGCCGGCGATGGCGATGAGGCGTTGGTTGCGCATGAAGGGCACGTGACAGCGACCGCCAGCCGGCCGCCGGGGGAGACAATCGGTCCAATTGCCATTCTATTCCGGGGTCTGAACCGCAACCGGTGCCTTAAAGAGAATTGATCTTGAGCCCCAGCGCCCGTAGTTGGCAGGTTGGCAGGTTACAGGTTGCAAGTTTCGAACCAGAGGGGAATCCGGAACCTGCAACCTGTCAACCTGCCAACTTGCTAACTGCCGCATCAGTACTCCGAGTATTCGAGCTGCTCGCAGGCGTTGCCCCAGAAGAGGACGAGCACGAAGGCCCAGAGCACGCCCATGATCACGGCGTAGGGGACGCCCTGCGCCAGCGACTGGCGCATCTCCGCCTGCGGCGCGGCGAAGGCGGCGGCGATCCAGAACGGCCCGCCAGGGATCGCCACGAAGGCGGCGGTGGTGCCGTAGGCGAAGAACTTTGCCGAGCCGGACTTGGCGTTGATGGCGGACTGCGCCAGCCCGATGAACGCGCCGATCACCACCGTCGCGACGAGCAGCAGGTAGACCTGCACCACCTGCGCGCCGGAGGCGCCGTGGAACAGGTAGCAGAGCCCGAAGAGCGGCAGGGACGGGCTGATCAGGAGCAGCATCACGCTGACGGCGCCCAGGAGCTTGCCGCTCAGGATCGCGCGGGGGCGCAGCGGCGTGGCGACCAGCAGCTCCAGCGTGCCGTTCGCCCGCTCCGTCGTCACGGAATCGGCCGTCAGGCCCGGCGCGATCAGCGCCACCAGCGCCACGAGCGTCATCGTGAGCCAGAAGAAGACCTCCCGGGCGGAGCGCGCGGTCTGGAGCGGGTCGGAGAGGTCGCTGGCGGTGAGCAGCAGCGGCACGAAGGCGCCCGCCGCCACCGCGATGGAGGCGAAGAAGATGAACTCCGCCGTGTCTTTGCTCCGGAGCCGCGTGCGGATGTCGCGGGTCCAGACCGGGTTGCGGAAGCCTTTCCAGTAGAACTCCCGGCCACCGTCCTCGGTGGTCGTCTCCCGCGGCTGGTCTTCCACGCGGTCGAGGTCCTCGATCAGCCGCGCGTAGCCTCGCCGGGCGGCGTGGGCGGCGTAGGCCGCTCCCGCCAGGATCGCGGCGGCGTAGAGCAGCCCGCCGGCCCAGGCCGGGATCGGGAGCTGCACGCTGCCCGCCACGTTCCGGCTCCACCAGCCCGGAGCGGCGGCGCCGAAGACCGCCGGCAGCGGCGTGGAGTAGATCACCGCCCGCGCGATGCGGTGCGGGTGCTGCTCCCACCCCGGCTGCACCGGGCTCTCCACCGCCTCGATCCGCAGCCAGAGCGCCAGGACCACCAGCCCGAACGCGAGCAGGGCGGGGTAGAACGCGGCGCGCGGCACCAGCCCGTAGCTGATGAAGAAGACGGCGGCCCCCAGTGCGGCGCCGAGGAGCGAGCAGCAGCCGAGCAGCAGCAGCTCCAGCAGCCACTGCCACCAGGCGAGGCCGCTCAGCAGCGCGGCGATGAACCCGAAGCCCATCGGGATGGCGGCGAGCGCAGCGCCGAGCACCGCTGACATGGCAACCGTCGTCACGACCGTCCGTCCCGGGCTCAGGTTGCCCAGGATCCAGGCCTGGAAGCCGTGGAGCCGGTGCTCCTGGTGCCAGAGCGTCTGGCAGCGGAGGTAGGCGGCGATCCCGGCGGCCAGCGCGCTGCAGGTGAAGAGGACGCCGGCCTCCCAGCCGCGGAACGAGGAGATCCCGCTCCGGCCGGAGACGACGCCGGAGTCCCCGAACAGGAACGGCGCCAGCAGCCACGAGACGAGCAGCACGGCGCTGGCGTAGACGAACGGGAGCCGTCCCGAGGCGAAGATGCGCCGGTACCGCCGCAGCTCGAGGACGCGGATCGCCTCCTCCAGCCGGCTCTCCACCGCTTTCCGGAGTCGCTCCGTCATCGGTCTCCCTCACCGGAGAGCTGCACCAGGAAGAGCGCGGCGCGGTTGCTGTAGGGGAGGGTGGAGACCTCCAGGCCGGGACGGTACTCCGGGCACTGCGCCACCAGCCACGGATCCTGGTTCTCCCCGTGGGTGATCAGCAGGTCCCGCGCGTTCGCCCAGGCGCGGGAGACGCCGGCCCGGAACTGCCGGTTCTCCCGCAGCTCTCCGGCGATCTCCACGTTGTCGCTCCCGGTGGGGAGCCGGTCCTTCCAGCCGGCGGCGCCGACGTTGACGGTCGCGCCGGAGGCGAGGTCGCCGATCCAGTAGTAGTGTCCCCGGGAGACCAGGTACGCCTGCTTGAGCGCCAGGTAGCTGCCGTTCTTGACCGTGCCGACCGGCCGGGATCCGGAGGAGAGCTCCGCCTCCACGCTGCCGCCGAGGTCGGACGGGCGGCGCAGGCGGAAGAGCCGGGCGGAATAGAGCTGCTGCGCGGTCGACTCCCACCGGGAGACTCCGTCTTCCTGCCGGTCCGGCCAGCCGAGCCCGGCGAGCGGCGGCGGGTCGTTCTCGCCGATGCCTCCCATGTCTTCCAGATCCGGCGCGGGATCGTCCACGGCCAGGTCGAAGTCGCGGTTGGTGGGACTGAAGAGGCAGACCAGCTCGTCCTCCAGCGCGGTCCGCCCGCCCTCCACGGCGTGCAGCACCGTTACGCCGGAGAGGACGGTGCTCGCGCTGCCCCAGCTCTGCCCCGCGGCGAGCGCCACCAGCGTCATGCCCGCGGCCAGCGCGGGGGTGAAGAGCCAGGAGCGGACGGTCCGCCGCATCCGCCGCAGCATCCAGATGTTCAGCGGTCCGAAGATGACCGCATAGACGACGCCGAAGACCACGATCGCCCAGACGGGCGGCGCCGGCAGCCGCGGCAGCGCGCCCGCCGCCTGGCGGAGGTCGTCGACTCCTTCCGCATTCTGCACGCGAGGGGCACCCGCCGCCTCCCGCGCCTTCCGCAGCGCGGCCCGCCAGAAGGCGAGCGAGCCGTCCCACTCCCGGAAGGTCTGCCGGAAGGCGTCAAAGCCGAGCCAGACCACCCGGCCGCTCAGCGTCTCCCGCTCCACGATCAGCGGCCGGCCGTCTTCGGAGAAGAGCGCCCTGGCTCCCGGGCGCAGCGGGCCGGTGGCGGTGAGCAGGCCGCCGGCCCGGGCGCGGTACGGCTGGTTTCCCCACGGGGCGACGCAGCGCAGCTCCGGCTCCGAGCGGAGGTCCGCCGGCCGGACGCCCGCCAGTGCGGAGCCTTCCGGGTCGCGCCACTCCGTCAGCGACTCCCCGCAGAGGATGGCGCTGCCGCCCCGCTCCACCCAGATCCGGAACGCGCGCCGCTGCTCGTCGTTCAGCGAGGTCCAGGCGCGTCCGTTGAGGGCGACCACGTCCGCCGGCTCGTAGCCGGCCCACTGGCGCGGCATGTCCTGCGGCGAGACGTGGGAGACGCGGAAGCGCTGGTCGTCCGCCAGGAACTGCAGCCCGGAGCCGTCGCCGGTGCAGGAGAGCACGATCGCGGCGTCGTCCGGGAACTTCGGCGCGAGCGTCTGCTTCGCCAGCTCGCGGCCGCCCGCGTGGAGAATGAGCTCCGCCGGGGCATTGGCAACGGCATACTGCTCCGCGTGCAGCGTGGCGAAGAGGGTGTACTCCTTGTGGGCCCCGCGGGGGAGGTCGACCGGCATCCGCGTCACCTGGCGATCGGTGAGGCTGCGCAGCTCCAGGTGACCGGTGACGGAGCCTTCGTTGTTGTCGAGCACCACCTTCACCGGCAGCCTCCGCCCGGAGCGCGCCAGGTCGCCCTGCCCCACGGTAACCACCATGTTCACCGGCGGCGGCTTCTTCTTCGCGCCGGCGGCCGGAGCGTTCGCCGCCGGCTCCTCCGGATCCTGAGCCCGCGCCGCGGCCGGCCAGAGGGCGAGCGAGAGCCCGAGCAGCGTGACTGCCGTGAGATGAGCCGGGCGAATCCGGGAGAGTGCTGTCCGCATGAGGCTGATTGGGAGGTCCACTGAGTAGGAAGTGTGACGCCGCCGCTCCCCAGTTCGACAGGACCGCCGGAGTTCACTTCCGACCGGCGCGACTCTGCTTCCGCGTTTGCGCCGAGTGTCGATGCAGGTACCCCTGAATTGATGAGAGACGGCATTCAGTGGTCGTTGGCGGCGGGACTGCTCCTCGGCGCCCTCGTGTTCTTTCTAATGCCCCACTGGTGGGCGGTGCCGGCGGCAATTCTGGCGGCCGCGCTGCCGCCGCTGGTGGGCGGCTGGTGGCGCGCCCGCGAGCGCGTGCGGGAGTACTGCCGGAGCACCCCCGCGCCGCGCTGGGTCCCGGCGCCCGCCGGCGAGCCGGCGCAGCGGGTCGCCCCCTACCTGGAGGAGCTGCGGGGGCTGGGATACGACCCGATCGGATGGCTGGGACAGGCGGACGGCGCGCCGGAGACCGCGGTGGCGGTCCACCGGGAGCTGCCGATCTTCGCCTTCGTCACGCTGGACCAGCCGCAGCCGGGCGAGGCGGTGGTCCAGCTCGACACCTTCTTCGACGACGGCCGCCTCACCAGCACCGGGCTGGAGCGGCTGGGGGAGTGCGCGGCGCACGCGCGGACTGCCGGGCCGCGCCTGATCCAGCTGCGCGACCGCGGCACGCCGACCGCGCTGGACGGGCAGCACGTCGGCACCGTAAAGCCCTGGCTCGGCTCCAAACGCCGCGCTCTCCCGACCGACCGGGACGCCCTGCCCGGCTACCTGGCGGAGGACCACCGCCGCCTGGCCGAAGCACTCCGCGACCAGGGCTGGCTCTCGTTCTCCGACTACGTCCGCCGCCTGCTGGGCAAGCGGAATGGGGTGCTGACGTTCTAGGCAACCTGGACGTCAGGTAAGAAATCGATCCGGTGACCCGCCCGTTGAGCTCGTCGCGCCGGTGATTGTCGTGGCATGGGACACTACACCGGGGCAGTCTTTGGAGCGCGGAAGCTCGCTTCCGCTTTGAGGAGCCAACCGACAACGCTGGCGTTTCTCAGGCCTTCGCTGCAGGGAACGGAGGGAGAGCGAAAGCGACTCCAAATGCCGTAACGACCAGCACCGTCCTCTTCCCGGGCGGCTGGCGCAGATGTGTGAGCCAGGACGTTGATTACAGTCCGGCTACGCTGGGGGGGCCTCTGTGAAGCAGCGCAGCGCCCGCCTCCGCGAGAAACTGTGGATGTGGATCCTATTGGCGGCAGCGCTCGTCTGCCCCTCTGCGGGCTGCCGTCCCGCCGAGGCATGCTCCTGAAGGCGCCGTGTCGTGGGCCTCGCTTCCTGACGCTCGGGCGGTGAACGGCGTCCGGCGGGTGCGGCCGGTATAATAGCTCCGTCCCGGTGCGAGACGCTGCCGGGCGCCGACTCGCATGATGGAAGATCCTCGCAACCGCATCCCGGGACTCCGGCAAGAGTGGATCCGCTACCGTGATGGAGGCCCGCAGCGGGACGCGTTCCTGCGGGCGGGCACGTCCGGCGCGGCGCTGCCTCGCGTGCGGTTGGAAGTCCCGCACCTCGCGCAAGCGCGCCTTGCGGAGAGCGTCCCTTACTGCGCCGCGATGGTGCTCCGCGCCTACGGCCGCGAGGCCGATCCGGACTGGCTCGCTTTCCTGCTGGAGACCGACGAGGCGGACGGCACCCCCGGGCGGCGGCTGGAGGGGCTGAAAGCGTGCGGGATGCGCGTCGACTTCCCGGACCGCCTCCAGTTCTTCCGCGACGGCACCGCGGAGCTCGACCGCCGCTGCGCCGGCTCCGGCGTGCGGCTCCTGTATCGCTGGGAAGACCAGTGGCTCTCCTACGTGCGCACCGCCCTGCTGCGCGGCATCCCGCCGATCCTCTTCGTCGATCTCGGCCACCTCTACCCGGCGTGGAGGGGGCTCGGCCAGCCGCACGCGGTGGTGCTCTGCGGCGGCGACGGGCGGTACGCCTGGGTCAACGACCCGGCCCGCGCGGAAGGTCCCGGCCGCATCGGAGTGAACCGGCTCCTCGACTCGCTCCTTCCGGGTCAGCCGCTGGCGGCGCTGCTCTCGCCGGGACGCGGACCGCTGACGCCGCCCCGGCGCCCGGGCGGAGGCGCGCGGGCATGACGGGCGGCACCGAGCTGGAAGCGGAGAGCGCCGGCGAGGCGAAGCAGCGGGAGCTGGAAGAGCGCTTCATCCTCCACTGGGGCGAGATGGCGAGCCAGTGGGGGATCAACCGCACGATGGGGCAGATCCACGCGCTGCTCTACGTCCGCCCGGAGCCGCTGAGCGCGGAGGAGATCATGGAGCGCCTCCAGATCTCCCGCGGCAACGCCAGCATGAACCTCCGGAACCTGGAGGACTGGGGCATCATCCAGCGGGTCCACGTGCGGGGCGACCGGCGCGAGTACTTCAAGACGACCAAGGACGTCTGGGAGCTGATGCGGATGATCGTCCGCGAGCGCAAGCGCCGCGAGTTCGATCCCACGCTGCGTTCGCTGCGGGAGTTCCTGGCCGACGCGGACGACGACCCGGCCCTGAGCGAGTACCGGGAGCGCCTTTCCAACCTGCTCAGCATGCTCGAGCTGCTTCAAGGCGCCTTCGACCGCCTCCTTCCCGCCGACCCCGGCACCCTGCCGAAGCTCCTGGAAGTGCAGGTGGAAGGCCTCGACTGAAGAGGGAGAGCCTGTCGGGCGGTTGAAATCGCGGCAACAACGGCACGAAGTTTTATCCCCCGGACGGGGGACCCCCTCCGCGGACTCAGCAGGCGCGGTACGGGCGTCCGGAGGACGCTTGGCCGCAGGCCGACTAGCGAGGGAATCCATTCCCTCGCGGCCGTGCGGAGCAGGAGTAGGAGCTCCCGTGCACGGGGGTTCGGATTCATCCTTCATCCCTCATCCCTCATCCTTTAAAAGATGCGCATCATTCTGACTGCAGGCAAGGGCGGGGTTGGGAAGTCGACGGTCGCCGCCGCCACCGCCGCCCGGTGCGCCGCTCGCGGGTACCGCACGCTGGTGATGAGTATCGACAGCGCGCACAACCTCGGCGACCTGTTCGACCTCCCGCTCGGCCACACCCCCACGCCGATCTCCACGAGCCTCCACGGGCTGGAGGTCAACATCAACCGGGAGCTCTCCGACAACTGGAGCGCGGTGATCGATTTCTTCCGCACGATGACGGCGAACAACCCGGAGGTCTCCGCACTGGTGGCGGAGGAGTGCGCGGTCCTGCCCGGGATGGAGGAGGTCTTCGGCCTGATGCGGCTGCAGTCGGTGGCGGAGGAGGGCCGGTTCGACGTGGTGGTGCTCGACGCGCCGCCGACGGGGGACCTGCTCAAGTTCCTGCGGCTGCCGGACGTCCTGCGCTGGTTCATGGAGAAGTACCACCCGCTGGAGCGCGGGATGCTGCAGCGGATGCGGCCGGTGGCGGACGCGCTCGGCTGGCCGGTGCCGACCGGCGAGGCGATGGCGGAGATGGAGTACTGGTACGCGCGGGTGGGCCAGGCGAGCCGGACGCTGATGGATACGGCGCACGCCTCAGTGCGGCTGGTAACCACCGCGGACCGGGTGAGCCTGGCGGAGACTCGCCGGGCGGTAAGCTGGACGAGTCTTTTAGGAATGAATCTCGACGCGGTGGTGGTAAACAAGCTCCTACCACCGGCAGACTACCCCTCGCCTCTCGCCCCGTGGTATGAGCGGCAGGCTGCTCTCCTCCAGAGCGCCCGGGAGGAATTCGCAGGGCTCCCGCTGCTCACCGGGGGGCTGCACGCCGAGGAACTGATTGGGATCGAAGCGCTCGAACGCTTTGGCGCGGAGCTTTACGGCGAGCGGGATGCGGCGGGGCTCTGGTGCGAGGCGCCGCCGATCCAGTGGGACGAGACGGAGAGCCGCGCCACGCTGCGCATCCGCCTGCCGTTCGTGCGCAAGGGCGAGCTGCGGGTGCTGGCGGCGGAAGACGGGCTGGTGCTGCACATCGGAACCCAGCGGCGCACGATCCCGCTGCCGGGCGCGGTGGTGCGGCGGCAGATGCGGTCGGCGCGGTGGGATGCGGGGTGGCTGGCGGTGGAGTACGGACCGCGCGGCCCGGCATCCCCGGAGAGCTTGGAATGATCTATCGACTCGGAGTACTCGGACTCGCCCTGGCCGCGGCAGGGGTCGGCGCCCAGGAGCCGGCGGATCCGGTGCTCGACTCTCCCGGGAAGCTGCCCGAGCAGATCGCCGCCTCCCCGGCACCGCCGCCGACAGAGACCGAGAAGCGCCTGCAGAAGCGGAAGCAGCCGGCGCCCAAGAGCTCCCGCAAGCTCCCTCCGCTCAACGCGAGCCTGGTGCAGGGGCTCTTCCATATCGAGAAGCAGGGCACCGGCGTCTACTACCGCAAGGGGTTCGTGCTGAACGTCGGGGTCCACGTCATCGAGGCCGACCTCTCCGATCCGAACGTCAAGATCGCCGCCATGGTGTCGAGGCATGGGATCGGCACCTCCGAGCGCTTCGGGCAGATGGTCGCGCGCGCCCGGCCCGCCGCCGCGATCACCGGCACCTTCTTCGGCGTGAAGAACCACATTCCGACCGGCGACCTGGTCATCAACGGCCGGCCGGTCTTCCGCGGCTTCATCGGGACCGCGGTCGCGATCACGGAGGGGAACGTCGCCTCGTTCATCACCACGCGTTACAAGGACCAGTCGGTCGACTGGAGCATGTACGAGACGGTGATTCGCGGGGGGCCGCGGCTGGTCGATTCCGGCAGCCTCTGCGTGGCGGCGCGGAAGGAAGGGTTCAAGTCGCTCCCGATCTCCCAGCGGCGCACGCGGACGGCGGTCGGCCTCACGCGCGACAACCACCTGCAGTTCGTCGCGGTGCGGCAGGGGATCACGCTCTACGAGCTGGCGAAGGTGATGCGGGCGATCGGCGCCTACCACGCGGTGGCGCTCGACGGCGGCTCCTCCACGGCGATGTACTTCGCCGGGCGCTACATCGCCCGTCCCAGCCGCGGCCTGACCAACCTGATGCTGATCTACCACCGGCCGGACCAGTTCGAGGCGAAGCGGCACCAGCTTGCCGGTCCGCGACGGCCGTCCGGGCCCCTCACCCCGCCCAGCCTGCTGCCGCAGCCCGCCGCGCCCGCGCCGGAAAGCCTCCAGATGGGGGAGCTTCCGGGCTCTCCCGGGGGATCGCTGCCGTAGAGGTACGCGAAAAAGGGGAGCGCGACGAGCGCGCTCCCCGGTTCTTCACCAGTCGCGGAAGATCTAGAGCTGACCGGAGCGGTCCGCGATCGCGCGGCGCTCCGCCATATCCACCAGATCCTCGGAGTCGATCCGGTAGTTGCCCTCGGCGATGCGCCGGGCCAGCTCCCGGACCCGCCGCTCCCGAAGCGGGTCTTCCTCGGACATCATGGCCCGCTCCGTGAAGCGCCGCACCTCATCCATGCTCACACCCTGCTGGGCGGCGAGATCGGCGACCGTGCTGATCGGTGCCTGCGCTCGCTCATCCTTCCGGCGTGAGGCCGCTTCCCTGACCCGGTATACCTCGTGGGTCGATATCTGCATCTGAGAGGTCTCCTATACCTATCCCAAGTTACCCAGCACCTACCCAGGGGCGAAACAAGATGTTTCTCTGGTTTGAATGCTCGGTCCCGCTCAGTGCAGAGTACGGCAACCAGACTGCCATCCCGAACACCTCCGGGCGTGCGACTCGAGAGCCGCGGGTACTGCGTGCGTGTTCTCTCCCTCTCCCGCCGGTGGTGCTTCGGCTTAGGCTCTCAGCTTTGCGTCCCAGCCTTTCGACTGGTTTGCCATTATCGACTCGCCAAGCCGTTCACCCGGTATTATGGAAAACTTCACACCGACCTTTAGGGGGCCGCGGCTACTACTTTCGTTGCAAAGCCCTTGCGGGGCAGGCAACCTCCCTGCCCAGGAAACGATGGCGGTGGTAGAGAACCCGTTCCGATGAGCTTCGCTGCCCTGGATTCGAATCAAACCAGCGCGCTGCGGACCGCCCTCTCAGCCCCGCTGGGAGACCGGGCGCGGTTCGACGACACGACCCGCCTTCTTTACTCCACCGACGCCAGCCTCTACCAGATGCTGCCGGCGGGCGTGGTGACCCCGCGCGACGAGGCGGACGTGGTGACGGCGGTGCGCGCCGCCGTGGAGCATGGCGTGCCGCTCCTGCCCCGGGGCGCCGGCACCGGCCTGGCGGGGCAGACGGTCGGCACCGGCCTGGTGCTCGACTTCACGCGGCACATGCATCAGATCCTGGAGCTGAACCGGGACGAGGGCTGGGTACGGGTGCAGCCGGGGGTGGTGCTGGACGAGCTGAACGCCTGGCTCCAGCCGCACGGCCTGATGTTCGCGCCGGACGTGGCGACCAGCAACCGCGCCACTATCGGCGGGATGATGGGGAACAACTCCTGCGGCGCGCACTCGATCCTGTACGGTAAGACCTCCGATCACGTGCTGGAGCAGCGGGTGGTGCTCGCGGATGGCTCGACCGCCGTCTTCTCGGAGCTCTCGCCGGAGGAGTGGGAGGGGCGGAAGCAGCTTCCCGGGCTGGAGGGCCAGATCTACCGGGAAGTGAGCCGGATCTGCGAAGTTTACGCGGAGGAGATCGACGCCCGCTTCCCCCGGATCATGCGGCGGGTCGGCGGCTACAACCTGGACGAGCTGGTCCGCCGTCGGCGCCTGAACCTGGCGGCGCTGCTGGTCGGCTCCGAGGGCACGCTGGCCACCGTGACGGAGGCGCGGCTGCGCCTGGTGCCCCGGCCGCGCCACACCGGCCTGCTGGTCTCGCACTTCTCCGACCTGCTGGAAGCGCTGGATGCCTCCGGCCCAATCTGCGCGCACGGCCCCGCCGCGGTGGAGCTGATCGACCGGGTGATCCTGGACGGCGCGCGCCGGAACCGGGCGCTGTCGCAGGCCCGGGCGTTTCTGGTCGGCGATCCGGAAGGGGTGCTGGTGACGGAGCTCTACGGCGAGTCTCCGGAGGAGGTCGCCGCGCGGCTGCAGGCGCTGGAGGAGGAGCTGACCCGGCAGGGCCGCGGCTACGCGCACGTCCGGATTCCGGACCAGGCGGGGCAGGCGTGCGTGTGGCAGGTGCGGAAGGCGGGCCTGGGCGTGCTGATGGGGGTCAAGGGGGACGCCAAGCCGGTCGGCTTCATCGAAGACACGGCGGTGGCGCCGGAGCGCCTGGCCGCCTACATCGGCGAGATGCGCGACCTCCTGGGCGGGTACGGCCTCTCCGCCTGCTACTACGCGCATGCCAGCGTCGGCTGCATTCACGTGCGGCCGATCCTCAACCTCAAGCAGCCGGCCGACCGGGTCCGGATGCGGGAGATCGCCTCCCGGGTGGCCGACCTGGTCCTGAAATACGGCGGTGCCCTGAGCGCGGAGCACGGCGACGGGCTGGTGCGCTCCGAGTTCCAGGAGCGGATGTTCGGACCGGTGGTCTACGGCGCCTTCCGCGAGTTGAAGCGGGCGTTCGATCCAGCCGGAATCATGAACCCGGGCAAGATCGTCGACGCCCCGCCGATGGACCGGCACCTGCGCGCCGAGCGGGCGGAGCAGGTGATCCCGGTGGAGACGCTGCTCGACTTCAGCGCCGACGGCGGCCTGCTGCGCTCCGCGGAGCTGTGCAGCGGGGTGGGGGCGTGCCGCAAGAGGCTGGACGGCACCATGTGTCCCTCCTACCGGGCGACGCGGGAGGAGCGCCACTCCACCCGCGGCCGCGCGAACATGCTCCGCCAGGTGCTGAACGGCGCCGCGGAGGCGGAGAGCCTGGCCGATCCGCGGCTGCACGAGGTGCTCGACCTCTGCCTCGAATGCAAGGCGTGCAAGACCGAGTGCCCGTCGAACGTCGACGTCGCCAAGTTCAAGTACGAGTTCCTGCACCACTACCACGAGCAGCGCGGCCGTCCGCTGCGCTCGCTCCTCTTCGGGCACGCGGCGGCAATGGGTCAACTCGGCGCGCGCATGGTGCCGTTCTCCAACCTGCTGGCCGGCTCCAGGCTGGGGAAGTGGATGCTCGAGCGGATCGGCATCGACTCGCGGCGGACGCTCCCGGCGTTCACCGGCTGCACCTTCCGAAGCTGGTGGCGCAGCCATGCCCCGGACTCGCGCGCGGACACACGGGGCGAGGTGATCCTGATCGCGGATACCTTCACCAACTACCACGAACCGGAGGTCGGCGCAGACGCTGTCCGGCTCCTGGAGGCGTTCGGCTACCGGGTGGAGGTACCGGAGCTGGCCTGCTGCGGCCGGCCGATGATCTCCAAGGGCATGCTGCGCGAGGCGCGGCGGAACGCCGAGCGGAACGTCACGCTGCTGGAAGGACCCGCCCGCCGCGGCATCCCGATCCTGGGACTAGAGCCGAGCTGCCTGGTCACCTACCGGGACGAGTACCGGGAGCTGCGCCTGGGCGAGGCGGCCGACGCGGTGGCGGCGGCGAGCTGGACCGTGGAGGATTTCCTCGCCGAGCGCCACGCGGAGGAGGCCGAGCTTCCCTTCCGGCGGGAGGAGCGGGAGGTGCTGTTCCACGGCCACTGCCACCAGAAGGCGATTCTCGGCACCACGCGCGCGGTGCGGGCGCTCCGGATGGTGCCCGGCTACCGCGTGACGGAGCTCAACATCGGCTGCTGCGGGATGGCCGGCTCCTTCGGCTACGAGAAGGAGCATTACGACGTCTCCATGCAGGTCGGAGAGCTGGCGCTGCTCCCCGCCGCCCGCGCCGCGGCCGCCGGGACGCTCCTGGTTGCCCCCGGTACGAGCTGCCGCCACCAGATCCAGGACGGCGCCGGCCGCACCGCCCTGCACCCGGTCCAGGCGCTCGCGCGGGCGCTTCGCGAGGGTCTAGGGTCTAGGGGATCGGGTGTAGGGTGTAGGACTGAGGCGGCGGAGATTGCCAAGCGGTGACTGCAGACCGCTGCCGAGAGGTTGCAGATCGCCGGGGGTTATGGGAATAAAGTAAAAGAGCGTGTATAATTGTTTCAAATGACACGATTGTCTGTAGGCCATCCTACCGAGCGGTCTTCCCGTGGCCGCCCCATGCGCCCGCTGCTCCTGACGGACGAG
>JBKBRF010000050.1:0-49502 GCA_046292385.1 Armatimonadota bacterium | reverse complement strand
CGAGTTGTATCGGCTCGCGGGGGTAGCGATCCCCCGCGCCGGGTAACCAGCACGCGCGGCGGGCGCTCCTCATCCCGCCCGCACGTCTCCGATGCTTTGCGAAATATGAGCGTACGGGGGCTATACCTGCGCGGGCTCCTGGAACCCGGTACGGCAGCCGCACACGAATGGCGCACCCCGCACCCGCCAGCCCTATACCCCACCCCCTAGACCCTACAACTACAGTTCCCTCAAGTACTGCACCACGTCGTTCAGCTCTTCCGGCGACAGCTCGTGGGCGCGGCCGTGGAGCTTCGCCTCGTTGTGCCTGGTGAAGATCTCCTCCAGGGTGGCGGCGCGGCCGTCGTGGAGGTAGGGGTAGCTGTCGTAGACGCCCGCCAGGTGCGGGACGTCGAGGTCGACTCCCTGCGGAGTGGTACCCATCCAGGCGGTGCGCTGGCCGCCGACCTTCGGGCCGGTGTGGCAGCCGCCGCAGCCGGCCTTCCCTTCGAAGAGCGCCTTGCCGCGCAGCGCCTCCTCCGTGTGGCTGCCGTCCGGCTGGCGGTGCGGGTTCGGCGGGAACCGCTGCGTGCTGACGAAGCCGACCAGCGCCTTCAGGTGCTCCTCGCTCAGCGCGGGAGTCTTCAGGAGACCGGTCACCTCGTCCTGGATGAAGTCCTCCAGCGTCTTCGTATGCCCGCTCCAGCGGAACGGCGCGGTCTCCCCCAGCTCGCCGCGCAGGCTGCGGACGTTCCGGTTGATCTCGCTG
The DNA here is from genome assembly GCA_046292385.1 of Armatimonadota bacterium. GTDB lineage: Bacteria > Armatimonadota > SYMT01 > SYMT01 > SYMT01 > JBKBRF01. The sequence continues at coordinate 48,754 of JBKBRF010000050.1, read as the reverse complement.
CCGAGCTGGTCTTTCACGTGGACGAACTTCCAGGTGATGCCATCGGTGTTGCCGTCCGGGTGGCAGGAGTTGCAGCTGAACTGCTGACCGTCCGTAATGGTAGCGGTGGTGAAGAGGAAACGGCCCAGCAGGTGCGGGTCCTTGCGGGTGGTGGCACCCAGCTTGATCCGCCGGGTCACCTCCAGCGTTTCCGGGTTCACCACCGCCAGGTCGTTCCCCAGGTGGTTCGCCACCCAGAGCTCTTTGCCGTCGGGGGTGAAGGCGAGGCCCTTGGGGTGGACGCCGATCTGCTGGACCGCCTTCGGGTCGTAGTCTCCCTGCACGCTCAGCACGTTCAGGCTGTGCCCGCCGCTGCAGGTGATGAAGGCGCGCCGGTACTGCGGGTCGAAGACGACCGACTCCGGGTCGGAGACGTCTTTGCCCAGCAGGTCGAGCCAGATATTCTCGTCGCCCGCCGCGCGGCCGTTGGGGCGCACGTGGAATGCCTGGTTCGACCAGATCCCGACCGCGGTCTCCGTCGGCCGCTCGTTCTGCGCCCGCTGGGCCACGCAGTAGGCGCGGCGGCCGTCCGGGTAGATCGCCACCCCGCGCATGTTGACCGCCGGGGTGGGGCCGTTCCCGAGCGGCCGGAGGCTCACCACGTCGAGGAAGGTGAGCGAGCCCTGGGTCAGGTTGGCGGAGACGACCACCCGCCCGTTCGGCGTGATGTCGAGCGCGCGCGGACGGCGGCCGGTCGGCAGGGTGGCGCGGACCTTGCGTCCGGCGACGTCGATCACCGCCACCTGGTCGAGCTGGCTGATCGAGACGTAGGCGGTGGCGCCGTCCGGCGAGAGCACCACGTCGTACGGCATGCCCCGCAGCGGCATCACCTCGGACTTCCGCGCCTGCAGGTCGACGAATGCCAGCGAGCCGCTGAAGCTGTTGGTCACCAGCGCGGTCTTGCCGTCCGGCAGCACGGCCACGCCGGTCGGCTCCTCGCCGCCGGTCGGGATGTGCGCGCGCACCTCGCCGCTCGCGGTGTCGATCACCGCGAGCGCGTCCTCGTCGAACTCGGTCACCACCGCGGTCTTGCCGTCCGGCGTGAATGCCACCTCGAACGGGCCGCGGTTGCCGTCGAGCGCCGGCTGCACCGGGAAGATCGGCGGCCGGTCGTCCCCGGGCGCCCGCGAGGCGGCGAAGAGCAGCAGGCCGGCGGCGGAGACGGCGAAGAGGGTGAGGCGGCGCGAGGAAATCATGGGTGCGTCAGGTCGGGTGGGCGGACGGAATGGCGATGAGGAAGCGGAAAACCGCTGCCGCCGCAGTACAATTACGCAAATCGGCCCGCCGGGATCAACTCCGCCAACAAAATGTCATTCCAAGCCGCCGAGCTTCCTGCCGCCGCTCGCCTCGACGCGGTGCCGCGCGTCTCCCTGGCGCACCTGCCGACCCCGCTGGAGCGGGCGCCGCGATTGGGGAGAGCGATCGGGCTGCCGCAGCTCCGGGTAAAGCGGGACGACGCGACCGGCCTCGCCCTCGGCGGCAACAAGGCGCGGAAGCTGGAGTACCTGCTGGCGGACGCCCGGACGCAGGGAGCGGACGTGGTGATCACCACCGGTGGGGTGCAGTCGAACCACGCCCGGATGACCGCCGCCGCGGCGCGCCGGCTGGGGATGGAGGCGGTCCTCTGCCTCTGCGACCCGGAGCCCGAAGAGGCGCGGGGCAACCTGCTGCTCGACCGCGTCCTGGGCGCCGACGTGCGGTTCTGGCCGGGGCTTTCCCTGGGCGAGATGCACGCCGCTCTCGACCGGCTGGCGGACGAGCTCCGCGCGGCAGGGCGGCGGCCTTACGTGATCCCGGTCGGCGGCTCCACCCCGCTCGGCAGCCTCGGCTACGTGCGCGCCGTGCGGGAGCTGGCGGAGCAAGCCGCCGCGGAGGGCCTCTGGATCGACGCGATGACGGTCGCCGCCGGCTCCACCGGCACGCTCGCCGGCATTCTGCTCGGGGCGCGGCTCTTCCTGCCCGGGACGCGCGTCTACGGCATCAGCGTCTGCCCCGGCATCTCCGGGCTGCGCCGCAAGTGCGCGGAGACCATCGCGGCCGCGGCGGAGCTGCTCGGCGCGGACTGGCGCCCGGATCCGGACGAGGTGCCGATCCTGGGGGACTGGCTGGGGGAGGGGTACGGCATCCCGACGGAAGAGGGGCGCGAGGCGATCCGGCTGGCGGCCTGCACGGAGGGCTACCTGGTCGATCCGGTCTATACCGGAAAGTCGCTCGCCGGCACCCGCGGACTGGCGGCGCGGGGCGAGCTACTCCCTGGCGAAACCGTGGTATACTGGCACACCGGCGGGGCGCCCGCACTGTTCGCCTTCCCGGAGTCGGTGTCCGTGCCGCCGGGGAACGGCTGATGCCGAGCACCGCACGTTTTTTCTAGTCGTTAGCTGGGAGAAGGGCGATGGAAGTCGATAAGTCGACGTGGCGGACCAAGGTAGGCCTGGCGGAGATGCTCAAGGGCGGCGTCATCATGGACGTCACCAACCAGGAGCAGGCGCTCATCGCCGCGGAGGCCGGCGCGGTGGCGGTGATGGCGCTGGAGCGCGTGCCGTCCGACATCCGCGCGCAGGGCGGCGTGGCGCGGATGACCGATCCGAAAGTGATCAAGGAGATCATCGAGGCGCTGCGGACCCGGAGCTACGAGATTCCGGTGATGGCGAAGGCCCGCATCGGTCACTTCGTGGAGGCGCAGATCCTCGAGTCGCTTGGCGTCGACTTCATCGACGAGAGCGAAGTCCTCACCCCGGCGGACGAGGAGTTCCACATCAACAAGCACCTCTTCCGCGCGCCGTTCGTCTGCGGCTGTCGCGACCTGGGCGAGGCGCTGCGCCGCATCGGTGAGGGCGCCGCGATGATCCGCACCAAGGGCGAGGCGGGCACCGGCAACGTGGTGGAAGCGGTCCGCCACATGCGCGCGGTGCAGCGCGGCATCCGGCACCTGAGCGCGCTCCGCGAAGAAGAGCTGATGACCGAGGCGAAGAACCTCCAGGCGCCTTACGACCTGGTGCTCGAGTGCGCGCGCACCGGCAAGCTGCCGGTGCCGAACTTCAGCGCCGGCGGCTGCGCCACCCCGGCCGACGCCGCGCTGATGATGCAGCTCGGCGCCGAAGCGGTCTTCGTCGGCAGCGGCATCTTCAAGGCGGCGGCCAGCGTGGCCGATCCGGACCAGCGCCGGGAGCTCACGTTGAAGCGCGCCAAGGCGATCGTGGCGGCGGTGACCTACTACGACGACCCCCAGATGCTGGCGGAAGTCTCCACCGACCTCGGCGAGCCGATGTCCGGCCTCGACGTGCGCAGCATGGACCCGAAGGAGCTGCTCGCCACCCGCGGCTGGTAGTTTTGGGGAGAGTGGGCGCAAGGGGGAGTGATGGTAACTGTTTCAGGTTAGCAGGTTGGCAGGTTGCAGGTTGGCGCCCCGAGACGCGGGTGGCGAAACCTGAAAACCTGGAACCTGTAAACCTGCTAACCACCGGTCTCCCACTCAGTTCAAGTGAACGGGCAGCTTCTTCGGAGGCTGCCCGTCTCACTTTCCGGATCAGCCCACAAACCCTGAAACTCCGGCGAGCGCGGGACCTCCCAACCATTGGAGGCCAACCGGATCGGGAGCTGTCTCTGGAGCAGCGCCCCGTCCACTCGGACGCCGTGATCCTGCAGCGCGGCGCCGAGCGCCGGCCGCGGTGCCAGTCATGCGCTCTACGTTCCTCCTTCTCACGCTCTCGCTGCTTCTGGTGCGCCTGCTCCCCGCCGCCGGCGCCGGCCAGTCGTCGGATACGGCGCCGGAGCGCGCCCGGAGCATCCGCCGCGACCTGGAGAGCCGTCGCCTCACCGAAGCGCTGGGAGCGGCGGAGCGAGCGGTTCGCGCCTTCCCGGAAGACCCGCAGCTCCGGCTCCGGTATGCGCAGGCACAGCTTTGCCGGGCGCTTGTCACCCACACGCGGCTGCAGGCGGCCCTGCGCGACAGCATGCTGGAGCGATGGCTCGGCCTCGGGTTTCACATGGTCTCGCAGTTCACTCCCGAGCAGCGAGAGATGATGCGGCTGAACCCCGACAAGCTCCAGGGGATCATCGACCACAGCAGGAACGAACAGGTGGAGGCCTTCCGGCGCGCCGCACGCGAGGGGGGCGATCGCTGCCGTCCCTGGATCGGGGAGGTCGGGCAGGCGCTGCATGCTGCTCTGGCCTCCTTGAAAGATGCGCGCTCGCAAAGCGCCGCCGGGGCGGAGCTGGAGCTCACGGAGCTCTGGGCCTACTTCCTGCCGCTGCTCTGGAAGGATGAGCTGCGCCAGACGACCGAATTGGTGAAGTCGTGGGAGCCCGAGTCCGAGCTGGCGAAAGAGCTGGAGCAGCTCGGGAAGGGCTTTGAAAAGCTCGGGGAGCTCACCCCGGACACGCTGCTGGCGCGGTGCTCGGAGGTGGTGGAGCGCCGCGCGGCGGACCCGGTCGCGCTGGCGGGGGTCGCGGATCTCACGGGCCTGCTCTGCCAGGCAGCGGAAAAGCCCGATCCGATAGGGAGCTACTCGAGCGATGCACTGCACGTGCGCGTGCCGAGACCGGGCGAGGAGCCGCGGCTGCGGCCGCGGCAGACGCCCTCGCCGGTCGTGAAGGGTCTTTTCGAGGAAGCACGGCGGTTGAAGGAGCCGGACCTGAAGAAGACTCCGGCCACCGCTGGCTGGCAGCTTTACCTCCGCGCCTACGAGCTGGGTAAGGCGAAGAAGTCGGTTCCCCGCAACCTCCCGCTTCGGCTCTACTTCCCCCGGGCAGCGTTCGATTCGGACGGCGCGGCCGCGCTGCTGGAGGAGGCGGAACGGCTGGACCGGCGCAACGCCGCGATCCCCCTGGAGCGTGCCCGGATGCACCTGGTGGAAGATCGTCCGGCCGAGGCGCTCTCGGAGCTGCGGGCCGCGGTACTCCTCCCGCGGCTCTCCCGCTCCTGTCTCGTGGCGGCGCCCTCGCCGCTCCGTCCCTTCCTGAGTCTCGACGTGCGACTTCGCGAGCTGACGGAGCGGGCCTGGCCCGGCTACGAGGATCTCTTCGACTTCCTGCGCCATCTGCAGGCCGGACAGCAAGAGCCGGCGACCGCCCTCGAGCTCTGCCTGCTGCGGCTGCGGCTCTCGGAGCGGCTCTGCGGCGCCTCCGATGCCGCGGATCTGGCCTGCGGCATCGACCAGCGCGCGTCGGCGCTGCGGGAGCTGATCGGGGCGGAAGGGATTCTCTCCGATCCTCAGCGGGCGCAGTTTACCGCCCAGCTCCAGGCCCATCAGCGGGCGTTCGGCGAGTTTCCGCGGAAACGAACGCGCGTCGTCGTCAGCGCCACCGGCCTCGGGTTCGACGAGACCCCGCGTCTCTACTCGGAGTACCCCGGAGCCGGAGGGGTCCAGCTGCAGATATCTCCCGTGTCGGCTTCGATTGCGCCGGACGTGCAGTATCGCCCCCAGCGGCGGTAACCCCACTCCCGAGCCGGAGGTATACGTCACGTCCCGTTTCAGATAGCATGGATCGGTGATGTGAGGCGCAGGGCAGCTTCCGCGGAGGCTGCCCGCTTGTGTGTCAGGAGTCTCGATGGCGGATCAGGAGCCGACGATCGGAGTGCTGGCGATCCAGGGCGACGTGCCGGAGCACGTGCGCTCCCTCCAGGCGGCGGGGGCGCGGGCGGTGCCGGTGAAGACCCGGGCGGCGCTGGAGCAGGTGGACGGGCTCGTGATCCCGGGCGGGGAGAGCACCACCGTGGGGATGCTGCTGGAGCGCTTCGACCTGATGGAGCCGCTCCGCCGCCGCATCCAGGACGGGCTGCCGGTCTTCGGGACCTGCACGGGCGTCATCCTCCTGGCAAATGAGATCGAGGGCAGCACGCAGCCGCGGATCGGGACGATGGACATCGCGGTCCGGCGCAACGCCTACGGCCGGCAGGTCGACAGCTTCGAGGCCGACGTGGAGGCGCCCGCGCTGGAGACGGGAGCGATGCACGCGGTCTTCATTCGCGCGCCGCAGATTACGCGCGCGGGAACGGGGGTGGAGGTGCTGGCCCGGACGGAAGCCGGCCCGGTGCTGGTGCGGCAGGGGCGGATGCTCGGCGCGACGTTCCACCCGGAGCTGACCGAGGACACGCAGATCCACTCCCTCTTCGTGAGGATGGTCCGCGAGCCGGGGCGGTGAACGGAAGCGCGTCGTTGCAGGTTGGCAAGTTCGCAGGTTACAGGTTAGCTTCCCGATAGGCGGGGCTCGGAACAACCTGTAACCTGCAAGCCTGTTAACCGCGATCTCCATTCCAAGCCGTGAGAAGTAGCTGTACCCCGCAAGAGTAGACCAGTGCGAAACAGACTCCCCACGATCGGAATACTGGCCCTGGTCTCTGCGGCGCTGCTGCTCGGGACGGCGGGCGGGCAGCAGCCGGAGCCGCCGGTGACCGCGCCGGAGCCGCGCCAGCCGCTGGCGCAGGCCTGGAGCCGGCCCCTCGCCGACGTGGTGGGGGTGACGGTAACGCCGGACGGCGCGCGGGTGCTGGCCGTGGTGAAGGGCGGGCGGATCCTCGCTCACGACCGTGCCGGCGAGGTGGTGTGGGAGCGGCAGCTGAAGGGGGTCGACAGTCTCGCCGCGGGCCCCGAGGGGAGCATGGTGGTGGCCTACACGGAGCGGGATCCCCGCCGCCGGCAGGTTCACTTCCTCACCGGCTACGGGCTGCACTTCCACACGCTGGAGCCGACGGAGCCGGTGCGGAGTGCCATCGTCTCCCCGGACGGGCGGTTCGCCGCCATCATCGCGGGGAGCAGCGTGCTCTTCTGCGGCCGCGGTCCGGACGGGCGGGTGAAGGTGAAGGTGCTCGACCCGAAGGGAGACCCGGCGCAGCTCCGCTTCGGGCAAGACGACAGCCTCTACGTGGTGACCCGCAGTCCGATGGCGGTGCGACGGATCAAGAGCACCGGCCGGGAGCTCTGGTCGATGGAGGAGCCGGGAGTCCGCCGCTACTCGATCGATGCCTCTCGCGACGGGCGCACGGTGGCGGTAGTGAGCGAGCGGACCAACGGCCAGCTCTTTCTGGAACTGCTCACGAGCGCGCGGAGTCGCCGGTGGCGCCTCAACCTGCCGCCCGGGCACGACCCTTGGGTGCGCCTGAGCGCCGACGAGGCCGCGGCGGCGGTCTCCTACGAGCACCCGGAGGACGAGCGGGACGTCACCGGCGTGGCGAGGCGGCTGGCCTACTACTCCGGCCCGGGAGAGGGGTGGGTGAAGGGCGGGCCGTTCCAGTCGCCGATCGGCATCTGTGTCGGCCCGGGCGGCGAGTGGGTGGTCGCGCTCGACCCGGATCCGAGCGGCGGCGGCGCGCTGCGGCTCTTCGGTCGCGACGGACAGCGCCGGTGGCCCTACGCGCTGCAGGGCGACGTGCTGATCGCCGCCGCGGCTCTGGACGGTGGAACGGTGGCGCTCTACCGGTCCGATGGGGTGCTGGAAGCGGTGGAAGTGACCGCCGAGTCAGGCAATTCGCCTGAGCCGGCGGGGCAAGAGGGGGACGAGGCGAGATAATAAGGTGCTGCTACACGGGTCGCCCTTCGCCTGGGCGCCTTGAAGGGTCCGGCCCAAGCAGCGAGTTGTAGGCCCCACGAAGCACACGATCCCCCTCTTGCCGCCGGCTGCGGCGTCCCCCGGGGCGGATGCACTTCACCACTGGGAACCTACCGTGTCAGGGCGCTAACCACGCGAGGCGTGGGGGGGTTATCACGTATGGGTCGTTCTTTCTACTTCTCCTCTGAGTCCGTTACCGAGGGCCATCCCGACAAGCTGGCCGACCAGATCTCCGATGCGGTGCTCGACGCGCTGCTGGACCAGGACCCGCACTCCCGTGTAGCGTGCGAGACCTTCCTGACCACCGGCACCGTGGTGGTGGCCGGCGAGATCACCACTTCCGGCTACGTCGAGATTCCGGAGCTCGTCCGCCGCACCCTGGAAGACGTGGGCTACACGCGGGCCAAGTTCGGCTTCGACTGCGCCACCTGCGGCGTGCTCACCGCCATCCAGAAGCAGTCTCCCGACATCGCGATGGGGGTGGACACCGGCGGCGCCGGCGACCAGGGCATGATGTTCGGCTACGCCTGCAACGAGACGCCGGAGCTGATGCCGATGCCGATCATGCAGGCGCACAAGCTCGCCCGGCAGCTCTCCGCAGTCCGCAAGAGCGGCCAGATCCCGTACCTCCGCCCGGACGGCAAGACCCAGGTCACCGTGCAGTACGAGGACGGCCGGGCGGTCCGCATCGACAAGGTGCTCGTCTCCACGCAGCACCAGCCGAGCATCCCGCAGAAGACGATCTTCGAAGACGTGATCGAAAAGGTGGTCGCCCCGATCCTCCCGCGGGAGATGGTCGACGACGCCACCCAGTACTTCGTCAACCCGACCGGCAGCTTCGTGATCGGCGGGCCGATGGGCGACACCGGCCTGACCGGGCGCAAGATCATCGTCGACACCTACGGCGGCTACGCCCGCCACGGCGGCGGCGCCTTCTCCGGCAAGGACCCGACCAAGGTGGACCGCTCCGCGGCCTACATGATGCGCTACGTCGCCAAGAACATCGTGGCGGCGGGCCTGGCGGACAAGTGCGAGCTGCAGGTGGCCTACGCCATCGGCAAGCGCGAGCCGCTTTCCGTGATGGTCGATACCTTCGGCACCGGCCAGGTGCCGGACAGCCGCCTGGAAGAGCTGGTCAACAAGTACTTCGATCTCACCCCGGCCGGTATCATCAACCACCTGGAGCTCCGCCGCCCGATCTACCGCGCCACCGCGGCATACGGGCACTTCGGCCGCACCGATCTCGACGTGAGCTGGGAGCAGACCGACATGGCGGAGACGCTGCGCAACTCCGCCTAAGCCTAACCGCGGGGAGCCTGTGAGGCTTCCGAGAGAAACGGCCGGGCCCTTCGGGGCCCGGCATCCGGACTGGAAAGTACCCGCGCGGCTAGAGTTGGCGGGGACATGCCGGAGGTCCCGGGTCGCCAGCGAGCAGGAGCAAGAGTAGGAGCAGGAGCAGGAACTCCCGTCCACGGAGGGTTCGGCTTTCATCCCTCATCCCTCTGCGCTCATCCCTCTAGCGCCCCTTTCTCCCACTCAGTCCATAAATGGAGCAGCAGAGGCTCGACCTTCCCGCCGCCGGATCGCTCGTGGCGCAGGTGGTGCTGCTCCCTTCCCCGGCCGGGCTCCCGGAATCGCTCACCTACCTGGTGCCGGACGAGCTGCGGGTGGCGGTGCTCGTCGGCGCGCCGGTGCTCGTCCCGCTCGGCGGCCGGGAGCACCTCGGCTACGTGCTCTACGTCGGCCCGCTGCCGGATGAGCCGGAAACCCGCAAGCTGCGGCCGATCCTCTCCGTTCCCCGCCCCGACTCCGCCTTCGACGGCGCCATGCTGGAGCTGCTCCGGTGGCTGGCGCGGGAGTACCGCTGCACGCTGGCGGACGTCCTCTCCCTGGCGGTTCCGGAGCGGCACGGGGTGGAGCTGCAGTCGGTCCTGAGCCTGGGGGAGTGGGACGGCGGCTTGCCGCCGCGCCTCGGGCTGCTGACGCGGCAGACGCTGGAGGCGATCCACCGGATCCTTTCGGAAGCGGGCGGCCGGATGCCGAAGGCGGAGCTGGTGGCAGCGCTCCCCGCGCCGAACCTGGTGCAGGCGCTCCAGCGGGCGAAGAAGGAAGGCTGGATCCGCGAGGAGCGGGTCCTCCTGCCGCCTCGCGTGCAGGCGCGGACCCTCAAGGGCGTGCGCCTCTCCGCCGCGGTGACCGAGAAGCTGACGAGCGAGGCCGCCCCGGAGGAAGCGGAGACCGGCGACGCCGATGCGGAGAGCAGCTTCGCGCTGGAGGTGGCGCGCGAGGGGTTCATCCTCACGGAGCAGCGGCGGCGCGTGCTGCAGTACCTGGCGGAGCGCGGCGACTCGCCGGAAGGCCGCCGGCGGCTGGCGCAGGAGCTGGGAGTCAGCGAGTCGGTGCTCCAGGGACTCGTCCGCTGGGGGCTGCTGGAGACGACCGAGGTCCGGGTCCGCCGCCGCCCCGCGGGTTACGACACGGAGCGCGACGAGGCCCCGCACCTGAACACCGCGCAGCGGGAAGCGGAGGAGGCGATCGGCGGCGCCATCTCCCGCGGCGAGGGGGAGTCGCTGCTGCTCTTCGGGGTGACCGGCAGCGGCAAGACCGAGGTCTACCTCCACGCGATCGAGCGGGCCCGCGCGGCGGGCCGCACCGCTGCCCTGCTGGTGCCGGAGATCTCCCTCACGGCGCAGGTTGCCGCCGCCGTGCGGCGGCGGCTGGGGGAGCGCGTGGCGATCCTCCACAGCGCGCTCTCGGACGGCGAGCGCTTCGACGAGTGGGAGCGGCTGCGGCGCGGCGAGGCGGACGTCGTGGTCGGCCCTCGCAGCGCCCTCTTCGCCCCGATGCGAAGCCCCGCGCTGATCATCCTCGACGAAGAGCACGACGGCAGCTACAAGCAGGGCAGCTTGCCGCGCTACCACTCGCGCGAGGTGGCCGGAGAGCGTGCCCGCCTCTCCGGCGGCTGCGTGGTGCTCGGCAGCGCCACGCCGAGCGTGGAGACGTTCCACGCCGCGCTGACCGGCCGCACGCGGCTGCTGGAGCTGCCGCAGCGGGTCCACAGCCGTCCGCTGCCGTCGGTCGAGATCGTCGATCTCCGCGCGGAAGCCCGCGGCCCGCAGGCGGGCGTCTTCAGTCCCCGGCTGCTGGAGGAGATGCGGCGGCGGCTCTCCGCCGGCGAACAGGTGATCCTGTTCCTGAACCGCCGCGGCTACAGCGCCTTTCTCCTCTGCCGCGACTGCGGGCACGTGCCGCGCTGCCCGAACTGCGACGTCAGTCTCACCCTCCACCGGCGGGACGCCAGCCGCTTGCTCTGCCACCATTGCGACTACACCCGCGCCGCCCCCACCACCTGCGAGCGCTGCCTGGGGGCGCGCGTGAAGCAGTTCGGCCTCGGCACGCAGCGGGTGGAGGAGAGCGTAAGGCAGCTCTTCCCCGCGGCGCGGGTGGCACGGCTCGACAAAGACACCACCAGCGTCCGCGACGCGCACACCCGCATCGTCCGGGGCATGCGCGACCGGGAGATCGACATCCTGATCGGCACGCAGATGGTGACCAAGGGCTTCGACTTCCCGGCGGTGACGCTGGTGGGGGTGGTGACCGCCGACGTGGCGCTCAACGTCCCCGACTTCCGCGCCGGCGAGCGCGCCTTTCAGCTTCTCACCCAGGTCAGCGGCCGCGCCGGACGAGGCGAGCGGCCGGGCGAGGTGGTGATCCAGACGTTCAACCCGGAGCACCCGAGCGTGGTCGCGGCCTCCCGGCACGACTACCGCGGCTTCTACGCCCAGGAGATCCGCAGCCGCGAAGAGCTGGGCTATCCGCCGTTCGGCTCCCTCGCGCGCTTCCTGATCACGCACGTGGACGATGCCGTCGCGAAGAGCCGCGTCGACTCGGTCGCGGAGCTGCTCGCCCCCGCCGCCCGCCGCCACCAGGTCCGCCTCCTCGGCCCCGCCCCGTGCCCGCTCACCCGCCTGAAGGAGCGCTACCGCTGGCACCTGCTCCTCAAAGGCCGCACCCGCGCCCAGGTCGCCGCCGTCCTGGACGCCGCCTGCCCCGAAGTCCAGCGCCAGGTAGGCGGCGTGGTAATCGACGTAGAGCCCGTCGATCTGCTCTGAAGCCTCAGGAAACCCGAGCTTATCAGGAGATGTGGGGATGGAATTGGGGATGGGGGGATCACAGCCTCCCGAATTCAGCTCCTACTCGTAATCCTACTCAGGTCCGGAGCAGCCACTCGCCAGCGCACACAGCCTCACGGGACACGGGTTCGGAGTTTCATCCCTCATCCCTCATCCCTCATCCCTCAGAACCGCGGGCAAAGCGGCTCCCAGGCGGGGTCGAAGCGGCGCATGTAGCCGACGTCGTCGCGTCGGGTGAGGCCGCATTTCACGTAGTCCTCGGCCATGCGCGACACCTGGTCTTCGTCCACCCGGATGCCGAGCCCGGGGCCTTCGGGGACGGTCATCCAGCCGTCCTGGAACGGGCGCTTGCCGTCTTCCAGGAGGTCCTCGTCCAGCCAGACGTAGTGGGTGTCGCACGCGTAGGTGAGGTGCGGGGTCGCCGCGGCGGCGTGGAGCATGGCGGCGAGGCTGATCCCCAGGTGGCTGTTGCTGTGCATCGAGACGCCGAGGCCCCAGGTGTGGCAGATGCGTCCCATCTCCTGGGTGGCGCGCAGGCCGCCCCAGAAGTGGTGGTCGGAGAGGACGACGTCGATCGACCGGAGCGCGATCCCCTTCGGGAAGTGCTCGAAAGCGGTGAGGCACATGTTGGTGGAGAGCGGCACCGCCACGTGCCGGTTCACCTCCGCCATCCCGTCCAGGCCCAGCGTGGGGTCCTCCAGGTACTCCAGGTCGCCCTCCAGCTTCCGGCCGACCCGGATGGAGGTCTCCACGCTCCAGATCGCGTTCGGGTCGAGGCGGAGGCGGAAGTCGGGGCCGAGCTCCGCCCGCAGCAGGCGGATCGTCTCGATCTCCTGGTCCGGCGGCAGCACGCCGCCCTTCAGCTTCAGCGCGCGGAAGCCGTGCTCCGCCACCAGCCGCCGCGCCTGCGCCAGGATCCCCTCCGGCGTCATGCACTCCCCGTAAGCGGGGCAGTCGTGATGGTAGAAGAGGTACGCGGCGAACTCGATCGGATCGCGGACCTTCCCCCCGAGCAGGTTGTAGACCGGCTGCCCCAGCGCCTGGCCCGCGAGGTCCAGGCACGCCACCTCCAGCGGCGCGTAGGCGCGCGGATCGGTCACGCGCAGCCGCAGCGCCTCCAGCGCGAACGGGTCCGCCCCGAGCACCTCCGCCCGCACCGCCTCCAGCCCCTCCAGCGCCGCCGTGCCCCCGTACGTCTCTCCCCAGCCGGTGAAGCCGTCGTCGGTCCGCAGCCGTACCAGCGTCCGGAGCGCGAACGGCTCGTGGAGCCCCGTGGAGTTCCGCAGCGGCGGGTCCGGGAACGCCACCGGGATGAGCTGCATCTCGACGATCTTCATCACACGCTCCTCTGAGTCGGTCAGCCAGGGGACGGTTGGCGCGTCATTGGCAGAACCCCTGCCAACATGGTAGAAACGCAATCTTCCGGGGCGCCACGAAGCCGGTCGCAGGCGCGGGCATGCCGATAGAATTCCGCGATGTCTGACCTCGAAATCTCCTCCACCTCCGACCACCTCGGCGACGGCTCCGACGCGCCGCGCGGGCGGGCCGAGCTTCCGGCCGAGTGCCTGGAGCTCGAGTCGTTCTACCGGGCCGGGCGCTTCCTCAGCGCCGTGCTCGACCTCGACCAGCTGCTCCGCGCGATCCTGGAAGAGGCGCTCGACGCCGTCGGCGGCAACCGCGGCTTCATCGGCCTCGTCGACCGCTCCCGCGGCGAGCTGGAATTGCGGATCACCGCGGGACAGGGGTGGGAGCGCGCGCCGTCCCGCCGGCTGGAGATCACCGACGCGCCGGGGAGCGGGATTACCGTGCAGGTGGTCTGTACCGGGGTCCCGTATGTGAGCGGCGACGTGCGGCAGGACCCGCACTACGTGATGTTCTTCCCGGACGTGCGCAGCGAGATCGCCGCGCCGCTGGTGAACCGGGACGGCCGCGTGATCGGCGTCATCAACGTGGAGAGCGAGCAGGTCGACGCCTTCAGCCAGCGCGACCTCCAGCTCCTCGGCGCGGTCGCCGCGGAGGCCGCCATCGCCATCAGCGTGGCGAACTACCGGGCGCGGGAGGCGGCGCTGATCGAGATCGGCAACGAGCTCGCCTCCAGCACCGACATGGACGAGCTGCTCAACCGCGTCGTCCTCAGCTCCGCCCGCATCCTCCGCGCGGACGAGTGCTCCATCTTCCAGCTCGACCCGTCCCGGGGGCGCCTCGTCCTGCGCGCCACCAGCACGCAGCTGGCCAGTCACGTGGGCACGATGACCTACGCGCTCGGCGAAGGGCTGACCGGCTGGGTGGCGGAGCACCGGGAGCTGGTGCGCGTGCCCGACGTGCGGGAAGACCCGCGGTGGCGGGGTGTCTACCCGGCGCTGACCAACGAGATCATCGAAGCCTACATGGGGGTGCCGGTCTTCCAGCGCTCCGAGCTGTGGGGCGTGCTGCGGGTGGCGCGGCGCAAGCCGGCCAGCTCCATCATCCGAAACGACTTCACCGAGCGGGACGAGAAGCTGCTGAGCACGCTCGCCAAGCAGGTCGGCGCCGCCGTGACCCAGCAGACGCTGATCGCGAGCCAGCTCCAGATGGAGCGGATGGCGGCGTGGGGGGAGATGTCGGCTCGCTCCGCGCACATGATCGGGAACAAGGTCTTCGCCCTGAAAGGCCAGCTCAACGAGCTCGGCTACCTCGCCAAGCAGCCGGAGTTCAGCCCGGACGTGGTGACGGAGGTGGTCCGCCGCGCCACGCAGAGCGTTTTCCAGCTCGAGGAGATCCTGACCGAGTTCCGCGACTTCCTGATGGCGACCCACCTGGACCGCCGTCCCGCCGACCTGAACGAGCTGGTGCAGACGGTGGCGCGGGAGACGCTGCCCCGCTCCGGCGTGGTGACGCTGGAGGTGGAGACGGCGGAGGGCCTGCCGCCGGTGTCGCTCGACCCCGCCCGCTTCCGCCGCGCGCTCTCCGAGCTGCTGGAGAACGCCGTGAACCATCAGGCGGAGGGGGGCGCCGTGCGGGTGATTACCGGCCCCTGGACCGAGGCGGAGCGGAGCGCCTACCCGGATCTCCGCGTGCCGCCGGCCTGGCGGGAGGACGGAGCGGCGGTGCGGGTGGAGGTGCTGGACCGGGGGCCCGGCATTCCGGAGGAGAACAAGAGCAAGCTCTTCACCCCGTTCTTCACCACCCGCTCCAAGGGGATGGGGCTGGGGCTCTCGATCGTCAAGGGGATCATCGACGCGCACCAGGGCGTGATTGCGGAGGTCGGCCGGCTGGGCGAGGGGGCGCACTTCCTGATCGTGCTGCCGACCAGCCGCTACGCCGCGCCGCCGGCGCCGGAGCCGGTGGGGTGAGGCGCCCGGCTCCGTTCCGTTGAGGAGTCGGCCGAACAAACGGAGAAGTGACAGGGAAAGCGGCGGCTGATAGAGTAGCGCGTTCGGGAGAGCGTGGAGAGGGAGTAGACGAGAGTATGTACCGGTTACTCGTCATTGACGACGAAGACGACGTCCGCAGCGCCATCAGCCGCCGCCTGCAGCGTGAGGGCTACCAGGTGGACGAGGCGGACGGCCAGGCGGTCGGGATCGAGAGGATCCTCGCCGCGCAGCCGCCGTATGACCTGATCCTCACCGACATGGTGATGGAGGACCCGGAGAGCGGGGTCCAGACGCTGGAAGCGGCGCTGAGCCGGGATATCTTCAGCGAGGTGATCGTGCTGACTGCCTACGGAAACGTCGGCAACGCCGTGGAATGCATGCGGCGCGGCGCGTTCGACTACGTGGAGAAGAACATCCCGGGAGTCGACGTCTTCGAGCTGCTGATCCTGAAGATCAACCAGGCGCTGGAGCGCCGCCGCATGTCGCTCCAGTCGATCCGCCGCTACGCGAACATCGCGCGGGAGCGGAACATCGAGGTCCCCGGCCTCTCCTGAGGCCGGCCTCTGCGCAGGTGCGGGCGTGAAGGTGATCGTGATCGGCGCGGGGGCGGTCGGGGCGGCGTGCGCCGCAGCCCTCTCGCGGGCCGGCCACCGGGTGACGGTGCTCCACCTGCCCGCCCGCAGCACCACCGCTCTCTCCGGCGGTCACCTGCTCCTGCAGTCGAAGCGCCCCGGCTCCTCGCTGGAGATGGCGCGCCGCAGCCTGGAGCTGCTGGAAAAGCTCGCCGCTGGCCGCGAAGCGGAGCTCCGCTATGCCCGCCGCGGCAGCCTGGTGCTGGCGGCGACCGATGCCGAGGTCGAAGCGCTGCGGGCGCACCACGAAGCGCTGACCCGCGCGGGCGTTCCGCTGGCGTGGCTCGACGCCGCGGAAGCGCGGGAGCTGGAACCGGAGATCGGCCCGGCGGTGCGCGCCGGCACCTTCTGCCCGCTGGACGCGCAGGTCGGCCCGGTCCCCCTCGCTTCCCTCTGGCTGTCGCAGGCGGAGGCGGACGGCGCGGAGGTTCTCGCCGCGCCGGTCGAGCGGTTGCTGCTGGATGACGGCGCCGTCAAGGGGGTGCGCGCCGGGGTCGACCTGCAGGCGGAAGCGGTGGTCCTCGCCGCGGGACCGTGGAGCGCGGAGTTGGCCCGGAGCGCCGGCCTCGACCTCCGGATCGAGCCGTACCGGGGCCTGCTGCTCCGGGGAACCGCGGACCGTTGCCTCGCCACGCGCCCGCTCCTCGGCGCCGACTACCTCTGCGTCAAGTTCGGGGAGGCGCCGGGTGGGGTCGGTTTCAGCTTTCAGCAGCACCCGGACGGGGAGTGCGTTCTCGGCGGCACCCGGGAGCGCGCCGGCTTCTCCACCGTAGGCGCGGAAGCATGGGCGCCGGCGGTCCTCGCCTCCGCCGAGCGCTACCTGCCCGCCGCGACCACCGTGCCGTGGACCCGGCGCGACGTCGGCTTTCGGCCCCGGTGCGCCGACGGCCCCCACGCCGGTCCGAGCGGCCTCCCCGGCCTCTACCTCGCCTGCGGCTTCGAAGGCGACGGCATCACCCTCGCCGCCGCCGCAGCCGAGCGGATTGCTACCTGCATTGGTGAAGGTGAAACCTGCGACAATAGGTAGACTCCGGCTCGACTGTCTTCCGCCCCCTCACGCGCCCTCCGCGGTGAAATCCCATGCGATCCGAATCCGAACACCGCGCCTGGTTGGGCCGCCTGGGAGAGAACGCCGCCGCGGAAGAGCTGGAGCGGAGGGGGTATCGCATTCTGACGCGCAACTATCACTGCCGGGGTGGGGAAGCCGACCTGGTGGCGGAGGAGGGCGAGGCGCTCGTGTTCGTGGAGGTGAAGGCACGGGCGACCCTGCGTCACGGGCTGCCGCAGGAGGCGGTCGGCTGGACCAAGCAGCAGCGGCTGGGGCGGGCGGCGGTCCACTACCTCCACGCACACCGGGAGACGCCGGGGCTCGAAGACCGGCCGGTGCGGTTCGACGTGGTGGAGGTGGTGGTGCTGAACGGCGATGTCGCCACCGTAGAGGTGATCCGGGACGCGTTTGTCCCCGAGCTATAGTCGCCGATCTCACGCGCCGCGCCCGCAGCCCGGCGAGGGAGCAGTGTTGCTATGACAGACGACCACTCATTCTCGCGTGCCACCGGCGCGGGTCAGGCTCCAGACGACGGAGAGACTCCGCACACTGAGGAAGCGCTGGAGGAGCTCCTCTCCCGTCCCAGCGCCGAAGTGGTCGCTGCGGTCGGGTCCCTGGAGGGCGACTTCGTCGTCCTCGGCGCCGGCGGCAAGATGGGCCCGAGCCTCGCCCGGATGCTCCGCCGGGGCTTGGACGCGTGCGGCGGAGCGAAGCGGCGGGTCTGGGCCGTAGCTCGTTTCTCCGAGGAGCGCTCAAGGTCGGTTCTGGACGCGGCGGGGATCGAGACGATCCGCGGTGACCTTACCGACCGCGATCAGGTGACCCGCCTGCCGGAGGCGGAGAACGTCGTCTTCATGGCGGGGCAGAAGTTCGGAACGAGCGCGGCTCCGGAGGCGACATGGGCCATGAACTGCTACGTTCCGGCTCTGATCGCCGAGAGATACCCGCGCGCCCGTACCGCAGTCTTCTCCACAGGCTGTGTTTACCCGCAGGTGCCGGTCGTGTCCGGCGGATCGCGGGAGGGAGATCTGCTGGAGCCGGTGGGCGACTATGCCAGCTCATGCGTCGGGCGGGAGCGCCTGTTCGGCTACTTCTCGCGGAGGAACGGGACCCCGGTCGTGTTCTGCCGGCTGAACTACGCGATCGACCTGCGTTACGGGGTGCTGGTGGACATCGCGACCAAGGTGCTGGCTGGTGAGCCGGTCGACGTGACGATGGGCTTTGTCAACGTCATCTGGCAGGGAGACGCGTGCGCCCAGGCGATCCGGTGTCTGCCCTATGCCTCTTCTCCGCCGTTCGCCCTGAATCTCACGGGCCCGGAGACCCTCTCCGTTCGAGCGCTGGCGCACCGCTTTGGCGAGCTCTTCGGACGGGAGCCGCGGATCGTAGGACAGGAGGCGGAGACGGCGCTGCTTGCGAATGCCTCAAAGGCGCACGCACTGTTCGGCTATCCCTCCGTGCCTCTGGAGAGGATGATCGAGTGGGCAGCGCACTGGCTGCAGAGTGGAGGCCGAACCCTCGGCAAGCCCACCCACTTCGAGACGCGTGACGGAAAGTACTGATCCATGCCGCCCCTGGCCGCCGCAGCCAACAGCGGGTGCTCGGCCGACCTGCGGGCGCACCTGCTCGCGGGGCAGGTGATCCCCGCCCACCCGCTCGCCCTGGACGAGAGCCGCCGGCTGGACGAGCGCCGGCAGCAGGCGCTCACCCGGTATTACCTCGCTGCGGGCGCGGGCGGCATCGCGGTCGGTGTCCACACGACCCAGTTCGCCATCCGCGAGCGCGGCCTCTACCGCCCCGTGCTGGAGCTGGCAGCCGAGACCGCCGCGACGGTGCTGAGCCGGGCGCCTCGTCCGCTGGTGAAGATAGCGGGTCTCTGCGGCCCGACCCCGCAGGCCGTGCGAGAGGCGCAGATCGCCAGAGCTCTCGGCTATGACGCGGGGCTGCTCAGTCTCGCGTGGACAGCCGACCAGTCCGAGGATGCGGTGCTGGAGCACTGCCGAGCCGTGGCCGAGCTGATCCCGCTGTTCGGCTTCTATCTGCAATCGGCCGTCGGCGGGCGCACCTTCGGCTATCAATTCTGGCGCCGCTTCGCGGAGATCGAGAACGTCGTCGCCATCAAAGTGGCGCCGTTCAACCGCTACCAGACGCTGGACGTCGTCCGCGCCGTGATGGAAGCCGGTCGGGACGACATCGCCCTCTACACCGGGAACGACGACAACATCATTCTCGACCTGCTCACGTCGTGGGAGCTCAACGTCGGAGACGAGAGAGTGCGCCGGTTCTTCGCGGGGGGCCTGCTCGGGCACTGGGCCGTCTGGACCCGGCAAGCGGTTATGCTGCTGGAGGAGATCAAGGCGGCCCGCGAGCAGTCGTCACTCGCGCCGCATTGGCTCACGCGGGCGATCCAGGTCACGGACGCCAACGCCGCTTTCTTCGATGCGGCGCATGAGTACGCCGGCTGCGTCGCGGGCTTGCACGAAGTCCTCCGACGGCAGGGACTGCTTGCGGGAAACTGGTGCCTGGCCCCGAACGAGACCCTCTCTCCTGGCCAGGCGGCGGAGATTGATCGAGTCTACCGTGCCTATCCGGACCAGAACGACGACCGGTTTGTCGCGGCTCACCTCGACGACTGGCTGCGGTAGACGGAAGCGCATTCGATCGATCGAGCGGCGACACCCCCATCGCTACCCGCGGTCCGTCGCTCTATCTCGAATCTAGGGTGCGATAGAGGGCCAGAGCCACCACTGCTCCAGCCACGGCTCGCTCACGCCGCCCTGCTGGAGGGCAAAGGCGACCCGGTCTCGCAGCACCTTGCCGGCGCGCTCGATCGACTCCGGCTCGCGGGCGGCGATGAGAGCGCGGACGGCGGTCACGATGCCGGAGCCGCACTGCGTCTCCCGCTCCGCGGCCACTTCCAGCCACTTGTCGTACGGGTACGGCTTGCCGTCCGCCAGGAAGGCGAGCCGCAGCGCTTCCCGCACGGCGTCGCCGCGCTTCATGGCGAGCACCGTGTTGAGGCGGCGCGGCATGATTGGGGAGATGAGGCCGCTGCGCGCCTGGCGGAAGCGGTAGTAGTGCTCGCAGCGAAGGTTCCCCAGGTCCCTCTGGAACCGCTCTTCGGCCTCCGCCACCAGCGCGGCGAGCGTCTGGTGCGGGTCCTGGTAGACTTCCGAGTGGGTGTAAACCCAGAGACTGACCGGGAGATCGAACCGGAGCTCCTGCCGCACCTGCGACTGCGACAGGAGCAGCAGCTCCACGCCGGGATAGCGGCGGAACGGCTCTCGGTCGACGATGCGGAGGCGGGAGTCCGAGGCGGGCTCCCACAGTCCCTCCTGCTCCAGCCTGGCGGCGAGCGCCGCGTGCTCCTCGTCCGGCAGGATCCAGCGGAGGTTGAAGTCGGAGCGCTCGTCCCAGACGCCGAGCGCCACGGAGCCGGTCACGCAGACCGCCGCCTCGGGCAGGACGGGAGCCAGGAGCGGGTGCGGCAGCACGCGCTCCCGGAAGTAGCTCGCGAGCAGCTCCGACGTCTCCTCCGCCGCCGACTGTAGACTCCCGTGTTCCATCCGATTCGCCTTCCGCCGCCATTCCCGGATCCCGACGTCGCCGGGACCGCTGCTAACGCGCCGCGTCGTCCGGGTCCGCCAGGTGACGGTAGCCCCGGTTGTACCAGAGGAGCGGCGCGCCCTCCCGGGTGCCGCCGGCCTGGATCTCGCCGATGTAGATGGTGTGGTCGCCCCCGTCGTACTGCGCCCAGAGGGTGCAGTCCATCCAGGCCAGCGCTCCCTCCAGGATCGGAGCCCCGGTGGGGGTGGATTGATGCGGTAGATCGTCCAGGCGGTGCGCCGGCTCCCCGCGCAGTCCCGCGCAGCGGTTGGAGAGCTCTTCCATTCCTTCCGAAAGGAGGTGCACCCCAAACGCCCGGCGCTCCGCGAGCAGGTGGTGCGTGCGGGAGCCCCGGTTGATGCAGAGCAAGACCAGCGGCGGCTGCAGCGAGACGCTGGTGAACGAGCTTGCCGTCATCCCGTGGACGTGCCCGTCCTCGTCCCGCACGGTCACCACGGTAATGCCGCTGGCCCAGTGCCGCAGCATCTCCTTGAATTGCTGGGGTTCAACCGCCACGTCTGTTCCTGATCGGCACCCGCGGAGGCGCGGGATGCAGTTTCAGGTTAACAGGTTTCAGGTTCCAGGTTGGTGCGCTCAGCGCTTGTGAGACCACCTGCAAACCTGAAAACCTGCAACCTGCTAACTGGCACACCGGCGGCTAGGCGTCCGCGTCCCGTCGGGGGCGCATCTGCGGGAAGAGGATCGCGTCGCGGATCGATTCGGTGTTGGTGAGCACCATCACCAGGCGGTCAATCCCGATGCCGAGGCCGCCGGTCGGCGGCATGCCGTACTCCAGCGCGCGGAGGAAGTCCTCGTCCATCGGGTGCGCTTCCTCGTCGCCGGTCTCCTTCAGCTGGAGCTGCGCCTCGAACCGCTCCCGCTGATCGATCGGGTCGTTGATCTCGGAGAAGGCGTTCGCCAGCTCCGCGGTGGCGACGTACGCCTCGAACCGGCGGGTGAGCCGCGGGTTGTCCGGGCGCTTCTTCGCCAGCGGCGAGGTCTCCAGCGGGAAGTCGGTGATGAACGTGGGGCTGATCAGGTTCGGCTGTACGAAGCGCTCGTGGATCTTCTCGATGATGCCGCCGACGTTCCCCTCGTGCGTCATGTCGAGGCCGAGCTTTTCCCCCGTGGCGCGGGCCGACTCGAACGTCTCGAACGACTCCGGACCCACCCCCGCGTACTGCCGGATCCCCTCCAGCATCGGGAGCCGCCGCCAGGGCGGGGAGAGATCGATCTCACCGCTCGGGTGCGGGATGAACGGCCGCCCGTAGAGCTGGATGGCGAGGCCGGAGACCAGCTCTTCCACCAGCCGCTCGATATCTTCCAGGTTCGCATACGCCTCGTAGCTCTCTAGCAGGGAGAACTCCGGGTTGTGGCGGGTGCTGATCCCCTCGTTGCGGAAGACGCGGCCGATCTCGTAGACCTTCTCGTAGCCGCCCACGATCAGCCGCTTGAGATAGAGCTCCAGCGAGATGCGCAGCTTGAAGTCGTAGTCGAGCGCGTTGTGGTGCGTCAGGAACGGCCGCGCTCCCGCGCCGCCGGCGACCATCTGCAGCACCGGGGTCTCGACTTCCATGTAGCCGCGGTCGTCGAAGAAGTCGCGGATCCCCTTCAGGATGCGGGAGCGGCGGCGGAAGTGCTCCCGCACCTCCGGATGGACTGCCAGGTCGGCGTAGCGCTGCCGGTAGCGGAACTCCACGTCGGTCACGTCGCCGTAGTGCTCCTCGCCGGTGCTCTTGCCGATCGGGAGCGGGCGGAGCGCCTTCGCCAGGATCTCGAGCTCCTGGACCTCGATCGAGACCTCGCCGGTGCGGGTGCGGAAGACCGGGCCGGCGACGCCGAGGAAGTCGCCCAGGTCGACCAGGTCGAGCCGCTCGAACGCTTCCTCGCCCACGTTGTTCAGCTTCACGTAGAGCTGGATGCGGCCCGACTCGTCCCAGAGGTCGAGGAAGCGGGCCTTGCCCATGTCGCGCCGGGAGAGGATGCGCCCCGCCAGGCGCGCCTGGAGCGGCTCCGGCTCGTCCTGGGACTCGCGGGCGCGGAACTGCTCCACCGCTTCCGCGGTGGTGTGGGTGCGGTCGTACCGCTCGGCGGCAAATGGGTCGAGGCCCTGCTCGCGCAGCCGCTGGAGCTTCTCCATGCGGTTGCGGATCAGCTCGTTCCCTTCATCCAGAGGCATATCGCTGTCCGTTCTATGTGCGGGCCCGCACGAAAACAGAGCGTCCGTGAGGACGCCCTGCCAAGCCCGTCTGCGGTTGCCGGGTTATGCTGCAGCCGTTCGGACTACGTCACCCGGATTCTGAAGTGGGCGCAAGGGAGAGAGGGCGAATGGGAGACTCGGACCGGTGCGCGGCTCCTCCCGCTCCCCCCGCTCCGCCCTTGCGCTGCCGCCAGGTAAAGCGGGCAGCGCGTAAAGCTAGCTGCCGGGCCGGCGGATCGAGAGGATCTCGTAGCGCACCGTGCCGGCGGGCACGTTGGCTTCCACCACGTCGCCCACGCGTTTGCCGAAGAGCGCCTCTCCGATGGGAGACTCGTGGGAGATGCGGTCCGCGTCCGGGTCCGCCTCGTAGGAGCCTACCATGGTGAACTCCCACTCGTCATTGAACTCCAGGTCCCGGACCTTCACCACGGAGCCGATCCCGACCTCGTCGGTAGGGATCTCGTCCTCCTCGATGATGATCGCGGTGCCCAGCAGGTTCTTCAGCTCCGAGATCCGGCCTTCCAGGAACGCCTGCTCGTTCTTTGCGTCCTCGTACTCGGCGTTCTCCGCGATATCCCCGTAGGCTTTCGCCTGCCGGATGTTCTCGGCCACCTCGTGGCGGCGGACCGTCTGCAGCTCCCGCAGCTCGGCGAGGATGCGCTCGTGGCCGGCAGGGGTCAGGACTACCTGTTTCTCGCTCAAAATATCGCTCCCGTGCCGTCGGGGAGAGCCCCGCCGGCAGCGCGGCGCCGGTCTCTTCCGGAGTTGTCCCACGCCTGCCGGCACCGCCAGGCACCGGCCGGAGAACGCCTCTTTCTCAGAGTGGCATAAGTATATCGGCGGCCTTCGAAGGGTGTCAACCAACGACCCGCCCGCCTAGAAATCGACGGCATGCCGCCGAATCTCCTCCTCGTCCACCTCGATCCCCAGCCCCGGGCCGTCCGGAACGGTGACCACGCTCCCTTCGAGGCGGAGCCCGCGCACCCAGAGCGACTCCAGAAACTGCCCGCCGTTCAGCTCCGGCGGCAGCAGCGTCTGCAGGGTGCTGAATAGATGGACGGAGGCGGTGAAGCCGATGCCGCACTCCGTGAGACCGCTCCCGAGCAGGCCGATCCCGTGGGCGTCGGCGACGGCCGCCGCCTGGAGGCACTCCCTCAGCCCGCCGCTCTTGCAGACCTTGAGGACGAGCAACTCCGCGGCGCGCAGCTCCGCCACGCGGGCCACGTCGAACCGGCTGAAGCAGCCCTCGTCGATCGCGATCGGCAGGTGCGACCGCTCCCGCGCCGCGCGCAGGCCGAGCCAGTCGACGCTCCGCACCGGCTGCTCCAGGCAGAAGATCCGGGGAACGCCGCGGATTCCCTCCAGGAACGGCGGCAGCAGAGCGGGGGAATAGGCCTGGTTGGCGTCGAGCCAGAGGTCGGCGTCCGGCCGCGCCTCGGAGATCGCGCGCACCCGCTCGCGGTCCCGCTCCGGCTCCCCCGCCACCTTGATCTTGAAGCAGCCTGCCTCCGCGTAGGAGCGCGCCTCCGCCGCCATCTCCTCCGGCGCGGCGATGCCGAGCGCGTAGGTGAGGGGAAGGGTCGGCCGCAGCTTGCCGCCCAGAAGCGCGTGGAGCGGCTGGCCGGAGAGCTGCCCCTGGAGGTCGTGCAGCGCGATGTCGAGCGCCGCCTTGGCGAACGGCTGCCCATTGCTGACGGCGGGCGTGAGGGTCTCGTACATCTCCCGGTGGATCGCGTTCAGCTCCCACGGGGAGCGACCGATCAGCAGCGGGCCGAGATAGCCCCGGATCGCCGTCGTGATCGATTCCTGCGTCTCGTAGCTCCACGCCGGCAGCGCCCGCGCCTCGCCCCAGCCCACGCGCCCGCACTCCGTCTCCAGCCGCACGAAGACGTGCCGTCCCCACTGCCCCGCCGCGCCGACCGCCCCGCGCCCGATCACGAACGGGCGGCGGAACGGCACGGAACAGGGGATCGCTTCGACGCGGGTGATGCGGCTCATGGGGAGGTGGGGGGAGGTCTTGCGGGCGAGGTTCGACGCGGGAAGCGGGTTCGCCTGCCGAGGCGTGTCGATCGGTTGGAGCGCACTTCGTTCGGCCTCGTCTGGACCGCGCACCCGACCCCGCGCCCTTGTGCTGGGAGACAGCCCTCCCGCGGCGAGAGCCCTCCGCGGCCTTTTCACGCTCCGGCTGCGCCTCCGCTAGCAGGCCGCTCCGGGAGTGCGCTCCGGAGCGCTCTTCCCGCGCCAGTTCGCCCTACCAATACAGCAGTCCGGTTCACGGGCTGTCTCCCGGCCCTTCGAGCGAACACCCCTGGCGCCCAGGGGTGTTCACAGGTGGCACCCTCCAGCACCGCCTTCGGCGGCGCTTCCGGACACCTTCAGTTTCTCTACGTAGTGCTATTGCGTCTCACTGACCAGGGCCTGTTCTGGTCGTAGAAGTCGCGAATCTCAGCCTTCTCCGCACCAGGGACTAATAGAATCAGCTGGCGGCGGAATGGGAACGGTGGTAACAGATCGGATAGGTAGCAGCACTTGCACCGGTAGGACTCGCTCGTAGACGCCAGGACCTGGTACTGGAGGCCGGCCTATGCGGTGGACCCTTCGAAAAACGGCACTCTGCGTTACGGCCGGTCTCGCGCTCTTCGGAGGCGTGCGGGTTTTCCCGCAGGCCTCCGGGCCCTTGAGACTCGCGATTGAGCGATCCGTGCCGCCCGGCCATCATAAGCACAGTTACTGGCAAGGTGAGCCGGTACGCCTGGGAATTTCTCTGCGATACCCGCGTGCGGAAGATTCGCGGGCCCGGGCTCACAACGACCGCCGGGCGCCGACGAGCGTGCCCCAGCTCTGCCTCGCCTCAGGAAAGGACAATTGGGCGAGCTTCGTCTCGGTCAAGGTCTACCGCGCGGGCTGGGTCGGCGAGCCGCGCTCTGCAGTCGAATTCGACTGGCGACGCCACATAGGCGCGACTCGGCGCGAGGTGGGGTCGGCGCAGTCGATCGGCGCCAACCGGCTCGGAGTGCAGTTCGCGCTGCCGCCTTTGCTCACCAGCCAGCTTCAACCCGGCATGTACCTCGTGACCGCCGCGCTCGACACCCGGCGGGCCGGTGCCGGGGCATGGCACGGACGGGTGGAGGCCGAGGCTGCGCGGTTCCACATTCGACAGGCCCCAGACGACCGCGCGAACCAGAGCCGTCTACTCGTCTACCAATCACGCTATGCCGCTGATTATGAGCGGGACTTCAAGGAAGCGGAGCAGCTCGCCCTACGAGCCACGGAATTGGACCCGACGAGTCACGAGGCGTGGTATGCGCTGGCAACCGCAGCCCAGAGAGCGCGGAACTGGGAAACGGTGGTAATGGCTGCCCAGAGGTATCTTGAGCTACCCCAGGAGATCGCGGGGCTCCACAGTCCACGCCACGTGATCGAGTCGCTGCTGGAGTTCGCAGAACCACGGGCGGCAAGTCGCTAGCGGCACCTACGCCCAATGGGTCCAACTCAGTCCGGGTTCTCCTCACGCCAGCGCTCCAGGGCCTGGTTTTCAGCGGCGAGGACGTCGGCGTTCAGGAGGCCGCGGCGGAGGCCTTCGAAGACGGCGCGGTTGCGGGGGCTGAAGAGGCTGCCGGGCTCCTCTTCGCGCTCGACGCCGAGCTTGAGGTAGAGGCTGTGGATGCGGTTCTGGGCGCCGCGGCGGGAGAGATAGCGGCGGCGGGCGACGCCGCGGTCGGTGAGGCCGAGGGCGATGTCGAGCAGCGCCTCGTACTCGGCGTCGGTGAGGGCGCTGGGGCTCTGCAGGGCGCGCGCCTGCACGC
Source organism: Armatimonadota bacterium (assembly GCA_046292385.1). Taxonomy (GTDB): domain Bacteria; phylum Armatimonadota; class SYMT01; order SYMT01; family SYMT01; genus JBKBRF01. Next base: position 22,389 of record JBKBRF010000050.1, on the reverse strand, counting down.
CGCGGATCTCGCGGTCGAGCCAGCACTGCTCCTCCAGCAGCACGGCGCGGACCGCCTGCAGCAGCTTCTCGTCCGGGCTGCTCTTCAGGATGTAGCCGTAGACCGTCTCCGGCGGCACGATCTGCGCGAGCCGCCGCACGTAGATCTCGTCCTTGAATTGCGACCAGAAGACGATCCGCGTCTCCGGCCGCTCCGCCCAGACCGACCGCGCCACCTCGATACCGCTCTGGCCGGGAAGCTGGATGTCGAGCACCAGGAGCTGCGGCCGCTCCAGCCGGGCGCGCGAGACCGCCTGCGCTCCGTCCGCCACGCACGCGAGCGGAAGCGCCTGCGGCAGACGCTCCCGCAGCAGCCGCTCCACGTGCTCCCGCTGGGCGGTGTTGTCCTCGACGACCAGGGTCTTCACGAGTCACTCATACTCCTACTCCCACTCGTTCTCCTACTCCAGGGCCATCCGCGACCAGAGGAGGACGCCTCGGAATCCTGTACGAAGCCATGCGCGTGCGGAAGGATCGGATTCCGCTCCCCGAGCTCCACACTCTCTCCTGGTCCGGCTCGCTCCCGCTGGACAGCCCCTCCGCGGCTCCGGGATAATACCGAAGGAGAGCCCGCTTGCTGACGCGGGCTTCGGAGCTTCGCCATTCCCACCTCGGAACGAACCGCAGATCTCCCCCTGGCCTCGCGCGCGCCGGCGCCGGGCACCCCGGCCGCGGAGCTGGGGACGCCGGTGCAGTTCGTCAAAGGCGTGGGGCCGCGCTTCGCCACGGCGCTGGAGAAGATGGGGATCGTCACGGTGGAGGACCTGCTCTTCCACTTCCCCCACCGGTACGAGGACCGCCGCAACTTCCGCCCGCTCGGACAAGTGATGCACGGCGAGACGGTGCTGGTGACCGGGCAGGTGGTCGGCGGGAGCGCGGAGCGCACGCCCCGGCGGGGGCTGGCGATCACCAAGGCGGTGATCCGCGACGGCAGCGGCCACGCGGAGCTGATCTTCTTCAACCAGGCGTGGATGGCAAAGGTCTTCGACCGGCTCAAGGGCCGGGAGATCTCGGTCTACGGCACCGCGCAGCGCAGCGGTGGCGTGCTTGGATTCCAGCACCCGGAGTGGGAAGAGCTGACCGGCGACGACTCCTCGCTCCACCTCCACCGCATCGTGCCGATCCATCCCGCGACGGAAGGGCTCACGCCGAAGTCGATCCGGAACATGGTCTGGAACGCGCTGGAGAAGTACGGCCACCTGGTGCCGGACCTCCTCCCGCCGGACATCGCGGTGGCCCGCCGGCTGCCGCCGATGGCGTGGTCGCTGCGGCAGGCGCACTTTCCGGACGGGGCGGAGGAGCTGGAGCGGGCGCGGGCGCGTCTGGTCTTCGACGAGCTGTTCCGCATGCAGTGCGCCCTGGCGCTGCGGAAGAAGCACGTGGCATCCGTGCTGCCCGGCATCACGTTCGAGATCCGCGACGAGCACCTGGAAGAGCTGCGGCGCTCCCTCCCCTACACGCTGACCGGCGCCCAGGAGCGGGCGATTGCGGAGATCCGGGCCGACATGGGCTCCGCGCGGCCGATGAACCGGCTGCTGCAGGGCGACGTCGGCTCCGGGAAGACGGTCGTCGCCGCCGCGGCGATCCTCACCGCCGTCCGCAACGGCTACCAGGTGGTGATGATGGTGCCGACCGAGATCCTGGCGGAGCAGCACTTCGCGGTGCTGCAGCGGGTGCTGGAGCCGCTCGGGGTGCGGGTGCACCGGCTCGTCGGGAGCGTGCGGGCCAAGGGGAAGCGGCTCATCAAGGAAGAGCTGAAAAGCGGCTTCGCGCACGTGGTGGTCGGCACGCACGCCGTGCTGGAAAGCGACGTGGAGTTCGACAAGCTCGGTCTGGTGATCGTGGACGAGCAGCACCGCTTCGGCGTGGTGCAGCGCATGACACTCCTTGACAAGGGGATGCAGGAGCATGCGCCCGACATGCTGGTGATGACCGCCACGCCGATCCCGCGGACGCTGGCGCTCACCGTCTACGGCGACCTCGACGTCTCCGTGATCGACGAGATGCCCCCGGGCCGCAAGCCGGTGAAGACGCACTGGAAGAAGAAGCAGGCGCGGGACGGTGTCTACCGCGGCCTCCGCTCCCTGGTGGCGGAGGGGCGGCAGGCCTACTTCGTCTGCCCGCTCGTCGAGACCAGCGAGAAGCTCCAGGCGAAGGCGGCGACGGAGGTGCACGAGCACCTCCAGCACGAGGTCTTCCCGGACCTGCGCGTGGGGCTGATCCACGGCCAGATGCCGTCGCACGAAAAGGACGAGGCGATGGAGCGCTTCCGCGACGGGGAGGTCGACATCCTCGTCGCTACCGTGGTGATCGAGGTCGGGGTCGACGTCCCCAATGCCTCCTGCATGATCATCGAGGACGCGGAGCGGTTCGGCCTGGCGCAGCTCCACCAGCTCCGGGGACGGGTCGGCCGCGGCGAGCACCAGTCGTTCTGCGTCCTGCTCGCCGACCCGAAGACCGAAGACGGCGTGCAGCGGCTGGAGGTGATGGTCCGCACCACCAACGGCTTCGAGATCGCGGAAGAAGACCTCCGCCTGCGCGGCCCCGGGGAGTTCCTTGGGACGAAGCAGAGCGGCATCCTGAAGCTGCGGATCGCGAACATCGTCGGCGACGCGCGGATTCTCGCCGACGCGCGGGACGCCGCCTTCCGGCTCGTCGAATCCGATCCCCACCTGGAATCGCCGGAGCACCGCCCCCTGGCGGACGACATCCGCCGCCGCTACGCCGACCTGCTCCTCATCACCGTGGGGTAAAACGCTCCGGGCGGGTTTCCCGCGGCAGAACGGCCGGGTAAGTCCACTCGATGGTCGGAGCTGCTGACGGGGCAACTAAAGAAGACGCGCGGGTACGGCTGCTGCTCGTGGACGACGAGAAGGAGGTGCTGAGCATCCTCTCGGAGATCCTCGAGGAGAGCGGCTACACCGTCGTCGCCACCTGGGAAGGGGAAGACGCGATCGCGATCGCGGAGCTGTTCAAGCCGGACGTGCTGCTGACCGACTTCCAGCTCCCGGGCATCGACGGCGTCACCACGATCCGCCAGATCCGCCACCAGATCCCGCGCCTCCGCGCGATCCTGATGAGCGGCACCCTGAACTACGCCACCCGCCGCCGGGCGCACCACGAGCAGGTGGAGCACGTGCTGGAGAAGCCGCTCGACATCCCGGACCTCCTGCAGCGCCTGGAGAAGGCGGTCGCCTGACCGGGCCCGCGGCGCCGGAGAGGATGCGATGGAGCTCTACCCGATCCTCGACTTCCTCGGCGGCCCGCTCCTCTTCGGATTGTTCCTGTTTTTCCTGCTGCTGGAGACGTGGCGCCCGCTGCGGAGACGGGTGCAGCCGCGGCTGGAGCGGCTCCTGACCAACGGGGCGCTGGCGGCCACCGCGACTCTCTTGCTGCGCCTGGTCCTGATTCCGGTGGTGGTGTGGGTCGCCGCGCTGGCGGAGCGAGAGGGCTGGGGGCTGCTGCACCTGGTGCGGCTCCCCGCCCCGGTGGAGTGGCTCGCGGGGCTGCTGCTGCTCGATTTCACCATCTGGGTCTGGCACTACCTGAACCACGTCGTGCCGTTCCTGTGGCGCTTCCACCACGTGCACCACACCGACCTCGACCTCGACGTCTCCACGGCAGTCCGCTTCCACTTCGGAGAGCTGCTGCTCTCGGTTGGCTGGCGGTGCGGGCAGGTGCTGCTGATCGGCGCGGCGCCGCTGCTGGTGCTGGCGTGGGAGATCGTGCAGGAAGCGGCGACGGAGTTCCACCACAGCAACTGGCGGCTCCCGGCCCGCCTGGAGCGGGCGCTTAACTGGGTGGTGGTCACCCCGCGGATGCACGGGATCCATCACTCGATCGTGGAGCGGGAGACGAACTCCAACTGGGGCGTCATCTTCTCCTGGTGGGACCGCTTGCTCCGCACCCTCCGCCTCGACGTCCCGCAGGACGCGATCACGATCGGCGTGCCGGCCTATCGCGATCCCTCGGAGCTGACCTTCCTCAGCCTGCTCCGGATGCCGTTTTGCCGCCAGCGCCCCACCTGGGAGCTGCCCAGCGGTCAGCGCCTGGAGCGGCCTGCCGGGTGTGATTCCCCGCCGTCCCGGCTACAAAGCTCGTGAAGCAGTCGTTGGGGTCGACATGACGGGAGGCGGGAGTGCGAGACGCGCAGCGGACTCCGGAGCACGAGGCGGAGCGGACCCGGGAGGAGAAGCGGCCGGTCCAGGTTGCCACCGATGGGGTGGGCCCGCTCTACCAGCGGGACTGGCTCTTGAAGATCGAGGAGTGTCCGGTCTCGCCGGAGCAGGCGCTGCTCGCCCTGCGGCGGAACTTCCCGGACTACTCCCCGGAGCTGCTCGCCGGCTTCAAGCGCCCGGACGGCGGCGGCGAGCTGCTGGAAGAGGGCGACACCATGCACGTGCGCCTCACCGGCGGCGGCCATGCCGGCGTGGTGGCGGTGGCGGTGGAGGAGCGGAGCCTGACCCTCCGCACCCAGAGCGGACACATGGAGTCCGGCCGGGTCACCTTTGCGGCGACGCAGGACGAGGACGGCGCGCTCGTGCTCCGGATCCGCACCCGGGCGCGCATCCGGGACGTGGTCCGCTCCGCCGCCTACGAGCTGGGCGGCAAGGCGGTGCAGAGCACCATCTGGTCGCAGTTCCTGAAGTCGTGGGCGCAGACCCTCGGCGGCAAGGTGGTGGGGGACGTGACCGAGCATACCGAGGAGGTCGAGGACGACGCGGCAGACCGGGGAGAAGTCGACGTACCGACGCTCGCCGTGGAAGCCCCCGACCGCGCTGCCTGAGGGGAGGGGGCGGGAGAACCGGAGTGTGAGCGCCGGGAGACGACGGGTAGAAACGGAGTGCAGTCTTCTCGCGCGGCACGCGACCGCGCTCTCTGGAAATCGCGGTGCAGGATGGTGATCCGTTCGCGCCGGAGCGGCGCCCCGATGCGCGCCGTGCCCGGCCCCACGCTGGAGGGAATGTTCGTCTCCCACGAGAGCCTGGCGGGAGCGGCGCTGCAGGAGCAGAGCCTCCGCGGCGCCACGCTGCTCCGGGTGAGCCTGCGGGAGGCGAACCTGACCCGCGCCGTGCTGGATGAGTGCCGCCTCTGCGGCAGCGACTTTCGCGGTGCCGAGCTGGCCGGTGCCTCGATCCGGCGGGCGGACCTGGACGATTGCAGCCTGTGGGGCGCCTGCCTGATCGGCGCGGACCTGGAGGACGCGCGGCTCGACGGCGCCATTGCGACCGACGCCCTCTTTCTCCGCGCGCGGCTCGTGGGAGTGCGGGCCGAGCTGGCGATCTTCACCGACGCGTCGTTCCGGAGCGCCGATCTCTCCCGAGCCTACCTGACCGGAGCGGGACTCCGCCGGGCCGTCTTCCGGGGTGCCACGCTGGAGGCGGCGGTACTGGCCGAGGCGGATCTCCGCGGCGCCGACCTGGCCCGGGCGATCCTGCGCAGCGCCGACCTCACGGACTGCGATCTGCGCGGCGCCTGCCTGAGCGGGGCGGACCTGCGCGGCGCGGCGCTGCTGGGGGCCGATTTCCGCAGCGCTGTCTGTGACGAGCTGACCCGCTGGCCGGATAGCTTCGATCCGGTCCGGGCGGGAGTCCGGCGGCTCGTCCACGCCCCGTTTACCGACGAAGGTATCATCTGTTGCGAGTCGCCGGAAGGTCGCTCCCCGGCGATGCTTTCGGGGGAGGCGCTTCCGTTCGGTTCCGGTTAGAGCCCCCGGAGCTCGCCCCCTGATCTCCCCCATCCAGGATAAGCCTTCCCTGCGAGGGAAGGGGGAACAGGCTTGCCTGACGTCCATAGCTCCCCTCTCCTCGCAGGAGAGGGGTCGGGGGTGAGGCCGCGTGAGAAGTAGCCCTCACCCTGCTCTCATCGATTCCGGGGTGCCCGGACCGGCGTCAGCAACTCTGCGGTGTCATCGCCGCTCCCGCTACCTCAGAAGTCCCGCCGCTCCAGGGTGATCGGGATCGTCAGCCGCTGGCCGCTGCGGATCACGCGGTAGTTGAGGCGGTCGCCGACCTCGTAGTTCAGCCGGATGTAGGCGTTGAACTGCAGCATCGTCATCTCCAGCGGACGGTCGTCCAGGCCGAGGATGACGTCTTTCGCCCGAATGCCGGCGCGGGCAGCCGGACCGGGCACGAAGTCGCCCTGCCGGAACGCGAGCGCCTCCGGCGCGAGGCCGAGCGCCTGCTTCTCCTCCGCCGTGAGGTCCTGGCCGTAGACTGCAGCCGTGGGCGGAATCCCCCACATGGAGCCGCGCCAGGAGATATCGCTTTCTCGCCAGCCCGCCGCCAGCGGGAGAGACACCGAGAGCGGCTGTCCCGCGCGTTCCGCGGTGACCGGCAGCGCGCCTTCCGAGGGCGCTCGATGGAGCGCGTACTGCACGTCCGCGAACGACGCGGTGGGCCGCCCGCCGACGGTCCGAAGCAGGTCGCCCGCGCGCAGCCCGGCCTTCGCCGCGGGTGAGCCGGGCGTCACCGCCTGCACTCGGCTCTGCTGGTCCGGGTCGAGGGCGAGCCCCAGGTTCTTCGGCGGCGGATAGACGAAGGCGAGCTCCTTCTTCCACTTTCCGGCAGAGAAGAGGGCGTCGCGCTCGAAGTCGTAGACGTTGTGGCAGTGAATGCAGGCACCCGCCTTGAGGCGCCCGGCCGCGGGGAAGTCCTCCGCCCGTGCCACGCTCTTCCGGAACGGCTCCGGGGTGGCGTTCGGCGTCTGGCGATAGGCGGACAGTGCGGCGCGCATGGCGTGTTTCAGCCCGGAGAGCGTGAGGTGCGCGTCGGCGTCCTCTCCGTCTCTCCCGCCAAAACGACCGTAGACCTTCCCCTCGGCGTTCATGAAGAAGCCGGCCCACGTGAGGTCGTAGTCGAAGTCGAACTGGTTCAGATCGACGCCGCGCATGTTGGTGACGCGGGCGAGGACGAACTCTCCGGCAAGCTCCGAGATCTCGGGGTCAAGACGAACAACCTGCTCGTCAAATCCTTTGCAGGACGGTCAGCGCTCTCACCGGAAGACGAGAAAGATCGGCTTTCCCGCCTGGCGCGCCGCTGCCTGGGCGGCGGCGTAGCTGTTCAGCCAGGTAACCTGGTCCTCCGCGGATGCCGCGGGAGGCTCCGTGACGGCGCCGGTTACAACGCCGCCGAGGCCGAGGGTGAGGGCGCTGCCAAGCAGCAGGGCTTTGTTCATCGTCTTCTCCTGGAACGGATCGAGCTGTGGGGGATGGGCAGGGCACGCGGCGGGCGACCGGGGTCTCGATTTACTCGGGACTGAGCTCGTGGGCGCCGAGATCCGCCCGCGATCCCCGGCGGCGGCGGTCGAGGTCGTCCGGCGCTTGCGGAAGCCGCGGCGCCGCGTCGACCAGGCCCGGAGCCGGCTGCGCCAGCCGGAGGTTGCCGGCGGAGGCGTCCACGAACAGCGCCGCGGGGGCTTCCTCGCGGTTGAGGCCGAGCCGGATCGGGGACGAGGTCTCAACGAGGATCTTCGGGCCCGACAGCAGGTTGTTCGCGACGTAGAGGCCCTCCGCGGCATCGACCACGCGAATGCCCCGGCGGAGCCGTCCGGCCGGATCGTAGACCGTGTTGTGCACGATCGCGCAGTCCCGGGTGAAGTCCGCCAGGATGCCGTTCTCCGGCGCGCGGGTGATCAGGTTGTTTCGCACGGTGCAGCCCGAGGCGTGCACCGCGCTGTCCGGCGGCGGCTGCCCGTTCCCGAGGCAGATCCCGGAGTCGCAGTCGACGATCACGTTCCGCTCGACCAGGCAGTCCCGGGCGTCGTGCCAGAGGAAGATGGCGCCGCGGGCTTCCCGGTTCCGGCCCTGGATGCCGAGGAAGACGTTATCGCTCACGGTCCAGCCCTGCGGGTACATCACGTCGATGCCGCCAACGTAGTCGCCGTTGAAGTTCTCCGGCGTATCGGCCGGATCGTCGCTGAACCGTTTGGGGCGGTCGTTGTAGAAGAGGCAGTACTCGATCCGGAAGTCGCGCGGGCGCAGCCGCTCCCGGCCCTCGGCGGGCACCTTCACCCCCTTGACGGCCCGCTGCCAGATGTTGTGGAGCACGCAGTTGTAGATCCGCAGCCGCTGGACGCCGGTGTCGGAGTTGATCTTGATGCCGTTCCAGCGGACGTTCTGCACTGTCAGGTCCGCCAGGGTCACTCCGGAGCAGGCGGTGATCCAGATCGCCTCGCCGAGGGTGCCGCCGCCGTCGAGCACCACGCGGTGCCGGTCGCCGCTCTCGCCGCGCAGGGTCACGCCGTCGGTCCGGATCTCCACGTGACGGGAGAGCGCGTACTCTCCGTCCGCCAGGAGGATCGTGCCCCCGGGACGCACGCGGGCCGCGGCCTCGTAGAGTTGGGCGGCGGTGGCGACGCGGATCACCTCGCCCGTGGGGCGGGGGAGTGGAGGCGCCTGCGGATGCCAGGGCTGACCCGGGGGAGAGACCGCCGCGCGGCCCCGGTCGGCGCCCGCCGCCTCCGGTCGGGGCGGCGTCTCGAGGGCCTGCAGCACCTCCGCCACTTTCAGCAGCGTCAGGTAGTTGCGCAGCGTGTAGCCGCTGGAGCGCAGTCCCGCCTCCGAGTAGTCGTTCTGGAACCGCGTGGGATAGCTGGGATGCACCCCGTCCCGGGAGATCAGGGTGGGGACCTCGTACGTGTCGAACTCTTTGAACCGGTCGAGCGCACCGTCCCAGTCGTCGGGCCGCCGGCGCACGATCTCCGCGTGATAGTCGATCAGCGGCAGCGAAAGCTCGCGGGCGACCTCGCGCCCCGCCTGGGCCAACTGCTCGGCTTTCTGCTCGAAGCCGTGGCGGGGCGGAACGGTGGTGAGGATCGGGACCGTGCCCTGCTCCTGGCACCGGCGGGCGACGGAGAGCAGCCGGCGCCGGTATTCCGGCAGCTCCAGCGAGTGGAGGTCGTTGGTGCCGAAGAGGAGGACGGCCAGCTCCGGGCGCAGCTTCTTCAGCCACTCGTCGACGTGCGCTTCCGCCCAGCGGGTCGTTTGTCCCCCTTCGCTGCCGAAAGCGGGTCCCTTCCAATCGGCCCAGCATTCCGGGCGGAGCTTCGTGTTGACGCGGCGGAAGGCCGCCTCCAGCTCGGGAGGCGCGTTCCGGCGCTCGTAGCGCAGCGGCGTCCAGAAGGCCTGCGTCACCGTGATCGAATCGCCAAATTGAGCCACCGTTCCCGGCTGTCCGGTGAACCGCGCGTGCGTGCGCCGCGCCGCCTCCCTCCATTCGGGGCTGGTGACTTCTTCGGATGCGGCGGGCTCCGCCTGGGTGTGGAGCGCCCACGCGGTGCTCGCCAGGAGCAGTACTGCCGTGAGGAGTGCCGCGCTGCGGCTGGCTGCGGGTGCGCGAAAAGCAGGGGTCGGCATGATGAGCGGTCTACGTGGGGAAGCATCCCCGGCGGAGGTGAAGCCCGGTCGCACGATTTGGACATTCCATGGCGAAAGGAGTTTGCGGAATCTGGCGCGCCCCTACCGGATGGGTCGCCCCCTCATGCTGGCTGCCGTGAAGCAGCGATCACCCGCCAAACTGGCGGTCGCCGGCGTCTCCGAGGCCGGGGACGATGTACCCGATCTCGTTCAGACGCTCGTCCAGGGCGGCGAGGGTGATCGAGACGTCCGGATGCCGCGACCGCACCCGCTCCACCCCGGGGGGCGCGCCGATGACGCTCAGCAGGTGCACGCGCCCGGGTGCCCATGTCTTCACCACGTCCAGCGCGGCGCAGACGGAGCCGCCGGTGGCGAGCATCGGGTCGAGCACGTACAGCTCCCGCCCGGGCGTGCTGCGATGCGACGGCGTGTAGTAGGTCACCGGCTCGAGGGTGTCATGGTCCCGGTAGAGGCCCAGGTGGGCGACGTCGGCCTCCGGCACCAGCTCCAGGATGCCGTCGACCATCCCCAGGCCGGCGCGCAGGATCGGCACCAGCAGCGGGGCACGCTCCAGCCGGGCTCCCCCCGTCTCCGTGAGTGGGGTGCGCACCCGCACGCCTACCGTCTCGAGCTCCCGGGAGGCCTCCAGGAACAGCGCCACGCTGAGGTTGCGCAGGAGGTCGCGGACCCGCGCGTTCGGCGTCTCCGCGCTCCGCAGCTCCGTCACCCACACCCGCACCAGCGGATGGTCCAGCACTGTCACTCGCTCCATCCGTTCACCTCAGTCATCGAAGCCGAGCCTGCTCTGAAAATGACGCTGGCGAGTGGCGAGAGGTAGTCGCTCCCCGTAACAAGTAGCTCCCACTCGATCCCCATCCCCCCGGGTGCCTGGAGCGGCGTTAGCAACTCGAAGGCGATCAACCGCCCCGCTCCGATCCGTCCCAGGGTCCGCCGTGCCCGCAGAGCGCGTTCACGACGAGCTCCCGATTCTCCCGTTCATCGAAATTCTCCAGCAGCTTCGCCCAGGCGGGAGTCAGCCGGTGGCGCTTGACGAGCCAGCCGGACCTCTCCCAGGGTTCCGTCTCAAAGGCTGTGAGGGCGGCGAGCAGCTCGTCCCGGTAGCTGTCGTAATCCCCGGAGATGGCACAGTAATCCCACGGGTCGCAGTGAAAGTAGCGGGATCCGTTGGCGGACAGGTGCTGGTGCCAGGATTGGAAGAGTGCCGCATACTCCTGCCCAATCGCTTGCGCCAGGGACGGCCAGCGCTTCCTCGACCGCTCCAGAGCCGCCGCCGCATCCGTAACGAGGTAGGGATACTCCTCCGGCTCGTCGTGTCCGTCTTCGTCCTCAACGGCCTCCACCGCAGTTACAATAGAGGCCGGGTCGAACAGCGTCATCCAGAACGCGGGGATGCCGTGGCTCCCATAGGCAATCTCCCGCGCCTCCTCGCCGCCCCGCGGCGGCTGGGTCGGCAGATCCCAACCGAGCAGGATGGTATACGCAGACATGGCCTCACCTCCCGGAGTAAGATTGCCCTGCAAGCTGGCACAGCCCTCTTGGCGTGGAAGTAGGATGTGGATCTGATGGAGCGGGGATTACCGGGGGTGCTGGCGCGGGTGGCGGGGCCGGCGCGGGAGATGTGGTCGCCGGCGCTCAGCTCGCTGCTCTTCCTGCAGGTGCTCAGCGGGATCCTGGTGGCGCCGCTCTTCTCGCTCTTCCCGGTCTACGTGGAGGGACACCTCCACCTGCCGGCCAGCTTCACCGGCATTCTGCGGGCGCTCTTCGTGCTGATGGGCGGCATCACCGCCTTCGCCGGCGCGTACCTGGTCGATCTCCTCGGCCGGAAGCGCGCCTTCCTGCTCGGCATGACCGGCGTCATCGCCGCGGCCTGCATGTTCCTGACCGGCAGCCCCGCCTGGATGCTGCTCCTCGGCGTCTACGCCGGCCTGATGTTCGGTCTCGGCTCCGTGGCGGGGCAGGCCTACATGATGGACGCGGTGAGCGCCCGCTCCCTCGGGCTGGCGACCGCTTTCTACTTCATGAGCGGCACCGCGGGAAACGCCATCGGCAACCTGGCGGCGGGGCGGCTCGACGACGTCCCCGGCTACTTCCGCCTTCTCGGGTGGGCGATGGTGATCGGTCAGGTCGCGGTGATCCTGGCGGCGGCGTGGTCGATGCCGGAGGTGGCGAAGTCCGGGCCCGAAGAGAAGGCGCCCTCCGGGGGCGGCTCACTGCGGGAGCTGGTACGCCGGCGGGAGGTGCAGCTCCTGGTGCTGCTGCGGATCCTGCCGACCGTCTACTGGGGCGTGGCGACGCTCGTCATTCCACTGCTCCTCTTCCGCCTCACCGGCAAGCGCGCCGCGGCGACCGACTTCACCGCCATCAGCCTCGTCGTCTCCGCGCTCTGCCAGGTCGCGATGGGGCGCCTGGTCGATCACTACGGCCCGCGGCGGCCGGTGGTGCTGGCGGCGGTCACCCTTGCCCTCTCCGCCGTCGCGCTCGCGCTGCTGGCGCGGCACGTCTGGGCGATCACCCTCTTCGGCGTGGTCGGGGCCGGCGCGGCATGGTCGATCTCGGTCAGCATGACGACGATCATCCGCCTCCTCAGCGAGCCGGAGACCCGCGCTCGTCTGCTGGGGCTGAGCCACGGCGCGTGGAGCGTCGGATTCGTGGCGGGCACCCTCGCCGCCGGCTGGATCGCCTCCCGTCCCGGCCGGGAAGACTCCGCGCTGCTCCTGGCGGCGGTCTGCTGCCTCGTCGCCGCCCTCTCCGCCGTGGGATTGGTCGCGCGCCTGCGGGGTGAGGGGCCGTCTGCTCCGGGCACGGCCTGACCCCGCCCCGGCCCTTCGCGTTTGCCGGAGCCGCTCTCCCGGGAAAGTCCCAGCGAGAGGGGCTCTCTTCCCGCGGGAAGAGAGCCCTGAACGGGCTTTTCGACAGACAGGAGTGTGGGCGATGCCTTGGTCGATCAACGGTCGGGAGATCTTCAACGGAATCGAAGACGAGTTCCCGATGAGCACCGAGCAGGTGCTGGAGTGGGCGGGATCCCAGGACGAGATCTCCGAGACGATCCTGGCGGACCTCCGGGAGAACATGCCGGAGCGGAACTGGCCGGACTACGAGACGTTCCTGTCCGAAGTGCAGAACTACACCTGGACGATGCCGGACGGCGCCCGCGAGCCGGTCTGGGGCGGCGTAACCCAGGGCGGACCGCTCCAGTCGTAGCGTCGCGCGCCGCTCGTGAGGCACCGCGGCCGCGGTGCCTCCACCGCCGCGTCGGCTGGAAACGGTCCTTGGCGGCCATTTTTCCCGGCCGCGAGCCACTTGACCCCCGCCGCGCCGGATGCTACAATCCAACCGTCCTCGCACCCAGGCCCTCAACCGGCGAGGTCGGCTCAAAACTCGGGCGCGTGGAGCAATCCTGGCGCACACGAGCGGAAGTGGCGGAATTGGCAGACGCGCACGTTTGAGGGGCGTGTGGAGCAATCCATGGGGGTTCAAGTCCCCCCTTCCGCATCGAAACAGATCGGCGCTCCGGAGTACCTTCTCCCGGGGCGCCTTCTTCGTTTTTCGCCATGCCGCCGGTGGGCCGGCGGTTGAAACCGCGGCAACCACGGCACGAAGTCCGCCTTCGCGGACTGAGAAGACCCGGTCCAGGTGTCCGGAGGACGCCTGGCCGTTTATCCCGGAGACTTTCGGGGCAAGCGCTCCTAACCCCGCAGATCGGATACTGTGGGCGAGATCGGGAGGCTGCGCCGATGGCCCCGCTGAGGCGGGGTGCGAAAGCAAGCATTCGCACTCCAGGTGCCGGCTCGGGAGGGGCGGGAAAAGCTCGGCCGCCTTCGATTTCCCACCCCAGTCATCCTGAACGCAGTGAAGGATCTACGTAGCTCAGCCTAGGCCGCAGCGGGAGGCCGGGCGCGCGGAGGGGAACCGGTGGTAGAGTCCGCCTCACCCCCTGCGATTCCCGTCTCAGTACGGCTGCCGAGATCCTTCACTCCGTTCTCAAGAAACCCCCGCCGCGAGACGGCCCTTCGGATCGGCGTCAGCCCCGCGTGAGCACAGCTCCGCCCCCGGTGGTCATCCTGACCGCAGGGAAGGGTCTACGTCACTCGGCTCTCCGGAGGTACGGTCAGCACCCGCGTTCGGGAGCGCTCCGCCAGGCCGCGTCCTCGTCACGCCGATGCGTGCTCCGGACCAAGCCGGCTGCCGAGATTCTTCACTGCGTTCAGAATGACTGCTTACGGTGAGTGGCGAGTCAAGCGGAAAGCCGTCGGGCCGTTGTGAGGGCTACGGATCGTTTCTTCGGGCGTGGCCGGCTCTCGGCCGTGCCTGCGGTTCAGGATGACTGGGGTGGGGGCACGTGAGGGGCCGCTCGTCCTCACCGGCAGAACCTACGCTGCGCCCCGGGTGCACCAATCTTACAGCGTGTGACACTTGCCACCGCTTCCCCGCCAGGGAAATCTCGCCGGAGGACTCGACCGCCGGTCGTCCTCCTGCCCCGCTGATTTAGCGCTTCCGGGCGATGATCTCCACCATCGGCGGGCTGCAGAAGAAGGCGCCGGGATTCTCCGTGTGGGCCTGCCAGTCCGTGTGGAACGCCTCCGCCTTCTCCGCGGTGAGCTGGCCGGAGGCGACCAGCAGCGGCAGGTTGGTGCGGAAGAAGGTGGCGGGCCACTGCCAGAGCGGGGCCTCCGGGCGGGCGGTGCGCACCAGGTGCCGCACTTCCTCCACCGCGAACCCGCGGCGCAGCAGCAGCTCCGGCAGCCGCCGGCCCACGTCCGGGTCGCCGCCCCGCGCGCGCCAGCTTCCGTCCACCACTTCCACCACCCGCCGGAAAGCGGCGCTCCCCGGTGCCAGAAGGATGCCGCGGTAGTGGAGGTACTCCTGGATGGCGAAGACGCCGCCCGGCCGCAGGGCGCGCGCCGCCGCGGCGATCACCGCTTCCGGGTCGGGAACGAAGCAGAGCACCCACCGCTGGTAGGCGGCATCGAAGGAAGCCTCCGCCAGCTCGAGCTGCTGGACGTCGCCGACCGCCGCGTCGACGTGCGTCAGCTCCAGCCGGCGCGCCCGCTCCCGCAGGTAGCCGACGAACCGCTCCGAGACGTCGACACCGAACACCCGTCCGGTGGGGCCGACCACTCCGGCGAGGTCGAAGGTGGTGAACCCGGGGCCGCAGCCGAGGTCGAGCACCCGCTGTCCCGGCGCGATTCCTGCCCGCTCCCAGAGCGCGAACGCGGGGCCGCTCCAGAGCCGGTGCTGCAGCCCCAGCCGGTCCCGCTCCTCATCGTGCGTGCCGAGCACGTACTCCGCTTCCGCCATCGCTCCCTCCGCAATCCCCGCCCGGGAGGCCGCTTCCCCCGGTCCGCAGGTAAGATGTAGCAGAATGGACGTCTATCTCCGCATTCTCCGCTACCTGCGCCCGTACCGCGGCATGGTGATTCTCGGCCTCGTCTGCATGCTGTTCGCGACGCCGCTCTCCCTGCTGCACCCGTGGGTCTGGAAGTACATCGTGGACGAGGTGGTGACGCGGCGGCGGCCGGACCTGCTGGCGCCGGCGCTGGCGGTGATGGTGACGGCGCATGGGATGGGCGCCATCCTGGGGGCGATCCGGAACAACCTGCTGGAGAAGGCGGGACAGCTCTTCGTGCAAGACCTCCGCAACGAGGTCTACCGCAAGCTGCAGGGACAGTCGCTTCAGTACCTGCAGGAGCACCGCACCGGCGACCTGGTGAGCCGGGCGATCGGCGACGTCGACGTGCTGCAGCAGGTGGTGATCAACGGGACCGAGTCGATCCTCTCCAACGCCTACAGCTTCCTGATCGTCATCGTCTCCCTGCTGATCCTGAGCCCGCTGCTCGGCTCGCTCACGATCCTGCCGATCCTGGTGGTGGCGGTTTGCGTGCGGATCTTCAACACCCGCGTGAAGCGGCTCTACCGCAGCGCCCGCGACCGCCTGGGCGACGTGAGCGCGCGCCTGCAGGAGAACCTCTCCGGCATCATGGTGGTGAAGGCGTTCGCCAAGGAGGAGAACGAGGCGGAGCGCTTCCGGCGCACGACCGAGCAGTACCGCGAAGAGCAGTTCCGGGCCGTCAACCTGCGGACCCGCTTCTTCCCGCTGTCGCAGTTCGTCGGCTTCATCAGCAACGTCATCGCCATCGGCTTCGGCGCGCTGCTGGTGCTGGAAGGGCGCTTCACCGTGGGCGGGCTGGTCGCCTACCGCGGCTACTGGTGGCAGCTCTACTCCCCGATCTCCTCTCTGGCGCAGATCAACGACCTGATCCAGCGCGGCGTCGCGGCGGGCGGGCGCGTCTTCGAGATCCTGGACCAGGAGGTCACCATCCAGGACGCGCCGGACGCGCGGGCGCTGACCCAGGTGCGCGGCCGGGTGACGCTGGAGAACGTCCACTTCTCCTACAAGGACCGCCCGGTGCTGCGCGGCATCGATCTCGACGTGCGCCCCGGCGAAGCGGTCGCGCTGGTCGGCACCAGCGGCGCCGGCAAGAGCACGCTGGTGAACCTGATCCCGCGCTTCTGGGACCCGCAGGAAGGCAGCGTGCGGGTGGACGGCGTCGACGTGCGCGAGGTGACCGGCGCCAGCCTGCGCCGCCACGTGGCGATGGTGCTGCAGGAGACGTTCCTCTTCAGCGGCACCGTGCTGGAGAATGTCCGCTACGCCCGCCCGGACGCGACCCTGGAGGAAGCCCGCGCGGCCGCCGCCGCCGCGAACGCGCTCTCGTTCATCGAGGGGCTGCCGAACGGCTGGGAGACGGAGATCGGCGAGCGGGGGGTGAAGCTCTCCGGCGGGCAGCGGCAGCGCATCAGCATCGCCCGCGCCTTCCTGGCCGACCCGGAGATTCTGATCCTGGACGAGGCGACCTCGGCCGTGGAGCCGGAGTCGGAGTGGATCATCCAGCAGGCGCTGGAGCGGCTGATGCAGAACCGCACCACCCTGATCATCAGCCACCGCCTCTCGATCGTCCGCGGCGCCGACCGGATCGTGGTGCTGGACCAGGGCCGCGTGGCGGAGGAGGGTCGCCATGAGGAGCTGCTGGCGCGGGGCGGCCTCTACGCGGAGATGTACCGCATGCAGATGGGCCACCTGGCCGGCAGCCTCGCGGAGACCGAAGCCGCGGTAGGAAGAGGGTAGCCGGTGGCGAGCGTGGATGAGCTGGCGGCGGAGACGAAGCGCGCGTTCGGCTTCCTGGCGGAGCATGGCTTTACGCTGGCGGGCGAGCGGCAGCACTGGCCGGAGTCGTTCAAGGGCGGCTTCGAGCTGACCTACGCTTCCGCCGCATCCCGCATTCGCATCCACTACGGCGACATGGAGCTGACCGTCGACCGCGACGGCGAAGAGCTGTTCGGCCCGACGAATCGCGGCTCTTTCCACGGAAACATGTTCAGCCGCGAGAACCTTCTCCTCGCTCTCGAACGGATCGCGAACGATGTGCAGGGTCGATTGGAGCGGTAGTGCTGCGGGAGCCCGCGGGGCCGCGACGCATTGAAATACCTCGCTGGACGGCCTGCGGCCACGCGTCCTCCGGACGCTCAGTTGCCGCGGACGCGATGCCGCTTACCGGTCGAGACCGGTTCGGATTCATCTGTCATCTCTCATTGCTGTAGGAACCCGCCGCGCCCGGTTGGGGCTGCGCTCAACGAGGACACGCCGGAACACGAGGGTCGCCAGCGAGCAGGAGCAGGAGTAAGAGCAGGAGCAGGACTTCCCGCTTCCGAAGGGTTCGGACTTTTGCCTTTAGCCTTCAGCCTTTTGCCTTTCAATAGTGCTGCCGGTACCAGCGCCGGACGAGGGTGTCGTGAAAGAGGGTGAGGCAGCGGCCGTCTTCCAGCGTAACGCGGAAGTAGCGGCGGGAGATCGGCTGGCGCCACCACTCGTCCTCCACGCGCCACTCGTCGTGCACGCGGACCACCGCCTGGCGCGTGCCGGCGGTCACCACGCGGGGCGCGCCCTCCTTTCCCGTCTCCACCCGCACCGGCTGCGGCGCGTTCAGGGGTCGTAGCGTATCAGCCCGAAGCGGCGCTCCGGCAGGCGCGACCAGGGCTCGAGCTCCAATACCCGGCAGACCGGCTGCTCGCCCATGCGGGTGCGGAGCTGGCGCAGCTCTTCCGCCAGCCGCTCCCGGCGCTCCTGGTGCGGCTCCGGGAAGAGCGACCTCTGCCCGCCCAGGGACTGCGTGAAGGCGGTCAGCACCAGGGTGAGCTCTTCCGCGGCCTCCGGCGGGTGCTCCCGCTCCAGGTGGTAGCGCAGCGGCGGAAAGAGGAGCGCGGGCTCCCCGCTGGGCCGGCGGATGGTGGTGGTCTGCGTCCAGACCAGGCCGCTCTCCAGCCGCGCGTCGAGCCGGATCTGCCGCACCCCGCCGCCCCGCCGCTCCGGCCGCCGCAGCGCCCGCTCCAGCAGCTCCCGCACCGCCGCCAGCAGCGCGTCGAGCATCGCCTCCGGGGAGGGGAACCGCAGCGTCTCCGCGATCTCCAGCACCGCGTCCCGCGGGTGCAGCGGGTCGTCGTCCCTCCCGCGCGCCAGGTGCCAGGCCCGGCGCCCCTCCGGGCCGAACTGCGCCAGCACCGCGGAGAGCGGCAGCGCCGCCAGCTTGCCCAGCGTCTGGATCCCGAACGCCGCCAGCCGGCGCCGCATGCCCTCGCTCACCGGCAGCAGCTCCACCGGCAGCGGGCGCAGCAGCTCTTCCCGGCGGTCGTCCGGCACCCAGCAGCTCCGGACCTCCGGCCCGTCCGCTTCCACGTGCCCCTCCGCCTCCAGGGAGGCGGCCGCCCACGCCACGAACTTCCCCCGCCCGATGCCGATCCGCGTCTCCAGCGGCAGGCAGACCGCCGCCTCCAGCGCCTGCACCAGCTCCTCCGGCTGCCGGTAGAGCGCGGCGGTCCGCCGCGCCCCACGGGCTCCCGGCTCCGGCAGCAGCCCCTCCAGCCCCGCGTACGCCAGCCCGGCCGGCCCCGGCTCCACCACCGGGCTCACCAGCTCCAGCCCCGCCAGCACCGCCGCGAAGACCTGCTCGTACCGGTGCGCGTCCGCCGTCAGCAGCAGGATCCGGGTGCTGACCCCCAGCACTTGCCGCAGCGGCATCCCGAGTCGCACCCCCTCCGCCTCCGCCTCCGGCGAGCAGGCGGCCACCACCGGCTGCCGCGCCGCCGTCACCAGCGCCAGCGGCTGCCCTGCCAGCTCCGGCCGCCGCCACCGCTCTACCTGCACCCCGAACTGGGGAATCCGAATACATCCGACCAGCGTCTCCGCCGCCGCGCGATAAGCCATCCGCCCTGACCCCCGCTTGCCGGCCTGCCCCTCAAGAAATCGAACATGTGTTTGCTATCATGAGGGTGATGACTCCGGCAAGCGCTCTGTCAAACATCAGTTTGCATTTACCCGGAGAAGCGGCGGTGAGACCGGCCGGAGAGGTGGCAAAAGGTGGCGGCCATTGGGGGGATTCGGGCGGTTGAAACCGCAGCAACAACGGCACGAAGTCCCCCTCCGGGGACTCAGATGAGCTTGGTTCGGGCGTCCGAAGGACGCGTGGCCGCAGGCCTACGAGCGAGGGAATTCATTCCCTCGCGGCCCCGAGAGGCGGGTGTCATCTAGCGCAACCGAGCCCTGCTCCGTCAGGGCCCGTCGGGTGTTTTCGTCCAGCGCGATCTCTCCGGGGTTGAGAGTCCGCGCCAGGTCGAGGGCTGCGTCGACCGCGGGGCCGATGGAATCGAAGAACGCCCGGGTTTCACTGCCCCACTCGCCGGCGGTGACACGGCCGGTGACGAGGGCGACCGATACCGCCGTTTCCGGCCCGCTCTCCGTAGGGGTGGCTTCTGGAAAAGGCGAGAAAGCATCGCGGTAGCTCGCCGCTATGGAAGCTCGGAGCTTTCAGCGGGTGAAACGCAGCAGCAGCAGTAGTGCGGTAACGGAGAGGCAGGCGAGGCCAATCCATAGCAGATTCGAGACGTGCCGGCCACTCATGTCCAGCGTTGAGAAGAGCTCGTCCCAATCGTCCGGCACTTCTCTCGGCGGCAGCCCGGCGGTCGCGTCCACTGGAACGGTTTGAGCTGTCAGAGCGTTGAGTGTACGCTCCACCCGCGTGTGGATTCTCCCGAGCACGGCAGAGGTTTCGTGATCAGCCGCCCGCATCGCGTGGCTCTCGCCGGCTGCCAGCCAGGCGAGATAGAGGAGCGCCGCAACGCAGAGGAGTGCAGTGACGCGCCTGGCGGCAGGATCAGGAATCAGGCCGCCCAGATAAAGGCTGGCTCCCACCGCCTCCGCCAGCAGCAGAGCCGCCGCGGCGAGCCTTCCACGTGGAATACGCCACGCTATTCCGGCACAGACGATGAACAATATCGCCTGGCATCCCACGAGCAGCGCTTCCTTCCAGTGCATGCCATGCTCCTGTTGCTAGGAGGAGTATAGGGCAGTCAGCCACCAACCTGCCACGCCAACGCACCAGGTCTTTCCTCTCTCATCTCTCTTCTCTCATCTTTCATCTTGAAGACGAGAAAGAACTGGCTGGTGAAGAGCTCGTGGCGGCGCTCCAGCTCCCAGCCGGCGGCGCGGGCTTCGATCAGCACGTCGCGCTCTGCGATCTCGTGGCCGGGCGGCGCGGGAGGGTAGCCGTCGCGGCCGGCGTCGAAGTCGACGATCGCCAGGCGGGCGCCGGGGCGCGCCGCGCGGCGCAGCGCCTTCAGGAACGGGACCGGGCGCTCCACCTCGTGGTAGACGGTGAGCAGGGTGAAGCAGTCGACGGAGCCTTCCGGCAGGCGGGGATCGTCCGCGGTGCCGAGCACCACCCGCACGTTGCCGAGCCGCTCCGCGTGCTTCCGCAGCGCCGGCAGGTACTCCGGCTGGATCTCTTCCGCCAGGACGGTGCCGGTGGGGCCGACCGCCCGGCTCAGGTGCGGCAGCAGGTAACCCGAGCCGGCGCCGAGGTCGGCGACCGTCGCGCCTGGTGCCAGCTCCAGCGCCGCCGCAATCCGGTCCGGAAGCTGCCATCCGTCCCGCATCGGGTCGTCCAGCAGCGCGTGCGCCCGCGCCGGATCGAAGAGCGGAGAGGCGACCCGCGCCCGCGGCGGCCAGAGCGGATCCCGGTGCGGCGACCCGCCCACTCCCGCCAGCCCCAGCGCGAGCAGCGCCCCCACGCCCGCCAGTGCAGCCAGGAGCCGGGTCTTTGGTTTGGCAGGTCTTGCGGTGGACAAGTCAGGACTCTGCGACGGGGCTGATCCGAACTGAGTAAGAGTATGAATATGAGTAGGAGTGAGAGCCAAACCCGATTGGCTGCCCATCCCCCTCATCCCCGTTCCCCATCTCCCTATCCCCTTTCTTACACTCTACCGATGAGCGGAGGGAAAACGACCGTGGCAGAGATCGATACGAGCTGGAACGCGCCGCAGCGCGTGCTGATGGGTCCCGGGCCGAGCAACGTGCATCCGCGCGTGCTGCAGGCGATGGGGCAGTGGACCATCGGGCACCTCGACCCGCAGTTCCTGGCGCTGATGGACGAGACGATGTCGCTCCTCCGGATGGTATTCCGGACGGAGAACCCGCTCACGTTCCCGGTCTCCGCCACCGGCAGCGCGGGGATGGAGGCGACCTTCGTCAACATCCTGGAGCCGGGTGACCGCGTGGTGATCGGGGTGAACGGGGTCTTCGGCGAGCGGATGTGCGACGTCGCGGCGCGGTGCGGCGCGGAAGTGCGGCGCGTGGAGGCGGAGTGGGGCCGTCCGCTCGATCCGGAGGCGGTCGCCGCTGCCATCCGGGAGACGAGCCCGAAGATCGTGGCAGTGGTGCACGCGGAGACCTCTACCGGGGTGCTCCAGCCGCTGGATGAGATCCGCCAGGCGACCCACGCCGCCGACGCGCTGCTGCTGGTCGACTGCGTCACCTCGCTGGGCGGGGTCGACGTGCGGGTTGACGACTGGGGCATCGATCTCGCCTACAGCGGCACCCAGAAGTGCCTCTCCTGCCCGCCCGGGCTCTCGCCCGTCACCTTCGGCCCCCGCGCGCTGGAGCGGTTCGACGCGCGCAAGACGAAGGTCCAGAGCTGGTACCTCGATATCGGGATGATCCGGCGCTACTGGAGCGGGGAGCGCCTCTACCACCACACCGCGCCGGTCAACGCCATCTACGGCCTGAACGAGTCGCTCCGGTTGATCGCGGAAGAGGGGCTGGATCAGCGGATCGCCCGCCACACTGAGAACGCGCGGATGCTGCAGGAGGGGCTGCAGGAGATGGGCATGGAGCTCTTCGCGCAGGAAGGCTACCGGCTGCCGTCGCTCACGACGGTCCGCGTCCCTGAAGGCTGCGACGAGGCCGCCATCCGCGCGCGCCTGCTGAACGAGTACCAGATCGAGATCGGCGGCGGCCTCGGCCCGGTGAAGGGCAAGGTCTGGCGCATCGGCCTGATGGGGGAGACGAGCAGCCCGCGCAACGTGCTCTACCTGCTTCACGCGCTGAAGCAGCTCCTCGCACGTCCGTAGGAGGCGTAAGACAGAGGGACGGAGTGACGGCACCCCGCGGCGCAAGGCTGCGCGGCAGGTCGACGCCCCGGAGGAGCGTGGGAGATTAGCCGGGGGTGAAGCGCAGCGCAACCCCCGGATTCCCGCAGGCCATCGTGCCCGCGCTGGAAGGGCGGCGGAACTTCGGCGTCCGGGCTCGAGCTTTCGAGGGCGTGCCGGAGAGCGAGGGTCGCCAGCGAGCAAGAGCAAGAGCAGGATCTGCCGTTCACGGAAGGGTATTGACACCCGCGGGGGCGTTGAGTAAGATACGCAGGCCAGCCCCCGCGGCCCCCGGCGAGAGCCGGAGCGAGCCCGAAGTTAGGCGAGAGTTAAAAACTCCCGGTTGACAGCGGCGAGCGGGACTGGTTAAGATTAACGAGCGCTCGGGAATGGCCCGGACGGCGGAGACGCCCCGGAGCCAGGACGAGCTTGAGAATTGCAGACCGGCTAGAGAGCCTCCGCGCTGTAGGGAAACCGAGTGGAGCCCGTCCCGTAGAG
>JBKBRF010000049.1:0-49902 GCA_046292385.1 Armatimonadota bacterium | reverse complement strand
GCACTTCCTGGAGGAGATCTATAATCGCCGGCGCCTCCATTCGGCGCTCGGCTATCGGCCCCCGGCCGAGTTCGAGGGCGAAAGCCCGCTCACTTAAACCAGGGGTACTGACTGTCCGCCCCAAGGGGGTAAGTCCAGAGAGACGGGGAGACGGGGAGACGGGGAGACGGAGGGCGTCGGGCATGGCGCCCCGGAGGGGCGCGAGACGGTAGCCGGGGTGCAAGCGCAGCGCAGCCCCCGGACTCACGCCGGCCCAACAGATCCGCCCTGGAGGGGCGGCGGAACGCTGCGGACCAGGACACGCTGCGGTGCGGAGTAAACTCCGCGGATTGGCTCCGCCGGCAGTCAACTGCCGGCGATCTATCCTGGGGTGCGGCGGGCATGGCGCCCCGGAGGGGCGCGAGAGGATAGCCGGGGGTCAGCGCAGCGCAGCCCCCGGATCCAGAGCCGCCGCCACGTTCCCGCCCTGGAGGGGCGGCGGAACCTTACGCGCTCTGAAAGCAATGGCGGTGCGGAGTGAGCTCCGCGGATTGGCTCCGCCGGCAGTCAACTGCCGGCGATCGAGCTCTCCTCGCGCTCCGAAGGGGCGGGAGGGCTACCCGGAGGCGGCGCTCTCGTTCTCCGCCGCCGCAGAACCCGCCTCGTGCTGCTGCATCAGCTCCAGGAACTCGGCCTCGGAGAGGACCCGCACCCCCAGCTTCTGTGCCTTCTCCAGCTTGCTGCCCGCCTTCTCCCCGGCCACCACGTAACTGGTGTTCTTCGAGACGGAGCTTACGGTCGTGCCGCCCAGCTCTCTCACCCTCGCTTCCGCGTCGGCGCGGGCCAGGGTTTCCAGCGTGCCGGTGAAGACCCAGGAGGTGCCCCGAAGCGCGGTGGAGCGGGTCTCCGCAGGGGCGGCTTCCTGCAGAACGCCGTGCTCCCGCAGTCGCTGGAGCAGGTGGCGGGTCTCGTCCTGCTGGAAGAAGCGGTGGATGCTCTCCGCGATCTGTGGACCGATGCCCGGCACCTGCGCCAGCTCTTCCGGGGTTGCCTCCGCGATCCGGTCGATCGAGCCGCAGCTCTCGATCAGCAGCCTCGCCACCGACTCCCCGACGTGCCGGATGCCGAGCCCGAAGAGCAGGCGGGCCGGCGGACGGCTCTTGCTCGTCTCGATGGCCCGCAGCAGGTTCTGGGCGCTCTTCTCGCCCATCCGTTCCAGCGAGAGGAGCTGCTCCGCCGTCAGCGTGTAGAGATCGCCGGCGTCGCGCACCATTCCGCGCGCGGTGAGCTGCTCGATCTGCGCGGGGCCGAGCCCCTCGATGTCCATCGCGCCGCGCGAGGCCCAGTGCCGCAGCCGCGCCTGGAGCTGCGCGGGACAGGCGACGCCGACGCAGCGTGCCACCGCTTCGCCCTCCTGCCGCTCCACGTCGGCGCCGCAGACGGGGCACTGGCGCGGGAAGACGAACGGCTGCTCGTCCCCGGTGCGGGCTTCGGTGACCACCTCCACCACTTCCGGAATCACCTCGCCCGCTCGCTGGATGACGACGGTGTCTCCCACCCGCAGGTCCTTGCGCCGGATCTCGTCTTCGTTGTGGAGGGTGGCACGGGTCACGACCACTCCCGCTACCTCGACCGGGTCCATCACCGCCACCGGCGTGAGCGCGCCGGTGCGGCCGACCTGGACGATGATCTCGCGGACTACGGTCTTCGCCTGCGTGGCGGGGTACTTGAAGGCGACCGCCCAACGCGGGCTGCGCGAGACGTTGCCCAACTCCCGCTGATACGCGAGAGAGTTGACCTTCACCACCACGCCGTCGGTCTCGAACGGCAGGTCGTGGCGGCGCGTCTCCCAGTAGTTGCAGAACTCCACCACCGCGTCGATGCCGGCGCAGAGGCGGCTGTGCTCGTTCGTCCGGAAGCCCCAGCTCCGGAGCGCCTGGAGCAGCTCGGCCTGCGTCTCCGGCGGCGTGCCTTCCAGGTAGCCGAGAGAGTAGGCGAAGTACTGCAGCCGCCGGCGGGCGGTGATGCTCGAGTCGAGCTGCCGGAGCGAGCCGGCGGCGGAGTTGCGCGGGTTGGCGTAGAGCGGCTCTCCCGCCGCTTCACGCTCGGCATTGATCCGCCGGAACTCCTCGTGGGAGAGAAAGACCTCGCCGCGGACCTCCACCTCCCCCGTCGGGGCGTCGTCGCGCAGCCGCAGCGGCAGCGCGCGTACCGTCTTCAGATTCGGCGTCACGTTCTCCCCGGTGGTGCCGTCGCCGCGCGTGGCGCCCACCGCCAGCCGCCCGCCCCGGTAGGTGAGGCTCACCGCCAGGCCGTCGATCTTCAGCTCCGCCGCGTACTCCACCGCCTCGTCGGCGGGGAGCCCCAGGTGACGCTTCACCCGGGCATCGAACTCGCGGAGCTCTTCCAGCGAGAAGGCATTACCCAGGGAGAGCATCGGGACGCGGTGGGTGTGGCTGGAGAAAGCGCTGGAGGGGGCCGCGCCCACGCGCTGGGTCGGGCTCTCCGGCGTCACCAGCTCCGGAAAGGCCGCCTCGATCTCCATCAGCTCGCGCAGCAGCGCGTCGTACGTGGAATCGGCCACCGTGGGCTGATCGAGCACGTAGTAGGCGTAATTGTGCTGTTCCAGCTCTCGGCGCAGCACTTCCGCTCGATTTCGTGCATCTTCCAGGGTGAGAGAGGCAGGAGTCATGGTAAGGACCGGGAACGACGAGGGGGCGGCGATCGCTTGCTTTCCTGATTCTATCCGCCCGCGGGACGGTGCGCGCACGCCGCCCGGCGCCCCGGCGGCGAGAGGATCGACTCGGTGCGGGCCAGCTCCCGTCCGATAATCTGGCTGAGACGGTGCTGCGAGGGTCCCGCTGCGGGAGAACCGAACGAGGTCGGCGCATGCCCCACGGAGAGACCGAGGATCTGAGGCCCGCCATGTTTAGCGCCCGTGACCGCGACCTGGATGGAGCGCGCCGCCCCCGCGGCGCCCGCGCCGCCGCGCGAGAAAGCCTGCGGGTGCCGCTGGAGTACTCCGGCGCGCGCCAGATTCGCCAGGTTCTCGTCCACCTGGCGGCGTCCTGGAGCGTGGGGGACGAGCCGCTCGACGACTTTTCGCTGGCGCTGACCGAGGCGTTCTCGAACGCGGTACGGCACGGCACCGGCGGCCCCGGCGACGTGGCGCAGGTCGACCTCACCGTCGGCCCGCAGCTCTTCCAGGCGACGCTCGACTACCCCGGTCGCCCCTTTCCGCTGCGTCTCCCGCAGCTCCCGGAAGGACTGGCCACCGGCGGACGCGGCCGCTACCTGATGCGGGCGCTTTGCGACGACGTGGATTACGAGTTCTGCGACGGTCGCACGCGCGTGCGGCTTACGAAGCGCTGGCGCTCTCGATAGGGAGGCGCAGCTCCACCCGCGTTCCCTGTCCCCCGGTGAGCACGCGCGCCGAGCCGCCGTGGGCCCGGGCGACTTTCGCCACCAGCGGCAGCCCCAGGCCGGAGCGTCCGCGCCGCGTGGTGAAGAACGGCTGGAAGATCTGGGAGAGCACCTCTTCCGGCACGCCGTCGCCCGAATCCTGTACGGAGATGCTGACCGTATCTTCCGCCGTGCTGGTGCTCACCACCACGCTCCCGCCCTGCAGGACGGCATCCATCGCATTGCGCAGCAGCGCCCGTAGCGCGGCATCGAGCAG
The DNA here is from genome assembly GCA_046292385.1 of Armatimonadota bacterium. Taxonomy (GTDB): domain Bacteria; phylum Armatimonadota; class SYMT01; order SYMT01; family SYMT01; genus JBKBRF01. The sequence continues at coordinate 46,244 of JBKBRF010000049.1, read as the reverse complement.
CTGCGGATCGGCCGGGATCATCGGAAGACCGTCCGCCAGCTCCAGGGTGACCGTGGCGCCCTCCTGGGAGGGGGTGCTCTCGACCACGCTGCGTACCAGGTCGTTCACCTGGACGCGCTGCATGGAGGGCCGGTCGGCCCGGTAGAACGCCTGCACCCCCTCCAGGAGCCGCAGCGCCGCGGTTACCTGGTCGTCCATCCGCGTCAGCGCGCGCTCCGTCCGGGGGTCTTCCGGCAGCCGCTGTCGCAGCAGGTAAAGGTTGCTGCGCAAGACGTTCAGCGGATTCCGGATGTCGTGCACCAGGCCGTCGGCAAACGTGGCAAGATCCGCCATACGCTGGTCGGCAGCGGCGTCCTGAGACGCACTATCGGCGGAGAGGGGGTACTCGGGGCTCATGGCGCTGGTCGGCGGTTGGGGAGATGGCTGTTTAGTCCAGCTATTTCGGACGAGATGGAATGAGGATGCGAAAGAATGGGGGAGTGGAAGACCTGCTCCGGTGAGCGACGGTCCCGCTCACCGACTCGACGTCGCTTCCGTTCCATCCGCGCCAGCTAGTTTTCGGCTGAACGGGTGACAGGCCGGGGACAGCTACAACGAGATAACCACGCTGCCTCCCGTTGAAACGCGAGATTCCCGCGGGAGCCCTAATCGACGGCTCGGGCAGAGCCCCGGCCGGTTCCATGCTTCAAGGTCGGTCCGAAAACCCCTGCTGCTGTAGATTCGCTCGAATCCGGCGAATCGAGCTCTTGAAGCAGGAACGGAGCCGCCCGGCGTTCGGCGGCTCCGCTACCACGGGATTTGCGCTCCTCCGGTAGACGCTAGACCTTCGGCTCCCAGCCGCGGCGGTACTCCCGGGCCCAGAGCGCCTGCGCCTCGCGGTCGCCTTTGATGTGCCCGTTCTTCGGGTCGACCTGCAGCGTCCTCTCCGTCCGGTAGGCGATGTTGCCGAGGTGGCAGAGCAGCGTGCTCTTGTGCCCCTCCTCGATCTCCGCATTCGGGGTGGCGCCGCTCCGCACGCACGCCAGGAAGTTCCGCAGGTGCGGCTCGTCGCTGCCGGAGCCGCTGATCCGGGCGGTTTCCTTATCCTGCGCGTCGTAGATCACCGCCTGGCCGCCGTCGATGATCATGGAGCCGCCGTCGCCGTAGAAGGCGATGCCGAACATGGAGCCCTCGAAGCCGCGCCGGTGCCAGCTCCGTCCTTCCCAGGTGATCGACTTGTCCCCGAAGTCGAACGTGGCGGTGTGGGTGTCCGGTGTCTCCTGATCATCGTTCCAGCGGTACTTGCCGCCGCCGGAGGTGACGCGCTGCGGGTAGTCCACCCCCAGGCCCCACCGGCAGACGTCGAGCGCGTGGATGCCGTTGTTCCCCAGCTCGCCGTTGCCCCAGTGCCAGTGCCAGTGCCAGTTGTAGTGGACCAGGTTGTCCTTGTACGGCCGCTCCGGGGCGGGTCCCTGCCAGAGGGAGTAGTCGAGCCAGTCCGGCACCGGCGCCGTCTTGCCGTGGCCGATGGCAGGCCGGCTGTTGTTGTACCAGCCGCGCGCGAAGTGGACCTTGCCGATCTCCCCCGCCTTCAGTCGCCGGATCGCCTCCATCACGCCCGGCATGCTGCGCCGCTGGGTGCCGAGCTGTACCGCCCGGCGGTGCTTGCGGGCGGCCCGGACCATCAGCTCGCCCTCGCGGGGATTGTGGCAGGCCGGCTTCTCCACGTAGACGTGCTTCCCCGCGGCGCAGCCCAGGATCGTCGCCGGCGCGTGCCAGTGGTTCGGAGCGGCGATGACGAGCGCGTCGACCTTCGGATCGTCGAGCGCCTTGCGGAAGTCGCCCAGGCCCCGCGGCTTCCCCGCGTACCCCTTCGCCGCCAGCGCCGCGGCGGCTTTCTGGATCGCGCGGGAGTCGACGTCGCACAGGTAGGCGATCTCCGCCTCCCCCGTGGCGGCGAAGCCGCGGGCCAGGTCGGAGCCGCGGCCGTTCACGCCCATTACCGCCAGGGTGACGCGTTCATTCGCCGCGGTCGCCGGGCGCAGGGGGGCTCCCCACGCAGCGAGACCGGCCCCGGCCAGCACGCTCTTCTTGATCAGGTCTCGACGGTCGATCATGGTCTCTACCTCCTGGATTCCGAACCTGATTCACCGCAGAGACGCAGAGAGCGCTGAGGGAACCAGCCTTTACCGCCAAGAGCGCCAAGCTCGCCAAGAGGGATGGGCCTGCTGCGCGTCTCGAGCCCCGTACAGCGACCCCGGGGTTTGTCTCTTCCGGTCCCTCTTTGCGTCCTTTGCGCTCTTGGCGGTTCAATTCAGGTTCGGGTTCTCTCTGCGTTGTGTATGTCTCTGCGGTGATATGCGTTCCCTAGCGGCGCAGCTCTTCGAAGCTGGTGAGATGGTAGCTCACCGCGGCTCCATCCAGCACGCGGCAGAGCGCGCGAAGGGCGACGCCATAGCCGTCGGGTCCGCTGAAGCCGCCGAACTGGCCCCCGCCCTTCACGTGCGGCTCCAGGTCGACGAAGACGCCGGGGATGCCGCGCGCCTGCAGGCGTCCCTTCAGCGCGGGCAGCTCCGCCTTCAGGTCGGCGAAGATCCGGTCGTGGCCGGAGTCGCCCTGGTCCGCGGGGACGAAGTGCTTCAGCGCGTCTTCCGCCACGTGACCGACGACCCGCCCGTCTCCGGCCGCCTCCGGATCGCGGTAGTCCTTGACGTGCAGCCACATCAGGCCCGGCTTCATCGCCTGGTACTGCTGGAACACCTGCTCCGTGGTGTAACCCTGGCAGACCAGGTTCCCGCCGTCGAAGACGAGCCCCAGGTTCGGGTGCGCCACCGCCTCCCAGAGCGCCGCCTCCAGCTCCCCGTTCCGGCCGACCAGGTTCGCCTCCACCTCCAGCCCGAAGTAGAGGTCGGTCGCCGCACATGCCTCCGCGATGGCGCGGAGCTGCTCCGCGGCCAGGGGCACGTGCTTCCACGGATCGTCTTCCTTCGGCGGGTAGAACGAGAAGCCGCGGATCAGGCGCGTGCCGAACGCGGTGGCCAGCTCGATGGCACGGGCGACCTCCGTCTCCAGGTACTGCTGGAACGGCACGAAGCGGTTGGCGGTGCCGTCGTCCGCGTCGAGCAGCTTCACCTTGCCGATCGGGGACGCGAGGGACGAGACCCGCACCTCGTACTCCTCGTGCAGCTTGCGGAGGCGCGCCACCTCGTCCGGCGTGAGCTGCATCGCGTTCTTCACGCCGCCCCCCACGTCGACGAAGCGCAGGCTGTAGTAGGAGAGCCCGAGCGCCCGCGTTATCGCGAGCTGCTCTTCCGCCCGCTTGGAAACCGGTCCCTCGTCCGCCAGTCCGGTCAGGATCACGTCCGCCATGCTTGTCGATTCCATCTACTTAAAGTCAAAAGTCAAAAGTCAAAAGTCAAAAGTCAAAAGGCTAAAGGTTCACCCCCGAACGGGGGGCTAAAGGCTAAAGGTTCACCCCCCCCGAACGGGGGCTAAAGGAAACCGACCGCGCACGAGGTCCCCGGTCTCTCCTTCACTCTGTCTCTCCGTCGCTCTGTCTCTCCGTCTCCGGAGGCTAGGCGAGCAGCTTCTGCACTACGTTGCCGTGCACGTCGGTGAGCCGGAAGTCTCGCCCCTGGAAGCGGTAGGTGAGCCGCTTGTGGTCCAGCCCCAGCAGGTGCAGCAGCGTGGCGTGCAGGTCGTGCACGTGGACGCGCTCGTCGACCGGGTTGTAGCCGAGCTCGTCGGTGGAGCCGATCACTGCTCCCGCCTTGAAGCCGCCGCCCGCCATCCACATGGTGAACGCCTCGATGTGGTGGTCGCGCCCGGTCGTCTCCCGCGCCTCGCCCATGGGCGTACGTCCGAACTCGCCGCCCCAGATCACGATCGTGTCGTCCAGCAGGCCGCGCTGCTTCAGGTCCCGCACCAGCGCGGCGCACGGCTGGTCCACCTCCCGGCAGATGGTGGGGAAGTGGGTCTCCAGGTCCATGTTCGGCCCGCCGTGGTGGTCCCAATCGGTGTGGTAGAGCTGGACGAAGCGCACGCCCCGCTCCACGAGGCGCCGGGCGAGGAGGCAGTTGTTGGCGAACGAGTGCTTGCCGGGCTGGGCGCCGTAGCTCTCCAGCGTCTTCGGGTCCTCTTGGCGGAGGTCCATCAGCTCCGGCGCGCTGAGCTGCATCCGGTAGGCCATCTCGTACGCCGCGATGCGGGTGGCGATCTCCGGATCGCCGATCGTGCGGAGACGGGTCCGGTTCAGGTCGCCCAGGGCGTCGATGAAGTCGCGCTGGCGGGTCGGGTTGAAGCCGCGCGGGCTGGCGAGGTCGACGATCGGCGTGGCGCCCGGCAGGAACGGCACGCCCTGGTAGGTGGTCGGCAGGAAGCCGCTGCTCCAGAGCACCGCGCCGCCGCGGGGACCGCGGGGACCGGACTGCAGCACGACGAAGCCGGGCAGGTCCCGCGACTCGCTGCCGATCCCGTAGGTGAGCCAGGAGCCGATGGCGGGGCGGCCGGGCTGCGGCGCGCCGCTCTGGATGAACATCTTCGCGGGGCCGTGGTTGAAGACGTCGGTCGCCATCGTGCGGACGATACAGAGGTCGTCCACGATCCCGGCCAGGTGGGGGAGCAGGTCGCTGACCTCGGCGCCGCACCGGCCGTACCGCTTGAACTCGCGAGGGCTGCCGAGCAGCTTCGCGTCCGGCTTCAGGAACGCGAACCGCTTCCCCTCCAGCAGCGACTTCGGCGTCACCTGGCCGTGCAGCTCCCGGAGCTTCGGCTTCGGATCGAAGAGGTCGAGCTGGCTCGGTCCGCCGGCCATGTGCAGGTAGATCACCCGCTTCGCCCTGGCGGGAAAATGGGTCTGCTTCGGCGCCAGCGGCTCCGGGGCCGGACGCGCGGCTCGCGACTTCGCCGGTGCCGCCCCCGCCTCCTCCGCCACCAGTTGAGACAGGGCGATGGAGCCGAGCCCCACGCCGCACTGCTGAAAGAGATGGCGTCGAGTGACCTGCAGCAGGCGAGATTGACTATCGCGAGACATCAGTCGTTCTCCCAGGCTGTGGTGTGACACGGCTGGCAGAGGGTGTAGCGGTTAGGGTGTAGCGTGTAGATGACCGGTAGGGGGTGCATGGCGGCTAACGGCTGTTCAAGCCGCGGATCATGGTTCGAAGCATTCTTCCGACTTCGTCACACAGCTCCAGCGCCGGCGTCAGGTGATCTTTACTAGAAACCTCCACGCGTCCGCTCAAGAGCAGTAACGTCTCCAGCTCCTTCAGGCTGCCCTGAGCAATGTGCAGGAACTGTGTGTACTCCGGCCGGTGTCCTCTTCCGTATCCCTCCGCAATATTGGCGGGAATCGAAGCCGCCGCTCGACGAATCTGGCTCGTGAGGCTGAATTGCTCTTCCCGCGGGAAGTTTCGCGTGAGCTGATAACTGGCGACCGCAAGATCCATCCCCTTCTGCCACACCTTCAGGTCCCGATAGCTCTCCGTTTGCATCGCGGTTATCGATCGCTCCATCCGAACGGTTTCTACCACCGAAGGTGCCGGCATTTGAGCTTGGAAAGTCATTCGGGACGCCTACACGCTACACCCTAAACGCTACCCCCTACTCTCGGGTAACGAATTCATCCAGGTTGAGCAGCACGCGTGCTACGGCGGTCCAGGCGGCGGCGGTGGGCGTATCCATTTCTTCCGGGCGGTCCTTCGGGGCGGCGGCTTCTGCATCCCCGGGAGCCCCGCGGAAGCGGAGCACCTGCAGCCGCAGGAAGCGGATTAGCCGCTGCAGCTCTTCGGGCAGTGGCTCGCGGGAGAGGCAGCGGCGGAAGGCGTAGCGGAGCCGCGCGTCCTCGGTGGCCGGGGCCTCTCGCAGGGTGCGGGCTGCCAGCGCCTGCGCCATCTCGACGAACGCCTCGTCGTTCGCCAGCATTAGCGCCTGGGTGGGCGTGTTGGACCGCATCCGCCGCGTGCAGGCGGTGTTCCCGTTCGGCGCGTCGAAGGTGGCGAAGAGGGCGTACTGGTTGGAGCGCCAGTGCCAGGTGTACATCCCCCGGCGGTACCGGTCCTCCCCTTTGCTGACGGTCCACTTCCGCTTCACCTGGGTCAACCCGTCGGTGCCGGCGGGCTGCGGCGGGAAGACGCTGGGCCCGCCGATCTTGCGCGAGAGGAGGCCGCTGGCCGCGAGGGCGGAGTCGCGGATGATCTCCGCGTCGAGCCGCAGCCGGTTCTGCCGCCCCAGCAGCCGGTTCTGCGGATCCTTCGCCGCCAGGTCCTCCCGCGCGTGCGACGCCTGCCGGTAGGTGCTGCTGGTGACGATGAGCCGGTGAAGCGCCTTGAGCGACCAGCCCAATCCACGTGACGGAGAGACAGAGGGACGGAGAGACGAAGAGAGCTGTGCCCGCGTGGCAGGCTGCGCTTCTCGGTAAGCGGCGGTTCGGACTCCCTCTTTCCCTCTGTCTCTCCGTCCCTCTGTCTCTACAGTCTCTCCGTCGTCTACGTGAGAAGTACCCGCTGTCGCGAAGACAGAGGCGAGGTAGTCGAGAAGCTCCGGGTGCGTGGGCGGGGTGCCCTGGAGCCCGAAGTCATTTTCGGTCTCCACCAAGCCGGTGCCGAAGTAGCGCATCCACACCCGGTTCACGGTCACGCGGGACGTGAGCGGGTTCTCCGGGGAGACGAGCCACCGGGCGAGGTCGAGCCGGTTTGCCGGGCGGGGAGAATCGACCTGGAGCGCCGAAAGCACGGAGGGGACGCCGGGCTGGACCGGCTGTCCCTTCCGCAAGAAGTCGCCCCGGAGGTGGACGAACGTCTCGCGCGGCTGCTTCCGCTCGGCGAGGACCATCGCGGTCGGGATCTCGCCCGCCAGCTCCTTCTCCTCCCGCTTCAGGTCGTTCACCCGCCGCGCCAGTTGGAGCCGCTCCGGATCGTTCTCCCCCTGCGGGTGCGCCTTTTCGTAGGCGGTCAGCTCCCGCTGCGCCGCCGCTAGGGCCGCCCTCAGCTCGGACTGCTTCCGCATCTGCTCCGGGGTGGGGAAGGCGAGGGTCGGCTCGTCCTGCGTGTTGAAGAAGGCGAAGAGCCGGTAGTACTCCTTCTGGGTGATCGGATCGAACTTGTGCGTATGGCACTGCGCGCAGCCGACGGTGAGCCCGAGCCAGACCGCGCCGGTGGTGTTGGCGCGGTCGACGACCGCCTCTACCCGGAACTGCTCCGGGTCGGTGCCGCCTTCCTCGTTGATGAGCGTGTTGCGGTGGAAGCCGGTGGCGATCTTCTGGGACTCGCCGGCGTTCGGCAGCAGATCGCCCGCGAGTTGCTCCACGGTGAACCGGTCGAACGGCATGTCGTCGTTCAGCGCGCGGATCACCCAGTCCCGGTAGGGCCACATCTGGCGCGGGCTGTCGATGGTGTAGCCGTTGCTGTCCGCATAGCGGGCGAGGTCGAGCCAGTGACGGCCCCACCGCTCTCCGTAATGCGGGCTGGCGAGGAGACGGTCGACCACCCGCTCGTACGCGCCGGGACGGCGGTCGTTCACGAAGGCGTCGACCTCTTCCGGGGTCGGCGGGATGCCGGTCAGGTCGAGGCTCACCCGGCGGAGCAGGGTGACGCGATCGGCGGGCGTCGAGGGACGGAGGCCGCGCTGCTCCAGCCGGGCGAGGACGAAGGCGTCGATCGGGTTCGTTACCCACCCTTTTCGCTTCACCGCGGGAACGGCGGGGCGCTTTACCGGCTGGAACGCCCAGTGCGGGTTGCGGGGCGTCTCCGCGTCGGCCGAGGCGGGCCATTCGGCACCCTGGTCGATCCAGGCGCGCAGCAGCCCCACCTGCTCCGCCGACAGCCGCTCGCCCGCGGGAGGCATCAGCTTGCCGTCGACCGCGCCGGCGACGTAGTGGACCAGCCGGCTCTCCGCGCCCTTCCCCGGCACAATCGCCGCGCCGCTGTCGCCGCCGGCCAGCGCGTCGGCCCGGTTGTGGAGCCGGAGCCCGCCCATCAGCTTGGCCGGGCCGTGGCAGGCGACGCATTTCGCGTTGAGGATCGGGCGGATGTCGCGGACGAAGTCGACCTTCCGCGCCGCGGCGGGCGGAATCCGGGAGAGATCGACGCCTTCGCTCCCCGGCGCGGCCAGGCCGGCGCACGCCCCGGCGAGGGTGATCGCCAGCAGCGCCGCCCCCGCTGCCGCGCCGGTGCGGGGCCGGCGGGAGCGAGACGCGGAATTTCGATTCTCGGGCGAGCGGCGAGCCATCGTCTGCTCCGGCGTCCCGGCGCTGCGGAAGGCGGCGGGATCCTCGGGTCGATCCGATTACCAGAACGCTATTTCGAGGTCCGGCCGCGCATGCCCTTTCAAGTCTCGGGTGTGGAGGCGCTCCTCGTCGGCGCCGGATCGCGCCGCATGTGGCGAAACTGTTACGCGGATCCGGTATCATACCACCTAGTTGGCCTGCGTCGAAGGTTCGAAACCGTCATGCTCAAGCTCGGCTCACTGCCCGTTCAGACCTGCTCCGGGATCTCCCGGCGAGAGGTGCTCCGCGTGGGAGCTCTCGGGGGACTGGGACTCTCGCTCCCGCGGACCCTGGCCGCCGCGGAGGCGGGCGCGCGGCCGGAAGACCTTTCCGTCCTGATGCTCTTCCTGCGGGGCGGCGTGGCGCACCTCGACACCTGGGACATGAAGCCGGACGGCCCCACGCCGGAGACGCGCGGCGAGTTCAAGCCGATCAACACCAACGTCGACGGCATCCAGATGTGCGAGCTCATGCCGGGACTGGCGAAGCAGGCGGACAAGCTGACGATCCTGCGCGGCGCCAGTCACAACCAGGACGAGCACGACAACGCGATGCAGACGGTGCTGACCGGGCAGCCGCCGCAGGGGAATATGATCTACCCCAACATGGGGACGGTCCTGGCGCGCTACCGGCCCGGCACGCCGCCGCTGCCGAGCGCCATCCACGTGCAGGCGCCCGGGCTCGGCAATCCGATGGCCCCGCCCGCGCCGCCGGAGCAGCGCGGCATCGGCGCCGGCTTCATGGGCGCGGGGTTCAACCCGTTCATGGTGCAGGACGTCGACAAGCTGGACCGGCTCGACTGGATCCGCGGCGAGGCGGCGGTGATCCCGGAGCGGCTCGACCGGCGCCACCAGTTGATGCGCTCGCTCGATCGCTTCCAGCGCTCCGTGGAGCACTCCGGCATCGTGGCGCACGACACGGCGTACGAGCGCGCCTTCGCGGTGGTCACCTCCGCCGAGGCGAAGCGGGCCTTCCGGGTGGAAGAAGAGCCGGTCGCGCTGCGGGAGAAGTACGGGATGCACGAGTGGGGGCAGAGCTGCCTCCTCGGCCGCCGCCTGCTGGAGGCGGGGGTGCGCTACGTGCAGGTGAACTGGTCCGCCCGCGGCTGGGACGCGATTACCAAGAAGGACGACCTCTTCACGCGCAGCAGCTTCGACTCCCACTTCGGACACTTCCCATGGCTGCGGCGGCAGCTCCCGCGGCTCGACCAGGGAATGTCGACCCTCTTCGCGGACATGCACGACCGCGGTCTGCTCAAGCGGACGCTGGTGATCGTGCTGACCGAATTCGGACGCGCCGCGGGCGTGAACGCGGACGGCGGGCGAGAGCACTGGCCGCCGGCCTTCACCATCCTGATGGCGGGCGCCGGCCTGCCGGGCGGTCGCGTGCTGGGCGCCACCAGCGCCAACGGTCAAGAGGTGGTCTCCGGGAAGTTCGGGCCGCAGGAGCTGGTCAACTCCGTCTACGAGATGTGCGGTCTCGACGTGCCGGTCACCCTGCGCCAGGCCGGCATCGTGAAAGACTCCTCGGAAGGCATCCCCGGCCTGCGGGGGTAACCGCGCTGCGGGCGGAGCTCCGGTCTCCGTCCGCGCGCTGTCTTTCTTCTCCCCTTTTCATCTCTCCACCTGTAAATCGGCGAAGACGAAGCCGTCTCGCTCCACGACCTCCCCGACTGCCGGCTCCAGCGCGCGGGAGAACATCGGTCCCCGGTAGACGAAGGTGTGGAACTCTCCCGCCTCGCCGCACGGGTCAACGTCCGGCGGCAGCTGCTCCAGAAGCCGCGCGTCGAAGGTCCGCCCGGCGAAGTCGCGAGAGAGGCGGCGGGGGTCGACGCAGGTCAGCACCGCCCGCAGGCCGGCGGCGACCATCTCCTCGGCCAGCGGTCGCGTCGGCTTTCCCCAGAGCGGAAAGAGCGGCGTGAGCCCGGTATCCCGCATCCGCTCTTCCCGGTAGGCGCGCACGTCCTCCAGGAAGAGATCGCCGAAGGCCACGTGCGTGATCCGAAGCTGCTCCCGCGCCTGCTCCAGCGCCCGGCGCATGGCGACCTCGTAGTCGGCGTTGCTGCAGGGCCACGGCAGCGGCGCCGTCAGGAGCGGCAGCCCCGCGGCCTCCGCCTGCGCCTCCAGGGCGGTCCGGCGGACCGCGTGCATCGCCACGCGATCGAACTCCTGGTTCAGGGTGGTGAGGAGCCCCACCACCTCCACCTCCCCCGCGCTCCGCAGCACGTACAGGGCCCAGGCGGAGTCTTTTCCGCTGCTCCAGGCAAGGAGAACGCGTGGCTTGTTCATGGCTCGGTGAGTCCGTGCTCGGGGAAGCGAGCGGTCAGAGGCGGGGCAATCCAGGGGGATTATAGCCGGGGAGCGCCGGAAGCCGGCTCGGAGGCAGCGGAGCGGGGCGCGCGGTTGCTTGAATTCGAACAGTTAGCCATGCCGCCGGCGGGCCCCGTCTCCAAAAGGTTTCGGCTGCCACACATTTCGGTACTTCCCCTCCGAGGGAGTCGGAAGAAAACCGCATCCGGCAAGCTCGGAGGGAGAAACGAGGATGAAAAGAGGTGCATGGGCGCCGATTGCGGCGGCGACACTGGCGCTCTCGGGGCACGCGGCCTACGCGCAGAGCGGCTTCACGGGGGCGGCCGGCGGCTTTGGGGCGGCCGGAGGAGTGTCGAGCGCCGGCTTGACGGCCGTACGACCGAATGTCACGGCGAACCTGACGCCCGGACGGGCGATCCGGGTGGACGGCCGTTTCTATAACGTGACGCGCCAGGGGCTGGTCCCCAGCGCGGCAATCGGAAACGCGCAGCAGGATGTGCTGCTTCCGGGTGGCCGCTTCGGCGCCACCGGGTTCAACGGGTTCAACGGCAGGACGATCCCGCAGGGGATGCACCCGGCGGCCGCGGTGCAGGTGATGCGGAGCCAGCAGGCGGCTGCGATGCTTCCGCGCATCGCCCCCCGCATGGTGGGGCCGCGGACCTTCGCGCCGGCTAACCTGACGCCGAACCGTGCCGGGGCGATGGCAGTGGCGCCGGGCCGCGCCGTCCGCATCAACGGTCGCTTTTTCAACGTAACACCGCAGGGAGTGGTCCCCGCGGCGGCGGTAGGCAACGCACAGCAGGACGTGCTGCTGCCGGGGGCCCGCCTTCCCGCCGGCTTCGGGACTCCGGCGGCGGTGAACCGGACCGCCAACCGCGCGGCGCCGGGGCGGGCGGTGCGGATCAACGGCCGCTTCTACAACGTGACGCCGCAGGGAGTGGTCCCCGCGGCTGCGGTAGGCAACGCGCAGCAGGACGTCCTTCTGCCCGGCGCGGGGCTGCCGGCCGGCTTCGGCCGCCCGGCGGCGGTAGGCACGACGAATAATGCCGCGCTGGCGCAGCGGACGGCGCTGCAGGCGAACCTGGTGGCGCCCAGCTTGAGCGCGCAGCAGGTGGTGACGCCGGTCGTTACCCCCGTGATCAATCCGGTGGTGACGCCCCAGCAGGTGGTGACGCCGGTGGTTACCCAGCAGGTAACGCAGATTCCCACCGTAAACGGCTTCACCAACTCGACTCTGGCGCAGAACCGGGCGCTGGCGGCGAATACCGCCGTGCAGCGGAACAACGCGCTGGCGGCCCAGGCGGCCGTGGCGGCGACGCGGGGATTCAACCCGTTTACGTTCTCGACCGCCGGCCGCGTGAATCCGTTCACGCAGCTGCCGGGCGATCCGGCGGCTTCCCGCGGCATCGACCCGTTCACGGTCGGGTTCTTCAACGACCCGTTCCGTCTCCCGCAGGTGAATACCGTCTTCGACCCGTTCAACCCGTTCGCGGGACGCATACCGCCGACGGCGGTGGCGGGTCCCACGAATCTCCTGTTGTTTCCGGGGGCCGGCGGCGGCGGCCTCTGGGGATACGGGCCGATCGGCTACAATAACCTGACCGGGTTCATCTATCCGTCCGATCTCGGTTACGCCCCCGGTTACTACGATCCGGGGTTCTACGGCACCGGCGTGATAGCGACCCCTGCTCCGATCTTCCGCGGCACCGCGGTGCGGCGGACCGGCACGGCGAGCCCGATCCGGTGGACCGCCTCCGCGGATCCGCAGCAGCAGGCGCTGAAGCAGAGCATCGAAGCGCTCTCTCGCACGCGGCCGCTGAAGCCGGCTACCGTGACTGCGGTCGGCGAGACCACGGCCGAGGTGAACTACATCGATGAAGGCGGCCAGGCGAGCGTGGCCCGGGTTCCGCTGGAGGAGATCTTCTTCTTCGACGTGAACCAGCGGCTCCAGTCCGGTGCGACCGCCCGCGATCTGGTGCGGGTCGGCGTGCGGGTGCTGGTGCCCGTGCCGGAAAGCGGCCAGCCCGACGAGTCGGTGGCGGGCAGCCGCCAGGAGACTCCCCCGCGGGTGAACATCCGGCGGCAGTAACACTCCGCCGCTGGAGTGGACGAGCGCAAGAGGGGGAGGCCCGTCGGGGTCTTCCCCTCTCTTCGTACGCGTCTGCCGAGATAGAATCGAGCGTGACCGGAGACACCATCGCCGCCATCGCGACCGCCCCGGGAGAGGCGGGAATCGGCATCGTGCGGGCCAGCGGCCCGCGCGCCCTGGACTGCGCCCGCGCCCTCTTTCGCCGCGAGCGGCCCCTCCCGGACCCTCCCCGGAGCCACCGCGCTTACTATGGGTGGGTGGCGCGCCCGGGGGAGGAGGGGCGGCTGGACGACTGCCTGCTGACCTATTTCGCCGCCCCCCACAGCTACACCGGCGAGGACGTGGTCGAGCTGGCGTGCCACGGGAGCAACCTCGTGCAGGGCCAGGTGCTCCGGGGCCTCCTGGCGCACGGCGCGCGGCTGGCGGAGCCGGGGGAGTTTACGCAGCGCGCCTTCCTGAACGGGCGCATGGACCTGGCCGCGGCGGAGGCAGTGATCGACGTGATCCGCGCCCGCACCGACGCGGCGCTGCGGGTTGCCACGGCGCAGCTCTCGGGGCGGCTCTCCCGGGAGATCGCGGGGCTGCGGCACTCATTGATCACGCTGCTGGCGGAGATCGAGGCGGCGATCGACTTTCCGGACGATGTGGAGCCGCCGGCGGACGCGGAGGTGGCGGAGCGCGCGCGGCAGGTGCGGGAGCGGGCGGCGGCGCTGCTCCGCACTGCGGACGCCGGGCGCCTCTACCGGGAAGGCGCCGCGCTGGTGCTGGCGGGGCGGCCGAACGTCGGCAAGAGCAGCTTGCTGAACGCGCTGCTGGGCGAGGAGCGCGCCATCGTGACCGACGTTCCCGGCACCACGCGGGACGTGATCGAGGAGTCGCTCAACCTGCGCGGCGTGCCCGTGCGCGCCATCGACACCGCCGGACTGCGCGAGACGGCGGACCGCGTGGAGGCGCTCGGCGTGGAGCGGACACGCGCCCAGGTGGCACAGGCCGACCTGGTGGTCTGGGTCCTCGACGCCGCCGAGGGGCTCACGGAAGCAGACCGCGCCCTGGCAGACGAGCTGCGGGGGGGCCGGCTGGTGGTCGCCGCCAACAAAGCCGATCTCCGCGCCGCCCCGGCCGCCGAGGCGCTGGAGCCGCTCCTGGGGAAGCCGGTGCCGGTGGTGGCCGTCTCCGCCGTGACGGGAGAGGGCCTGCCCCGGCTGGAGGAAGTGCTGGCGGAGACGCTGGTCGGCGACAGCGGCGGCCCGGAGGCGGTGCTGGTGAGCAACGTGCGTCACGAAGCACGGCTGCGCTCCGCGGCGGAGGCGCTCGACCGCGCGATCGAGGCCGCCGAGGCAGGGTTCGACCAGGCGGCGCTCGCCCTCGACCTGCGCCTGGCGGCGGAAGCGCTGGGGCAGATCACAGGCGAGACGGTGACCGAAGAAACGATCAGCCAGATCTTCGCGCGCTTCTGCGTGGGGAAGTAGCTGTGCCAGGGTCCAGGGTCCAGGGTCCAGGGTCGGAACAGGGAAACACCGGTCACGGGGCGGGGCGAACCTGGTCCCTGGCCCCTGAAACCTGACCCCTGGAGCGGTTATAACGGTAGGGCCGGCGGAGGGCCGGGCGGAGGTGAGAGTGCTGACGGCGGAGCGGAACGAGACGGGCACGGGGCGCGACTGGATGGCGCTGGCGCGGCGGGTGCTGGCCGGCGAGGTGCCGGGCCGGGAGGAGGCGCTCGCGGTGCTGCAGGCGCCCGACGTGGAGCTGCCGGCGCTGCTTGCCGCGGCGTTCGAGGTACGCCGGAGCTACTTCGGCGTCCAGGTGCAGCTCTACTACCTGCAGAACGCGAAGAGCGGCCTCTGTCCGGAAGACTGCCACTACTGCTCGCAGTCGAGCATCTCCACCGCGGAGATCCCGCGCTACCCGCTGCTCTCGCGAGAAGATCTGGTGAGCGGCGCTCGCCGGGCGGCGGAGCTGCAGGCGTGCACCTACTGCATCGTCACCAGCGGGCGGGGCCCGACCGACCGCGAGCTGGAGCACGTGCTGGAGGCGGTGCGGGAGATCAAGGAGACCACCTCGCTGCGGGTCTGCTGCTGCCTGGGGATCCTGAAGGACGGGCAGGCGGAGCGGCTGAAGGCGGCGGGGGTCGACCGCTTCAACCACAACCTGAACACCGGCGAGCAGCACCACGAGAATATCTGCACCACCCACTCCTACGAGGACCGGATCCGCACCGTGGAGCAGGTGAAGGCGGCCGGCATCTCTCCCTGCTGCGGCGGGATCCTCGGTATGGGCGAGCGGGACGAGGACGTGGTAGACCTCGCCTTTTCGCTGCGCGAGCTGGAGGTGGAGTCGATCCCGGTCAACTTCCTCCACCCGATCCCCGGCACGCCGCTGGCGGAGCTCTGGGGCCTGAACCCGCGCTACTGCCTGAAGGCGCTCTGCATGCTCCGCTTCGTGAATCCAAGCCGGGAGATCCGGATCGCCGGCGGGAGGGAGCTGCACCTGAAGAGCCTGCAGCCGCTGGGCCTCTATCCGGCGAACTCGATCTTCGTGAGCGACTACCTCACCACCGCCGGCCAGTCCGCGGAAGACGACTTCCGCATGATCGCGGATCTCGGCTTCGAGATCGCGGCGCCGCCCGCGGTCCCGTGAGCCGCGGAGAGAGCTGGTACAGCGTCCGGATGCGCGCCGCGGCCGGCGCCTCGCATGAGGAGGGCGGCCGCCATCTTTCCGGCGCGGAGCGCCTGGTCCCGCGCGAGGCGGTGACGCGGGTCACCCGGGAGCTGTACGGCCGGGCGGAGGCGCAGGGGCTGGAGCCGGACTACCTGCGCCTGACGGTCGAGCGAGTCGCGCCGGAGCAGATCGCGCGCACCCCATGTCTCCCGGTCACCACCAGCGCGGCGGCCGATCCCGCGGCCGCGCGCCGCGCCGCTTCGGAGCTGCTCCGCGCCGCCGGAGTGTCTGTCACGGCGGTCGAGCGGGGGTTCACGCTGCTGGAAAGGGGCGCGCGGGCGGCAGGCGCTCCCGCGCGCGGCGCGGCACTGCTGCACGCGGAGACCGGCGCGCGCCTGGATCCGGACCCGGAGCGGGGCGTGCGCGCCCGGCATTTCGACTACTCCCCGGAAGCCCGACAGGAGCTGGAGGCCGCCCTGCGCGCCCACGGCCTGGAGCACTTCCGGATCCGGGAGGCGCTGGCGGTCGCCACCAAGGTGCTCTGGTCCGGCGTGCTGGCCGAGCTCTGCTGGTCCGACGCGCCGGACTACACGCCCGGCTACGTTGCCGCGCGGGCGGCGGGGTACATCCGCTTCCCCCACTTCAAGCCGCCGGGAGCGGCGGGCGGGCGCGTCTTCTACCTGGCGGAGGCGGTGGAGCGCAACGCGGTGATCCGGCGGCTCCAGGACGCGTGCCTGCTGATCGAGGGCCCGGTCTCGGTACGGGGTCCCCGCCTGCGAGGCTGATCCGCTACGGCCGCTCGGCGCCGGAGGAAACCGCGCCGGCGGGGGACTCCCGCCGAGGCTGCTGCTTGCGGATCCAGACCTCCTCCACCTTGCCTTCGAAGACTTTCTCGTAGCCGTGGTCCGGCTTTTCCTTCAGCGCGGCGGCGAGGCCGCTTTGCTTGCTCGTCAGGATCGTCTCGACCCCCCACTTCTCCAGCAGGCGGCTCCAGCCGGGCTTCGCGCGGGCGATCACCAGCGAGTCGTCAAAGGCGCCGGTCTGGTAGTACGGCTCCGCGCGGCCGTCTACGAAGACCTTCCGCTGGGGATAGAGCTGCCAGGTCAGGAAGCCGCCGGTCCCGTACTCGTTGAAGAGTCGCCCCGGCCACTCCCCGCGCGCGAGCCGCTCTGCTGCCTCGACCGGCATCTCGGAGAGGGCGATACCCCGCTCGAACCAGGTGTCGGGTGGACCGGTCGGCCGGGCCTTCCACGCCAGGCCCAGGAGCCCTGCCACCACCAGCGACGCGGCGACTGCGCGCGCGGCCGCAGGGATACGAAGGGGGGAGAGGAACGCCGGCCAGCGGTCGACCAGGGTGACCGCCGCCTCCGCCGCGATCGGACCCGCAGCGAGACAGAAGAAGGGGATGGCCCGGACGGAGGTGAGCGCGCTGTGCGCCAGGAAGAGCAGGATCAGCAGGTCGGAGAGCGCGCGGCGCCGCAGGAAGGCGAAGCCGCCGAGAGCGCCCAGGAGCAGCAGCTCGAAGGCGAGCCACTCGTTGTGGTGGAAGTTCGGTGAGAGCCACTCTTTGATCTCGTCCATCGCACCCGGGTGCAGGGAGTAGATCTCGAAGGTGGCGGTGAGCACCCGCAGGCCGTTGTAGCTGAAGCAGGCCGCGATGAACGCGGCGGCGGTCCCGAGCACCATCGGCCGGAGGGGCGGCGTCTCCTCCCGCAGCAGGAGCCGCGCCGCGACCTCGCCGATCAGCCAGAGGACCAGCACCAGGAGCCCCAGCGCCACCGCGCCGTGGAGGTTGGTCCAGAGCAGGGCGCCGGCCGGCAGCGCCCACGGCAGCCAGCGCGCCCCACCCTGGCGGTAGGCCGTGAGGCTCCAGAGCAGCGCGCCGGTGAGGACGAAGGAGCACATCACCGGGCGCACGTCGATGAAGCGGTCCAGCGTCTCCGCGAAGAGCGCGGCGACGGCGAGCGCCGCCCAGAGGCTGCCGGAGCGGCGGTAGGCGTGCCCCAGGAGCAGCAGGACGGCGGCCGCGCCCAATACCGCCCGGTAGGCGATCATCGTCCAGTCGGGCAGGCGCGTAGTGGCGAGGTAGAAGAAGGCGTTCGGGAGCCACGCCTGCACGAACCACGGCTGGCCTCCGGAGGTCCAGGAGAAGGCGTCTCCCGGCGGCGGGCCGGCCTCCTCCACCATCTGGCGCCCGACCGCGATCTGCCAGCCGAGGTCCGGCGCTCCCGCGCTCTGCGAGAAGTAGTCGGCGCCTTTCCAGAGTGCCAGCGCTACGACCGCCATCACGCCGGCCGCCCAGAGGAGGCGCTGCGCCGGCCCGCGCGGCTTGTCTCCCGGCACCGCGGCCCCGGCAGACCGGTCCTCCGCCTCCGGGAGCGCGGCCTCTCCTTGCCGCTCACGCTCCGCGCGGGCCCAGACGTAGTTCAGCAGCGCCAGGCCGAACGGGAGCATCGCCACGGCGGGCCCGAGCCAGGGGCTGCGGCTCCAGGTGAGCAGGGCGGCGGCGAGTCCGGCCGCCAGGCCCAGCGCCGCGCCGGCGAAGAGCAGCGGTCGCGAGAGCGCCTGCCACCACGGCTCGGCAGGTCCGGTCGGGCGGCTCGAGCCGCCGAAGAGCTCCACCGCGACGGCGGTCAGGTAGACGCAGAGGAGCGCCGGCACCGCGGCGAGGCTCGGGAGACTCCGCTTCAGAGACGCCGGCAGCAGCGCCCGCGCGGTGTCGCCCACGGCTGGCAGGGTGAGCGCCAGCGCGATCGCCACGGCGATGAGCGAGAGAAACCAGGCGAGGCGGGCGAAGCGGGCCGTCCGCTCGGCCGCCGTCCCGGCGCGACCCGCCGCGGCGCGGGCGAGCAGGGCCGCGAGGAACGGGATGGCCAGCCACAGCAGCACGGAGAGCCCGAAGTGCCGCAGGGCTCCGTCCGAAAGCCCGTATTCCACCGTCAGCCAGCGATCGTCGCCGGGCTGGAGCAGGTAAAACGAGTAGTGGTCGGAGCCTTCCCGGTGTCGCGCCAGCGGGGGATGCGAGGCTTCCGCGTGCGGCTGGCCGGGGACCAGCACCGCGAGCGGCACCGGGCTGTCGAGCAAGCGCGCGAGGCTGCGCTGCAGCACTCCCAGGGAAAGGCCGGCGCGATACTGGCCCGGCAGGGCGGGGGCGACGACGGTCTCGGCACTGATCGCGACGTAGGTGCTCTTGCCCTGGGGCACCACCTTGAGGTCGACGGCGCGCCAGGAGAGATCGACCGCGGTCCGCTCGGCCCAGCTCTCGATCCGCTTCGGTCCCAGGCTGCTGTCAACCCGGATCCCGAGGTTGACCTTTTCCGGATAGAGCCGCAGGGCCGCCTGCGCTCGACCGGGCCCCTCGGCCTCGGCCCACTGCGGGAAACCCGCCTTCCTCGCCGCCGCGCTGTAGGGAGAAACCTCCACCCGGTCAGCTTCCGGGTGCCGGAACAGGAGTTGTGCGGAGCTCTGCCACGCGACCGCCGGTACGACCAGGGAGATCAGGAGCGAGAGGATGGCGGAGAGCACGGGACTTCCTGGTCATTCGCAAGCGGGGCCCGCCGCATCCGGACCGAACAAGTCGATGCAGCGTTCCGCGTGGGGAGCGCCTATCGCTCCGGATCGGCAGGCGCTGCGGAATCCGGTGCCGGAGCCGGCTCCTCGTCCTGGGCCGGAATGGTGATGACGCCGGCCGGGAAAGCGGTCCGGAGCGGCTCCGTCTCCTTCGCGGGCTCCGCGGCACCTCCCGCCTGCTGCGGCGCGGGAATCGTCACGCGGACCACGCCGGCAGCCGGAAGCTGGGCGGAGGTCCGGCCGCGAGGGGCGCCGGTGGTGAGGCGGACGGAGCCGCCGGCCCGCTTCTTCCCGAGCGCCTCCGTGGTCTCGCCCGGGTAGAGCCGCTGGACGATCTTGGTGCCGTACTTCCGGACCAGCACCTCGTTGTGGCGCACCTCCACCACCGTGTAAGCGCCCAGCTTCCCGCCGCGCTGCAGCTCCAGCTCTTCGCCGGCGCGGCGGAAGATCGCCACGGAGCGGTCGCCGCCGATCATCGTCCCGAGCAGCGTGGCGGGCACCGGCGGGAGCTTGATCTGCTGCGCTGCGGGCGGTGTCACGGCGTGCTGCTGCGGTCCCTGGGCCGCTCCGCTGCCGATCATCGTCTCCGGGCCGGGAAGCACGCCGGGAGACCCGCCGGGGGAGCCCGCCGTGGTGCCGCCCGCGGCATCCGACGCCGTTTCCTCTTCCGTCGAAGGGGCGGCCGGCTGGGGGAGGGGGCGGAACGGGTCGCGGCCGGCGCTGGCGAGCACCATCCCCGCGGTGCCTCCGCGCTCTGGCCCGCCGTGCTGGGGAAGCGCGTCTCCACCCGCGGCGATCGGAGCCGGCTGTCCCGCCTCCGCCGCCGGCAGCCGCGGCGTATCGGACGGCTGACGGCGCTCGGCGGCGGAAGACCGCGTGCCGGCGGGTCGCATCACCCGGGTGGCGGCGTAGCCGAGCGCTACCACCGCGGCGCTGAGCAGCGCGATCTCGCGGGTCTTGTTCTTCTCTCCCAGGCCGTCGAGCTTCATGGTGAGCCTCAGTCGCGGATGATGCGCGTCGTGATCAGGATAACCACTTCGGTGCGGACCGACAGACGGCGGTCTCCCCGGAACAGCTTTCCTACCAGCGGGAGGTCGCTTAGCAGCGGCACCCGGTTCGTGGTGCGGCTGTCCTCGTCGCGGATCAGGCCGCCGATGGAGAACATCTCGCCCTCTTTCAGGCGGACGGAGGTCTGCGCAAGGCGGGTTTGAGACTGGGGAATGCCGCCCGCTCCGATCGTGGAGGTGCTCACCACCGGGACAATGCTCAGCGTCACGACCCCGTCCTCGTTCACGCGCGGATTGATGGAGAGGGAGATGCCGGACGGGACTTCCTGCACGTTGAAGATCTGCTGACCGGCGTCGGTCACCGCGTTCAACACGCGGAAGCGCACTACGTCGCCGATGAAGATCGAGGCGCTGTCGTTCTCCGTCACCACCTGCTTGGGGTTGGCGAGCACGCGGGCGCGGCCTTCCTGGATGTCGGCCAGAAGCTGCGCGGTCAGGTCCAGGCTGCCGGTCCGCGGGCCGAACTGGCCGGAGCCGATCCGGGGCGAGAACGAGACGCCGCCGCCGATGGTCCAATCGACTCCCAGCGAGCGGGAGTCGCTTTCCCGCACCTCGATGATCTTGGCGTCGATCTCCACCTGGGGCGGGGCGACGTCGGCTCGCTCCAGGAGCTGCATGGCGAACTGGATCTGCTCTTCGAGGCCGGACATGACGATGCGGCTGGCGCGCTCGAGTGTCGTCCCGCCGCCGAGGCCTCCCTGCTGGCCCCCGGCGCCGCCGCCACCGCCCAGGCCGCCACCGCCGCCCAGGCCGCCCCCGAGCCCGCCGCCCAGGCCGCCGCCAAGGCCGCCGCCGAGGCCGCCGCCCACGCCGCCCCCGCCCCCGCCGAGGCCGCCGCTAAGGCCGCCGATCCCCCCGAGCCCAAGGTTGACCGGGGGGACGTAAGCCTCGGGCGCCGCGTCCACGACGAGCTCCGGGACGAACTGCTCCAGCATCTCCACCGCCTGGAGGGTGCTGATGTACTTCACCCGGTAGATGTCGACCACGCGTCGCGGCGCTTCCGGCGGCGGCGGCATTTCCGGCTCATCCAGCACCGTGACGAAGCTCTCCAACGCCGTCTGGCGGGAGGGCACCGCCTCCAGGGAGAGGACGTTGGGCTCCACGACCGAGAGGCGCACGTCCGGCGCCAGGCTCCGCAGCGCCTCCGCCACTTCGCTCGCCGGCCGCTTGGTGCGGATCAGCCGGGTCGTCGGCTTCTCCGGCTCCACCGGCGGCGGCTCGGGCATCGGAACGGGCCGGTCGAGCCGCCGGAGCAGCTCGACCGCCTCTTCGATATCCTGCTCCCGCCCCCGGACGATCACGGCCTGGCTGGTGCCGTCCGCCGTGACGGTGAGGTACGGGAACTGCTCCTGGAGCAGGGTGGAGGCCCGGTCTCCGGTCAGGTTCTGCAGGGCAAGGATCCGGCGATCCCCGAACTTGGAAGCGAGCGTTTTCAGCTCCGCAGCCGGCGCGATGTAGTAGGTGTCCCCGATCCGCAGGAAGTCGCTGCCGAGCGCCGTGGTGATCGACTGGAGCACCTCTTCCAGGGTCTTGTCCCGGAGGGCGATCGTGACGGTGCCGGAGACGGAGGGGGAGGCGACGATATCCTCCGGAACGTACTCGTTCAGCACCCGGATGACGGAGTGGATATCCTGGCCGAAGAACGAGACGGAGTAGAGCGTGGGGCCGCCCGCGGGCGCAGGAGCCGGCGCGGGCGGGCGAGGAGCCGGTGCGCCCGGCTGTGGGCGCTGCGCCAGCCGCTGCGGCGCGGTGCCCTGCCGGGGAGCCGCGGCCGTTTTCTTCGTCGGAGCGGCCTGCTTCGGCTTCGGCGCCGGCCGGCTGCGAGCGGAGCGGGAGGTGCGGTACGAGCGATAGCGGCCGCGGTAGCGCGATCCGGAGGCGCCGCTCGCACCGTCGGAAGAGGCTCCCAGCAGGCCGGCCGCAAGTAGGACCGCCAGCACCGCTCCGAAGGCGCGGCACTGCGGGGTGCTGTTTGCAGAGGATAGCGACGACAGGCTCATGGGCTGGCGGATCAACCGGCGGGCGCCGCGAGGGGCTGGCGAATATAACGCCGCACGCCGAGCGTGGCACTCAATTTAGGATAGTCGGCCGGTTTCACGATAACCCTGGAGACGGTTAAGAGGCGCTGCTGCTCTCGAAGCAGGTTGACGAAGGTGAGGAGCTGGTCGTACGTGCCGTCGAGCACCACGGTACCCTCGAGCGCCACCAGCTCTTCCTGCTCCTGTACCGGCTCCGGCTCGCCCGGGGAGCACTCTTTGAGGACGCAGTCCGCCTCCAGCGCCAGGGCGCGCATCGCGCCGGTGAAGGCGGCCCCTTCCTGGAGGCCGTTGAGCGGCACCTCCTCCTGCCAGACCGCCTGCTGCGCGGGCTCCGGCTCCTTCAGCTGGGGATCTTTCAACCCCTGCAGCGCCTGGATATGCTCCCGCGAGGCCCGCTGCAGCTGCGCGACCCGGGGGGTGTGGATCAGCATCGTACTGCCGAGCACGCCGACGATCATCACCAGCATAAAGTGGCGCAGCAGCAGGGTTTTCAGCTCGTCCGAGGATCTCACCGGGGGACCTCCGCCAGCTCACTCGCCCGGGTGCCGCGCGCGGCGGCGGGCGACTCGCTGCCGCCGGTCTCCCGGCCGGCGTCCGGCGTGATCCGCACCCGCGGGGTGGCTCCCTCCCGGAGCGGCCGCAGACTCAGCGCGCGGCTGATGGAATCTTCCGTGGGAGCTCCTTCGACCGGACTCACGAGCGTGACCGACATCCTGCGATTCTCACCTTCCGAGAGCGCGGGGGGCTTCGGATTCTTAAGCGGAAGCCCGGTCTGCAGCCGGGCCAGAACTTCTTCCGCTACCGCGCCGTTGCGGGCCGTTACTTCCAGCGTGAGCACGCCGTCGGCCACGTCGATCGAGTCGACCTGCACGTCGTCCGTGGTCAGCCGGCCCAGCGCCTCCATCCACCGCTCCGGCCAGATCTCCGTCTTCCGCTGGTCCGCCCGGGCGGCCTCCACCACCGCCAGGTGGTCCCAGACCGGCTTCAGCTG
Source organism: Armatimonadota bacterium (assembly GCA_046292385.1). Classification (GTDB taxonomy): domain Bacteria; phylum Armatimonadota; class SYMT01; order SYMT01; family SYMT01; genus JBKBRF01. The sequence continues at coordinate 23,282 of JBKBRF010000049.1, read as the reverse complement.
CTCTCTCGTCTGCTCCACGCGGGTCTTCACTTGCTGAATCTCGTCCATCTTTTCCTGGATTCGTCCCGCGACCAGAAACCAGAGCGCGGCATTCACCACCAGCCACACGCTCCCGGCGACCAGCGCCCGCGTGCGGATTTCCGCCGCGTTCCGCACCAGGTAGAGCCGTTCGTCGCCCTTGCCGAGGTCGAGCCGGGCGGTCTCCGCGAAATCGGCCCGGCGGCGCAGCGCCAGCCCCAAAGCTAACAGGTAGCCACTGATGCCGCGTCCGGCAAGCTGCTCCTGCGCAACTACCGGCAAATGGGGCAGCAGGTGGGCCTCCATCGGCACGCAGGGGATGGCGGAGTTGGAGTTGCTGACGACCTTGAGGAACTCTTCCAGATCCGGGTTATCGGTGAGCAGGTAGGCGCGCCGGGGTGCGGGCAGCTCCGGTCCCAGCCGCTGGCAGAAGAGCAGCGTCCGCCGGATCTCCATCAGGAGCCCCTGGGCCTGCTCTTCCTGGGTGAGGGCGGAGAACATCTCCGGCTCCGGCGCGCTTCCTTCCGATCCGTCGTTAGGGCGGTGCGCCGGCTGCCAGTCTCCGTTCACTCGCCGGTGGAAGCGGATGGCGCCGTTCTGCACCACGGCTACCTCCGCCAGGCCCGCGGAGATCAGGATCACACAGGCGGCGTCGTCCTGGTTGAGCGACAGCGCGCTGAGACGCACCAGGCTGAGCGGCAGCGGCTCCGCGGCTTCCAGCGCGAGCCCGGCCGCCTGCAGCGCCTGTCGCAGCGACTGGATACGGGGCTCCTCCGCGGAGACCACCGCCACCGGCGTGCCCTCTTCTCCGGCCGGCAGCGCGAGCGGCATGAAATCGATCACCTCGCGCTCCGGATCGAACATCCCGTCCGCTTCCTGCTCGTTGCGCAGGATCAGGAGCTGCTCGTCCCGGGACGCGGGGGGAAGATCGAGGCGCCGCCACTGGCACATGTGGGACGGCAAGCCGAGGATCACGTGCTTCGCGGTGAAGCTGCCGCTGCGCCAGAGCTCGCGGAGGGAGTGGGCGAACAGGTCGACGTCGGTGACCGTTCCGTGCGAGTAGGCTCCCCGCGGCGTCGGCACGCGCGCGCGCCGCTGGAAGCGGTAATCGCTTCCGCGGGCCACGCTAATCTCCACTCCGTAGAGGTACTCGTCGGTGAGCAGCAGGCCCACCACCCCGTGATCCGCAAACATCGGCAGCATATCGCCGGGTTACTCCCTCTCCCACGCCGCAAGCCGGCTCCGGAACGTTCCCGCTCCGGAGCCGGCTTGCAGGTGCTTTTGCCCGGGCGACCGGCCCGGAAGTTGGAGGCTCTCCGAGTACGGCGGCCTGGCTGCCGCCGTCAGCCGGGTCGGTCCGGATCGCCTCTCGTTCGCGACTAGCGCTGCGCCAGGCGCAGCGTGACGAGCTGCTCTCCCTGGAGCTTGCTGCCGTCGGCGGCCTCCAGGATGAGTCCTACCTGCACCTCGTCCACCTCCGCCGGATCGGTGGTGGCGACGCGCGAGCCGGAGACGACCTGGTAATACTCCAGACTGAACGCCTTCGCGTCGGTGGCCAGCGCAATCGGGTCCATCTCCCCGTCGTCGCCCAGCCGGATCCAGACGGTGGTGCCGCTGAGGTAGATACGACAGCGGGTGCCCTCGTAGTTCTCGAAGTCGATGGTGGCCGAGTCCATGCTGCTGATGGTGCTCGCTTCGCGAAGCTGGCGGATCGCCTGCCCGAGGGTGGCGGTGATCTGCTTTTGCAGGGAGAGCTGGATGCGGGTGCGGGTGAGGTTCACCGCGTTCTGATAGTTGATGAGCACCATCGGCCCCAGGATGAGCGCCGCGATGGCCAGGGCGCTCACGGTCTCTATCATCGTGAAGCCGCGCCTGCCGCGCCACCCGCGCCACCCGCACCTGCTCCAGGCGGTTCTCATCTGCACCCCCACCGTACCCGGCCTTCTCACGCTTACCAGAGGTCCTGCGCGACCCCGCCCGGCGCCACCATGGTTTTGGTCGTCTCGATCGGCGTGTCGCGCTCGTAGCTGTAGAGCTCGATCGTGATCTCGCGGAGGCTGTCCGCGCCGATCTGGCCGGCGGTCCCGTCCGTGAACTCCGTGCTGTTGGGGAGGTACTCCACGGAGGTCCTGGTGTAGTAGCCTTTGGCGACGATCCCCTCGACTTCGAACCCGTTCTCGTCGTAGTAATGGAGGTCCGGATCGGAGTCCATCGGCTTCTCCAGCAGGTACTCCGCGCCGACACCCCGGCGCTCCTCCACCCGCCGCTCGATGATGCGGGCATGGGCCGCCCGGTACTTCGCCATGTCGATACTGCGCTCCGTGGCGATCCAGTGGTTTCCGAACGCGACCACGGCGATGCTAAAGATCGTCAGCGAGGCAGTGAGCTCTACCAGCGACTCACCCCGCCGCCGGCGCGAGCCCCAGTGCTTCAGAAGGTGCGGTAACCGCAGCATGGCCTTACCTCTTTCGTGCCCGGCCGGCTCGGGAGAGCCCGCGCGCCGCTACTTCTCGTTCCAATCCTGCATCCTGAGCATGAAGGGCGGGATCGCCTTGCCGTTCGGGTCCTCGCCGGTATTCTTCACGTGCGTCACGTCGGCCCCGCCGCGCATCCAGACGTTGTGGGCGATGATCGAGCCCTGGAACGCCATCCCGCTCTTCACTTCCACGGTGCCGTAGCCGCTGCCGTTGGCATCCTGGTCGTAGCAGAAGATGTTCCCATACATCGGCGTCAGCTTCTGCGGGCCGCTGATTCGCACCCCTCCCTTGCTGCGGGAGTAGATCCGGAAGCGTCCGGGGTAGCTGGTGTCGCTCAGGTTGACCGCCGGCGTCAGGTCCGAGGTAATGCCGGAAGTCTCGTCGATCCAGAAGACGACGTAAGGATCGGTGTTGGTGGCGGAGGGGACGTTGTGGATCAGCACCTGACCGGCGGCGTTGGTGCCGCCGTTCATGTCGATCTTCGTAAAGTAATAGTGCCCGGGGTAGAACTTGGTGCCGAGGTAGGTCCAGCCGTTGCGCCCCTTCGGCCGGAGCAGCTCCGAGTCGAGCACGTGGTCGGTGGAGATCAACACCGGCTCTTCTACGAGCTGGCCGTTGCTCTTCCGCCAGAGCTGGTAGAGGCCTTTGCTTCCGCCGGTCGTGGCCGCGCGGTTGCTGTTGTTGGTCTTGAAATAGGTCATTCCGGTGGTGGAGCCGGAGAAGAAGTCCGCGATGGCGGAGGCGGTCGGCATCCGCACCGGCAGCGGCCAGCTCTTGACCGCCGGGCTGGTGACGGCGCTCTGGACCGTCGGCTCTCCGTTCGGAAAACTGGCGCTCGCTCCGCACTTGACGACGGGGCCCTTCGTCACCGTGGCGCTGCCGTCGACCGTGATCGTGCCGTTGCCGCCCACCGCGCCGGTGATGGCGACACTCCCGCCCACGTCGACGCTGTTGACGCCGAAGATGCCGAAGAGATCGCCGTAGGGCTTCGGCTTCATCTCCGTCTGGAGCTCGCGCAGCGGGGCGGCCCCCCGGCCCTGGGAGATGATCTGGTAGCCACCTCCGGTGCCCCGGGAGAGCACCCCCACGCGAAAGTAGAAGCCGGAGCCGGTGGGGTACTCCATGATGAGGCCGCTGGTGGGATCGCTCGGGTCGATCACGTGCGGATCCATCAGGTGCTCGATCCAGTGCGACTCGTAGTTGAGCCCCGCTTCCGCCACCTGGAGAGAGATCGCTTTCAGGACCTCGGTTTCCGATTCCTGGGTCCGCACGTTCGCCTGCGGCAGGACCGCGGTCACAGCCACGCTCATCACGGTGATCATGGTGAGCGACATCACCATAGAGACCCCGCGGCGCTTGCCGGCGCGAGCGGGTCCGTCCTTTGGAAGTCGGAGTCTCTCCAGCATGGGAATCACACCTCCGCCGCATCGCTCTGGCCGGTCGAGCGATTGCACGCGGCCCAACCTCTTCTTTGCTTCTTTACCTGGCCGGCGGGGATTTGTCCAGCCAGCCTTAGTTGCCAAAACGCGCCGGGACCTTGGGTCCCGGCGCGTCTAAACTCCGTGCGCGGGCTTAGAACAGAGCCTGGTCGTCGCCGTGATCCGGAGTATTCGGGCACTCGACCTTGATGCTGTAGGCAGCGCCGTAGGCGGTGTTGGCAGCGGCCGGCAGCGGAGTAATGGTGATCGTGTAGGGATCGCCACCGTCCGGATCTTGCAGACCTTCGTTGCTGATATAGCCGTTGGTGACGAGGTCCGTTTTCACATCGTTCACCTCGGAGGTGTTGATCGTGTTCCCGTTGCGCGCCTTGTAGGTGGTGAAGGCGTTGATGATCTGGTCCCGGTTCGCGTCGCAGGCTGCGTCCTTGCTTCCCGCTTCGGCGTTCAGCACGGCCGGTACGGCGATCAGGGCCAGCACGCCGATCACGACGGCCACCGCGAGCATTTCCAGGAGGCTGAAGCCACTGCGGCGCTTCAGCGCCTTCCGCACGTTCACAAACATTCCAAGCTCCTTCTGGGGTCCTGCCCCCACATCGTCCCGCCCAGGACGAAATCTTCCTCGCCCAACCGCCGGAGCCCCTCGGCCCCCGTCTCGCATCGGCGCGGGTGAACGGTGAGCTCAATCGTTACAGGACATGTAGGCGAGGTGGGTACGGGGTGCAACCCCGTAGAATCACCAGAGAGAATTGTTGGCTGACGAAACAGAATTTTTCCTCCCGCAGATAGCATTGTTGTGCTGCCGAACAGAGAGGCAGAGGGACGGAGAGACGGCGGGACGGAGAGACGGAGAGACGGAGAGACGGAGCGCAGCGAGCATGGCGGGGATGTCGCCCCGGAGGGGCGCGAGACGATAGCCGGGGTGCAAGCGCAGCGCAGCCTCCGGACTCACGCCGGCCCAACAGATCCGCCCTGGAGGGGCGGCGGAGCTACGCACGCTCCTTGGGAATTGCGGTGCGGAGTGAGCTCCGCGGATTGGCTCCGCCCGCAGTCAACTGCCGGCGATCCCAGCGATCGATCTCTCCCCGCGCCCCGGAGGGGCGCGAGAGGATAGCCGGGGGTCAGCGCAGCGCAGCCCCCGGATTCGGAGCCGCCGCCACGTCCCGCCCTGGAGGAGGGGCGGCGGAACCTTCCGCGATCCGGAAGCACGGGTGGTGCGGAGTGAGCGCCGCGGGTCGGCTCCGCCCGCACTCGCCGGCGATTCGAGTGGGACGCCTACCTACCGGCCAGGGTGGAGATCTGGAGAATCGGCATGTAGAGGGCGACGAGCAGGCCGCCGACCACCGCGGAGAGGAAGAGCATCAGGAGCGGCTCCATCATGCTCATGGCGCGCTTGAACTCCTCGTCCACCTCCTGGGTGTAGACGGTTACCACTTCCCGCAGCACGTCCGGCAGCACGCCGGTGATCTCCCCCACGGAGACGAGCCGCGTTACCAGCGGAGGAAACTCGCCGCACCGCTGGAGCGGCTGCGCCAGCAGGTGGCCGCGGGTCACTTCCTCGCTGATATCCATCACCGCGTCCTGGATGACGGCACTGCCGCTGGAGTTCGCGGCCACGCGCAGCGCCTGCAGGATCGGCACGCCCGCGTCGAGCAGCAGGGCGAGCGTGCGGCAGAAGTTCGCCACCGCGATCTTGCGGATGGTGCCGCCGAGGATCGGGAGCTTCAGCTTGATCTCGTCGACCTTCCGCCGTCCGGCGGGGGTCTCGATCCAGCGCTTTGCCGCCCAGACGATCGCCGCTCCGATCAGCAGGACGATCGGGGTGCGCTTCACCAGCAGGTTGCTCGCCTGGAGCAGGAGCTGGGTGGGCAGCGGCAGGGCCTGGTCTGCCGAGGCGTAGAGCTTGGCAAAGCGGGGCACCACCACGGTGAGCATCACGGTAACCATGCCGCCCGCCATCACCAGGACGAAAACGGGGTAGGAGAGGGCGGTCATCAGCTTCTGGCGCAGCTCTCGCTGCCAGCCCATCTGGCGCGCCGCCTCGCTCAGGCTCACGTCGAGCACGCCGCCGGTCTCGCCGGCCCTCGCCAGCGAAACCAGCATCTCCGGAAAGACGTGCGGGTGCCGCTGCAGCGCCTCCGAAAGGGCGGCGCCGGCGCGCACGTCTCGCGTGACCTGGCGCAGCGCGTCGGCCAGGCGCGGATGGTGGTCCTGGTCCAACAGCACGTCGAAGGTGCGGTCCAGCGGCACGCCGGTGCGCAGCATGATGGCGAGCTGCCGGATGACCGGGGTCAGGTCGATCCGCTGGAAGCGCCGCAGCCAGTTCGCACTGCTGCGGCCGCGCTGCTGCTCTTCTTTCAGCTCCAGCGCCATCAGCTTGTTGGCGCGGAGGAAGGCGCGGGCCTCTTCTTCGCCCTCGAAGATCGCGGCGCCGCTCACCAGCCGGCCGGAGCGGTCCCGGGCCCGGTACTTGTAGGTGGGCATCTAGTGCTTCTCCTGCATCAGCACCACGCGCGCCACTTCCGCCACGGTAGTCAGCCCCTTGCGCACGGCGTCCCAGGCGCTCTCCGCGAGGGGACGCATGCCGGAGTCCATCGCCGCCGCCTCCAGCTCGCCGGCGCTGGCGTTGCGCATGATCAGCTGGCGCAGGCGGTCGTCGGTCAGCAGCACTTCGTAGAGGCCGATGCGCCCCAGGTAGCCGCGGTTGAGGCAGGTGCGGCAGCCGACTCCCCGCCGGAAGTGCCAGTCTCGCACGTATTCCGGCGGCACGCCGAGCCGCTCCAGCACTTCCGGCTCCGGCTCGTACTCCTCCGCGCAGTGCGGGCAGACGCGGCCCACCAGGCGCTGGGAGCTGATGCCGGCCAGCGCGGAGGCGATGAGGAACGGGTCGATCCCCATGTTCGCGAGGCGGGCGATGGTGCCGGAGGCGCTGTTGGTGTGGATGGTGGAGAGCACCAGGTGGCCGGTGAGCGCCGCCTGGACCGCGATCTCCGCCGTCTCTTCATCGCGGATCTCTCCGACCATGATCACGTCCGGGTCCTGCCGCAGCAGCGCGCGGAGCCCGTTGGCGAAGGTGATGCCGGCGCGCGGGTTCACCTGAGTCTGGTTGATGCCGGGGATGAAGTACTCCACCGGATCTTCGATCGTGGTGATGTTCTGCGCCGTCTGGTTGACCGCGTTCAGCGAGGCGTAGAGCGTGGTCGTCTTCCCGCAGCCGGTGGGGCCCACCACCAGGATCAGCCCGTGCGGCCGGTGGATCATGCTGCGCCACCCCTCGAGCTGGTCCGGCAGGAAGCCGAGGCGCTCCAGCGGCACGAGGATCGACGACTTGTCCAGGATCCGGAGCACCATCTTCTCTCCGTGGAGAGTCGGCATGGTGGAGGCGCGCAGGTCGTAGCCGCGGCCGTGGTCGTCGAAGCTCATGCGGCCGTCCTGCGGCTTCCGGTTCTCGGCGATGTCCATGTGGCACATCAGCTTGAGCCGGGAGAGGACGGCGGCCTGCTGGTTCTTGGGAATGACCGCCTGCTCCGACAGCACGCCGTCGATCCGGAACCGCACGCGCAGCGAGTCGGCCTGGGGCTCGAAGTGGATGTCGCTCGCCTGGGCACCGATCGCCGCCTGCAGCAGCGAGTCGACCAGCCGGATCAGCGGGGCCGCCTGGACCTGGCTGGAGAGGTCGAGATCCGAGACCGAGTCGGAGGCGTCGGAGCTTGATTGCAGCGCCTGGATGGCGGCGGTAGCGCGGACGCGCGCGTCGTACTCCTGGTTGATGGAGCGCAGGATCTCCCGCGGCAGCGAGATGCGCGGCAGGACGTGACAGTTGGTGCGCAGCGCGATCTCGTCGAGCAGGTCGAGATCGAGCGGGTCGGTGAGCGCCACCTCCAGGCGGCTGCCGATCTTGCGGAGCGGGACCACGCTCTTCTGCCGGGCGAACTCTTCCGGCAGGAGCGCGATGGCGGCCGGCTCCGGGGTCACGTCGACCAGGTCGACGAACGGCACCTGGTAGATCTCTTCCAGCGCCTGGCCCACCTGCTCCGCCGAGACGGCGCCGATGTCGATCAGGGTGTCGCCGATAAAGCGGCTGGTGCGGGTGTAGTTCTCGATCCCCTGGTCGAACTGCGTGCGGTTGATCGCCCCGGTCTGCAGCAGCCGCTCGGCTACCAGGATGTCGACAGGCTTGGCGGTGGCTTCGAGGTTCATAGTGCGCGCGTCAGCCGGGCCGAAGTCAGAGCGGGGAGGGCGGAACGCCTCTGCAAATTACTGCCGGGGCGCACCATCCAGAATTATAGGTTTCGCCCTGAGCAGACGCAACCGCGCGCGGCGGTCTAATTGGCGGGACGCCTCCAAGCCGAGGGAGGCCCGCCTGAGGGGCTCCGGGAGCCCGGTCAGGCGGGCGCGGGGCCGCTCTCTACTGCAGCGGCGGCGCCGAGAGGAGCGTCAGCAGCACGACGAGGATCACGAAGAGGGTCGTCATCCAGACCGCGTGCCGCTCCGCGATCGGGTGGGTCCGTAGGTCCAGCATGGCACCACCTCCGGGGCGGGTCAGAGCCGCCCTCAGCTTGTAGTATTCCCCGAATTCGGCGTCGCACTGCTCCCGGATTCCGACCCGTTCTCCGCGAAGCGGAGCTCCAGGTGGTAGACGCCTTCCGCCAGGGTGGTGCGCAGGGGACGGCCGCTCTTGTGGAAGACGTGGAGCATGCGCAGGTTGTCGGCCAGCACGTCTGCCGTGAACCCTTGCAGGCCGGCCGTCTTCGCGATCTCCATCAGATACCGCAGCAGCTCCGTGCCGATCCCTTTCCCCTGGAACGGGTCGAGCACCATGAACGCGACGTCCGCCAGGCGGGTGGCGGGGTCGACCACGTAGCGCCCGACCGCCAGCAGCCGCTCGCGGTCGTCGATCTGGTCGGTGGCGACCACCGCCATTTCCGTCTCGTAGTCCGGATTCACGACCTGCTGCAGCATGGCATGCGGCGCCGTGCGGATCAGCCGGAAGTAGCGGTGGTAGAGCGTCTCTTCGGAGCTGTCGTAGAACAGCTCCTTCAGCAGCGGCTCGTCGGTGGGGCGGGCGGGGCGCAGCCGGATCGCCTCGCCGCCGCGAAGGCGGACGGTGCGGACCCATTCTACGGGGTACTCCGCCGCTCGCAGGATCTGGTCCGGATAGACCAGGCTCCGCTCCTTCGCCGCCCGCAGCAGCTCCTCGCGGAACTGGGGATGCGCGATCGAGATCAGCGCCATCGCCCGCTCGCGCACGCTTTTGCCCCAGAGGTCCGCCACCCCGTATTCGGTCACCACGTAGTGGACGTCCCCCCGCGTCGTCACCACCCCGGCGCCGTCCCGGAGCTGCGGCACGATCCGGCTGACGGTGCCGCCCTTCGCGGTGGAGCGGAGCACGATGATCGGCTTGCCGCCCTCCGACCGGGCCGCGCCGCGGATGAAGTCGACCTGCCCGCCGATCCCGCTGTAGAAGCGCGAGCCCATGCTGTCCGAGCAGACCTGGCCGGTGAGATCGACCTCTATGGCGGAGTTAACGGCGACCATGCGCGCGTTCCGGGCGATGGTGCCGGGGTCGTTGGTGAACTCGGTCGGCCGGAACTCGAAGCGCGGGTTGTCGTGCACGTAGTCGTAGAGCCGCCGGCTGCCCATGCAGAAGCTGGTGACCACCTTGCCGGGGAGCAGCGTCTTGCGGGAACAGGTGATGACGCCGGATTCGATCAGGTCGATCACGCCGTCGGAGAGCATCTCCGTGTGCACGCCCAGGTCGCGCTTGCCCTGGAGCTGGTGGAGGACCGCGTTGGGAATGGCGCCGATGCCGAGCTGGAGGGTGGAGCCGTCCTCCACCAGCTCCGCAACCTGCCGCCCGATGGCGATCGCCACCTCGTCCGGCGGCGCCGGCTGCGACTCGAGGAGCGGCGCGTCATTCTCCACCAGCCAGGCGATCCGGCTCACGTGAAGGAAGCTGTCGCCGAGCGTCCGCGGCATGCGCGGGTTCACCTCCGCGATCACCAGCTCCGCGCTCTCCGCTCCCGCCTTCACCACGTCGACGGAGACGCCGTAGCTGCAGAACCCGTGGGCATCCGGCGGGCTCACCTGGATCAGCGCCACGTCGATCGGCATCCGCCCGGAGCGGAGCAGGCGCGGGATCTCCGAGAGAAAGACCGGGGTGTAGTCCGCCCGGCCCTCCGCCACGGCGGAGCGGACGTTCGGTCCGATGAAGAGCGCGTTGTGCCGGAAGGCGTCGCCGTACCGCGCCTCCGAGTAGGGCGCGATGCCCAGCGTGAGGATGTGGAGGATCTCCGTATCCGCCAGCTCTTCCGCCCGCGCCGTCAGCGCCGCCACCAGCGCCTGCGGCTCCGCGGCCCCGGAGCCGACGAAGACCCGCTGTCCCCGGCCCACGCACCGCACCGCCTGCTCCGCGGTGACCCGCTTCTCGGCATAGCGCTCGCGCCAGCTCCGCGCCGTTGAATGCTCCATGGATCTCCGTCTCCGCGCGCTCCGGACTCCAGGGTTCCCGGGCAGCGCCTCCCTCAACCATCCCGTCGGGCCGTCTCGTATCTGGAAGGGAATACTGACCTGTCATGTCGATCCCCCACGAGCCGGAAGACCGCACGGCCCGCGCCTTCGCGCGCCACTACATTCGCGACATGGTCTACGCCGCCAACGACGGGCTGGTAACCACCTTCGCAGTAGTGGCCGGCGTGCGGGGGGCGGGCCTCTCCGCCACGGTGGTCCTGGTCCTCGGCTTCGCCAACCTGGCCGCGGACGGGCTCTCGATGGCGCTGGGGAACTACCTCGGCATCAAGTCGGAGCGGGCGGCGGAGGCCGTGGAGGCGCTTCCCGACTGGGATGAAACCGTCCACGCAGCGCGGCACGGCGGCGTCACCTGGGGGGCTTTCGTGCTGGCGGGGCTGCTCCCGCTGCTGCCGTTCATGGCGCCAATCCCGGCACGACACGCCTTCCCCACCGCCGCCGCAGTGACCCTGGCTGCGCTCTTTGCGGTGGGCGCCCTGCGGACGGTAGTGACCGGGCAGCGGTGGTGGAAGGGTGGCCTGGAGATGCTCGCCGTCGGCGGCCTGGCGGGAGCCGCCGCGTTCCTCGCGGGCCTGGTGGTGGAGCAGGTAGTGCGGTAGCTGCCTGGCGGAGACGGAGAGACCTTCGGGGACGGAGGGACGGAGAGGCGGAGAGACCTTCGGAGACGGAGAGACGGAGAGACGGAGAGACGGCGGGACGGAGAGCGGCGCATGGCGGGGACGGCGGGGACGGCGCCCCGGAGGGGCGCGAGACGATAGCCGGGGTGCGAGCGCAGCGCAGCCCCCGGACTCACGCCGGCCCAACAGATCCGCCCCGGAGGGGCGGCGGAACCTTCCGCGCTCCGGAAGCAAGGGCGCTGCGGAGTGAGCGCCGCGGATTGGCTCCGCCGGCAGTTGACTGCCGGCGATCTACCTCTTCCCCTCCGCGAATTGGGTCCGCCGGAGGTCAAACCTCCGGCGATCTCTCCGCTCCTCGCTCCTCGGGCATCCAGACGCCCGTCGATGAGGAGGAGCCCGGCGGACTAACCGGAGGCGGGGACCGGCTCCGGCAGCGGCTCCGGCATGGGCTTGTGCTTCTGCCGGCCGGCGAACCAGACCTCCCACAGGATGCCGGCGGCCATCAGGGTGGTCGCCATGCCGGCGATGCCGCCGCCCGCCATCATCGGATAGATCATCTCCGGCCAGAAGCGGGCGAGGCCGCGCGCGCCGAAGTCGAGCACCAGTGCGAGGAACGGCGTGGCGACGAAGACCGCCTTCAGCTTCTCCGGCAGGCCGCAGAACGCGAAGAGGATGCCGAGCCCGAAGTAGATGAGCGCCAGCGACTGGAGATGCGTGTGGGCCACTCGCGCGAAAGTGGCGAGCGACTCGCCGGTGTCGACCTGCGCCACGACGGAGACTTCGCGGAAGCTGGTGAGCGGGCGGAAGCTGGCCGCGCCGGAGGAGCTGTGGCAGCTCACGCAGTTCTTCTGCAGCACCGGCTGCACGCGGGCGAAGTCCGCCTCCATCGCCCCCGCGTGGATCCAGCCCACGATCTGCTGCTTCTCCTCGGGCGTCTTCAGGTACTGCCCCATCGTGCCGTTGAGAGCCGCCTCCAGCTTGGTATTCGTCCGGTCGCCCCGCAGCTTCTTCTCCAGGTCCGCGGGAGTCAGGCCCGGTTTGCCGTCCGCGTTGGCGTACGTCAGGTACATATTAAGTAGGGCGATCAGATATCCGGTGAGCGCCACCACCACGAACCCGCTGATGACGACGCGGGCCGCAAGCGGCAGGTGGGCGAGGCGGATCCGGCTGAGGTCAAGCTGCATAACGCAAATCTCCTGATAGATCAGGATTCCTCTCGCGGGTCGGTCGTGTCCAGTCAGAACTTTGGCGGGTTGTTGCGAGTTGCGGGCGGCGGCGGCGTGGGGCCGATCGCGCCCGCGGCAAGCAGGCGTGTGCGACGCTCGGCCGGCTATCTCCCGTCCTGCTTGAGTACTCCGGTCCGGCCGACCGTCCCGGTTCCCGCCGGCGGAGCCGGATCGCGCTGCGGCTGCCGCGAGCCTCGTTTTCTGGAGAAGCATCCATGGCCCAGACGCCTTCCGATCAACGCGCCGTCATCCTCTCGACCGCGTCCGCTGCCGCCCCGCCGCTGCGCGTGCTCTACGCGACGGACGGGTCCGAAGAGGCCGCGACCGCCGGGGCGCTGCTCCAGCGCCTGCCGCTGCCCGCCGGCAGCACCATCCGGATCCTCACCGTGGTCTCCGGGCTCGACTGGCACCTGCCGGAGCCGGTGCGGCGCGCGGAGCTGGAGTGGGCCACCCGCACGGCGGAGGCAGCCGGCGCGCCGCTGCGGCGGGCCGGAGTGGCGGTGGTGCCGGAAGCGCGCATGGGCGCCGCGGCGGCGGAGATCCTGGCGGCGGCCGAAGAGGAGCCGGTCGACCTCCTGCTGCTCGGCTCGCACGGGCTTTCCGGGCTGGGGGAGTTCCTGCTCGGAAGCGTCTCTCGCAACGTGGCGAAGCACGCGCCGATTCCGGTGCTGGTAGCGCGCCCGCTCCGGCACGACCTGCGGCACGTGGTGGCGGCGGTCGACGGCTCCGAGCATGCGGCGGAGGCGGTGGAGCTGCTGGCGCGGCTGCCGCTGCCGCCGGAGTGCCGGATCACCCTTTGCCACGTCACCCGTCCCTACTACCCGTACGTAGCGCTCACGCCGGAGTACCTGGGGATGCTGGAGGAGATCACGGTGGAGGTCCAGCAGCAGCAGCGCCTGGAAGCGGTGGAGCTGCTCCACCGGGCCGCGCAGCCGCTGGCGCGGGCGGGGCGGAAGCCCGCCTGCGTGGTGCGGGAGGGGGACCCGGCGCACGAGCTGCTCCAGCTCGCGCAGGAAGGGAAGGCGGACCTGGTGGTCGCCGGCGCGCGGGGCGCCTCTCTGATCGAGGGGCTGGTCCTGGGGAGCGTGGCGGACCGGCTGCTGAAGACGGCGGAGCACTCGGTTCTGCTGGTCCGCCGCCGGGAGCCGAAGCGGGAAGAAGCGGAAGACCCGCAGGAGTCGGAAGCGGCTAGCGAAGACGGCGGGGCCGAGATGACCCGGCTGGCGGCGTAGATCCTGGCTCTCTCTTCGACACAGAGAGGACACAGAACTGGCAGAAGGGGACACAGAAGGAAACCTGTCGAGCCGGAGTGCTGTCTGTTGGAGCGTGCTTGCCTTCCAGGCATGGCACCACTGCTGGAGGGCCGTCAGTCAGAGAAGCGCATGCTGTGCTTCTCTCGTCGGCTTTCCTGTGTCCCCCTGTGTCGGAAGACCGCCTTCCGGAGGTTCCGCTGCCCATGCCCGGCGTCGTGTTCGAGATCCTGCTCGTCTTTGTCTTGCTCGTTGCGAACGGCGTCTTCGCGCTCTCCGAGATTGCGGTCGTCTCCTCCCGGCGGGCCCGGCTGCACCAGTTGGCCGAGGCGGGGAACGAGGGCGCGAAGCGGGCGCTGGAGCTGGCCAGCTCGCCGGAGGAGTTCCTCTCCACCGTCCAGATCGGCATCACGCTGGTCGGCATCTTCACCGGCGCCTTCAGCGGGGCCACCCTGTCGCAGCCCCTGGCGAGGTGGCTGGATAACTTCCCGCCGCTGGCGCCGTACGCCGGGCCGCTGGCGTTCGGCATCGTGGTGGTGCTCACCACCTACTTTTCGCTGATCATCGGGGAGCTGGCGCCGAAGCGGATCGCGCTGAACGACCCGGAGAGGATCGCGGCACGGGTCGCCGCGCCGATGTACCGGCTCTCCCGCCTCACCGCGCCGCTGGTGACGCTGCTGAGCCGCTCCACGGAGCTGGTGACGCGCGTGCTCGGCATCCAGGAGCGAGAGGAGACGCCCGTTACGGAAGAGGAGCTGCGCCTCCTGCTGCGCCAGGGCACCGCGGCCGGGGTGTTCGAAGAGGCGGAGCAGACGATGGTCGACCGCGTCTTCCTGCTCATGGACCGGCGGGTGGGACCGCTCTCCGTCCCCCGGCGGGAGATGGTGTGGCTCGACATCACCGCCGACCCGGAGACGATCCGCCGCCGCATCCTGGAAGAGCGCCACACGCGCCTCATCGTCTGCGAGCGGGGCCCCGATCACGTGGTGGGAGTGGTCCATACGCGCGACCTCCTGGCGCAGGCGCTGGAGGGGAGGCCGCTCTCCCTCGAAGAGGTGCTGCAGCCCGCGCTCTTCGTCCCGGAGAGCGCACGGGCGGTGCACCTGCTGGAGCAGTTCCGCGCGCACCGGACGCACATCGCGGTGGCGATCGACGAGCACGGCGGCACCCACGGGGTGATCACCCTGACCGACCTGCTGGAGGCGATCGTCGGCGAGATGCCGGGCGAGGGGCCGGAGACCGAGCCGATGGTCGCGCGGCGGCAGGACGGCTCGTGGCTGCTCGACGGCGCGCTGCCGATCGAAGATCTGAAGGCGCTGCTCGACCTGAAGGACCTCCCGGAAGAGCAGCAGGCCGATTACAGCACCCTTTCCGGTCTGATGTCGACCCGGCTGGGCCGCATCCCCGGCGCCGGCGACGCCTTCGAGTGGGACGGCTTCCGCTTCGAGGTGGTCGACATGGACGGCCTGCACGTCGACAAGGTGCTGGTGAGCGCGGCGGGAGAGGAGTGATCGCTCGCTACCCGATGATGCGGACGCCCGGGGGTTATGCAAGATGAAGTAAGTGAGCATGCGGGAGGGTACCGGGCGGTCTCCAAGGGGATGCGATTCCCTCGCCGGGCAGCGTGGCTCTGAACGAGGGCTCGGGCGGGGGCGAGGCGGGACCAGCTCGCGGGCCGGACTGTGGAGTGCGGCAGCTCGCTGCCGCTTTGGGGAGCCGGCCGTTCCCGTAGGATGCTCTCGGGCGAGAGCAAGCGGTCGCAGGTTTCGACGCGTCGTGATCACAGCCGCGGGGAAGCGGGAGCAAGTGCCGCACTCCAGCGGCGGTGCGGCGCCGATCGGCGTGCGAAAAGAAAAGCCCCCGTCGGGGAGACGGGGGCGGGGATCTCGGGGTTGAGTTCGAGGAAGCTGAAAGAGGCTTTCAGGGGGCCGGCGGATGCCGGGTGTTGTGTGGTGAGTTAGTTACGGGGAAAAGGGAAACGAGCCCGAGAGCGGGCGGTCTCCTTAGCTTGCCTTGCCGATCTTGAAGATCTTGGTGCCGCAGTCCGGACAGACGCCCTCCGTAGCCGGGCGCCCGTTCTTCATCGTGACCTGCTTGGCATCCTTGATCGCCTTCTTGGCGCGGCACTTTACGCAATAGCCTTCCAACGCCAATCCCTCCTGGTGGATTAAGGTGGTTACCTTATCGACGGGGGACATTTCTCCGTGTCACGCCTGTTTCCTTCCTGTTTCGTGCCTGCGCGAAGAAAATTGTTCAGAACTTGTTGCTCGGCTAGCGAGCGGGGCCGGCGCGGCTGCTAGAGGAACGCCCCGGGCGGGGGGCGAATACGGGAGCAGCAGCCTACGCGTCCCGCGGATGAGGAGGACTTCCAGCCGTGCGCCTCTCCTATTCCAAGCTGAACACCTATCGCCAGTGCCCGCTGCGGTACCGCTTTACCTACCTGGACCGCCTGCCCCGGCGGCCGCGGCGCCTCTTCCGCGCTTCGCGCCACATCCACCACGCCCTGATGCGCTGGCTCACCTACGCGCGCTCCGGCCAGCCGCGGTGGGAAGAGGCGAAGGCCGCCTACGATTCCGCCTGGGGGGTGCTGCAGGATCCGGCGCTGGCCGATTCCGCCGACTACCGGGAAGGCCTGGAGATCGTGCGAGCCTACCACGAGGCGAACGCGGAGCGGCCATGCCGGCCGGTGCACCTGGAGCACAAGTTCAGCGTGCCGCTGGGCCCGCACGTCTTGATCGGCAGCATCGACCGCGTCGACGCCACCGATTCCGGCTACGAGGTGATCGACTACAAGCTGGACCGCGACCTGCGCCCGCAGGAGGTGGTGGACGAGGACCTGCAGCTCGGGCTCTACTACCTGGGCCTGCAGGAGGGGCAGGGCATCCGGCCGGAGGCGCTCTCGCTCTACTTCCTGCGTCATAACGTGGCGCGCACCACGCTGCGCACGCGGCAGCAGATGGCGGACCTTTCGCACTGGGTCATCGACACCGGCAACGCCATCACGGCCGACCGCCGTTGGGAGCCGTGCTCCGGAGACCACTGCGGGGGGTGCGACTTCCGCTCCGTCTGCCCGGTGCATACCGATGTGCCGCTCCCGCCGCTGCCCCAGCAGCGCCAGCCTATCGAGCGACAGATGTCGCTGCACCTGCCCGGCCTCGGAGAGGAGCCGATGGTGGTGGTGGAGACGGCTGGTGCGGAAGAGACGAGCGGTACCCAGCTTGCGCTGCCGCTGGTGTAAGAGGGAGGTGCCCGGTGTCCGCACCTGATTCGAGAAGTGTCCCTCGTCCCTCGACCCCGCTGGCGGCGCCTCCGGCGGATCGCCGCGAGGTGCTGCCGCGCGAGGAGCTTCCGCCGCTCGTGCTGGAGGGAGTGCCGGGCTTCGTGCGGGACGTCAGCCGCACCGGGGTGTCGCTGATGCTCTCGTGTCCCGTCAATCCCGGCACCCGCTGGCCGCTGCGGCTGGTCGACGCACTCGACGGCAGCAGCCAGTCGTTCGACGCGGAGGTGGTCTCGTGCCGGAACGGCCGGGCGCGCCTGGACTGGACCGGACTCACGCCGGAGCAGGATGCCTGGCTCGCCGAGCGGTTCGTCACCTGGGCCGCGGCGCTGGAGGGGGCCTCCCGCCGATGAGGAGGCGCTGGTGAGCGAGTCCGATTCCGTGCCCGGTCCGCCGGCGATGGAGCGCCGGGTGGGGGTGCTGGGCGCCTGCCGCGTGGTGCGGGCCGGGTGCTCCGAGTGGGACGTGGAGGTGGAGGGCCGCGCCGCGCGCGCGGTCGCCTATACCGGCCTGGTCCCCGCGCTCCAGCCGGGCGACCGCGTGCTCCTGAACACCACCGCGCTCGCCCTCTCACTCGGGACGGGCGGCGTCCACTTCGTGATCGCCCGGCTGGAGGGCGAGCCGGGGGCGGGCTCGTTCCCCGGGCGCGAGGCGGGCCATCTGCTCAAGCTGCGCTACACCCCGCTCCAGATGCGGGTCTGCTCCGTAGAGGAAGAGGTGTCGCCGCACCGGCAGGCGCTCGAGCGGTTTACCGGCCTGGAGCGGATGCCGGTCCTCGCCGCGGAGCTCCACAGCCAGGCGGCGGCGGCGGTGCTCGCCGCCCGATGGGCGGTGCCGGGCCTGCGCGTGGCGCTGCTCCAGCTCGATACCGCCGCGCTCCCGTTCGGATTCAGCCGCCTCGCCGCGCGCCTCCGCTCGGACGGCCACCTCTGCGCCTCGGTCACGGTGGGCCAGGGGTTCGGCGGCGACCTGGAGGCGGTCAACGTCTACTCCGGTCTCGCGGCGGCGAAGGCGGCGGCGGACGCGGAGCTGGTAGTGGTCTCCCAGGGGCCGGGGAACGCCGGCACCGGCACGGAGTACGGGTTCAGCGGGCTGGGGCTGGCCGAGGCGCTCCACGCCTGCGATACACTGGGAGGCGCCGCGCTGCTCCTGCCGCGGCTCAGCATGGCCGACCCGCGCCCGCGTCACCAGGGGCTCAGCCACCACACCCGCACGCTGCTTCGCTGCCTCCGGGTGCCGGTGCGGGTACCGGTCCCGGCCGGCCTGGAGCCCGCGCTCGCGCGCGAGCTGGCGGCGTGGCACTGCGTGGAGACCGACGCCGCCCCCGCGATGGCGGCGCTGGAGCCGTACCGCGCGGAGCTGCGGACGATGGGCCGCACGCTGGAGCAGGACGAGCTGTTCTTCCGCGCGGCGGCGGCGGCGGGGGTCTTCGCGGCGCGGGAAGCCCGCACGGTGGGGAAAGGGGACGCGCGGTGACGTTGGAAGAGCTGGCGGGGCAGGTGCTCTGGTGCGGCTGGGGAGACGGCGACGAGCCGGACCCGGCCGGCTACAACGACCACGCCCGCCTGCTGGTGGAAGAGCTGCAGGTCGGCGGTCTCGTGCTCTTCCCGCGCAACCTGGGGACGGCCGAAGAGATCGCCGCGCTGACCACCCGGCTCCGCGCCCGCGCGAAGCGCTCCCCGCTGATCGGCATCGACCAGGAGGGCGGCCGCATCGCGCGGCTGGCGCGTCCCGGTCTCGTCTTCGTCCCGAACGAGTGCCTGGGCCGCCTGGACCAGCCGCAGACGACCCAGGCCGCGGCGCGCGCCATCGGGGAACAGCTGGCGGCACTCGGGATCACCGTGAACTTCGCGCCGGACATCGACGTCAACAATAACCCCCGGAATCCGGTGATCAACAACCGCTCCTTCGGCGCCGATCCGGAGCGGGTGGCACGGCACGGCTGCGCGGCGCTGGCGGGCTACCTAGAGGCGGGAATCGTGCCGGTGGTGAAGCACTTCCCCGGACACGGAGACACGAGCGTCGACAGCCACCTGGCGCTGCCGGAGCTGGCGGTCGACCGGGCGCGCCTGGACGCGGTGGAGCTGGTGCCGTTCCGGGCGGCGCTCGCGGCGGGAGCGCCCGCGGTGATGAGCGCGCACATCCTGTTCCGGGAGCTCGATCCGGAGCGCCCGGGCACGCTCTCCCGGCGGATCCTGACCGGCCTCCTGCGGGAGGAGCTGGGATTCGACGGGCTGGTCGTGACCGACTGCCTGGAGATGCGCGGGATCGCGGACCACTGGACGCCGGAGGAGACGGCGGTGCTGGCGCTGCAGGCGGGGGCTGACATGCTGCTGGTCTGCCACTCCCTGGAGACGCAGCAGCGGATGCACGCGGCGGTCTGCCGCGCGGTGCGGGAGGGGGAGCTTTCGGAGGCACGGCTGGCGGAATCGGCGGCCCGCATCGAGCGCTGCCGGGCCCTGACTGCCGTCGTGGAGGCAGCTCCGCGCGCGCCGGAGAAGGTAGGAAGCGAGCCGTACGTGGCGCTGGAGAGGGACCTCCGGCGCGCGTGCGGGATCGAGGGTTAACGAATCACGGTAGGGAAGAGGAGCTCGATGTCGGAGACACCCGCGTCAGCCCGGATCTCGGAGGTCGATCCGAGGGCGCTCGCCAGCTTCACCCGGCAGCTCGGGGCGATGCTCCAGGCGGGGGTCGACGTGCTGCGGGCGCTGCGGATCGCCAGCAGCCACAGCGGCGACGCGCGCATCCTGGCGGCGTCCGGGGAGATCTCGAGCCTGCTGGAAGACGGCCGCGAGCTGCACGTGGCGCTCGCGCGGCATCCGCAGATCTTCGGGCCGTTCTACGTGGAGATGGCCCGCCAGGGAGAGCAGGACGGCACCCTGGGACAGGTGCTCCTCTCCGTGGCCGAGTACCTGGAGCGGTTGGCCGACCTGGAGACCCCCGCCGCGGCTCCGGCAGAAGTCACCGTCTCCGCCGAAGTCTCCGCGCCGGTCGCGCCCGCTTCGTTCGCTCCGGCCGCCGGCGCCGCGCTCCTCGGCGCTGGAGTTGCTGTGCTGGTCCACGCGCTCGGCGCGATCAGCGCCGCCGCCGCCGCCGCGCTGGCGCTGCTCTGGGCCGGGGCAGTGCTTCTCTACGCCTCCTCCCGGCAGCGTACCGCCGCTCCGCCCGCGAGCCCCCGCGCCGCCGCGCCGCCACCCCCACGGCCGGTTCCGCCGCCGAAGTCGAGGGAGCGGGTCCAGGCGGAGACCGAGGGGATCGTCCGCGCCGCCGTGATCGAGCAGGACGAGGAGCAGGAGCAGCAGCCGGAAGATCCCGCCCGCGCCTTCGACAGCGACCCATTCGGAGACGCGGAGTCGCTCCTCTCCGACGAGCTCACCCGTAAGCGATCGTGACGTATTCCGTATTCCGTATTGCGTAGCGGCGTGCCAGCACCGCCTGGCGGAGCATCCTGCCGGGCGAGGCGCTGAGAGGCCTCCCGCCCGGCACGACGTTAGGCAGAGCGGAGAAAGCTACCCGCTACGCAATACGCGATACGCAATACGCCTCCGCTGCGGCAGTACCGTCAAACTGCTCCTCGTGCCGGGGAGTAGTCCTGCGTGACCGCGCTTCGGACCCCTCACTCCCGAGTCCAGTCGAGCACCACCCCCAGGTAGCGCTCCTTATCGTCCAGCAGGCCCGCATACATCCCCGGGAGGGCGCTCGGCGGGACGTGATGCGTGATCAGGTCTTCCACCGGCAGATGTCCCGTGCGGACCCAGTGGACGAGCGCGGGCACGGCGCGCGTGTCGGTCCAGGGGAAGTTCCGGCGCACCTCCCGCCCCAGGCCGCTGTCGTGGGCGCCGACCACGCGCAGGCTGCGGCGGTGGAGGTCGGAGTAGAAGTCGACCTCTTTTGCCGTTCCGCGGGGGCTGCCGAGCACCACCACGGTGCCGCCTTCGGTCGCCAGCTTGAGGGCGCCGGGGAGCGCTTCCGCCCAGCCGGTGGCGTCGATCACGATGTCGGCCCCGCCGGGCAGGAGTCGCTGCAGCGCCTCGGAAGGCTCTTCGCTCGCCGGATCGATGGCGCCGACCGCTCCCCCGCGCAGTGCCGCCTCCCGCCGCAGCCGGACCGGGTCGATGCCGACTACCGGGTAGGCGCCCGCCGCCACGAAGAGCCGCAGCGTCATCTGCCCGATGATGCCGAGCCCCACCACCACCACGCTCTGCGCCACGGTCACCCCGGCCTGGCAAACGGCGGTAATAGCGGTCTTGCCCATCCGTGCCAGCACCAACCGGTGTGCGGGCACGTCGTCCGGCAGCGGCCAGAGGTGCCCACCCAGACGCGTGGAGAGGTCGAGCAGCCGGTGGCTGGTGTGGCCGGTGGAGGTGAGGAGCCGATCGCCGCGCCGGAAGCCTTCCACGCCGGGGCCGACCTGCTCCACCCGCGCGACCGCCATGTAGCCCATGCCCTGGGGGTACTTAGGCCAGTCGACGTCCGGGTTCGTCAGGCCCTGGTGGATGCCGGTAAAGATCGCCAGCTCGGTCCCGGCGCTGACGAGACTCGCTTCCGTCCGGAGCAGCACCTGCCCCGCGCCCGGCTCCGGCACTTCGATCTCGCGGAAGGCCAGCTCCCGCTCGCGCACGACCACCCACTCGCGTCCCTGCATCGTCCGGTCCTCCGCAGCCCCGTGCGGCACGGCCGGTGGACACTCCTTCCCGCCGAGGAGAGAGCGACCGTCGTCCCGAACGGGGGCGCGAGGAGGAAGCCCGAATGTTGGCGGCGAGAAGTGTGTGGCGGGGGGTGTGGCTGGTCGTGGCGGCGGCGTGCGCCGTGCTGAGCGCTTCCGCGGCGCCGGCCGCGCGCCCGGCGCGCCCGAACCTGGTCTTCCTGCTGACCGACGACCAGCGGTGGGACGCGATGAGCCACGCGGGCAACCCGATCGTCCGCACGCCGCAGATGGACGCGCTCGCGCGGGAAGGGGTCCGCTTTCGGAACGCCTTCGTCACCACGCCAATCTGCGCCGCCAGCCGCGCCTCGCTCCTGAGCGGGCTCTACGAGCGGACGCACCGCTTCACCTTCGGCACCCCGCCGATGCAGCGCCGCCACACCGAGATCAGCTATCCGGCGCGGCTCCGGGAGGCCGGCTACCGCACCGGGTTCGTCGGCAAGTTCGGCGTGCAGGTGCAGCCGGGCGAGCAGGAGCGGATGTTCGACTACTTCGCGCCGCTCTCGCCGACGCCGTACGTGAAGACGCTCCCCGACGGCAGCCGCCGGCACCTGACCGACCTGGAAGGCGACCGCGCGATCGAGTTCTTGGAGGGCAGCACGCCCGACCGGCCGTTCTGCCTCTCCGTCAGCTTCAACGCGCCCCACGCGGAAGACGGCGATCCGCGGCAGTACCTCTGGCCGGAGACCGAGGACGGGCTCTACGAGAGCGCGGTCTACCCGCCGCCGCGGACCATGGCGCCGGAGTTCTTCCGGGCGCTGCCGGAGTTCCTGCGGAACACGGAGAGCCGCGTGCGCTACAACTGGCGCTTCGACGAGCCGGAGAAGTACCAGCGGATGGTGCGCGGCTACTTCCGCATGATTACCGGGGTCGACCGCACCATCGGCCGTATCCGGGACGCGCTCGCCCGGAAGGGGCTGGCGGAGAACACCGTTCTCGTCTTCAGTTCGGACAACGGCTACTTCCTGGGAGAGCGCGGCTTCGCGGACAAGTGGTACGGCTACGAGCACTCCCTCCGCGTGCCGATGCTCGTCTACGACCCTCGCCGGCCGCTCCTGGAGCGCGGCCGGGCGCTCGACCCGGTGGCGCTGAACGTCGACGTCGCCCCGACCCTCCTCCACCTCGCCGGGCTCCGCGTCCCCCGCGAGTACCAGGGCCGCAGCCTGGTCCCGCTGCTGGAAGGCCGCACGCCGAAGAGCTGGCGCACCGACTTCCTCTTCGAGCACCTCTTCGAGCGGGCGAACATCCCGAAGAGCGAAGGCGTGCGGACGGAGCGCTGGACCTACATCCGCTGGTTCGAGCAGAGCCCGGTGGTCGAGGAGCTCTACAACCACCAGGTCGACTTCGAGCAGGAGCACAACCTGGTCGACGACCTCGCCCACCGCCCGGTCCTGGAGCGACTCCGCCGCCGCACCGACGAGCTCCGAAACCGGTACAGCGCTGGGCGGTAGGGAGTGTAAGAAAAGGGGATGTGGGGATGGGTTGGAGATATGGAGATGAAATGGGCTGGGGCTTGCCTCGCGGCGAGTTCCTGCGGCACCGCTCCTGGGTTCCCGTCACAGGGTTGCTCCAGTTCGGTCGGGCTGCCGCCTTTCGACGGACGGGACAAACACTCCGGGACAGGCTGTGGAGATTCTATGCTTCGCGTCAAGCGGAAAGTTCGAGGGTAGCTCCCGTACGTAGCCCCACGGAGCCGACGGCGCCGAAGACATCACGGGTTCTTCGCCGCCGGCTCCGTTCCGGCGGAT
>JBKBRF010000048.1:0-50699 GCA_046292385.1 Armatimonadota bacterium | reverse complement strand
CGGCAGCGGCAGCCAGTGGAAGTAGACTGCCATCGGCATGCCGATCACCAGCAGCGCGATCACGATCGTGACGCCCCAGAACAGGGTGTCGGTCCAGGATTCGGGGCTCTCTTGGTACATCGTGGGGCCTCCCAACCCGACTGACGAGTGTCGATTACCCGGCCTGTACCCGGTGGGAGAGCGACCGAAACCTGGCCCCTGCTTGCTGATTGGGAGTTAAAGAAGTAAGCCTGTGGGTATACCTCCGGTGCCCGGTCTTGAGAGGCTGTTTCCGGCTGTGACGGTGCCGTGCCAGAGACTCGGGAGAAGCAGAACCGCGCTGCCGGAGCGCTCCGGCTAAAGGAAACCGAAGACCGATGCCATCTCCAATACGACTAGACCATAACGTCCAGAGGGTCGATGGGCTGCCCGTCCTCTCCGTCTCCGGCGAGATCGATATCTACACCGCCCCGCTCTTCAAACAGGCGGTGGTGAGCCTGGTCTCCGAGGGGAACAACGACGTCATCATCGATCTCTCGGGAGTTACGTTCATGGACAGCAGCGGCTTCGGCACGCTGCTCGGCGCGACGAAGCGCCTGCGCCCCACGGGCGGCGGCCTCCACCTGGCGGCGCCGAACACCACCATCCAGCGGATGCTGCGGCTGACCCGGCTCGACTCGATCATGAAGATCTACGAGGACGTGCCCTCGGCCGTGAGCGCCGTCCACGCGAAGAGCGGCGGCAGCGCGGCGGCGACCGCGGAGGCGGGGCGACAGGCGGCGTAGAGTTTCGAACCGGCGAAAGTGCTTCCGGGGCGGCCGCATCTCGGGTGCGGTCGCCCGCTCTCCCCGGGCCTGCCAAACGACGCTTACGCCGGCTGCGGCAGGCCCAGCAGCTGCCGGACGATCGGCAGCACCAGGTCCGCGCGCGCTTCCTCCACACCGGCGGCTCCGGCGCGCGGTCGGTGCCGGGCGCCGCTGCGGACCCGCTCCCCGATCTGCCGGCGCTCCGCCGGGTCGAAGGTGGAGAAGGTGCGGCGCAGCAGCGGCAGGAGCGGCACGAAGGCGTCTTCGCGGAGCCGGGTGACCCAGGAGTCGACCACCTCCCAGAGCGCCTCGTCGTGGAGCAGGAGCAGTCCGCTCCCGGCGAGCAGCCCTTCCACCCAGGCGGCGCCCTGGGTCGGGTCGACCGCGGTGGAGAGGCCCAGCCCCAGCCGGCGCGCCACCTCTTCCCGGGTGAAGCGGCCGGCATCGAGGAGCAGGCGGCAGCAGCGGCCGGCGAGCAGGCCGTGGATACCCTGCTGCGAGGCGAGACGCGCCAGCGCCTCGTGCCACGGCTCCAGGTGCTCCGGGCGATCGAGGATCGAGAGGCTCTCGTGGACCGCCGCCAGGCGCTGGAGCATCTCGCCCGCCGCCTCGTCGTTCAGAGAGGCGCAGGCAGCCGGCAGGCCGATGCAGATCCGCACTACCAGCCCGTCTACCACCTCCCGCACCGCTTCCGCGTCGGTGCGGCGGGCGCTGCCGTAGCGCAGGACTCGGGCCAGCGGCGGCAGCGCGCTCATGAGCTGGGC
Source organism: Armatimonadota bacterium (assembly GCA_046292385.1). Classification (GTDB taxonomy): domain Bacteria; phylum Armatimonadota; class SYMT01; order SYMT01; family SYMT01; genus JBKBRF01. The sequence continues at coordinate 49,150 of JBKBRF010000048.1, read as the reverse complement.
GGTGTCCGCGCCGACCGCCGACCGCTCCCGGATCCGCTCCATCAGGTAAGTCACCGCCTCCGGCAGCTCCGCCAGGAGCGCGCGGTCGAGGAGCGAAGTGAGCCCGGCGAGGTCGGCGGCGCGGTCGGCCGCGTCGCGCGCCCGGGCGGAGGCGGCGTCGGCCAGCGTGTTGCCCCAGACCCCCGCCTCGATCAGGGCCACGGAGAGGTCCGGATCCCAGCGCAGCCGCCACAGCTCGTGGAAGGTGCCGCTCTTGCCGTAGGCGCGCTCCGGCCGGCCCCACGGCACGCCGAGCAGCTCCAGGCGGTGCAGGAGGTGGCTGCGGCCGAGGTCGAGCTCCCGCCGCAGGTCGAGGTCGAGCGTCCGCTCCCCCGCCTCCGGCTTCAGCCGCAGCCGCCGCTGCTCCCGCTGCAGGTCCTGCTGCAGCGGGACGGAAGGGGTCTCCTCCGGCACCTCGCCCAGCGTCTCGCCGACGATCAGCTTGCGGTGGACGAGCTGCATCGGGAGCAGGTCGCCGAAGCAGAGCACCGCCTGCGCCGCCTCGTTCAGCTCCGCCAGGCCGGCGTTCGGCCGTCCCCGCAGCGCCGCCAGCGTCTCTGCGAGCCGCACCGCCTCGATCACGTGGGCGCTGGAGGCGTCCAGGTCTTCCCCGCGCAGCAGCCGCGCCACGTGGGTGAGCCAGCGGACGGCGGTCCGCTCCGGATGGCGCCAGAGGTGGAGGTACCATCCGGGCGACTCGATCCCGGCGCCGTAGCCGCTGGCGTAGCAGAGGCGGCCGTGGGTCCAGGGCACCCAGGTGGCGGCCACCTTCACCTTCGGGAGCCCCTTCAGCAGCTCTGCGTCGCTCTTCACCGGCAGGCCCGGCTGGAGCGCCGGCACGTGCCAGGCGCCGCAGACGACGGCGATCCGCTGAAACCCCTCCCGCAGCGCCGCGCGCAGCGACTGGCGCATCCACGCTTCCCGCCGCGCCTCCATCAGCGCGTGCTCCTGCTCCTCGGGGGTAGACGGCGGGTAGTCGGCCTCTACTGCCTCGCGGAGGGCGGTCATCCCCTCTCGCACCGCGGCGAACAGCTCCTCACCGTCCCGCCGCTGCTCCACGGCCAGGTCCCACCAGCGCTCGCCGTCGGAGTAGCCGGCCGCCCGTGCCAGCCACCCGATCGGGTCCCGGCGCACCGCCCGCGCGGGATCGAGCACGTCGTCCCGGATCTCCTCCGCCTCCTCGACCGCCGGCGGCTCGTCCACTGCGGACTCTGGGGGAGCCTCTGCATTGGTTGGGCCGGCTTCCGGGGGAGCGGGCGGCATCTCCAGCGCCAGGCGATGCGCCTGCGGGAGATCGATGAACCGCACCTCGATCCCGCGGGCGAGCGCGAAGCGGAGCGCCTGCCACTCCGGGGAAAGCTCCGCGAACGGGTAGTGGACCGCCTGCCGCGGCGTGTCGGCCGCGTAGACGAGCAGCGACACCGGCGGTCGCATCTCCGGGTGCGCCGCCAGGGAGAGGACCGGCGCGGCGTCGGGCGGCCCTTCTACCAGCACCAGGTCCGGCTGCAGCACTTCCAGGGCCCGCAGCAGGCTCCGTGCGGAGCCCGGCCCGTGGTGCCGGATCCCGAAGACGTGAGCTCGTTCGTCTGTCGCCATAACAAAACGGGGGAGCGACCGAGTTGTCGCTCCCCCGTGCAGTTCCGCCTCCGCGGCGGTTTCCCTCTCCGCTGCGGAGGTCGCCGCTTACTTCTCGATTTCGATCGTCGCGGTCTTGCCCGGCAGGCGGTGGCCACGCTCGTCCTTACCGAACACGGTGATCGTGAGCCGGGAGTCGTCGACCCGGTTCTTCAGGACGACGAGGCCTGCGCCCACCTGCTCCCCCTCTTTGAAGCTCGGATTGCGGCGGGTGGCGACATACTGATTGCCCGTTCCTCCGGTCTCCATCTCGAGCTCCACATCCGCGCCCGCGCGTTCCGTCAACTGGACGCAGACGTAGACGAGGTTGCCGGCCTTCGCCGGCGGAGGCGGTTTCGTCGGGTCGACGTGGTCGCAATGACGCGTCTGCTGGGGCTCGGTGGCGGGACCTGGGTCGGAACCCGGGGGCACCGGCACAGGAGTCACGGTCTCGGGAATGAACTCGGGCATCGTGTAGCTCCTTACCGCTGCACCTGGATGCGGTCCGCGGCCGGCAGCGCGGGGCGCCGTCCGGCGCTCCATCTACTGGCGCGCGGTCCGGCTGCAGCCTCTCGCCTCTATCCGCCCGTCGACGGCGCCGTGCCGCCGCTGGTGCCGCTGGGGCTGGTGGGCGACGTCGGCTCGGTCGGCTCCGTCGGCTCGGTCGGCGGAGGCGGAGGCGGAGGGGGTGTCGGGGTAGGGGTAGGCGTTTCCGGGATGTACTCGGGCATGTCGGTCTCCAATAACTGGCGGGCGGCTACACCTTGATCTGGAAGCTGCCGGAGGCGCCACCATTGCCGCCGCCGGACTGCTTGGCAGCGTGGGCGTTCACGATGACCGTGGCGCTTTCCGGTGCGTTCTCCTTCACCTGCAGCACCACGAGATGGATCTTCTTCCGAACCGGGATAGCCCCCTGGGGGTAATCTTCGAGGTAGGTTCGGACGTCATTCGGCTGCGTCAGCACGGTGCCGTCGGACGATTTGACCACGTGGATCTTGAGGGTGACGGGCTTGGCAGCCGGAGGGACGTCGTCCATCACGATGTAGAGGACCACGAAGTCTCCGCGGCCCACCGGCTTGGTGGCGATCTCGAGGCCGACCGGTCCCCAACCCTGGCCTTCAGGCGGGGGGGCGGGCGGCAGCGGCACCGGCTGGATCGTCTCGGGGATGAACTCCGGCATAGAGGCCTCCAGATGGGCGCTCGCTTGCAAGATCTACAGTCAAGAACATTGTGGCGCTGTTGCCGCGCGGCGTCAAGTGGGGCCGGTTAGCAGGTGGGCGACCGCGTCCGGCCAAGTGGTGGCCCGTCCCCGCTCCCAGGCAGCCGAGAGCTCCGCCGGCGCCAGCGCCGCCCGGAGCCGCTCGAGCTCCTTCTCCCGCTCCTCGCGCTCCGCCGGGGCTCCCTCGTCGCCCAATTCCTCCCGGGCGGCGGCGGCGGCGGCAAAGAGCTCCGCGGCCTCGGTCGCCCGGCCCTGGTCCAGCCGGAGCACGGCCAGCTCCTGCAGCACGCGAAGGGTGCCGCGGACGTCCTGCAGGTCGGCGCGGAGCTGCAGGCTTTCCCGAAAGAGCTCCTCCGCGCGGACCAGCTCGCCGCGGCGCCGGGCGATCTCCCCGAGGTTGTGCAGGGTGACCGCGATGCTGCTGCGCTCTCCGTGGCGGCGGAGCAGGCGCAGACTCTCTTCGTACCGCTCCTGCGCTTCCGCCAGCTCTCCCGCGTCGTACTCGAGCGCGCCCAGGTTACTCAGCGCCGTCGCGGCCGGACGCTGCTCGCCCAGCTCCCGCCAGAGGCCGAGACTCTCCTGCAAGTACGCGCGGGCGGCGGTCGGGTCCCCGCGCTCCCGGCTGACCAGGCCGAGGTTGTTGAGGGAGCCGGCGATGCCGCGGCGGTCCCCGATCTCCCGGCGCAGGGCGAGGCTGCGCTGGTGCAGGGCGAGCGCCACTTCGCTGTCGCCCTGGGCCCAGGCGAGGTTGCCGGCGGCGCTGCAGGCCTTGGCCACCACCTCTGCCGGAGCGGCGGTCTCCGCCTGGAGAGCGCGGCTGCACCAGTCCCGGCCCTCCCGCAGGTGCCCGCGGGTGTACCAGAAGAACCAGAGCGCCCCGGTCAGGCGCAGCGCGCTTGAGGCGTCCTGCTGCTGGAGACTCCAGGTGAGCGCCGCGCGGAAGTTGTCGTGCTCGGCGTCCAGGCAGTCGAGCCAGCGCGCCTGGTCCACCCCGCGCAGGGAGGGCTCCGCCAGCTCCGCCAGCTCCACGAAGTAGGCCGCGTGAGCGTCCCGGCACGCCTCCAGCTCCCCGCACTCCTCCAGTCTCTCTCGCGCGTAGTGCCGGATCGTCTCCAGCATGCGGTAACGCGCGTCTCCCGTGTCGAGCTCCGCCACGACGAGCGACTGCTCCACCAGTCGGGTCAGCAGCTCCAGCACCTCCTCCGGCTGCACCTGCTGCCGCAGCCCCCGCAGCCGGCCGGCGACTCCCTCCGCCGCTTCCAGCGTCCACCCGCCGCCGAAGACGGAGAGCAGGCGGAACAGGCGGCGCTCGCGCGGCGCGAGAAGTCCATAGCTCCACGCGATCAGCCCGTCCAGGGTCTGCTGCCTCGGCGGCGCGGTCCGGCTCCCTCCCGCGATGATCGCCAGCCGGTCATCGAGGCGCCGGGAGAGCTGCTCGGGCGGGAGGACGCGGAGCTTGACCGCGGCGAGCTCCAGGGCCAGTGGCAGTCCGTCGAGGCGGCGGCAGATCTGCGCCACCGCGGCCGCGGAGCGATCGTCGAGCGCGAAGTCGGGCTTCGCCGCGCGAGCCCGCTCCACGAAGAGGGCGACCGAGTCCCAGGAGAGCAGCTCCGCCGGATCGCTCGCGCGGCCGCGGCTGCCGGAGGCGGGCGGCAGCTCCAGCGGCTGGAGCGGCCAGAGCGCCTCGCCCGGGACGTTCAACCCCTCGCGTGAGGTAGCCAGGACGCGGATCCCGGGCGCGGCGGCGAGGAGGTCGGCGACCATGCGGGCGCAGGCGTCGACCAGGTGCTCGCAGTTGTCGAGCAGGACCAGGAGCCGGCGGCCGGAGACGTGGTTGCGCAGCGTCTCCAGCGGGCTGCGAGCCGCCTCTTCCCGCAGGCCCAGCGCGTGACAGGCGGTCTGCGGCACCAGCTCACCCTGGGTGACGGCGGAGAGGTCGACCAGCCAGACGCCGTCCGGGTACTCCTCCGTCAGCTCCGCCGCGAGCTGAAGCATCAGCCGGGTCTTGCCGCAGCCGCCGGGTCCGGTGAGCGTGAGCGCGCGGGTTTCCCGGAGCAGCTCCCGCAGCTCGCTCAGCTCCCGCTCGCGGCCGATAAAGCGGTTCGCTTGCGCGGGGATGTTGTTGGCGGTGGCATTGAGCGTCCGCGGCGCGGGGAAGCGCTCCGTCACCTCCGGGTGGAGGAGCTGGTAGAGCCGCTCCACCGCTACCAGGTCGCGGAGCCGGTGCGTGCCGAGGTCGATCAGATCGAGCTCCCGCGGCAAGGTGTCGCGGGCGAGCGCCTCCACCGCGCTGGAGACGAGCGTCTGCCCCCCGTGTGCGGCCTGGAGCACCCGCGCGGCCCGGTGGAGGGCGACCCCGAGGAAGTCTTCGCCGCGCCGCTCCGCCGGACCCGCGTGGATGCCGATGCGGACCCGGAGCGGCCCGCCCTCTCCCCACGGCTCCGCCCGCAGCGCCGCCTGGGCCTCCGCGGCGGCCCGGAGCGCCTCCGTGGGAAGGGAGAAGACCGCGTGGAGCGCGTCGCCCGCGGTATTGAAGACGCGTCCTCCGTGCCGGTCGAACGCGACTCGCAGGAGCTCTTCGTGACGCAGCAGCAGCGACCGCGCGCGCTCCGGGAATTCTTCCCAGAGCCGGGTGCTGCCCTCCAGGTCGGTAAACAGGAACGTGTAGCTTCCCGGGCTCCCGGAAGCCATCTGCGGCTCTCCACGCCAACGGCCGCGCGCAGGCAAAGGGGCCGGCGACCCGCATCCCTGTTCGCTTCCGGGAGCGGGGCTTCCTGTCGGGATAGTGCGTATTGCGTATTGCGTAGCGGAGTGCTGCTACCGCTTCCCAAACGTCGTGCTGGTCGGGGCGCCTTCCAGCTTCTCGCCGGGCAGGATGCCTCGCCAGGCGGTGCCGGCGCGTCGCTATGCGATACGCAATACGGAATATGCCCCAGTCGGTGCGAACGGCAAGCTACCGGCTCATTTGCCGGCCGCGACCGTGGACGCCGGCTTCGCCGGGTCGTGCGCGAAACCGGGGGCGATCACCTTGGCGGCGGGCCACTCGAAGTGGAGGAAGCCGTCGCGGGTCTGCTGCAGGGGCGCGCCGTGGCCGAGGCTGCCGAAGACGACCAGGTGCGCGGTGACCTGCTCCGGATCGGCCTCGTAGAGCCAGCGGCCGTCCTCCCCGCGGGCGCCCTGCCCCACCCACGCCAGCGCGCTGCGGTTCCGGCCGATCACCTTTCCGTTCTTCTCCACGTCCGCGAGGCCCCAGACCGCCACGTATGCCTTCAGCCGCGGGAAGAGGCCGGGGCCGCCCAGCTCGGTGTCGCCGAAGAGGGCATGGTTCACCATCACGCCGCCCATCGTCGGCCGGCGCTTTCCGATCCGGCGCAGGTGCTTGAACCGGACGTAGTACTCGGCTTTTTCCGCGGGCACTTCCACCCGGGCCAGGCACTCGCCGAGCTCGTCGCGGGACTGTGGGTCCTCGCCCCAGGTGCGGTCGATCGCGCGCAGGCGGAAGACGCCGCTGGCCGGCTCCAGCGCCTGGCCCCAGACAAACTCCCGGACGATGCGCGCCCCGCCGCTCGCCGCGGCGCGCGCCTCCGATCCCGGCTTCCAGCCGGCCGGCTGCGCGGGCGGATCCGGCTTGAGCTGCGCGGCGGCCTGGGGGCCGGCCAGGAGCGCGGGGAGCGGAAGCAGCAGGAGCAGGGGGACGACCCGTAATCGACGCATGCGGCACCTCCGAGTCGAGTGTTGCTCCCGCGGGGAGCGGCTACCGCCCCACCCGGTGAGGGAGGTCACACTCCATTGCCGAAATCGGCACAGATCCGCTCCACCTGCGGAGAGAGCGGGCCGTAGAAGCCGCGCCGCGCCAGCGCCCGGTAGCAGCGAAGTACCGCCGGTCCCCCGGCCGCGGGTCCATCCACTACCAACCCGTCGCCCCGCCGGACGGCGTCCACCACGTCGGTGCCGGTGGCGGTGAGCGGCAGCACCCCCGGCTCCTCCAGCGCGGGGAGATCGGTACCGGAGTCGCCGCCGTGCGTGACGTAGAGCGTCGACTCCGGAAACAGCTGCCGGGCGATCCAGGGGAGAGTCCACTTCCCCAGCGGGCGGCCGAAGGCGATCGGGACGATGTCGAGCCCGCCGTCGCCGTGAGGAGGGTAGGCGTGCAGCGCCAGCCGATGTCCCTCGATCGCCTCCCGCACTCGGCGGCAGAGCTCGTGCCGGTCCAGCCCCCCGCGGAAGCGCCAGCGGTGCGCCACGGGCTCCGGCTCCGGGAAGAGGGTCAGCACCAGGTCGCCGTGCTCGTCCTGCTTCCCTTCCTCCGCCACCAGCTCGACCGCTTCCCCGGCGCCGGGTACCGGGAGCACGCCGGTCTGCCGCTCCGGCAAGCCCAGCAGCTGCCGCAGGCGGCGGAAGTCGTCGGTGGGCGGCGCCACCCGGTGAGTCGGCCCGCCGACCGCCCTGTAGGCAGCGCCGATACAGCCGATCAGGTGCCCTCCGCCGAAGCGCGCCGCCTGCGCCTCCAGGTAGGCCGGCGACTTGCCGCTGTTCAGCACGATCCGCAGCTCGTGGCGCTCGCCGCCCGCCTCCACCGAGAGCCCCTCCAGCCGGGAGAGGAGCGCCACGTAGCGGGCCGGGATCTCGTGGTTGTGCGGCGCCAGCCAGCCGTCCAGGTCTTCGGAGTGCAGGTAGAGATGTCGGGCCATCAAGCTCCTCTTTCGCCGGCTCTTTCCCGGTCCGGTATCGGCGGGTTGCCCGCTGGGGGGGCGGGTTTTGTGAACGGCGCTTACCGGGAAGAGCCTATCGTCTCCCGGCGCGTTCGGGCAGGCCCTACGCGCGCCGGAGACGAGCTGGATGTGAGTGGAGGGAGGAAAACACCGTGGAGCAGAGTGCTGGAAACCAGACCTCGTGGAGCGGGAACAGCGGCAGCGGCTCGATGATGGAGCAGGCCAAAGAGACGACCCGCGAAACGATGCAGAGTGCCACGCAGGGCGTGAGCGAGCTCGCCCATAAGGCGAAAGACCAGATCAAGACCCAGGCCTCGCAGCAGAAGGACCGCGCGGCGGAGAGCCTACATACCGTCGCCGACGCGTTCCGGGAGACCGGCGGCAAGCTTCAGGAGCAGCAGCCGGTGCTCGGCAACTGCATGACTGCCGCTGGCGACGTGGCGGACAACCTGTCCGGCTACCTGCGGGAGCACGATGTCGAAGACATGGTCCGGGAAGTGGAGAACTTCGCCCGGCGGCAGCCGACGCTGCTGATCGGCGGCGCGCTGGTGCTCGGCTTCCTGGCGGCGCGGTTCCTGAAGAGCTCTTCGTCGTCCGCGTCGTATTCGTCCGGCGGCGGGGTTCCGGACGACTACACCGGCCAGAGCCGCCACCCGGATTGGATGGTCCGCGGCCGGCCTACCCGCCGCGAGCTGGAAGGGTACCGATACCGGCCCGAGAGCTCTGGCCAGGGCGGCTACACCGGCGGCGGCACCGCCTACGGCGCGCGCACCGAGGGCCACACCATGCCGAGCGGCTACCAGTCGTACGGCAGCCCGACCACCGGCGCGGCAGACGTGGACACTTATGACGAGACGGACGACCTGACCTACACCGCTCGCGGAGAGGGCAACCGGGAGGTTTAAGCGATGATGTCGGACGCACGACGCCCCGGCGAGGAGCGCAGCCTGGGAGAGCTGTTCGGAGATCTCACCCGGGAAGTGACCACGCTGGTGCGGGAAGAGGTGGCGCTGGCGAAGGCGGAGCTGACCACGAAGGCCCGCCGGGCCGGCAAGGACGCCGGGATGATCGCGGCGGGCGGCGCGATCGCCTACGGCGGCTTCCTGACGCTGCTGGCGGCGGTGGTCTTCATCCTCGCCGCGCTCGGGGTGCCGCTCTGGCTCTCCGCGCTGCTGGTCGGCATTGCCGTGACCGCGGGCGGCGGCTTCCTCGCCTGGAAGGGCCTGGATGCCCTGAAGAAGGAAGACCTGGCGCCGCGCGAGACGGTGGAGGCGCTCACAGAAGACGTGAGCGAGCAAGAGCGGCCCGCGGTGCGCCGGCGCGCCGCGTAGGCGGAAACGAATGAACCACGACGGGAGATGGAGGGGAAGTGATGGACCAGACCGATATGAGTGATCGCGAGATCCGCGAGCACCGGGAGCGCGTGGAGCAGACCCGGGCGGAGATGAGCGACACGATCAACGAGCTGAAGGACCGGCTCGATCCGAGTCACCTGGCCGAGCAGGCGAAGCAGGGGCTGCACGATGCCACGATCGGCCGCGCGCAGCACGCGATGGACAGCGCGATGACGAGCGTGAAGGATACGGCGGAGGTATATATGGACAACGTACGCGACGCGGGACAGTCCGCGTGGGACACGGTGCGCCGGGATCCCATTCCGTTCGCGCTGATCGGTATCGGGATCGGCTGGCTCCTGATGAGCCGCCAGAGCAGCGGCTCCACTTCGGGCCGGCGGTATCGCGAGGGCGGCTACCGCGGCGGCCGCTACCGGGAGCTCCACGGACCGCAGTACGGCGGCTCTTACTATGAGGGCACCGCCTACGGCGCCACCGGCGGCCGCTACGAGGGTATGGAGGCGGAAGCGGGCTCCGGCAGCTCCCTGACCGAGCGTGCCCAGCGCCGGATGAGCGACGTGGGCGAGCGGGCCGGCGAGATGGCGCACGAGGCCCGCGAGCGCGCCGGAGAGATGGCGGAGAACGTCCGCACCAGGGCGAGCGAGCTCGCCGGTACCGTCAAGGAAAAGGTGAGCGGCGTCGGCGACGAGGCGGCCTACCGCGCCAGCCTGATGAAGCTGGAGGCGCGCTCCCGGGCGGAAGAGCTCTCCGATATGTTCCACGACCTGCGCCAGAACAACCCGTTCGCGCTGGCCGCGGGCGCGATGCTGCTGGGCGCCGTCGCCGGCATGCTGCTCCCGGAGACCCGCGCGGAAGACCGGATGATGGGCGAGACGCGCGACCGGTTGATGGACCAGGCCAAGGAGCGGGCCCAGGAGATCGGCGGGAAGGTGCAGACCGTCGCCCAGCGCGCCGCCGAGACGGTAAAGGAAGAGGCGGGGCACGTCCTGGAGCAGACGAAGGAGACCGTCAAGCAGGAAGCCCAGAGCCAGGGCCTGACTCCGGAGTCGATGATGAGCGGCGGCGGGCAGGGCACCCAGGGTAGTCAGATGGGGACTGCCATGGGCGGAACCGGCGGCATGAACGAGTTCTCCGGCATCCCGGGGGTCGGGTCGGAAGGCAGCACCGGCGCCACCACCGCCCACGTGGAGACCGCGACCACCTACACCTCCCTCTCCGATGAGGAGACGGAGGAAGAGCTGGGTGTCGATGATTGGTCGACCACCTCGAGCACTGGCCGACCCGGCACCGCGTAAGCGGCGCAGGGGACAGGGCCGGAGGTAGACAGGATGGCCGGGGGTGAACCCCGGCCATCGTGGTTTCTGCCGGTGAGGACGGGTGGCCCTACCGTTTCCAGCTTCCCGGGTCCGTGAGGTACGCGCCCGTGGCAGCGCCGGCGAGGCGCGGACTCCGCTCGCCTCCTCGGGGGTCATCCTGAACGCAGTGAAGAATGACAAAACCGGGGAGCGGTGCCTCCACCGAGAGGGCTGGCGGTAGCGGCCTGCTGGCATTCCGCGCGCCCGTTTCTTCGGGAGTGGCCGGCCCGCGGTCGCCCCGGGCCGCGGAAGCGAGCGACTATGGCGCTTGCTCACCCTGAGCCGGCTTCTGGTTTACCAGCTCCTGCTCCCCGTCGTAGGTCCAGAGCACCGGCTGGTCATCGACCGTCGTCTCCAGGTGGACCGGCCGGCCCCAGAGCTGGTAGAGGTAGCGGAGCGTCTTGAACCCGTAGTTGGGGTCGAGCTCGCGGCCGTCGAAGCTGTGGTGAAGCAGCAGCTCCCGCGCGCGGCGGTAGTCGCCGTCCTGTACCACGAGGTACGGGAAGCCGAAGTTGGTCATGCTCTCCACCAGCGAGTCCCGGATCTTCCGCCAGTCCTTCTCCACCACCACCCACTCGTTGCCTTCCTTGCGGTAGATGTACATGTCGAGCTCATCCACCAGCTTGCGGGTGAGGTAGTTGCGCAGGAAGGAGACGTCGTTCTCCATCTCCCGCACTTCGAACATCTTCTCGCGGCCCTTGCCGGCGTGCGGCCATTCCTTGCCGAAGTTCGTCTCCCGGTACTCCCGCCGCTCCTCTTCGGTGAGGTCCCCGTTCCAGCGCCGCTCGATATCCTCGAAGATCTTGAACCCGACGTAGTACGGATTGATCGAGGTGCCCCGCGGCGAAGGGGAGAGCACGCCCGCGTGCAGGCGCGTGAACTCCAGGTGCTCCTCCGCCGTAAGGTCCATTTCCCGCAAGATGCGGCTGTGCCAGTAGGAGGCCCAGCCCTCGTTCATGGTCTTGGTCTGCATCTGCGGCAGGAAGTAGATCATCTCGTTGCGGACGATGTTCAGCACGTCCCGCTGCCAGTCTTGCAGCTCCGGCGCGTACTCCAGCAGGAAGAGCAGCAGGTCTTTCTCCGGCTCTTCCGGGATGCGGGGCCGTGGGGCGGCGGGCGCGTCTTCTTCCTTCTCCCGCATGCGCCAGAGGTCGTCGTACGGGGTGGTGCGGCGCCGGGGCGGCTCGGCGGGGGCGCTGCCGTCGCGGCGGCGCATGCGGAGGTGCGGGTCGATGTGCTCCTGGATGGAGAGCACCGCGTCGAGGAACTCCTCCACCACCTTCTCGCCGTGCTCCCGCTCGTAGGCGCGGATCCGCTCCGCGGTCACGCCGGCGGTCTCCGCCATCTGGCGGTCGGTGTGCTGGAAGTAGGCGTTGCGCTTGAAGAAGTCGGAGTGCCCGATGACGTGCGCGATCACCAGCTTGTTCTGGATCAGGCTGTTCGCTTCCATCAGGAACGCCTGCGCCGGGTTGGTGTTGATGATCAGCTCGTAGATCTTGGAGAGACCATAGTCATACATGGTCTTCATCTGGTGGAATGCTTTCCCGTGGGTCCAGTGGGAGAAGCGCCCCGGAAGACCGTACGCGCCGATCTCGTACATCACGCTGGCCGGGACGATGTCGAAGTGGATCGGGAACGGGTCGAGACCGGTCGACTCGCTCGCCTCCCAGATCTCCTGGACGGCGTTGCGGAGGGCATCGAGATCACTGCTCATGGTCAAAGTTCAGTTCCGCATCTCCCGGAAAGCGGGCTGCGCGCCGGTGCGTGAGGACGGAGACCGGCGGCACCTCAGGCCGGGATCGGGCTCCGCAGGGCGAAGAACTTGCGGAGCGCCGGGTAGACGTCTTCCTTGTCCTCGATGGTGACCGCCACGAACTTATCGTTGTCGATCTCCTGGCTGTAGACGCTCATCAGCGTGCCGGCGGGATACCAGCCCTGCTTGATCTGCCCGTACCCGAAGAGATTGCAGACCTCCAGCAGGCGGTGGACCAGCTCCACGCAGGTCCGGTTGTCGCTGAACATGTTGTCGCCGTCGGAGAAGTGGAACGGGTAGATGTTCCACTCTTCCGGGCGGTACCGTTCCTGGATCGTCTCCAGCGCCAGGGAGTAGGCACTGGAGACGCGGGTGCCGCCGCTCTCTCCCTTGGTGAAGAACTCCTCTTCGGAGACGATCTTCGCCTCGGTGTGGTGGGAGATGAAGACGATCTCCACGTTCTCGTACTTCGTGCGGAGGAAGCGGACCATCCAGAAATAGAAGCTCCGCGCGATGTACTTCTCGAACTCGCCCATGGAGCCGGAGACGTCCATCATCGCGATCACCACCGCGTTCGACTCGTGCCGCACCTCGCGGTCCCACGTCTTGAACCGCAGGTCCTCGCTCCGGATGTTCCCGAAGCGGGCGTCCCCGCGCATCGCGTTGCGCTTGATGTTCTCCATCACGGTCCGGCGCTTGTCGAGGTTCGCCATGATCCCGGCGCGGCGGATGTCTTTGAACGCGACGCTCTCCACCTCGAGCTGGCGGCTCCGTTTCTCCTCCAGGTTCGGCAGCCCCAGGTCCTCGAAGATCAGCGCGGAAAGCTCGTCGATGTCGACCTCCGCCTCGAAGTAGTCGACTCCCGCCTGGTCGCCGGCCTGGCCCTTGCCCTTGCCGGCCCCCTGGCCCTGCCCGTCGTCCGGATCGCGCGCGACGACGTCGCCGACCTTCGTCCCGCCCTGCCCCTGGCCCACACGCTCGCCTTTGTTGTGGTCGAAGCGGAACTTGTACTGCTCCAGGGAGCGGATCGGGACCTTGACCACGCGCTTGCCGTCCGAGAGGATGATGTCCTCCCGGCTCACGATCTCATGGAGGTTCTTCTTGATTGCCTCCTTGATCTTTTGCTCGTGCCGGTCCTGGTCGATGAACCCCTTGCGGTGCAGCGACCAGTCGGCCTGGCTGACGGATACTATCGCCACGGTCCATCCGCTCCCTTCGATCCCGGTCCCTCTCCTACTCCTACTCGTTCTCTTACTCTTGCTCCTACTCAAGAGCCACTCGCCGCGGGACCACCCCCGTCCCCTCTCCTGTGAGGAGAGGGGAGCTATCAGTGGCATGCTCGCTTTCTTCCCGGGGGAGAGGAGAGGGAGTAAGGTCTCGCCGTACTCCCTTATTCCCACTTCTCCGGCGTCTAGCGGTTCAGCAACGTCCCTACGTACTTCAGCAGCTCATTCGCGCAGACGTGGCAGTACCCTTGCTCTTCGATCAGGCGGTCGACCACTTCGTTGATCTTCCGAAGCTGCTCCGCGTCGGGAGTCTTGGTGGAGGTGGTGATCTTCACCACGTCCCGCAGGTCCGCGAAGAGCTTCTTCTCAATCGCCTCCCGCAGCCGCTCGTGGCTGGTGTACTCGAACTTCTGCCCCTTGCGCGCCATCGCCGCCATGCGGATCAGGATCTCTTCGCGGAACGTCTTCTTGGCGTTCTCGGTGATCCCGATCTGCTCTTCGATGGAGCGCATCAGCTTCTCGTCCGGGTCGACCTCCTCGTCCGTGAACGGATCCCGCACCTTCTGGCGGTTGCAGAACGCCTCCACGTTGTCCAGGAAGTTGTTCAGCAGCGTCCGCGCGCTCTCTTCGAAGCTGTAGACGAACGCCCGCTGCACCTCCAGCTTCGCCATGTCGTCGTACTCGCGGCGCGCCTCGTCGATCAGGTTGAGGTAGCGTTCCCGGTCCGCCTTGGTGATGGAGGTGTGCTGGTCCAGGCCGTCCCGCAGCACGCGGAGCGCCGCGATCGGGTTGATGCAGGTCACCCCCTCGCGGATCAGCGCGCGGGAGAGCTGGTTGATCACGTAGCGCGGGCTGATGCCGTCCATGCCCTCGCGGTCGGTCTCTTCCTGCAGCTCCCGCACGTCCTTGGTGGTGAAGCCTTCCACGTCCTGGCCGTCGTAGAGCCGGAGCTTCTTCATCAGGCTCATGCCGGCCTTCTTCGGCGGCTCCAGGCGCGTCAGGATGGCGAAGAGGCTGGAGACGCGCAGCGTGTGCGGCGCGATGTGGACGTTCGCCAGCGCGCTGCTCTGGCGCAGCAGCTTGTCGTAGATCCGCATCTCCTCGCTGACGCGCAGGTTGTACGGTACCTTCACCAGGATGATGCGGTCCTGGAGCGCCTCGCTCTTACGGTTGCCGACGAACGCGGCGTACTCGTTCTCGTTGGTGTGCGAGACGACCACCTCGTCCGCATAGATCATGGAGAACCGGCCGGTCTTGATGTTCTGCTCCTGGGAGAGCGTGAGCAGGACATACAGGAACTTCTCATCGCACTTCAGCATCTCGATGAATTCCATGAGACCCCGGTTGGCGATGTTCAGCTCTCCGTCGAAGCGGTAGGCGCGCGGGTCGGACTCGACCCCCACCTCGCCGATGGTGGAGAGGTCGATGCCGCCCACCAGCTCGGAGATGTCCTGGCTCTTCGGGTCGCTCGGCGTGAAGGTGCCGATCCCGACGCGGTGCTTCTCGCTGAAGACGATCCGCTGCACCGGCACGCTCTCGAACGAGAGCCGCTGGAAGTCGCTCCCGAACGGATGGTTCGGCACGTCGGAGCCGTCCCGCTCGAAGTAGAAGCGGCAGTGGGGGCAGAGATCGCCCTCCACGTAGACGCCGGTCTCCCGCTCGAACTCCGTCCGGAGCACGTCCGGGATCAAGTGGAGCGGCTCCTCGTGCATCGGGCAGCCCTTGATCGAGTAGACGGCGCCTTCCGGCTTGCGGGTGTGCGCCTCCAGGCCCCGCTTGAGCATGCTCACTATGGTCGACTTGCCGCCGCCGACCGGCCCCATCAGGAGCAGGATGCGCTTGCGCACCTCCAGCCGCTGGGCGGCGCTGTTGAAGTACTCCACCAGCTGCTGGAGCGGCTTCTCCAGCCCGAACAACTCGTCGTCGAAGAAGTGGTAGCGGGAATACTCCTGGTCCTCCGGCCGGTCCACGCCGGCGGCCATCATCATGTCGAAGATGCGGCCGTGCGCCAGGCGCGCGATCCGAGGATTCTCCTTCACCTTCTCCAGGTATTCGGCGAAGGTTCCCTCCCAGCGCAGCGCCTCCTCTTCAGAGCGGAATTCGCTAAGCCGCTGCATCAGGTCCATTCCGTTGCCCCTTTCACGTATCCGTTGACCCTCACCGCTTGCGCCGGAGAGCACCGGCACCCTCCCGCCGAGCAGGCGCTTCCTTCGAGCGGTCCGCGAGAGCAGTTCGCGGGTGGAAGTCGGCGCCGGGTCACGGGGTGCGAGGCCGGCCCTTCTGTCTACCCTCTCCGGTTGCGCTTGGAAACCGTCCAACCTCCGGACCCCGGTCAATCGCCGCGGCCGCCGCCGGACCCTTCTTCTGACTTCCGGGCGATCCGGAGCGCCCGAACGCGCCTCCGGGATAGCGGCGAGACTACTCGGAACAGATTCTAGCGGTGCCCAGCGGGCCGCGCCGCAGCGGACCCATTCTCCGGGGTGCCCGCCGCGAAACGATTGGCGGCGCCTTACGTCTATGTCGTGGGATAGAGGGGCCGCTGCGTGCCGCCGGTCGAAGCAAGGGGAGAAGCGATGTCGTTCAGTCGAGCCGCGTGGGGGTTGGGCACCGTGGGGGTGCTGGTCGCCGTCTCGGTCGGGGCCGCCGCGCCGGCGAAGAAGCCGACTTACTACCGCGACGTCGCGCCGATCCTTCAGAGCCGCTGCGAAGGCTGCCACCGGCCGGGCCAGGTGGCGCCGTTCTCGCTGCTGACCTACGACCAGGCGAAGCGCTGGGGCACGGAGATCAAGGCGCTCACCGGCAACCGGCAGATGCCGCCCTGGCTCGCCGCTCCGGACCACGGCGACTTCGCCGACTCCCGCCGCATGCCGGACGCCGAGATCGCCACGCTGGCGGCCTGGGTCGACGGCGGCATGCCGGCCGGGAACCGGAAGGACGCACCGAAGCCGAAGGTGTGGACGGACGGCTGGATGCTGGGAGAGCCGGACCTGGTGCTGGAGCCGTCCGAGGAGTACGAGGTGGCGGCGCACGGCGACGACGAGTTCCGCGTCTTCGTGCTGCCGGCCAACCTGCCCGAGGATAAGCAGGTGGTGGCGATCGACTTCCGCCCCGGCAACGCGCGGGTGGTCCACCACGTGGTGAGCTTCGTCGACACCTCCGGGCAGGGACGCAAGCTCGACGCCGCCGATCCGGGCCCCGGCTACAGCTCCGGCCCGGGAGGCATCAAGATCCCCGCCGCACGCATCCAGGGCGTCTGGGCGCCCGGTAATCTCCCGCGCTTCCTGCCTGCCGGAGTGGGCCGCCCGCTCCCCAAGGGGGCCGACGTGGTGATCCAGATGCACTACCACAAGACCGGCAAGGTGGAGAAGGACCGCACCCGCGTGGGCCTCTACTTCGCCAAGGAGCCGGTCCGCCAGGAGGCGCGCACCTTCATCCTGGGGTCGCTCAACATCGACATCCCGCCGGGCGCCGCCCGTCACGAGGTGCGTGGAGTCAACAAGCTGCCGGCCGACGTGCGCGTCCTGAGCATCATGCCGCACATGCACCTGCTGGGCCAGGAGATGAAGGTGACCGCGAAGCTGCCGGACGGCACGCGCAAAGAGCTGGTCTGGATCCCCCGCTGGGACTACCGCTGGCAGGACAGCTACCGCTACCGGGAGCCGCTCCTCCTACCGAAGGGCACCGAGGTGGAGCTGGTGGCCTACTACGACAACACCACCGACAACCCGCTCAACCCGAGCGACCCGCCCCGACGGGTCCGCTTCGGCGAGCAGACCACCGACGAGATGGCGTTCGCGATCCTGGAAGCGGTGATCGAAGCCCCCAACGTGCCCCCCGTCGTAGTGGACCGGTAACGGGCCCGAGCTGCCGCCGCGCGCCGCGGGTGTTGCTGCGAGCGCGCGGTGATGCTCCAGAGGGGCCGATCGCTGCCCGGGGTTACGCCGGTTCGGAGGGCCATTGGAGTAGGAGTTGTCGATGACCCTCCGGGTCACCCGCGGCCATGTAAATGGGCGGCGCCGGCTCCTGCTCACGGGGCCTCACCCTCGGTCCCTCTCCTGAGAGGAGAGGGAAGCTATGGGTGTGATGCTGCGACTCCCCCTTCCACTTCAGGGAAGGGGGTTGGGGCGTTAGGCCGCGCCGGAGTGCTTACCCGCCGTGCTACATCTCGACGGCCTTTTTTAGAGCAGTAGGAGAAAGAGTCCGATTCGCAGCTGAAGCTCGATTGGCTGCCCATCCCCCTTATCTCCGTTCCCACATCCCCACATCTCCTTTTCTTACACGTGTTCCGGTTCGGTACTTCCTCGAGGGATGGTGAGCCAGGCGCGGGCGGTGTGCCAGAGGATCGGCGTGAAAGCCGCCGTGGTGAGGAGCACCAGCAGGCCGGCTTCCGGTCCGAAAACGCCGCCGGTCCAGAGCTCCGGGCCCTGGATGCGGGTCTCGAGGACGCTGGCCGGCATTACCATGCCGCTGACCGGCAGGCCGAAGAACGGTCCTTGGGCGATGTTCCAGGCGGCGTGCGCCGCGATGGGGAGCCAGAGCTGGCGCGTGGCGAGGTAGGCGACACTCAGGTAGACGCCGGCGGCCAGCAGTCCCACGATGGAGAGCGGCTTGAGGCCGTCCGGGTTGAACGCGTGCAGGAGCGCGAACACGATGGAGCTCACCGCGACGGCGGGCCAGACGCCATACCGCCGCTCCAGCGCCTGGTGCACGTAGCCGCGCATCGTGATCTCCTCCACCGCCGCCGCCGGGAGGGCGATCACCAGCGCCACGAAGAGGATGCCCGCCGCGTAGGGCAGGTCGGCGGTACCGGTGACGCGGTACCAGCCGGCGGCGACCCCGATCAGGAAGAGCGCGGAGAAGTGCGCCGCCTCGATCCCGAATCCGAGCGCCCAGTGCGCCCACCACTTCGGCACCAGCTCGAATCCGAGCGATCGCAGCGCACGCCGGTCGATCACGCGCACGAAGAAGTACGTCACGCCGAGGGTGAAGAGGAGCGCGGTCCACTGCAGCTGCCAGAGGAACTGGGGAGGCGGAAGCTGACTCGTCGTCAACTGCGCCTCCGACCCCCCGGTCCTCAGCCAGCCGACCGCGGCTACAGTTTGCGCGGCGAGGATCGCGGCTACCCAGCAGAGAAGGTAGAGCGCCACGCGAGCGGCGGCGGGCAGGCCCGGCTCCGATTCGGGGCGGGACGCGGGGAGATAGAACGGCTGGAGGTCTGGCTCGGATTGCATCAGGGCTCCTCAACATCAGCATACCGCCCGGCTGCCTGACACCCGTCTCCCGGAGGAGGGCGAGCGGTAGGAGACGAACCTCCCGCGGAGGTGGTGATGCTCCCGCCGATCCTGCGCGACATTCCCGAAGAATTCGAGACCGAGCGGCTGCTGATCCGCGCGCCGCGCGCGGGGGACGGGCCGGAGGTGTGCCGCGCCATCCGCGAGTCGCTGGCGGAGCTGCGCCCGTGGATGCTGTGGGCCTCCGAGGATCCGCAGGAGTCGCTGGTGGAGGAGAACCTCCGCCGTGCCCGGATCGGCTTCCTGGAACGGAGTGACCTCCGACTACTCGTCTTCCTGAAGGGCACGGAGACGCTGGTCGCCAGCAGCGGGCTGCACAACATCGTCTGGGAGATTCCGTCGTTCGACGTCGGCTACTGGTGCCGCACGCCGTTCAGCGGCCGCGGCTACGTCACCGAGGCAGTCCGCGGCATCACCGCCTTCGCGTTCGAGCTGCTCGAGGCGCGCCGGGTGTCGATCCGCTGCGATGCGGACAACCACCGCAGCCGGGCCGTCGCCGAGCGGGTGGGATTCCGGCACGAGGGCACGCTGCGGCAGTCGGAGCTGGGAGTGGACGGGCTGCCGGCGGACACTCACTACTTCTCCCTGCTGCCTCACGAATACCGGAGTCTGGGCCTGCGGCAGAGCCTGCGCGCCGTGGGTCCGGCCGGCTGGGAGGAACCGGGGGCGCCCGGCGGCAAGACTCCCGGGCAGCCTCTCTGAACCCTCGCCGATGGCCTCCACTCCTCGCATCAAGTCCCGGCTGCGCTGGCTGTTCGATCGGCCGGACCTCCCCCACGCCCTGGCCGGCGCCATCCTGACGATCTGCGCCTGGCAGCTCCTCTACTTGCTGGGCATCCGCGACCTCGGCCTGCTACCCCCGATCGAAGCGGTCCCGGTGCTGGCCCTGGGCGGGGCCGCCGCCGGAATGACCCGGCTGCGGTGGGCGCTCTGGGGAGTGGCCGGCGCCGCCTGCCTCGGCTTCCTGATCGCCGGCTTCACCCCCTGGATCGGTCCGGCGGTGCGGGGCCTGGTCCGAAACGACGGGGCGCGCAAAGCCGATGCCGTCGTGGTGCTGGCCGCCGGGGTAACTCCGTCGGGAGTGCCGACGCCCAGCTTGCAAGGGCGCTCCCTCCGGGCCTATGAGTTGATTCGAAGCGAATTGACGTCCACCCTCGTGCTGACCTGCGTGAAGCCGCCGGCGGTGAGCCCTCGCGCGGCGATCGAGCCGCAGTTGAAGCTGTTCCGGATCGACTGCCGGATCGAGGAAGTGGGGCCGGTCACGAACACCCGCGATGAGGCGCTGGCGGTGGCCCGGCTGGCGGCGGAGCGAGGCTGGGACGAGCTGCTCCTGGTGACCGACGCGACTCACACCCGGCGTGCCGCCGCGGTCTTCGAGAAGGCAGGCGTGAAGGTGAGGGCGGTGCCCGGCATCAATCTCGACTTCGACGTCGACTCGATTCGCTCCCCCGGGCAGCGCCTCCGAGCGCTGCGGGAGTGGCTGCACGAGGTGATCGGCTTCGAAGTTTACCGCCGGAGAGGGTGGATCTGATGCCGGCGCCGCTTGCAAGGCATGCATTCCCCGCCCCTCTCGCGAGCCGCGGCGAGCCGCAGCCAGTCGGGCCGGTTCGGGCAGGCTCCAGGGGGATTTGCCAAGATTTCGCAAAGAAGCAGGAGGAGTCTCCTTCTTTTTGGGGAACCCGTTTCCGGTATTTCTCGCAACTTACTACGTTGGGGTGGGCCGGCGCCGGGCGGCTCACTGGTGTAGCCACCCGGTCGTTGGGGTATCATTGAGCTGATGCTGCCCGAGATCTCCTCTAGCTGCTGTCATGCCAGCGGTGCCCGCCGCGGCTGCGCGGGCCTCGCCGCGGTGAATGCCCTGAACGGGTGCGACCTGCTGGCCCTCGTGGTGGTCCAGGGGGACCCGGCGCAGGTGGCCGAGTCGCTGCGGCGAGAGCTCGAGAAGACCGACTGCGCGCAGGTCGTCTCCATGCCTGCCACCGGCATCCGGCGCGGCATCTCCCCGGGTATCTCCCTGGACGACCGCGCTGCCGCGAACGGCCGCACCCGCCGCGGCGTGCTGCTCTGGCCGGAGGTAGAAGCGTTTCTCCGGGACTGTCCGGAGCGCTTCGACGGGCTTTTCGACTCGATCGTGGAGACGCTCGCCACTCCCGCCGCCGAGAACCGTCCCGGCTCGATCCAGAAGGCGGTCCTGGTGGGCGGCGCCGGTCTGCTCCCCCGCGTCAACCGGATGGTGATGCAGGTCCCGGCCGACGTTCGCTTCCGCTACATCCTCGTCCGGTAGCTCCCCGCCGGTTCCCCGCTACCCCAGTGTCCCCTTCGCCTGCTCCCACAGGCGGTCCAGCTCTTCGATTCCGAGCTCGGTCAGCGGCCGGCCTTGCGCGGCGGCGAGGCGCTCCACTTCCCGGAACCGCGCCCCGAACCGATCCAGCATCTGGCGCAGCGCTTCTTCCGGATCGATCTTGAGCCAGCGGGCCACGTTCACCACCGTGAAGAGCAGGTCGCCCAGCTCCCCGCGGAGCCGCTCCGGATCGCGGTCGGCCAGCTCCTCCTTGAGCTCCGCCACCTCCTCGTCCAGCTTCGCCAGCACCTCCTCGAAGCCGGGCCACTCGAAGCCGACTTTCACCACGCGCTTGCTCACCTCCAGCGCCTTCATCAGCGCCGGCAGCTCCCGCGGGACGCCGTCCAGCACGCTGGTGCGCTCCGGCTTCTCCTGCTGCTTGATCGCCTCCCAGTTCCGGTGTACGTCCTCCACGCTCTCCGCGGTCACGTCGCCGAAGACGTGGGGGTGGCGGCGGATCATCTTCTCCACGATGCCGGCGATCACGTCGCGGATGTCGAAGTACCCCTCCTCCCGCCCGATCTGCGCGTAGAGGACCACCTGCAGCAGCAGGTCGCCCAGTTCGTCGCGCAGCCGGTCCGGGTCGTCGGAATCGACCGCTTCGAGCACCTCGTACGCCTCTTCGATCACGAAGCGTTTCAGCGAGGCGTAGGTCTGCTCCCGGTCCCACGGGCAGCCCTCCGGTCCGCGCAGGGTGGCGATCACGTCGACCAGCTCCCGGAACGCGGGGCGGCGCTCTTCCGGGGGGACGGGGGGCACGTAGAGCGTCGTGAGGTGGTCGAGCCGCACCGCGCTCTCGTGGTCGATCCGGTAGAGGGGCAGCGGCACCACCCGCTCCCGCTCGGAATCGCCGGCGCTGTGGACCAGCACCACCTCCAGCTCGTCCGGATACTCCTCCAGCAGCGCCAGCTTCACGCGGGAGGCGACGCGCGGGTCGTCGAGCTGAAAGACGAGCGTAGGACGG
The DNA here is from genome assembly GCA_046292385.1 of Armatimonadota bacterium. GTDB lineage: Bacteria > Armatimonadota > SYMT01 > SYMT01 > SYMT01 > JBKBRF01. Next base: position 27,281 of record JBKBRF010000048.1, on the reverse strand, counting down.
GCCGGATCCCACCAGACGCGGTCGAGCGCGGCGCCGTCGGCAACCTGCCACTCGGTGAGATCGCTCAGGCGTCCGTGGGACGCGAGCGCGGCGGCGACCACGTCGGTGAAGCCGGGCGCCGGCACCACGCGCACCGCAGTGCCGCGCTCCCGCGCCCCGGCCAGCAGCAGCCGCACGCTCTCCTCCCCGAGCAGCGGGTGGCCGGGGACGGCGTAGACCACCGGACCCTCTTCAGCCTGGCGCAGGACCTCCTCCGCGAGGCGTGGATAGAGCGCGGAGAACTCCTCGGTCGCCTCGTAGATCGGGTCGAGGCCGGTGAACGCCACGCCGCGCGCGCGCAGCTCCGCGGCGGCCGGGTGCCGCTCCGTCCGCAGGATCAATCTCGGGGCGTGCTCCAGCACGCGCAGGCTCTCCGCGGAGAGCAGCGACAGCCCCGCGGGGCCGAGTCCGGCAATCGTAATCTCGTGCATGTCAGGTCTGGAAGGAGGACGGCATCGCCCCGCCGCGGCGCGTCCCGGCGGGCCCTGCAATTATGATCCACGCGTCCGCCCCTCCGGAAACCCTGGCTCCCGACCGATGCTACGACGGCACGAGCTGGCTGCTGCCCTCCAGCTCGTGACGCAGCCGGCCGCGGATCCGGTGCAGGCGTCCGCGCACCTGGCTGCGAGAGACGCCGAGGATGCTGCTGATCTGGGAGTAGTCGTACCCTTCGAAGTAGAAGAGCGCCAGCAGGCGGCGGTCCTCCGGCGCGAGGCGGTCGACTGCTCCCCGCACCGCGCGCCCGGTCTCCAGCACCCGCTCCCGCTCCAGGAAATGGCCGGCGGGATCGAGCGAGTCGTCCGCCAGGTCGAGGTCCGGCAGCTCCGCATCGCCGCCGTCCAGCTCCAGCTCGGAGGGTCGGCGCTGGCGCCGGCGGAGGAGGTCGAGCGCCACGCGGGTCGCCACCTGGTAAAGCCACGACTTGCCGGGGCAACTTCCCCGAAAGCTCTCCCGCGCGCGCCACGCCTTCAGAAAGGTCAGCGCCACCGCGTCCTCCGCCTCGTCCGCGCTCCGCAGCTTCCGGTAGAGATAGCCCTGGAGCCCGGCGCGGTGCCGCTGGAAGAGCGCCGTAAACGCCTCCGCGTCGCCGCGCGCCGCGCGCAGCAGCAGGTTCCGGTCGTCACTCGCCACGGCGGCGCGCGGCCCGGAAGAGCGGTGGGGATAGCAGCACGGTTCCATCGTTGGCTCCCTTTTCGGATGTTCGAATGGCTTCTGATGTAAGGGTTAGCCCACGCAAATGAAGAGAAAATGAAGGGGGTTTTCATAAGACGGAGTGCAGAGGGATCCTAAAGGCTAAAGGCAGAAGGCCTTCAAAGGCTAAAGGCAGAAGGCTAAAGGCTAAAGTCCGAACCCTCCGTACACGGGAGGTCCTGCTCCTGCTCTTGCTCCTGCTCGCTGGCCACCTACGTGCTCCGGCGCGTCCTCGAGAGCTCGATCCAGGCGGAAGGTCGTGGCGGGCGGCGACGAGCCGGGCGGAGTGAACTCCGCGGTTGGTGCCGCCGGCAGTCAACTGCCGGCGATCGCTTCGGGGAATCGGGAATGAATCCCAACCTCTGGCGCGGGGAAGCCGACCACTTTACCCGGGGCACCCTCCCGGTTCGGGCGGCCTTTTGAGTAAGAGTAAGAGAACGAGTAGGAGTAGGAGGCTCAGTCCGGAAGGCTGCCCATCCCCCTTATCCCCAATTCATCCCCTTATCTCCTTTCTCACACTTCCCAAGAACCGAAGCATGCGAATCAAGGTCTGCTGTATCGCGAGTATGGAGGAGGCGCGCCTGGCGGTGGGGCTGGCGGCTTCGGCGGTGGGGCTGGTTTCCGCGATGCCGAGCGGCCCGGGGGTGATCCCGGAGGCGTTAATAGCGGAGATCGCGGCGACCGTCCCGCCGGGCGTTTCCCGGTTCCTGCTCACGTGTAGCCCGGACCCGGCGGAGATTGCGGCGCAGCAGCGGCGGACGGGGACCGAGGTGCTGCAGCTCTGCGACCGGCTGGAGCCGGAGGACCGCCGGTTCCTGAGGCGCGAGCTGCCGGGAGTGCGGCTGGTGCAGGTGATCCACGTAACCGGACGGGAGTCGCTGGAAGACGCGCGAGAGGCCGCGGAGACCGCGGACGCGCTCCTGCTCGATTCCGGCCGTCCGGACCTGCCGGTGAAGGAGCTGGGCGGCACCGGCCGCGTCCACGACTGGACTGTTAGCCGCCGCATCGTGGAGACGGCCCGCGTGCCGGTCTACCTGGCCGGCGGGCTGACGCCGGAGAACGCGGCGGAGGCGGTGCGCGCCGCCCGCCCCTTCGGCCTCGACGTCTGCTCCGGCGTCCGCCTGAACGGCTCCCTGGACGAGAAGCGCCTCGCCGCCTTCATCCGCGCCGCAAAGTGCGCCTGACGAGCCGAGCAGGAGCAGGACCTCCCGATTACCGAGGGTGCGGATTCATCCCTCATCCCTCATCCCTCATCCTTCATCCTTGAGAGAGCCGTACGTAGTTCACGCGCAGGTTCGTCAGCATCACCTGCAGCTCCCGCTTCTCCTCCGGCGTGGCGGTGGCGTCTACGTACTTCGCCAGGTCGGCCACCGCGTCGATCGCGCGGCGTGCGTCCGGCAGCTTCGCCTGGATCTGACCCGTGATCGGGTCGCCCTGCAGGCCGAGGTCGATCCAGGCGCGCTCGTGCAGCAGCCCGATCGCCATCCGCAGGATTCCGTCGACGCCGAGGTCCGGCATCTGGCCGTCGAGCCCGCCGAGCGGCTCCTCGTTGAACCCCGCCGGCCCGGTTTCCGCCGCCTCCGCGGCCGCACTTTCCGTGGCTGCGCTCTCCGCGGCCGGGCTCTCCGTCTCTTCGCCGCCGGGGGTCGCTTGCTGGCCCACACGGCGGCGGTCCACCACTTCGAACGACTTCTCTTCGGACATCCTCATCTCTCCGGTAGACGCTCTCTTGCCTCCCTACTCTAATACCGCATCGACAAAAGACGAGGCAGCTCTGGGAATTCGAGCCACTTCGCCTTTGCCTCCGTTCTTGACTCCCGCTATATAATTGACTTACCCCTCCGAGCGGCGCTGCTGGAGTGGGCTACACCATTGCGGCGCTCCGACGTAGGAGTTCCCGCGCTCCACCCAGTTTGAAGTCGAACGAGCTTCACCGGACCGGCCGATGAGGGCCGGGTCCGGCAGCCCAACGAAGGGCGGCGTCCTCGCTATGTACGAGGCGCCGCCCTTTTGCGTATTCCGGCACGGCGCCCCGGGTCCTATCCGGACCCGCCGCGGGGTTTCCCCACCCCCCGGAGCGCGAGAGAACGAAGGTAACGGTGCTGCGAGGGCAGCGCTTTCAAAACCGCTCGAGACGGCGGGCAGAGCAGACGAGGTATTGGGAGATGGCGACCGGATATCCGCAGAAGCAGGGCCTGTATGACCCGGCTCACGAGCACGACGCCTGTGGCGTCGGTTTTCTCGTCCACCTGAAGGGCGAGCGCTCTCACTCCATCATCCGGGACGGCATCACGGCCCTGAACAACCTGAACCACCGCGGCGCCTGCGGGTGCGAGGTGAACACGGGGGACGGCGCGGGCGTACTCATCCAGATCCCGCACGAGTTCTTCGTGGAGAAGTGCTCCGAGCTCGGAATCGCGCTGCCGGACTGGCACGAGTACGGGGCCGGCATCTTCTTCGCGCCGAAGGACGACGCCTCCCGCGCGGCGGGCCAGCGGCTCTTCGAGCGGATCGTGGCGGAGGAAGGCCAGCGCTTCCTCGGCTGGCGGCCGCTGCCGACCGACAACAGCTCCCTCGGCGCCAGCGCCATCGCGGTCGAGCCGGCGATGCTGCAGGCGTTCGTCGGGATGGGCGCGGAGATGCGCGACCCGGACGCTTTCGAGCGGAAGCTCTACGTCATCCGCCGCCGCTTCGAGAACGAGGTGCGCGCGTCCGACCTGACTGACCGGGAGTACTTCTACTTCCCCAGCCTCTCCTGCTACACCATCGTCTACAAAGGGATGCTGACGCCGGAGCAGGTGCCGCTCTACTTCCCGGACCTGCGGGATGCGGGCATGAAGAGCGCGCTCTGCATGTTCCACTCGCGCTTCAGCACCAACACCTTCCCCGCCTGGGAGCTGGCGCATCCGTTCCGGGTGATCTCCCACAACGGTGAGATCAACACCAAGCGCGGCAACATCAACTGGATGCACGCGCGGCAGTCGCTGCTCCGCTCCACCCTCTTCTCGGAGGAGGACCTGCGGAAGCTGCTGCCGGTGATCCCGGACGAGGACGGCAGCGATACCGCGGTGCTGGACAACGTCGTCGAGCTGCTCATCAAAGGCGGCCGCGCGCCGGCGCACGCGATGATGATGCTGATCCCGGAAGCCTGGGAGCATCACGAGACGATGCCGCAGGCGAAGAAGGACTTCTACCAGTTCCACTCCTGCTTCATGGAGCCGTGGGACGGTCCCGCCTCCATCGGCTTCACCGACGGCAAGACGATCGGCGCCACGCTCGACCGCAACGGCCTCCGCCCCTCCCGCTACTGGGTCACCAAGGACGACCGCGTCATCATGGCGTCCGAGGCGGGCGTGCTGGAGGTCGACCCGGCGAACGTGCTCCTGAAGGGCCGCCTGGAGCCGGGCCGCATGTTCCTGGTGAACATGGAAGAAGGCCGCATCGTCTCCGACGAAGAGCTGAAGAGCAGCCTGGCCGCCGCTCGCCCGTACGGGGAGTGGCTGCAGGAGAAGACGGTCCACATCGCCGAGCTGCCGGACGCGGGCCACGTACCCTCGCCGGACCACGACTCGCTGCTGCAGCGTCAGCAGGCGTTCGGCTACACGGTGGAGGACCAGAAGTACATCCTGGGGCCGATGGCAACCAACGGCATCTGGGCGATCGGCTCCATGGGGACCGACACTCCGCTGGCGGTGCTCTCGGACCAGCCGCAGCTCCTTTACAACTACTTCAAGCAGCTCTTCGCGCAGGTGACCAACCCGCCGCTCGACTGCATCCGCGAGGAGATCGTCACCTCCGTCAAGACGCGGCTCGGGCCGGAGAGCAACCTGCTGGAGCCGGGCCCGGACGCGGCGCACCAGATCGCGCTCGACAGCTTCCTGGTCAACAACGACGAGCTCGCGCGCCTGAAGCGGCTAAGCGGAGGCGCGGACGACTGCGGCTTCAAATCCGCGGTGATCCCGATGCTCTTCAAGGCGGCCGAAGGCGCCGCCGGAATGGAGCGGGCGCTGGAGGAGCTGTTCCAGGCCGCCTCCCGCGCCATTGCGGACGGCGCCAACGTGCTGATCCTCTCCGACCGCGGCGTCGACGCCGAGCACGCGCCGATCCCGTCGCTCCTCGCCTGCGCCGGCCTGCACCATCACCTGGTGCGGGAGCGGACCCGCATGAAGGTGGGCCTGGTGGTGGAGAGCGGCGACGCGCGGGAGGTCCACCACTTCTGCCTGCTCCTCGGCTACGGCGCCGGGGTGGTGAACCCGTACCTGGCGTTCGAGAGCCTGGATGACATGGTCCAGCAGGGGATGCTCTCCGGCGACTACGAGAAGGCGGAGAAGAACTACATCAAGGCGGTCTACAAGGGCGTGGTTAAGGTGATGGCCAAGATGGGCATCAGCACCGTCCAGAGCTACCGCGGCGCGCAGATCTTCGAGGCGGTAGGCCTCAACCAGGAGTTCATCGACCGCTACTTCACCCGCACCCCCTCGCAGGTGAGCGGCATCGGACTGGAAGAAGTGGCTCGCGAGGTGCTGGCGCACCATCACGTCGCCTATCCGGATCGCCCCGCCGGCCCCAGGCAGCTCCCCGGCGGCGGGCAGTTCCAGTGGCGCCGGGACGGGGAGTACCACCTCTTCAATCCGGAGACCGTCTTCCGGCTCCAGCACGCCACCCGCGCGGGCCGGTACGACATCTTCAAGCAGTACACCTCGCGGGTCGACGAGCAGAGCCAGCGGCTCTGCACCCTGCGCGGCCTGATGGAATTCAAGTTCGCCGAGCGCACCCCGATCCCGATCGAGGAGGTGGAGCCCGCTTCCGAGATCGTGAAGCGGTTCGCCACGGGGGCGATGTCGTACGGCTCGATCAGCCAGGAGGCGCACCAGACGCTGGCGATCGCGATGAACCGCTTGGGCGGCTGGAGCAACACCGGCGAGGGCGGCGAGGACCCGGACCGGTTCCTGCCGGAGCCGAACGGCGACAGCCGCCGCAGCCGCATCAAGCAGGTGGCGAGCGGGCGCTTCGGCGTCACCAGCCAGTACCTGGTGAGCGCGGACGAGCTCCAGATCAAGATGGCGCAGGGCGCGAAGCCGGGTGAAGGCGGCGAGCTCCCGGGCCACAAGGTCTACCCGTGGGTCGCCAAGGTGCGCGGCACCACTCCCGGCGTGGGCCTCATCAGCCCGCCGCCGCACCACGACATCTACTCGATCGAAGACCTGGCGCAGCTCATCTTCGATCTCAAGAACTCTAACCCGCGGGCCCGCATCTGCGTGAAGCTGGTCTCCGAGGTTGGGGTCGGCACCGTTGCCGCCGGCGTGGCCAAGGCCCACAGCGACGTGGTCCTGATCAGCGGTCACGACGGCGGCACCGGAGCCAGCCCGCTCACTTCGATCAAGTACGCGGGCCTGCCGTGGGAGCTGGGACTGGCGGAGACGCAGCAGACGCTGGTGCTCAACAAGCTGCGAGACCGGATCGTGGTGCAGACCGACGGCCAGCTCAAGACGGGCCGCGACGTCGCCATCGCCGCGCTGCTCGGGGCGGAGGAGTACGGCTTCGCCACCTCCGCCCTGGTGGTGATGGGCTGCATCATGATGCGGGTCTGCCACCTGGACACCTGCCCGGTCGGCATCGCCACGCAGAACCCGGAGCTGCGCGCCCGGTTCAGCGGGCAGGCGGACCACGTGGTCAACTTCTTCCTCTACATCGCGGAAGAGCTGCGCGAGATCATGGCGAAGCTCGGGTTCCGCACCGTGGAGGAGATGGTCGGCCGCAGCGACCTGCTCGACATGAAGAAGGCGGTCGACCACTACAAGGCGAAGGGGCTCGATTTCAGCAAGATCCTCTACCGGCCGGAGGTCGGTCCGGAGGTCGGCGTCTTCAAGCGGGTGGAGCAGGACCACGGCCTGGAGACGGCGCTCGACTACCAGCTCCTGTGCGATCCGCAGATCAAGAAGATCTTGGAGCTGCCGTACTACGTGAACTGGTGCCCGGCGGTCCAGCAGGACCTGACCGGCCAGCAGGTCCCGGACGCCTCCGTCATTCCGGCCCTCCCCACGGCGGAGGCGACGCTGCCGATCCAGAACGTGCACCGGACGGTCGGCGCCATCCTCGGCAGCGAAGTGACGCGGAAGTTCGGCGGTGGTGGGCTGCCGGACGACACGATCCGGCTGAAGTTCCACGGCTCGGCGGGACAGAGCTTCGGCGGCTTCGTGCCGCGCGGAATCTCCCTCACGCTGGAGGGCGACGCGAACGACTACTGCGGCAAGGGCCTCTCCGGCGGCCGGGTGGTGGTCTTCCCGCCCCGGGAATCGACCTTCGTGCCGCGGGAGAACATCCTGATCGGCAACGTGGCCCTCTACGGAGCCACCAGCGGCCGCGCCTTCTTCCGCGGTAAGGCGGGCGAGCGGTTCGCGGTCCGGAACTCCGGCGTCCACACCGTGGTCGAAGGCACCGGCGACCACTGCTGCGAGTACATGACCGGCGGCATCGTGGTGGTGATCGGCAAGACCGGCCGCAACTTCGGCGCCGGCATGAGCGGCGGCATGGCGTTCGTGCTGGACGAGGACGGCGACTTCCAGGTGCGGTTGAACACCGAGATGGTGGAGCTGGAGCCGTTCGAGGATCCGGAAGACCAGGCGCTCGTCCGCGAGCTGCTGGAGCAGCACCGCGACCTGGCCGGGAGCACGCTGGCGGCAGAGATCCTGGCAGCATGGGACGAGAAGAAGCAGCTCTTCCGTAAGGTGATGCCGGTCGACTACAAGCGCGTGATGCTTCAGCAGAAGCAGCGAGAGCTGGAAGCGCTCGGCGGCGGCACCCTCGCCGGAGCGGAGTAGCGGCGCCGCTGGAGGTATAGCGATGCTGAGAACGCTCGAAGGAATCTACCGTGGGGGTAAGGTGGAGCTCGTAGAAGAGCCGGCCGCCGCAGAGGGCGCTCGCGTTCTGGTAACGTTCCTTCCGGACGCGGGGCCGGTCCACCTGGGCGCCGCCGGCATCACTCCGAAGGAGGCGCAGGCGCTGCGGTCCCGGCTTGGCCTGGTAGCCGAGGACTGGGACCGCCCCGAGATGGACGTCTACGATGAGCTATAGCCGCGGGGACGTGGTGCTGGTGCTGTTCCCCAACTCTGATCTCGTCACCGCCAAGCGTCGTCCGGCGCTGGTGGTGCAGGCCGATGATCTGGATACCGGAATTGCCCAGTCCTCGCGCTCATCACGAGCAACATGCTGCGGGCCGGGCATCCCAGCCGCGACAGTGCTGTTAGGAACTCCTGCCGCCACCGCCGCGGGGCTGCGAACCGATTCCGTCATCGTGACTGACGATCTGGTAACGGTCTCGAATGCCTTCATTGCGAGGGTGATCGGAAGATTCGATGAGATGACTCAGGTCGACGAAGCGCTGCGACGCACGCTGGCGCTCTCGTAGGGCGCTGAAGGATCGTGGGGCAGTGACCACAGGACGTTATCTCGCACGGTCTTTGGTTCGTCGGGGTCGCGAGTCAGCCGTTAGTAAGAGGTCAGGAAGCAAGTAAATGGGTAAGCCGACTGGATTTTTGGAATACACGCGCGAGACGCCGGTGCGCCGGCCGGTACCGCAGCGGGTGCACGACTGGAACGAGGTCTACAACCCGTTCCCGCTGCTGAAGGTGGAGGAGCAGGGCGCGCGCTGCATGGACTGCGGCATCCCGTTCTGCCACCAGGGCTGCCCGCTGGGGAACCTGATCCCGGACTGGAACGACCTGGTCTACCGCGACCGCTGGCGCGACGCGATCGACCGGCTTCACGCCACGAACAACTTTCCGGAGTTCACCGGCCGGCTCTGTCCCGCCCCGTGCGAGTCGTCGTGCGTGCTCGGCATCAACCAGCCGCCGGTCACGATCAAGCTGATCGAGTGCTCCATCGTCGATAAGGCATGGGACGAAGGCTGGATCCGGCCCGAGCCGCCGACGAAGCGGACCGGCAAGAAGGTCGCCGTGATCGGCTCCGGCCCCGCCGGGCTCGCCGCCGCCCAGCAGCTCCGGCGCGCCGGGCACGAGGTCACCGTCTTCGAGCGGGCCGACCGCCCCGGCGGGCTGCTCCGCTACGGCATCCCCCAGTTCAAGATGGAGAAGCGGTTCCTTGACCGGCGAATTGAGCAGATGGAAGCGGAAGGCGTGGTGTTCCGCAGCGGAGTCGACGTGGGCAAGGACGTGACCGGCGACGACCTGCGGCGGGAGTTCGACGCGGTGCTTCTGGCGGCCGGCGCCACCCAGGCGCGCAACCTGCCGATCCCCGGACGCAACCTCCGCGGCATCTACCAGGCGATGCACTACCTGCCGATGGCGAACCGGTTCGCGCTGGGTGACTACGAGGAGCGGGACGGCCGCATCTGGGTGCGGGACACGCCGCCCTACGGCTCCTCCGATACGATGTCGGAGTACATCCAGGCGACCGGCAAGAAGGTGATCATCATCGGCGGCGGCGACACCGGGGCGGACTGCCTCGGCACCTCGCATCGCCAGGAGTGCGCCAGCGTGGCGCAGTTCGAGATCGTCTCCCGCCCGCCGGACCACCGCGCGCCGAGCAACCCGTGGCCGCAGTGGGACAACGTCTTCCGCGTCTCCAGCGCCCACGAAGAGGGCTGCGACCGCGAGTACCAGATCAACACCAAGGAGTTCATCGGGGACGAGCAGGGCAACCTGAAGGCGCTCCGGACGGTGCGCAGCGAGATGCAGCTCGAGAACGGGCGCCCGCGCTTCGTCGATATCCCGGACTCGGAGGAGATCTGGGAGGCGGACCTGGTCTTCCTGGCGATGGGCTTCGTCGGCCCGGAGAAGGGCGGGCTGGTGGAGCAGCTCGGCGTGGAGCTGGACCCGCGCGGCAACGTGAAGTCCGACGGCAACCGCGCCACCAGCGTTCCCGGCGTCTACGTGGCCGGAGACATGACCCGCGGTCAGAGCCTGATCGTCTGGGCGATCAGCGAAGGGCGCCACGCCGCCGCCGGCCTGGACGAGTGGCTGATGGGCGGCACCGACCTGCCGCGCCCGCTGGCGCACGGCAACGACGAGCGGCCGTTCGTCTAACCGGCGAGAACAAGAACCGCCTCGCAAGCCCCGCCGCGCATCCGCCGGCGGGGCTTGCGCGCTCAGGGGTGCGCGGCAGCTTCCGGCGGCTCTCCGCCGCGGCGGATCAGCTCCACCAGCTCGGCCGGATCGACCGGTTTCGTAAGGTGGAGGTCGAACCCCGCCTCACGGGCGCGGACGCGGTCTTCCAACTGGCCGTAGCCGGAGACCGCGATCAGGCGCACGGACGCGGTGATCGGGTTCGCGCGCAGCTCCCGTGCCACTTCGTAGCCGTCCTTGCCGGGGAGCCCCACGTCGCAGAGAATCACGTCCGGCCGGAGCTCCTGCGCCACGGTTACCCCGGCGGCGCCGGTAAAGGCGACGTGCACCTCGTGGCCGTGGATCTCCAGCAGGTCCTGGAGGGTGTCCGCGGCATCCCGGTTGTCTTCCACTACGAGCACCCGCAGCGCCCGCGCGGCCGGCGCGCCGGAGCGCGGAGGTGAGGCATCGACTCGTTCCGGCGGACGGACGGGGGTCTCTGCCGGCCCCGGCGCTTCCCGCGGCACGGGGAGGCAGATCCGGAACTCACTCCCCTGCCCCAGGCCCGCGCTCTCCACCTCTACGGTGCCGCCGTGCAGCTCGGTGAGACCCTTCACCAGGGAGAGCCCCAGCCCCAGCCCGCCGCCGCTGCGGTCGAGGCTGCGGTCCGCCTGGGAGAAGGTGTCGAACAGGCGCGGCAGGAGGTCGGGCGCAATGCCGATCCCGTTGTCTCGCACCGCGAGCACCGCCCGGGAAGCCCCATCGCTTCCCGCCGGCTCTACGCTCAGGGAAACGAAGATCCGACCACCCGGATCGGTGAACTTGATGGCGTTGTGGATCAGGTTCCCGACCGCCTGAGAGAGGCGGACCGGGTCGCCCACGAGGCCGACCGGCGCTTCCGGCAGCGAGACGCTCACCAGCAGTCCGCCCCGGTCGAGCGCGGGCTGCTGGTCCTCCAGCGTGAGGCGGATGATCTCGGTCAGGTCGGCCCGCTCCGGGCGCAAGAGCATCTTGTTCTGGGTGATGCGGGAGACGTCGAGGAGGTCGTCCAGCAGGCGGCTCTAATGGCGGATCTGCCGCTCCAGCACCACCAGCGCCTGCTGGTAGCGCGCCTCGTCCGAGCGGGCGAGGCGCAGCACCTCCAGGGCGTTGCGGGTGGCGGCGAGCGGGTTGCGCAGCTCGTGCGCGAGTATCGCCAGGAAGGCGTCCTTCCGCTGATCCGCCTGCGCCAGCTCGCGGTTGCTCCGTGCCAGCTCCCGGTTCGCCAGCTCCAGCTCCAGCCGCTGATCTTCCAGCATGCGGAGGATGCGGATCTTCTCCACCGTGTAGTGGATCGCCCGCCGCAGGCTCTCCGGGGTGGTCGTGCCCTTCGCCAGGTAGTCCTGGGCACCCCGTTTCATCGCTTCCACGGCGATCTGCTCATTGCCGGTGCCGGTCAGCATCACCACCGGCAGCAGCACGCTGTCCGACAGGTCGATGATCTCGGCGATCAGCTCCAGCCCGTTCATGTCGGGCAGGCGGAAGTCGATCAGCAGCACGTCCGGCCGCTCGCGGCGGAAGACCTCGATCGCCTCTTCGCCCGTCTCCGCTTCCAGGCAGTCGTACTCGTAGCCGTCCGCCTGCTTCAGGTAGCGGCGCACCGTCTCCCGGTCTTCCGGGCTGTCGTCTACGATCAGGGTTTTGAGCCGCTCAACCGACATGCGGACTCCTCAGGAGAGGACTGGACGTCGCCCCGCTCGGCCCGGTGCGGCGTGGGGAAGAAGCTGTAGACAAGGACTAACCGGCGGCCGGAAAGGCGGCGGAAGCGGGCACCACCGGCAGGGCGAACCGGAACGCGCTGCCCTCGCCGGGCGCGCTCTCCACCCAGACCCGGCCGCCGTGACGCTCTACGATGCGTTTGACGATCGACAGGCCGGCACCGGTCCCGCCGCCGAAGCGGTCGCGCGTGTGGAGTCGCCGGAAGAACTCGAAGATGCCTTCGTGGTGCCGCTCCGGGATGCCGATGCCGTTGTCCCGGACGTAGAAGACCAGCTCTTCCTGGCGCTGCGCATCCCCTTCGTATCCGATCTCCACGCGGGGCCTATCGCTCTCGTTGTACTTGATGGCGTTCCCGATCAGGTTGGCGAATACCTCCGAAATGCGACTCACGTCGCAGCGGATCACCGGCAGCGGCCCCTCGACGGCGACCTCCGCCCCCTTCTCCTCGATCCTCGGCTCGAGCAGCTCCAGCACTCCGGCCACCACCAGGTTGAGATCGCAGTCCTGGATCGCCAGGTGACCCCGTCCCACCCGGGAGTAATGGAGGAGCGAGTCCATCAGCTCTTCCATGCGGTCGGAGAGGCGGACCACCGTCCCGAGCCGCTCCTGCCCCTCTTCCGGAAGGGAGTCGCCGAAGTCTTCCAGGACGAACTTGGTGTAGTTGCGGATGCCCCGGAGCGGCTCTTTCAGGTCGTGCGAGGCGACGTAAGCGAACGAGTCGAGCTCGGCGTTGCTGCGGGCGAGCTCCTGGTTGAGCGCTTCCAATCGCGCCCGGGAGCGCTGCTCCGCCCTCCGCACGAAGATGTCGACCAGGTCCCCGCGCAGCGCGGCGGCGGAGCGCAGCTCCTCGTCGGTCCACGGCAGCGACTTGCGCCGCACCCGCTGCTTCCAGAGCTCGAAGGAGCGCCGCGGGTGGATGCGCGCGCCTTTCGGCAGGACCGGGTGGTTCGGATCGCCGCCCCAGTTGACGGTCCGCACCACCTCCGGCCGGAACCAGACGATCCGGTCGCGGTCGGAGAGCGAGATCGTCAGGATGCCGCTGGCGTGCTCCACCCACTCCGCCGCCTCCGGAAGCACAGCGGAGAGCGAGTCGGTGTGGAACGTCTCCGCGGGCCTCTCGGCATCCAGCCAGTGCATCAGGCGGGCGACCACCGCGGCCTCCGGTGTCTCGCCGACGCAGGTGACCTGACCGAACAGCCGGACCGCGGCGCCGGCCCCGTTTACCGTCCGCAGCAGTAACTCGGCGCCCTGGCTCAGCGCCTGCGCCATGTCGCTCTCCTGCTCCAGCCGCTCGCGCAGCCCGGTGCGGATCTCGGCGAGCTGGACCCGCTGCTGATAGTCGCGCTGCTCTTCCTTGAGCGAAAGATGCAGCGAGAGCACCTGACCCAGGAACTCACACGCCTGCCGCACCTCGTACGGAACGAACCGCGCCGAGCGATGGTGCAGCGCGATGAGGCCCCAGAGCCGCCCTTCGTGGAGCAGCGAGACCGACATCGACGAGCCGACCCGCATGTTCTGCAGGTACTCCACGTGCACGGGCGAGACGCTCCGGAGCACGGAGAAGCTCATGTCGAGCGGTGCGCCGGTGGCCGGATTGAGCGCCGGCACCAGCGGCGTGGGCGCGTACTGCACGTCCGCGATCAGGCGCAGCCAGTTCACGGTATAGAGCTGCCGGGCCTGCGGCGGGATATCGGTGGCCGGGTAATGCAGGCCAAGGAACGACTCCACGTCTCCGGCGCGATCCTCCGCCACCACCTCGCCGTTCCACTCCGGGTCGAAGCGGTAGATCATCACCCGGTCGAAGCCGGTCAGGCGCCGGACCTCCTCCGCGGCCGCGTCGCAGAGCGCGCGGATGTCCGGGGCGCTCTCCAGGCGCGCTGCCGCGCGGCGGACCCGGTGGTAGAAGCCCATGAGGCCGGGCGCGGCCGGCTCCGGCGCCGGCTCAAGCTCCAGCACCAGGCCTCCCGCAGTCCGGTGGACGATCGCGTCGAAACAATCTCCTCCCGCCGTCTCCACCCGCAGGGGGTTCACTTCCGCCAGCGACGACTGTTCGTGAAGCTGTCTCAGGCTGGCCAGGTCGTCCGGACGGAGGAGGTCGAACGGCCGGTCGAGCAGCTCTTCCGGGCCGCGACCGAGCAGCGCGCCGGCATTAGCGCTCACCTGCAGCACCTGCAGGTCCGGCTCCCGGAGCACCAGGAGCGCGCCGTGCGGCTGGATCGAGCCGGGGACGTGGATCGGCTCGCGGTCGCAGTCCCGCAGGTCAGCGGCCGGTCGGATCTCGGGAGAAGCGCTCAAGCGGGGCTCCTTTCGGCGAGCCAGTCGTCCAGGCGGCGGAACGTGGCGCGGGCGCCGTCGATCACCATCCCTCGTTCCAGGCGCGACCGACCCAGCTCCTCCAGCAAAGCTCGGAACTTGCGCCAGCGGGCACCCACGTCCGCGCCGTCACTTCCGAAGAAAGCCGCCGGGAGCTCCCGAAGGAGCGGCGTACGCCGGAGATGGCGCGCCACGACCTGCCCGCCGAGCGCGGCGCCCTCCAGCACGTAGAGCGCTCCCGCCGCGCGGGAGAGATCGCCCACGTCCGGAACGGCGCCGCACCGCGGAAGGGCGGAGATCGCTTCACGAGAGAGCCCCAGCACCCCGAGGTCCCGGGCCAGGAGCGCGGGCCTCTCACCCGGCTGCAAGGGGTGCCCCAGCTCCGCCCAGGGGTGCGCCGCCAGGCCCCGCTCCAGCGGCTCGTAGTAACCCAGGAATCGGGCGAGCAGCGCGCGGTACTCCGCCGGGGAGAAGTCCGGACGCAGCAAGTCGATCCGCTGCTCGAGGCGGTCGTGCTCGCGGCGGGTCTCCTCGCGCAGGAGCTCCGGAAGAGGAAGTTCGAATGGCACTCCGCATGATACCCGCCGGAACCGCGCGATGTGCCGCGCCGCCGTACCGGAGGTACGCACGCGTGCTAGAATAGAGCGATGCAACCTACCGCGCTGATTACCGTCGAGTTCCGCTTCGAGGCCAGCCACCAGCTCTGGCGCGACGACTGGAGCCAGCAAAAGAACGTGGAAGTGTTCGGGAGCTGCGCCCGTCTTCATGGGCATAGCTACCGGCTCCTGGTGGCGGTGCGGGGACCGGTCGATCCGGAGACCGGCATGGTCCGCAACTTCCGGGACGTCAAGCGGGTAGTCCGGGAGCGAGTGATCGGGCGGTTGGACCACTACCACCTGAACGACGTGGTGGGCGGCATCACGACGGCGGAGAACCTGCTCTTCTGGATCGCCGCGGAGATCCTGCC
Organism: Armatimonadota bacterium; assembly: GCA_046292385.1. GTDB lineage: Bacteria > Armatimonadota > SYMT01 > SYMT01 > SYMT01 > JBKBRF01. The sequence goes on along the minus strand of JBKBRF010000048.1, from coordinate 11,951 downwards.
GGAGTTCGGCGCCGCGCTGCACCGGATCGAGCTGTGGGAGACGAGCACGGCATTCGCGGCGCTCGAGGCCACCGATCTCGCGCCGCTCCTCGCCACGCTCCCCCGGCAGCAGGTGGCGTAGGCTTCCGCGGCCGGGAGGCAAATGCCCCTCCGGCCGCTAACTTCTATCTGCCGCAGGGGCTGCGGCGGACGACCGGATCAGGGGCACTGGCACCGGGCCCAGCGGAGACCGCATGTCGATGAAGAAATCTGTCCTGGTAGTAGACGATCAGCCGCACATCGTGCGCCTGATCCAGGTCAACCTCGAGAAGGAGGGCTTCCAGGTCTTGACGGCGGCCGATGGGGTGGAAGGCATGCTGCGGGTCCGCGAGCACCATCCGGACCTGGTAATCCTGGACGTGATCATGCCGCGCAAAGACGGCTTCGAAGTGCTCCGGGAGATCAAGGCGGACGGCGAGCTGATGGAGACCCCGGTCATCATGCTCACGGTCAAGACGCACAACGCGGATATCGTGGAAGGCCTCAAGGAGGGCGCGGAGCTCTACCTGCCGAAGCCGTTCCACCCCAAGGAGCTGGTCTCCCTGGTCAAGCGGGTCCTGGAGAACGGCACGGCGGACGTTTAGGGCCGTAGGTCGTATTCCGTAGGTCGTATTCCGTATCTCGTATTCCGTAGCGAGAACCTCCCACCGCTCTCCCTCACGTCCTGCCGGGCGCAGTGCTGGCGGTGGCTCCGGCATGGGGATCCTCTTTCCCCGCCCTACCCCGAAGCGCGAGTGCTTGTATAGCGCGCTGTAAGGTGGCTGCGCTGGGAGCGCAGCGTAGCTACTGCCGGTGAGGACGAGCGGCCCTACTGTCCTCCACCCCAGTCATCCTGACCGACAGGGAAGGATCTCGGCAGCCGTGTTGGACCGGAGCCCGCACGTACGTGACGAGGACCGCGCCTGCCGAGGCACTCCCGAACGGCAAGTCCGCAGCTCTCACGTAACCCTGGTGACGTAGATCCTTCATTTCATTCAGGATGACTGGGGTGGTTACACGGGAGCCGCCGAGCGTTTCTCGCCTCTTCCTGAGAGCCGGACGGCGGAAGAGCTCGCTTATCGCCGCGGTGGCGGCGAGCAAGAGCAGCTGCAAGAGCAGCCTTGCCAGGGTGGCGCAGCCAGCCCGCCACAGATCTGCACCCTACCCCCTAAACCCTAGACCCTAGACCCTAGACTCGAGCAGGCTGCGCAGCGTTTCCGGGTCGATCGGCTTGGTGAGGTGGTGGTCGAAGCCGGCCTCGCGGGTGCGGCGTACGTCCTCGTGCTGCCCGTAGCCGGTCACGGCTACCAGGCGCGCGTGACCCAGCTCCGGGTCGCGGCGGAGGGCCTGCGCCACCTCCAGCCCGCTCATGCCGGGTAGGCCGATGTCGCAGAGCACCACGTCCGGGTGAAACCGCGCCGCCGCGTCCAAACCTTCCGGCCCGGAATAGGCCTGCGCCACCTCGTAGCCGAAGAGGTCCAGCATGTCCGCGAGCGTCTCCGCAGCGTCCCGGTTGTCCTCGATCACCAGCACGCGGCGCGGGTGGAGCGGCTCGGTCACGTCCCCGGACGGACCCGGCGCCGGCGGGGTCTCCCGGCCGTCCAGCTCGGACGTCGCGAGCAGCGGCAGGCGCACCGTAAACGCGGCGCCCTTGCCGGGTCCGCCGCTGACGGCGGAGACGTCTCCTCCGTGCAGCTCCACGATCCCCTTCACCAGCGCGAGGCCGAGGCCCAGGCCGCCGCGGCTGCGGTCGAGACTGGAATCTTCCTGCGCGAAGATCGTGAAGACGTGCGGCAGCATCTCCCGCCGGATGCCGATGCCGGTATCCGCCACGGTGATCACCGCCGTCCCCTCCCCCGCCTGGTCCGGACCCGGCGGCTCCCGCCGCAGCGAGAGCGTGATCTCGCCGTCCGCCGGCGTGAACTTGCGCGCGTTCTGGAGCAGGTTGCCCAGGACCTGGGCCAGGCGGGTCGAGTCCCCGCGTATCAGGAGCGGCTCGTCCGGCTCGATCTCCAGCCGGAGACGCGGACCCGCGGCGCCGGATGCGTCCTGGGCGTCGTCCCGCGCCTCCCGCACGACGGCGACCAGGTCGAGGACCTCGCAGCGAAGCTCGACCTTGCCGCGCTCGATGCGTGAGACGTCCAGCAGGTCGTCGACCATGCGCGACTGGTGCCGCACCTGCCGGGAGAGCACCGCCAGGGCCCGCTCGCGTGCTTCCGGCGAGGCCTCCGGCGTCTGCAGCACGTGCAGGGCGTTGGCCACGGCGCCCAGCGGGTTCCGCAGCTCGTGCGCCAGCATCGCCAGGAACTGGTCCTTGCGCCGCGCTTCTTCCTGCGCTTCCTCGTAGAGCCGCTCGGCCCGCTCGCGCGCCGCCTGCTCCGCGGAGAGGAGCCGCAGGCGCTCTTCTTCCACCAGCCTCCGCTCCGTGATGTCCTGGAGCATCAGCACCACCTCGCGGATCTCTCCGGCGGGGTCCTTAACCGGATAGAGGTACGCCTCTACCCACCGCGGCCGGCCCGCCGCGCCGATCTCCGCCGGCTCGTAGAGCACCGGAGGGAGCACCACCGGCTGCCCGGAGAAGGCGCGCCGGATCCACGGCATCACCCCGCGGCGCTCGAGCTGTGGATCCTGCAGAAGGTTGTAGCCGGCGAGATCGGAGATCTTCGCGCCCCAGAGCGTCTCCCACGCGCGGTTGGCGTCGAGCCAGGTGCCGTCCGGGGCGAAGGTCTGCGTGGCGATGGGCGACTCTTCCAGTACCGTCCGGTACCGCTCTTCGGAGAGCCGGAGCGCCTGCTCCACCCGGCTGCGCTCCTCCACCTCCGTCCGGAGCGCGCGGTTCCGCTCTTCCAGCTCCTGCCCCCGTTCTTCCAGGCTGGCGTTGGCTCCCAGCAGCGCCTGGAACTGGTCCTGCAGCGCCTGAAGCATGGTGCGGTAGTTCCCGACCAGCGAGGCGATCTCCGCGATCCGCACCTGGGGCCAGGGGATCGCCGCCCGATCGTGGATCCGGGCCGGAAGGTTGGTGGTGACGGTGGCGAGACGTGCCAGGGGGGTCGCCAGCCACTCCGTGAAGGCGAGCGCGAGCAGCAGCGCCAGCACGGTGAGCACGAGCATCACCACGAAGCTCTCCAGGTACCGGCGGTGGAGGTCGCGCTGGTAGGGGCCCACGGGCGCCTGCAGCTCCAGGGTCCAGGATACGTTCTCCCAGGCGAGCCGCCGCAGGTAGAACGAATCGCGCCAGCGCGTCACCGCGGGCGTGTTCGCCTCCCACGGGACCCAGCGAAAGACCCCGCCGCCGATCGGCTGGATATCTCCCGCCCCGGGAGGCTGGTACGCCTCGGCGGCGTCGGCACCGGCCACCGTACTGGCAATGATGCGCCGCTCGCCGTCCATCAGCGTCGCCTGCACCCCGGCATCCTCCAGCGATTCGGTGAGGAGCTGATCGAGCCCGGTGACGTCGACCGCGCCGAGCGCGTAGCCGGTCAACTCCCCGTTCTCCACGATCGGCACGCTGACAGTGATGATCGGCGTCTCCACGCCGCCCCGGCCGAGGAAGATGTCGGAGACGACCGGCTTGAGGGTTTCCCGCATCTGCCGGTAGTAGTCCCGGTCCGAGAAGTTGAGCCCGAGCGTCGATTCCCCGCGCGCGTTGCGCGGCGGGTGGAAGACGACGGTGGTGCCGTTCCGGTCCGCGAGGTAGAGGTTGTGGAAATCCGGAAACGCCTCGTGGATCGCCGCGGCGCTCTGCTGGAGGGCCGCGCGGCTGCCGGGCCCGGAGCGCTGGGCGATGCCGGCCAAGGCCGAGACCGCGCGCAGGTGCCGCTGGATCCACGCCTCCACGCGGCTGTCGAGCGAGATCGCGCTCAGGCGGAGCTGGGAGCGGAGACTGGCATCGATCCGCTCCATCTCATTGCGGCCCTGGAGCACGGTGAGCAGCAGCGTGGGAAAGAGCACCAGCGCCACCATCACGTTGAAGACGGTCTCCCGGAACGGGACGGTGTCCTGGTCGGCGCGGCCGGCCCAGCGGCGGAGCGGCAGGTGAGTGAGGAGCAGGCTCGCCAGCAGGGCGTTGAAGATGCCGTTCACGCTCTGCTTGAGCGCGATCAGGGTGGTCGCCTCCACCCCGGTCCCCATGCGCGCGCCGTAGAAGATGCCGACCAGCGGGATTCCGAACAGCAGCCAGAACGCGGCGTCCGCCAGGAGCAGGCTGACGCGCCTCCGGTGCGTGAGCAGCCCCACGAAGACCGCCTCCGCCACCAGGATCAGAATGGCGTAGGGGTGGTTCCAGAGCAGCCAGGTGTAGAGGCTGCCAGCCAGCGCCGCGGCAACGCCCCACCCGGTCCCGAACAGCGCGACCGTTACCAACACGGCGATGCTGCCGAAGAGGAAGTCGAGCCCGAGGAAGAGCGGCGCGCTGAAGACGTTGCCGGCCAGCGCCGCCAGCATCAGGAGCGCCAGCAAGCCCCACGCCGCGATGGGGCGGGCTCGTTCGGGCGGCTCCCCTCCGCTGGGGGGCGTCTGCTTCGTCTCTACCGGCATGTTTCTCCCTGAGCGGCCTGCTCTCGCGGGGGCGCTGACCATCACTTAAGAATACCTTCGTGAGAAAAGCTCCGCCTCCGCCACGAGACCGCGCGCGGGCCACCGCGCTCCATGCTGCCGCTCGACGCCGAGGTATAATGCGGAAGATACCGGCAGCCGCGCCCTTGCGGCGCGCCCCACGCTTCGCTCCCCTATGCCCATCCGATCCTTTCAGCGCATCCTGGTCGCCAACCGCAGCGAGATCGCCATCCGCGTCTTCCGCGCCTGCGCGGAGCTCGACATCCGCACCATCGGCATCTACTCCAAGGAAGATCGCGGCGCCCTGCACCGGTACAAGGCGGACGAGACCTATCCCCTGCCGGAGAACCGTGACCCGCTGAAGGCGTACCTCGACATCGAGGCGATCGTCGGCATCGCCCGCAAACACGGCGCGGACGCGATTCACCCCGGCTACGGCTTCCTCTCGGAGAACGCGGAGTTCGCCCGTGCCTGCGCGGAAGCGGGGATCGTCTTCATCGGCCCCTCGCCGGAAGTGCTCGACGCGATGGGCGACAAGACGGCGGCCCGGCGCAAGGCGCAGGAGCTCGGGATTCCGGTGGTGCCTGGCACCGACGAGCCGCTTTCGAGCGGGGAAGCGGCCGCCGCGTGGGCGGAGCCGGTCGGCTATCCGGTGATCCTGAAGGCGAGCTTCGGCGGAGGCGGGCGCGGCATGCGCGTGGCCCACAGCGAGCGAGAGCTGCGGGAGCACTTCGCCGCCGCCTCCCGGGAGGCGGAGACCGCCTTCGGGCGCGGCGACGTCTTCCTGGAGAAGTACCTGCGGCGCCCGAAGCATATCGAGGTGCAGGTGCTGGGGGACCAGCACGGCAACGTGGTGCACCTGTTCGAGCGTGACTGCTCCGTCCAGCGCCGCCACCAGAAGGTGATCGAGATCGCCCCCAGCCCCTCCATCACCCCGGAACTGCGGGAGGCGCTCTGCGACGCCGCGGTCCGGCTCGCGCGCTCAATCGGCTACAACAACGCCGGCACCGTGGAGTTCCTGGTCGACGCGGAGGGCGGCTGGTACTTCATCGAGATGAACCCGCGCATCCAGGTGGAGCACACGGTGACCGAGATGATCACCGGAGTCGACCTGGTGAAGTCGCAGATCCACGTGGCGGAGGGGCGGCCGCTCTCCGATCCCGCCATCAGCATCTCCGGGCAGGAGGCGGTGCAGATGCGCGGCTTCGCCATCCAGTGCCGCATCACCACGGAAGACCCCGCAAACAACTTCATCCCGGACTACGGCCGCATCACCCACTACCGCTCCGCCGCCGGATTCGGCATCCGCCTCGATGGCGGCACCGCCTTTACCGGCGCGGTGATCACGCCGTTCTACGACTCGCTGCTGGTGAAGCTCTCCGCCTCCAGCCTCGACTTCCAGGACTGCTGCCACAAGCTGGCGCGCGGCCTGAGCGAGTTCCGCGTGCGCGGCGTCAAGACGAACATCCCGTTCCTGGAGAACGTGGTCCGCCACCCGGTCTTCCAGGCCGGGCAGGCGACGACGACCTTCATCGAGGAGACGCCGGAGCTCTTCGAGTTCGAGCGACGGGCCGACCGAGCCACCAAGCTGCTCCAGTTCATCGGGGACGTGGTGGTGAACGGCAACCCAACCGTCCCCCGCGGCGCGGCGCCGAAGAACCTGCGCGAGCCGCTGGTGCCGGTCTTCGACGAGCTCTCCGCTCCGCCGGAAGGCACCCGGGACGTGCTGAAGCGGCTGGGGCCGGAGAAGTTCGCGGAGTGGGTGCGCGATCAGAAGCGGCTGCTGGTGACCGACACGACGCTGCGAGACGCGCACCAGTCGCTCCTCGCCACCCGCGTGCGCTCCGTCGACATGCTGCAGGTGGCCGACGCGATCGCGCGGGACTTCCCGAACCTCTTCTCGCTGGAGATGTGGGGCGGCGCCACGTTCGACGTGACGATGCGCTTCCTCTTCGAGGACCCGTGGGAGCGGCTGGCGCAGCTCCGCGAGCGCGTGCCGAACGTGCTGTTCCAGATGCTGCTGCGCGGGGCGAACGCGGTCGGCTACACCAACTACCCGGACAACGTGGTGCGCGAGTTCGTGCGGGTGGCGGCGCGGGAGGGGATCGACGTCTTCCGCATCTTCGACTCGCTCAACTACGTCCCCGCGATGCTTCCCGCCATCGAGGCGGTGCGGGAGACCGGCGCGATCGCGGAAGCGGCGATCTGCTACACCGGCGACCTCTTCGACCCCGAGCGGCCGAAGTACCACCTCGACTACTACCTGCGCCTGGCGAAGGAGCTGGAGAAGGCGGGCGCGCACATCCTGGCGATCAAGGACATGGCGGGCCTGCTCCGCCCCTACGCCGCGCGCGAGCTGGTCCGCGCCCTCCGGCAGGAGGTCGGTCTGCCGATCCACTTTCACACCCATGACACCTCCGGCGGGCAGATGGCCTCGCTCCTCTTTGCGGCGGAGGCGGGAGTCGACGTGGTCGACGCGGCGATCAGCTCCATGTCCGGCCTCACCAGCCAGCCGAGCCTCGACACGCTGGCGGCGGCGCTCCAGCGCCAGGAGCGGGACACCGAGCTCGACTTCGAGGCGCTGCTGCGCCACGCCGACTACTGGAGCGTGGTGCGGGAGTACTACGCGCCGTTCGAGAGTGACCTGAAGAGCAACTCCGGCGACGTCTACCTGCACGAGATTCCCGGCGGCCAGTACAGCAACCTGCGGCCGCAGGCGGAGGCGATGGGCCTGGGCGACCGCCTGCCGGAGCTAAAGCAGATGTACGCCACGGTGAACGAGATGCTGGGCGACATCGTGAAGGTGACCCCCTCCAGCAAGGTGGTCGGCGACCTGGCGCTCTTCATGCTCACGCAGGACCTGACGCCGGACGACGTGCTGAACCGCGGGCACGAGATCCAATTCCCCGAGTCGGTGGTCGGCCTCTTCGCCGGGGAGATCGGCTATCCGGAGGGCGGCTTCCCGGCGCGCCTGCAGGAAGCCGTGCTGAAGGGCCGCACCCCCGTGGAAGGACGCCTGGGCCAACACCTGCCGCCGGTCGACTTCGGCCAGGTGCGTGCGGAGGTGGAGCGCAAGATCGGCAGGGCCGCCAGCGAGACGGAAGTGCTCTCCTACCTGATGTACCCGCGCGTCTTCACCGACTTCGCGGCGCACCGGGAGAAGTACTCCGACGTGACGCAGGTGCCGACCGAGATCTTCTTCTACGGAATGCAGCCGGGCGAGGAGACCTCGATCCAGATCGAGCGGGGCAAGACGCTCTTCATCAAGCTGATCGCCCGGAGCCAGCCGGACCCCGAGGGGATGGTGACGCTCTTCTACGAGCTGAACGGCCACCCGCGCGAGGTGAAGGTGCCGGACCGCAGCGCCGTGGCCGCGGTGCAGCGCCACCCGAAGGCCGACCCGGACGACCTGCACCACCTCGGCGCGCCGATGCCGGGCGCGGTGGTGGAAGTAGCCGTGAAGCCGGGGCAGGACGTGGAGAAGGAGCAGCTTCTGGTCGCGATGGAGGCGATGAAGATGCAGATGCACATCAACAGCCCCATGCGCGGCAAGATCAAGGAAGTGCTCGTCTCCCCTGGCACCCGCGTGGACACCGGCGACCTGCTGGTGGTGTTCGAGTAGAGTCACCGCCTTCCCGGGTCCTGTCAGGGCTTCGTGAAGCGGTATTGGCGATTCGGTACTGCCGGAGTGACGCGCTCGCGCGGCCCTTCTATCGGAGGTGCAGTCGCCCGGGTGAGGAACGTGCGCCTGTATCGCCTGGGCCTGACAGGTTCGGCTTCGTTAGGGAGGCCGCGCAAGGATACTGTTGGCGAAATCGGGAAGCTTCTCCGGTGGCCCCGCTGACGCGGGGCGCGAAAGCAAGCATTCGCACTCCACAGGCTAGCCCGGAAGAGATTCCCTCTCGTCGAAAGGGAGACTGCCCCGGTGCAGTCTGTGGAGTGCGGTGGCTTGCCACCGCTTCCCCGCCAGGGGAATCTCGCCGGAGTGCTCGATAGCCGGTAATCCTCCTGCCCTGCTGATTTCGCCAACAGTATCCGCAAGCGCGTCACTCCGCGAAGATTCGCTGGGTGACCTCCGCTGCACCGGGGTGGGTGTGGAGCTCCGTTGAGATGTGACCCCAATGCGGCCGCGGCTCGCCGCCTCGCGCCGGAGCGGGCTGTGCTGCGCGGGAGGGGGCTGCCTTGGACCTGATCATCCGGAACGGGACGGTGGTGGACGGGACCGGCAGCCCCGGTTACCGGGCCGACGTCGGGATCGAGGGGGAGCGGATCGCCGCCGTGGGCGACCTCTCCGCGGCGCAGGCGGCGCGGGAGATCGACGCCGCCGGGCTGGTGGTCGCTCCCGGCTTCATCGACATCCACACCCACGCCGACATCGCCCTGCTGGCGCGTCCCACCCACGAGCCGAAGGTGCTGCAGGGGGTGACCACCGAGGTCTTTTCCAACTGCGGCCTCGGCTTCGCGCCGGTGACGGCGGCGGGCCTCGGCATCCAGAAGGAGTACCTGCTGGGACTCTTCGGCGACGACGCCGGAGTCGACTGGAGCTGGCGCAGCGTCGGCGAATTCCTCTCCCGCTACCGCCGCGGCATCGCCACCAACGCCGCCTACCTGATTCCGCACGGGGCGGTGCGCGTCTCCGCGATGGGGATGGCGGACCGTCCCGCGGCGCCCGACGAGCTGCGGGTGATGACCGACCTGATCCGGCAGGGGATGGACGAGGGGGCCTGGGGCATCTCCACCGGCCTCTGGTACTCCCCGATGAGCTACGCCGCGCCGGAGGAGAATGTCGCCGTCTGCCGGGCGGTGGCGGAGAGAGGCGGCTTCTTCGCCACGCACATGCGCGACTACGGCGACGCGATCCTCGACGCGCTCGACGAGTCGTACGCGACGAGCCGGGAGTCGGGCGCGCCGCTGCAGGTGTCGCACCTCCAGATCGGCGGCGCGCGCAACTGGGGCCGCTCCGAGGAGGTGCTGGCGCACCTCGACCGCGCCCGAGCCTCCGGCCTCGACGTGACCTACGACAGCTATCCGTATACCGCCGGCAGCACGCTGGTGCAGGCGATGCTGCCGACCTGGGCGACCGCCGGCAGTCCCGCGCTGCTGCTGGAGCGCCTCCACGAGCCGGACACCCGCGCGCGGGTCATCGAGGCGATGAACGCCGCCGATCGCGACTGGACTCGCCACGTGCTCTGCGGCGCCCGCAACCCGGCCTGGAAGCGGTACGAGGGGGAGACGTTCGCCCGGATGGCGGAGTCGGAGGGGCTGTCGATCGGCGAGCTGGTCTGCCGCGTGGTGGTTGAAGACGAGCTCCAGGCCTGCTTCATCGCGCACCTGGGGGATGAGGACGACCTCCGCCGCATCCTCTCTCACCCGGCGCAGATGCTCGGCAGCGACGGGCTCCACCTCCCCGGAAAGACCCACCCCCGCCTTTACGGCGCGTTCCCCCGGCTCCTCTCCCGCTACGTCCGGGAGCAGCGGCTGCTCACGCTGGAAGAGGCGGTCTGGAAGATGACCGGCTTCCCCGCCCAGCGGATGGGATTCCGCGACCGCGGCCGGATCGCGCCGGGCCTTGCCGCCGATCTCACCGTCTTCGACCCCGCCACGGTGCGCGACGCCGCCACCTACGAAGATCCGTGCCGCCCACCGGAAGGCATTCCGTTCGTCGTGGTGAACGGCGCTCTGGTGGTCGACGGCGGCCGCCACACCGGCACGCTCGCCGGCCAGGTCCTCCTCCACTCGTAGTCCGCGGTCCAGCTACTTCTAACGTGCTGGAGTGGGCGCAAGGGCGAGTGGGTGAGTGGGAGACCCGCCTCCGGAAGCGGGTTCTCAAGCTCGCCCACTCCCCCACTCGCCCATTCAGATATAGAACGTGGATTCCAGTCTGTCGCGTAAGCAGAGCCGCTCGAAAGCAGAGAGTCACCTCATGGCAAATCCCATCCGGATCGGCGTGCTGGGCGCCGGCAGCATCGGCATCCGCGGCGCGCTGGCGCACCTGGCGGTCGGCGACTTCAACGATCGCGTGGTCGCGGCGGCGGTCTGTGACACCGTTCCCGGCCGCGCGCAGGCCGCCGCCGAGCGGTACGGCGTGCCGCAGGCGTTCGAGAGCCTGGAGCAGATGCTGCGCGAGGGCGACCTGGATGCCGTCACGATCGGCACCCCGATCGCGCTCCACTACGAGCAGGGGCTCCAGTGCCTCGCCGCCGGGAAGCACCTCCACTTCAACAAGACGATGACCACCGCCGTGGAGGAGGCGGACGACCTGATCGCCCGGGCGGAGGCGGCCGGCGTGAAGCTGGTCTCCTCCCCCGGGCAGATGCTCCGCCCGCACCTCCGCCGGATGAAAGAGCTGATCGAAGACGGCGCCATCGGCCGGCTGGCGTGGGCGACCACCGGCGCCGCCTTCGGGAGCTACCACGAGCAGGAGGGGGTGCGGCAGGGGGAGGACGTGCTCTCCAACATCAACCCCGCCTGGTACTGGCGCAAGCCGGGCGGCGGCCCGCTCTACGACATGACGGTCTACGGTCTCCACTCGCTCACCGGCATCCTCGGTCCGGCGAAGCGGGTGACGGCGATCTCCGGCACGCTGCTTCAGGAGCGGGAGTTCCGCGGAGAGATGTTCCCGAGCGACTGCGACGACAACACCGCGATCCTGGTCGACTTCGGCCAGGCGGTCTTCGCCTTCTGCTACGGCACCGCGGCGGGCGGCATCAACCCGATCTTCGGCACGCCCAGCTTCTTCGGCATCAAGGGGTCGCTCGTTGGCGACCAGCTCAACGGGGAGCCGTTCGATTTCCCCGGCCGGGAGAAGCAGGCGGTCGGCGGCATCAACGTCGTGCTGCCGGACTACAACGAGCGGCATCCCACCGAGGAGTTCCACGTCTTCCAGGACCTCCTGCAGCTCGCCGACCTGGCGCGGGAGGGAACGCCGGCGGTCGGCACCGCGGAGCACGCCCGGCACGTGATCGACATCATCGAGAGCGGCTACCGCGCCGCGGAAACCGGCCAGGCGCAAGAGCTCCGGACGACCTTCGCGCCGGTGGTGTAGGACCGGGGGCCCGGCGGCCTTGGCGCGGTCGCTGCCTGCGACTGAAGTCGAGGCTACAGAGAGCAAAGCCCGCCTGCGCGGGCTGAGCACTGGTTGGCCAGTCGTGAGGCTCAACGAGCAACCCGGGCAGCCATCCCTGCTGCGAGGTGAGTAGCGTCACCTGGGATCTGGGCGTCCGGAGGACGCGTGGCCGCAGGCCTTTCAGCGAGGGAATTATGGGAGTCAAGAAATTAACCGGGCTTAAGTAGGCCAACGTAGCGCAGGAGTGCTTCGCTGCCATCCTGGAAGCGGTGCAGGAAGTGGAGGAACCTGCTTCGGAGCTCCTCCAACTGAT